>NZ_CALSFT010000002.1:0-1200000 GCF_943736995.1 Sporosarcina sp. Marseille-Q4943 | reverse complement strand
AGCGCATTTTTCGCATTCACGGCGTCGTCGGATGGATCGATTCTCTTCAGAGGGTCTGGAATCGATGACCCGGGTGCCATTATAATGACAGGCTGGACATATCATTTCTGCTTCCTCCGCATTTCCGTATAGTATATTGATTATAACAGAAGTTCGGCGAAAAAAAATCGAAAGGGAAGACAAAATCGTCCAAGTCGAATATCGACCTGGACGATTTTTAATTTCAAATTAAGAATTCACTTTGGACTTCAATGCATTTCCTACTTTTATAGCCAATTCAACAACACGGGCAGAGTAACCCCATTCATTGTCATACCAAGCAAGGACTTTCACTTTACGATCGCCCATGACAATCGTTGATAGACCGTCAATCGTCGCAGACTCTGTTGTCGTGTTGAAATCGATTGATACGAGCGGTTCAGTCGTGAAACGAAGGATTCCTGCCATTGGACCTTCTGCGGCCTTAATGAATGCTTCATTCACTTCTTCCACTGTTACATCTTTTTTCACATCAACGACTAGATCGACCAATGACACGTTCGGAGTCGGTACACGTAGGGCCATTCCGTGGATTTTCCCTTCAAGCTCAGGCAATACGAGCGATAGCGCTTTTGCAGCACCCGTAGAAGTCGGGATGATCGATTGTGCACATGCACGCGCACGACGAAGATCTTTATGAGGATTATCCAAGTTTTTCTGATCGTTTGTATAAGCATGAACAGTTGTCATCAATCCGTTTTCAATGCCGAATGTATCGTTCAATACTTTTGCAACCGGTGCAAGACAGTTTGTCGTGCAGCTTGCATTGGAAATGACATCATGCTTTTCAATGTCAAGCTTGTCATCATTCACACCTAGAACGATTGTTACGTCTTCGTTTTTCCCTGGAGCAGTCAGAATGACTTTCTTAGCTCCTGCATCCAAGTGTAGGGCAGCTTTATCACGTGCATTGAACGCTCCCGTCGCTTCAATGACGATGTCGACGCCAAGCTCTTTCCAAGGAAGCTTTGCCGGATCGCGCTCCGCAATTAATTTAACCCGCTTTCCGTTGACAACAAGGGCATCTTCCTCCACAACGACTTCACCATCAAAAACTCCATGATTTGTGTCATACTTAATCAAATGGGCTAGAGTTTCTGCCGGGTATGATGCATTTACCGCTACTACATCAACGTCATCCTTCGTGATAATTTGACGGAAAACCATGCGGCCAATCCGCCCGAAACCGTTTATCGCTATCGAAGTAGTCATGAAAAAATCCTCCTGCGTAATGTTATATACTTTTTATCGTTTATCCGATAATTAGTATAGCACATTTTACCCTTGTGGAAAGAGTTTGTGAACGAAATAACAATGTTCCACTTTTCAGAGAATAAAATTATTTAAGCTTATAACTTGGCATTCCATTCATTTAATATTTTAGCAAGCTGATGTTCCGTCTCTTCCAATGAACCGTTATTATCAACGACTGCATCCGCACCCAATTCCTTCTCAGCTATCGGTAGCTGCGAATTGATGCGCGCATCTGCCTCATCTGCTGAGTAGCCGTTTCTAGCAATCAGGCGCTCCCTTTGAATTGCGGGTGTTGCTGAAACTACGATTATTTTATCTACATACGACTGAAGCTTGCTTTCGAAAAGAAGCGGAATATCCATGACAACGGTATTCGCCCCTTTCTCCAACCATTCTTCCTTCTGTCGTATCATTTCCCTTCTGACAGCCGGGTGGATGATCCCGTTCAGCTTTTTCCGTTTTTCCTCGTCATTGAAAATGAGACTGCCTAGCTTCTCCCGGTTCAGCGACCCATCCGGATGAAGAACAAGGTAACCGAAAGCTTCCGCAATGCTTTCAAGTACAGGACTACCAGGTTCTACGACAAGCCGAGAGATTTCATCCGCGTCGACGATTGGATACCCTTTCTGTTTCAACATCCGCGACACAGTGCTTTTACCGGTCGCAATGCTTCCCGTCAAACCGATGATCATTGAAATCATCCTTTCCTTACCTTTGGCATTGAGGACAATATACTGATGTCCTGCCGGCAATCTTCATGCTTTTCGTCTCCTTGCCGCAAGTACCACACACTTTCTTTCCATACATCTTCAGACGGGTCTGCATCGTTCCCGCTTCCCCGTTTATATTTCGATAATCCGAAATGGAGCTTCCGCCGGCATCAATGCTCTCTTGAAGGACATCCACGATTTCCCGGAACAACTCCCGCTTCCTCTTTTCACTGATCCGCTCCGTCGCACGTCCTGGGTGAATGTTCATTCGAAATAGCGCTTCGGTTGCATATATGTTGCCGCATCCGGAAATGACATGGCCATCCATAACAACCTCTTTAATCGGCTTTCGTGCATATTTAGGTGTGGCTGCCATCGCTAGGAAATGTTCGACTGCGCCTGCCTCAAATGGTTCAGGAGCCATCTTCAGCAATGGCAAATAATCCTCTTCCGCTTGCAACAGCCGCAATTCCCCGAACCGGCGGATGTCGGAATAGACGAGCATTCCTCCGTCATCCATCTTGAATATGACGTGCATATGGTTCTTGAATTTCTGTTCAGTAACTTCTTCCAAGGAATCTACAACGAACCACGCACCCGTCATGCCGAGATGACTGACAAGCAAGTATGGTAAACCGGCCTTTTCTAAATGGAAATATATATATTTACTTCTTCTAGTGACGTCCACAATCGTCATTGCTGCTAATTCTTCCTTGAAGTCTTCAAGAGTTTTTCCTTTGACGATTGCTTCCTTGCCTACCTCCTTGGATTTCTGTACTACTTCAGATACGCGCACTTCAGAAATGGTACGGCCAATGGAGACTGGCGATAATTCACGGACGACACCTTCCACTTCGGGCAATTCTGGCATTCTAATTCATTCCTCACTTCGTGTCGTACCAGGAGAGACCATACGCCCACTCGGCCTTTAATGGGACATCGAGTGCCAATGCAGATTCCATCACTTCCGGTACGATTTTCTTCAGTTTTTCAATTTCCTCCTCAGGCGCTTCAAAAATCAATTCATCATGCACTTGAAGGAGCATTCTTGTTTTCATGTTTTCCTTCGTCAATCTTGCATCCATATCGATCATCGCCTTCTTGATGATATCCGCTGCCGTCCCTTGAATTGGAGTGTTCATTGCCGTTCTCTCCGCAAAACTGCGCAAATTGAAATTCGAGCTTGTAATGTCAGGCAAGTATCTACGTCTGTTCATCATCGTGACGACATAGCCTTTCATTTTCGCTTCGGAGACGATGTCCTCCATATATTGCTTCACGCCAGGAAACGTCTCGAGATATGTGTCAATGAACTTTCCTGCTTCCTTACGGGTAATATTCAAGCTTTGGGACAGCCCGTAATCACTGATGCCGTAGACGATTCCAAAGTTGACCGCCTTGGCAGTCCGCCTCATGTCCGAGGAAACGCCATCTTTATCAACACCGAATACGTCCATCGCTGTCTTCGTATGGATGTCTTCTCCTTCCCGGAATGCCGAAATCATTTTTTCGTCTTGGGACATATGGGCAAGGACACGCAATTCGATCTGCGAATAGTCAGCGGCGAACATGAGCCAGCCCGGTTCTGACGGAACGAATGCCGCACGGATTTTCCGGCCTTCCTCAAGTCGGATTGGGATGTTTTGCAAATTCGGGTTGATGGAGCTCAATCGGCCCGTTTGTGTCAATGCCTGCTGGAATCGCGTATGGATTTTTCCATCCTCATGGATTTCCTTTGATAAGCCTTCGATATAAGTGGAGTTCAGCTTTCCGAGCTGACGGTATGTCAATATAAAACTAATAATTTCATGCTCGCTTTCAAGCTTTTCCAACACATCTGCCGCAGTCGAATAGCCTGTCTTCGTTTTTTTGATTGGTGTCAATCCGATTTTCTCGAATAGAATTTCACCTAACTGCTTCGGAGAATTAATATTGAAAGGTTGTCCCGCCATCTCATAAATAATCGATTCAAGTTCGGTCAATCTCGTTGAGAGTTGAAGGCCGATTTGTTGGAGGATTCCCAAGTCGGTCTTAACACCTGTCGATTCCATCTTTCCAAGAATTTTCGCGAGTGGCATTTCGAGCTCATGATATAATTCGAACTGTTCATTTTCATGTAATTTCTCTTCAAGCACCGGTCTCAGCTTCCATACAGCTTGGGCCTTTCTGCCGGCATGGTCGGCAAGCACCTTTTCTTCCGGCACTGCTTTTTTCGCACCTTTTCCGTAAACCGCTTCATCAGGCTGCACGTCCGAATAATTGAATTCCTTTGCGACGGAAGCGACGTCTGTGTAAGAAGAGGATGGATTTGCAATATAGGTGGCTAGTAGTAAATCGAATTCAAAGCCGTTCACTTCTATGTCATAGCGTAGCAAAGAAGCATAAGCAGCTTTTGAATCGGTCGCAAATTTCCTTTTATCGCCATTCCGAAGCCATTCTTTTAAACGACCCGACTGTTGCAAGACAGCAATCGGAATGAAAATTATTTGCTTGCCATCCGTCATACTGACGCCTGTAACATCCGTAGCCAAATAATTTTCATCCATCATTTCAACATGGATCGCCATCTCATCCGCAAGTTCAATCGATTCAGGATCAGTGACGATTTGGACGTCGATTTCTGCTACTGGTCCACTTTCAGTTTGAGGAGCCATTTTTTCAAGCAACGTCTTGAACTTTAATTCCTCATAAATAGACTTGACGTTTTCTTCATCGGGACCCGCATACATCAAATCACCTATTGAAATTGTAATAGGGGCATTCACTTCAATCGTTGCGAGTTTTTTGCTCATCATTGCCTGCTCTTCGTTTTCCGTCAAGTTTTCCTTCAATTTCTTCCCTGAAACGGAATCCAATGATTCATAAACGTTTTCGACAGTGCCGTATTCTTTTAGCAGTTTAAGCGCAGTTTTCTCACCTACGCCCGGCACGCCTGGAATATTGTCGGATGCATCTCCCATGAGACCTTTCATATCAATGATTTGTGGCGGTGTAATGCCATATTTCTCCATGACATGCTCTGGTGTGTATTTTTCGAGGTCTGTAATTCCTTTACGCGTAATGCATACTGTCGTATGGTCGCTCGCCAGTTGCGTCAAGTCTTTATCACCTGAAATGATGACGACTTCGACGCCATCCTCGTCGCCCGACTTGCTTAACGTCCCAATAATATCATCCGCTTCGTATTGATCCAGTTCATATTGCGGGATTTGATAAGCATCTAGCAGCTTCCGCAAATAAGGAAATTGCTCTGATAGCTCAGGTGGCGTCTTTTGCCGCCCACCTTTATACTCACTGAATGTGGAATGCCTGAACGTCGTCTTCCCAGCATCCCAGGCGACGAGCATATGAGTCGGCTTTTCTTCCGCCAGAATGTTTTGCAGCATCATCGTGAATCCGTACACCGCATTTGTATGGATGCCCGTATCGTTCGTCAATAACGGCAAAGCGAAAAACGCACGATACGCCAAGCTATTTCCATCTAACAGCACTATTTTCTTTTTCGTCACATGAGTCCACTCCCTTGTTCTTTCGTCCAATCAATTACGCCTCGGCGTAATTGCGTCCGGATTTTTATCGAGCTTGCTCGATAAACTCCCTTAAAAATCCGTGACATCCGCCGGAGGCTTTAACTTAATACAGCAAGCATTAAACTTCATTGAATCGATGGTATTTCTGCATTCATCCAACCACTTATAACAGTTTGAACCTTTTGCTGGATTAAGTTAAAACGTCATCTTCATTTATCTTACCACGTGGGCAAGAGTAAATGAAAATGACGCTATCTATTATTCCAAGTATCCTGTCAATATTTTGGCGTATGGTGAGTCGGCTGGCATAATGATTACCGTATCGTCTCCGATTGTGCGTGCATAGGATTGCAGCGTGCGGTAAAGACTATAAAAATCGGGATCTTTTGAGAATGCGTCATTGTAGATTTTGGCAGCTTCCGCTTCCCCTTCTGCATGAATGATAGCGGCCTCTTTTTTCGCAGTCGCAAGCATTTCTTGCACTTCCCTATCCGTTTCCGCTTCTATTCTCTTCTTCTCGGCATCCCCTTGTGAAAGGTAATCCTGTGCTGTCGATTCGCGTTCCGAAATCATCCGCGTGTAAATGGAATGTTCGTTTTCTTCCGGAAGATCGATCCGTTTCATCCGCACATCAATCACCTCGATGCCGAAGTTCCCTTCTTCCAGGAACTGGTTTACTTTCGTCGTAACCATATCATTCAGGCTACCGCGCGATGAGTTTTCATCATTGACAACTTCTACGTAATTCAATTGCCCCATCTCATTCCGTATGACGGAATAGATGAATTCCTCCATGCGCATTTCAGCATTGATAATATTACGCGCATTGGAAATCATTTTTGCAGGATCAGTAATTTTCCAAACAGCATAATTGTCGATAATGATTCGTTTTTTATCTTTCGTAGTAATTTCAGCTTCGGAAACATTGTGCTTCATTTGATTTTTTGGCAAACTTGACACAGTTTGAATGAATGGGATTTTCATATTGAGCCCTGGTTCATTTATAATTCTTGTAATTTCACCGAATTGACGCACTACCCGATACTCTCCTTCTTTTACAACAAAGACATTGGCAAGAAGGATAACCGCTAATGCAAAAATCACTGTAAACGTAATTGCTGTCTTTACAAATTTCCTCGTATTGAACGGTTTTTTCGGAGTGATGACTTTATCCGCGCCTGGTGTCTTTTTCTGTTTTCCACCTTGCATTTCTTTGAATTTTTCCTCAATGCTTTTGAATGGATTATTGTCGTTCGACATTAGTTGCCGCCCCCTTCCGAGTTGTCGTTAGTAGGTGGTGGTGTTTGGTTTTCTAGTTGTTGAAGCGGCAAATATTTTACCGTTTCGCCGTCATCATTCATGATATAGATTTTTGCTTTCGGCAGTACTTGCTCCAACGTCTCGATAATTAACCGCTCTCGGGTGACCGATTTGTTTTTTTCGTATTCCGCATACAAATCATTGAAAAGGGCGACATCTCCTAACGCTTGCTCTGTACGGGCTGTCTTCTGTCCAATTGCACGAGATTTTATGGCGGCTTTTTCACCTTCTGCTTCGTTCGTTCGTTGGTTTTTATATCGCTGCGCTTCATTGATTTTTGTGCTTCTCGTTTCGCGGGCGTCCGTTACTGCTGTGAACGCGGCTCGGACATCTGCGTTCGGCAATTCAACATCTTGTAGTTTTACACCTTGAATCGAAATGCCAATGTCATAATTCGTCATGAGCGTTGTTAATAAATCTCGTGTTTTTGCTTCGATATCCGCTTTCCCATCCGTCAAAGCCGAATCGATTGTGGAGCTTCCGATGATCGATCGAATGGAAGCGGAAGTCGCATCATGAAGAATTTCCTTTGGATTTTGTGAGTTAAATAGATATTTCTCCGGATCTGTTATTTTCCATTGGACGACTAGATCTGCAAGTACAATATATTCATCACCTGTGATCATTTTCGTTTCCTTGTCGTAAGCAACAAGAGTTCCGTCCGGATCTTGTTTATAACCGAATTGAAGACTAAACGTCTCTTTAGAGAGTTTCTCAACATTTTGGATCGGCCAAGGCAGTTTAAAATGCAATCCAGATTCCGTAACTGGTGTATCCGCTTTTCCGAAAGTGATAACAATCGCCTGTTCGGATTCGTCCACTGTATACCACGTTGTAAATGCTACGATGAGCAATATTACTCCAGCAATGACAAGTCCGGCTGCTACCGATGCACGGCGTGCGCTCATTTGAATTCCCCCTTTATCTATGTACCTACTGTACTTACGGTAGAAGATTGGATTTGGTTTCAAAAAAAATCCGCGTTATGCGGATTTCTTTGGTAAATATATAGTAAATATTGTCCCGACTCCCAATTCACTGTCAACAGTGACTTTGCCGCCATGCGCCTCAATCAGATGTTTGACGATAGCGAGCCCAAGACCCGTTCCGCCGGAATTCCTGCTTCGCGCACGGTCCACTCTATAAAATCGTTCGAACAACCTCGGAAGTTCCGTTCGATCAATTCCCATCCCTTCATCTCGCACTTCGATGATGGCTTCATCTGCAGTTTGAGATGCATTAATTGTAATTGTCGTATTCTCTTTCGAATAGTTGATGGCGTTTGTCAACAGGTTGACCATCACTTGGATAAGTCTGTCGGAATCCGCTTCAATTACTATTTCTGTATCAATGTTTATTTCGAAGTGCATATTCTTCCTTTCAAGTAAGCCATTAACAATTCTTACTGCATTGTCAACGACATCCGAGACGAAGACTTTGCTATGTTGCAATTGGAACCCTTCCCGTTCGATTCCCGACAACTCCAAAAGATCGTTGATTAATAAATGCAAGCGATCACTTTCCTTTTGGATGATTCCTAGAAATTCTTTTGATGTTTCGGGATCATTCATTGCCCCGTCCAATAAAGTTTCTGTAAAGCCTTTAATTGAAGTGATTGGTGTGCGAAGCTCATGTGAAACGTTTGCAACAAAATCTTTGCGGATTTCCTCCAATCTTACAAGTTTCGTAATATCGTGTGTTACAACAATGATGCCGAGCCAATTTCCATGGCGTCCGATGACAGGCGCACCATATACATTGAAATGAGATTGGCCGTTCCGGATTTGCCTTTCATGCACCTGTTCCGTCAAAAACACATCTTCAATCAGCCCCTCAATGCCTTGAGGCAATCCGATTTCCATAAAGGTTTTCCCAATCAATTCATCACGCTTAAATCCGAATGTCTTTTCAAATACACCATTCACTATATTGACGGAGCCTTCCCTCCCGAACATGAGAAGACCGTTGCCCATACTTTCAATTAATGTTTTTAGGCGTTCCTTCTCCATTGCGCGCAGTATCGAAGTTTCCTGTAGATTTCTCGCAATCTGATTTACTGCGATGCCTAGTCCATTTTGACTCCCGAGTTCATCAATCGGGGTCCTCGCTAAATAATCGCCAAGCGCGATTTTCTCGGCAGTTTTTGTCACTAAATCTGTCGGTTTTGCGTATTGCCTTATAACACGGGCGCTTAGAATCAAGGATAGGAAATAGGTAATCATTAAAATAGCGATAAGAAAAATCCAAAACTTCCGCTGAACATGCAAAGTAATTTCATCATCGATCAGATAAAAAAACTGGCCAAGGACAACGCCAAGACCAGTCAACAGAATCAAAAATATAACAGCAAAGGCGATGAAAAGTCTGGAATATAGACCTTTCATCTTAATTTTTGCTCCTCGAATTTATATCCGATCCCTCTAACCGTCTTAATGAAAATAGGTTTTCTCGTATTTTCTTCGATCTTTTCACGTAAATGGCTGACATGCACATCGACGATTCGAGTGTCTCCGGCAAAGTCGTAATTCCAAACTGCGCTCAGCAATTGATCGCGAGTGAGCACACGGTTTTTATTTTGCATGAAATAGACGAGCAGTTCAAATTCTTTTGGCGTAAATTCCAATGCTTCGTCGCCGAAATAAGCTTCATACTGCTCCGGATGCACGGTAAGCGGCCCCGAGCGGAGCACCGGCAAATCTGTCCCATTGATGCCAGTTCGCTCGCCACTGCGCCGCAGCACCGCTTTTACTCTGGCAAGCACTTCACGCGGACTGAATGGTTTTGTCATATAATCGTCGGCTCCGATTTCCAACCCAAGTACTTTGTCGGGCTCCTCACCTTTTGCCGTCAACATGATGATCGGTGTGTTAATATTCCTTTGCCTCAAAACCTTGCATACCTCTATGCCATCCATTTTTGGAAGCATAAGATCGAGCAAAATCAAATCGGGATTTTCATTTTCCACTTTCAATACCGCTTCTTCACCATCAGCCGCCATAATCGTTTCGTAATTGGATTGTCTCAAATTATAGTCCAACAACGTGCGGATCGGCTGCTCGTCGTCCACAATTAAAATTTTCTGCACGATTGCCCAAGTCCCCCTTAGATGCTAACAGTCTTTGTATTGAATGAACGAAAAATCAAAAGTTATCCATTGCATAGGATGTCAGGTTTTCCCGGATGGATGGCGGAATGACCGTCACAGTCCCTGAAATGACTGACTGTCCATCCTCGTTCGTCGCCTCCACCTTTATAACAATGGAGTGTCTCTCTTTTTCCACTCGAATCACTTCAAATAGGAAATCGATTGTTTCATAATGATATACGGGGTTCGGGAAAAGCAAATGCTGTTCCGTAATGTGCGAACCCGGTCCGGGCAAGTATTTTGAAATGGCGGATGTGACAATTCCGTTCAACATGATCGTCGGCACAATCGGCTTGTCGAATTCGGTTTGGGATGCATAATCATGCTGGATGTACAGCGGATTTGAATCATTTGTCAAACCTAGGTAGAGCAGCAAATCTTTATCCTCGATTTTTTCGGTAAGTTTCAGCTTTTCACCTTCAACGATTTTTTCGATCGCCCTTCCAATCCGCCTCTTTTTGCCTAATATCAACTTGCTTCCCCCTTCATTTTCCTGCATGGAATTAGTATTAAAGAAAGTGTATCAATTTTCACTCGGAAAGGGCAAGCGACTTGGCTAGCACTAAAAAGACCAGGAAGCCTCAAGGCTTCCTGGTCTGATAAATATATTATAGGTTTTTGATCAATTCATCAGCGAACTCTGAAGCTTTCACTTCTGTAGCTCCGTCCATCAAACGAGCAAAGTCATAAGTTACAACTTTAGAAGCGATCGTTTTCTCGATAGAAGCTGTGATCATGTTCGCCGCTTCGTTCCATCCCATATGCTCAAGCATCATAACGCCTGAAAGAAGAACAGAAGAAGGGTTCACTTTATCAAGACCAGCGTATTTCGGAGCTGTACCGTGAGTTGCTTCGAAAATTGCATGTCCAGTTACATAGTTGATGTTAGCACCTGGAGCAATTCCAATTCCGCCGACTTGAGCTGCAAGTGCGTCGGAGATGTAGTCGCCGTTCAAGTTCATCGTTGCAACAACGTCGAACTCTTTCGGACGAGTCAAGATTTGCTGTAGGAAGATATCCGCAATCGCATCTTTTACGATGATTTTGCCAGCAGCTTCTGCGTCAGCTTGCGCTTTGTTCGCAGCGTCTGTCCCTTCCGCTTCTTTGATTTTGTCGTATTCGTTCCAAGTGAATACTTTATCGCCGAACTCTTGCTCAGCAACTTCGTAACCCCAGTTTTTGAAAGCACCTTCAGTGAATTTCATGATGTTTCCTTTGTGGACTAGAGTTACAGACTTACGGCCTTCTTTAAGCGCATAGTTGATTGCACCGCGTACAAGGCGTTTTGTACCTTCTTCAGAAACCGGTTTGATACCGATACCGGAAGTTTCCGGGAAACGGATTTTGTTTACACCCATTTCGTTTTGAAGGAATGAAATCAACTTCTGAACTTCTTCAGAGCCTTCTTGGTATTCAATACCAGCATAAATATCTTCTGTATTTTCACGGAAGATGACCATATCGCAGTCTTCTGGACGTTTAACAGGAGAAGGAACCCCTTCGAAATAACGAACCGGACGCAAGCAAGTGTAAAGATCCAACTCTTGGCGAAGCGCAACGTTCAAAGAACGGAAACCTCCACCGATCGGTGTCGTCAATGGACCTTTGATAGCGATAAGGTACTCTTCGATTGTGTCAAGAGTTTCTTGTGGCAGCCATTCTCCAGTTTCGTTGAATGCCTTTTCTCCCGCAAGAACTTCTTTCCATTCGATTTTCTTTTGGCCGTCATATGCTTTCTCGACTGCTGCTTCCAATACGCGTGAAGCTGCATGCCAAATATCGGGACCTGTACCGTCACCAATGATGAATGGGATCGTTGCATGATCTGGAACGTTAAGTACGCCGTCAGTTACTGTGATTTTTGCCATTTTACTTTCCTCCATTTCAAGATGAGGGGGCAGATTGTAATGCTATCGCCCCGATGTATTACTTGTTATTCTGGCGAATTGTTACCAGGCACAAGTTATCTTTCGTTGATAGGCACGTATTTTTGCATGTCCGGTCCGATATATTCCGCACGTGGACGGATCAGTCTATTATTGGAGTATTGCTCCAAAATATGTGCCGTCCAGCCCGAGAAGCGGGAAACTGCAAAAATAGGTGTGAATAAATCGTGATCGATACCAAGTGAATGATATACCGACGCTGAATAGAAATCAACGTTAGGCGGTAAATTTTTCTCGCCGGTAACGATTGATTCGATTTTCAGCGACATATTATACCATTTCTCTTCACCACGAAGAGCTGTCAACTTTTTAGACATTTCACGTAGATGCTTCGCACGTGGATCCCCTTTACGGTACACACGGTGGCCGAAGCCCATGATTTTTTCTTTATTATCAAGTTTTTCTCTGATGTATGATTCAACTTTATCTTCTTCGCCGATTTCCATGAGCATCCTCATCACTTGTTCGTTCGCACCACCGTGAAGTGGGCCTTTTAGTGCACCGATTGCAGCTGTAATGCCGGAATACATATCGGAAAGGGTTGCCACACAAACACGCGCAGTGAAAGTGGAAGCATTCAACTCATGGTCAGCGTGAAGCACTAGTGCTTTATTAAATGCTTCAACAGCAATATCTTGAGGCTCTTCTCCTGTTAACATATACAGGAAATTTGCCGCATAGCCAAGTTCCTTTTTAGGGGCAACCGGCTCTTGACCTTTACGGATGCGAGAGAAAGCAGTAACGATCGTTGCCACTTTCGCTTGAAGCTGTATTGCTTTTTCGTAATTGGCTTCATCAGACATATCTTCCGCGTTTTCATCGTATAATCCGAGGAGGGAAATAGCTGTGCGCAATGCCGCCATCGGATGTACTTCACTGATTGGATAAGTCTTAAAATGATCGAGTACAGGTTGTGGAACCGACATATTATCCGCAAGTTGCTGTTTCAATTCAGCAAGCTCGTCCGCTTTCGGCAGACGCTGATGCCATAATAGATAAACAACTTCTTCAAAACTTGCATTGACTGCAAGATCATCGATATCGTAACCGACGTATGTAAGTGTGTCATCAATAATAGAACTGATGGCGGACTGTGTCGCTACGATTCCTTCCAATCCTTTTGTTGCTGTCATTTAAATCGCTCCTTCAGTCATTTTGCCGTCCAACCTGCAAAATCTAGCAGATTCCGGCAAATCTACTTTTTATTTAGTACTGTCTGAAACGCTTACAAACCCCATTATAAGCAAATATTACAGTTTTGTGAATGGAAACGCTTGTTTTATTTGTAGAATAACAGAAAAAAGGATGAAATCTTGCTAAAAAACACACAACAACAAACTTTTAAATCAATGGCCCTGCAATGGTTTCCGGCAATTATCGCGGGGATTTTCATCTTTGTAATTCCACCTGTAGGAATTGCAATAATTGCAGCCTATTTTACTGCTCCTATACTTCTAGCGGTACGTGCGATGACAAAACTACCTTTGACATTCGCCACCCTTTTCGTCATGCTCTCCATGCTATTCATCTTCAGTACGTTTTCGTTCATTGCACTGCACGGATTGATGGATACGGTGCCACTTTTGGATAAACACCTATCCTCATACACAGGTAACATGGATTTGTCAGGAAAAGTTTTTACTTTCCTTAAGGAAAAGATTGTTGAATACGGACATGCGTTGCTCGAATACGCCATTGCATTTACGGCTTCTTTTTTTCAACATATTTTCAGCTTTTTCATTTTCCTCGTCGCCTATTTTTTTGCATTGCGGGAATCAGGAAAAAACAAGTTTTGGTTTCTCGTCTATTTTCCCGTCAATATGCGTGCTACAGCAAAACGGATATTTACAAAGTCCGGTGAATTATTCGGTACATTCGCTTTCGTTGAAGCAAGATTGTTTTTATTGACATTCATCATTCTAAGCATCGGATTTACAGTACTTGGTTTTGAATCACCTATCGGCAGCGCATTCCTTGTTTCCATCGCTGATAGTCTGCCTTTGTTGGGCATTGGGCTTTTCCTCATTCCGATGTCGGCCTTTTTCCTTTATTCCAAGCAATTATTCATCGGTGTTTCGCTCGCCTTGCTATATATATTCGTCGTCATGACGAGACAATTGGCTGAATCGTATATGTGGGCTTCCGCTTTTCGCGTAAAGCCGATCCATGCTTTTTTCATCACCGTCTGCTCGCTCTATCTTTTCGGATTGCCGGGTATTCTGTTAACTCCTTTTCTGCTGTTCGCGGCACTGAAATTGAAAAAGCATCCATCCTTCATCGAATAACGATTCGACCTTGTTTCATCTTTTTATAAATCCAACTGACGATAAATGGTCTAATTAATTTTCTCGGGCCAGTAAATAGAAGTAAGAGTCCTGCAATATCCGTTATGAAACCGGGCATGATCAATAAAACACCGCCGAAGAAAATACAGATTCCATCAATCATTGCATTACCCGGCGCTTCCATCGTCCCCATCCTGTTCCGTAAATCAGTAAAGGCTTTAAGTCCTTGTCTTTTTGCAAGGTATGCCCCTCCAATCCCGCTAATAAGGATGAGAAGAAGGGTCGGCATGATCCCAATTTTGTTTCCCGAATAGAGCAAAAGCATGATTTCAGCGGCCGGCACTAAAATAAATGCGGGTAGCAGCCATTTCATTCAACAACATCTCCAATCCTAAAAAGGCCGCTTCCGTACAATACGGAAGACAGCCTCAATAAATTAAATTATTTGTTATAGTACACTTGCATGTCCATTATAGATGACTCCGGATTCCGCATCCATTGTTATATCTTTTCCATTGACGATAATGTCAGTAGCTTTTTCGACACCGACGATGACAGGAATTCCTAAACTTAGGCCTACTACAGCCGCATGACTTGTCAATCCGCCCTCTTCCGTAATTAACCCGGCGCATTCTTCAATCGCGGGCATCATATCACGGTCGGATGAATACGTGACAAGTATCTTCCCTTTCATATTATGTGCCAATGCTTCTTGAGCGTTACGAGCGACAACGGCTTGGCCAAACGCGACAGACTTTCCAATCCCCTGTCCTTTGGCAAGCATATCGCCAATAACGTGGATTTTCATCAAGTTCGTAGTACCCGCTTCGCCTACCGGCACTCCCGCAGTGATAATGACAACATCACCATGAGTTACATATTGGTGTTTCACACTTTCTTCGACGGATTCCTGCAAAATCTCATCGATGGAATCCACTCTTTCCCCGATGATCGGGTAGATTCCCCATACTAGTGACAATTTCCTTGAACATTCGTCTGAAGCGGTAATTGCGATAATCGGACAACCTGGACGATATTTTGCGATCATTTTGGCTGTATGGCCGCTTTCCGTAGGGGCGAGCACAGCTTTCACCTTTAAATTGATGGCCGTGTAAGCTGCGGCCTGGCCGATCGCTTCTGTCATATTGCCATGTTTTTCACGACGGCGTGTGGAAACGACTGAGCGATAATCGACAGCTCTTTCAGCTGTTTTTGCAATTCTGTCCATCGTACGGACAGACTCAACCGGGTATAATCCTGCTGCTGTTTCCCCAGAGAGCATGATTGCATCGGAACCGTCCAAAATGGCGTTTGCGACGTCACTTGCTTCCGCTCGTGTAGGACGTGGATTTCTTTGCATTGAGTCAAGCATCTGGGTAGCTGTGATGACAGGCTTGCCGACCTGATTGCACTTTTCGATCATTTTCTTTTGAACGATCGGCACTTCCTCCGCCGGAATTTCTACGCCGAGATCCCCCCGCGCAACCATCAGTCCATCTGAAACAGTCAAAATGTCATCCAAATTATCGACACCTTCACCGTTTTCGATCTTCGGAATAATATGGATTTGTCCACCGCCGTTATTTTCAAGTAATTCCCTTATCTCCATTACGTCAGAAGCTCTGCGTACGAAAGAGGCTGCGATGAAATCGACACCTTCTTGGATTCCGAATAAAATATCCTCTTTATCTTTTTCGGTAATTCCGGGAAGCTGTACTGATACACCCGGTACGTTAACCCCTTTTTTATTTTTCAACGCGCCCGAGTTGACTACGATCGTATGGATGAGTCCTTTTTCGTGATCCTTTCCGATGACTTCCAGTTGGATCAGCCCGTCATCCAAAAGAATGACAGACCCTTTATCCACATCTTCGATCAGCTTCTCATATGTAACTGAAAAAACATTGTCGGTCCCTTCCACTTCAGTCATCGAAATATCGATGTGCTGGCCGGTAATCAATTCAACTTCCCCGTTTTTCATGGAATGCGTCCGGATTTCAGGGCCTTTCGTATCGAGCAGGATTCCGACAACCTTGCCTGTCTTCTTTGACGCTTCCCTGATGGATTTGATTCGGGCTTTGTGCTCTTCGTGTGTACCATGTGAAAAGTTAAGCCGTGCAACGTTCATACCTGCCTCAATTAATTGTTCAAGCAGCTCCGGTGATTCGCTGGCTGGTCCGATTGTGCACACAATTTTTGTCTTTCTCATCACAAAACGCCCCTTCGTATTGTACTCGTCATATATAGTAGTTATATCAAATCGACAATTCTTTGGATAACTTATACAGCTCCATATCCAAAGTATGGTCTGTTGGTGCAAATACCACTTCTAAATCATAGTCTACCACCTTATGGTTTTGCATACCAATAGCTACGCCGCCACGACCTTCGCTCAACACTTCGACAGCCCTTGCGCCATATTGGCTAGCAATGACCCGGTCACGAGCTGATGGCGAGCCACCACGCTGGATATGTCCGAGGACGGAAACCCGTGTTTCGATTCCCGCTTTCTCCTTCAATAAATCTGCCAAGGCCGACCCAGACATCACACCTTCTGCAACGACGATGATACTATGTTTCTTCCCACGGCCCGTTCCGCTTTTCAATCGACGAATGATTTCATCCATATCATAGCCCTCTTCAGGTATGAGAATTGTTTCAGCACCACCTGCCAGACCTGCCCAAAGTGCCAGATCACCGGCATCTCGTCCCATCACTTCGATGATGAAAGTGCGTTCATGCGATGTTGCGGTATCCCGGATCTTATCGATTGCATCAATGACTGTATTCAGTGCCGAATCGAAACCGATCGTGAATTCCGTGCCATTTATATCATTGTCGATTGTCGCAGGAACACAAACACATGGAATCCCCATTTTCACCAATTCGAACGCACCCCGGAATGATCCATCGCCTCCAATGACGACGAGGCCATCAATATGATGCGCCTTCAGCTGTCGGACCGCTTCTTTACGCCCTTCCTCAGTCATGAACTCCGGAGAACGAGCGGATCTGAGCATTGTTCCTCCCCGTTGGATGATGTCACCGACAGAACCGAGCTGTAACAATTCAATCTTTCCTTGGATGAGTCCTTGATAACCATTGAAAACACCAGCAATTTCAAATCCGTCATGAATCGCTTTACGCACAACTGCACGGACAGCTGCATTCATGCCGGGTGCATCTCCCCCACTTGTCAAAACACCGATCTTTTTCAAATGGATCACCCCTTCGGTTTAGTTCACTATGTATTGCAAATCATTTCTTTCTAGAATTTATAGTTTCTTAAGCAACGAAAAGATGCGGGGTAAACCCGCACCTCATCATTCTGAAAATACACCGATATTACGAAACTTATTATAACGGTCTTCTATGATTTCATTTGCATCCATTTCACAGAGCAAGTCCAATGAAGATTTCAACACTTTTCTCATTTCCACAGCCTGCGCTTTCGGATCACGATGTGCGCCGCCAAGCACTTCTGGAATGATCTCATCGATGATTCCCATTTCCTTCAGATGTGGAGCAGTGATTTTCATCGCCTCCGCCGCCTGTTTGGATAGGCTTGCATCCTTCCAAAGAATTGACGCTGCACCTTCGGGTGAGATGACGGAGTATGTCGAATGCTCCAACATATGGATGTGATTGGCGACTCCTAATGCGAGCGCGCCCCCACTACCGCCTTCTCCAATAACGATTGAAATGACCGGCACTTTCAATCCCGCCATTTCAATTAGATTGCGGGCAATCGCTTCACTTTGCCCACGCTCTTCTGCAGCTTTCCCCGGATAAGCGCCTTTCGTATCGATGAAGCAAATGATTGGGCGGCCGAACTTTTCAGCCTGCTTCATTAACCGCAATGCTTTTCTATACCCTTCCGGATGGGGCATTCCAAAGTTGCGTTTTACATTTTCCTTTGTGTCTTTCCCTCGCTGATGCCCGATCACAGTCACTGGCATCGATTCGAAGGAGCCAATTCCACCAATGATTGCCGCATCGTCCCCAAAAGAGCGATCGCCATGAAGCTCCATGAAATCCTCAAATAGTTCAGCAACATAGTCTCTCGTCGTCGGACGTTCGGGGTGTCTCGCCACCTGCACTCGATCCCACGGCTCCATATTGTTATATATTTCCGTTTCCAAATTGCTTAATCTCGTTTTCAACTTACCGATTTCCTCGGAAAGGTCGACTTCGTTCGTAGAAGTGAATTCTTCGAGTTCATTGATCTTTTCACGAAGTTTCACTATCGGTTCTTCGAATGCCAACGTCTTGCTCATCTTATTTTTCCTCCCTTACATGCAGCCCGACCAATTTTGCAAGGGCTTCCGTCAAATCATGACGATGGATGACTGCATCGACTTGTCCATGGTCCAATAGGAATTCGGCAGTTTGGAAATTGTCCGGCAGCTTTTCCCGGACGGTCTGCTCGATTACCCGTCTTCCCGCAAAGCCAATCAGGGCTCTCGGTTCAGCTATATTAATATCTCCTACGGACGCAAAGCTAGCGGACACGCCACCTGTTGTAGGATAGGTCATGACGGAAATGAACAGCAGCCCTTTTTCGGCATGGCGTTTCAACGCAACACTTGTTTTTGCCATTTGCATTAATGAAAGGACACCTTCTTGCATTCGAGCACCGCCGCTCGCAGAGAAGATAATGACGGGAATGCCCTTTTCCGTGGCAGCTTCAACTGCCCGGGTGATTTTCTCGCCGACGACCGACCCCATTGAACCCATGCGGAAATGGGAGTCCATAATTGCGACTGCAACTTCATTTCCTCCGATTTTCCCGATGCCAGTAAGAACAGCTTCATTCAATCCGGTCTTTTTAGAATCGGATGCGATTTTCTCTGTATAGGATGGGAATTTCAACGGGTTTTCCGACACTAAATGGTCGTCCATCGATTTGAATGTATCTTCATCAAAAAGACAATCAATACGCTCCCATGCCGTCATTTTGAAATGGTGATCGCATTTCGGACAAACTTTTGCATTTTTCATCAAATCTTTTGTCAAGATGATTTGTTTACATTCTGGACATTTTGTCATTAACCCTTCCGGCACATCATTTTTCGCATCTGCCGAAGGTATCGTTATCGCTTGCTTTTTTTTCGTAAAAAATTCACGGATCATTCTTTGTCTTCCCCCTCGATATGTTCAATCCACTGGTCATAGGCATTTATTGCTTCACTGACGTTTCCTTCGATCAAATGCTTTAGCAATGATCTCACAATGTCATTTTCAATACCTTCCGTCATCAACTCGTACGGAACCTTGCTATATTGTTTCAGTATAAACCAAATTTTCAATGATAATCGGTTATCTGTCGCAACGATCATTTCCCGCATTATATCTTCTCGAAGAACTTCGCCGTCTTCATCAAGCTTTATAAGGAGCCCTTCCCAGACAGGCAAGTTACGCTTCTGTTCGTCGCCGCAGATCGTTTGAATTGCCGCTTTTTCATGTATGATGCGTGTATCTGTCACATCCAATGCGGATTTAGGCTGTTGCATGACGAATGTTGAAAGCACTTCAACGAGTTGGTGCTTTTTGAAATCTGCAAGGTACGTCCCTTCGCCGCGGCGGGTTTCAATCAGGCCGAGCAGCTCAAGGCTTCTCAGTGCTTCCCGAACTGTGGATCTGCCCACTTGCAGACGTTCCGCCAAAACACGTTCAGATGGTATTTTGTCACCCGCTTTGATGCCTTCCGCCTTGATCATCAGCCTAAGTTCGTCAACGATGTCAAGAAACATCTTAGATGATGGTTTTGTATTTTGCATACGGCCGCCCCTCTTGGAATATCGTAATCCGAGTGGTCTGACCACTTCTTGTTATAGCATACAGAAAAGTGATGGCATCGTAAAGAGATTTCTTGGAATTAATGATGAAAAGACAAAAAGAGACATGAATCTACATGTCTCTTCAGACTGTAGACAAAAGGGTTGGAAATCATAGATTTCCAACCCTTTTGTCTAAACATGTACATTTTAACTGTCAGTAGACTGAAATAACGTTGATTTCCGTTCCGGGCGGACGCTTTCCGGGGGGCTTGCCCTCAGCCTCCTCGTCGTTTCGCTCCTGCGGGGTCTTCACGCTGCGCTAATCCCCCAGGAGTCGCCGCCCTGCACTCCAATCAACTGGAAATCCTTTAAGACAGGGGTATCATTTCATCCTCCATAGCCGCCGCTCTCCACGTCCAACTGGCCAGCTTCTTCAAATTTATGGCAGCAAAGACGCGCTCAATCATCTCTTTGCGTTTTCCATATATTTCTCATGGTTGTGTCGCAAGTCCTCAGCTACATCCAAATAGTCCTGCCAGATATGCCTTTGAATCATCTTTTGTTGATTCTTACTTTGCGTGCATTGGCCAATCACCGGACACGAGGCACAAATAGAAGGCGTCGATGCATACTGACGATACCCTTACTTCGTTGTCGTTCGGTAGGTTCCTTCGTCATTGGTCGTTTGCATGGAAGTGCAGGGAGCACGTGATTCTCTAAAAGAAAATTGCAATGGCTGGGGTTTTGTAGGCTGCATCGGCGGCAACGACGACTGGACGTCCTACCTGGTCGATGATCTTCTGGACTAACGGTTCGAGCATAGTGCTGTCGTAGAGATTCCCTGGTGTACGATGTTTGCAAGCACAAACCCCTTTTCGTCCTTGGCAGCGTGAAAAGAATAGGCAAATTACTTTGACCGTTCATCTTTAACGTAATAACCACTTTCCGGATCTGTTGTCGACTCCTTGATTTCCTTGTACTCTTCCTTTTCAAGCTTGTCCAGTGGGAACGGCTTTTTTCCATTCTTTTCACGATCCAGGTTGAGTTCCTCCTGGAGCTTTTTCTCTTACGCCCGCGTCTCTTTACGCACTATCTTCTTTTCAAACTTTCTCTTATTCGCGCTCGCTTTCACATGGGTCGAATCAATAAAGACATGTTCCGGGCTGAGGGGCCCTCGGTTTGCCACCTCGTTTAGGACTTTATAGAAGATCTGCTCAAACAGATCGGTGTCTGCAAATCGACGGAAATAGTTTTCCCCGAATGTGGAGAAGTGTGGAACCTCAGTATGAAAGCCGAAGCCTAGGAACCAGCGATAGGCTACGTTTGTTTCAATTTCCTTGATTGTCTGGCGCATGGAGCGGATGCCGAGGGTATACTGAATGAATGTCATCTTAATGAGTACGACAGGATCTATGCTTGGTCGTCCAATGGTTGAATACAGATCTTCAACTAATGGATAGATGAAGGAAAAATCAAGGGAAGCATCCAGTTTGCGCACCAGATGGCCATGAGGAACCAACTGCTCTACGGTTAGCATCTCTAACTGTTCACGTTCATTAATTTGATTCTTCGTCATCATATCCATCACCTCATTCGGTTAGTAGGGCACTCCGTTGATTGGAGCGGAGAGCGGCGACTCCTGCGGGAACAGCACGAGCTGAAGACCCTGGACTGAGCGCAGCGAGGGAAGCGGCTGAAGCCGTGCCCGCGGAAAGCGTCCGCTCGCAGCGTAAATCAACACTGTTAGCTATATCTCTATTTAAAAGAAAAGAGACTGTAGGCAAGCCCGAAAATTCAGGGTGTTTGTCTACAGTCTGAAGAGACAAGAATTTACATGTCTCTTTTTGTCTCTTTAAACCCTCTTAATCTGTTGGACGATCAGTTGTGTTTGGCCGTTGCGTTTTTCCATCGTTCCCGTAATTTGCACCATTGCAAGCTCTTGTATATGAATGTTGATGGCGGCGTACTGTCTTGGGAAGATTGTGCACGATAGTTCTCCTGTTTCGTCTTGTAGGGTAAGGAAAGCCATCGCCTCACCTTTTTTTGTACGGATCCGTTTGACTTCCCTTATCATTCCCGCGACTTTTAGCATCGTCCGTTCTTTTACATCGGGGACAGCTACAAGGTCCACCACTTGTTCCTCCAACGTCTTTTTCATTTCCAGCGCTGGATGTTCGGATAGGTAGAAACCTAGCATTTCCCGTTCGTATTCAAGCATCGCAAATCGTGGCATCGAACCTCCTGGCGAATACTTCGGCTTCGCTACCGAATAAATGATATCGTGGAGCAAGTCGTCTCCGTCCGGGCTGACGAATTGGGCATGATTACGGGCAGCTTCAATCGATGCAAGTAAGACGGACCGATCTTCTCCAAATTCATCGAGTGCTCCTGCTTTTATTAGCGGAATAATCGTTTTTTCGGTAAAATGCGTTCCACCAAGTGCAGCCGAAAAGTCGAAGAGCGTCTTCCATCCTTCAGGCGTCCTTGCTTCTTTCACGAGATTATAAAAAGAAGGTGTCACACCTTTAATCGCCCCTAAACCGATGCGGATTGAACCATTCTCGACGACATGGGAGTATTTGCTTTTTTGAATGGACGGAGGGAGGATTTCAATGCCCTTCCCTCTGATTTCATGGATATACTCCATTGTTTTATCTTGATTTCCAGTAGCCATCGAGAGTAATGCAGCATAAAAATAGACCGGGGCATTCGCCTTGACGTATGCCAATTGGTAGGAAATCAATGAGTATGCAACCGCATGGCTTTTCGGAAAACCATAGTCCGCGAATTTAACGATCAAATCATATATTTCACTTGCGGCACGCTCAGGGAAATTATGCTGGACAGCGTTTCTAACAAAATGCTCCCTCTCCTGCCTAAGCACTTCACGATTTTTTTTACTTACAGCCCTTCTTAACAGATCCGCCTCCGCCATCGAAAACCCTGCAATCTGAACGGCAATTTGCATGATCTGCTCCTGGTATACGATGATGCCTTCGGTTTCCCGGAGGATCGGCTCTAGGTGCGGATGCAAATAATCGATCTTTTCCTTATTGTTTTTCCTTCGGCTATATAGCGGGATATTTTCCATCGGACCTGGGCGGTATAATGCGTTTATGGCGTAAAGATCACTAAATTCGTCAGGTTTGATAAGTCGTAATGCGTCTCTCATACCGTCCGACTCGAATTGAAAAATCCCTGTCATGTCGCCCTTCTTAAAAAGGTCGAAAGTCTTTGCGTCATGTAAAGGAATGCCTTCGAACTGCATTGTCTTCCCTGTATCGTATTGAATCATCGAGCGAATACGATCCATTAACGTCAAATTGCGCAATCCGAGGAAATCCATTTTCAGTAAACCGATTTCTTCTACATCCCCCATCGCCCATTGCGTCAAGTAAATATCGTCTCCGCCACTTTGAAGCGGTACTGTTTCTACTAACGGCATGGGAGATAGGATGACGCCCGCGGCATGAGTGGAAGCATTTCTCGGCAAGCCTTCCAATGTTTTCGCTGCTTGAAACCATTTGGCACGGACAGGATCCATCGCAATCCAGTCTTGAAGCGCTTTTGACTTGTTCACAGACTCTTCCAGCCTTTTGCTATGCCCATCTTGGATCTGCTTGGACAAGAAAGACATTTCTTCATTGGAGAAGTCGAATACGCGGGCGACGTTCCGCGCGACGGATTTGGATGATAGTGTACCGAACGTAATAATTTGGGCGACGTGCGCTTTTCCGTATTTTTTCGCAACATATTCAATCACTTCAGAACGGCGGTTGTCCGCAAAATCGATATCGATATCAGGCATCGTAATTCTTCCGGGGTTGAGGAAACGCTCAAAAATGAGTCCGTATTTAATCGGATCGACATCCGTGATTCCAAGGGAATAAGCGACGAGGGAGCCGGCTGAGGAACCCCGTCCGGGCCCTGTCAATATGCCATTTTCCTTTGCGAATCGCATGAAATCCTCCACGATGAGGAAATAATCGGAAAAGCCCATGTTTTCGATGACCGTAAGCTCCGTCCCCAGTCGCTCATAATAAGTCGGGCTGACGGCTCCTAGCCGGCGGATCAATCCTTCCTCGCAATTTTTCTTCAGCAAAGAAGCCGCAGTGTCTCCTTCTGGAACTGGAAAAGCAGGCATCAACGTGCGGCTAGGAGGTAATTTTGCATTGCATGACAACATGATTTCAGCCATGTTTTCAATCCATTCCGGACAATCGGAAAACCATTGCAACATCTCGCTCTCTTCAGGCACATGAGCATCATAGACTTCCATTTTCGGCCGGGAAGGATCATTCAGCTTATATCCAGACCTGATCGCAGTCGCTACTTCAAAAGCGAATGCATCTTCTTTTGCAATATATCTTGATTCATGATAGGCGATAATGGTCGTTTCCGTCTTTTCAGCTGTCATCATGATTTCATCTTCGGCATGGTGCTTTACGCCGCCTGGACGGGAAATGCCAATATAGACAGTCGGGCAGGCTTTCAAGATGGTCTGGATTGTTTCCATTTCCCGTTTTTCATTCCATGAGGGATCGGTCATTGGACAAATGAAGACACAACCTTCGCTATAAGCTTGCAGCCATTTTAACGGTAGCGTCTCCGGTTCCCTAATGGAGATTGCACTGCTCATTTTAAGAAGATTACTATAACCTCTGTCATCTTTTGCATACGCATAGAGCAAGACATCAGATCCGTCCTCAAGCTCCAACTGGATTGATAGCCCGATGACCGGTTGGATGCCGTACTTCTCCATCACTTTGCAAAATGAACGGACGCCATACATCTTTGAATTGACGATTCCAACGGATCTAGCCCCTCTCCTTTGCAGAAGCGGGGCTAGCTGATCAAGTTTTATAATGCCGCGCAGCAAATCGGCGCCGGTCACAATTTGTGGATAGACAAGTACCAATGAAAATCCCTCCGAACCGTTACTTCACTGCACATAATTCTTTCAATTTGGCAATGATCTCATCCGATTTTTCCCATGAATAAATAGAAGCTCCTGATGCTAGCGGATGTCCTCCTCCGTCATATTCAGCAGCGAGTTGATTGATAACTGGCCGCTTCGAACGGAAACGGACACGGATCTGATCATCTTCCTCGACAAAAATAACCCATGCGCAAATCCCTTTTACATCTCCAAGGGCTCCGACCAGTTGGGAAGTTTCACTCGCAGTTACGTCAAACTTCTTCAAAATCGACTTATCGATTTTAATGAAAGCAGCCCCGTTTTCATCAATCGTGAATTGTTGATATATATAGCCTTTCAAATGAAGCAATCTACGGTCTTCTTCATACATTTCCGCAAAAAGCTTCGTCCGATCGAAATCATATTTGATCAAACCGCTTGCAATTTCAAACGTCCTCACAGTTGCACTCGGAAAAAGGAAGCGGCCCGTATCTCCCACAATTCCCGCAAATAGCAAACGGGCGCATGCATCCGACATCTTCCATCCGTAATGCTCTTCCCCTTCCTTAAATAGGAGATAAATCATTTCAGAAGTGGAGCTTGCATCGGTATCCACCCATCTCATATCTCCATATGGGTCAACATTCGGATGGTGATCAATCTTTATTAGAAAATCGGCATTCTCATAAAATTCCGAGTCGATCCGCTCCGTGTTGCCTGTATCGGTAACGATGACAAGTGCATTTTTATAATCGTCAGGTGTGATTTCATCCTGAGTCGCCAAATAAGTGAGCATGTCATCATGTGTGCCTGCTGCATACACTTTTTTTTCAGGATAATTGGTTGTTATCAATTCCTTCAAGCCAACTTGCGAACCGTACGCATCCGGATCGGGCCGCACATGACGGTGAATGATGATTGTTTCATATTGTTCAATTGTGTCGATGATTTGTCTTTTCAATTTGCGATTCCTCCGGTTATTAATGATTTCTGTTCGCATTTACTAAAAAAAGCCGCTACAATGAAAGAAGTTATTTACTGGAGGCTCTTTTATGAAAACTCTCAATTTCTTACTTGTCTTTCTTATCATTGCGTCTGGCGTCTACTATTTTTATTTTAAAACACGTCAATTCCGAACGAGTCAAATATTTCCGATCCGGAAGAAATATTTCGCAAGCAAGGCTGGAACATTTCTAGGCGGACTACTTTTCTTCTTCGGAATAAACCAGCTTCTTCTTTTCCAAGGTGTTGCAACGTACGTCGTTTCTAGTCTTTTCATCGTGCTAGGCGCATATATCATTATTTATAATACGAAAGCTGCAAAGCATTATAAACAATTTATAGACGAAGAGACAAGGCTGAATGAAAACTGATGCGACCGCCGCATCAGTTTTTTCATTCCTACTATTACCTTTCGAATAATTGATACATGACCATCGCTTTAGCGATAAGTTCCGAATCAGAGAAAAGTTCGAAATCCACTTTGACAAATCTCCGGCTCATATGGAGGATTCGTGGTTCTACAATTACTGTGTTTCCGAGCTGGACATGCTTTATGAAGTAGATTGTCATGTTTTCAGGAACACTTTCTCCCCGTTTGCGCATTTTAATTGCACGGTTTCCGACGTCTGTCAACAATGTCGTCATCGCTCCATATGAAAGTGAGCCCAATTGGTTTGTCATTTGAGGAACGACCGTGAATTCAACATTTAGCGGCTGATCGGATACGGCTTTCATTTGACTCTTGACGATATCATCGATTTTTTCGCCCTGTTGAGGTTGTCTTTGTGTCATTTGAAATGCTTTCAACACATCTTGGCGGCTAATGATACCTTCTAGAATTCCGCTGTCGCTCACAACAGGCATCAAATCAATGCCTTCCCATATCATGCTATGCCCTGCGGAAGCTACGCTCGTTTTGCCATTTGCCGTGATCGGGTTGTGGGTCATCACTTTCTCAATCAGCTCGGTACCAAGCTTTCCAACAGCATCGCGGGAAGTGACGATTCCAATCAGTTTCCCGTTACGATCTATGACCGGATATCCCGAGTGCGCCGTTTTCTGGTTCACTTCATTGAAATGGGCTACACTGTCCTTTGGCGAAAAAGTGATCGTTTCGGAGAGTGGCGTCAGTATATCTTCCACAAGAAGAATTTCCTTTTCAATCAATTGGTCGTAAATCGCCCGGTTCAACATCGTAGCAACTGTGAAAGTGTCGTAGCTGGATGAAATGATCGGCAAGTTCAGTTCATTTGCCAGTTTTTTCGCTTCATCGGCAACATCAAACCCTCCAGTGACAAGCACTGCAGCCCCTGCACTTAATGCTAGCTCATGCGCTTTAAGCCTGTTTCCTACTATCAATAAGCTGCCTGCATCTATGTACCGCTTCATATCATCAAGCTGCATTGCACCGATAACGAATTTCGTTAATGTTTTATGAAGTCCATCCCGTCCTCCGAGAACGACACCGTCAACAATGTTAACGACTTCAGCAAATGTCAGCCTTTCAATATTCTCTTTCTTCTTCTTTTCAATGCGAATCGTGCCAACACGTTCGATCGTATTGACGAGCTTTTGGTTTTCAGCTTCTTTTATCGCCCGGTATGCCGTTCCTTCACTGACGGAAAGGGCTTTGGCAACTTGGCGGACTGAAATCTTTTCGCCGACTGCCAACCCTTCGATATAGCGTAATATCAGCTCATGTTTTGTCGACATCTTTTCACCTTTTTCTCTTTTTACCTGCTTCCATTTTAACATAGATAGGAATGAATAGTGATTACAGGAAGACACGGGCATATATATTTCATTCTTTCATAATGAAAAACCGATCCGGTGCAATTGATGTCCGGATCGGTCTCTGTTTTAGAGTTCGAATGTATCCCCAGCCTTCATGATCTTCACTTCATGGGAAGTGACAAGATCCTTGAACGTTTGCGGGTTTTGCCTGATTGGCGGGAAAGTGTCGTAATGGATAGGTACGACAAGCTTCGGATTCAGCAATTCGACTGCTGCTGCAGCATCTTCCGGACCCATCGTGAAATTATCACCAATGGGCAAAAATGCTACGTCGATGGAGTGGCGCTTACCGATTAAAGCCATGTCCCCAAACAGAGACGTGTCCCCTGCATGGTAGATCGTCTTCCCTTCGGCGGTGAACAAAATCCCAGCAGGCATGCCTGTATAGACGATTTCGTTTTGATCGGTCGTATAGGAAGAACTATGGAACGCTTGCGTATATTTCACAGTTCCGAAATCGAAAGTATGGGAACCTCCGATGTTCATTCCGTGAGCATTTAGGTTTTGCCAACCTATATAGACCGCCAGTTCATTCGGCGCAACAATAAGCGGGTTGCATCGCTTCGCTATTTCAAATGTATCCCCGACATGATCGTTATGACCGTGAGTTAGCAGAATCACATCGGGAGTCTGTTCGGAAGCATCCAAATCCGTCAATTCATTTCCAGTGATGAACGGATCAAATAATAATGTCTTCCCTTCAGTCTCAATTTTCACGACTGAATGTCCGTGATAAGAAATTTTCATTTGCAAATCCCTCCAAATATGTTCATACATATATACACTTCGTTATTTAACCGGAAAACCCTTCTTTTTGGTATGATTAATTATGTTCATATAGGAGGGATAGGTTT
Source organism: Sporosarcina sp. Marseille-Q4943 (assembly GCF_943736995.1). GTDB lineage: Bacteria > Bacillota > Bacilli > Bacillales_A > Planococcaceae > Sporosarcina. Next base: position 1,171,423 of record NZ_CALSFT010000002.1, on the reverse strand, counting down.
GGATAAGATTAACGAAATTAAAGATTATTTGCAAAAAAACGATGTAGATGCTGCTTTCATTACTACTCCGGACAATGTTTTTTATGTTTCCGGGTTCCGCAGCGAACCGCATGAAAGGCTATTAGGTGTCATGATTTTCAAGGAAGCTGAACCATTCGTCATCTGTCCTCTAATGGAAGTTCCTGACTTAAAGGCGTCTGGATGGACATTTGAAGCGATTGGACATGAGGATACGGAAGATGCTTGGGAAGTGCTTGCTTCCACAGCACAAAAAAGAGGAGTAACTCTAAATAACATCGCAATTGAAAAATCACATTTAACTGTGGAACGGTTGGAGCGTATGGAAGAGCTTTTCGAAGGTGCTGCATTCCCGCGTCTCGATGAGCAATTGAACAAGATGAGAAACATCAAAAGCGAGGATGAGCTTGAAAAAATGCGCAAGGCAGCAGCATTGGCCGATTATGCCGTCGAGGTTGGCTGCAAGGAAATTGCTGAAGGCAAAACCGAGCTTGAAATCCTTATGGCAATTGAATTTGAGATGAAGAAACAAGGCGCGGAGAAGATGGCATTTGATACGATGGTGTTATCAGGACCGAAAACCGCTTCTCCACACGGAACACCGGGAGACCGGAAAATCCAGAAAGGTGATTTCATCCTGTTCGACCTAGGTGTCGTATACGAAGGATATTGTTCGGATATTACAAGGACAGTCGCTTTTGGCGAACCTTCCGACAAACAGCTTGAAATTTATGAAACTGTCAAAAAAGCGGAACAGGCAGCGATCGACTTGATCCGTCCAGGCGTAAAAGCACGCGATTTGGATAAAGCCGCACGGGATGTCATTACCGAAGCAGGCTACGGCGAGTACTTCACACATCGTCTCGGACATGGGCTCGGTATTTCCGTCCATGAATTCCCTTCAATCACAGGCACGAATGATATGGAGCTGGAAGAAGGAATGGTCTTCACTGTCGAACCAGGTATTTACCATCCGGAAATAACGGGCGTTCGAATTGAAGATGATGTAGTTGTCACGTCTGATGGTGTAGAAGTGCTTACGAAATTCCCGAAAGAACTTCAGATCATCCAGCCTTGAAATTGAAAACATGCTGTCCGAGTGATTTCGGACAGCATGTTTTATTATTTGCTTAGTAGCGTTTCTACAGGAACATACTCCAAGCCTTGCGCGTCTGCAACAGCTCTATATGTTACATGGCCTTCCAATGTGTTAATCCCTTTTTGCAATGCAGCATTATCCAAGCACGCTTGCTTGTAGCCTTTGTTTGCAATTTGCAATGCATATGGAACTGTTACGTTCGTCAATGCCATTGTAGAAGTGCGTGGAACAGCGCCTGGCATGTTCGCAACCGCATAGTGTACAACACCGTGCTTCTCATAAGTAGGATTATCATGTGTTGTTACGCGGTCGGATGTTTCGAAGATTCCGCCTTGATCGATTGCAATGTCAACTAAAACCGAGCCCGGCTTCATCGATTTTACCATCTCTTCAGAAACCAATTTCGGCGCTTTAGCACCTGGAATCAATACGCAGCCGATGACGAGATCAGAATCCTTAACCGATTCAGCGATATTAAATGGATTGGAAACAAGCGTTTGAATGCTATCTCCGAACATTTCATCCAATTGGCGAAGACGGTCAACAGACAAATCTAGCACAGTCACCTTCGCACCCATGCCTACAGCGATTTTTGCAGCGTTCGTACCCGCCTGTCCGCCGCCGATCACTGTGACTTTTCCGCGTGAAACGCCTGGGACTCCTGATAGAAGGATTCCTTTTCCTCCGTTGATCTTTTCAAGATACTGCGCGCCGATTTGTGTCGCCATACGGCCAGCAACTTCGCTCATCGGAGCTAGCAACGGCAAAGAATTGTTCACTTGTACAGTTTCATAGGCGATGCCTACTACTTTGCTATCAAGCATAGCTTTCGTCAATTCCAATTCAGGGGCAAGGTGTAAATATGTGAATAAGATTAGCCCTTCACGGAAATAACCATACTCGGAAGCTAGCGGTTCTTTTACTTTCATGACCATATCTGCATCCCATGCTTCTTTAGCAGTAGATACGATCGTGGCACCCGCTTCGATATAATCTTCGTCTGTGAAGCTGGAACCTAGACCAGCACCAGTTTCAATCAATACTTCATGGCCTGCAGACTTTAAGTTGTACGCCCCTGCAGGTGTCATTGCCACCCGATTTTCGTTATTCTTCACTTCTTTTGGAATCCCAATACGCATTTCTGATCCTCCTAAATATAAGAAAGTTAGTTGGCCAAAGTTCGACAATTCGACACGGCCAATGTAATGTCAATTCTATCAGAAATTATACAAATTTGCTCTCTATATTGATTATAAATAAATTTTCAGATTTAGGATTTTTCAATTACTTCCTTTCATTTAAGAAATTACCGAGCTTTTTCATCATGTTTTTCTTATATAGGAGAGGGAATATGATGATAGACACTGCCACATTTCCGCCAAATCCAGCAGTTCCATTTTGATTTCATTGAAAAAGAAAGGTTTTTCCGTATTTTCATCGAAGTTAGTAAATGTAAACATAAATCTACAGGATGGAGTGATTGGAATGGTATTGAAATACAATCAAATTATCGTAGCCGTCGATGGATCGAAAGAATCCGGATGGGCATTCAAAAAAGCGATGGGCATTGCGCAACGTAATAACGCCTCCTTGAACTTGGTGAACATCATCGATACTCGTTCATATGCGGCAGTGGAAGCATATGATCGATCCATATCAGAACGTGCCCACAAATTTGCAGAAGAGCTGCTAACGGAATACAAGCAAGAGGCGGAGGCCCTTGGTTTGAGCAACGTAAACATCCACGTTGAGTACGGTTCTCCGAAAACGATGATTTCCCGTGACTTAACCAAGAAGCTTGGGGCTGACCTTATCATTTGCGGCGCAACTGGTTTGAACAAAGTGGAACGTTTCCTCATTGGCAGCGTTTCCGAAAACATTGTCCGCACATCAGCTTGTGACGTGCTTGTTGTGCGTACTCCTGAAGAAGATTGATATGAAAAAGAAAAACCTGCCCGGCAAAATGGGCAGGTTTTTATAATATCAAACCATCTGCAGATCAATCCACGGCGCGATATATGTATGTCTTTTAACTTCCATTCTCTTCGATTATCTGCATTGCAATGCCGGTTAACTCGTCGTGTTCAGTGAATCGTTCATTGAGCATATCGGTAAGAATATGCCCCAGGAAGTATTTCACACAATTCATATCTTGAAACAGCAGTATCGTCCTCAATGCTTCTTCGTATATCTCTAAAAACAACGGCTCCGGATTTGCCTTTTGAATCTCACCGAATGCCTCATAGAGCAAATCGACTTTATCAGCAACTGATAAAATACGCCCCTCCAATGTCTCATCTTTACCTTCTTTAAATCGTTCCAAATAAATGGCTTGAAACTCTGGTGGAATTTCCCTTTCTACAAACTTCCTAGTCATTTCTTCCTCCACTTCACTGAATAGCTGCTTCAACTCTTGAGAGGCATATTTTACAGGCGTCTTTATATCCCCAGTAAAAAGTTCCGCGTAATCATGGTTTAATGCTTTTTCATATAGGAGTCTCCAATCCACTTTCTGCCCACATTCCTCTTCGACTGTTCCTAGAAATTGAGCAATCTTTGCCACCTTAAATGAATGACTGGCGACGGAATGCTGCTGATATTTGAATTTCCCTGGACAACGGATAATTTGTTCTAGATCAGATAAGCTTTTAAAATATTGATGTACACCCATCCTATTCATCACCATTTCTATATTTTTTGGGACTATCGTAGAAACTTGTCATACAGACGAATTATAATTACTTCTTGAATAAATACCTTCCCTTATTTTCACTAAAGTATGCAGGAAAGGGATAAAATCACATACCAAATTCGATTCTTCAACTTCTTGAATATGATGCAAAAAACCTCTTCCAATCCACGGAGGGATTGGAAGAGGTTCATTTGACAAGAATTTATGCTTCTTTTCCTATCCAGTCATCAATTTGCTCAAGGAAGCGGGACATCGCTAGTTTTTCCGACATATTCGGCACTTTTGTCAGCAGTACATCCGGCTTGGCTTTCATTTCAGCGTACGGCTTCTGGAGGATGAAGATGCTTTTCTCGTGTGCAGCGCTGCGGAATAAGGTAGCCGGAAGTTGGAGGACTGCCCGAATGACAGCATTCTTTTTCAAATAGCGGTGAAGTGCCTCTGATTGGTCCGATTCAAAAAGGGATGCCGGCGTCAGGAATATTGCATATCCGCCTTCTTTTAAATGGTTCATCGACTGTTCAATGAATAGATGATGGGCGAATGCATGGCCTTCCGCAGGCATCATTTCAAAGTTGAGCGCATTGTCATCATCAGGATAATAGCCGACTGGAAGATCACAAACGACCAAGTCAACAGGGTCGACAAGCAATGGCCGCAATGCATCCTGGATGAAAAATCGAACTGGCTGTTCTAGAAGGTCTGCAGTAACAGCGGACAATCTGACGAGCAGTTCATCGATTTCCACAGATGTCGCGGTAACTTTATCACCTAGTGTATTCATGACGGTGAACAGTAAATTGCCAGTTCCAGCTGCCGGATCAAGTAAAGTTGTTTCATTCTTGTGCTGCATCAGTTTGTTTGCGAAATGACCGATGAGCATGCCGATTGCATCCGGTGTCATTTGATGATTTGGCTGAGCTTGCTCTTTCATCCCCTTGAGGACAGCGAGCTGAATTCCTCTTCGGATTTCCTCTTTTGAAACAGAAGGGGTCAAACGAGGCATTGTTTCGCCTGTAAGCCACTCATTACAAGCCTCAATCACTGCCTCCAAATAAAGATCCTCTTTTTTTGATTCTGTGTAATCATTTAAAAATGTAAAAATCTGTTCTGTATTCGTCACCATATCATATCCCTCTAATCCGAAATTCAAATCATTTATAACGGTAATGTGGCCCACCCGTTGCCGAGTGGGCCAGCTAGTTATTTCGTCAGTTCGTTTACTGCTGCAATCGCTTTTTCATAATTAGGATGGTCTGTACCTTCCATGACATACTCAACGTAAGTGACTGTATCATCCTTGTCGACAACGAAGATGGAACGCGCCAATAGCCGAAGCTCTTTCATGACGACCCCGTATGCTTCCCCGAATGAAAGGTCCCGGTGGTCCGATAATGTCTGGACGTTGCTGATCCCTTCTGTTGCACCCCATCTTGCTTGTGCAAAAGGAAGGTCGACAGAAATCGTGAGCACTTCCACATTATCTCCTAGCGAAGTCGCTTCTTGGCTGAATTTACGAGTTTGCTCTGAGCAAACACCAGTATCGATGGATGGGACAACGCTTATCAAGCGAATTTTCCCTTTCGAATCATTCAGCGTGACCGGTTGTAAATCATTGGATAGAACTGTGAAATCTGGAGCTTTGTCGCCTACTGTTACTTCTTTTCCGAGCAATGTAACCGGATTTTGTTTAAAAGTGACATTTACCATGAAGACGCCTCCTTATCATTTCAGTTCATTCTACTAAACAATTGTTCCGGCATGCAACTCTTCACCCTTGCGCTCCTGTCTCGTCTCAATGACTTCCCTTTCAAATGATTGTTCATGGATAACGTACGTGTCAGCAAAAAGGTCGTGCAAGGACTCCTTTTTCGGCATGAAGACAACGAGCAGATAAGGGATTGTAAGAAGCTTTGAAATGAAGCGGCCAATCACTTCCCTGAAAAGAATCGTGCCCCAAGTCAGCTCTCCCCCATCTTGTCTGACGACTTTAATTCCTAAAATCATTTTCCCGACTGTCTGACCGGCAACCTTCGTCATGAGTGCGAAATAGCCTAGGAACAGAATGAGGAGTGTCACTTTGTATGGGCTGAATAAAAGAAATGAAGGATTGGAAATTTTAATATCCAATACCCTGAATACCGGTTTAATGAATATTCCACTTATCGATGAAACGATCAGCAAGTCAATGACATATGCCCAAAAACGTGTCCAAAAACCGGCAAACTTCGGTATAAAGCGCTCTGTTCGGACAATTTCATATTCAGGGAGGCGATTCGGCTTGGGAATGTCCCTCATCGACTGATTATCTTCAATATGATCCGTCATGCCTATCCCTCCTTATTTTTCTCCATATAAGTACATCATCCGTGGTGCATCGTAATCGGAAAGCAATTTCCCAATCAGTTCCGACTCAATATTGCGTCCGAATAGATTTCCGACCTTCACTCCGAAAATGGAGCCTAAGCTATCCATCGGCGCGTATTCAAAGACCGTTGCATTTTCCAGCTTATAATCAGCTTTCAATGCATCGATGACATCGCCCATTTTGCCGTAATCATCAGCAAGGCCAGATTCGATCGCCTGTCTGCCGTTCATGATGCGACCATCCGCCACTTTCTTCACTTGTTCCGTCGACATATCGCGGCCCTCTGCAACAATCGACACAAACCGCTCGTACGAATCATTGATCATTTCCTGAAGCATATTATGCTCTTCTTCAGTCATTTCACGGGAGCCGCTCATGATATCTTTGTAAGGCCCTGTTTTAATCGTATTAAAATCAATCCCATACTTTTCGGCAAGCTTAGCGTAATTGACGCTCTCCATGATGACTCCGATAGATCCGGTAATCGTTTCTGGGTGTACGAATATTTTTTCAGCTGGTGCGGATACATAATAGCCTCCTGACGCGGCCAGTCCACCCATTGCTACGTAAACAGGAATTTCCCTTTCGGTTTGGATTGCCCTGATGGCATCATAAATATCCGATGATTCTACGACTCCGCCGCCTGGCGTGTTCACTGATAGGACAACACCCTTGACCGTCTGATCGTTCAAAATATCATGAAGCTGCGACATGAATACCTGGTGGTTGTAACCGCCCGCTGCGAACAAGGAGCTTCCGACGTCCTGTATGACCCCATCCAATGTAAGGACGGCAATTCGATCTCGTCCTTTTCCTTGTTCAATGACCACTTCGCTATAACCTGTTTTGCCTGCTGCCAATTCCTCCATGAAACCACTGAAATCCCTCGTGAATAAATATGAAAGTGAGTTGATGCCTATTGAAATGAAGATAAGCACCGCAGCTACGATGATTGCGATCCATCTTTTCATCGCCATTATGTAATTCCCCCTTCTTTCTTGCATCATTGTATACGTTTCAATCCTCACAAATGTTTCATTTTACTTGGAAGATTCATGAGCGCTCCGTTTTGTCAAAACTGATTCATAAACCTTTGAAACCGTGAAAAGGATAAGCGCTGCCCATATTAAAGAAAATGATAGCATTTCAATTCCACCAAACGATTCCTTGTAGACAACTACACCGAGGAACAACATCATAGTAGGCGCGATATATTGAATGAACCCCGCGACATACAATGGAATCATCCGCACTCCTTTCGCATACATGACAAGCGGAAGTGCAGTTGCGATGCCTGTAAGGATGAGGAGGATATCCGTTTTAGTATCTCCGTGTAAAAAGACGGCTTGCCCTTTTATGAATAGATAGATGTAATAGCCAACTGCGAAAGGCGTAATGAATAATGTCTCAATCGCCAATCCACGAAGGGCATCCAATTTGATGTTTTTCTTAATGAATCCGTAAACAGCGAAAGTAATTGCAAGACTTAAAGCGATCCACGGAAATCTTCCGTATGAAACTGTTAAAATAATGACTCCCGTAAAGGCAAGCAGGAAAGCAATCTTCTGTGAGGAAGAAAGCTTCTCCTTCAGGAAGAAGATGCCAAGTAAAACGGATACTAGAGGATTAATATAATAACCAAGACTCGTTTGCACGATGTAATTATGATTGACCGCCCATATGTAGGTAAACCAATTTGCCGTGATTAACACGGTTGCGATGAATAGACCCCAAAATTGGGACTGGCTTTTCCACAGCTCCCGTATGTCATAAAAAAGCTGTTTGCCATTTTTCATAAGCAAGACTACAAGGACTGTTGAAACGAATGCCCACATGATCCGCCCTGTTAGAATTTCATCACTTTGCACATGTTCAAGATGCTTCCAGTAAATCGGCATGAATCCCCAAATGAGAAAGGCTCCGACGACCCATAGGATACCACTTTTTTCAGACTGCATTCAGGCACCCTCCTTTCGAATAGGACAATTATAGTCCTTTCAAAACCATTCGTAAACCCGCGAAGGAAAAACCGTCCAAGCCATTCGGGCATAGGACGGTCTAAGGCGTTCATTTATTCTTCTCTAACTTCCTCAATTCGACTCGCATGATTTTACCCGAGGCGGTCTTCGGCAATTCTTCCACGAATTCAATTTTGCGTGGATACTTATAAGGAGCCGTCAATGTCTTCACATGTTCCTGCAATTCTTGCACGAGATGTTCATGATGCTCCATTTCGGGATTACGCAATACGACGAACGCTTTAACGATGCTGCCCCGCACTTCATCCGGACTGCCGACAACTGCACATTCACGTACTGCCGGATGCTTCGTCAATGCATCTTCAACCTCAAAGGGTCCGATCGTATAACCTGAGCTGATAATAATATCATCGCCCCGCCCTTCGAACCAGAAGTATCCATCTTCATCGAGTTTCGCCCGGTCCCCTGTCACATAGTATTCGCCCCTAAATTGCATTTTTGTCCTTTCAGGGTCATTTAAATACTCTTTGAAGAGAGCAGGCGTTGAAATGTGGACGGCAATATCGCCCACCTCTCCTGCAGAAACCGGCTTCCCATCCTCATCGATAATATCAACCTGGTTCCCTGGTGTAGGTTTCCCCATTGAGCCCGGCCTTGCTTCCATCCCTATCATCGTTCCGACGAGTAGTGTATTTTCCGTTTGTCCATACCCATCCCTGACCGCAAGATTGAATATCTTCTCAAAAATATCGATTACTTCCCTGTTTAGCGGCTCACCTGCAGATACGGCGCTGCGAAGTGAGGATAGGTTATAGTCCTGTAAATTTTCAGCTTTTGCCATGAACCGGTATTCCGTAGGCGTACAGCATAGCACGTTCACGGCATATTTTTTTATTAGATCCAAATAAGTTTTCACATCGAATTTTCCGTCATAAACAAGTCCTGTCGCACCGCTGCCCAGCACGGAAAGGAAAGGAGACCAAATCCATTTTTGCCATCCTGGTGCAGCAGTCGCCCATACGACGTCTCCTTCCTCGATGCCAAGCCAGTTCGGTCCTGCAGTCCGTAAATGTGCGTAAGCCCATCCATGTGTATGGACGACCCCTTTCGGCTTTCCTGTCGTGCCCGATGTATAAGATAAAAACGCGATATCCGAACTTTTTGTCGATGGTGCGTCGAATGTAGATGAAGCAGAGTCCATCAGACGAGTTAATGATTTATGGCCGTCGCCCGCTTCGCCGATTACAAACAATTGGACGCCTTGTAGGTTTTTCACAGCTTCGAACTGATCCATAAACGCATCGTAGGCGACTATGGCTTTCGCTTGACTATGCTCCAACCGATACTCGATATCGGAGGAACGAAGCATTTCAGAGCTTGGGATGACAACAATCCCAGCTTTCAACGCTCCGATATATGTCACGTACGCATCAATTGTACGGGGAACCATGACAAGAATGACATCCCCTTTACCCAACCCGTTTTCGATAAATACGTTTGCGGCTTTATTCGCAGAAGCCATTAGCTGATCGTATGTAATTTCCTTTTCTTGTCCATCTGAATTGACATAAATCAATGCACGCTTTCCTTTACTCGTAGCGTACCGTTCGAATTCAGAAACGAGGTTATAAATTTCCGGTGCAAGTAATTCATCACGATTCAAACTGATCTCCCCCTTATGAATTAATTATACAAACGTATTGTTGAAAGTTCAAAACATATTCATTTTTCTTGCAGGAATTTTGAATAAACTTTCTACTCGAAGTCAAGACTGATGTGTAATAAAAGAAAAACTGCCCCGGAAATCCGGGACAGCTTTCATGCATTCGTTATTATTGTTGGAAACCCTTCATTTGTTGTTGGGCTTGACGCACTAATCGCTTAGTAATTTCTCCGCCGACGGAACCGTTGGCACGCGATGTGGAGTCTGGTCCAAGGTTTACACCAAATTCAGCTGCGATTTCGTTTTTCATTTGGTCAAGCGCTTGTTGTACCCCTGGAACTAGGAGTTGGTTTGAGTTGCCGCTGTTGTTGTTAGCCATGTCGTTGTCACCTCCTTGTGCATATAGAATGGACCGTTTCCGGAAATTCATGCAGGAGGTGTAATGGGAATTTTTTCTTTTATATTAAAGAAGATCCTCGAATTCTTCCTTCTCTTGCTGCCGCCAAACTTCAATAACCTCTCTGTTTCTCACCGCTTCTTCGATCATAGGTTGAAAATCAAAAAAGCTTTCGAAATGAAGAACCCGTTCAAGTTTCGGTTTTGTTTTTGGGTTGCTCGGGGTAAAGATTGTACAGCAATCCTCATAGGGTCTAATTGAAGTATCATATGTCCCGATTTGTTGGGAAATTTCGATGATATCCAGTTTATCCATCGCGATTAATGGACGAAGGATAGGAGTCGCAGTCACTTCATTAATAGCAGTAAGGCTTTCAAGTGTCTGACTTGCAACTTGACCTAGGCTCTCTCCAGTAACTATCGCCAAGGCTCCAATTTCTTTTCGCACTTTATCGGCGATTTGAAGCATCATCCTTCTTGTTGTCGTCATCGTCAAATTGTCAGGCACTTGTTTGACAATTGCTTGTTGCAGTTCTGTAAACGGGATGACATGCAGGCGGACCGGGGCTCCGAATGAGCATAGTTTTTCTGTTAAATCCATTACTTTCCGTTTTGCTAACTCGCTCGTATAAGGAGGGCTTGCAAAATGGATTGCATCGATTGAGACGCCGCGTTTCATGAGGAGGTATCCCGCAACTGGGCTATCAATGCCTCCCGAGAGCATGAGCAATGAATGCCCATTCGACCCAACAGGCATGCCTCCTGCCCCTTTATATACTTTCGAGGTGAGGAATGCCCCTTCTTTACGAATATCGACGAGTAACATAATATCGGGCTTCCTCACTTGAACGGTAAGTTCAGGGAAATGATGCAATACATGTCCACCAATTGCTTGTTGCAGTTCACCTGTTACATATGGGAATGTTTTGTCGGCACGCTTTATTTCCACTTTGAATGTTTTGCCTGCAGTATGTTCGGTTCCAATCACTTCAAGCGCTTTCTGTTTGATTGCGTCAAGATCCGCCTCACACATGGCGACCGGACTGAACGATTGGATGCCAAAAATATGCGGCAACCGTTCAATTGCCTCTCTCATATCTGCCTCATTATCTGCAAGTAAAAACATACGATCCCGTTCAGCACGCAGTTGAACAGATTTCAAATCAGTCAATGCATCTTTTATGTTATTTCTTAACTTTCGTACAAAATGGTTACGATTTCGTCCTTTTAAAGACAATTCTCCATAACGAATCAATATTTCTTTCCATTTCATCAGTTACATTCCCCTCTCAATCAATTCCATAAAGCTTTTGAGCACGTTTATAAATTCGACTACTTCTTCTTTTGTATTAGTGTTGCCGAAACTGATACGGATGACACCGTTTTTAAATTTATTCTCCAATCCGATTGCTTCAATGACATGTCCCGCATCTTTAGTTTTGGACGAGCATGCGCTCGAAGTCGAGATGATGATGCCATGCTCTTGGAAATAATTTACCGCCACTTCTCCATTGATCGATTTGAACGCAATGGATAATATATGTGGCGCTCCATTATTCGGCGAAAGAATGTGTATGTTGTCGTATGAACGACATACTTCCATGAGCAAATTCCGCCATTCCCTATAATCTGCTCTTTCTTCTATTATAGAACTGATTCTCATCGCCTTTGCCATCGCAACAGCATTCGGAACGGAAACGGTTCCACTTCTCAAGCCGTTTTCTTGGCCGCCGCCAAAATTGATAGCATGCGGTGTAATGCCTTTTTTCAAAATGAGTGCTCCGGAGTTCTTTAAGCCGTTAATCTTATGTGCGGAAATGGTAATCGCATCTAATCGTAATGAGGCCATATCGACAGGCAACTTCCCAAAGCTCTGAACACAATCGGAATGAAAAACTGCACGGCTATTTTTTTTAATCAATTCAGCGCACTGCCGGATCGGTTGGATTGTGCCGATTTCGTTGTTGACATGCATGATGCTCACGAGGATTGTGTCTTTTTTTACCTTTTTCTCAAGTTCCTCAAGCGAAATTAGCCCTTCGGCATCTACCGTCAAATAATCCACTTGAAATCCTTCAGACTCCAATTTGCGGCAAGCATTCAAAACGGAAGGGTGTTCAATTCGAGTCGTAATAATATGGTTTCCTCTTGTTCGATAAGCTTCAGCTAAACCGAATATGGCCAAATTATTCGCTTCGGTTCCACCCGATGTAAGTACGGCTTCTCCATCTTCATTGCCGATGAGCGCCAACATCTGTTCCTTCGAACGATTCAATAGAGATTCCGCTTCCCTTCCGAGCACATGCAACGAAGCGGGATTTGCGTAATATTTTTTATTCGCAGCGATGAATGAATCGAGCACACTTTCATCAGGCTGCGTCGTCGAGCTATTATCAAAATAAATCATATGGATTTTCCTTTCTCACTTTTCAGCGTGACAAAGCCACCTGCACTTATTATGCCGGTGGCTTGTTATTGTTTACCCATTATCAATTGCTTGATTAAGTTAAACTTGTTCCTGCAACATTTCTTCGATTCGCTTCATTGCGCCCGGCTCGACCGCTTCCACGGCCGTAGCTGCCTCTTCCAGCGCTTTTGCATAGCGGAATTGCCTGAATGACTCTTCTGCATCGAGCAATCTTTCATGCATTTCTGGATTGGACGCACGGTAGCGATTTCCGTATTGAATGATCCGTTCAACAAGCATGACGTTTTCCAAAAGCTCATCGACCTTTTCATTCACTTCTTTCACAGCGGTTTCCGCATTCGCCAAATAGCTTTCTGCAACCGACATATTTAACGGAACTTCCTGCAAGCTTTGGCTGACGAGGAAGAGCTGCTCTTCCGCTTCCTCAAGCCGTGCATCCATTTCATCTGGAATGCCTGGGATATTTCCGCGATGGAGTTTCCGATCTATGTTCTGCAAATCACGCGCAAGATCATCCAGTTTACCTCTGACATTATTTTCATCTATTCGAAGATTTTTCATGCGATTAGCTAGGCTTTCTTGTTCCATTGCAATTTCTTCAAGTTCTTCGGAAATCCCTTTCAATTCCGCTTGCAAGTAGGAATATGCAGATTGCTCTTCCTCTAGCATCATTTTCAAGTTATCATGACGATTTTGGATCGTCTCCAACTTTTTTAAGCTAAACTGCGGCAATTTCGCTTCTTTTTCATCGAGACGGTAACTCTGTTGGACGTAGACGGCTTCATCGGATGTCGCCCTCGTCAATTGTATGATCGCTTCTAACGATTCCTCGACTTCAGCAAAATGGAAATCCACGTAATGCTTTGCATTCACTTCATTTTCCAATGAATCATAAAAGGCATCAATGCGGTCGTTCATATCCATGACGTTTTGTCGCGCCGTGTCGATATCAAGTTCGGCCAGCTTCGTTAACTGCTCTCCGATTCCTTCTTCGATTTCATCCAATTGGTTTGGCAGATTCAGATGCCCCAAGTAATAAGATTGGTCTTCCATTTCTTTGATTCCGTTCCGTAATTCCCGAATGGAAGCAGGCATTTTGTTTTGAAGCTCCGTCAATAATGATGGGATTTCATGGATAAGTGTCGACAGCCGCTCTCCTTTAGAAGACAGGGAAATGACGATTTCGCGCGCAAGTAGGTAATTTCCATTAGCCGTCAACTCATCATATTCCTCGAATTTCGGAGTAAAGGATTCGAGCTCTTTCTCTAATGGGCCGACAGCCATTCCAAAAGAGTGCCGGTGAGCCAAAATTGTTTTCCTTGCCAATCGATATTGATCACGAAGGTTTTCGATTTCAATCCTGTTCTTTTCCTCGCTGCCGATCAATTCATTCAGCTCTTCCAATATGTCGTTTTTCCTTTTATCACATTGGCGGATTTTTTCCTGGATCTCTTTTTCTAACGCTGTCGCTTTTTTGAAACGGAACCGATCAATCATATCCTCCGCATCAAATAGTAAAGAATCGATTTTCGGCATATGTACGTCCACAACTTCTGTCCACTCATTGCGCCACCGTTCGAATTTCTCCTCTGTTTCTCCCGTCATATTCAATTGTTTGACTTTCATCATCTCTTCAAAAATCGGCTTATTCTGGATTTGCATCTTCTCATGTTCCAGTTTATTGATTTCGCTAATATGTTTACGCCTGAATAAAAAGGCGATGGTAATAAGCACAAGTAGAACAATAATTGGAATGATGAAATATTTCACCATTGTGATCCCCCTATTCCGAAGTCACTGAAATGAACTTTTAACCACTAGTTAAAAATAATATTATCTTATATAGTAACATGTTTAAAGCATTTTCGTATGAATTTGGACGAATTATAGGGAAAAAGGTGTTTTTAAGGCTGATTCCCGCGAAATTTGTAGAAAATCCGTGAGAAACGTATACTAAAGAGGATTATATTCAGGGGGTGTTTTTTTGTTTACTGCAACTGATTATTCAAATATCCCGAAGGAGAAGTATGAGCAACTGACAAAACAACTTGATGCGCTACTTTCCGGAGAGAGCAACCGTTACGCGAATTTGAGCAATGCCTCAGCTTTGCTGAATCAATTTTTCGATCGTATCAATTGGGTCGGCTTTTATTTGATGGATAGCGAGGATGAGCTTGTACTCGGTCCGTTCCAAGGGTTGCCTGCTTGCATCCGGATTCCGCTTGGGAAAGGCGTATGTGGTACCGCAGCGCAAAAGAGAGAGACCATTTTAGTTCCAGACGTCAACCAGTTTCCGGGACACATCGCATGCGATGCTGCATCACGTTCTGAAATTGTCGTTCCGTTGATGAAAGATGGGGAAGTAATCGGTGTTCTTGATATCGACAGTCCGGAGTATGATCGTTTTAATGAAGACGATCAAGAAGGACTCGAGCAATTTGTGAATGTGCTTGTTAAACATATCTAATTAATAGAAGATATAGATGCCCGACGTACGGTTCAGTACGCCGGGCATCTTTTCATGCATGTGTCGGATGGTTCTGTTCCAGTGCGATAAATGCGGAATCCAAGTCGGCAATCAGGTCGTCTGCGTGTTCGAGACCGACAGATAGACGGAGCAAGGAGTCCGTAATGCCCATCTGCAGGCGGTCCGCTTCCGGTACGCCTGAATGCGTCATCGTAGCCGGGTGCTGAATGAGCGTCTCGGCATCTCCAAGACTGACGGCTATTTTGATCAACGAGAGACTATCCATGAACGTTTGGGCACCTTCCTTGCCGCCTTTCACTGTAAATGAAATGAGCCCGCCGCCAGCTTTCATTTGACGCTTAGCAATTTCAAACTGCGGATTTCCTTGGTCGAAAGGATAATATATATTTTCAACAAGCGGCTGATCTTTCAAATACGCAAGGATTTTTTCGGCATTGGTTGTATGCCTTTCCATCCTGACAGGCAGCGTCTTCAATCCCCGGATGAGCAGCCATGCGTCAAATGGGGACATGATCGCTCCGTAGTCTTTCTGGACCGTCATTTTTAGTTTGTGCATCTCATCAGCATCTTTCCCTACAAGCAATCCCGCGATGACATCTCCATGACCGTTAATGTATTTCGTCGCGCTATGCAAGACAAAGTCTGCGCCGCAATCAATCGGGTTTTGCAAATACGGGGATGTGAAAGTGTTATCTACGACTACAGTCAATCCATGTTTCCGAGCTACGTCGCATACCAGTTTCAAATCAACCAATTCCATCGTCGGATTGATCGGAGTTTCCACATAAATGCATACGGTATCCGGTGTAATTGCCCTTTCAATCTCTTCCTCAGTCGTCATGCTGATTAAGCTATGGGTAATATTATATTTCTCTTGCATGATTCCGAGTAAGCCGAACGTACATCCATAAATTCCCCGCGAGCAGATGATGTGATCCCCCGCCTTCGTCAAGTGGACTAGGACGGAGCTCACAGCCGCCATTCCGGAGCCAAAAGCAAGTGCACCCGCCCCGTTTTCAAGCGCGGCCATTCTTTCCTCCAGTGTACGGACTGTCGGATTGCCAAGCCTCGAGTAAATATTACCCGCCTCCTCGCCGGAAAAGCGCTTTTCCCCTTGAACCGCATTTTCAAAAGAATATGTCGAAGTCTGATAGAGTGGCACCGCTAAGCTGCCATGATGCTTTGTATCATCATAGCCTTCATGGATGACAAGCGTGTCTTTATGGAGTATCGGTTTATTCATTTCCATTCCGCCCTTCACTATTGTAAGCACTTACATTTCCTATTTTCATTTTACCCTCTTTTCCGAAAAAGAAAAAGAGCAACTTCAGCGACATTTTATCGCCGAAGCTGCTCCATGCAGAACGAACCGGTTCTTTCCATCATTTTTCGCATCATATAAAGCAGCATCCGTAGATTGGAAAAGCTCCTTATAAGACTTACCGTCTTCTGGAGACCAGCCGCTCAAACCAATTGATACCGTTACGCTCGGATCGGTTGCTCCAGGGATTCCCTCCACAAGTTGCCGGGCTAAATCGACACCTTCGTCGACCGTTGCCGAAGGGGCAAAGATGGCAATTTCCTCACCGCCCCACCTGCTAGCAATCCCTCGGCCTTCCACTTTCGACAGAATAAAGGCCGAGATTTGCTGCAACACTAAATCTCCCGTCGTATGACCATAGGAGTCGTTAACCAACTTGAAGTCATCGACATCCATTAAGATGAAGACTCCGCATTCCTCTTTTTCCATGGTAGAGTTGACAATTTCATCTAAATACGAACGGGTGAATAATTTTGTCAGATGATCTTTATTGACAAGTTCCTGCAATTGATCGCGCAGCATAATGTTCGATATCGCGAGCGATGAATGGCGGATGAGCGAGCGCATCAATTTGAAACTGTCAAATGAGAAAAAGTACTCTTCCCGGTGCATGAGAATGACGAATCCGATCATTTCACCACCATTGCTTATTGGGAGGGCGACAATGGATTTATAGTTATAGACACCATCTGGGCATATTTTTGTATTCGCGTCAAAAACCGCTTCTTCCCCCTTGCATAAACGGGCCGAAACTGAATCTATATATTTCTTCCCAGCTTCACTAGTGAAAAATGACGTACTAGACGGGGAAATGGAAAAGCTGCGTTGATCATCATAAAAAACAAATGCCATTTCGTTCGGGCAAAAAGCGTGCAGAAATTGGTCTTTGAGATAGGCAATCATTTCGTCAAGCTCCAAATTGTTGTTTAACTTCCTTGAAGCTTCATTCACTAAACGCAAATCGTCGACGAGCCGATGGGATTGGTCGTAAAGACTCGCATTTTCAAGTGCACTACCCGCAGCATTCGCTATTGATCGTATAAAACTCTTCTGCGTCACTGTAAATTCCGTGTCTTTCGGGGCAGTGATCTGTAAAACACCGTAAATCCCCTGTCTTCCACGAATTGGCGCATTCATGAGGACGCTTGAAATATCCGAAGCGTTTTCAATTGTCAAATCCCCTGACAGGAAGGCGTCGACAGCGGATGCCCTCTCGTTCGCATAATCAAACAAACTATACTCATTCGTTTTCCCTTTCTGTTCATTCGAAAGGAGAAGATGTACATCATAAACCGGGTATGATTCGGTTACCGCTTCCATAAGCCCTTCTAGGATGACATCACTTTCCATCGTGGAGTTGAAAAGCTCGGCCACTTCGAATAAATGACGATAAGTCTTTTCATTTACCGAGAGCTCATGCATTTTGACGGCTTGGCTAATGAACGTGCCGAACACTTTCTTCAAATCCTTCAAATGATCCGTCAAGGCGAAGGCATGCCATTTTTCACTCGCTTTGAACAGCAGAGCGCCAAGAGGAGCAAGATGGATATCCCTTATGATGAGCGAGTCGTCAGCGAAATTATATTCCCTGCCAGAAGCGTGGGACATGAACGACACGTTGAAGATTGGATGGTCTTTAGTGTAAGTTTCATGACACAACGCACAACTTTTCTGTGTGGTCTCACTATCGAACAGCGGCACGAAACGGTTATTATCATACAGGAGGATTGCAGCATCCTTTATTTCGAATTGGTTCATGAATAGCTCTTTGAATTGTACAAGCTTGTCTTCCAGAGGTCTTTCATCGTTCAGATTCGATAGTAAATCAAATACGGCACATTTCACTTCATATAATATCAATTCATGATCGTTCATTTGCCATCACCCTCATTTTGCATCCCTCGTAATTTATACCTATACTTATATTCTAATACATAAAACCTATTTTTTACAGCTTTTCAATCGAGTTCTCTCTTATATTTGGTTCAGGATGAAAAGAGCTTGACTCATATTCGAATAATTGTTATGATATTCCTTGTGTAAAATAGTTGCAGCAGTTGTATGATCCCTGTTGTTCAGTCTATTCCTTTCAGTAAGGTGCATCGTGTAACCTTGAGGCTGCTGAGGCGAGGATGCAAGATAATAGAATGGCACACGGATTGAATACATCTGGTTCTTATTTTACAACAAAATAAAACCAAAACAGAGGAGGAGTCTTTCATGGCTCGTTATACAGGTCCATCTTGGAAACTTTCCCGTCGTCTTGGCATCTCGCTAAGCGGAACTGGAAAAGAAATCGAAAAACGCCCTTACGCACCGGGACAACACGGTCCTACTCAACGTAAAAAACTTTCCGAATACGGATTGCAATTACAAGAAAAACAAAAACTTCGTTTCATGTTCGGCGTGAACGAGCGTCAGTTTAAAACTGTTTTCAACAAAGCTGGTAAAATGCCTGGTAAACATGGTGAGAACTTCATGATTCTTCTTGAAACTCGCCTTGACAACATCGTATACCGCATGGGTCTTGCACGCACTCGCCGTGCAGCTCGCCAACTTGTTAACCACGGTCATATCTTGGTTGACGGTAAACGCGTTGACATCCCATCTTACAGCGTAAAACCTGGTCAAGAGATCTCACTTCGTGAGAAATCTCAAAACTTGGATGTTGTAAACGAAGCTCTAGAAGTGAACAACTATGTTCCTGAGTACGTTTCATTCAACGCTGACACTAAAGTCGGTACATTCGTACGCTACCCAGAGCGCAGCGAACTTGCTGCTGAAATTAACGAAGCTCTTATCGTTGAGTTCTACTCTCGTTAATCGCTTCCTTATGAAAACCCCGAGATTGCATTTGCAATTTCGGGGTTTTTTTTGCGTTTTCACGTTTTATCAAAGCCGAATATTTCCATCGAACCGGATTTCCGCTACAGGCGGACGCTTTCCGCGGGCGGGCGGTGAGCCTCCTCAGTCGCTGCGCTCCCTCCGGGGTCTCCCCTGTCCCGCTTTCCCGCAGGAGTCGCCGCCTTCCGCTTCAATCCAGGAATTATCTAACAATTCCCTTTCTCTCTATATCAACGAAAGATTAACATTATTCATCACAACTTTACTCACAAGTTTATAAAAAAATGTAAGTATTTTCAAAATTAATTGAAATTTAATGTTTAATTTTCCATTTCCATTAGCTATATTGGACTTAAAAAGAATTGAAGCTAAAGTTATATCTAACACAAATTGGACAGGTATATTTTCATAGATGTTAATGTTTACCTATAAAATTTCAGTTCTGTTTAGGGGGAATGGAAATTATGGATCAACAAAAAATCAATGAACTTATCAGTTCGTTGAAAATGATACTGTCGGATAATAAGAATATAGATATTCCTGAAAAAGGTTTACAAGATTATCTACAGTTAAAGAGCATTCGAACGAACTTTACAATTGTGTTGAATAGAAAAGGGAATAAAAGTCCAAAATTCACTCTCCAATTATCCAGTGATAATTATCGATCTAGGCCATTGTTAAGATTAGATATCCTTGGTCCTGACCATGCTAATCCGGATGGGGATTTTCCTTACGCGAGCCAAATAATTCCTTGTCCACATATCCATGTAGCGCACGAAATATTCGGCATGTCAATCGCATATCCTTTAAATGAGGAATATGCTAATATGTGTTTAACGGATCAAGAGTTAAAGGACCTTGTGACTATCTTGAACCGTTTCCTGAAACGTTGTAACGTCTCGAATATCGAGGATTATAATTTTAAGCATCAAATGGAACTTCTATGAAAGGAGGTAATTTCAATGATAGATCAATTAAAGAAAGCCTATGAGGATTGGAATAAATCACATTTAAATTTTTCTCAAATTGAAGATTTCGTTGAAATTACTACTCCTTTTGTAGATATCAATCATGATTTCATCCAAGTCTTCCTTGAAAAGAAACCAACAGGCACCTATAGACTAACTGATGACGGAAATACATTAAACGAATTGGAAATGCGGGGAGTCTTCATAAAAGGAAGTAAAAATCGAACAACTTATTTTGATAGCACATTGTGTATCTTTGGAGTGTCTCACGACAAAGACACTGGTGAATTGTTCCTCACGGTACCGACAATTGAAGCACTTCCACAAAAGCAAAACAACCTACTCCAATGTATTTTAAGAATTTTCGATATGTTGTTGACATCAAGAAATATGGTTACAAACATTTTTTTCGAAGAAGTAGAAAACTACTTTATTGAAAAGGATGTTATATTCACCCCTAATTTAGGTTTTACAGGAAGATCAGGTAATCAACAGAACTTTGATTTTGTAATTCCTCATTGGAAAGGCATTAAAGAAAAACTTATTTACATTGTAAATTCGCCCAAATCAGATAACTACAAACCAGCACTGTTTCCTTTTATCGATGTAAGAGAAACGAGACCCAATGCTGATTTTTTCGTGCTTGCAAACGATACTGAGACAGCCATTTCTCCAAAATTCATTGAACCAATTAGGAACTACAATATAGAAATTCTTGAGTGGTCACATCGTGAAGACTGGATAAAACAATTAAAAGTAATTTAAACCTGTCAAAGGCTTTTTAGGGGTGATGTAAGAAACTGCCCCCACCTGCGTTTTTCAAAGTGAAAAGGATGTTGATAAGTTTTGGAAAAATCGCGCATTACACTCGTTAATCTTTTTAGTTTGCATGTTAGCATACAATAAGCCCTTGAAATGTCGTTATATCAACGTTTCAAGGGCTCTAGTTTTTTGTTTATTGGTTCAGTTAACAAATCTCCCCGCTTTTCCAACCGACTCCCAGTAGTTGTTACGCAGCTGAACTTTTAAAATCTTACCGGAAGCATTTTTAGGAAGTTCGTCTACGAAGGTGACTCCCGTAATCGCTTTAAAATGAGCTAGCTTATCCCTCGAGAATTGAATTAGTTCTTCTTCTGTCGCTCCTTGCCCCGGACGTAAAACGACATAAGCATGAGGCGTCTCCCCCCATTTTTCATGGGGAACTGCAATGACCGCAGCTTCCAGGATAGCTGGATGGTCGTATAAGACACCCTCAACTTCAATGGAAGAAATATTTTCACCGCCAGAGATAATGACATCCTTTTTCCGATCTACGATTCCAATATGTCCATACTCATCTACAGTAGCCATGTCCCCGGTATAGAGCCAGCCATTACGAATGGCTTCCATTGTCGCTTCTTCATTTTTCCAATAGCCTTTCATGACGCCATTTCCGCGGACAATAAGTTCACCAATTTCTTTTTCGTTCCAGGCTACTTCTTCTCCTAATTCATTAACGACTTTTACATCTGTGCCAATCATTTGGTATCCGGTTTTTGCTTTTATTCGAGACTCTTCTTCTCTTGAAAAATCTTTGAAGTGGGAGCGGATTCTAGAGATGGTACTTAACGGACTAGATTCCGTCATGCCGTACACTTGGATAAACTCCCAGCCTAGCTCCTCTTCCACTCTAGTGACAAATGCTGTTGGTGGTGCCGATCCTGCAATGAATGCACGAATGTTTTGCTCAATTTCCGGATGATGCTTATCGTAATGTTGTATTAATGAATTCAACACCGTCGGAGCCATATGCATTACGGTAACACCATGTTTCTCAATCGCTTCAAAAATACTATCTGGAGAAGCTTTTCTTAAACAGACTTGTGTTGCTCCGTTTGCAGTATAGTAAAATGGCGAGCCCCAGCCGTTGACATGAAACATTGGCAACACATGTGCAAGAACATCTTCATCGGTAACCCGTAAGTGATGCATACACGTTAATGCATGGATATAATTGTTGCGATGCGTCAACATTACACCTTTTGGATTGCCGGTTGTTCCACTCGTATAAAGCAAGCTACATACATCGGTTTCTTCTAAAGTTTCCCGATTGAAAGCTTTTGCGGAATGCCCCTTTAAAAATTCATCGTAGTTTACTTCATCACAGGTGCCATCATAGTAGTGCACAATAATCTCTTCAACGGTCTCAAGCTTTTCTTTAATAGGAAGGATTAAATGGTATAAGTCCTGATCAACAAACAAAACCTTGGATTCACTATGATTCAAAATAAAGAGATAATCCTCCGGTTTTAAGCGAATATTCAAAGGCACCATGATTGCCCCTAGCTGAAACACACCATAGAAGCCTTCCAGCATTTCTACACTATTTGGCGCCAGAAATGCCACTCGATCTCCTTTTTTTACACCTAATGTGCGAAGGCCATTTGACAACTGGTTGACTCGTTCATTCATCTCTCGATAAGTAAAAACTCGGTCATCAGAGATAATTGCTTTTTTATCCCCATAGAGTTTCACGGCATTATCTAAAAACTGAGTTAAAATTAACGGCACTTCCAAAATACCCCTCCTCTATAATAAGATATGCCAAACTATCACTGCCTTATATAATCATAGCAATATACAGTAAACCTTATCATAAAATTCAGCCTTTTGTAAATAATGATCCAAGAATATAGAATACTAGCAAAGTATACTTCTCACTACCCGCTCACTCAGATCTCCCCCGCTATCGCTTTTGCAATAGCGGGATTATTTTCCCTCCAGTAACGCCTTCAACTGTTCAAGCACAACTGCATACGGTTGTGTATTCCCCACTTTCCTGAATTCACGGAAAGGGTCTCCAATCGTTTTCATCCGTTCCATTACACTGTTGATTGTAAACTGCTCCGGCCGTAATGAAGCTCCAACTTCATCCCAGTTCAATGGAGTTGCGACTGTCGCCAGTTCGTTTCCTCTCGGTGAATATGGAGCGACGATCGTTTTTCCTTCGTGATGTTGCACATAGTCCAAATAAAGTTTGTTTCCCCTGTTCTTTTTCAAGCGTTCAGTCGTGAACCATTGCGGCTCTTGGTCGCAAAGGAAGTCAGAGACGAACTTTGTGAAGAGGCGGGTATCTTCATAAGTGAATGTATTGAAAGGGAGCGGGATATATAATTGAAGCCCTTTGCCGCCGGATGTTTTAATGAATGAAGTCAGTTGGAACCGGTCGAAGATCGCCTTCATGCGCACTGCCGCTTCTACGGAGAGTGAGAATTCTTTCACTGAGGGCGGATCCAAATCGAAGACGATTTCTGTCGGCATTGTCGTGTCGATCGTTTGAAACGGAATGTGGTATTCTAGTGCAAGCTGATTCCCCAGCCATAGCAATGTCGTTATGTCATTGCAAACGATATAGTCAATATCCTCATCTTTTGACGTCTGGACAAAATCAGGTGCGTAGTCGGGAACGCTTTTCTGATAAAACATCTCGCCCGGCACACCATGAGGAAAACGGATCAAGGTTAGATGGCGTTCTTTGAGAAACGGAAGCATGAAAGGTGCCGCCATTTGCAAGTACAGCAAGTAGTCATCCTTCTGCAAGCTTTCCCTCGGCCAAACCGGTTTGTCTGGATGCGTAATTTGTACTTGCTCAGGAATCGGGTTCACCTGTCGAAGCAATCGCCGCCACTGGCACTCTTCTGCATTCACTTCAAATTGAAAGGAATGGAACCTCGGTTCCCGTAGATGTTTCCCATCAAAGCTGATGCAATTTATGTTCGCACAGATCGATGGCGCAATCTCATAAGTAGAATCCCCGATATTTTTCCCGTTTGCTAGAAACAATTCACTAAGGGTCTTCATTTCCTCGTCTGTCATTCCATGCTTGAATGTTGTTATCTCAATAAGGTGACCTTCTCTATAAATGGCGCCTGTGAAAAATCCATTTACCTGTTCATATTTCGTAATAATGACTGTGACCAATCGCCAGTTCTTCACTTTCAACCATTGATTCGTTCTTTTTTCATTACTCCAGACACTTTTCCTCCGTTTGGCAATCGCCCCTTCCCCATTGTTATGCCGGATATAATTCCATATTTCATTGCCGTCTGTAAACGTTTCTATTAATTGAATTAAACTTTCGTGGCGATATTGGACGGTAATCGGCAGTCCAATCTGTTCAAAACACTTCTTCAATTGCGCCTTCCTCTTGTCCAGCGCAGAGGCGGTTACATCCTTCCCCTTCACAGACAAAAGATCGAAGACGATATATTGGCACTGAAAAATTTTCGAATGTTGATCGATCACTTCTTTCTTCCGCATCCGTCCCCTCGTTTGCACGATTGAAAATTCACTGCTGAAATCGTTTTGTAAACAGACCAATTCCCCGTCAAAGGCAATTGGAAGAAAAGGCTTGATCAAATGTTCAATACGATGGCATTCCTCAATAATCTCCGGGAAGATATCGTTCAGTACTTTTTCATTTCTGCTAAAAAGCCGAATTCCTTCTTCATCCCATATAAGGATTGCTCTGAATCCGTCGTACTTCGTTTCGTATATCCAATCCTTCCCTACAGGAATTTCCTCTGCATCCATCATCAACATCGGTTTCATAATTATCGCTCCAAATTTTTATTACTTTAGGTAATGGTTTTTGTTTAGTGTTTGACGGATTGAATTTCGTATACATAGGAACGAGTCGAGCTTTCCATACTAAGAAGAAAAGCGGGTGATTTCATTGCATACAATTTGGAAAGGCAGCATCAGTTTCGGACTCGTCAATATTCCGATTAAGCTTCATGCGGCGACTGAAAACAACGATATTAAATTGCGACAACTTCACAAGGAGTGCCATTCTCCAATCAGTTATCAGAAAGTATGCCCAATTTGCGATAAAGAAGTGAAAAGCGAAGAAATCGTGAAAGCGTATGAGTATACGAAAAACAAGTTCGTCGTGCTCGATGATGAAGAGCTTGAAAAGCTGAAGAAGGAAAATGAGGACAAAGCCGTTGAAATCATTGATTTTGTAAAGCTGGAGGAAATTGATCCCATCTATTTCGAAAAAAGCTATTTCATGGCTCCTGACGCTAACGGTGGTAAGGCTTATGCTTTATTGCGGCAAGCTTTAAAGGAATCCGGAAAAATTGGAGTGGCAAAGATCATCATCCGCTCGAAGGAGCAATTGGCCGTCGTCCGGGTATATAAAGATGCTTTGTTAATGGAAACGATCCACTTCCCTGATGAAGTTCGTAATGTACAGGAAGTCCCGAATATTCCAGAAGAGGACACTGTCGTGAAGAAGGAACTCGATACAGCACTTCTGTTAGTCGATCAATTGACGACTGCATTCGATCCCGAGAAATATACGGATGAGTATAGAACAGCACTAATGGAATTAATTGAAGAGAAAAAAGCAGGCAATATCACTGTTGCTAAAACTGAGAAACAGGCAATTTCCCCTTCCAATACAACCGATTTGATGGCGGCGTTGCAAGCGTCGCTCGATAAGACGAAAAAGAAGAAGCCCGCGCCACGGAAAAAAGCGGCAGCGAAGATGAAAGCGTAAAATAAGAAAAGGCCATCCTTTGAAGTAAAGGATGGCCTTTTGCGTTAAACGAATTTCACCATTTTGTAATTTTTCTTCCCTCTACGGACAATCGTGAACACGTCATCCAAACGGTCTGTCGCTGTGACTTCGTATGCAATATCCGTCACTTTTTCTCCGTTCAGCGAAATGGCGCCGTTTGTCACGTCTTCACGGGCTTGGCGTTTGGACGGCGAAACACCTGCCTCAACGATGAAGTCGACGATGTTTTTATCCACCTTTTCCATTTCGGCCGTTGGCACATCTTTGAATGCGTCTTTCATTTCCTCAACAGTCAACGCTTTCAAGTCCCCGCTGAACAATGCTTTTGAGATGCGAATTGCCTGGTCGAGCGCTTCCTCGCCATGGATGAGACGCATCATTTCTTCAGCAAGCGCTTGCTGCGCCTTGCGGAGATGCGGTTCCTCCTGCACGGAAACTTCCAACGCTTCAATCGCTTCACGATCCATGAATGTGAAGATTTTCAAATACTTAATAACATCAGCGTCGGCAGTGTTGATCCAGAACTGGTAGAACTCATAAGGGGAAGTTTTTGCTGCATCCAGCCATACCGATCCGCCAGCTGTTTTTCCGAATTTCGTTCCATCCGATTTTGTGACGAGTGGAATCGTAATGCCGAACGCCTTCGCTTCTTCCTCATGTGTCTTGCGGATAATTTCAAGACCTGTTGTAATATTGCCCCATTGGTCGGATCCTCCGATTTGTACACGGCAGCCATAGTTATTGTACAAATGATTGAAGTCGGCACCTTGAATGAGCATATATGAGAATTCCGTAAAGGAAATCCCTGTTTCAAGCCTTGAGGAAACGTTCTCTTTAGCAAGCATATAATTGACGCTAAGCAACTTTCCAAAATCTCGAAGAAATTCAATGGCGCTCATCTTTCCAATCCAGTCTTTATTGTTGACGAGGATTGCACCGCCATCTTCGTTGAAATCAAATAATCTTTCCAGTTGCTTTCGCAAACCTGCGACATTTTGCTCTACTTGCTCTTCCGTTTGGAGCTGACGTTCATCGGCACGGAAAGACGGATCTCCGATCATCCCTGTCGCCCCGCCGACCAAAAGGATTGGACGATGGCCATGCATTGCAAAGCGACGCAACGTCAATAACGGGACGACATGACCGATATGCATGCTGTCCGCTGTCGGATCGACACCGCAGTACAATGAAATCTTTTCCTCATTCAATACTTTTTCAAGGCCTTCCTCATCCGTCTGCTGATACAGCAGGCCTCTCCATTTCAAGTCTTCCAGCAATCCGTTCTTCATCATAATCCCTCCAATAAAGTAAAAAAAGCCCCTACACGATTCAAATGAATCATGCAGGGACGTTAGACACAATGTCAACTAACGCGGTACCACCCGGCTTGAGAATATTAAAACTCTCCGCTTTAAGACGCATTATCGCTGCGTACGCGTCACACTCCTAAGCTGTAATTCGCAAACGATGTACCGGACAGCTTCCACCAACCGCTGCCTCTCTAGACGGCTCGACCGTTCCTACTCCGGCTTCCTCACCATGTGAAAAATGATATAAGTCTTATTGTAGTCTAAAATATCGGTTTGTCAAACATTTTCTATTGATTTCCACGAAATGTGCTATAATAGGAAGGATTTTAGGGGGGATGAAAACTTGAGCGAAAAACGTAAAAACAGGATAGATCTTATAGAAGAGAAATTTGAAACGTTAAAGAAAAAAAGATGGGCAAAGGGAGTTCGAATTACATCCGGAGTCATTTGGAACCTCTTTCTCCTCTTCCTCGTCTTCGGTTTGACACTTGGCGTATTTGCCGCCTCAGTCGGTGCCGGTTATTTTGCATCACTCGTTGCAAAGGAACCACTCCGAACCAAAGCTGAAATGCGGGGGAATATTTTCAATTATGAAGAGACTTCGGAAATTTATTTTGCCAATGATATTTATTTAGGGAAAGTAAATGCAGATATCGAACGGAAAGAGACGACATTGAAGGATGTTTCTCCTTTCGTCATCGATGCCGTTTTGGCGACGGAAGACGAGTATTTTGAAACACATGAAGGGATCGTCCCAAAAGCGATTTTCCGCGGACTGTTTCAAGATGTGACGAATTCATCCAGTCAGACGGGTGGTTCAACGCTCACCCAACAGCTGATCAAAAACCAGATATTGACGAATGAAGTGTCCTATGAGCGGAAGGCAAAAGAAATCCTTCTCGCCATGCGGCTTGAACACTTCATGGATAAAGAGGAAATTCTAGA
The DNA here is from genome assembly GCF_943736995.1 of Sporosarcina sp. Marseille-Q4943. Lineage (GTDB taxonomy): Bacteria > Bacillota > Bacilli > Bacillales_A > Planococcaceae > Sporosarcina. Next base: position 1,143,344 of record NZ_CALSFT010000002.1, on the reverse strand, counting down.
AGCCTACTTAAATATCATTCCATATGGAAGAAATGCAATGGGACAAAATATTGCGGGGATCGAAACTGCAGCAGAAGGTATTTTTGGTGTGACTGCAAAAGAACTTAACCTTCCCCAGGCAGCGTATATCACAGGAATTCCGCAAGCCCCGTTTGCGTATACACCATTTAAGGGCAGCTATTATGGCGGCGGCTTGAAAAATGATGAAAATATTAAAGCTGGAATCGATAGGATGAAAACGGTCCTTTTCCGCATGAAGGAAACCGGCTATATTACAGATAAGCAATATGAAGAAGCAATCGCTTATGATATTACAAAAGATTTCCGTGAAAAGACGGAACGTGCAACCGAAAGATACCCTTATTTGACACAGGAAATTCAAAAGGAAACGATCGAAATTTTAGCGAAGATCTTGGCGGAAAAGGATGGCATCGACCCAGAACGGGTTGAGGATGATGTTAAGGTACAGGAAAAATACGAGATTCTTGCAGAGCGCGAAATGCGGACAGGCGGATATAGAATTTATTCGACTGTCGAAAAGGATCTTTATGATGAAATGAATAAAATCGCTCAGGAATTCGAGCATTACGGGTTCACATATACACGCGAAGAGAAGGATTACAGTACCGGGGAGATTATTCTGAAAGATGACCCTGTTCAAGTCGGAGCTATTATGATTGAAAATAGTACTGGAAAGATTCTTTCCTTTATCGGAGGACGTGATCACCAACTGATAGCTACGAACCATGCTACACAAGCTCATCGGCCAAACGGCTCGTCGATGAAACCGCTCCTTGTCTATGCACCAGCGATTGAATATGGTGTTATTGGCGCAGGAAGCCCGGTCGTCGATGTCAAATTCGAAGTACCGGACGGAAGTGATACGTGGAGTCCTTCAAACTATAATGCCGATGTGGAAAACGGGATTATCCCGGCGAGGAAAGCATTGGCGGAATCACTGAACTTGCCAACAGCCCGATTATATAGGGAAATTGTGGATAGGCGCCCTGCAGAGTTTTTGGAGAAGATGAATTTCACCAAGCTTCATAAGGAAGACTACACAAACTATTCCACCTCTTTCGGAGGTATGAAGATCGGAGTTAGTGTTGAAGAAAACACGAATGCATTCGCCACGTTCGCAAACGGCGGCAAGTTCATCCAATCGTATATCATCGAACGAATCGAGGATATGTCAGGTAATGTTGTTTATCAACATGAAATAAAACCTGTCGACGTATTCAGTCCAGAAACATCTTATATCGTTACAGATATGCTCCGGGATGTTCTAAAGCCTGGAGGAACAGGTCAGCAGTTACCTAGCTTCATGAATTTCAAAACCGATTTGGCCGCAAAGACAGGAACAACGAATAAATATGCGGATGCTTGGCTTGTCGGTTATAACCCGAACATTTCAATGGGGCTATGGTTTGGCTATTACGACCAAACACGGAAACTGTATACACGCGGATCAGGGCAAATGCACCCGACCACACGTACTACAATGCTATTCGGCAGGCTGATGAATGCTGCGAACAAAGTAAGACCGGATATAATCGGTGCAGCCAGCACGTTTAAACAGCCGAAAGGCGTCGTTTCGAAACCTTTCTGTGGAATATCCGGATTGGCTCCGTCTGCTGCATGTACTTCAGCGGGATTGGTCAGGTCTGACTTATTCAATAAAAAAGTGATGTTGCCTACTGAACCAGATGACAGCATAATTAATGCATCCTATGTCTCTGTCAAAGGCAGCCGATACATGGCGCTTCCTTCGACGCCAGCAGAGTTTATCGTTTCAGGTGGAACAGGGGTCAACCAGGCATTTATCGACAGGATGCTAGGACCTTGGGGCGGAGATGCTTCGAAGTTGTTCCCTTCCATATCCGCGTTCTCTTCCAGCGTCGTATCGGGTGCAACTTTCCCTGCTGACGATGCTGCACCGGGAGGAGTTAGCGCATCGCTTAACGGATCGACATTGGTTTGGTCGGAATCCCCTTCCAATGATGTCATTGGTTATTATGTTTACCGGAACAACGAACGAATTGCGACAATCATTGATGGATCTGCAAATTCTCTCGCTGTCAGCCCTGGTGATTATTACGTAAGAGCAGTCGATATTACCGGACTTTTATCCGGAGGCTCTAACATCGTAATCGTCGATAGTCCGGAACCGCCACCGACCGAAACGCCGGATGACGAGAATAAACCACCGACTACACCACCAGGAAATGAAGACAATGGCAACGGTAACAGCGACGGCAATAATGGCAATGAAAACGGAAATGGCGGCAACGCCGGGAACAACGGAAATAATGGAAACAACGGTAATGGAAATAGCGAAAATAACGGAGGCGGTAACAATCCTCCTTCAGACGATGATGAGAATGATTAATTGGTCAACTAGAAAGGGACTCCCACAAACCGGGAGTCCCTTTTCTAATCTGTTTTCAGTCTTCCATCGTCGATAAGTCGCCTGTCGGCAAGTTCAGTTCCCATGCTTTCAATACACGACGCATAATTTTACCGCTTCTCGTCTTCGGCAGCTTGTCCTTAAATTCGATTTCCCTTGGCGCCGCATGTGCTGCCAGTTCCTTTTTGACGAATTGCTTGATGTCTTCCTCAAGTTCTTCGGAAGGCTCATATCCTTCATGTAGTGCGACAAAAGCCTTTATGATTTCACCGCGGACCGGATCGGGTTTTCCGATGACACCCGCCTCTACAATCGCTGGATGCTCCAGCAATTTGCTTTCCACTTCAAAGGGTCCTACTCGTTCTCCGCTCGTCATGATAACATCATCGACTCGCCCTTGGAAAAAGAAATAGCCGTCCTCGTCCATATAAGCTGAATCTCCGGAAACATACCATTCATCATTCAAGAAATACGAGTCATACTTCTCAGGGTTATTCCAAATTTGCCGCATCATTGCTGGCCATCCTTTTTTTATGGCCAAATTGCCCATCCGATTCGGAGGCAACACTTGCCCGCGATCATCGACGATTGCCGCTTCGATGCCCGGAACAGCTTTCCCCATAGAACCCAATTTGATTGGCAATGATCCAAAGTTACAGATCGTTTGCGCCCCTGTTTCCGTCATCCACCAAGTATCATGGATCCGTAGCTTGAACACTTCCATCCCCCAACGGATAACTTCAGGGTTCAACGGTTCTCCGACTGACAAAATATGACGCAAGGATGATAGATCATATTTCTCCAATGGACCCGCACCCGCGCCCATCAACATCCTGAAAGCTGTCGGCGCACTATACCAAACCGTTACGCCATACTCTTGAATGGATTCATACCAACTATCTGTGGAAAATCTTCCTCCGACAATCAACGATGTCGCACCTGCTAGCATCGGACCAAAGATCCCGTACGCCGTCCCTGTAACCCAACCGGGATCCGCAGTACACCAAAAAACGTCTTCGTCCTTTAAATCCAATACCCAACGTGCTGTCTGCAATTGCTGCACCATCGCTTCCTGCACATGCAGAACGCCCTTCGGTTTGCCGGTGGAGCCGGACGTATAATGGAGCAGCGTCGGAGACTCCCGATCCAACCACTCTACTTGGAAGTACGGAGAAGCTTTTTTCAAATGTTTATTGAAATCTATATACTTATCATTTTCTTCAATATTTTCGCCAACTAGAAAGATTGTCTTCAAGTGTGGCAATTTGTCTACAGGAATCCTGTCCAACAATTCAGGCGTTGTCACAATCGCTTTCGCTTCACTGTCGGAAAGCCTGTCATAGACCGCCCCTTCCATGAACGCTTCGAAAAGCGGTCCAACAATCGTCCCCATCTTCAATGCCCCAAGTATCGCGAAGTACAACTCTGGCGAGCGTGGCATGAAAACGAAAATACGGTCCCCTTTTTCCAACGCCGAATGGTTCGTCATTACATTTGCCGCTTTATTGGACATTCTTTTCATTTCATTATACGTAAACGCTTCCTTGCGTTTCGCATCTTTGTAAAAAAGAGCAACTTTGTTTTTCCGATAGGAATTCGCATGACGATCCACAGCCTCGTGCGCGATGTTAATAAGCCCGGTCTCATGCCAGCTGAACTCCTTCTCTACTTCAGACCATTTAAAATCCTTCGCCGTTTGGTCATAATCCTGTAATTGATAGTCCCCCTGCATTACAGGTAAGATGTTGTTTTCCATTCCTATCACCCTTTCGTCGAACATTTACCTCTCTTATTCTACATTATTCATTCTTTATTTGCTAACAAATTCATATTTTTAGTATTGTTGATTAATTATCCATCAAGAAGTTCTCTGCTCTAACATAATTGTTGTATACTAAGAATAAGATCTATTTATTTGTAGGACGGTGATAAGTTTGGAGCATAGGAAAACGTATAATGCGATGAAACTGAAACATAAGAATGGCAACCTCGTCATAGAAGGACCGATTCCTGGCAACGAATTCGCCAACTTAGATTTCCATGAAGACTTGATTGCTTTCAGACCGCCTGAGCAGCAGCATAAAGCACTGATCGAAATCGCCGATCTTCCGGAAGGACGAATAATCATCGTACGCGATATGAACCAAATTGTCGGGTATGTGACTTATTTGTATCCCGATCCCCTCGAGAGATGGTCGAAAGGCAAGATGGAGAATCTCATCGAGTTGGGGGCGATCGAGGTGATTCCTAAATATAGGGGCGGTGGAGTTGGGAAGGCATTGCTCGAAGTGTCCATGATGGATGATGCAATGGAGGATTATATTATTATCACGACCGAATATTATTGGCATTGGGATTTAAAAGGGACGAAACTGAACGTGTGGGAATACCGGAAAGTGATGGAGAAGATGATGAATGCAGGCGGGTTGGAATATTATGCAACCGATGACCCCGAGATCAGCTCGCATCCCGCGAATTGCCTCATGGCGAGAATCGGCAAAAGAGTCGATCAAGACTCAGTCCAACAGTTTGACAGTCTACGTTTCATGAACCGTTTCATGTATTGATGGGAGGTTATTCTAGTGTTAATTGAAGAGATTATGAAAAGGAAAGTCATCTCCCTTACACAAGAACATACTGTGAGAGATGCCTTGACAATTATGCAGGAAAATAAAATTCGGCATCTCCCGATCGTTTCGGATGCTAAAGGGCTCGTCGGCATCGTGACGGACCGGGATCTGAAAGAAGTGGTCCCTTCCCTCTATTCCGACTCTTGTGATGTAACCGTTTTCAATGTACCTTTATCTGAAATCATGTCGAAAAATCCAATTAGCGGCCATCCAATGGATTTTGTCGAAGAGGCCGCGGTCATTTTTTATGATAACCAAATCGGCTGTCTTCCGATCGTCTCGGGCGGTAAGCTCGTCGGCATCCTGACGGAGACGGATTTATTGTATAAGTATATCGAATTGACCGGGGTTCATCAGCCAGGATCCCAGATTGAAGTGCGTGTCCCGAATATACCCGGCATCCTCTTTGAAGTGTCCAAAGTGTTCCATGAGCATAAATTGAATGTGCAAAGTGTTCTCGTGTACCCCGATAAGGAAAACGAAGATAATAAAATTCTTGTCATTCGCGTCAAGACGATGAATCCGCTCAATGTCATAAATGGCTTGCGTAAAAATGGATTTGAAGTCCTGTGGCCGAATGTACCTGGCATTGACCTATGAAGAAGGACGCTGTATTCATTTTTTCTGAAGAACAACTTGGCTATTCATTTTCGGACACCCACCCCTTTAATCAGAAAAGGATTGTATTGACATTGGACCTTTTGAAGAAAAGCGATGCCATCTCCGATGATGACATTATCATCCCGAGAACCGCGACTGATGAGGAATTATTATTGGTCCATGATGCGAAGTTCATCGACATTGTGAAACGAGCGGGCCGGGGACTCATTAGTGAAGATATCGGTTCCGTTTATGGCATCGGAACGGAAGATACCCCCATCTTCCCGAATATGCACGAAGCGAGTGCCATGCTTGTCGGTGGGACGTTGACAGCAGTCGACGAAGTGATGGAAGGAAGGGCGAAATACGCATTGAACTTGGGTGGCGGACTCCATCATGGATTCCAAGGAAAGGCATCTGGATTCTGCGTGTATAACGACAGCTCGGTCGCCATCAAATATATTCAGAAGAAATACGGCGCTCGTGTGCTCTATATCGACACAGATGCTCATCATGGCGACGGCGTGCAATGGACCTTCTACGACGACCCGAACGTCTGCACACTTTCCATTCATGAAACCGGAAGATATCTTTTCCCCGGAACAGGTGCTGTCACTGAACGTGGGAATGGCGAAGGTTACGGGACTTCCTTCAATTTCCCGATTGATGCATTCACGGAGGACGAGTCGTTCCTTACCATTTACAAGACGGCGATTGAAGAGGTCGCCGCTTTTTTCAAACCAGACGTCATCTTGACCCAAAATGGAGCGGACGCCCATTATTTCGACCCCCTTACCCATTTGTACGGAACGATGAAAGTATATGAACAAATTCCGCGGGTTGCACGTGAAATTGCCGAGCGCTATTGCAATGGGCGATGGATCGCTGTCGGCGGAGGCGGATATGATATATGGCGGGTTGTCCCGAGAGCATGGTCGCATATTTGGCTAGCTATGAAGCAATTCCCGGTTCCTACAGGGAGGTTGCCAGAACAATGGCTCAATGCTTGGCAAGCTGAGTCCCCTGTACCTTTCATCGAAACGTGGGAGGATCCTGATCCGTTGTATGAACCGATTCCACGGAAAACGGAAATTACGGAGAAGAATGCTCAAATGCTCGAACGTGCCTTGCATATTGTGAGGAGTCAGCAATAAGAAAAAAGCTGTTCCGGAATTTTATCCGGAACAGCTTTTCATTTCGTTGATTCGCGTGCTTCCTTGTGGTACGGCAGAATGACATTTACATCATCGACTTCCTCGCCGTTCATCAGTTTCGTCAATAACCTCATCGAAACCGCGCCCAAGTCATATAAAGGGACGACGATGGCGGTCAATTGCGGTCTCACTGCACGTGACAGCAATGAATGCTGGAAACAGATCACTTCGTAATCATCCGGCACCGAATAGCCATCATCCCTAATGCCATTTAACACACCTACTGCAATTTCATCATTGCCGGCAAAAATGGCGGTAGGCTTCTCTTCAAGGTCACGAATAACGGTCCACTTATCGTAAGCGTCATCATACGTATTATCCGTTTCTATGAAATACTCCTCAATGAGCGGAAGGCCTGCTTCCTTCAATGCCCTCTCGTATCCGACTTTCTTACAAAGGCGATTGATATCCCTGGACATCGGTCCGCTCACATGTACGATACGCTCATGTCCATTTTCTATCAATTTCTTTACCGCTTCATACGCCGCTTCCTCGTGGTCTATGTTCACCGTCGGCAAATTTGTGTCATCCCCCAACGTGCCAGCCAAAACAATTGGCACATTTGCCGTCGCCATTTCAGATCTTATTTCCTCTGAGAGGGAATCACTCATGAAAATGAGGCCATCAACCTGTTTGCCAAGATGATCTTCTAATAGCTCAACTTCCCTTGTCGCCCGCTTATCCGAGTTGGATAAGATGATATTGTATTCATACATCGTCGCTATATCGGCAATGCCTCGGGAAAGTTCGGCATAATAGCTTTTTGAAATATCGGGAACGATGACACCGACCGTTGTCGTTTTTTTACTAGCAAGCCCTCTCGCCACTGCATTTGGACGATAGCCGAGGCGTTCGATACACTCGAGGACCTTTTTTCGTGTTGCAGGTTTTACGTTCTGATTCCCGTTCACAACTCGAGAAACGGTAGCCATGGAAACATTCGCTTCCCTTGCTACATCATATATTGTAATTGCCATTGACGAATCTCCTTCCCATCAGTATGTATTCGCTTACTTTCATTATAAACAAAACACCGGATCCTTGAAAGGTCCGGCGTTGTTTATAGAATAATACAAACTTAGACAGTCTGATGGGTGTTCATGAATCTTTCAATTTCAGCATAGAACTCATCGAACTGTTTAATATCCATCTGCTGAGCCGCATCAGATAGAGCAACTGCCGGATCAGGATGCACTTCCGCCATTACACCGTCCGCTCCGACAGCAATTGCCGCTTTTGCAGTCGGAAGCAACAAGTCTTTTCTGCCTGTCGAGTGGGTGACGTCCACGAATACAGGTAAATGTGTTTCTTGTTTTAAGATTGGAACTGCAGAAATGTCCAATGTATTGCGTGTTGCCCGCTCATATGTACGGATTCCACGTTCGCAAAGCATGATCTGACTATTCCCTTTGGAAATGATATACTCAGCTGCATTGATGAATTCATCAATCGTCGCCGCCAATCCACGTTTCAGGAGAACCGGTTTATTCACCATGCCCGCTTCCTTCAGCAATTCGAAGTTTTGCATGTTGCGCGCCCCGATTTGGATGACATCGATATAATCGAGCGCTTCTTCCAAGTGGGAAGGCGTAATGATTTCCGTAACGATCGACAAGCCTGTTTCATCAGCGACGCGCTTTAAGATTTTCAAGCCTTCTAGGCCGAGTCCTTGGAAGTCATAAGGGGATGTACGCGGTTTATAAGCGCCGCCTCTTAGCATCGTCAACCCTTTCGCCTTGATTGATTGAGCAACTGCAAGAACTTGTTCATATGATTCAACGGCACAAGGACCGAAAATGAAAGTCGGTTCCCCATTTCCGATTTTTTGTCCATTCACATCTACAATCGTGTCTTCAGGCTTGCGTTCACGGGAAACAAGCAATGCATTGCGCTGCTCATCTTCCTGGATTTCAAGTGCCGACATGAAGATACCTTTGAAGATTTGTTCTAAAATCCCGTTCGGAATCGGTCCTTTATTCGATTGGACCAAGGCGTTGAGCATTTCCCTTTCACGGATCGGATCATATCTGTTGACACCTTGCTTTTCCTTCACTCTTCCAATTTCTTGGACAACCGATGTACGTTCATTGATCAAGTCCAATATTTTGGTATTTAACTCATCTACTTGACCCCTAAGCTGATCTAAATCATTTTGTCTCATCATTATGTCTCCTCCCCGCACATATCATTCCCTTTTCGAAGACGGAATTCTATGTTACATTTTTATATAATAGTCCAAGTATAAAGAAAAGTAATTGAAAAGTCACGTCATTTTTATAAATTGTCTAATTTTCTTAGTATTTGACGAAAAAGAGGTGTGTTATTCTGTCGAACAAACTTTTCGCTCTCGATATCGGTACACGTTCTGTCGTCGGCATCATCTTGACTGAACAGGATGGCCGTTATCACGTTGCCGATCTCGTTACGATTGAACATAAGGAACGATCGATGATTGATGGGCAAATACATAATATCGTTAGCGTCGCCGCCGTCATTTCCGAGATAAAGTACATACTGGAAGAACGACACGGAACTCTGAAGAAAGTGAGTGTCGCTGCCGCAGGACGTGCGTTGAAAACGATGGAAGGGTCGATGACGATTGACATTGCAGGGACATCACTTTTCACTTCGGAGGATATAAACCGGCTTGAATTGGCCGCGGTCCAACAAGCACAACAGAAATTATTATCATCTGCATCCACTACTGACGATTATTATTACTGTGTCGGCTATTCAGTCCTTCACTATAAGCTTGATGGGGATGAAATTGGCAGTCTCATCGATCAGGCCGGCAGAACCGCAACAGCCGAAGTCATTGCAACATTCCTCCCTCGCGTAGTCGTTGAGTCGCTTCTATCCGCATTGATGCGGGCAGAACTTGAAATGGAGGCTTTGACACTCGAACCGATTGCCGCCATCAATGTTCTCATCCCTCCTTCCATGCGCAGATTGAATGTCGCTCTCGTCGATATCGGTGCGGGAACATCTGATATTGCCATTACGAATAATAATACAGTCGTCTCCTACGGCATGGTTCCTATCGCAGGGGATGAAATTACGGAAGCGCTCAGCAACCATTATCTTCTAGATTTCCCGGTCGCTGAACTTGCAAAGCGCTCTCTTGCAACAGAAGAAACGATTACAGTGTCCGATATTCTCGGTTTTGAACAGCAAGCGGCCTCTTCGGAAGTCATAACGATCATCAAGCCGTCCATCGAGAAACTGGCATCGTGCATCGCAGAAGAAATCAAAAGGCTAAACAATAGTAAGTCGCCGCAAGCCGTCATGGTTGTCGGCGGCGGGAGTCTTACTCCTCTTTTGACAAAGGAATTAAGCATCCGACTTGACTTGCCTGAAAACCGTGTCGGCATCCGCGGCCTCGATGCTTTGTCGGACGTCACTATATCTGAAGGTATCGTCTCTACCCCTGCCCTCGTTACACCAATCGGCATCGCGATTGCAGCAAGACGGGCACCGATCCATTATATGTCGGTAATTGTAAATGAAAAAACAATCCGCTTGTTTGAATTAAAAGAGATGACGGTCGGGGATGCACTACTTGCCGCAAATATCAAAGCTAGACAATTGTATGGTAAGCCTGGATTAGGGATGTCGATTACATTGAACGGCGGTCTTATGACGGTTCCTGGCGAACACGGCAGACCTTCCATAATACTGCTGAACGGGAAACCCGCCAGCACGATAGATTTCATTTCGAATGGAGATGAAATTGCTTTGGAACGTGGATTGGATGGAAGGGATGCATCCGCAACAATCCGCGATTTAATCGGTGATTATTCTCCAATCGAAGTGACGATCAACGGACGTGAACATACAATTTTGCCAAGTATAGAATGCAATGGCATACCGGTTGGGCTTGATACCGCTGTGAATGATAGAGATGAAATATATTATTCGCATTCAACGAAACTGAATGATGTGCTTTCAGAAATTGGTATTGAAAATTTTGATCCTTTCGAAGTTTACGTGAATAATAAAAGTGTCATTTTGGAAAACTGGACTCCGCAATACATTGTTGGAAATATGCCTGTCCCATTGGATCATCGTCTCAAAGATGGAGATGAAGTCCGTTTAGGGACGCAAACGTATCCTTCCGTCGGGGAAGTCATTTCTTCATTGGAGAAATCCACTCTTACAACAGCGAGTATAACGTTCAATGGCGAGCCGGTGACGATGACGAACATCGGAGCTTCCATCCTATTGAATGGACAACGAGTTGATACTTCCACAATCGTCCGCCCAGGGGACCAGCTTATCATACAAGAGACGGTACAATGGCCATTTCTGTTCAGTGACGTTTTCCTATTTATCGATTATTCGTTGCCAAAAACTGCATCTACTTCTTATCAGCTGTTACGCAACGGAGAGCCGATCGGCTTCAATGATCCGGTTTACAGCGGGGACGCACTCGAAATCAGATTTGGTACCTAATAATACTAGAAACGAAAAAGCCAGACACCCATTCAGGGCTGTCTGGCTCTATTACTATCATTTTTCTTTTTCGACAGAAATATGGTTTTGATTCACATTTTTATCTTGTCCGAAGTTCTCACTATTGTCATAGGAAACATCGCTATTCTTCGTCGATTGATCCTCAGCAGCTTTTTTATCCTGCTCCGTTGAAGTTCCAACGAATTCGATTGCCTCTTCACCTTCGGAAGATGCTGTTCCATCATCCATTGGCACAGAGGTTTTATTTGCCATCGATTTCACTTTATCGACAATCTGGCCGGATTGTTCTTGAATCGTTTTCGTCAAGCCGTCAGTCTTTTCCTTTGCCACAGAAGTGATTTCTGTCGCTTTATCCTTCGCTACAGTACTCAATTCGATTCCCTTATTTTTCAGTTGAACAGCTTGCTCCGAGAAATCGTCGCGCATTTCCCTGCCCGTTTTCGGGGCCAAAAATAATGCAGCTGCTGCGCCAATAACGCCGCCAACGAGCGCTCCTAACAGGAAGCTTCCTGCGCCGGAATCGTCGTTATCATAGAAATCATCCGTATTTGAACGGTATGGATAGTTAACAGGCAGCTGGGATGGCTCACCAAAAGTGTTCTTATATTCTTGGTTCCCGTAATAGTGGTGATCGTATTGCGCATCGTTATAGTTCGGTTTTAGTTTATCAGTCATGTGAATTCCTCCTATATGTTTTTTTCCCGCATCATCTGTCTGTTAAACCTTGGCTTACGTGTAGGATCCACAGACAGTACATGAAGGATTGGTTCTTCTAACAAGCGGCAGGAACCCCACCGATTGAAGTTACCCTTTAGGCGGTCATATTAGCGTACATCCGGACTAGGCAATCTCTTCTGTCCAGTGTCAGGTTTATAGACAGTCCATCCTGATGATCTTTCCGCTTTCATATCTTTCACTTTGCCGATGATGCCGAATGCGACATTGCTCCATTGAACGACTTGGGCTATTTTATCACTGTTCTTCTCGGCTTCGACAGTGATTGAATTGGTGACTCGGCGAACTGAGCTATTCAAGTCGCTGACAGAGTCCCCTACACCTTTCACTGCATCAACGACAGTGTTCAATTTTTCGGATTTCTGTTGAATATCCTCGGCAAGGGCATTTGTCTTATGAAGAAGTTCCGTCGTTTCCGACGTGACCCCTTCCAACTGGTTCGTCAAGCCATCCAAAGTTTCGGAAACGCTTCGTAATGTCGTTTTCAATGAACCTAATGTCATTGCAAGGCTTATACATAAAATCAAAAATGCGATTGCCGCAACGATTGCAGCAATATACAGTAATACTTCCATGGCAATCCTCCTCCCGATAAACATCCATAGATAATTTCTACCCTATAAATGAAATAAATAAACGCCGCCTACTCTAACCTTTTTCGACATCTTTAGCAAAACTCCTTCATTTTTTCCGAAATAAATTATTTCTGGATATTATGTATAATGATTTATTAGTGATTGGAAACAGTGACCAATCAAAAACAGCTTGATCCGAGGGGATCAAGCTGTTTCTTCTTTTTTTGTATGTTCGGCGAAGACGTTCAAATACTTTTGAATGTCTCCAGCGCCCATGAATAGATAAACTGCATTTCCGTGCTCATCGAGAACATCGATGTTATCCAAGTCGAGATGCTTTGCTCCAGGGATTTTGCCGACGAGGTCATCGATCGTCAAATTGCCTGATTTCTCCCGGGCAGAGCCGAAAATGTCGCATAAATAGACGTGGTCTGCAGTTGATAGGCTGTCTGCGAATTGCTCAAGCAAAGCCGCGGTGCGCGTGAACGTATGCGGCTGGAAGATCGCAATGATTTCCTTGTTGGGATACTTCTGCCTTGCTGATTGCAAAGTCGCCTTAATTTCCGTCGGATGATGGGCATAATCGTCCACAATCGTACGGCCGAATGATTCTGTTACAGTGAAACGTCTTTTGACGCCATTGAAAGTCGCCAATCTCTCTTCAATGCCTGTAGCCGGAATTCCTTCGTAATGGCATAATGCAATGACGCCTAAGGAATTTAGAATTCCATGGTCACCCGCCAATGCGATGCTGAATGTATGGTAGTATTCGTTTCGCACATACACGTCAAACGTTGCACCCTTCTCCGACTTAACTATGTTCTTAGCGGAGAAGTCATTCACTTCATCAAAACCATAGAAGACAACCGGAACATTCGCTTTGATTTGCGGCAAATAAAGATCATCACCGCAAGCAATGATCGCTTTCTTTACACGCAAAGCCATTTGGCTGAATGCATCCATTACATCATCCAAATCCTTAAAATAATCAGGATGATCAAAATCAATATTAGTCATAATCGCGTAGTCAGGCTCATAGGCAAGGAAATGACGTTTATATTCACACGCTTCGAAAACGAAGTATTCGCTGTCCTCTACTCCTTTGCCCGTGCCGTCACCGATCAGATAGGATGTCGGTGCATTCCCGGCCAAGACGTGCGCCAACAACCCAGTTGTTGATGTTTTTCCGTGAGATCCCGTAACGCCTACAGAAATGGATTTCTTCATATAGTTGCCTAAGAAAACATGATAGCGTATCACTTCGATGCCTAATTCATGCGCTCTTACGATTTCGGGATGGCTGTCGGGGAATGCATTCCCCGCAATAACAGTCATCCCAGGCTTAATATTATTTTCATCAAAAGGTAAAATCGTTATTTTTCTTTCATGCAACGGGTCTTCCGTAAAGAAATACTTCTCCACGTCAGAACCTTGCACTGCATAAGATGAATCATGGAGGATCTGTGCAAGGGAACTCATTCCCGATCCTTTGATTCCTATAAAATGGTACAATGTCATAATGCAACCTCCCGGGATCATAAATGTTCCCACACTATGGTTCATTAGCTTGAAGCAATCGCCTAACAGCCAATTCCCCATTCATTTTTTAATAATCTCTATTCCCAATTCCATTTCAAATGAATCGTTAATTAAATTTATTACAATTCAACCGGCTTTTCATTGCCATTCAAAAAATGGTTAAGCTCACTTTCTGTCAAATAGACTTCCCGTGCCTTACTTCCCCTTTGCTCGGAAATGAAACCTAATTTCTCCATGCGGTCCATCAGTTTTGCTGCACGGTTATAGCCGATGCTGAAGTTGCGTTGCAATAAGGACGTAGAAGCACTGCCTTGTTCGATAATGAACTTGCAGGCATTGGCGAATAAAGGATCTGACTCCTCTTCTTCCATTGTGTTCGCCAATAAATCCTCTTGGCCGAATAAATAATCCGGCTCCGCTTCGTTTTGAACGTGTTCTATTATACGTTCAATTTCGGCATCCGTGACAAATGTACCTTGTAACCGCATAGCAGAAGATTGACCGTTTCCAAGATAAAGCATATCGCCTTTCCCAAGAAGTCTTTCAGCTCCCGGTGTATCGATGATTGTACGGGAGTCAATCTGGGAAGAAACCGAAAATGCAATACGGGTCGGGACATTCGCCTTGATTGTCCCGGTAATGACATCGACGGATGGGCGCTGTGTCGCAATGATCAAGTGAATGCCGCATGCTCTCGCTTTTTGGGTGATTCTGCTGATCGACACTTCAACATCCGCAGGAGCCATCATCATCAAGTCCGCCAGCTCGTCAATGACGATGAGCAAGTATGGCATTTTCAGTGAAAACTTGCGGTCCTTCTCTGCCATTTCATTATATCGTTCAATATTTCTCGCTCCGACATGCGCAAATAGTTCATATCGACGTTCCATTTCACCGACTGCCCATTTCAAGGCAGCAGTCGCGGCCTTCACGTCTGTAATGACTGGGCTCAATAAATGCGGTATTCCGTTAAAAGGAGCCAGTTCCACCATTTTCGGATCGATGAGCAGCATTTTCAAATCTGCAGGTGAAGCCTTATACAATAAACTGATCAAAATTGAATTGATGCACACAGATTTCCCTGATCCCGTTGCACCGGCAATCATTCCATGCGGCATTTTACGCAAATCCAACGTTACCGGCTCGCCTGTCAAGCTAAGTCCTAGGACCGCTTCCAACGGAGATTCGGAGTCTTGGAACCGTTTCGTTTCGATCACTTCCGAAATCCGGACAGCCCTCGGCTTCCGGTTCGGAATTTCGATTCCGATCGAGCTCGTTCCCGGAATCGGCGCCTGAATCCGTATATCCTCCGCCGCAAGAGCCAACTTCAAATCATCAGTCAAATTACGGACCTTGCTCACTTTCGTTCCGTGCCCAACTGTCAACTCAAATCTCGTGACAGTCGGTCCTTGCACTGCTTCAATGACGTTTGCCTGCACTGCGAAATAGGAAAGCGCCTCTTCAAGTTTTTCAGACTGGGACTGGAGCCATTCCGAATCTTCTATATGCTCCTCAGGCTGAATAAGAAACTCTTTTGGAGGGAATGCATAATAAGGTTGGTCTTCCAGCTCTTCCTGATGCGCGTCTAGGACATGTTCGGGTTCCGTCTGTACAGCAGCTGCTGTTTCAACATCAATCGGTTTAGACTCCAGTAAAGGCTTACTGTTCACTCTTTTTTCGCGTTCCTCATATTTCAGTTTATCATTTTTCAACATGAGGACATTGAAAGGCACTATCTTTTCTTTTTTCTGTACTGGACTGCGTACAGGATCAGAAGCGTCTTCAATTCTCGTTTCCGGAGCATGGACAGTCGGAGACTTTTCCTCAGAGGTTTCCGAGGAACGATCATACGTGAGCTCTCCCTCCTCTGAAGCTTCCGGGGTCTGTTCATACTTGAATTCTTCGATTATCGGTTGCGGATCCACTTCGACCTCTTCCTTAGCTGTTAATTCCGAATCAAGCCCAGGTTGATGCTGTTCTTCAGCTTCTGATTCGTGTAACTCACCAAGATGTCCATCCATTCCAACCGTAATCGTTTCTTCCACTTGGTCAACCGCCGATTCGAATGATTCGGCTTCAAAATGTTCTTCTTCAACAACCTCTTCCACATGAACTAAATGACGTTCATCCATGACCGGAAGCTGACCGTCCCTCATTCCCATTTCGTTTTCGGGCTCATCCGGTTCCGCAAAACTCTGATCGGCTGGATGATCACTTTTCAGCACTTCTTCTTTTTCATAAGTATGTGCATGATCTACTGAATCAATGCGGTTAATTTCTTCTTCCGCCACTATTTGTCCATTAGTGAAGTTAGCATCGTTTTGATCAAATGTCGAGTCTGTGTGGGTTAAATCAGTATTTTTTTTGGTTCCAGTATCCGACTCGTCGAGCATGGCTCTAAATTTCTTAACGTCTGGTCTCGAATAGCCATAGATCGGCGACACCACTTCGGTTGGTGTGAACGGACGGCTGCTCCGTTTCCGTATAATTGCCGAACTACTTTTCTCTTTATCTTCTTCGGCAGGCACGGAGTCCTTTTTAGGAGCTAGTCTCGGGATTGCTTCCGGTTCGAGTTCATGCTTCTTTTGATACTTCAGCGGAGCTGTCGCACGATGGATAGTCGGTTTTTCGTTTCCTCCAGGCCATCTTTCATTTTTATATAACGGAACAGGTTCGAACCCATCGTCATGAAGTTCCGTAATTAAATTATCTGCTTTTCTTCTTTCGTTTTCCGGATCGGGTTCCCAGCCATAGATTTCAGCATCAGTAATGATTGGAAAACGGAAAGCCGGCTTTTCAATTTGTACTTCCTCTTCATGCTCTTCAAGTTCAATGTCGATTAAATTTTCTTCGTATTCTTCATTTTTATCCGCATCAAATATTCGGTTCATCATTTTTTTAATCCAAGTCAAATCTATCACTCTCTTCAAGTCGATCATTCTATTTTAGCAGGTTTTCGACGATTAAATCAATCGTATGGCCAAAATAAGAAAAACGTACTGCTTGGGGCAGTACGTTTTTCTAACATCATATTGTAAAAGAATCACCAGGAGTCGCATCTGCACCAAGGACCATAATCCCTTTTTCAGTAGGAGCATTTGGAATACCCAGTTCCTTAGCTGAACAAATCATTCCCGAGGAAGCGATTCCTCTAAGCTCCGCATCTCTGATGACCATTCCAGAAGGCATGACCGCCCCCACTTTAGCCACGACGACTTTTTGGCCTTCTTCGACATTTGGCGCACCACAGACGATTTGAAGTGTTTCATTTCCAACATCGACTTTGCACACACTCAGTTTATCCGCATTTGGATGCTTTTCTTTTGCTACGACGTGCCCGACTACGAACTTAGGAGTAAAATCGACATCCAGCTCCAGATCCACTCCATTCGACTTCAGCGCTTCTTGCAGCTGACCGACGATTTCTTCCGTCGTTTCAACTTGTCCGATAACTTCCGTCTTCACATAGTTTGAAGCCTTGAAGACGTTGAAACCAACGACTTTATCCGTTGCTGCGTCTTTAATGAGAGCAATATCATTCTTCTTTTCAATTTCCTTATTTTCTGGGCGTTCTGTCGTTAATTGAACAAGGAGTACATCGCCCACTCCATTTTGATTGTAAAAAATATTCATTTCTTTTTACCTTCCTTTCGAGCAACCCGATTTTTTGCCATTATGAAAATCGGTTCCAATTTACCATCTTCATAGATGAATGACAAGGAGGTGACTGGCACCGCCCCGACTGTGAAAAACTGCATCGTCATTTGCGCAAGCACATCATACCCGGTATCGTTTCGGATATCGCCGACAATCAGAACGTCCTGATGAGGAACCGAAACGGTCATATGGCCTTCGATTTTCTCTTCCATTTCCTTCAGGAAGGAATGATTTAAAATACGGCTCGCGTCGTAACCGTCGTTATTATTGACGAAATAAAACAGATTTCCTGCCACTTCATCCTTTTTCATAGTTGTCGGCAACGATCTCACCTTGAACAACGCTGATTCCATTATTTCCGACTCCGTCATGCCGAGAGATTCGAGCATCGACTCATCGATAAGACGGTATGTAGTACCCAAATCCAGCGCATAGAAGATTCTTGTCTCCGCTGTATGATCTTTTACGATGAAGCGATCTCCCGCCTTTGATGTTTTTGGGAAGGATGTCGAACGAATGACGGGATAGATTCCATTTTCTTTCAAGAATCCTTCCGTTTGCTCTTTTTCCATTGCATTGAACGTTTCCCGTATCGTGTAGACGATTTCATTGATTGCAGCTTCTTTTTTCGTTTCATATTTCGCAAGGATTTCCGGCAAGGAAATATCCATCCCTTTTTTCAAAATAGAATGCTCCAAACGAACCTTATCGGTTTTCCGATCGAAGCTCCATTGCAAATGCTCAGATGGCAGTTGCTCTTTCAGTAATTCCACTAATTTTTGTGAATTCATGCCCTTCACCCTTTCTTCAAAAATAAACGGCCGCTCGCCGCAATTGCGCCGGGTGACCGAGTCGTCAACGAATTAGGGGCCTTGTTCGATGGACCGTACAATCTCCATCATTTTGCCCATATTCGCTTCAATATTATTGACCTTGGTGATTGTCGTTATTTTAATTCCGCCTACGCTTGCAATGAGCTCGGCCTGATCCTCACCTTTTTTGGCAATCGATGCGAAACCGAAATACCCATCGTCGGTGAACACTTCCTCGAACCGCTCTTTATCCTCTGTTTTTTTCAACAGATCGTAAAAGAGTGTGCTATCTTTTTTCTCATTCGGGTTAATGAAAAGAAGGAAAGTTTCATCGCCTTTTTTCATAACGATGTTGTGGGCATCGGACTTCTCGTCTATCGTAAATCCGGCCGGTTTATATAATGAAACGCCATGAACTTCATCATTCACATGTTGATCATGCAATTGAAAAGCCTCTTTTGCCGAGAGGATCGCCTCGGTGGCTTGTTCATTGAAAGTTTTGCCACATGCGGTTAATGCAGTTATGGATAGGAGTGCCAGGAATACGAATTTCCATAAGCGGAACATTCAGCTTCCTCCAATCGTACATTTTTAATCAAATACCGATACCTATTTTATAGATAATAACGCCTATATGCAAATTAAGCGTTCTTGTAGTACTTCAATTGACCAATCAATAATTGCATGACGTGTTCGAAAAGCTTATCACGCGTGACTGCTTGTGCAGTGAACATCCCGATTGCGCCTTCGCTATGACGGATGCCGCTTGCTTTGAAATATTCATCGACGACAATTCCCAATTCCCGCCCTTTCATCAATTCGGATGCAATTTCGTCAGGCAATGGAATTTGGGCTCCTCCAGCTGTGAATGATTTCCCCGAAGGCAATACGAGTGCACCCCAATTGCATACGAACATCTCGTCCCCCAGCATCCGCACCCCGCCTTCCAAGCCGATGCCGATAGCCCCTACTAATTCATTAGCGGCATTCGTTGCACGGTTTAATGCTCCTGCTCTCGTTTCTTCATCGCCAACAGGCTGATCCTTCACTCCGGACGGAACTTTCACTTCAGACAATCCGCTTCCTGGAAAGTGGCTTTCGATAACCGCCCGTGCCGCTTTCACTTTCGCTTGATTGGTCGAACCAATGATGAAATTCATGCTGTTCTCCTTTCTGTCCTAAAAAAAAAAGCCATCCTCGCTGTTACTAAAAGGATGGCTGAATCGCAATTCAATCAAACATTACTCTTTATCGTTTCAACAGTCGTTTTATCGCAAGCTTTCACTAATTTAACAAGAAGCTCCTTCGCCGCTGCATAGTCATCGGTATGGATGATCGAAGCGGACGTGTGAATGTATCGTGAACAGATTCCAATTACCGCACTTGGCACGCCTTCATTTGAAATGTGGACTTGTCCGGCATCCGTTCCACCCATGGAGATGAAATATTGATATGGGATATTATTCGTTTCCGCCGTATCGAGGATAAATTCACGCATGCCGCGATGCGTCACCATCGACCGGTCGAATATGCGCAGCAATGTTCCTTTTCCAAGTTGGCCAAATTCATTTTTATTGCCGGAAGCGTCATTTGCCGGGCTCGCATCTAAGGCGAAGAACAGATCAGGATTGATCATCCGAGCGGCAGCCTGCGCTCCGCGCAAACCGACTTCTTCCATGACATTCGCTCCGGAATAAAGGTTATTCGGGAGCGCTTCCCCATGAACCTCTTTCAACAGCTCGATTGCCAAGCCACAGCCGTATCGGTTATCCCACGCTTTCGCCAAAATCTTTTTGTCGTTTGCCATCGGGGTGAATGGGCAAATCGGAACAATTTGCTGGCCTGGACGAATGCCGATCTTTTTTGCATCCTCTTTATCATCCGCGCCGATATCGATAAGCATGTTCTTAATATCCATCGGTTTATTCCGGATTTCGTCACTAAGCAGATGTGGTGGAATGGAGCCGATTACACCGACAACAGGTCCTTCATCAGTAATAATTTGGACACGCTGCGCCAATAGCACTTGACTCCACCAACCCCCAAGCGGCTGGAAACGGAGCATGCCATTATCAGTGATCGCAGTAACCATGAAACCTACTTCATCCATATGTCCCGCAACCATGATCCGCGGACCATCTTCACGGCCTTTACGAACGCCGAAAATACCACCAAGATTGTCTTGAATGAGCTCATCGGAATACTTGCCTAATTCTTCGCGCATAAAGTTGCGGACCATATGCTCATTTCCTGGCGCTCCAGGCAGTTCCGTCAATGTTTTAAACATGGTCAACGTTTCATTGTTCATGAGAATTTTCCCCCAATTCGATATGTACTTCCTCTAGTATAGTGCACGAATTTGAAACTTTCCATTATTATATTTAGCTTTCCGAATTAGTTTTTCACTCAAAAACAATTTCCCATTTCAAGAGTTAAACATTTTTTTGAAATATGGTACACTTGGGGAAGATTGATGGAGGGGGTTTCACAGACATGAAAGTAAAAGATTTCATAGCAGGAGTTTTAACAGGTGTAGCTGCCGGTCTCGTTGTCAATCAGGCAATCGAAAAGATGAACCCGAACACCCCGGCGGAGCATGTCTTGAATGCAGTGAAGGAGGCCTTCAAAAAAGAAGGGCCGATCGATGGTTCATGGATTGTCATGAAACCTGAACCGTTTACAAACAATGTCCTGTCGATGGAAGTGTACCGCGGCGGCATCACAAGAATCCGGAATGGCGAACTGGAGCAATTTGAATTTGCGGCAAATGCGCAAACAGGCACTGTCGTCGAATTGATTCAAAAATGAAAAGAAAATTTGCATACTAAAAGCAACAGGCGAAGGAGCATAACAATTCCCTTTCACCTGTTGCTTTTTTATGTTTATTATCTTGTACGCTCGACCGATTCGGTAATTTCTTTGCCGCCTTCATCCCATTGGACGAGACGGTAAACCGCATCATGATAAAAGATGAAACGATATCGGCTAGGCAATGCTTCTTTCATAAGCTTTTCTTTCGCAAAGATCGAAGTCATCGGGTAATCATCAAAAGCCAACACCCATAATGGATTGCTATGGGCATGCGTCGGCATAAGATCTCCCATATGAAGGAGCGTTTCACCGTTTTGGGTCAACTTGATGATACTATGGCCGTCGCTATGGCCTCCCGTATGGATCATTTCAATGCCTGGCAATACTTCCACTCGGCCTTCGAATGTTTTCACTTGATGCTGGACGGGTTCCCAGTTCTCTTTCCAATACGTATTCCTCGAACGGATATTAGGGTTTCTCATTTCATCCCATTCAACTTGAGAAACATGAATTTCCGCATTCGGAAAAATCGACACAAGTTCATCATTCGCATAACCAGTCAATCCTGCAGCATGGTCATTATGCAAATGCGTCATGAGAATCATATCGATGTCAGCAGGCGTCAATCCGATTTCCGCCAAACTCTCCTCCACTTTCGTTTCGGCACGGACACCGAGATTGCGCTTCAACTTGTCCGAAAGCTTCCCTTTCCCGATCCCTGAATCTATGAGGATATGTTTCCCTTCATAGGAAATATAGATCGGATCGGTCCGCAGCTCGATCAAGTTGTTTTCATCGACGTCATATTTGCGCGACCATAACGCTTTCGGAACTACCCCGAACATCGTTCCGCCGTCAAGAAAATTGACTCCCCCATCGAGCCAAGCAAGTTTCATATCGTGAAAATTGTATGTATCCAAACATAACATCCCCTTTCGTACGTCTAATTATTGAACATTGCTTCCAATCGGTAGATCGGCTGCCCCTTTGCTGAAAACTTTTCCTCATATTCCGTCATAATATTATCCTCAGGCATTTCCGCATGCAAATCAAGTGACACATCCTGAAGGATCATCCCGTAAGCAGACATGGAAACGAGAGAGTACTCGAACAGGTTCCTGTTGTCAGTCTTGAAGTGGATTTCTCCTCTATTCTTCAACACCGCCTCATAGCGGGCCAAAAATGATGCATGGGTCAACCGGCGTTTTTCATGGCGGGATTTCGGCCATGGATCGGAGAAGTTCAAGTAAATCCTATCCAATTCTCCTCGTTGGAATAATCCCTCCAAATTGGCGCCATTTCCTCTAAGCAGCCGTAAGTTGGAAGGCTTTTCCGCCTCAATGACCTTTTCCAAGGCGGATACGATCACATTATCGAAATGCTCGATTCCGATATAGTTGATGTCTGGATTGGCAAGAGCCATGCCGATGACAAATTGCCCTTTCCCTGTTCCGACTTCTACATGTATCGGATTTTCATTGCCGAAAACCGATTTCCACTCTATTGCTGTTCCTTCTTCTTCGTGGATCAACACATCAGGATGCTCTGCCATGAAATCTTTTGCCCACGGTTTATTGCGAAGCCGCATAATCAATTACACTCATTTCTATTCATTATTATCAGGCTGTCCCTGATCAATCTGCTCTTCAAAAAGTCTGCTCACCGCAGTAGTTTGTCCGTTATCCAAAATCGATTGTGCTGCCTTAAATTGGTTGTACTTCATTGGCACTGTCGATTTCCGGAGCGAGGCGAACCAGTTTTCGTATGTTCTTCGGTCAATGATGTCTGTATCGTAAGGCAACCCTGGGTAATCAATATAGCCAGTTCTTGAGATGACCAATTTCTTAATAGGGAAATCGACTTCATTCGCCGCAAAGATTCCCGACACTATTTTCTCCATCCGGGTCAGTCCGATAAGGGGATTTAATACTCTGGAGTCCTGATCACCGAATTTCTTCGTCCAAAACCGATCACCACTCCCGATGTATGCAGCCGCGCTCTCTGCTTCCAACACTGTGATGCATAGGCATTCTATCGGCGTGATGAGGATGATGTCGAGCTCAACGGGTGCTTTTTTTACTTTAAGAATCGGGTAATAGAACAAAAGGTAGCTGTCAGGAAGTTGCTGGGTGAAGCTTCTAAGGAGTGAATCCCTCATGAAACCTGCATCCAGATTGGACCTTTCCAACATCGTCGAGCTTGCCCACTTTAATTGAAAATGGAATAGCTGGTCCAAATAAAGTGTCCGAAGCTGTTGCTCGTTTTCAGGATGATAGATGATATTTGGATTAAAATCCAAGACTCCCACATCATCATCTTGTCCATCCTTGCCAATCTCCAATGGCTCCTCTTCCTCTAAACGCACTTTCCGATTGCCGAACAGACGGAATAGAGGGGAATACCATTTCCCCTCCTCGGTCTGTTGCTCCCCCGTTTCTTCGGGGATATGCCTCCAATCGGAAAGGTCAGCTCCATGCTCCCATTGAGTTTTCATCCGTTTCCATTGGGAGGTTTTCAACCGGATATATTGTGTAGGATAACGTGATAAATCGTTTTCGTAGCGAGATACATAATCAAGCAGTTTGACGAGTTGCGCCAATTTCATCCACTCCGATCAGTAAGGCAATGTTCATCATTCTCCCGCTACGGACAACGGAATCTGCCGAGCGAATGCTTCCTGCAGGCTTCTCGTAATTCCTCCCGGCGTGCCGGAACCAACCTCTTTTTCATCGATTAAGACGACCGGGGTGATTTCCGCGGTAGTCGACGTAATGAAAAATTCATCCATCGCGTACATCTCGTCCGGTGTGAATGCTCGTTCTTCGACAGGAATTCCGTTTTCCTTACAAAGCTTCAACACAACTTGGCGTGTAATTCCGTTCAAAATGAGATTTGTCGCCGGATGTGTAATGACAACGCCATCTTTGACACCGAATGCATTGGAGGATGATCCTTCCATAACAATGCCGTTGCGGATGAAGATTGCCTCAGCACAGCCCGCCTCGTAAGCTTCTTGCTTTGCAAGTACATTGGCTAGCAAGTTCAGGCTCTTAATATCGCAACGAAGCCATCTTACATCTTCAACTGTCTTCACCGAAACGCCGCCCTCGATATTGCTCAAAGGCCTTGGATTATGGACGGAGTAAGCAGTGACGACCGGAGTCACTGCAAGTTCAGGAAACTGATGGACTCGCGGAGATGCTCCACGTGTCACTTGCATATAAACATGGCCGGTTTCTACTTCGTTCACCTTGACCAATTCTTTTGCGATGTCGATCAACTGCTGTTCCGAATAAGGGATGGTCATTTTGATTTTCGAAGCGCTTTGGAAAAGGCGCGCAAAATGCTCCTCGGCAGTATACAATTCCCCGTCATATACTTTCACGACTTCATAAACCCCATCACCGAAGTAGTATCCTCTGTCATCAATCGAAATGTTCAAGCTATCCTTCTTAGTGAATTGGCCATCAATAAAATACATTGTCATTCGTTTTCCCCTTCCCCTTCTTTAGACGCAAGACGGCTGATCGCTTCCGAGTAAATAGCTGTCGCCTTCAATAAGTCCTCTATATATACATATTCATCCGCTTGGTGGGCGACATCGTCCCTTCCTGGGAAGAGCATCCCGAAAGCGACTCCTTTATCAAGCACGCGCGCATACGTCCCTCCACCAATCGCCAAAAGTTCAGCCTCTTCACCCGTATAGGACGTGTAAATCTCTTGCAACGTTTTGATAAACGGATCATTTGCATCGACATGATGCGGCTTCGAATTAGATTTTACTTCCATAGTGAAAGGTGTATCCTTCAACCGATCGTTGCAAGTCCCGATCTTCTCTTCAAACGGATAAGTGACGGAATATCGCATGCTCACTTGCACTAGGCCGCCTTCTTCTGGAGTGAAGGAGACGATGCCCGCATTCAATGTCGTATCGCCCGATATTTCATCATTATAAGCCAATCCTAGAAAACGTCCTCGTGTTTCCGTCCCAAACGCGTCAACAATAAATTGGGTGAAATCCTTCGATTCGCCTTCTTCGAAAATCTTATTCAAGAATGTTGCTAGAAGAACCGCTGCGTTCACTCCATAGTCGGGCTCCATTGCATGGGCGGACTTGCCATGGAAACGTAAAAACGCCTCGCCGTTTTCCTCAACAATCGACGCTACGACGTCATGCATATTCGTGAAGCTTTCAAATTTATCTTGAATCTCCTTGAAATCGAATCCTTTAATATGCGCTTCCGCATAATCTGGCACCATATTTGTCCGGTTGCCCGATTTGAAATGTAGAAGCTGCCCATCAGCCTCTTTCGCCTTTTGAGTGAAGACCAATGTTGAAATCCCTTTTTCAGCGTTGATGATCGGGAAATCGGCATCAGGAGCAAACCCGATTGTCGGCATTTCCTCTTTTTCGAAATAACGCTTCACACAGCGGAAGCCGCTTTCTTCATCTGCCCCGATAATAAGACGGACCCTTTTATTCAGAGGAATTCCAGCTTCCTTCACCATTTTCATGGCATGCCAAGCAGCGATTGTCGGCCCTTTATCGTCAATCGCACCGCGTCCGAACAGCTTCCCGTCTTTCACAGTGCCGTCAAACGGACCGTATGACCAATTGGAGCCAGCAGGCACAACATCGACGTGGCAAAGGATGCCAAGCAGCTCATCCCCTTCACCCATTTCAATATGGCCAGCCATATTATCGATATTCTTTACAGTGAATCCCGCTTTCCTGCCTTCCTCCAGAAGCCAATCAAGCGCCCGCTTCGGCTCCGGTCCAAACGGTGCATCCTCTGTCGCCAAGCTCTCATCAAGTACGGACGGAATGGAAACCAATTGCTTCAAATCATCAATCAGAAGATTTTCTCGTGCCAACACTCTTTCTTTCCAATTCACCAATCCAAGCACCCTCTTTCCTGATACCCTATTTTTACATGTTCAGCTTAGAAAATAAAGAGCAAAACATTTGTTACAGAACTTTTACAAAAAATCCATGTACTATTAGCAAAAATGAGTTATACTTATATTGTCAGAACATTGCATCTGACGCAACGTTCTGATGAAAGGAGTGCATTGTCGGGGGCTATTTCAACTTAACATAGGGTACATTCAATAGTCTCATGCCCATCGTTTTTGGAAAATGATGATGAAGGAGTGGTTCCACAGTTGAATCCAGCTACTGATCGTATGCTTACCCGCATCAAGGACGTATATTTATATATCCTTGACAGGGGTATTGTCACAACGGAAAATGTTGTTGAAGAATTCGGCATCACTAACCGCACAGCGCAAAGGGACTTGAACGTCCTCGAATATAACGAGCTTATAACAAGCCCTGCCCGCGGGAAATGGACGACAACAAAGAAAAAAGTTAAATTGCCCTCGTAAATACACTTCAATCTAGCATACGAAAAGGCTGAACCGCACAATACGGTTCAGCCTTTTACATTGCGGAGCATAGCGACTTCCTCGTCGGTCAACTCCCTATATTCACCTAATCGTAAGGTCACATCCAACTCCAACGGCCCCATTGACAGTCGTTTCAAATAGACAACCCGCTTCCCGACCGCTTCAAACATCCGCTTCACTTGATGGAACTTCCCTTCAGTAATCGTCAGCTCGATTTCCGACGTTTCAGCTGAATGTAATATGTGAAGCTGTCCCGGTTTTGTGAAGTAGCCGTCGTCTAACGTTACCCCTTCTCCGAACCGTTCGATATCCGTTTCATCGACTCGCCCATCGATATGGGCGTAATACGTTTTTGGAACTTCCTTTTTCGGCGACAATAACTCATGGGCAAGCTTGCCGTCATTCGTTATCAATAAAAACCCTTCCGTATCCTTGTCGAGCCTTCCAACCGGAAACGGTTCAAAATGCCGGTATTCACTGTCCAGCAGATCGATGACGGTCCGGTCCCGGTCATCCTCGGTCGCAGAGATGACGCCTTTTGGTTTATTTAACATTAAATAAATGAATTCCTTATAGACGACCCGTTCACCGAGGATCGTCACTTCATCGAGATTCGGATCAACGTGGAGCGATGGATCCTTCACTAGTTCGGCATTCACTTGAACAGCGCCTTTTTTCAGTAGTTGCCGCACTTCCTTGCGGGAGCCAAATCCCATATTCGCCAATAGTTTATCAAGACGCATTGTTCACCCTCCAAAACCAAACTTCTTCGTAATTCTCGTCAATCGGTCGCCAAACAGTTTTTGCGCGAGCCCAGATTTCAATGAAAGGGCCCCGTAAACAACCACCCCGACAAATGCACAAATCATAACATAAAGAAGCGCCTGCATCTTGCCGCCGACTGGACTGAATGCCAACAGCCCCTTTAACGTAAAGTGAACGGCAATAAACATGATCACATTGAAAATTCCGATGAGTACCAGCCGCCTGAACACCATTCTCGAACGGTAATGAAGGACTCTTGAAATGACATAGATATTGATTCCGACAGCGATTGCATATCCGATTGCCGTAGCTGCGATCGCACCGTTCACTTCGAAAAGCTTAATGAGGGGGATATTCAAAATCATTTTGAATAATAGTCCCGTCAGTGAAGTGAAGACAATCCATTTATGTCTATCAATTCCTTGGAGGATTGCTGCAGTTACTGAGTAAAGGCCGAACAGTATTGCGACGGGTGCATATGACGCTAATATACCCGAACCGACAAGACTTTTACTGTAAAGGAATGTATAGATTTCATTCGAAAGGACGATTAGTCCAAGAACCATTGGAACGGTTAAATAGAGCATGATTTGAAATGTCTGGTCCAATGAACGCGTTATGCCCTTCTGATCGTTCTTCGTATAATAACCCGTAATGACTGGAATGAGCGCCATTGAAAATCCTGTCGCAACCATAACCGGAATCATAACGACTTTATGGGTGAGGAAGTTTAGCATCGTTAAATAAACATCGGTTACTGTATCGAGTCCGATAGAGTACATCGCACCATTGAACGTGATCATATCAATGAATTGATATAAAGGATTAATAACACCGACGAGGACAAACGGAATCGTATACCCAATTACTTCTTTATACATATCGAGAAAAGTGACATTGCTAGCAGGTGGACTGCTTTCATAAAGCTTGCTGAATTCCGGTTTGTACTTCATCCAATATCGATATAGGACGACGAGACCGGCAAGCGCACCGATGAATGCTGCAAACACAGCGAAATTCACCGCTGTCCGTGGAGACAGATCTAACACATTTACTACGATAAAACCGCCGATAAGAACTACAAGTATTCTGACAATCTGCTCGACAAGTTGCGAGACGGATGTCGGCTCGAATTTCTGGTTCCCTTGCAAATATCCGCGAACGATGCTCATTAATGGAACTGCCAGCAACGCAAAGCTAACCCAGCGGATAACAGATGTAATTTCTTCTATCGTGAAAATCTGGTCATCGCTCTTCCGTACAAGATGGGCAATCGGTTCAGCCATGAAAAAGAGGACTAGAAATGAGAGAATGCCGGATAATGTCATGACGAGCATTCCTGATTTCATTAACTTGCGCCCAGTTGCATAGTCACCCATCGCATTATATTTCGATATGAATTTGGAAATGGCGAGGGGAGCACCTGAGATTGCAACTGCCAAAGCTAAGTTGTATGGAATGTATGCGTACTGATATAAACCAATATTTTCCTCCCCGACAATTGCATAAAACGGAATAACGTATAATAGACCGAGCGCCTTCGATAAAAAGAGGCCGATCGTTAAAATAGCCGTGCCTTTCACAAGGTTTGATGACATATTTGATCCTTCCAATCTTAAGAACTACTCAACAAAGCTACATACCAGTTTACCCTCCGCCAGCACTTTTCACAATGATTAACGGGCGCATCATGTATAATGGAGAAAAACTGAAAGTGTGGTTCCATATATGTATGACGTCATAATCATCGGTGGGGGTCCCTCAGGACTGATGGCCTCAATCGCTGCGGCAGAGCATGGCAATAAAGTGCTTCTTCTCGACAAAGGGAAAAAGCTTGGCAATAAATTATCCATATCAGGTGGCGGAAGGTGCAATGTTACGAATCGACTGCCGCTTGAGGAAATTGTAAAAAACATCCCAGGTAACGGAAGATTTTTATACGGCCCATTTTCCGTTTTCAGTAATGAGGATATCATTGCGTTTTTTGAAGGGCTCGGCGTTCCGTTGAAAGAAGAGGATCACGGTCGGATGTTCCCTGTCTCGAATAAAGCTAAGGACGTCGTCAATGCGTTGCTATCCGAAATGGATCGATTGCATGTGGAAGTGAGATTGTCGACCCGCGTGAAAAAACTACTAATGAATGATGAACGGATCTTGGGCGTGCGGCTCGAAGACGGTGAAGAAATCCGTTCTCACGCGGTCGTTGTTGCGGTTGGCGGAAAGGCGGTGCCGCAGACCGGAAGCACAGGAGACGGATACCCGTGGGCGGAGAAAGCCGGGCATACTGTGACCGATCTGTATCCGACAGAAGTGCCGTTGCTGTCCGATGAACAATTCATCCAATCGAAAGAACTGCAGGGCCTCGCATTGCGGGATGTCGCTGTTTCCGTCTTGAACGCCAAAGGGAAAACGCTTGTCACTCATCAGATGGATATGCTGTTCACCCATTTCGGGTTAAGCGGTCCCGCCATTTTACGGTGCAGCCAGTTTGTCGTGAAGGAACAGAAGAAAAATGGAGGACAGCCTGTTGAAATGCGCATTGACTCGCTCCCTTCCATGAATGAGGAAAAGGCCTTCCAAATGATTCATGGTTTGTTGAAAGACGATCCAAAGAAGGCTATTAAGAACAGCTTGAAAGGAATCGCACCGGAAAGGTGGCTGCTGTTTTTATTTGATCGGGCAGGAATTGACCATGCCGATATCGGAGCCGGCCTTTCCAATGAAAAAATCCGAAAGCTTGCGGGGCTATTGAAAGGATTCCCGATGACCGTAAATGGCACGCAGCCGATTGAAAAGGCATTCGTCACAGGCGGTGGGGTTTCCACAAAGGAAATCGAACCTAAGACGATGGCTTCCCGGAAAAAGGATGGACTTTTCTTCTGCGGCGAAATCCTAGACATCCATGGTTATACGGGTGGATACAATATCACTTCCGCTCTCGTCACTGGACGGATCGCCGGCATGAGTGCCGGGGCGTTTGCGAAGGATCAATGATAGATATCAACATCAGGGAGGTGCTCCCTGGTGTTTTTTTGTGCAATCGGTTTGTGCCTCCGACGCAATCAAAAAAAATCCGTGGAAAGTAACAAACTCTTTCCACGGATTACAAATATTCTATGCTTAAACAGCTACGATGTTGACCAATCTGCCTGGAATCGCGATGACTTTTTTCAATTCTTTTCCATCGATCCATTCCTTCACAGTTTCATCTGCAAGTGCAACCTTTTCGAGATCTTCTTTCGTAATGTCTTTTGCGACATTGATTTTCGCACGGACTTTTCCGTTGATTTGCACAGCAACTTCGACTGTGTCATCGAACAGTTTTGATTCGTCGTACGTCGGCCATGCGACATACGAAATCGATTCATTATGGCCTAACTTCTCCCAAAGCTCCTCTGCCAGGTGCGGAGTGATCGGAGAAATCATAATGACAAAGCCTTCAACGAATTCTTTCGGAATCGAGTCGACTTTATACCCTTCATTGATGAACACCATCATTTGAGAAATGGCAGTGTTGTTACGCATACCCTCGAAGTCTTCCGTTACTTTCTTCACGGTTTGGTGATACACCTTTTCAAGCGATCCGCCTGGCTCCCCGCCAATTTTCGAGCTTAGCGTTCCGTCTTCATTGACGAATAATCGCCAAATGCGATCCAAGAAACGACGGGATCCGTCCAGACCGTTTGTCGACCATTCTTTTGAAGCTTCAAGCGGTCCCATGAACATTTCGTATAGACGAAGCGTATCCGCGCCGTGTGAATGGACGATGTCGTCAGGGTTGATGACGTTGCCGAGTGACTTGGACATCTTCACATGCCCCTCTCCAAGGATCATTCCTTGGTTGAACAATTTTTGGAAAGGCTCCTTCGTCGGTACGACGCCGATATCATAAAGAACCTTATGCCAGAAGCGGGCGTATAGAAGGTGCAGCACCGCATGCTCCGCGCCGCCGACGTAAATGTCGACCGGCAACCAGCGTTCTGCCAACTTCGGATCAATTAGCATCTCGTCATTATCCGGATCGATATAGCGCAAGTAATACCAGCAGCTTCCTGCCCATTGCGGCATCGTATTCGTTTCCCGTCGGCCTTTCATGCCGGTATCCGGATCGACGACATTGACCCACTCTTCGATATTCGCAAGTGGTGATTCGCCTGTTCCGCTTGGCTTGATGTTATCTGTCTTCGGCAGCATCAATGGCAAATCGGATTCATCGACTGGAGTCATCGAGCCGTCTTCCCAATGGATGATCGGAATCGGTTCACCCCAATAACGCTGTCTGGAGAATAGCCAATCGCGTAGACGATACGTAATTTTCTTCTCACCTTTACCGTTTTCAACGAACCATGCAATCGCTTTTTCAATCGCTTCGTCTTTTCCTAGCCCGTTCAAGAAATCAGAGTTAATATGCTCTCCGTCGCCTGTATACGCTTCTTTCGAAATATCTCCACCTGCAACGACTTCAACGATTGGCAAATCAAATTCTTTTGCAAACTCATAGTCGCGTTCGTCATGTGCAGGAACCGCCATGATAGCGCCCGTTCCATATGAAGCAAGGACATAATCCGCAATCCAAATCGGCATTTTTTCACCGCTTGCAGGATTAATTGCGTAAGCGCCAGTGAACACGCCCGTCTTCTCTTTCGCAAGATCAGTACGCTCTAAGTCGCTTTTCGTTTTCACTTTATCGAGATACGCTTCAACAGCTTCCTTTTGCTCTGCTGTCGTAATTTGCTCAACTAGCTTGTGCTCAGGGGCAAGGACCGCATACGTCGCACCAAAGATCGTGTCCGGACGCGTCGTGAATGCTTCGAATGAAAGATCCGTTCCGTCAATCTCAAACGTCAATTGAGCACCTTCAGAGCGTCCGATCCAGTTGCGTTGCATATCCTTCAAGCTTTCAGGCCAATCAAGATCCTCCAGATCTTCAAGTAAACGATCCGCATATTCTGTTATGCGCAATACCCATTGGCGCATCGGGCGGCGCTCGACCGGATGACCGCCACGTTCGGATTTGCCGTCAATGACTTCCTCGTTCGCAAGGACTGTTCCAAGTGCCGGGCACCAGTTGACAGGCACTTCATCGATGTATGCCAAGCCTTTTTTATACAATTGGATAAAAATCCATTGCGTCCATTTGTAATATTTCGGATCTGTCGTATTCACTTCACGGTCCCAGTCGTAGGAAAACCCAAGGTCATTCATTTGACGCTTGAACGTCGCGATGTTTTTTGCCGTGAATTCTGCAGGGTCATTCCCCGTGTCGATCGCATATTGTTCAGCAGGCAATCCGAAAGCGTCCCACCCCATCGGATGGAGGACATTATAGCCCTGCTTCCGTTTGAATGAACTTAAAATGTCCGTCGCGATATAACCAAGCGGATGGCCGACGTGAAGCCCGGCACCGGAAGGGTATGGGAACATATCAAGCGCGTAGAACTTCGGCTTGGATTCGTCATTGACCATTTTGTACGTCTTGTTGTCTTTCCAGTACTGCTGCCATTTCTTTTCGATTTCTACATGTTTATAACTCATTGCTGTTCATTCCTTCCCTCTATATTCAAAATGCGTATTGCGGTTTCGCGGAAATAAAAAAACTCCCGTCCCTTAATCGATAAGGGACGAGAGGTATATGTACTCCCGCGGTGCCACCCAAATTGACGGCAAAGCCGCCCAACTTGTTTCCTTAACGCGGAAAACGGCACTGGCTACTTTTTGTTCACCGATGCAGGCTCAAAGGCGAGTTCATCGTAGTCGTACAGGCTTGCACCAAACCGCCTGCTCTCTTCAATCGACCGGACCGATTACTATTCCTTTTCAACGCCAACGCTATTTGAATTCAGTTTATTGTAGTGTACCCGAAATTGTTCCAAAATACAATACATGAAAAAATATAGCTAAAAAAACACCAAGTCCTTCAGCGAGGACTTGGCATGTATATGTCAATCAATATTCACATTCAGTTCCGCTTCGGTCGAATTGATGACGTCTTCGACTGTGAACCCTTCGAATACTTCCTTCAATTCAAGACCATCCGGCGTTACGTCGATCAAGGCGCGTTCCGTGATGATTTTATGGACGACGCCTTTTCCTGTCAACGGCAACGAGCATTCCTTCTTGATTTTGGGCGAGCCGTCTTTCGCGACGTGGTCCATGATGACGATGATTTTTTTAGCGCCATGCACGAGATCCATCGCACCGCCCATCCCTTTGATCATCTTGCCTGGAATCATCCAGTTCGCAAGGTCTCCTTTTTCGGACACTTCCATACCGCCAAGGATGGCTACATCGACATGCCCTCCACGGATCATGGCAAATGATTCAGCACTATCGAAAAATGCAGAGCCGGGAATCGTCGTAACCGTTTCTTTGCCCGCGTTGATCAAATCTGGATCGACCTGGTCTTCCGTCGGATACGGCCCGATGCCAAGGAGGCCGTTTTCCGATTGCAGCACGACCGTTTTGTCTTCCGATATATAGTTGGCGACCAATGTCGGCATTCCGATGCCAAGGTTGACGTAGTCGCCGTCTTTAATTTCCTTTTCCGCACGTCTTGCAATTCTCTCTCTCAAATTCATCGTGAACATCCCCTTCCCTTATCGAGTCGTCAGTCGCTCTATCCGTTTCTCCTGCTTTGCTTGCAATAATCCTTGTACGTAGATGCTCGGCGTATGGATCGTCGCCGGGTCGAGGTCGCCCGTCTCTACGATTTCTTCCACTTCTGCAATGGTGATTTTGCCTGCCGCCGCCATCATCGGATTGAAGTTTTGGGCTGTCTTGTTATAGATCAAGTTACCAATCTTATCCGCCTTTGCTGCGCGAACTAATGCAAAATCTGCGACGAGCGCTTCTTCAAGGACATATTCCTTGCCATTGAATACCCTAATTTCTTTTCCGTCCGCAACAGTCGTCCCTACTCCTGCCGGTGTGTAAAATGCTGGGATCCCTGCTCCGCCTGCACGAATCTTTTCAGCGAGCGTCCCTTGCGGTGTCAGTTCGACTTCGATTTCACCTGAAAGCACTTGGCGTTCGAATTCCTTATTTTCTCCGACATACGATCCTATCATCTTCTTAATCTGCTTTTCTTTCAATAACAGACCAAGACCCCACTCATCCACTCCACAGTTATTCGAAATGATCGTCAAATCTTTGACGCCTTTCTCAACAAGCGCCAATATGAGCTGTTCCGGGATTCCGACAAGTCCGAAGCCCCCCACCATTAAAGTGGAGCCGTCTTCGATCTGCGAAATCGCTTCCATAGCTGTTGAATAAATCGGTTTCATCTAGCATTCCCCCTTTAAATCCTTCAGAAAAATTGCAACTGTCCTATATTCATTTAATCAAACTATTTGACGGGAAGCAATCTTCCAAACTAAAAAACCGGAAATCCCTTATTGGATGTCCGGTTTTTGATTCGATTTCAACGGCCTGTCGTATACAAGCGTTGTGATGATTGTAATGGCCATGAGGCTCGTCAGAAGCAAGAGCATCATTTTCATTCCGTGGATTTCAACGAGGATGCCCCCCGCCAAAGGACCGATCATACGGCCGATCGTCGCAGCGGAGTTGACGACTCCCTGGTAAAACCCATCCCTACCTTTCGGTGCAAGCTGGCTCGCCAAAGTTGGAATGGCCGGCCAAACGATCATTTCACCGAATGTGAGGATGACCATCGAAACGATGAACATTTTAAAAGACCCTGCAAAACTGACGACGATGAAGGAGATGATAAAGATTACCGTCCCGATGACCATCTGCGCTTTCAGCTGCTTTTCAAGCCGTTTGATAAGCGGTTTGATGAGCGGTTGCCCAATAACGATCAGCAATCCGTTAACCGTCCAAATGAAGCTGTACTCCCTTAATGTTACGCCGAGTGCTAATGCATGGGTGGAAATCGTCGTCGACCATTGAGAATAGACAAGCCACGTGATCAAATAACCGCCGACTAAAATGAGCAAAGCATAAAAAGGTGCTTTATTCTTAATGCGCGCTGTCTCACGGATAATATCAGTGTGGCGATCGGGTGCGATTTCCAGCTTTTTATATCCGAAGTAGGCAATGAAAAGAAAAACAACATAAAAGAGCAAGTTCGCAGAGAATATATAATCAATATGCACTGATGCTATCAAACCCGCGAGTGCAGGTCCGATTGCAACGCCGACATTTTGCGCCAAGTAAATCGAGTTGAATGCTTTCCTTCCGCCTTCCGGCCAGATTGTTCCGACCATCGCATACATGCTCGGAAAGATGATACCGCCGCTAAATCCTAATACTGTAAGCAAAATGATATATGGATACCAATCATGATCGTACACGAGATAGGCAAGTGCCAAAATCGAAATAATGATGCCCGCCATAATCGATTTGAAACCACCAATCCGGTCAAATAAAAAACCGCCAAGGAGATTCCCGACGACACCAGCTCCGGCATTCGCCATGAGCACAAGGCCCGCGACCGCCAACGATTTGCCGAGGTATTCATGCATATAAATCGTATTCAAAGGCCAGAGGAACGAGTTCCCTATGACATTGACAAACATTCCTATGATAAGTAGCCAAACTTTATTTGGTATTTCCATTTTAGGCATTTTCCATTGCCTCCGATCTCTATCTCCTACTAGCAAAGGCTATTTCGAGTGTATGCCTTTTTTTGGTTTGGGACAAGAAAAACGGAATATGTTCCGCAATTCAGATGACAACGATCGAATTCGACATGGTACAATGAATCGTTAGAGGAGTTGAAATAGATGGTTGACTACATTTACCCGTTCCCTACTGAGGGGAAACGGTATCATACATGGTCACGGCATTTAAAGGACGAATTCGGCTTTAAAATATTCAAGGTCGCTCTTGATGCGGGATTTGATTGTCCAAACAGGGACGGCACGGTTGCTTATGGCGGTTGTACATTTTGCAGTGTCGCAGGCTCGGGCGATTTTGCGGGAGACCGGGCAAAGCCGATCGAAGTCCAATTTGCGGAGATTCGTGACAAGATGCATCAGAAATGGAAAGAAGGCAAGTACATCGCCTACTTTCAGGCTTACACGAATACGCATGCCCCGCTTCCCGTTTTGAAGGAGAAATTCGAAGCGGCTCTCGCTCAACCAGGCGTCGTCGGTATATCTATCGGAACTCGTCCCGATTGTCTTCCTAATGATGTCGTCGACTATTTGGCTGAGCTGAATGAACGGACGTATTTGTGGGTCGAATTAGGTTTGCAGACCGTTCATGAGAAAACGGCCATATTGGTGAACAGAGCGCATGATTACGCCACTTACGTGGAAGGCGTAGAAAAACTGCGGAAGCACGGCATCCGTGTTTGCACCCATATCATCAATGGACTGCCGCTCGAAGATAGAGAAATGATGATGGAAACAACGAGACAAGTGGCGAAGCTCGACGTCCAAGGCATTAAGATTCATCTATTGCATTTGCTGAAAGGAACTCCGATGGTGAAACAATACGAAAAGGGCTTACTGAAGTTTCTTGAGAGAGATGAATATATCAACCTTGTCGTCGATCAACTGGAAATACTTCCTCCAGAAATGATTGTCCATCGTATTACCGGAGACGGTCCGCTCGATTTAATGATCGGTCCGATGTGGAGTGCGTCGAAGTGGGATGTACTGAATGGAATCGACAAAGAATTGGAACGACGCGACAGCTATCAAGGGAAGTTTTACGGAAAGGCGGTTGAACGCATTTGAGTACGATACTATTGCACAGGGTTTTGCCCTTTTCAAAACGGTTAATGAGTGAAACTGTTTCACCAGGTGATACGGTTGTCGACGCGACTGCGGGAAACGGAAATGACACATTATTCCTGGCGGAGCTCGTAGGAGAAGAAGGACGTGTATTCGCTTTCGATATTCAGCAAGCTGCGCTCGAATCGACCGCGAACAGATTGGATAGGCTGAATGATCGTGTCACATTGATTTTGGACAGCCATGCCAATGTGGATCAGTACGTAACAAAGCCGATTGGCGGAGCGATGTTCAATTTGGGGTACCTTCCATATAGTGAAGATCTGTCCATCATCACAAAACCGGATTCGACAATCGAAGCTATCGATAAGCTTCTCGGCATGCTGAAGAAGGGTGGAATCATAACGATATCCGTTTATGATGGCCATGAAGGCGGGAAGGAAGAGCGTGATGCTTTGCTCGCCTATGTGAAGTCGCTCCACCAGGCCGATGTTCATGTCATCCGTTATGAATTGCTGAACCAACGAAAAAATCCCCCATTTTTGATTGCCATCGAAAAAGTGAGGGATTTTGAACAGGTCGAGCGAGTGTAAAATAAAAATGGGTGTCCGAAAGAAAGTTTGCCATTACGGCTTCTTTCTAATCGGACACCCCTTTTTTATTCGCTGATCTTTCGGATATCCGCGATTGGTCCAAGTGAGCCGAAGTCTTCACGATCCAGAACCGCTATCAGCTTGCTTGCTGTCTCTTCTGCACTGCTTAAATGACCGTGCCGTTTGTAGTCAACGAAACGGTCATGCAATGGAAAGTCATCCGCATTGCTTGCCCGAATCGTTTCTTGCATGCCGGTGTCGATGATTCCAGGGGCAATCGATAGGATGTCCACAGGGTATTCGGCCTGTTTCTGCTCCAATGATACGACGCGGGAAAAGTGGTCGAGCCCCGCTTTTGTCGTGCAATAAACACCCCAGCCTTCATATGGATTCCTGCCTGCTCCCGAAGAGATATTGACGATTCTCTTATCGCCCTCAAACTTTTCAAGCGCTGAGATGAATGCATTCGAAAGGATCATAGGAGCCGTCAGATTGACAGCGAGCGCTTCTGACAGTTTCGCTTCGTCTATTGTCCCGATCATCCCGATCGGTTCCACTGTTCCCGCATTATTAATTAATGTAAAGGATGTCGCAGACGAAACGTTCTCTTCAACGACATTACTAATCAGCTCAGCCAAACGACCGATCTGTAAAAGATCCACAGTCAACATATCTTCGTCCCCGATTGCATTTGTCCGGGCCATGCCGATTACCTTATCCCCCCTAGACTTCAATTGTTTCATCAATTCAAAACCGATTCCTTTCGATGCGCCGGTAACAATAAAAATGTTCATCTTTTTCCCCTTTCAAATTTACTCAAACAAAGTATTCAATTTCCGTCTTCCCTGAATCTTGTTGAAGCTTATCTTCCCCGATTTTCACTTTTCCTGGAATCTCGACATAAGCGATCCAAATGTATAATGCGATTGCTATAATCGCGATTAAACCAATGATCAATCTTCTCTTCTCCATATTCACTCCCCATTCCCCTCGTTTTACAACAGTTTACCATGATGGTTGGATCTATGGAGGAATTAAAATAGCCAACCCCTTCCAAGATGAAAGGGTTGGCTAGCTATCGTCATTTCAATATTTTTATCTTCACGTCTTTTCTTCCCCATTTATACGCTTCGCTTTTGCTTGGGAAGAAGACATCGATTTTATTTCCTTTAATCGACCCTCCGGTATCGCCTGCGATGGCATATCCGTAACCTTCCACGTATACTTTAGTTCCTAATGGTATAATGGATGGATCGACAGCAATTACTTTCGCGTCAGGATTGCGCTTCAAGTTGATGCCTGTTGAAGTAATGCCCGAACAGCCGTTGCAATTTGCCGTATAAGCACTTGCGGAAACCGTGAGTTCCTTTACAACATTGTCATCATCAGATCGCGAAGGTGTTTTGGCAACCTTTTCAGATGATATTTTAGCGACATTTGCATCGGTCTTGACGACCTTCAAGTTTTGATTTGGATGAATGATATCCGATTTGATGCCATTCCATGTTTTTAATTCTTTTACGGTGATGTTATGCATTTCCGCTATCTTATAGAGCGTATCACCTTTTTTGACCTTATACGTTGAAGAGGCTGCAAAACTTTCGGTCGTGCTACCGATCAATAAAACTACTGTAAAAATAAGCGTCACAATATGTTTTCTCAAGTTTTCTACTCCCCGCCTTTTTTAGTCTATCCATAGATTAGCAGGGAAGTATTACACGGATGTTACAGTTTGCAACCAGTATCATTACAAAAGAAAAGTGAATATTACACTGGGAGGTAATTTTAATTTGACTGAAATTTTAGTGAAAACAGCAAGAAGGAATGAAGCAAAATCCATCGCTGACTTGCTTTCAAGATGCCAATGGTTCACTTATGGTGAACTGTTTTCAAAAGCTTATATTGAGCGTCTAATTGAGAAATATTACAATGTCGAACGCATCGAACAGGAAGTCACAACAATCGACAAAAGGTGGCACGGCTATATTGTCGCTGAAAAGGCAGGAAACATACTAGGAGTCATTGGCGGCGGGATAAAAGACGAGACGGATGGAGAGATTTACGTCTTCTATGTTGCCCCTGAAGTAAGAGGAAAAGGAATCGGTTCAAGACTTCTTGATTTTTATACAAAAGTACAAAAGCATACATACGGTGCGGATCGGCAATGGGTTTCTGTTGCAAAAGGCAATATGTACGGCATCCCTTTTTATGAAGCGAAAGGCTTTACATACGTGCGGGAAGAGATATCTTATGGGGCTACCGAAGAGGATGAAGATATTTCGCTCGTCTACTCCCGCTTGATTTAAACCGATATATTGAATATCAAAACTTTCCCCCATGATTCTTTTACTGTATACTATTGGTACTAGAAATGTAGCAAGCATGATTTTCAAATTGCAAGCAGGATGGTGATGAGTAATGCCGATTCCTTCGGAGCATCAAAAGCCGACACGGAAGACAGCGAAAGAAAGTGCATTTAATCAATTACAGCAATGGATCATTGATGGAACATTGCAGCCAGGTGAGAAGTTGAACGATATTGAATTGGCAGAAGCGCTCGGTGTCAGCAGAACGCCAATCCGCGAGTCGCTGCAATTGCTCGAAGTCCAAGGATTCGTGAAAATGTATCCAGGGAAAGCGACACAAGTGACAGAGGTCGTCAAAGAATCGATCAATGACCTGTTGCCGCCACTAGCCGCCCTGCAGGCATTGTCTGCGGAACTTGCTATCCCCAATTTAGATGATACCGTCATAACAGATTTGGAAGAGACGAATGATCGTTTCGCACAAGCCGTCCATGAAGAAGATTATTTTACGGCTTTGAAAATCGATGAGGATTTTCACCAAATCATCGTCGACCAAGCCTCAAACCAATATATACATTCCATTGTCGCTTCGTTGCAAACCCATGTGCGCCGGCTATTCTTCCACAACTCGATTATCTTGACGGAAGAGTCGATTGAAGAGCACAAAGATATTATCCGCTTCCTGAAAGATGGAAATGGTGAAAAAGCAGCGGCCGTCATGCGCGAAAACTGGCTCCGTGCCATTGATGAATTTAATTCAAAGAAAACAGAATAACATGATACTCTATTAGAGCAAAAAAGGTATAATCCCCTAGATGTTATGGGAATTATACCTTTTTCATTATCCATATTTTGCGTTCAGTTGATTCAAGCGGTAATTAGCCTTCATCGTATCGTACAGACGGCTGAAGAATTTTAGCTATGATTCCAGTAATAAGGATCACAATCGCTACCGGAAGAAGCCAGCCGAGACCTTCGCTGTAGAGCGGTAAAACCCGATCGTAGAAAGCTATAATTCCCCTAAGCCAGTTCGGCCACTCCTGTTCAACAACCCCCAACGTACCATAAAGAGTTTTCACTCCATCAATGACACTTATTAAAAATGCTACAACTGTCGCACTGACGTAGACGAATCTTGAATGATTGAACAATGGTGAAGTGAACGTCAGCAACATGAGAACGACAGCTAGCGGATATAAAAACATCAAAACCGGGATGGAATACGTAATGATATTGGCCAATCCGAAGTTTGCCACAATAAAACAGAAAGTCGTGAAAATCGTGACAAACGCTTTGTAACTTACTTTAGGAATGATCGTGTTAAAATATTCACCGCAAGCAGTCATTAACCCGATACTCGTCGTCAAGCAGGCCAGTATAATGATTACTGCTAGCATGACGGACCCAAAAGTTCCGAAATAATGGGCGGCTGCACCGCTTAACACAGGACCGCCTGTATCCAAAAGACCGAATTTTTCTGTAGTTGTTGCCCCGAGATAAGCGATTCCTACATATAAAAGTGCAAGGAATCCAGCTGCGACGAAACCAGTTTTCATTGTCGCCGAGAGGATTTGGACATTATCTGTGACACCCATGGAACGGATGACATTAATGACAATAATTCCAAAGACGAGCGATGCTAATGCATCCATCGTGTTATACCCTTCCATGAACCCTTTCATGAACGCTCCATTCGAATATGCATCTACTGGAGATTGGATCGCTCCCATTGGGTTGATGAAAGCCACGACCAACAAGATGAGCAATAAAACAATAATGGCGGGTGACATGATTTTTCCGATCCGATCAACGATCTTTGCCGGGTTGAGCGATAACCATAACGTCACTCCGAAAAAGATGAGTGTGAAGATGAACAAAGCGAGACGCATGGACTCTTCCGGAATGAATGCGGAGAAGCCGATGTCAAATGCGACCGCCCCAGTACGAGGAGCTGCAAAGAACGGGCCAATCGTCAAATATAATAAAGATGTAAATAAGATAGCATAGACAGGATGGACTCGGCTCGCCAAATCTTGCAAGTTCCGACTTCCTGAAAAGCCCATCGCAAGTATTCCGAGAAAAGGCAATCCTACCCCTGTAATGAGGAAGCCGATGACTGCAGGCCATAGATTCGTCCCTGCATTTTGTCCCAACTGCGCGGGAAAAATTAAGTTACCGGCACCAAAGAAAAGTGCGAATAGCATGATTCCAATCAGTAGATAAGAAGTAAAAGATAGTTTATTCTGCATGGTTTTTAAATCCCTTCTTGTTGTAAATTGCGTTTGGTGCTGTATGCAATATATCGCGTTTTTTTATAATAAGCCCTCTGATTGTAAAATGCAATAGTAAAGTATTTTCTAAATATAACATTTTATTAGTTAATTGCTCCGGTTGGACTAGTAGTTAAAGATAAAAAAAGAGCAGACGGTTCGTGAAAACCGCTCTGCTCTCAGTTTTTATTTCAAAACAAATCGAGTGACGCTATGTCCTTCCTTGGACTTCTGAACTTCTAGTATTGCCGGAAAGGCAGTTTTTAACTCTTCCACGTGCGAGATGACGCCAATCATTCTTCCGGACTTTTGCAAATCAACGAGCGTGTCAACAGCTTTTTGCAACGCTTCCTCGTCCAATGTACCGAAGCCTTCATCGATGAACATCGTTTCTATGGACACTGCACCTTGATAGCTTTGGATGACATCCGCCATTCCTAACGCCAAGCTAAGTGAAGCATTGAATTTCTCCCCGCCGGACAACGTCTTCACATCTCTGCTCTGCCCGGTATAAGCATCATACACATCCAAGCCTAAGCCGCTCTGTCTTCCCCGCATTTCCTGACGATCGCTACGGACCAATTCATATTGTCCGTTGGATAAATTCCGTAGCCTTTCATTCGCAGATTGG
The DNA here is from genome assembly GCF_943736995.1 of Sporosarcina sp. Marseille-Q4943. Taxonomy (GTDB): domain Bacteria; phylum Bacillota; class Bacilli; order Bacillales_A; family Planococcaceae; genus Sporosarcina. The sequence continues at coordinate 1,100,213 of NZ_CALSFT010000002.1, read as the reverse complement.
ATAATCCGCTCCAAATAATCGATTTGAATAAAACGTTCAAATGATAGCTTATAGTCATTCTGACCCCGGATGACATCGTATAGCCCCGTAATTTTACCGACTTCCTTTTCAAGGTCTTCCACGTCTTTTGCAGTCTTTTCTATATCCGATTTCAACCGGGTCAGCGCCTTTTCACATTCAATGGAATTGTTCCAATCAGCAAATGCTTTTTCATAGGCCGATTTCAATGTTTGAATCGTTTCGATTAGACTATCCAGGTCGGTTTTCTCTTTTCCAATAAGACCCGCTTCCAATTCATTGATCGCTTCCTTCGTCGCGTGTAGACGATGTTTGAACTGCATGACGTAATCCTTCAGAAGGAGCCTGTCCCCTTCTGTCATCTTCGCTTGCCGGTATTCCTCTTCCGTGTTAAATTCGGATGCCTGTAAAGCCTTTTTGAATCTGTCATCCGCTCGATCTCTTTTTTCAATGCATTCATCCAATGCTGTCTTTAAATGGTTTTGCGAATTAATGGATGTTGCCAGTCTTTCCCTTGCTTCTTCCAACCTTTTTCGCACGGATTGCCAAGCTTCGTCCATTTGGCGTTTCCTTGACTCAGTTTCTTGGATCTCCGCTTGCAGGCGAGATAAGTCCCGTAACCCTTCTGGAATGGCAGAAAGCTCCCTATCCAGCAAAGCAGCTTCCTGTGCGAAAATCGTCTTTTGTTGAAACAACGCCTGTTCCAATTCAGATTTCCGCGTCAACCATTCATTCGATTCTTTGTCGGCTCTCTTTTGCTGCTCTTTCAACGAAGCAAGTTCTTCCCGCATTTTTCTCAGTTGCTCCACTTTTTCCGCTGCATTCTGTCCTTTAGTAAACAATACTTCCAGCCCTTCATTGATTTGAAGGTCATTCATTTCTTGTTCTTTTTCGGTAATTTGGGCGAGAACACTTTCACATTTCGCCTCTGCAGATCGAAAGGCGCTTTCAACCTCAGCTAAGTAGGACCTTTTCAAATCAAGTTCTTCTCGGGAAACAGCATTATTATCATGTCCAGCAACTTTTGAAGGGTGATGTGCGCTTCCGCAGACAGGGCAAGGCTCCCCTTCCTTCAACGTTTGCGCCAAATGTGCGGCTTGATCATTCAACCATGCATTTTGCATCATCTCAAACTCATTTTTTGTTTGAATGAACTTATTGGATGCAGCCTCTTTCTTTTCCGCCCAAACTGCGTAGTCTTTTTTTATGTTCTCATAGTCTCGGACGACTTTGTATTGCATTCTGATTGTGTTCAATTCTTCAATCAACTTGTCATAAGGAGAAATCGCCTGTTCGAATTTCTCTACGTTCACATTCAAGTCGGCCAATCTTTTCTTTTCTGTCTCTGCCTTTTCAGTGACCGATCTGAATTCGCCTTCCATTTTTCCGATTTTCAGTTTCAGCGCCAGCACATTTGCTTCCTTTGCAGCCAAGTCTGTCACGGCAGGGAGGTGATCGCGCAAACGGATGAGCCGCTCTGTTACAGCCCCTCTATCCTGCTCTTTCTCCTCTTCTTCCTTATATGCAATCTTCTTCTCTTCCAGATGATTCGTCGCCTCTTGGACAGCAATGAGTGCTTTTTGGAACTCGTTTTCCTTCGTCTTTGCATCTTCGGCCAGCATTCGGAATTGACCTTCGATTTCATGTATAACAGATGCCCGTTCAGCGTCTTCTATCCGCTTTTGCTTCAGCTCAACGGACGGAATTTCGTCCGTTAATTTCCCAAGAACGATTTTGCGTTGTTCCAGCTGTTCAAACTGCTCATTGCATTTTTTGGCTGCATGGTAGGCATCCAATATTTCCGCATGCTTTTGGTAGGCAGCTGTATACTTCTTTTCATCTGCGGCGCATTTCTCAACATAATGGACGATTTCCTGTTCGAGCGCGTCCATCACTTGCGATGTATTTGAATATTCCTGTGATAAGACTTCAAAGAGTAGTGATTCCCTAGGCGGAATGAGATTGGGAATTTGGTGAATATAGCCATCCACTTTCCTCTTTCCGTCCATCAATTGTTGATGCGCTTCATCTTTTCTTGTTTTTAAACGATTGACAATCTCCCTATACTCTTCCGTTTTGAAGATTTTTCTCATGATCGTTTCTTTATTCTCTGTATCAGATGTAAGAAATTTCCTGAATTCACCTTGCGGCAGCATTACGATCTGACTAAATTGGGCTTGTGTAAAACCGACAAGCTCCTCGACTTTCCGATTGATTTCCGAGACGATTTGACGGTCGACAAATGGAACTTCTCCACCATCCACAAGCTCAAAAAACTCACATCTCGCGGGCGTCTCGGTTTTATTGCCACTTTTCGTGTACGGGATTTGCCTCATGATACGGAACGTGCGGCCATTTATTTCAAAGATCAACTTAACGGCAGTTTGGACGGCATCATCAGCAAAATCGCTTCTCATCGAGCGGAATTCAGTCCGGTCTTCTCCGCTTGCCTGTCCATATAAAGCAAAGCAGATTCCGTCAAATATCGTTGTCTTCCCGGCACCTGTCGCCCCGGAAACTACAAACAGCCGATGCTCTTCAAGCTGGCGGAAATCAATCGTTTCTGTCCCTTTATATGGTCCGAAAGCAGTCATCGTCAATTGGATCGGCTTCATTTTTCAACACCCCCTTTGACTTCCTGCAACACTTCAGCAAAAATCCTCTCGGTTTCAGCATCAGGCTCCATATCGTTCATCTGGGAATAAAAGAAACGGAACAACGACAAATCATCCGGTTTTTCCTTGACTCCTGCTGTTTGCTGCTCGATTGCAGCCGATGTCCTCACCAGTTTCCTTTCAATATGCATGGCATTCGGATAGACGGACTTCACTTTTTCCATCGGAAATAAAACAGGCGTTTCGTCATGGAGCTTTACAAATACGTAATCTTCGCTAGGCGGGTGTGCAAGAATCTCTTCCATCGTTCCTTCAACGGTCCGCATATCATACAATGGAGCGAGCGCCCTCTTTTCGACATCCACTTTTCCTTCTCCATCCATTTCCACGATGAAATATCCCTTTGCATGATTCTCCTCTGAAATCGAATATTTCATCGGGGAACCCGCATAGCGGATTTTTTCACTGGAAACGTAATGCGCCTGATGCAAATGGCCGAGCGCCGTATAATTAAACGGTGAAAATAGGTGTGCTGCCACATATTCCGCCCCGCCAATTGCAAGCGGGCGTTCCGAATCGCTCGTATTCTCCTCTTCCTCACCAAAAGGAGTGACAAAAGCATGTCCCACGAATACATGGCGTGCAGTCCTATCCATGGATCCGCAAATTCGCTCGACCACCTTCTCCATTGCCGTATGATGGTCGGCAACGTCATCATCTTCGTATAAATGCTTCACTATCGATGGATCACAATAAGGCACTAGATGAAAATGGACTTCTCCGAAACGATCTGTCAGAACGACCGGCTCGATTTGTGCAGACATTTGGCCGACAATATGAAAGCCGTTCGATTGCATTAGCCTACTTCCAAATTGCAGACGTCCAGGACTGTCATGGTTTCCCGCCACTGCAATGACAGGTGTTTTCAGTTCCATAACAATTTCCCAGAGCACCTCATCCAATAAGGCGACTGCTTCCGGCGGCGGAACCGCCCGGTCATAAAGATCGCCCGCAATGATGACCGCATCGGGTCTCTCCTCACGTACAGCATCTACAAATTGACGAAGGACATGCCGCTGCCCTTCTGTCATATACACGCCTTGCACCAATTTGCCAAGATGCCAATCGGCAGTATGAAAAAACTTCATTTTCCTCAACCCCCTACTTACTCTATATTTTCCTTCTATCAAAACCGCATAAAATGATCTTAACGCGCATAAATCCCTGAAAAAGCGCATAACCGTCTCCAAAGAAGCATAAATCGTCGGAATCACGCATAATTGCCGCCAAAGACGCATAAATCGCTAGGATCGCGCATAAAAAACTCACGCCTCCGAGGAGAAGCCAATTCCTTTCATCATGCAATCTACCATTCATTTTACAGTAAGTTCTGCTGAAATTAAAACAGACAACAAAAAACGGGACATCCTTAAAATGGATATCCCGTTGAAACGTACGTGTATTATTCGAAAAACACTTTGTCTACATTATATTTTGCACGCATTGTATTAATGATGTAGGTTTCATAAATTTCCCGCTCCATCGGATCTTCAACGACGATAACTGAAATTTTGTTAACTTCATCCCGATGGTTTTTCAATGGAGATACGTTATCCTCAAGATGCTTTTTCACACGCTGACGAAGCTTTCTTGCTTTTCCTGTAAACAGCAGTTCATCACGATTATTGTAAAAAAGGATTAGTCCACCTTTATCACGCGGAATTTCATGAAGATCGATAAAACCATTGATCGGTTTAATCGGCGCTTCCTCACCGTTCATTTCTTGCTTGCGTTGCTGAATCGTTACATCCGGATTCGGTATTGTAATTGAGATCATTCATTTTCACGTCCTCTTCTTTTGTGAAATTAAATCCTACCATAATTCGGCTCGGATTGCGAACGCCGTCGAACGTACAACCGACAATTCATTCGACCGCGCGATTTTTCCCATTCGTCAGCAAACAGGCACAATAAGCGATTCCTCATTATTTTTCGGTGAATTCACCGCGGATGAGACACTATACGCCTCCATTTGCTTCTCATCGAACGGACGTAACATATTCCCCAGGAAATCCACGTCATCATTTCGTAGATCTAGCCACGCCGCCTCGTCTTCCCTTCTCAGTATGACCGGCATCCTGTCATGGATCGGTTTCACCAATTCATTCGGCTCAGTCGTGATGGCAGTGCACGTGTGAATGACCGTTCCGTTTGGGGACTCCCATGACTCCCACAATCCTGCAATGGCGAACAACTCATCATTCTTAAGCTTGATGCGCATCGGAATCTTCTCTCCGTCTTTCCTTTGCCATTCATAGAATGAATCTGCTGGTAGGATACAACGCTTTTTCTGGAACGCTTTCCGAAAGCTTGGTTTTTCAGCTACCGTTTCAGCCCGGGCATTGATCATTTTATATCCGATTTTCTCATCCTTCGCCCACGGAGGAATGAGCCCCCAACGAAGGTGCCCCAAACGGTTCTTGTGCCCATCATTGATGATAGCTGCCACTTGTTGGGATGGAGCGATGTTGTAGCTTGGTATATAATCATTTTCGGAAAATGCCGATTCAATATCGAATCGGTCGATGATTTCATAATACGGGGCAAATAAAGTGAAGCGTCCACACATAGGCATCCTCCTCTTCTTTAAAGATGATTTAGTTCATGGTACCATTACTTTTGGAGAGAATCATGAAAAGTGTCGTATGAGAATACATAGAGAAGGTGAAATTAATGACAAACAAACCGTATAAAGCATTGGTGACCGATCGGATCTTCTTCGGCGGTGTCAATGCGATTGATGAATTGTTGGCGAATGAAAAAATCGACATCATCTATGACTTGCGCGCGGAAGTGGATGATCCTTTGCCGAGTGATATAAGTATCCATCAGCCTCTATTGGATGATGCAGATGAACAGGACAACTCCATCCGTGAAGCGGTGAACAAAGTGATGGAAGCATACAAAGATGGGAAAAACATCTATTTCCATTGCAATACAGGAAGAGGCCGCGGCGGCACACTGGCCGCAGCCACTTTGCTTGAATTGGGGAAAGCGGAGAATGTCGAAGAAGCAGAGCTGATGACTCAAGCAATCCGACCAGAAACAAACATTAAACCTGCATTCAAAGACGCATTGAATCGTTTGTATGGAAAGTGAAAAAGTGGAGGCCGGGGATTACCCCACCTCCACTTTTTTATATGATTATTTTATACATAATCGAACGTATTTAAGTAGCTGCAGTTGCTTGGAGTGCAAGCGCGAGACTCCTGCGAAAGTCGTCACGAAGAACGGCTTTTGCGAGCAAAAGCGAAGCGTTGCGAGCACCTGATGTATGATTTCTGCACAGATCGCAGAAATCATACAAATCGAACCCTCCGCTGTTCGATTGGCTAAGGCAACGCCCGCGGAAAGCGAGTGCTGGAACGGAAAGAAACTGTCTGGGTTATATTGGGTTTTTTTCTTTTAATTCCGTATCCTTCTCCTAGCCTTCTTCTTCACTTCCTGCTCAATCTTCTCAAATTGCCTAATGTCAGTCGGCCTGACAGTAATCGGTTCCTTCCTCAAAAACTTCCCTAAGGAAAAAATGAGCAAAATGAGAAACAGGGTAAATGGAAGGGCGGAAACGAGAGACGCTGATTGCAAAGCCTCTAACCCACCTGCATAGAGCAAAACTGCTGCAATTGCAGACATGAGGAACCCCCAAATCATTTTGACAAGAAGCGGAGGGAACAAACTTCCTCTCGTCGTCATGCTAGCCAAAATATAGGTCGCAGAATCCGCAGATGTAATTAGGAAAGTAAAAATGAGTACGATTGCCAAAAATGAAACGACATTTGTGAATGGCAAATGGTTAAGTGTTTCAAAAATGGCTGAAGTGACATCTGCATCAACCGCTTCTGCAATCTTCGTACCGTTGTTCAAATCGCTATATAAAGCTGTGCCACCCAATGTAGCAATCCACATACAAGCAAATACAGGCGGAATAATCATCACTCCTGCAATGAATTCACGGATTGTACGACCTTTTGAAACTCGAGCAACGAAAGCTCCAACGAAAGGCGACCAAGCTATCGTCCATGCCCAGTAAAAGATCGTCCACTCCCTCACCCAACTTCCACCTTGATAGGGCTGCAACCGCAAGCTATACCGAATGAAATTATTGATGTAGTCCCCGATCGCCAATGTGAAACTTTCCAAGATGAAAACTTTTGGTCCGACAAAAAAGAAGAAGATGAGCATCGCAATGGCCATCGCTAAATTAAAATTGCCTAAATACGCGATTCCTTTATTCAAACCGGTCGATGCGGAAAGCATATAGGCGACGAAAACGATAAAGATAATAATCAGTTGCACCCAAAACGTATTTTTCGTCTGAAATACATATTCAAGTCCGCCGCTCATCTGCAACACGCCCATCCCGAGAGATGTCGCAATCCCCATTACCGTAGCAATAACGGCAAATGAGTCAATTCCTGTCTTCAAATGCCTGTTGGAACCGACTAACGGCTCCAAGGCAGTAGAGATTAGACCGTCCTTCTTTTTTCGGAACTGCATAAATCCGATTACAAGCCCTACAATGCCAAAAATGCCCCATTGCGAAATTCCCCAATGGAAAAATGAATAGCCCATTGCAATCCTCGCCGCGTCGTGCGATTGTGGTTCAATGCCATTTAGAGGCGATGAGAAGTAATGGCTCATCGGTTCTGCGACGCCCCAAAAGACAAGCCCTACTCCGAAACCAGCTGAAAAAAGCATGCCGATCCAAGTGAAAAATGGGTATTCTGGCCTTTCATCATCCCCACCTAAACGAATGGCTCCGAATTTACTAATTGCCAATCCGATCAAAAATACAATGATAATGAAAACTGTCAACAAATAGAACCAACCGAACTTCATTGTCGTAAACCCGTATAAACGTCCCGCAACCTTACCAAAAGGGCCCGGAATGGCTGCTCCGAGTATAACGAGTAATAAAATAACGACTGCCGATATTGAAAACACCGGGTTCTTCCAAAACTTTCTGTCCAAAGCAAAATCGACTCCTATAAACATAGTTAAAGAGTCTATACCCTAAACTGCATTTTGGTAACGTAATAATCAAAACTGAAGTATGCTTCAGAATTCAATTGTGTCTTTTTCGGATTATGAGTACATATAACGCAAGCACTGCAATCACGAGAAGACTGGATAGCAAATACATATTCCGATAGCCCATTTGAACTGCAATAAAACCTAAAACATACGAGCCAACAGCAAGACCCAAGTCGAATAACGTAAAAAATGTCGCGGTCGCATATCCGCTTCTTTGATGGGTCGTCGATTGAATGGCAAGCGTCTGCATGCTCGGTACGAGTGCTCCATAGCCCAGCCCGACAAACGCTCCCGCAATGAGGAATAATCCAGCAGAACTCATGAACGAGAGAATGAATAGACCGAGGAAAAATAATAGGAAGCCCGGAATCAAAATATAAGCCGGACCTTTTTCATCAAAAATCCTTCCCGTAAATGGTCGGGTAATGAGCATGACTGCTGCAAAGACGACAAAAAAGAAGCTCGCAAGCGGTAATAAGCCTTTCTCTTGTGCATAAATCGATAAATAGGAAAGGACACTGGCATATGAAAATGCAATCAAACTCGCCAAAAACGCAATCGGCATTGCTTTTTTCTCAAATAGGTCGTTCCAAGTAAATCCTTTTGACTTATTCTCATTCGTTGCTTTATCCATTTTCGGAATGAGCAATGCTACGAGCGCCCCAACGGTCATCAGGACACTCATCAAGATGAATAAAGCGTCATAAGAATAAGACTGGATAATGAATAGGGCAATGAACGGCCCGATAACAACCGCTAAATTTGTCGACATGACATAATAGCCAAGCCCTGCTCCGCGCCTCGTGGAAGGAACGATATCCGCAGCGAGCGAGCCCGCGGCCGTCGTTACAATGCTGAACCATATTCCTTGGAAGAATCGCAATGCAAGCAAGCCTTCAAATGGCGTAATGAAATAGTAAAGCACTGTGCAAATTAAATAGAAAAACAAGCTGATCAACAACAGTTTTCGTTTACCTACGATATCGAGCAGTTTGCCACTAAACGGCCGGACAATGATGGCTGATACTAAAAAGACAGTCATCAACAGACCAGCTTCTTCATCCGTCCGGCTCAAAGCATCTTTTGCGTAAAGCGGCAACGTCGACACTAAGCCGTAAAACACGATAAAAACGGACAAGTTCGTTAAAAATAAACTCACGAACGGCTTTGTCCATATCGGTTCTTTATAATTCATAAATTCATACTCCTTCACTTGATACTTTTTTCAGCAATTTCATAAGGAGCTCCTCCTCCTCTTCTGTAAAGCCTTTCAAACTTCGCTCCTCAAACTGAATGATTGTCTCTTTAATTTCCGAGAGCCGCACAGTTGCACTTTCTGTCAAACTGACATATTTTTCACGCCTGTCCTTCCCTTCTCTTGTCGCAAGCCAGCCCATCTGCTCTAACCGATTGACGGTCCGGGTAATCGTCGGCGCTTCTACATTCAAGTATCGCCAAATCTGTGTCAAAGTCATCTCGCCATGTTGATAAACAGAGTAAATAACCGTCCATTGAGCAGCAAACAAGCCATGTTGTTTCAGTGCCACATTCAACTCTTTGCTCAATAGCCGTGACCGCTGAAACAGCTCATGAATTAATGGATTCATTTACAACACCTCAATATTTACTTAAGTAACTAATAGAGTATACGCCCATTTCAAACCCTTGTAAAGAAATCAAAAAAGGCCACCAAATAAATGGTAGCCTTAAGTGTAGACAAAGCTTTTTTGAGAAACCCGTGATGCATAGGGATTGCCTCAGCCTGATTGAAAACGCTTGTCAGCCTAGGCGCGAAGTCGAGCGAAGACGCGAATAGAACTAAAGTTCATGAGCGGACGAGCGAGACGAGCAACAACGGATGCGAGCGTTTGTCAACAGGCTGAGGCTTTAACGCCTTTCCAAGCAACCGAGACACCTATCGTCGCAACGAGCACGACTAGCCCCAAGATGAATGGATATAGATGATGCACATCGTACAATAATCCTGCTGAAAGCGGTCCGAGGACATTGCCGATGCTCATATAGGAATTGTTCATGCCCATTGCAAATCCTTGCTCATTCCCCGCGAGCTTTGAAATGAGCGTCGTCAACACGGGACGCAAAATCGATGTCGCCAAGAATATAATCATCGTCACTCCGAAAAACATGATGTAACTCGGGGCGAATATACAAAGTAGAAATCCAACCGCAGTCACACCAAGGAAAATATTCAGCACTTTCCTTTCACCAAATCGGCGTACAATCCAGTCAACTGCAAAAAGCTGGATGACTACACTGACGATGCCTGTCGACGTCACCATAATTGCGATATCCTTCGGAGTAGCATTGAATTCATTATCGACGAACAGGCCAAGCACCGATTCATAAGCCATCAGTCCGAAACTCATAACAAGCGTGATAACGAGCGGGATGAAATACGGCTTACTGAATGAATGAAATATCTCTTTCACCATAGGTTCAGATTTGAACTCCAAAGTTTCCTTCTTAGCCTCCATGCTCTCTTGCAACATAACGGCGGAAAACACGACTGCCACCAATCCAATGATCGCCGAAACTAATAAAGGCATCTTCAAACCGAAATCTGCCAAGAAACCGCCGATTCCGGGACCGATGACAATCCCTAGTGACATGGACGCAGAAATATAGCTGTTTCCTTTCGCACGCTGATCCATCGTTGTAATGTCCGCGACGTATGCAAATATCGCCGGAATGAGCAAAGCTGCTCCAATACCGCCGATGACCCGGGACAAATACAACACACCGATCGAATCGGAAAAATAAAAGACGAACATGGACAATGCCAAGCCGCTTAAACCGACAATGATCATAATTCTCCTGCCGTACCGATCCGTCCATCTGCCCGCAATGGGAGACATCACGAGCTGCGCGCCAGCAAAAATGGCAATCATCAAGCCTGCCGCTTTGCCAGCCTGCCCGATCGACAATAAGTACGCAGGCAAAATAGGGATGATGATCCCGAAACTACCGACTGCGATGAACATATTTATCATCAAAATTATCATTTTCTTCCGTTGGTCTTTATTCAAATCCCCCAACCTCCTTCTCAACAGACAGACCTTTTATTATAGACAGGACAACAACGGATGTCACCTATTATTTTGAAGATGGCCGAAGAAATTTATACAGCAATCAAAAATGCTCACCGTCTATTCATTGACGGTGAGCATTTTCACATTATTTAGTAGTAGGTGCCGTGATTTTCTGATCCTTAGGCAAGGCCAGTCCTGCAAGGCCGATGAATGGCAAGAAGGAAGCAATGACCATCGTCGGGAAGATGCCGATTGTATCCATCATCTTTCCAAGAACAACCGCCCCTATCGCTCCCATCCCAAACGCCAAGCCAACTGTCAAACCGGCCATTGTCCCAATTTTACTCGGTACAAGCTCCTGCGCATAAATGACAGTGACAGTGAAGCTTAGCATGATGAAGAATCCGATTGAGGCCAACAGAACCCCCACTGCCCAAAGTGGAACATGCGGCAGGAGAACGCAGAGCGGCAAAGGAACTAACAACGACAACACGATGACATTTTTCCTGCCAATCCGATCAGCCATCGGTCCACCAAAAAAAGTGCCCGCAGCGCCAAGCGCCATGAAAAGGAATATGTATAGCTGACCTTGCTCAATTTTTAAACCATAGTCATTCATCAAGTAAAAGATGTAGAAGCTAGTAACGTTAGTGGCATAGAAAGAACGGGCAAAAATGATGATCAACAATAAAGCGAGCGCGAATCCGATTTGCTTTTTTGTCAAATCGCCAATTGAGGAAAGCAGCACTTTTTTTCGATTGTTCTTTTTCTCCAAGTCCAGCTGCCTTTTATACCAAGCCGAAATCTTAGATAAAATGAAAATCCCGAGAGCTGCCACTGCAATGAAAACAGCTGCTCCTTTTTGACCGAGCGGCACTAAGACAAATGCGCTGATTAGCGGTGCCAAGGCTTGTCCCGTATTTCCCCCGACTTGGTAAATCGATTGGGACAGCCCCCTTTTCGTCCCCGCTGCCAAGAAGGACACACGGGATCCTTCCGGATGGAATACCGCGGAGCCAAGCCCCAGTATGATGACCGACAGGAGAATGAGCCAATAGCTTGGCGCGATTGCCAAACCCGCCATCCCGATAAGTGAGAATGTCATGCCGATTGGAAGTGCATAAGGCATCGGCTTCCTGTCACTGAAATAGCCGACGACCGGTTGCAGAACAGATGCCACCATATTTAATGCAAAAAAGATGAAACCAAGCTGGGTAAAGCTTAATCCTCTTTCCTCTTCCAACACCGGAAACATCGCCGGGATGACTGCTTGAAGCGTATCATTCAACAAATGGCAAGCTCCGATGGCAAACATGATAGGGTAAACCGGGTTGGCAGGATGCTGTGTCTGTTTTAAAGATGTCAACGAGATCCCCACGCTTTTTTATAAATTTGAACAATATATCCAGTATACAGCAATCTAAAGAGCGAATGTTAAGAATCCGGAATTTCCATGGGACGTCCGTTTTAAATCGCCAAATTTCCGGGTAGATTACAAAGTACTAGCATTCGAAAGGATTGAAGTTGAAATGGCTGCCTTTGGCAATGTGTCTTTAATGACTTTATTTCCCGCAACCTTGTTATTGCTAACAATGGAAATCGTTCTAGCCTCTTATAAATCTTATTCCCCTAGATGGACAACGAGGCTGGCCTTTGGCAATCTGATCATTAATGTCGCTTGGATAATTCTCATCATTTTCCTTCTTCTCAATCCGTCGCTTATTTTGCCCTATGTTGCCGATGTCCTCGCAGATGTGTTCCAACGATCGCCCGAAGACATTATTCCACAAGTCCATCTGATCGTCATGGTAGTCGGACTAGCTTCAATCGCCACGACAATCATCGATGCATTCACTGGCTTCAAAAAACTAAGGTGTGAAAATAGCGAAGTGAATGAAGCCACGCGAGAATGAACCTCGTTTTTACATGAATGCGTGTTTAGTAGAGATGATTCCGGGAAAACAAAGAACGGCATCACTTTACTAAATCGGAGGTGATTCGAATGGCGAAAATTGCAGTCGAAAACCCTTTTGACGATGTGAAAGTAGCATTGGAAGAAAAAGGACACAATGTGAAAATGTTTGAAAGCGATGAAAATCTAAACGGCTATGATATCGGTGTCGTACGGTCGATCAGTGATGTGAACGTCGATCAATTCGATTTTCCTGTCGTCAGCATTCACGGAATGTCCGTCCAAGATGTTGTAAACGAAGTCCAACAGCGCTTGGAACGTTAAGAAAGACCTGAATCCCCATGGGATTCAGGTCTTTCTTCATTCACTATCCAATACCTTCTCCGTTCCCGCAACGACGACAGCGGCAGAGGCATCCCCTACGACATTCACTGACGTCCTCATCATATCGAGCACCCTGTCGATGCCGGCAATCAAAGCAATTCCTTCAAGCGGCATATTCACTGATGTCAACACCATTGCAAGCATGATCATACCGGCTCCAGGGACTCCTGCTGTGCCAATTGACGCCAAAATGGTAATGAGAACAACCGTCAGCAATTGGAGGAATGACAACTCCAAACCGAAAAACTGCGCTATGAAAATGACGGCAACTCCTTGATAGATAGCTGTTCCGTCCATATTGACAGTAGCGCCGAGCGGAAGGACGAAGCTCGATATCTTATTAGGAACGCCCAAGTTTTCATTCGTATTCTTAATTGTCACAGGAAGCGTCCCTGAACTGCTGCACGTACTGAAAGCGACGAGCGCTGCAGGTGAGATTCCTTTGAAAAACCTTTTCGGGCTCATTCCTGCAAATGTCTTAACGGCAGCCGAATACACGATGATTGCATGAAGGATACAGGCGATGTAAACTGCCAAGATCACTTTGACGAGCGGTAAAAGGACGGAAAGCCCGTATTGTCCAATCACCGGAGCAAGTAGGCCTAAAATGCCGATAGGTGCAAACTTCATGACAATGCCGGTAATTTTGTACATAATTTCAGCGAAGCCTTCAAAAAACGTATAGACAGGACGGGCTTTTTCTCCGACCAATGTAATGGCAAGCCCGACAAATAATGCAAAGAAGATGATTTGCAAGATGCTTCCGGTTGCCAATGCGGTGAACGGATTTTCCGGTATGATATTCAATATTGTCGTAATGACACTTTGCGGTTCCTGCGTCGCGGATTCCGGAGCGACCAAGCCGTCGGAAGAAATCGTTAGCCCTTTCCCAGGCGAAATCAGGAATGCAACAGCAAGGCCGATAATGATGGCGATAGCGGTAGTCGCTAAATAATAGGCGACTGTTTTGAACCCGATCCTCCCTAACTGCTTTGGATCGGACGTGCCAGCAACACCGACGACCAATGTGGACAAAATGAGCGGAGCGATAATGAATTTAATTAATCGTAAAAATAAATCCCCGAACGGCTTCAGAAAATTGATGGAACTTCCGAACAAACTGCCTAAAATAATGGCTAACACGAAGGCGATAAAAATTTGCGTCACGAGATTGAGTTTGATCTTCATGCCTCTCCCCTTTCTAAAATTTGTACGTTCCCCTGCTACTACCAACATATACAACTCGCGCGCACAACATGATTGAAAACAGACAATAAAAAAAGCCCCCAGAACGCTTACGCGAAAAGGGGGCCCGATCAGAACCATCTGCCTACGATTGGATAATTGTAAGTTTCACCTTGCAACGATTTCACAATTCCTAGTATCGGAACGATGACTGTCATCAGTCCGAAAACGATGATCATCGGTATGCCGATCAAGAAAATAATCAAAATGGCCGAAATGAAAATCAAAGCGCCCATTACTAATTGAAATAACAACGCTTGGATGGATATTCTCTTTACCTCTGTATCATCCACAACCAAATAGATGATGAACGGAACAAGGAATGGTGCAAAAAATGCGCTAGCATGCACTAACACTTTCAATCCTGTATTTTCCATATGGTGTACCTCCTTGTTTTCTACTATATTCTATTCTACGGATAACGAAGGAGGAAGTTTCACTTTCAACCTAATAATTCATTGAATTTGCGTTCGATAAGGTCCAATTCGATTTCTTCAATCGGAGCATCTTTCAACTTATAACGTTCCTTCAGTTTCAAAATGCGCTTTACACTTTCATCGATCCGGTCCTCGGAGATCTTTCCTGCTTGTACTGCAGTCATCAATGCATTGATTGTACCTACCTGGTTTTCATAATCACCGGCAATCAACAGTAAATCACTTCCAGCGAGAAAAGACTGTACGGCCGCTTCAGGCACCGTATAATCATTGACGATTGCACCCATCGTCATATCATCTGTAATGACAACACCCCCAAATTGCATTTCATCGCGCAGCAATCCCGTAATGATTTTCTGCGATAAAGATGATGGATATCTATTATCGAGTTCCGGGAACATAATATGTGCCACCATGATTACATCAGCCTGTTCATCTATTGCACGCTGAAATGGGATTAGCTCAGTTTTGTATAGCTCATCTAATGTCTTCTCAATGACAGGCAACGACAAATGGGAATCTACATGCGTATCCCCATGCCCCGGAAAATGTTTGACGACCGATATGACGCCATTATCCGTCATGCCTTTCATCATAGCCATTCCTAAATCGGCGACTGCATGAGAATCGGATGATAACGACCGGTCCCCAATGACAGGGTTTTTCGGATTGCTATGGACATCCAGAACGGGTGCATAGTTCATATTGTAGCCGAAGGCGTGCAACAGCTCCGCCAGATAAGCACCGGTTTCATAAGCAAGTGCTTCATCACCTGTCCGCCCGAAGTATTCTGCTGCAGGCAATTTTTTCATGCTGGAAGGCAGGCGAGATACACGCCCTCCTTCTTCATCGACCGAAATGAACAACGGAATTTCATAATCGGCATTCGCCTTTTTGCTCTCATTCAATAATTTCAAAATCCCTGCAGGATAAGATACATTTTTACCTAATAAAATGATGCCCCCGACATGATGTTGACGAATTAGACGGTCCAACTCGTCACCATACGTCTTCCCTTCCATCCCGACGACAAGTAATTGGCCGACCTTTTCTGCCAACGTCATGTCTTCCAGCAATTCATCGACCCGTGAAAAAGTGGGTACAGGCGACTCTATCACTTGCGATCGTTCACTGAATGCCGGAGGTTCTTTTTCCGACTGCTGCACTGAAGGGCTGCACCCTGTCAGCAGGGTGATGGTACAGATAACTCCCCAAGTTATCCATCGGATTAGCGCCAAACTTCTCTTGCCTTTTCAAGAGAGTCCAGTGAGATGCGGCCTTTCAACATCGGCGGAGGGCAATGTCTATTATGTTCGGCTATTTTTTCATTCACTTTATCCACACGTCTTTGCAGATCACCCTTTTCGCCGTCCGATGAAATGGTCGATATTTCATCAATCATGCCGCTTATTTCGTGTTGCAATTTCAACCAATGCGGTTTATAGCCTGCGTCTTTCGCAATCCGCTGAAAATGCTGGAACGTGTCACCGGAAAAATACTCTTTCGGCAACGGCTTCCCAAAGCCCTTCAAATTCTTCATACCGCCTTCGTCTTCACTTTTTTTCAACATATCACCGATCAGATCATTGTTTGGAGGCATCGAATTATCGGACATGTTCATCCCACTCTTTCATCAATTTTAAGCAGTTCATTTTTGCCCGACGTGTATTCGAGCTTCATTTGCTCCAACTCAAGTTTCATCTTTTCGGTTTCGATGATGAAATTCTGTTGTTTCAGCTTTTCCAATTCAATCTCTTCCCGTACCATATCCGCCTTGAATTTCATCGTCTTCCGTTTATAGTCCGTCAAGATGGCCGTTATCGGTACACACATGACGATGGCGACAATGCCCATTACATATAGCATCTTCTTCACACACCCTTTCGTTTTATTACGTTACGGAAGAACCTCCGGAAAGTTTCGTCTATTCAGTTTAACTTCCTGTAAATGTTGCCGGCATAACAACTCCGACGACCTCTCCGGTTGCACAAAGGACGTCGTCAGCATACACTTCCACATTGACTTTCCATTTCTTTGGATGAACCTCTTCAACGATACCGACTGCCTTCAATAATTTTCCTTGCGGAGTCGGCTTTAAATAGTTCACGTTCAACGATGCTGTGACAAAACGAGGAACTTCAGTATCGTCACCGGGTTCATGTCCATTTTTGCGATGCAAAGCAAGTGCGCACGAGCCCGTTCCATGGCAATCAACGAATGATGCGATCAATCCGCCGTACACAAATCCAGGGATCGCCATATGCTTTTCCAAAGGTTCATAATATGTAACCGTTTTCTCTCCGTCCCAACCTGTCCGGAAATGATACCCTTCCTCATTCAGCCGTCCACATCCGAAACACCAAGCAAAATCATCTGCATAGAAGTCTTGAATTGCATGTTCAACTTTCGACATTTCTCACCCTCCGTATATTCTTTATTGTTTGAATACTATTATAACATCAATCTTCAATTATCTCTTTCGAAAGTCTTTCCCAATGAGCCAAAAAGTATTTCATTAATCCCGCCCCATTGTTAATGAATCGTCCTCCTGAATCATAGCATGAGTACTATTCCACATAAGAAATCGCTGCGTATACTATACAAACGAAGACTGGAGGAATTGATGATGAAAATCCGCGCCTTCCTGCTCATCTCGCTCATTATCGGAGGGATGTATGCAATGATAGAGACGATTAATGATTTCAACGAAAAGAGTTTCAACGAATTCTTTGAGACGTTAGATGCCGATTTCAATTCACTTACATTTACAAAGCCGACGATGCACGGTTCCCCCGCAGAAACATGGAGCATAAACGACGAACGTACGGTGGATGAATTGCTTCAATTCCTGCAAAACTACCATGTTAAGAAACTAAAGCCTGAAGAGATCGACCCGGATGACAACATCAATGAATTCACTATCAGCTTGAAAGATGCGAATGGAAATGACGTGACAATTATCATTGCGGAAAATTTAATCATCCAAAACTCGCTGCTCTATTATGAAATAGTCGACGGCCCACTCGATGTCGACTGGATTGTCCGATTTTTCGTGAGCAATAAATTCTGAAGCCTCCACAACTGCGGCGAGCATTCGAAATCACGCATAAAACCGTTGAAGGAAGCATAAACGCTTCAATTCACGCATAAATCCTTGAAGAAACTCATAAATGCAATTACTCGCGCATAAATTACCACAAAAGCTTATAAAGTCTCACAATTACGCATAAATCTATTTTAACAGCTCATTTCCGCTTCGCTGCATATTGATGAATCATTGACTTTATGAACGGACTTAAGTTCTCCGGAAGCTGTAGCAAATTGAAGAATCCCACTTCGGATGTTTCGACGCCGTCAGCTTTCAGTTCACCGCCACGAATGTCATCCGTTGCATAAACGATTGTCACTGAGTAATATTCGTGGCCGTTGTTCAAAACGGTGTGGGTTTGTGCGCCAGACACAACGGTTATGAGTTCCATCTTCCCGACCTGAATGCCCGTCTCCTCAAGCACTTCCCTCCGACCGGTCTCTTCGGCGGATTCCCCGAGTTCCATGAACCCTCCTGGAATTCCCCAACGTCCATCGATCTTTCTTTGCAGGAGGATTTCCCCTTTTTCATTGAACACCCCTACCCCTGCGCCTGTCAGCAATAAAGGGCGATTCCCGACTATCTCTCTAAGCTCCTCTATATATCCCACTATTCATTCCCCTTTTTCTCTAGTAACTTACCGACAGTAACTTCATTTCATAAAGATGCACAAATTGTAAATGTTCCTGGAAGCCTCTCGGCAATCCCTTCTGGTGAACCTGTTGGAAATGCCCAATGAACCCCTTTGTCCTCTTTCATTTTTCTTAGTTTCAAACCAGAAGTAATTAGGGCATTGACAACTTCGGATAGCATCCATTGTCTGATTATATTTTTCTCTAATTTTTGTTGCATTTCTTTTGGCAAAAGAGCTGCATAAGCAACGTCCACCTCTAAACATTCTTCTCTAAAATAGTTACCATCCAAAATCGCCTCTCCATTTGAAAAGCGTATCGCTTTTGAAATGAAGGGATGATAATCTCTTATAATAAAGCTCCCTTTCTCTTTCATGAATTTGGACACCTTTTGAAACAATGGATGTAAATCCACGAAATAATGGAGCACTCCCATTTCAAGTATGACAATGTCAAATGGCGGCATTTCTTCTTCGGTCAATTCGAGCACATCTTTGACAATATAAGTTAGAGAAACTCCTGCCGCTTCCGCCAATTCCATTGCATATCGTTTATTTTCGGAGGATAGATCCACTACCGTAACGTCAGCTCCGAGAAGTGCAAAACAGACCGCTTTGTTTCCTTTAGAGCCAAGTAAATTAAGAACCCTTTTTCCTCTAATTACTCCGATTTCATCCAAGTAAAAGCTTACCTTACTCGATGGATCCACCTTTAACTGTTCTGCGTAATCCGCAGGTTTACCATGTCGTGTAACCCAAGCTTGATATGCGTTTTGATTCCATCCCATCTTATTTATTTCACTCATTTGAGGCTGGTTCATGAAATTCCCCTTTCAAGTTTATCGACTAAACCGTCAGGAAATAACACTTTTTTACCTGTTACAAAATCCATAACGTCAATCCATTTTGCAAATGACACTTGCTCGCTCTCCTGAATAGTAAACATCTCTCGGGTATAGTTTTCCTTATCCACAAATGAGACGTTATATATTAGAATAATTTCATGGCCTATACGATCATTGATGTAAAAGATGTTTTCAATGAAACCTAAGAAATCTTCAATTTCCACTGTTTCCTTTAATTCTTCGTTGAATTCCCTACTAAGAGCCTCAGTAGATTTTTCCCCGTATTCAATTGAACCCCCAATAGGCCGATAATAGAACCCTCTTCCTTTTGAATGCTCACCTTCAAATTCTTCAACTAATAATCGATGGCCTGATTGTAAAATGCCAAACACTTTTGCTCTCGGATATTTTCCTTCGTCTTTTTTCAAGCCTGTACTCCTTGAAAAGTATATGGTATCGAAGCTTCAAGCAGCTTCTCAAAACCGCCTTCATAATATGGCATTGCTTCATTTGCGAATGAAAAATCCTTCCATTCTGCTTCTAAAATACCGCCCTTGTCTTGGATGGCCACTTCCCCTTCCAATACTTCCGCTAAAAACGTAAAAAACAGAACATGATTATTTTCACGTTGCCTGAACGCTTCGTTCACCGTCAGCAAACTCCCTATTCTTACTGTTAGTCCGGTTTCCTCCCATACTTCACGTACCGCCGCCTGTTCCAACGTCTCTCCTTGTTCAACGCCTCCGCCAGGCAATGTCCAATTATCATATTTCTTATTCTTCACCATGAGCACTTTTCCCTTTTTCAAGATGGCAGAATAAACTACATCGACACGATTCATTATTGAAATCCCCCATTTCATATATACTTAGAATCATAACTTATCACCGGAGGGATGGACAATGGAATTCAGAAATATCGATGAACAAATCATCCAAAAATATAAGGAAGATGAAACACTAATGATCCGCCTGTTTGTGCAATGGTGCTCGAACAACGAATTGGATCCTATAGCACTCTATAAAAAGGCATATCCTTACCAACTGGAAAACGCAGCATTACAGGAAGTTATCGAAAGCGACGAAGGAATTGATGAACTTTATATCGACAATGAAACGATGCTTGACGTCCTTCAGCTTTTTGGCAATGAAGACCTGGCATTTGTCGTCGCAGATGAGATTGAACGTCTGTCAAGAAAGTGAAGAAAAAGATAGTTTGCAGAAAAACCTATTCATTTTTACTTTTCTATAAGTTTGCTATATACTATCATTAGTTCGACATCCGTAATAATTAAGAGCAAAAAGGGAGAGATTTGAATGGTGAAAAGTTTACCGCCACGTTCAGAAGTGAACGTCGAAGAAACATGGAATTTGGAAGACCTTTTCAAAACCGAAGAAGAGTATAATGCAGCCATTGAGCAGCTTGAAAGTGAAGTCGCTTCCTTCGAAAAACGTTTCAAAGGCAACATCACCGATGAAAAAGCAATTTTAGAGGCATTGGATGGATATGCTTCCATCATGGGCAAAATGGTTCCGATCGGAACATATACAAGCCTAGCGCATAGCGTTGATCAAACGAATGATGAAGCACAAATGCGCGCGAGCAAATACGGCTCGATCGCATCCAAACTCGGAAGCCAACTTTCCTTCTTCACAAGTGAAATTTCCGAGTTATCGAGCGAGTTATTGGAAAAGGCAATGAATCAATCCGGGGAGTATAAAAATTATTTGCAAGAACTGATTCGTCAAAAGCCATATAAGCTTCATCCCGAAGTGGAAAAGACGTTAGCTGCATTCTCTTCTGTACTGAACGCGCCATACGGTTTATACAACACGACAAAATTAGTCGACATGAACTTCGATGATTTTGAAGTGGACGGCGAAAACTATCCATTAAGCTATACGACGTTCGAAGGCGGATGGGAATCTGAAACAGATACGAAAAAGAGAAGGGCCGCTTATGATGCTTTCCATGCAAAATTGAGAGAGTATCAGCATACGACAGCTAAAACCTATGATATGCATTTGCAGAAGGAAAAGACGACTTCCGATCTACGCGGATATAAAGATGTATTCGAATACCTCCTATTCAACCAGGAAGTCGACCGTTCCATGTACGATCGCCAAATCGATTTAATTATGGAACACCTTGCACCTCACATGCGCAAGTACGCAAAGCTTCTCCAAAAGGTTCACGGACTCGACGAGATGACTTTCTCGGACTTGAAAATACCGTTGGATCCGAACTATGAGCCGAAAATCACGATTGAAGAATCAAAGAAATATATCGATGACGCGCTAGCTATCATGGGTGATGATTACATGGACATGATTGACCGCTCCTATAAAGAACGTTGGACCGATTTTGCACAAAATGCAGGCAAATCGACAGGTGCCTTCTGTTCGAGCCCTTATGGCGTTCACCCTTATATTTTAATTTCATGGACAGGCAGCATGGAAGATGTCTTCGTATTAGCACATGAGCTAGGTCACGCGGGCCATTTCTACAATGCCCATCAGCATCAGAACATTTTCAATTCACGACCTTCCATGTACTTCATTGAGGCACCTTCTACGATGAACGAAATGTTAATGGCGAACCACTTGCTTTCCAATTCAAATGATCCTAAATTCAAACGTTGGGTTATTTCTTCCATCGTGGCGCGTACGTACTACCATAACTTCGTCACACACTTATTGGAAGCGGCCTATCAACGCAAAGTGTATGAGCGCATCGATGCAGGCGGCAGTGTGAATGCAAACGTATTAAACAGCCTGAAACGTGGAGTCCTCGAAGAATTCTGGGGAGACGATGTGAAAATCAACGAAGGTGCAGAGTTGACATGGATGCGCCAGCCACATTACTACATGGGCTTGTATCCATACACATACAGTGCAGGATTGACGATTTCCACACAAGTGTCGAAACGTATTTTGGAGGAAGGACAACCAGCTGTCGAGGATTGGCTGAAAGTGTTGCAAGCAGGCGGAACGAAGTCCCCTGCCGAACTTTCCAAAATGGCTGGAGTCGACATTACGACGGAGCAGCCTTTACTCGATACGATTGCATATATCGGCGAGTTGATCGATCAGCTAGTAGAACTGACAGAAGAAATTGAAGCCGCACAAGTGAACTGATTTTGGAAAAGCTGCCCCTATCTTCGGAGGGTCAGCTTTTTATTTGAATATTGTTATTCGCTTTACCATTCGATATGATAAACACAAATACATTCGCTGTAATAGTTTCTATTATTTATTTTGAAATGAGGGGTTTACTTGTCTTCCACACAATCCAATTGGTATGTACGGTTAGGCTGTCTAGCACCTATCATCGGGATAGCTGCAATGTTTTACTTCATCAAGCGCGAAGCCTTCCTTCCCGGCTTTTTATTTTTTGCACTGTTTTTCGGGTTCGCAGCACTCTTTTTAACCCTTTCCACACGGACGGAAGAAAAGTTGAAAGCTAGACAGAAGGAATATTTGAGTACATTCCAACCGGATGCGAGGAATTATGTCGAATCATTCATAGCCGATGATTTACTTTCAAAGATTGCTATTGATGAAAAAAATCGCAGAATCCATTTTTGGGAGCCTGCCCTGATTGACGGTAAACCGATAAAAAAAGCATTTCATAAAATGCCATACATACTTTCAGACTATCCTTATTCCGCGTTATTGGCAGTGGAAGTATACGAAAACGGCACACGACAGAAGACAGTCGTGAATGATGCCGAAGGAACAATCGAAAGGATTGAAGCACTCGGACAATCCGTCACACAGATCATTAACAAAAAGATGCCAATTGTAAAAAAGGCGATCCACCGTAGAATTGCCACCATTGAAATGAAAATCATCATTGATGATGAGACAAAGCCGGTACGTATCATCCGCTTCTATTCTAATCTCGATAAGCGGCTGAAGAAGGATTCGACCGATCATCATTCCTTGCAACGAGAAGTCGACCATTGGGTTTCCCTTTTAACTTTCATCATGGAAAATAATCGGAATCATTGAAGCTGCCCCCGTTTTCAAGCGGGAGGCGGCTTTTTCCTTTCTCATGAAAATCATGTTGAGTTTCCTTTGACGCATATAGTAGAATGAAAGTACATCGTAGTCTGACGAATCAAAAAACTATGAAAACGAGGTTTTCACATGCTGATTTCAAAACGTGTACAAAACATGCCACCCCATTTCTTTTCATCGTTAGTCAAAAAAGTGGAAGCAGCTAAAGCAGCCGGATTGGATATTATCAATTTGGGTAGAGGCAACCCTGATCAACCTACACCTGATCATATTATAAAAGCTTTACAGCAAGCTGCGGAGCGACCGGAAACACATGGGTACTCGCCATTCAACGGTATTCCTGAGTTCAGGAAAGCCATTTCAGAATTTTATAAGCGGGAATATGACGTCGATGTCGATCCGGAAACAGAAGTCGCAATTTTAGGAGGCTCTAAAATTGGGCTAGTCGAAGTGCCTTTAGCAATGATGGATCAAGGCGATTTGCTTTTGCTGCCCGACCCTGGATATCCCGATTATTTATCGGGGATCAGCTTAGCGAATATCGCTTATGAAACGATGCCGCTTCTGAAGGAAAATGACTTTATGCCCGATTTCGATGCATTGTCCGAAGACGTGAAACAGAGAGCGAAAATCATGTATTTGAATTACCCGAACAACCCGACAAGCGCAATAGCGACCGTTCCCTTCTTTGAAAAAGCAATATCATTCGCCAAGGAGAATAATATTTTCATTTTACATGATATGGCATACGGCGGAATCGGTTTCGACGGCGAGAAACCGGTCAGCTTCTTGCAAGCGGACGGTGCAAAAGAGATCGGCATTGAAATGTATACATTATCAAAGACATACAATATGGCCGGCTGGAGGGTCGCTTTTGCCGTCGGAAACCGTCAGATGATTGAGGCAATAAATGAGCTCCAACATCACCTTTTCATCAGTCTTTTCCCGGCAGTCCAACATGCCGCCATTGCTGCATTGACAGAAGATCAGGCATGCGTTCGCGATTTGACGGCATTGTATGAAGGACGAAGAAATGTCTTGATCACCGAATGTCAACGAATCGGCTGGGATGTGGAAGCGCCGAAAGCGTCGTTCTTCGCCTGGCTTCCAGTTCCGCAAGGCTATACAAGCGAGACGTTTGCTGATATACTTCTGCATCAGGCAGGAGTCGTCGTCGCTCCAGGTCATGGTTTTGGCACGCATGGAGAAGGATATGTGCGGGTCGGTCTTTTAGCAAGCGAAGAGCGTATAGCTGAGGCTGTTCGTAGAATAGAGAAACTCGGCATCTTTTCAAGTAGCGGTGTTTGAGTAATGAGACCCGCCTCACATCACATGAGGCGGGTCTTTTTTTGTGATGAAGTTGGCGGCTTTGAACGCAGGACCAGCCTCTCTGGACGTGCCGTCACCTATCTTATTTCTCAAAACCAATATGGATCGAGTCGGCAATATGTTTGTATCCGATTTCCTTATAGATCTTATTCGATGTCGGGTTCATCATATCGGTATAGAGAACGCAAAATTCGTAGTCCTTCAACAGCTCCTTCGAACCTTGCGCGACCATCGTCCGAGCGTAACCCTTCTTCCTCTCCTCTTTCGGCGTAAAGACGAGCGAGACGGTGACGCTATTTTGAGTAGGCCTGGATTTCTTCATCATCGAGACGACTTTCCCGTCATCTTCCCATAGGAAAACTTCCCGCGCTTCAAGGAATGCGGCCACTCTCCCCTTAATGAGTTCCGGCGAAGTCCTTTCCAGGTTCGTATCTTCCTCAAACAGTGCAAACCATTTTTCAATTAAAGGCGCATCCGCATCGATTGCGTACCTCCAGCTTCCCGGGCTCATTCCAAGTGTCTCCTCAACTTCATCCAACCGATAAAGCCCCTGATCCATGAGCAATTTTTGCGTCTCCCCTGTTTGACGTTCCCAAGCGTTTGCGAAAGTTGTCGCCCATTGCTTCAGACTGATGACAGAAGGAACCGTAATTGAATTCCTGCGCAATTCATGGATGATGAAGCCGATCACTTCATCCTTCTTGCATTCATCCACAATGATTAGATTCAATGGATGCGGCGGGGTCATCTGTAAAAGTGCAAGAACATTTCCTCTATCCGTAACGGCAGCCATGAAAGGATTTTGGTATTTCCCCGCTTTTATCGCCTGCAGGATGCCATAGAAAAGACTGAAGACGTCCTCTTTTTTTGCGATGATCGGCTCCGCCACTTCTGCAAATCTCTCAGCATCCTCGTATTGAACGAACTCCATCCAAATCTCCCCATTTCGTTTCTGAGCATTATATACTTGAAATAGAGAATTGTCACTCATATTTTTCATAGAAATAAAAAAGGATATGCATCGGCCCTCTGCATATCCTCATTTTATGTAATTTTACCAAAGCACCGGTTTTTGCACCATGAGCCAAAGCATGATAAGCATCAATCCGATATATATCCAAGATGTCCTCGTCAGTACGGTCAGAATTTCCCCTTTATTGCTATCGGGCAAATAATATCTTCTAAGTACCTTTGTGAATCCACTTGATAGAAAAACGCCGGATACTAGCAAGATAGTAAGAGTCGCAATGACCCAAGATGTGAACCATGGCCATGGACCGGTTAGCAGCAGCAATGCACCCGATACAACGAGCGCATGACCGGCATGCATGACTAGCCTAATAATGACGTTGATAATCGTCAAGTATGCATTCTCGGTTGAAAAGTCGGCGTTCCGCAGCCTTTTGATCGTCGGCATCAATAAAAACAATGGACCGATGGCAAGGACTGCGGAGACGACGTGGACAAATACGATTGTCCCATACATGTATTTCATGCCATCTTACTTTTCGACTGGGCTGAACTCGTGAACCCAGACGCTCATTGTCGGAAGCCAAGGCATTTTCGGGTGCAAGTCAAGAATTGATTGCTTGTACTCCTCCATGTTTGCAAACCCTTCCTGTTTCGCATGTTCATCCGTCATTTCCCCAAGCGTTTGCTTGTAGAGCTTATCGATTTTAAACTCTTTGCCATCCAATACCATGATTTCATCCGGATACGCATAGACGCCGTTCCGCCTCGTCGCTGTTTTTTCACCTTTTAATACTCTCTCGACATCTGCTGGAATGGTGACAAGCCGTTCAACCGAACAAGTCTTTTCCGGTAATTCATTCATCGTGCATCGCTCCTCTTCTGAATCTACCTCTATCATATCGATTCCCTATGTTAAATTCCATACGCAACAGTCAAAACTTACGTCTATCACACGGAATTTCACATGAAAGTCACAATCCTACACTTAGGTTAATCAATAATTGCTTACTTCACATCAAATGTAAACTCTTCGTGTTCATGCAAGCTTTCTCCATTTTCCACATGGATTTTGACAGTATACGTGCCTGCCTCTTCGAATAGATGAACTGCATTATATTCGCCCGGCTTCACTTCATCGGCATCAATCCAAAGATGCTTTTCACCGAGAACATCGCTCGAAACCTCATATCGAACATCCGCTTTTTCAAGAGGTTGTCCATCGATCTCCAAATGGGTCATCATTTCCGTCTCTTTACCAGACACCGCGTTTTCCGGCTTCACAAAATGGAGCGCAAAACCTTCCGCATGTCCATGGTCGTGACTTTCGCTCGGTTCCGCATCTCCGACTTGTGCGCCTTCACCGATTGTCACTTGCTTCACGGGCATCGTGTGCAGATTTTTCGCGTCCACATGGACTTGGATATGGAACAGTCCATCATGGTCAAATGAAGTTTCCGCTGTATAGGTGCCATCCTTTTCGTTCACGGAGTCAATCACGACCGAATCGTCCTTCTTCCCATCTTCCCACACTTCGTAGACGACTTTATCGGCATCGGCCACTTTCTCATCTCCATACGTGACAAGGGCTTCCATATTCACTGTGTCACCGACTTCTGCCTTTTCAGGTACTGTCAACTCGACTTCCAAAGGCAGCACTTCGACTGCAGAGCCGTCGTCCACCTCTTTGCCACAAGCCGATAAAATACCTAAACTGATCAACAGACCAAGCAGTTTGTATCTCTTTTTCATGATGTTTCCCTCCACTTTTTCTTCTTTTAAATAAACGGATTAACCTAATATGATATTATCAAGTAAATACGAAGTAATTATGAAGTGCACCTTTTCATAAGTATTTCACAACTACCGAGTATATTATAATTGATTATATCTGCGAAATGAGGATATTTTGATGAACCCGTATACGATTTTAATAGTAGATGATGAACAACAAATGAGAAATTTAGTACGCACTTTTCTTGTCCCAGAAGGATATGTCGTCGAAGAGGCGACAGACGGCATGGATGCTTTGTCAAAAGTGTATAAACTACAACCCCATTTATGTATTGTAGACGTCATGATGCCGTATATGAATGGTTTTGATTTTGCGAAAGAATTGAAACGGACAACGAATATTCCAATCATCTTTTTATCCGCAAGAGGAGAGGAATGGGACAAGGTAGAAGGCTTGAAGATTGGCGGCGATGATTATATCGTCAAGCCGTTCATGCCAGGCGAGCTCATTGCAAGGGTTGAATCCGTCCTGAGAAGATCGTATCAACACCAACGTATGTCACGGGTGTTGACAGTCGGTCCGATCGCCATCGATCATCTTGCACATAAGGTCACATTGAATAACGAACCGGTTTCGTTGACGGTGAAGGAATTCGGCATCCTTGAAACGCTTGCAAGGAAACCTGGCCGCGTCTATACGAGGGAACAGATTTTGAGCCTCGTTTGGGGAGATAATCATAAAAGCACAGACCGGACGATTGATACGCATATTAAGACATTGCGATTGAAATTAGGAGAAGCGGGAAGCATGATTGAAACGGTATGGGGAATCGGATACAAGCTTGAGGTGAAATGATGAAAAAGCTCACATTGAGCAAAAAATTATTAGTCGTCTTACTATCGAGCCTTGCGTTCACGATCCTCTTTTCATTTTTCTTCATTCATTTCCTTTATTCCAAGCTCTATTTGGCGAGTATTGAAGAATCGATCGTTTATCAAGGAAAGCGGACTGCATCCCATTACCATTATGGAGAGTTGAGCGACGAGATCATTGATAAGATCCAATGGTATAACATCGTCTCCGAATATGAAGTGATCGTCGTCGACCACCTGGATGACCTTTCTTCGTACTTCCCCTATAAGATCAATTATGAAAATCTTGTAGATAATGCCGATCGTGAAAGTTTGAACAAAGGTGCCTACATAATGAAAAAAGGATATGTCGAGGAGCTCGACCGTGAAATTCTCGGAGCCATTTTTCCAATCAAGGGCGAAACAGGCTTAATCGGTTTCATTTACATATACGTCCCACTCGCGGCTATCCAAGATGTCTTTCGAGAGAGCATCCCAATTCTGGTCATCGTCGGCACATCGTTCTTTTTTGTCCTTTTCCTAGGTTTGAATTGGGCATGGCAATCGCTGTTCAGGCCGTTGCAGGACCTTCAGCGGTTATCGGCAGAAGTTTCTAAAGGAAACTATAGCAGCCGGATTGAAACCGATCGGGAAGATGAAATCGGCCAATTGACGAATGCTTTCAACTTAATGAGCCTGTCGCTGGAAGAACAGGAGAAGCGGAAGAAAGAATTCACGTCCAATCTGGTGCATGAGCTACGGACGCCTTTGACGTATATCGGAGGGTATACACATGTATTGAAGGAAAAGATCTTTTCATCACCTCAGGAAGCGGAAAGCTACTTGACGACGATTGAAAAAGAAACGATCCGATTGAATAAATTGATTAATGATCTCGTCGAGCTGAATCATCTCCAGGAGGATTTATACGTGCTCGTGGAAGAACCGATTGTCATCTCGCAAATCATTTTGGACACGCTTGATTTGTTCAATATCTTAATTTCTGAAAAAGGATTGGACGTGCAGCTCGATCTTGAAGAGGATCTGATCCTTACTGGAGACCCGAAAAGGATTGAACAGGTTCTTTACAACATCATTGACAACGCCGTTAAATACTCCGTCGACGAAGGGATATTGCGCATTCAGCTGAAATCTTTCGGGGAAATTGTCGAATTCAAAGTGACAAATGATGGGATTGTTATACCGGAAAATGATATTGACAGAATCGGGGAACGTTTTTTCCGCACTGACAAAGCTAGGAACCGGACGACTGGAGGGTCTGGACTCGGCCTGTCGATTGTAAAGGAGATTATCCGGCTACACGGCGGCACTTTTGCCATTCAGAGCGCACCTGACACCGGAACTACGGTTACTGTCCGCTTTGTGAATACGATGAAAGATGGAGATGAATAATGAAAACAATGAAATTGCTGTCCATTTTTGTCATTGCCCTATTTCTTTTGTCTGCATGCGGCCAGCCAAAGCAAACTGGCAGACAAGTCACCTCTTTCTCATTCACCGATCAAAATGGCAAGCCGTTCGGCACCGATCAACTTGCCGGAAAAGTGTGGATTGCGGATTTTATCTTCACAAACTGCAATTCTGTCTGTACTCCGATGTCACACAAAATGGCTGATTTACAATCAACCCTCAAAGAGAACGGACTCGAAGTGGAGCTCGTGACGTTCACAGTCGACCCGGAAACCGATACGCCTCAAGTTTTGAAGGAATATGTCGGCCAGTTTTCGGATGACGAATCGAACTGGCATTTACTTTCAGGCTATTCGCAGGAAACGATCGAGCAATTGGCAATGAATCAGTTCCAGACGATTGTGCAAAAGCCGAATGAATCCGGACAAGTCATCCACGGAACGAATTTTTTTATCATCGATCAAAGAGGTACTATTGTGAATGAATATAGTTATATCGAGGAATCCTTTGATGAGCAGATGATCGATGAAGTGAAGCGCCTCGTGAAATGATGTCGGATTGATTGGCGCTGAAGCATAAAGCTGGTAGCATGGAGACAATAATAAATACCGGGAGGAATCCGCTTGAAAGACTCAATATCATCTCTAAATTATTTCACAATCGAGCGGTCAATCAATTGGTTTGAACAGAAGCATCGACAAACAGCCCGCACCCTCCTGCTATACGAGGAATCGATTGCCTCATCGGACCATACGTTTTCACTTGAGCATGTCCATGATGTCTCTTATCGCCCCTTCTCAAACGGCACAGGGCTTTTCTATCTCCATACGAACCGCGGTGTTTTTACATTTGGCGTGAATGAAAACCCAAATGAATTCATCCAATCATACAAGCGGCTCAAAGGAGATCCTTTCGCTTTTTGACTCTTCCGTTTGTTTATTTTATCCCAGTAGAGGTATAGATAGAACAAATACAAATGGGAGGTAATTTTCATATGGTCTTGAAAAAAGTCGTTGAGAATGCCGTGCAGGCAAAAAAGGAAATTGAGGAATTGACGTCACAAGGTTACACGCATGATGACATTTATATTTTCGCCCACGATAAAAAAAGAACTGAGCATATTACGGATGCCCTTGATACGGAAAGCGTAGGCATGAAAGAGCAAGGATTCCTTGACAGCATGAAAAACATGTTCACATCCCGTGGAGACGAGCTCCGCAGTAAGATGGAGGCAGCCGGATTGACAGCAGAAGATGCCGCCGATGCGGAAAAAGAACTCGATCACGGAAAACTTGTATTGATTGCGAAGAAATAAAAAAGATGTAATACAACGCGCTTTTGAATGAAGTGCTACATTTGCGGCTGTTCCTTTCTAGGAGATACTCCTAGAGGGGGACGGCCGTTTTAATTTGCATTGTCACTTCACCCTACACTTCCCCATCGTTTTCCGTTATGATATGTACTGAAAGCGGGTGCACTTCATTGGATAAAAAATTATGGAAAATAGGTTTTTTCACTGGACTGACTTCCTTCGTCCTGCTCATCTTAGGGATTCGGACCATTTTAGGGACTGAATTGGTGTTCAAAAATTACTTGACGTTCGGTGTATTCAGTCTGACTGTCGGTATTCTTGCATCTTCCCTTCTCTTCTATAAATTTAAAATTGCCTTCAGAATTTTCATGGCTGCCCTCATACTAGGCTTCGTGGAGTTTTTCAGGAGCTTCCTTATGGATCAGAACGGATTTGGCGATTTAATCGGTGTCCTATCCTTATTCATCATTTCGACTTTCGGATTCGGGCTCGCCATTATTGTACAATTCATCGTTATCGGCATACAAAAAACAAGAAAATAGGAATGGATGAACGGCCGCCTCATATATATGGAGTGCGGCCTTTTATCGCTATTGAATAGAACTATTTCAAATTAATTGAATAATAGTTTTTCAAGGGATATAGTGAATTTGGGGAGAATTTTTCTAAAGGGGATGTTTGTATTGAAAAGAAGAACTGCTGAGCCTTATAAGATTAAAAGCGTGGAGACGCTCTCCATGCTATCTTATGAGGAACGCAAAGAGTCTCTCGAACGCGCTGGGTACAATACGTTTTTAATTGATTCGGAGGATGTGTACATTGACCTGTTGACGGATAGCGGAACGACGGCGATGAGTGATGCGCAATGGGGAGCGCTCATGACGGGCGATGAAGCCTATGCCGGCAGCAAGAGCTGGAAGCGGCTCGAGCAAGCAGTCCGTGATGTATACGGCTATCGATACGTATTGCCGACGCATCAAGGACGCGGTGCGGAAAATATTTTATCGCAGCTAAAAATTAAAGAAGGCGATTATGTGCCCGGCAATATGTATTTCACGACGACGCGTGCCCACCAGGAGATGAACGGCGCCACGTTTGTCGATATCATCATTGACGAAGCACATGATCCATCGATCGATCTCCCATTCAAAGGGAATGTCGATCTGAATAAGCTGCGTAATTTGATTGAAAAAGTAGGTGCTGACAAGATCCCTTACGTCTGTCTTGCCGTCACAGTGAATCTAGCGGGCGGACAGCCTGTCAGCATGCAAAATATGAAAGAGGTATATGAGCTGTGCAAGTCCCATCAAATCGACGTCATGTTCGATGCGACGCGCTGTGTTGAAAACGCTTACTTTATTAAAGAACGGGAAGATGGGTACGCGGATCGCCCTGTGTCAGAAATATTGAAGGAAATGATGTCTTATTCCGACGGGTGCACGATGAGCGGGAAAAAGGATTGCCTTGTGAATATCGGAGGATTCCTCGCGATGAACGACGAGGATCTCTATATCCGTTCACGCGAGCTCGTTGTCGTCTATGAAGGGATGCCTTCCTATGGCGGAATGGCTGGCCGGGATATGGAAGCGATGGCGATCGGCATACGTGAAGCTGTCGATGACCATTATATCGAGCATCGAATCGGCCAAGTGAGGCATCTCGGGCAACAGCTGTTGGATGCCGGCATTCCGATTGTGCAGCCCATTGGCGGCCATGCGGTATTTTTGGATGCGCGCGCTTTCCTTCCCCATTTGCGTCAGGAGGAATTTCCGGCCCAGGCGCTTGCCGCTGCCCTTTACTTGGATTCCGGAGTTCGCAGCATGGAGCGCGGCATCGTTTCCGCGGGACGGGATATACAGACGGGCGAGCATAACCGGCCGAATCTTGAGCTCGTACGCCTGACAATACCGCGCAGAGTGTATACGAATAATCATATGGATGTCGTCGTCGATTCGATTTTGGCGTTATATGAGAAAAGGGATGCAATTTGTGGGTTGAACATGGTCTACGAGCCGCCGACCCTCCGATTCTTCAATGCAAGATTTGCGCCGCTGTCTAAAGATGGAGAGTTAATTAGTGAAGAGAATCGGAAAATCAACGCGTAACAATACAAAAACGCATGCCATTTATTTTTCAGGCATGCGTTTTATCATTTATTTTACCGTTTTTTCTTTTTTAATTTGCTTGCTTCGCAGCTGTCCGCAAGCCGCGTCGATGTCGGAACCTTGTTCCCAACGGACGCCGCAGTTGATGCCGCGTTTTTTCAATGCTTCGTAAAATGACTTGATCGCTTCCGGTTTGCTTCGTTGGTATTGTCCGTGCTCATCGACCGGGTTGTATGGGATGAGGTTGACGTAAGACAAATGACGTTTATTATAAAGCAGTTTTGCCAATTGCTCGGCTTCCGCGATATGATCGTTCACGTCATCCAATAGGATGTATTCGAAAGTAATCCGGCGGTTTGTCGTTTCCAAATAGTAATCGATAGCTTCCATCAGCTTTTCAATCGGATATGCTTTGTTGATTTTCATAATGCTCGTCCGTAGTTCATTGTTCGGCGCATGGAGGGATACCGCCAAATTGATTTGGATATTTTCTTCCGCGAACTCGCGGATTTTCGGTGTCAGGCCGCTCGTTGAAACGGTAATATGGCGCGCACCGATCGATAACCCTTTCTGGTCATTGATGACACGTAGGAAGTTCATCAAATTCGTGTAGTTGTCGAACGGTTCGCCGATTCCCATTACGACGATGTGGCTGACTCGTTCCCCTTTACCGACCTCGTCAAGGTGCTGTTGTACTTTCATAATTTGACCGACGATTTCCCCGCCATCCAAATCCCTGTTTTTCTTCAATAAACCGCTAGCGCAAAAACTGCATCCGATATTGCATCCAACCTGTGTCGTAACACATACTGAATATCCGTATGGGAATTTCATCAATACAGTTTCAATCAAGTTCCCGTCTTGCATTTTAAATAGAAATTTGATCGTGCCATCTTCTGAAACTTGCTTTACGGATTGCTCGAGCGTCTGTATAACAAAATTCTCATCCAATACTTGAAGGCATTCTTTATTTATATTCGTCATGTCTGCAAAGTTGGTGACACGCTTTTTATAAAGCCAGTCCCACACTTGTGCAGCACGGAATTTCTGTTGTCCATTTTCGACTAGCCAATCTGTCAGCTGTGCCAATGTCAAGCCGTAAATTGATTTTTTCATGTCAATTCCTCACTTCTCACTTTTGCATTCAGTCAGTATACCATAAACTCGGCAAAAACAGAAGAAAAAAGCTGCATCATATAATGTCAGCTTTCGTTAGTTTGGCTCATTCGCCTCGTTTTATCCTGTTTTATTTTCATGACGAGAACGAGTACATTCATGAGTGCCAAGACAGTGAAGAAAATGGCAATGCCGGTCTGCCCTTTTGTGAAACGGTCAATTGCAAAATAGCCTAAGAAAATGATCAATGCAATATCGATGAATTTCGGTGTTGTCATCTGGATGCTCCTCCTTTACGCCAAAACTTCCATTTGACAACAGTATAGCAGTTCCCTATCCCGCATTGCCATCCTCTTTTTATTTTTGCACATCGACTGCCATCAATTGTTCCAGTTTACTTAGTAGACTATGAATCTGTTCGTCTGTGCCAATTGAAATCCGCAAATAGTTTTCAATATCAGGTTGATTGAAATGGCGTACGAGGATTCCCTCTCCTTTCAACTGCATATATAACTCGACTGCTGCCCTTTCGGCATGCGAGGCAAAGACGAAGTTCGCTTGTGACCGTAAAACGTGGAAACCCATTTCCTCTAAAGCCTGTATAAGCCGCTGCCGTGTCTTTTTAATTTTCTTTACCGTGTTGTCGAAGTATTCCTGGTCCTTGAATGCAGCAGTCGCACCGGCAATCGCAAGCCTGTCGATCGTGTAGGAATTGACGGAATCCTTGATTCTAACAAGCGCCTCAATTAAGTCAGGATGCCCAATTGCATAGCCAACACGCATACCTGCCAGCGAACGGGATTTTGAGGTCGTCTGGACGACGAGGAGATTGTCATACGTCTTCACCAATTCGACAGCAGATACTGTCGCAAAATCGATATACGCCTCATCGATGATGACGACGGTGTCGGGGTTATTGATTAAGATCGATTCAATCGATGAAAGCTCCATATAGAGGCTGGTCGGCGCATTCGGATTCGGAATGATGACGCCTCCTTCAGACCCGAAGAAAGATTCCGCACGTAATGTGAAGTCTTCATTCACACTTACGAGCTCATATGGAATGTCAAACAGTTTGGCATATACCGGATAAAAGCTGTATGTGATGTTCGGGAAGCGGATCGGTTTACCGGGATGGAAGAAGGCCATGAATGAAAAGGCGAGAACTTCATCCGACCCGTTTCCTACGAAAACTTCGTCCTTTGAAACGTCGTACGTCTCCGCAATGGCGAGCCGCAATCCGTCAGCTGTCGGGGATGGATATAGCCGGAGCTGCCCCTCTAACTCTTCCAATATCGCTTCTTTTACGAGCGGGCTTGGTGGATAAGGGTTTTCGTTCGTATTCAATTTGATGATGTCCGGCGCATTCAATTGTTCGCCCGGCACGTATGGCTCGGCTCGTTTCACCATATCGCTCCAAAACTTATTCATTCCGGGACACCTCATCTTTTTGTGGCCTTCTATCCTGAAGGATTTTTTTCACGTCATCGACCGACACATCGAGCAGCTCCATTAGGACAAGTGTGTGATACGTCAAATCAGCAAGTTCATTCGTCAATTCATCCTTATCGTTATTTTTTGCGCCGATGACGACTTCCGTAGATTCCTCCCCGATTTTCTTCAACACTTTATCCACTCCTTCACGAAACAGATACGATGTATAGGAGCCTTCGATCGGGTTCGCTCGCCGGTCTTTAATTTCGTCCACGATTTCATGCACTACGCCGCGTACCGAACGGTTCTCTTCAAACCCGATCGTGTGAAAGCATGTTGTTTCCCCTTTATGACATGCGGGTCCTGAAGGAGCCACTTGAAGGAGGATTGCATCGTGATCACAGTCGACGGATAGCCGTTTGACGACTTGCCGATTGCCGGAAGTTGCGCCTTTATTCCAAAGCTCTTGCCTGGAGCGGCTGTAAAACCAAGTTTCTTTCGTTTCAACTGTCTTTTGGATGGATTCCCGGTTCATGTAGGCCAGCATGAGCACTTCGCCTGTCCGTTCGTCCTGGACAATTGCGGGAATCAAGCCGTTCTGATCAAATGAAAGTACATCTATATCGATATTCATCGTAATTCATTCCCAACAACTTGTTTTTGTTCTTTCAAGTACGTTTTTAATTCCCCGATATGGATTTCTTCGAAGTGGAATACCGAAGCGGCTAGGGCGGCACTCGCCTTTCCTTCCGTCAATACATCCACGAAATGATCCGGCTTTCCTGCTCCGCCACTTGCAACAATCGGTATGCTGACCGCGGCAGCCATCGCCTTATAGAGCTCGATATCATAGCCATCCTTCACGCCGTCCTCATCGATGCTGTTGACAACGAGTTCACCGGCGCCCAATTGCTCACCTTGTTTCGCCCACTCGATGGCATCCAGTACCGTATCTTCCATGCCACCTTTTGCGAAGACGGACCATTTACCGGGGCCGGTTTTCTTGACGTCCATTGAAAGCATAATACGCTCTGAACCGAATTTCTCCGCAGCTTCTCGAATCAGCTCTGGATTCAGCAAAGCGGCACTATTAATGGATACTTTATCTCCACCGATGCTGAGGATTTTCTCGACATCATCGATTGTCCGGATCCCTCCTCCGACGATGAAAGGAATCGCGACTTCCTTTGCAATCTCTTCAATCAAGTCGAGGAACATACCTCTGTTTTTCGTAGAGGCCGAAATATCATAAAAGACCAATTCATCCGCGCCGTCTGCGACATATTTTTTCGCGAGTTCAAGAGGATCGGCAACCTCTACTACGTCAAGGAACTTCTTCCCTTTCACAACTTTCCGGTTATCTACGTCCATGCATGGAATAATTCGTTTCATCGTTGCACCTCCAATACAGTTTCCAAAGATAAGTTTCCTTCATACAACGCCTTCCCGATAATCGCGCCATACAGCTCCATCTTTTTCAGCTTGCTGATGTCTTCAACGGTCGACACGCCGCCCGAAGCAATGATGTCCATATCGGACGCTTTGTTCATCACATATAACTCATCGAAATTCGGACCTTGCAACATGCCGTCTTTTAAGATGTCGGTGTAGACGACTGTTTTGACACCGATACCCTCAAGCCAACGCAACAATTTGACCGCTTTGACATCCGTTGTTTCCGTCCACCCGTCCGTCGCGACGAATCCATTTCGTGCGTCAATCGACACTGCGATTTTCTCGGCATATTTGTCGACCGCTTCTTCGACGAAGCGTGGGTTTTGAATAGCAGCCGTTCCGATAATGACCCTGCTGACGCCGTTTGCAATTAGTGAATCAATCGTTTCCATTGACCGAATCCCTCCACCGACTTGCACAGGGATTTTCACAGCCTTTGCGATTTCCCTAATCGCTTCAGCATTCAATGAATCCCCGGTTTTTGCGCCGTCTAAGTCGACGACGTGTATGTACTCGGCGCCTTGCCTTTCCCATTCCTTCGCCATTTCAGATGGCGATTCATGATAGACGGTTTCCTTTGCGTAATCGCCTTGTATAAGGCGGACGCACTTGCCTCCTCTAATATCGATTGCCGGAAATAAAATCATTGTCGACTCCCCCTTATAACATTCCCTTTGTCGATGGTATCCCTTCAATTTCAGGATTGATTGAACTTGCAATGCGCAATGCCCTTCCAAAGCTTTTGAAAATCGATTCAATAATGTGGTGGCTGTTTTTCCCGTATTGCAAATTAATATGCAATGTCACATTTGCATGCCGCGTGAACGCGAGGAAAAACTCCTCTACCAGCTCAGTATCAAAGTTCCCTACTTTGTCTTTTAATCCTTCGACGTTATAGACAAGATAAGAGCGTCCGCTTATGTCGAGTGACACGGTTGATAATGCTTCATCCATCGGCGTTGAAACCATCGAATACCGTTCGATGCCTTCCTTCTTTCCGATGCAACGATCAAACGCCTGGCCAAGCACGATCCCGATATCCTCGACGGTATGGTGCTGATCGACGGCGAGATCGCCATCACACGCAACCTTTAAATCGAATCTGCCGTGCTTCGCAAACAAAGTCAGCATATGGTCGAGAAAACCGACTCCCGTCCGTATATCCGTTTTTCCAGTTCCATCGATTGTAAACTCCAAGTCAATCGAAGTTTCCGCAGTGCTTCTCGATAACCTTTCACTTCTCATTACGCTCCCCCTTCCGCAGCCGAATTGATTCGGCATGACCAGTCAATCGTTCCGCTTCCGCCAATACAATGATGTCATCCGCCACTTCCTCAAACGCTTCCTCTGTATATTGGATGATGCTCGACTTCTTAAGAAAATCGTAAACGCCTAACGGAGACGAGAATGCGGCGGTTCCGCTCGTCGGCAATGTATGGTTTGGTCCTGCCATATAATCGCCCAATGCTTCCGGCGAGAATGCCCCTAGGAAAATGGCGCCCGCATTTCGGAGTAACGGCAATTGCGCCATCGGATTTTCCACCATGACTTGCAAATGCTCTGGTGCAATTCTGTTAACTACTTCAATTGCTTCCGTCAGCGAATCAACGACGATGATCCTGCCAAAATCGTTTACGGATCGGCTCGCTATTTCCACTCGGTCCATTTCGGGCAACCGCATTTCCACTTCTGCCACAAGTTTTCCGGCAAACTGTTCGCTAGTCGTCACACAAATGGCCGCCGCCCGCTCGTCATGCTCAGCTTGTGACAAAAGATCTGCCGCTACGAACCCAGGGTTTGCCGTTTCATCTGCCAACACACAAATTTCACTCGGACCCGCAATCATGTCGATTCCAACGTCTCCGAATACCCATTTTTTCGCTCTAGCAACATATGCGTTACCCGGTCCTGTTATTTTCATCACTTTCCGGATTGTTTCCGTGCCATATGCCATCGCCGCAATCGCCTGTGCACCGCCCACTTTATAGACGACTTCCACACCAGACTCTTTCGCTGCGACCAAAACGTGCGGATTCACTTTTCCGTCCGGTTGCGGTGGTGTCGTGATGGCAATATGACCGACTCCGGCGATTTTTGCAGGGATGGCATTCATAAGGACAGTGGATGGGTAGGCCGCCTTCCCGCCTGGCACGTAAATTCCTGTCCGTTCAATGGGAGTCACTTGTTGACCGAGCATAATGCCTTTCTCCTGTCGGATGAACCAGGAGCGTTCCTTCTGTTCTGTATGAAAATCAATGATTCGTTGTTTCGCTTTCAGTAGAGAGGCGATGAAGGCCTCCGAAACGAGCGTATAGGCCTCGTCGAATTCATCATCAGTAACGATGAAATTATCCAACTTCACTCCGTCGAACCGCTCGGTATACATTTGTAAAGCCGTATCCCCGTTCATGCGGACGTCATTGATGATCGACAGCACTTTCTGATCAAATTCCAGATCTATGGATTGCTCGTTCCGTTTCTCAATTTCTACTGCATAGTCGGCTGCCGTAATGATTTTCATGAATACACCTCCAGCCCTGTCTTGACGTCAGCAATGAAATTTTGGATACGCTCTGTTTTGATTGCGAAGCTTGCTTTATTCACAATCAATCTTGCACTCACTTCCGCGATTGTCTCGAGAACAACCAATCCATTCTCTTTCAAGGTAGCACCGGTTTCGACGATGTCGACAATGACGTCAGCCATTCCGATGAGTGGCGCTAATTCAACCGACCCATTCAACTTGATCATCTCGGTGCGGATGCCTTTTTGATCGAAATGCATTTTTGCCAGACTTGGATATTTTGAAGCTACAGTCAGCTGAGAACTGTTAACTAGGTTTTCGCCCGGGAACCCTGCTACCGACAGTTTGCATTTCCCAATGCCTAGATCCAGTAGTTCATACACATCTTTCGGGTCTTCAAGCATGACATCCTTGCCAATCACCCCGATATCCGCGGCGCCGAGCTCCACATATGTCGGGACATCAACCGCCTTCACGAAAATCAGCTTAACGCTCCGTTCGTCGTCTGTGAAGATGAGTTTCCTGCTTTTTTCATCAAAGTCCGAAAACTGGATTCCAGCAGTCTCAAGCAGCTTAATCGCCTGATTGGCAATCCTGCCTTTTGCCATCGCAACAGTCAAACTTTCCATCATGCCTCCTCCTTTCCATGGACTATTTTCTGGTTATCGGAAGCCTTCAGTAACGTTTCAACTTCGCAAGCAAATCCGATTGCCGGCAAATCTGCATCAAATTCATGGCCCAAACGATCATATCGCCCACCCATCAATACCGGCTTGCCGAAACGCCCGACATACCCTTGAAAAACGATGCCTGAGTAGTAATTCATTCGATTAATTAATCCAAAGTCGATGACGATATGTTCGTCAAATCCATAAAACGTCAATCGCCTGCAAACTTCCTCGATATAGGAAAGGGTAGCTTGCATTCGGGAAGTGATGGCAACTTCCTTTGCACGGTTCAGAACTTCTCTCGGTTTTCCGTAAAGACTAGGAATTTGGGTGACGGCATGTTTGATTGCCTCATCTGCATCCAGAGTCGACAGCAGCGCTTCAATTTCAACACTGTTTTTCGCCCGAATAAATGCTTCCAGACAATTGCTTTGGTATTCTGTCAACGGAAGCTGAGTGATCATTTCATGGAAGAAGACGGTGTGCCCAATCTCAATTTTGATATCATCGAACTTCAAGTCCTTCATCGTCTCTAGTGCCAATAAGATCGTTTCCGCATCGACCTCCGGCGACCTTTTGCAAAAATATTCTATGCCTGCTTGTGTCCGCTCAGTTTTTTCTGCCGGGTCGGGTGATCTTCGAAATACTTCCTGCACATAATAAAATCGGTGTTCACTTGTCAGTTTGCGGTGTGCATGAGACAATTCCTGTGTGATCGGTATTGTAACGTCCGGTCTGAGGACGAATACCTCCCCCGATGGATCGATCACTTTCACCATCTCTTTCCGGTTGACGGAACTCGTCACCTTTGAATAGAGGTCATACCGTTCGAAAGCCGGAGTTTTAATTCGTTGGAACCTATTTGCAGAAAATCGATTGCTTAATGTGCTGATCACTTGCTCGAACTTTTCCGCATCAATCAAATCTGGATTCATTTACATACCACCTCGCTTGTAGACTTCATCGCTTTACTACGTTAAAGTTATAACGTACTATAAATCTATTTTTAAAATTTGTCAACTGATAGGAGGAATTTTTCAAATGTTTGATTACCATATGCATAGTTCATTTTCTGGAGATTGCAATGTAGATATGGAGGATATGGTGAAAGGGGCGATAGCTAAAGGCCTGTCTGAGATATGCTTTACGGAACATATCGATTATGATTATCCTGATGAATCGATTGAATTTGATTTCGATAAGCGGAGATATGGTGAGCGTATCGATGAATTAAGCAAGCGATATGACGGAATGATCCGTATTAAGAAGGGTGTCGAGATTGGTGTGCAGCCACATTTATTGGACCGTTATGACGAAATGCTGAAAGCGGAGAATTTTGATTTTATCATTTGCTCCATGCATACAGTCGAACGGAAAGGATTGCATTATGGGGATCTTTTCAGAGGGATTCCGGTCGAGGAAGCCTCTTTGAAATATTACAATGAATTGCTGCATTGCGTGAAAGACTTTACAAACTACTCCATTTTAGGACATGTTGATTTGATCAAACGGTATGCGCCTGAGATCGTCGACAATGACTTCCACGATGTGTTGCGTGAAATTTTTAACGTAATCATTCCTGCGGGAAAAGGGATTGAGTTGAATACATCCGGAGTCCGATACGGTTTGCCGAACGGGTTGCCGAGCGAGGATGTGTTAAAGCTGTATAAGGAATGCGGCGGGGAGATCGTAACGCTCGGTTCGGATGCCCACAAGCCGGGAGATATCGCATTCGATTTCAAAGAATCGCTTGAGCTGTTACGTTCGATCGGCTTTCGATATATTTCAACGTTCGAAGGATTGAAACCGACTTTCCATCCGATTGATACACTTTGAAGATGACGCTTGCCATTTGAGATAACAAATAAAAAGGACTGCCTCGGATTTAATTCCGAGACAGTCCTTTTATGAATTCATTTCCCTACAATAACCGTTTTGATCAGGGCAAGCCGTTCCCTTATGTGATGCTTGGCTTCCACTGATTTCGGTGTCTTGGCCGGCCATGCATCTGTCTCGAGATCGAGGCTAGCTGCAATCATCCTTGCCCGAGCGAGATGAAAATCGCTTGTAATAATCGTTACGGCATTTACATCCTTCGGCAACAGTTTCTTGGAATACAAAAGATTCTCGTACGTCGATGTCGACTCGGTTTCGAGCAAGAGCCTCTCCTCTTTCACGCCATTCTCCGTCAGGTATCGACGCATCGCTTCCCCTTCTGCAATGTCTTCGTCCGGGCCTTGACCGCCCGACAAGATGAAGTTCACATCAGGATATGTTTCGGCATAAGAGAGCGCTTTTTCCAATCGGTAGCGCAAAGTGAGTGAAGGCGTTTCCCCATTCACTTTCGCACCTAGGATGATTGCATATTCATTTGATCCATCTGCTACAGGCTTCTGGCCATCTGCCATCCATTTGCCCAACAACAACCATGTTCCAAAGCAGAGCAACACTACTGCAATTCCGATTGTCATCCCCAACTTCATTGTTTTCTTCACTTGATCACCTATTCAAGTCAATTTTAGTATATGAGGGGCTCGGCGGAAAAATGGCTATTTCCGTCATGATAGCTGTCCCACTTCGATTCCGCGTTTCTTCAGCAAAGTTGGATAAAATGGATCGTCGCCAATTGAATAGACACGGTCGCATACATTCGTAATTTCATCCATGTCATGCGACGTATAAAGAATCATCTTTCCTTCCTTCTTAGCCAAATTCAGCAAATATCTGCCGATTTCTGTTTTTGATTTCAAATCGATGCCGACAGTCGGTTCATCCAATAAAAGAAGAATTGGGTCATGCAGTAGGCTTATTGCCAAGTTAAGCTTGCGCTTCATGCCACCTGATAGCGTATGGACCGGTTCCTTCCACTGAGTCAACTGCATATCGAGACAGAGGTTCCTGCATTCTTCCGGCGATCGCCTTTGCCACGAAAGCTTTTCGAAAAAACGCATATTCTCTTCGACCGTATACTCTTCCCAAACGGAAATGTCCTGGGGTACATACCCGATCATCTGCCGTAACCGCTTGAAATCATCCGCATATCGCTTACCATCTAAACGCAATTCGCCAGCGGTAGGTTCCAGTGCTGTCGCCAAGATTTGCAATAATGTCGATTTTCCGGCACCGTTCTCGCCGACAAGGCCGACAATTTCCCCTTCTTTCATTTCAAATGAAACATTTTGCAATACGCTTTTCCTTCTGTATCGCTTTTGGACGCCTTTCACTTCAAGCAATCCGTTTCCCCCCTTTCATCATCCAAGCAGCCAGCATCAAAATTAACAACGAGAGCCAGGCGATCGGGACCGTCGTCGTCATCAATGAGCGTACAGGACTGATAATCTCCACCCATTGCGCTCTTTTAGACAATGCATCAAGCGGCACGACAGCCCCTCCCGTAACGGTCAGTAAAAGAGCCGCGGCAATTCCGGTCATATAGTACATGAACAATTGACGATAAACGATTGCAAACAGAAATGCGAAAAGATTCAATGTCATTCTAAATGCGAGCATAGGGAGGATGAAAGAAAATGTGACGGGATCCTGTAAGACAAAGTGGAAAACAAACAAAGTAAGCCCGTCTGACAAGAACGTCAATAATGAATACAAACCTAACATCCGAACCGCATGGTTTTTAAACGATGTTGACGTATACAGCCATCTCACTTGCATCGAAGGCCGGCTTTCCTTGATCATCCAATCGAATAGGAAAAAGGCGGCGATAATCGTGAAAAATGCCCATATGCCTCTGCCGTTCAATAATTCGAGCGGCTTTTCATCGGACTCACTTTGCTTGCCGTATGAAAAGCTCGTTTTAAGCAGGCTTTCATTCCTTTGCTTCTCTTCACTTCTTTGGATAATCTCTTCGTAATTCCATTTATCCTCCATGCCATATTCAATGAACAGCTGACGGATGACCATGGCCGCTTTCGTCCTGGAAACGTCTTGCTGGGCCAACGACATGATCGTTTCAGAAATCGCCGGATAGGCGAAGGAGCGATTGGAAGAATACGCTTCAATTAACCCGTTCCGACGGTTCGCCAACACTGATTCGCCGTAACCTTCCCGAATGACGAAGACACTGTCAAGTTCATGTTGCTTCAACTTATGTAGGGCATCGTCCAGCTCCATATAGCGAACAGACAACATCTCATTTTTCTCTATTTCTTGTGCCAATTGCAGTGCCAACACTGAAGTATCTTCAACGATGAGCGCAATCG
The DNA here is from genome assembly GCF_943736995.1 of Sporosarcina sp. Marseille-Q4943. Taxonomy (GTDB): domain Bacteria; phylum Bacillota; class Bacilli; order Bacillales_A; family Planococcaceae; genus Sporosarcina. The sequence goes on along the minus strand of NZ_CALSFT010000002.1, from coordinate 1,055,726 downwards.
GCACTTTCGACTCCTCCTGTAAAGCGCCGAATGTCTTCATAACGACAACCGTCAACAGAATCGGGGCAAGCAGCCACCAGATGACACTTTTCCATTCCTTTTTCAATCTGATAAACTGAGCGGGCATTCGCATCATCGGCTCCACCTCTCTTTCCAGCTGACCGACATCCATAAGACGAGGAATGCAATTATCGAATAGATACCCAACGAAGTGTAATTCGCATAATTACGGCCTTCCAGCACAAGATCCATCATCCATCCAAGTGCGATCGGCGAAAATAAATAAGGGAGGAGATCTTGAAACGACTGCGGAAAATACAATGTCGGAATCAATGCACCGCTCACGAGAATGACGCTGAATACGAAGAAGCATTGCAAAAACAGACCTATCCTTTTGGATGCTGACACTACATCGATCAGCGCGATGCCACAAAGCAGGATAAACGCATACAACAATGCAAATAACCCGAAGCGCGCCATATCGATAGCAAAAAATTCAACTTGCAGCAATTTAATCATTATAATAAAGGTGATTCCCGCGAGCAGTGAACTGACAATTAGGGAGACGAGCAACCTCCCCGCCACCCGCTGGCCAACCGTAACGCCGAAGAGCTTCATTCTTATAGCCATCGACTTCGACTCAACGTCAGCCAATACGATGTAAAACGATAACAGCCAGACAGAAAAGACGATGAGCCAGCCTGATAATACAAAATAATTGATTGGCGACGAGGTTGCCGAGTTCTTCAATACTTCTTCATCGAGTAGCTTATCTTTGCCTAACGTAAATAGCGTAAAATCGACGAATTGCTCAAACATCATCTCCATCCGCTCTTCACGAGGCATCGGAGTCTCTTTTGCATAGTCATTGATCACCAGAATATTTGCTTGTGCAGCAGCAATGTATCTGGCCAAGCTATCGACTAGCTGTTTGGTGATGAAGCTGTCGATTGGCCTCGATGGGTTTCCTAGCATCGGGATTGTCACCGACTCTCCTTCGTAAAGATCATCGGTGAAATTTTTCGGCAATGTAAAAGAAGTGCTAATTTCATTCCGATCAATTAACCGCCCGGCTTCCTCCGCCGACGCGGGAAAGATTTCAATTGTGTTTTGACCGTTTGCTGTCTCCGTCAACAAAGAGCTGATCAGCTTCGATTCCTTCGTCTCGTCTTCGTCGACTAAAGCGACACGGATTGGAGAGTTCTCCGCTGGGATGATTAGACCTGCTGCAAGGCTGACCAACAATCCGATCAAACAAAGCGGAAATAGAAAAAGAAGAAGAAGGGTCGCCCGCTTCTTCCTCAGCTGCTTCAAATATTCATTCGTAAAAAACATTGTTTTTTGTAACGATTGCAAACAGCCCACTTCCAATCATTAGAAGTTTTCAAGCTCGTTTTGGAGGTCACCCATTAGTTCAGTAACCCACTTCTCGAACTCTGTAGCCAATTCATCTCCAAGGTCATCCATCTCGTCACTGCTCATCTTGCCTACGTCAACGAGATTTTTGGATTCGTCCGGCATCTCCACCTTCTTCACGACTTTTCCTTCCTGTTTCAAGCGAAGATAAATTTCAGATGCAGAAATGGATCCGGATGGATCGATGATTGTGAAGTCGTGATCCGCCTTCATTGAATCTTTTTCATGAGTCGCTTTGCCGCTCCAAACAAGCTTAGGGGCAAAATCTTCGTCAGATACCGAGAATTCGCGGTTGAATGTACGAACCTTTCCGTCCAATTCTTCCTTCCCATTATACGTAATGGTCGTATCTTCAACGGTGATGGTAATCGTATCATCCGACTTTCCATCTTTCCACGTCAAGTCCCCTTTGAAATCGATGACTGCGTCTTCCTGCATAGTAGGGTTCGTGCCGGTGAATGAATACGCCCATTTCTGGCCGGAATTCTCCAATAATTGAACGCCTTCGATTTTCAAAGTGGCAATTTCGTCTTTAGTTTCCCCGATTGACATGGCGAACTCCCGCTTCACGATGGTGCTGGACTTATGCCAGATTGTGGACTCGATGCCTTTTGGAATATGCCATCCATTCACTTCATCGATCGCTTCGTCTAGTGAATCTTCGAAATCACGAACGAGCTCAGTCAGTTTCCGATCGGAAATATCGTCTGTCATCGTCGAAAAGGCGATCTGTTCCTTCAATAGCGCCTTTAACTTTTCATCTTCACGAGCTTTCTTGAATAGATCCACAAGGAGAGATTTAACTTGTTCTTCGGAAAGTTTCATTGCCACTTTTTCCGTCTTCACCTTCTCGCCGAACAGTTCAATTTCTTCTTTTTCGCTTGTAAACGCGTCTTCTGGAAGCTCATGATAAAGGTATTCCATATACTCCTCTTTCACGTATGTTTGGAATTCCCCGTCCATGGAAAATTGCTCTTCAAATAAGTGGGATAGACCGAGCTTCTCTGGACCTTCATAAAAGGCATCCGTTTCCCTCATCATCTTCCCGTAGTCCTCATCCATGAAAAACAGGAGTTTATCTGTAAACGGCAATGCCGCCATCATTTTCTCAGGTGTAAAATACAATGTGGCGAAGTCCACAGAAACGCTTCCGAATTTCCCACTGAAATTCATTTCCCATTCCTTCTCCACGGGATCTTTCACTTGCGTCATGGAAAATGTCGTATTGTTGAGGATTCTTTGCAGTTCGACCATGTCATAACCGGCACTCGGATCGTTCCATTCCGCTGATAAGTCATAGGTCGATTCAACCGGCTTTTTCTTCTGGACATCCAGCCAGTCTACTTCATTTTTATATCGTTCTTCGAAAAGGTCACCCATTTGAGTGAACGTTTTTGTTTCAGCCAATAGATATTTCACTTTTGGCGACTTGTTAAATAAAAAGAAAGCGGAAACGGCACCGGCACCTATTACTAACACGGCTGTCAGCACGGCAATCAATAATGCGGGCGATTTCCTCTTCACTTTTTTTTCTTGAACATTCTCCACTGAATTTCCTCCCTATCGTAAATATCTAACAAAGATTGGTAATCTCATGCTTCATAGAAATTCTACTATAAAAAAAGGATAATTGTTCCTTAAATTATAAATTGATTATTTATAGCTAGTTAGCAAGCATGGGGATTCCAGACTAGTAACCGCATATGACAGTAAAAACCTCCTGCAATTAGTTCCTGCAGGAGGCATGGCCAATCAGTTTTTCACTTTTTGTTTTTTATTCACCGTGCTGTGTACTTCAGTCGGAAGTCCCCAAAGTTGGATGAAGCCGACAGCTGCAGATTGGTCGAATTCGTCATCAGACGTATACGTCGCCAGTTTTTCATCGTAGAGGGAGTTGGATGATTTTCGGCCTTCTACAATTGCATGCCCTTTGAATAATTTAACACGGACAATACCGTTGACGTATTGCTGCGTATCTTTTACGAATGCTTCCAATGCATTTCGCAATGGTGAGAACCATAGTCCGTTATAGATCAGTTCGCTGAGCTTCTGGGAAACGAGCGGCTTGAAGTGGGCGACGTCTTTGACGAGCGTAATGTCTTCCAATTCCTTATGCGCCGTCAGTAATGTCACTGCACCTGGACATTCGTACACTTCGCGGGATTTGATGCCGACGAGACGGTTTTCGACGTGGTCGATTCTTCCGACCCCATGCTTTCCAGCAACTTCATTCAACTTCAAGATCAGTTCACTCAATGGGTACTGTTTTCCGTCAATGCTGACAGGCACACCTTTTTCAAATTCAATTTCAATGACATCTGCTTGATCTGGAGCATCTTCGATCGACACTGTCAAACCGAATGCTTCCTCAGGCGGAGCAGCCCACGGATCTTCAAGGATGCCGCATTCATTGCTTCGGCCCCATAAATTTTGGTCGATGGAGTAAGGACTATCGAGATCGATTGGAATCGGGATACTCTTCTCTTTCGCATAAGCGATTTCCTCTTCACGTGACCAGCTCCATTCACGGACGGGTGCGATGACTTCAAGCGTTGGATCGAGCGCTTTGATTGCAACTTCGAAACGCACTTGGTCATTCCCTTTTCCTGTACAGCCATGCGCTACCGCAGTCGCATTTTCCTTATGCGCCACTTCGACAAGCTTTTTGGAAATCAAAGGACGTGAAAGCGCAGATACGAGAGGATACTTTTCTTCATAATACGTGCGCGCCTGCAATGCGAGCAATGCATATTCCTGTGCAAACTCCTCTTTTGCATCGATGACGTAGCTGTTCACCGCACCGACTTGCAATGCCTTCTGTTGAATGAAGTGCAAGTCTTTCCCTTCCCCGACATCCAAGCAACAAGCAATTACATCATACCCTTTATCCGTCAACCATTGAACCGCCACCGAAGTATCAAGACCACCTGAATATGCCAAAACGACTTTTTTATTTCCCATTTATTTCGTCCTCCTTCATTCATGTTTGTGTATCTTTATTCATCTTTATGTATTTTTATAATACCACACTAATTTTAAATATCAATAGATTTGAATGAAGAAATATTTTTTAGTAATAAAAAAACTACCTTACATCCAGTAATAAGGTAGTTTCGTTTCGGTTCATTATCTAATTCCATGGGCAACCATCGCGTCTGCGACTTTTAAGAAGCCTGCAATATTGGCGCCCATGACGAGGTTGCCGGGTTTGCCGAACCGTTCGGCTGCGTCCTTGCAGCTTGCATAGATGTTTTCCATAACCGTTTTCAGGCGCATGTCCACTTCTTCTGCTGTCCATGCGAGCCGCATGCTGTTTTGCGACATTTCCATAGCGGAAACAGCCACTCCGCCTGCATTTGCCGCTTTTGCGGGGGCAAAAAGGATGTTATTCTCGAGGAAAATATTGATCGCTTCAATATTGCACGGCATATTAGCGCCTTCTCCAAGCGCTTTCAGACCGTTTGCTATGAGCATATGTGCTGCAATTTCATCGATTTCATTTTGTGTCGCGCAAGGCAGGGCGATGTCGCAAGGAATGGACCAAATCTGTGTGCAATCCTCATGGTATTCAGCATCCGGATGCTCTTTCGTATATTCCCAAATCCGTTTATTTTCCACTTCTTTCAACCGTTTCACGGTGTCTAGATTGATGCCGTTCCGATCGAAAATATATCCAGTTGAATCACTGCATGCAACAACTTTCGCCCCAAGTTGTTGAGCTTTTTCCATAGCGTACGTCGATACATTTCCGGAACCCGATACAACGACGGTGCTATCTTTGAAGGAATTTCCGTTTTCATTTAACATCTCCTCGACAAAGTAGACCGTGCCGTAACCGGTCGCTTCCTTTCGGCCTAACGAGCCTCCATGATTCGGGTCCTTCCCGGTCAGGACGCCCGCCTCGTAGCCGCCCTTCAATCGGTTATAATGGCCAAACATATAGCCGATTTCCCGTCTGCCGACACCAATGTCACCCGCTGGAACGTCAATATCGGGTCCGATGTATTTGCTTAACTCAGTCATGAAGCTTTGCGTGAAGCGCATGATTTCCCTTTCGGACTTCCCCTTCGGATCGAAATCAGAGCCGCCTTTCCCCGCCCCAATCGGTTGCCCTGTCAATGCGTTTTTGAAAATCTGCTCAAATGCAAGGAATTTCATAATGCTATTATTCACGGAAGGATGGAAGCGTATGCCGCCTTTATATGGACCGAGATCGCTATTGAACTGCACGCGGTATCCCCGATTGACATGCACTTTTCCTTTGTCATCCTCCCAGGCGACACGGAATGAAATGATCCGTTCAGGCTCCGTAATACGCTCTAGTATTCCATTCCGAATATATTCAGGATGCTTAGCAAAGACCGGGCGAAGCGAATCAAATATTTCTCTCGTCGCTTGCAAAAATTCCTTTTCATCCGGATTTCTCTTCCTTACCAATTCATATACTTCATGAACATAATCATTCGCCCGGCTCCGGTTTTCTCGGGTGTTATCCATTTTAGTCATTTGCCTCATCCTTTCTTGAAAATAGCGAAGAAAACAAGGGTGGTGTATAAATCTTCCATGTAAATTAATATTTCAAAATCGTTTCTTCGTTTTATTTAGTATTACTGAAAATATGAATATATACAACAACTTTTTCAGTTTACGGATAGTTAGAATGCAATTTATGTCGTTTTCAGTAATGATGTCGAAATTAGTAGTACGAAAATAAAATCATTTCCACCTAGTTAAACATAGATTATTATTAGGCACATCCAAAGCCCAGATTCCTGCGATTTGGAAAACAACTTTAAAGAGAAAGAGGAGATGCTTTTTGACATTTAGCAAAATGCTGCGCGCCGTAATAGGAGCCAATCTAATCATTCTAATGGCTTTCGCATTCCTACCTGCTCTGTTGATCAATCCTGATGTGGACTTTTTCCAAAACGCAATCAACTACATTTCAAAAGAATAATAGCCGGCTCACCAAATGAACCATATGTGCAGCTTTGCACATATGGTTCGTTTTACATTATCGTTTTCGGACTATAAAGTTGTCGGTGAGTAGCAGCCAGTTTTGAGGGAATGCTAATCCTAGCTTCCAATACATTATTCCACGCAAATTAAATTCCTTTATCAAATTGAATTTAGCTTGGATGCTGCGTGCATCCTCAAACCATACGTCGTGTCGTACACCATTATTATCCCAATAGAGGAAGAAAGGTGCTTGGGCAACGGTATCGAATTGGATATTCGCATTCCGGCTGATTGCCAAATTGGTCGCTTGTTTTGGACTGAGCGCTCTTGCTGCAACCCCTGTTACAGGCGGATATGGGTACGTCCAATCATAGCCGTATAAATTTTGTCCAAGGAAAATCTTTTCCGATGGAATCTGACTGACTGCATATTCCACGACTCGGCGTACTTGGTTCAAGGGACTGACGGCTTGCGGGTCACTATAGGAATACCCCCATTCGTATGTCATTAACGTAACGAAATCAGCAATTTCCCCGTGCGCTGCAAAATCAATTCCTCCGTAAACCCCCGTTGGAGCGTCTGAATTTTTCGGTGGCAAAGCGGTCGATAGTGTTAATCCTGCCGGATGGAACCGTGCACGGGCATTTCGTAGGAACGTATTATACAATTCCCTGTCCTCCGGTCTCACGAATTCAAAATCGAAATGGATATCGGAGTAGCCGATTCGGTTAGCGGTTTGGACAATATTTTCGAATAACCGGTCTTGTACTGTCTGGTTTGTAAAGAGGAAATTTGCAAGATCTGGGCTAAAAGCGAAATTTTCTAAGTTGGTGACGGCCATTGCATTTAAAACTCCCGCTCTCGCGGCTATTTCAGGGATATCATCAATGGGAGGAGCTTTCAACGATCCATCCCTCTGCGCCTCATAGCTGAACATCCCTAAATACGTCAAGTCCTCTACCCTGTTCCTCACTTCTTGGACAGTTGATTCGATTGTCGCTGCCCTTGGCTCTACATATAGGAATACATCGATGATCGACTTTGTCATTTGCGGTATATACAATCGTTGACCTATCTGTAACATGCTAGTCGGAGAGATTTGATTGATTCTCGCAAGCTCCTCAATCGTTGTGCCATATAATCGAGCAATGCTATAAAGTGATTGACCTGGTCTGACCAAGTGAAAACTGCCTGTAATCGGAATGACAAGTGCTTGGCCAACAACGATTCGCGCAGGATCAGTCAATTCATTCGCCCTAGCGATATCCTCATATGGAATGCCATATGCTTGCCCGATACTGTAAAGACTTTGTCCTTGTTGCACGACATGTATTTGCAATTTTATCCACTGCCTTTCATTGACAAAATGTCCTTTATCCTATGCTATTTTAGAAAGTCAGTGATTATGCGTATTTAGAAATTTTTACACGCATACAGATTCTCATTGAAGCCATACTACTCTCGATTGAAAATCATTGACAAAAGGAGGATACCTATATTGACGCAAAATCAATTCGGTGAAACGCAACAAAATATGCATACAGGGGCTGTACCGCCACAGATGAACCACGGAGGACATGAGGTGTTGGATCTACATGAGGTACTTTCCGGCACGATAGCAGCATTAAATCAGGCAATACTTTTACGGCCGCACGTAAAAGATTCCGAGTTGCTTGATATTTTGGACAGGCAATACCGTTTTACGTTGGATGAGTATAATATTACGGTGGAAAGTTTTAAAACGGGCAAGGATCCATCCCATCCGACAGGCAGCTACAAAATGAAGCAGGGGAATGATTTCGTCTATGGCATGAAGCAATCGCAGCCGAAGAAGCCGATTCAGAATGCGAATGAGATTAATGATGAAATTATTTCAGGCTTCCTTCTTGACGCTGCGAAGACTGCTGCTTCGTCCAAAACGATGGCCGCTCTTGAAGTGACAAATCCTGTTGTGAGACGCGTATTGGCGGACTCGGTTCCGAACTGTATCGAGATGGCGTATGAGCTTTCGATTTATCAGAACAAGCACCATTATTATCAGGTGCCACAGCTTGCTCAACAAGATATGCAAGCAATGTTGAATGCGTTCGCCTCTTCGGTAGGTCAACCAGGCATGCCGAATAATACGGTTCAATAAAGAAAAGCTGCCTTGACGCAATGTCAGGGCAGCTTTTTATAAGGCAATGATATATTACAATGTTGATTTCCACTACAGGCGGACGCTTTCCGCGGGCACGGCTTCAATCTCCTCGTCACTGCGTTCCTGCGGGGCTTTCAGCTCGCGCTTTTCCCGCAGGAGTCGCCGCCTTTCGCTACAATCAACGAAGTACTCTGTTAACACAACTGCGCTTATAACGATTTATTAATAAATGATGAGGGTATTGCTGATTCGAATTTCATTACTTCTTTTGTTACTGGGTGAACGATTGTTAATGCCGTTGCATGTAGGCCGAGTCTTTTGATTGGATTGACCGTTGAGCCGTATTTTTTGTCTCCGACGACGGGATGGCCGATTTCTTCCATATGAACGCGGATTTGGTTTTTTCGCCCCGTCTCCAACATGACCTCAAGCAATGAATATTGACGATTTGATCTTATTTTCCGGTAATGGGTAATTGCTAGTTGACCTCCGTTGTCTGTCGGATTTGAATAGACTTTGAAAGTTCTCGTTTCCTTTAGCCACGATTTGATTGTCCCTGACTCTTTCCGGACATTCCCTTCCACCAATGCAGTGTAAATTCTTTCTTTCACCATTTCATCCCAATTATCTTGCAACGTCATTTTTATTTGCTCACTTTTCGCGAACAATAGGACACCTGATGTGTCGCGGTCGAGACGATGGACGATGAAGACACGCTGTCGTGGGTCCTGTCTTTTAACATACGCGGATACTTCACTGAATGCCGTTCTTTCGTTTTTATCTTTTGCAGCCATTGATAGGAGGCTTGCTTCCTTATCGATAACGATAATCGAATCATCTTCGTAGATGATGGCCAAGCCCGTCAATTTGCTTTCATTCAAAGCAGCCTTATTTGCGAGTATCTCTACTTTTTGTCCTGGGAGCAATGGATGATTATGTTTTGTCACTGTCCGGCCGTCTACGGAGACTTGTCCTCTCGTCAATATTGACTTGACGGAGTTACGGCTGTTCTTCTTCATGTTTTCTAATAAAAACTGCAAAAGTTCCGCTTCTTCATTCACTGAAAATAGAAAGGAATCTTCTCTTCTCTTCCTTTGATTTTTATGCATGTCCAGTCTCCTCACTCTCTCCATCAATTATCCACAAATTGCCCTTTAATTTCAAACGCTGTATCATCATTACTAAATGCTTTGAACAAATAGGGGGAACTATTCAATGAAAGTTGCGATATTCGATTTCGACGGGACATTATATGCGAAAGAGACTTTTCAATTGTTAATGGATCATTTAAAGCACCATCCGACTTACAGCACCAAATATAAGAGTTTTTTTCGTGAAATCCTGCCCATTTACATTGGGTACAAAGTAAAAGTCGTTCCTGAAGCGAAAATGCGGGAGCGCTCGATGCAAATCTATGCAAATGCGTTACATACTTTATCCAAAACAGAGCTTGAGCGTTATTTTGATGAAATGAAGATAATCATGCAACAGGATTTAAATGAGGAAGTTGTAGCGAGGGTCCGACAGCATCTTAGCGATGGGATGCATGTAATGCTTGTTTCAGGGGCTTACACGCCATTGTTGCATGCTGTGACGGACGGCATTGTGTTCAATACGGTAATTGGAACCGACATACCGTTTACGGCAGACGGCACGTTTGATCACCATTCGGAAATTTACCATATCCAAGGAAAGCGAAAGACCGAAATGATCATGAAAGCGTTGCAAGGAGAGCAAATCGATTGGGAACAAAGCTTTGCATACGGGGACAGCTATTCCGATCTCCCTGTACTTGAGCTCGTCGGAAATCCGGTTGCTGTCAAACCTGAGGAAAGGTTAAAGCGCATTGCTTTGGAAAGAAATTGGACAATCTTGTAATGTAAAAAAGGAGCTCACAATGGGGCTCCTTTTTGTTTAGTTGCTTATACAGTTACTTAGCTGCTTTTATCATTAAGACAAAGCTTTCAATCCAACAACACCGATAACAATCAAAATCAAACTGGCAACACGGCCAACGCTTCTTGATTCTCCGAAAAAGAGCATATTGATAAGCACAGCACCCGCAGTTCCGACACCTATCCACACAGCATATGCAGTGCTCACTTGTAAATAGTTGAAGGACATATAGAGAAATGCGAATGCTGCTCCAAAGCCGCCCCCGAAAAGCATTGTATTAATGAATGTCTTCTGTTTACTATATTTATTCAAACCGACAACTCCGACAAACTCGCTTATTGCTGCTGCGAATACAAATAACCAGCCCATCACTTAACAAATCCTTTCTTTTCGTCCGCACCGTCAGCAATCTTCAAGCCGATTACACCCACAACTAAAATTAGGATGAAGAATATTTTACCAACTCCTAAAGTTTCTCCGAATAGGAAAACATCCATCAATGCCGTCCCTACTGTTCCAACAGCTGCAAAGACGGCATACACTGTGCCCGTAGGAAGGTTTTCACACGCTTTCGCCAAGAAGTGAAAATCGACAAAGATGAAAAAGACGATTGGAATCCAATGCCACCATACAGCGGCGACATTAAAACCGAATATCCATACCAATTCGAAAAAACTTGTCAGCGCGACGTATAACCATGATTTGTTCATTGCAAATTACTCCTTACTAAATGACTGACTGTCATTCATTTTAATATGTATGAGCTCCAAGACGTATAGTAGCCTAGCTAACATCCTGGAACAAGTCGAATCTATTTAATCGCCAAAGCATGCTTCAAGAAGTTCTTCACTTCATTTTTTTGTATGACCGCCTCATCTTCCTTGTCGGTATCATATAAATATATTTGTTCGGCAGCCGATTCTACTAGGCCGATGACGAGTCTAGCTGTCCTATCGGGATTGATGGAATTCCGGATTGACCCTTCGCCAATTGCTTGCTGAAGGCCTTCACTTACCCACTTATAAAACGGTGCGTATACAGTTTCCCAATCTTTCAAATGTTCTGTTGAAGCTAATCCCGAATAAATGAGTGCTTGAATTTCATGATATTCTTCACTCACTTCAAAAATGGCGTCGACGAGCTGATCCATCCGCTTTGGAAATGGTGCATCATCCGATACCTTATCCGTGACAATTTCCAAAGTTTTTGCGACCATCACTTCCGCAATTGCCGGCATTAATGAAAGCTTTGATGGAAAATATAAATAGAATGTCCCCTGAGCAATTCCCGCCACTTTCACGATATCAGATATTTTAGTTTTCTCGATTCCTTGCTTACGAAAAACATCAATGGCCGCCCGGACGATTCTTTCTTTTTTATCCAATGATCAATTCCCCTCCGCAATGACTGACTGTCATTCATTATAACATAAAAATATGTCACTAGGGGGTTTTGAGGGTTTGTATGATTAGATTCGGGGGCAATAAAAGTCTTCGCCCCCACGCTAAAGTCGTAACGATTTATTTTTCTTCGGTGCGTTGGTCGATATGGAGAGTGCCGTCTTTTAGGATTTCTGCGTAATAGACTTGTTCCACTTTACTGAACCCGTTTTTCTCCAGCTGCTCATATACCCATTCTTCTGTCAGCTTGAGTTCAGTCAAGTTTTCTTTGATTAACTTTCCATCAGAAATGATTTCTGTAGGAATATATTTTGGCTCATTGCCTGGTGCTTTCACATCTTTTCGCGTTGCAGTCTCTTGAGCCGCTTTTTTCATGACGCTCAATTGACCATTCGTTTCGAGAATCGCATAATTCACGTCTGCAACAGAGAAAATGCTTTGCTCCCGGAGCATCATGTTCATATCGTTCAATGTTAGACGTGCCTTCTTCATCCCTTGTTCACTTATTTTGCCTCTGTGAATAATGATGGTCGGTTGATCATCGAATAAAATTCTCGCTTTTTTAGACTTTACGGTTAAAAAGTTTACAAATACGGTTAATATAGCCCACCAAATCATTGCAACTGCACCGTTTAGAAATGGAGTTTCCGATTGTGCGGAAATCTCAGCTGCAATAGAGCCGATTGTAATTCCCGTTACATAATGGAAAAAAGTAAGCTGTGAAATCTGCTTTTTCCCCATAAATCTGGCGAGTATCATAAGAATAATAAAAGCAAAAGTCGTTCTAAGCATCATTTCCCAAAAATCCATCTTCGCAATTGCATCCATCATCTTAGTTCACACCTCCGCTTAGGCTAGTGTGTGATTGAACTGTGACAATATACATAGAAAAAAACAAGCAGAGAAGGGATGTCGATCATCCCCTCTTTGCTTGTTCGGTTTGGATTATTCATGCCCATTCGTACGGTGTTTCCTGGTAGACGTAATAATTCAGCCAGTTTGAGAAAAGAAGATGAGTATGTGAGCGCCATGTGTTCAATGGTTGCTTTTTCGGATCATCATCCGGAAAATAGTTTTCCGGCATGTCGATGCCAATCCCTTTCTTCAAGTCCCGTTCGTATTCTTCAGCGAGCGTGCACGCGTCATATTCCAAATGGCCGGTAATCATAATATGTTTGCCGTCTTTAGAAAGGACGATGAATGCGCCTGCCTCTTCCGATACCGCTAATAATTGAAGTCGCGGGTCCTGTTCAATTTCTTCGATTGATACTGACGTATACCGTGAATGGGGCGCGTTGAATAGATCGTTAAAACCACGAGCCAGCTCAATTGTCGGATCGGTCAACTGATGACTATAGACGCCGGATAGCTTTTTCGGCAACTCAAATTTGTCGATTCCGTAATGATGATACAGAGCAGCTTGCGCTCCCCAACAAATATGCAATACTGAAGTGACATTTGTCGTCGACCAGTCCATAATTTGTTTCAACTCATCCCAATAGGCGACATCTTCAAACTGAAGATGCTCGATCGGGGCTCCCGTAATAATCAGCCCGTCATAACGGCGATTTTTAACATGGTCGAATGTCGTGTAAAAAGAATCCAAATGATTTTTACTTACGTTTTTCGATTCATACGTCGCTGTATTTAAGAATGAAACATTCACTTGCAATGGCGTATTGCCGAGCAGACGAAGTAATTGAAGTTCCGTCTTTTCTTTTTCCGGCATTAAATTCAAGATGAGGATATTTAACGGACGGATATCTTGTGTAGTCGCCCTTCGTTCATCCATGACGAAAATCTTTTCTTCTTTCAACAGCTCCCGTGCCGGTAATTGCTCAGGTATATTGATTGGCATTGTTGCTCCCCCTTTATTAAATAAAAAACCCCGCTCCCAAAGATAGGAACGAGGATTTACATCTGTTTCTCCGTTCTTATCTCTCAAGATTTGCATCTTGTTGGAGGTAGCACCTTCCTGCAATTGCAGAGGTTGCTGAAGCTTCAACGGGCCAAATCCCTCAGCTTCTCTTGATAAGAATTATTCAATTGTGACTATTATATCATCATTAGGGGAATTGTATACTGATTTGTTTCAACGATGCACTTTTGCTTTTGAAAAACCGAGCCCCAATATCTCGGAAGCATTGAGGAAAATGACAAATGACGAGGGTTCAGCGGTTTGAAGCAATTTCTTCAAATAGACAGCCTCCGACTGTTCGACAACGCAAAGAATCATTGTTTTTTCGTTGTTTGAATAGCCTCCTGTCGATTTCACTTTCGTCAATCCTCTGTCAATTTCATTTTGGATGACCGATTGGATTTTCTCTTCATGGTCGGTAATGATAAGGACTAGCTTGGTCGGTGATGTTTGGAGCTGGACGAAATCAATCACCTTGCTCGTAACATAAATTGACATGAGCGCATATAAGGCGAGTTCAAAATTAAAGACGAAAGCTGAAGTGACAACGACAATCCCATCGACAATCAATTGTGAAAAGCCGCTTGATATGCCTGTATACTTTTTTAGAAGCTGGGCGATCAAGGCCGTTCCGCCTGTCGATCCATTCCCCCTGTAAACGATACCTAACCCGATACCGAGCATAATTCCCCCATATATTGAACTGAGAAGCGGAGTATCGACGGATAATTGGAGTCCGCTCGTCAAATAGATGACGAATGGGACGAAAAAAGTACCGACGACCGTTTTCGCACTAAATTCCTTCCCTGCAAGCAACAATCCCAACGCGATAAGTGGGATATTGATCAACCATTGGACGTATGCAGGATTATATCCGAATAATTCATATAAAATCGTACTGACGCCTGAAATTCCCCCAGCAGCTATACGGGATGGCAATAAAAATATATTGAATGAAAGCCCGATCAATGACGCCCCTACAATGATTTGAACATAGTCGAAAACGACCGGTCTCTTCTTGATGAATGACATGAGTAGTTCCCCTTTCTTAAAAGACTTACCTATTCTATCAGAAAAAATCCTAATCAGGAACGTTTCAAAGCGAGGATAAGAGGAATAGAAACAATAGGAGACAGAAAGATAGTATATTCATATTTTTGTAATTTCTTAATTTACTGGTATAATTGTAGGTATATTTACAATAAAACATAAAGTTAGGGAGGATAAAATGCGAAGCTTAGGTATTGTCAGAAAAGTTGACCATCTTGGCCGGATTGTAATCCCGAAGGAATTAAGAAGTACGTTGAAACTCGACAAAGGCGCACCAATGGAGATATTCGTTGATGACGATATGATCATCCTGCGGAAGTATGTAGTGGATGCAGCGTGCATCGTAACCGGAGAAATCACTCCCGACAACACAAAACTTTCGAACGGCATGTATATCAGTCCTAAAGGTGCAGAAATCCTAAAAAAAGAAATTGAATCGAATAAGACTTGGAAATAACCATTTCCAAAAGGGCGACGGTAAGGTACCGTAGCCCTTTACTGAGAGCAAAAGATTACCAAGCGAACCGGAGGAAGCTAAATGGAAATTTTTGCGCATAGGGGCGCTTCGGGAAACTATCCGGAAAACACAATCGCTGCATTCAAGGAAGCAGCACGTCTTCCGGTTTTCGGCGTTGAATTTGATGTACATATGACAGCAGATGGCGAACTTGTCGTCATCCATGATGAATTGATCGACCGCACGTCAGACGGCACAGGTTATGTGAAAGATATGTCTATAGCTGATTTGAAGAATCATGATTTCGGAAGCTGGTTCTCATCCGAATTCCAAGGGGCGACAATACCGACACTGCCAGAAGTCCTCGATGTATTTGATTCAACTGACCATAAACTGAACATCGAATTGAAATCGGATATTTTCCCTTACGAAGGAATGGTCGAAAAAGTGCTAGATTTAATTGAGGCAAGGCGCATGGAATCTCGCGTTATTATTTCGTCATTCGATCACGCCGCCATCCAATCTGTTAAGCAGCTCAACCCTCACATCGAAACGGCAGCACTTTTCATGGAAGTACTCGTCCACCCGTTGGACTATCTACACAAAATCCCGGCAGATGCCCTTCACATCCTCTTCCCTGCAGCCTTCCGCCCATCCATCGCCGAAGTGATCAGCAGCGGCATGCCGGTCCGAACATTCACCGTCAACGACGAAACATACGCAAAAACACTAAAACAAGCCGGAGTCCAAGCCATCTTCACCGACTACCCGGAAAAAATGCATTCCTTTTTATTATCTTTTAAATAAAAATACAGGGAGGAGAAGGATTGTAGCGAAAGGCGGCGACTCCTGCGAACGCCGTCACGAAGAACGGCGTTTGCGAGCAAAAGCGAAGCGTTGCGAGCAGGATACGTACGCTGCCTTAATTTCTGCAAACGGCGCAGAAATACGGCAAATCGAACCCTTCGCTGTTCGATTGGAAAGCGTCCGCCTGTAGCGGAAATCCGGCCCCATTGTAAAATAAAAAGAGACATCGCCATCCCTTCTAGGATTAGCGATATCTCTTTTTTCATGCATCCAAACCGTTAATGAACGCCTCGATCTCTTCCTTCGTCTTGCGGTCCTTGCTTACAAAACGCCCGACCTCTTCACCATTATGAAATGCGATGAAGCTCGGTATTCCAAACACATCCAATTGCTGACAAACATCAATAAAATCATCACGGTCCACATAAATAAACTCATACTCCGGATAATCCGCCTCTAGAGCAGGCAAGAACGGCTCGATCACCCTACAATCCGGGCACCAATCCGCCGAAAACATGAACATTGTCCGTTCCTCATTTTTCAACTGCTCAAACTGCTCAATCGATTGAAGTTTTTCCATATTCGTCCTCTCCCCTTCTCTTTTCATCTTCTTGAGTATATCACTCAAAAAGAAATCCATCATATGACGACCAATGAAATTGCAACAAACAATCATGAAATCGCCCTATCGGGCAATTCTAATCATTCAACAAAGGAGGTTTCCACTTGCGTATCCATCATATGATTGCTTTTTTCTGTGCAATGATCTGTCTTTGTCTTCCTCTCAACATCGCCTCCGCCTCCGATCAACGGACCGAAAAGGAGCTTATGGAGGAGCGTATGGGTTATTATTTGCAATTTGCAAATGAACTTGTTCCATGGTACTACCTTGCTGCGATCGATCAATATGAACGAAACATCCAGCAAGTTCGTAACGACCTTCCGAAAACGGACGGACCGATTTCCATTCACTTTCCTCCTGAGCATTGGTTTGGTGTATTAAATCCAGACATAGCCGACAATTCTCCGAACACGATTGCGTTTTTTGGCGGGTACGGAACGGACGGGAATGGGGA
This sequence comes from Sporosarcina sp. Marseille-Q4943, assembly GCF_943736995.1. Lineage (GTDB taxonomy): Bacteria > Bacillota > Bacilli > Bacillales_A > Planococcaceae > Sporosarcina. The sequence goes on along the minus strand of NZ_CALSFT010000002.1, from coordinate 1,038,607 downwards.
TGGCGCAGCAGACAAATCCGATCCAATGGACGTGCTATTGACGATGTCTTCTCACCTGGCTATATACGGTCCCGATGAAGACGATTTCAAGGCGGCTTTATGGCATTATTATAAACGGGAAGCAACGGTCAATCAGATTGTAACAATCGCCAAACTGTACAGGCATTTTGAGACTGTTGAATTGGATAAGCACGTATTTCCAATTCCGAAAGGACACAATTATTCTTATCGTGGCACATGGGGGTCAAGTCGCGGATGGGGCGGACGCCGGATTCATGAAGGTACGGACATTTTTGCCGGATATGGTGTTCCAGTTATCGCCACTTCTTACGGCGTCATCGAAGTGATGGGATGGAACGAATACGGAGGTTGGCGCATCGGTATACGTGACAACCATAACACGTATCATTACTTTGCCCATTTGGCGTATTTTGATAAAGGTATTAAAGAAGGCGATATCGTTGAACCCGGGACTCTTCTCGGCTTTGTCGGCAGCACAGGATACGGAAAAGAAGGGACATCCGGTAAATTCCCTCCCCATCTCCATTATGGAGTATATAAATACAACGGACGGGTTGAATGGGCCTTCGATCCATACCCTGCCCTCCGCAACTGGGAACGTCAAAAATAGGAAGAGGCTGTCTCGATTTTGAGACAGCCTCCCTTTTTACAATTGAACGTCCAATATTTTGAAGAGAAAAGAATAGACATCGGTTTGTTCTTCGATAATTTTTACAGTCGGCTTACCGAGACCGTGTCCTGCATTCTTTTCCACACGGAGTAGAATTGGATGGTCTCCTTCTGTATAAGCAGCCTGCAAAGTTGCCGCGAATTTTAACGCATGCGCTGGAACGACACGATCGTCCGTATCAGCCGTCGTAATTAAGGTCGGCGGGTACTTAACACCTTCCTTAACATTATGGAGCGGTGAATATTTGATCATGTAAGCAAAATCATCGGCATTTTTTTCTGCGTTTCCATAGTCCGTCACCCAATAGCGTCCTACCGTAAACTTGTGGTAACGGAGCATATCCGTCACCGGCACTTGGCAAATTGCCGCTCCAAACAAATCCGGACGCTGGGTAATGCTTGCCCCGACAAGCAAGCCACCATTGCTGCCTCCCATAATTGCGAGCTTTTCGGTTTTCGTATAACCTTCTGCTATCAGCCATTCGCCAGCGGCCGAAAAATCATCAAAGACATTTTGTTTGCGTCCAAGCGTCCCTGCATTATACCACTCTTCCCCGAATTCGCCGCCGCCTCTCAAATTCGCAACTGCATAGACGCCGCCTTCCTCAATCCACATGCGTACTGCAGGTGAAAAGGATGGAGTCAAACTGACATTGAACCCGCCGTAGCCATATAGAAGGACCGGATTCTCGCCATTGAGGACCAAGTCCTTCTTATGGGTAAGGAACATCGGGATCTTTGTCCCGTCCTTCGATGAATAAAAGATTTGAGATGTCTTGAATCCTTCTGTGTCGAATTTGTCCTCATCCTGAAACACTCCGGTCAGTTCGCCTTGTCCGAAATCATAGCTAGCCACTGCACTCGGCGACAAATAGGACGTATAACTGACGAACATCCAATCTTCCTCTTTCTTTCCTGTCAACCCGGTCAATGAAATATATCCCGGCAATTGGACGTCATTCTCATGCTTGCCATCCAAACTGAAAATCTTCAGTTCATGATGTGCATTATGCAAATAGCCGACCACGAGTCGTCGGTTAATCATTTTTCCGAAAAACAACACATCGTCTTTTTCCGAAATGATATCAATCCAATTTTCCTTCGATGAATTATCCAAGTCGACTGCGATGATTTTTTCGCGTGGTGCATCGACATTTGTTAGGAAATAGAAAGTTCGCCCTTCATTGCCGATGAAATTATATTCTCCATCGCCCTTATCAAACAGATAGACAAATTCCCCATCTTCTTCTAGGTCTTTATAATAAATTCGGCTTTTATTTTCGGTGCCTTTCCAAACATTCAGGATCAAATAACGATAATCATCCGATAATATTGGGTTAAACGAGAATTCCTTGTTGTCGGGATCTTCATAAACGAGTACATCATCTTCTTGCTTAGTGCCTGCCTCGTGCCAAAACACTTTATTGTAAAAGCTTTGTTCTTCGGGTGAAACAGTCGCTGGATTGGGAAAACGGTTATAGTAGAAGCCTGTCCCTTCTTCATTCCAAGCGATGCTTGAGAACTTACAAAAACGGATCAGATCCTCTTCGTCTTTACCAGTCTCCAGGTTCCGCACTTTGATTTCCTGCCAGTCACTTCCATTGACCGAAATACCATATGCCAATCTCTTTCCGTCTTTAGAGAATGAAAGATTTGTTATAGCAGCGGTCCCTTCATCATTCATCGTATTCGGATCTAAGACAACTTCCAATTCCTTAGAATCAAGATCTTTTGTACGGTAGAAGACAGCTTGGTTTTGTAGACCGTCATTTTTATGGAAATAAAAATAATCCCCTTCTTTTTGAGGAACAGTATACTTAGCATAGTTCCACGTTTCCGTCAGCTTACTCTTCACTTTTGGGCGATTCGAGTAAGATGCGAGGAAATCCTGCGTCTGTTTGTTTTGTTCATCAACCCACTGATTAACTTCGGGGTCTTCCGGATTTTCAAGCCATCTGTATGGATCTCGGATTTCAGTTCCATGGAAATTTTCAACTATATTCTCTTTTCTTGTAAATAAAACCACGACATATCCCCCTTCACTATCTTACAATTGACATTTTACCATATTCTTCAGAAAAGTGAGCATAAATAAAAGCAGCTGAGTAATTTCAGCTGCTCCATCTCATTTACTATTCGGGAATGCTGCACCATGCATCGGAGGTGGGATGATCCAACCTTTTTCCTTGTTCAGACGAAGTAATCTCATTCCAAACAATAGTCGGTCTGCATGAAATTTACTGAACATCATTGCAATGTCTTCTCTAAGGCATTGGCCGATCACTTGACTGCATGATACAAGACCTTGTCCGACGTTTATAGAAACGGCTCCACTGATTTCCGGATCCATGTAACGCGCGCCAACTGGAATGTCTTCGGCTTTTGCAACTGCTCGATCAGGCAATGTCGGAGGAGGCGTCACTCCGTTCTCTTTAAGGACTTTCTCGACTGCCTTATTTTCTTCCTTCATCATTTCAACCGCGTCTTTCAGAAGCTCGATCAGGTCCTCATCGCCTGCATGGTTGATGAAACCCTGATATCCGCTAATTAACCCTTTGTTCGCGCCTGCATATGCCCAGCAACCGAGGACTTCACCATAGTGCATTGGTTCTTCTTTCGGATTTCCACTTAAAATGCCCAATTTTTCTCCCTCTTTTCTTAAACTTTTCCATTGATGATTATGGTACTGCAATTATGATGTGAAGACTGTGTTATTTTATACATCAGATTAGCAATAACTAAATTTCAATTGACATTTTCAAATTGTTTGGTAATATACAATGCAATCATTTTATTATTATTATTATTGGTTATGCTAAATCTACTCTTCAATACATTGCGCCATTATGAGCAACATATATTCACGAACGTTTCTCAATAACTCTTATGAATAGTTCGCGTTACATTGAATTCAGCTCTTCGAGTTAAGGATTCAGGAGCATTTATTTCAAAATTAACGAATAATGGGTTGACATTCAAAAACAACATGTTATGATTGTCAATAATTAAATAACTCATAAATGATCTGGACGGAGACAGGCTTTGCGGAACGGAATCTTTAGAGAGCTGATGGTTGGTGCGAATCAGCGTTTCTGACGCAAGGCAGCACTCCTGAATCGGTGGACTGAAACTTCGAGTAGGCTCACCCGGAACATGCCCGTTATGCATGCAATGAAGGCTGTCGTCATGACAGCGAAAAAGGGTGGCACCGCGTAGCTTATAGCTTTTCGCCCCTTGCATATAGTTGCAAGGGACGGAAGGCTTTTTTATATTCCAAGGAGGAGATTGACATGTTGCAAGATCAAAATTATTTACGAATTCCAGGACCGACTCCCATTCCGCCAAGTGTTCAACGGGCGATGGCGCAAACGATGATCGGTCATCGAGGACAGGAGACGTCAGAGTTGCTCCGCTCCATCAAACCACGTCTGAAAAAAGTGTTTGGAACAGAACAGGACGTATTGATCGTTACGGGAAGCGGAACTTCCGGACTGGAAGCAGCTGTTGTCAATGCTGTGAAACCGCTGGATGAGGTGCTTGTCATTGTAACCGGTGCATTCGGTGCCCGTTTTGTAAAGATTTGTGAAGCGTACGGAATCCGCGTACACACTTATGAAGTTGAGTGGGGGAAAGCCTTTGCCCCTATTGAAATCAAGGAATATCTTCAAAGTTTCCCGGAAGTAAGGGCGGTTTTTGCAACATATTGCGAAACATCGACAGGCGTCATGAATCCAATACATGAATTGGCAGCAGCAGTGAATGAAGTATCCGATGCACTTATCATTGTGGACGGTGTTTCCTGTGTCGGAGGCGTGGAAACGAGAATGGATGATTGGGGCATCGATATACTGGTGACTGGATCTCAAAAAGCGTTCATGCTGCCAGCTGGACTGATGTTCATTGCCGTTAGCGAGCGTGCATGGGATGTCATTCATTCCAATCCGAACCGTGGTTTCTACTTGGATTTGGCGAAGTATAGAAAGGATCTGGCAAATGATACGACACCTTTCACCCCTGCCCTATCCCTTCTTTTCGGGCTCGATCAAGCGCTAGCCTTGATGGAAGAGGAAGGGCTTGAGAATGTATATGGCCGCCATACCCTCATGAAGGAAATGACGCGTGAAGCTTTCCGGGCTCTCGACATCCCTTTATTGACGAATGATGAAGATGCATCTGATACAGTTACCGCAATCCAGCCTGAAGACTTTGACGCAGAGGAATTCCGGAAAGTGATCAAAAAGGAATTCGGACTCTCGGTTGCAGGCGGACAAGAGCGTTTGAAAGGGAAGATTTTCCGTATCGGACATATGGGCTACTGCTCCCCTGCCGATGTGCTCCAGACCCTCGCCATGATCGAGCTTGGTCTGATTAAATCCGGAAAAAATATCGAGCTCGGCCGAGGTGTGGCAGCAGCTCAACGAATCTATTTGGAAAAAGGGGAGAATGACCGATGACTTATCATATATTGATTGCCGACCCGTTAAGCGAAGAAGGCATCTATCCATTGCGACAAGCGGATGGGTTTGAGATTACGATTGCCACCGATTTGTCGAAAGACGAGCTTCTTGAAAGGATCAAAGGCTTTGATGCTTTGCTTGTCCGCAGTCAGACCCAAGTGACGCGGGAAGTAATTGAAGCTGCGAGCAATTTGAAAATTATCGGACGTGCCGGTGTCGGAGTGGATAATATCGACTTGGACGCCGCTACGGAGCATGGCATCATCGTCGTCAATGCACCTGACGGCAATACAAATTCCGCGGCAGAGCACACCATTGCGATGTTGACCGCATTGGCGAGAAAAATTCCGCAGGCGTTCAACTCATTGAAAAACGGCAACTGGGATCGCAAATCATTCATCGGCGTCGAATTGAAAAACAAGACACTCGGAGTCATCGGCCTTGGAAGAATCGGTGCGGAAGTGGCTGCCCGTGCGAAGGGTCAACGGATGAATATCATTGCATATGACCCATTCCTGACTGAGGAGAAAGCACGAAAGATGGGAGTCGGTTTCGGGACCGTGGATGATGTGTTAAAAGCGGCAGATTTCATTACGATTCATACACCTTTATTGAAAGAAACGAAACATTTATTAAATGACGAGGCTTTCGCAAAAATGAAGGATGGCGTACAGATCATCAACTGCGCTAGAGGAGGAATTATTGACGAAGATGCACTATACGGGGCAATCGTGTCAGGTAAAGTAGCCGGTGCGGCCCTTGATGTTTTTGAGACGGAACCTTTTGTCGACCATCCGCTGCTTACATTGCCTGAAGTAATTGCAACACCGCATCTTGGAGCCAGCACGGTGGAAGCGCAGGAAAGCGTAGCGGTAGATGTTAGCCTAGACGTCGTGAACTTCTTCGAAGGGGAAGCTGTGCAAAATCCAGTCAACCTTCCTTCCGTCCCGAAAGAAGTGTTGGCCAAAATCGCACCATTCTTCGACTTGGCTGAAAAGCTCGGGATTTTCCTGTCCCGAATGACCGACGAAGCGATAGAAGAAGTGAATATTAAATTCGCTGGAGAACTGGCCAACTACGATGTGCGCGCATTGACCCGCAATACAGTGAAAGGTATTTTAAAACGCAACCTCGGCAGCCATGTCAATGACGTCAATGCAAAATTTTTAGCCGAGCGGTTCGATATTAAAGTGAATGAGCATAAGACTACGGCTGGAAAAGGATTCCTTCATTTGATCACTGCGGAAATCGTCACAGCGAAATTTACGCATCGCGTGGCGGGCACTTTGCTGAACGGTCTCGGAGCGCGCATTGTCAAAGTCGATGATTATGCGGTCGATGTCGTGCCGGAAGGCCATTTGCTTTTCATTAAACATAAAGACCAGCCGGGTGCAATCGGGCGAGTCGGGACGTTATTGGCACAGAAGGATATTAATATCGCAACGATGCAAGTCGGACGTTCGACAGTCGGTGGGGATGCCATCATGATGCTCACCGTCGACAATCAAGTGGCGCAGGAGGAAATTGCCGACTTGACACAGCTTGCAGATATTTATGAAGTGAAAGCGATCGATCTATAATTAGAAGAGTTGAATCCTTTCTAAAAAAGAGTGAGTCCCTCTCATGGGAACTCACTCTTTGCTTAACTTATCCAAAATCGGAAAAAGCTCTTCCATATGGCGTATTTCATAAGTCGGTTGAATGTCCGGATTCTCCGGCTTCTCTTCACGGTTAATCCAGACGGAACGCATCCCTACCTTTGACGAGCCTAAAATGTCTGTCATTAAATTGTCGCCGATCATTAGCGCCTCTTCTGAAGAGGTTCCGGTTTCCTCCAATACATGTTCGAAAATGGATGGATCCGGCTTCCCTTTGCCAAAAGCTCCCGAAATGACTATCTTACTGAAATAAGGGGCCATCTCCGGGGTGATTTCCAATTTAGTATGTTGGAGCGACGGGGACCCGTTTGTCAAAAGGACAAGTTCATATTTGCCTTTTAACTGATCCAGGACTGAAAATGTCTCATCGTAAACGAATGGCGACTTCTTTCGCTCCTCTATGAATCGTGCTGCAAGTTCCTTACCAAACTCGCCGTCAACGATGCCGAGCTTCTCGAGCCCTTTCGTCCACGAACCTTGCTGGTACTCTTGTATAATTCCCTTCATCTTCTGAAATTCTTCACCCGGGTCATCGAATGTGCCCCATAATCCTTCGAATGGGTTAATCCCAATCATTTGAGTGAATGCATATGTATCATAGGTAGCGTAAAGTTCCCTTGCGGCTTCGCGGACCGCCGCCTCCAATTCCGATGCGTTTACATCAATACTATTCGCCGCATATCGACAAGTAGTAGCGAATGCTGTCGCAATGCTTTTCTGATCCCATAATAGCGTGTCGTCCAAATCGAAAATGATTGTACGGATCATGATTATCTCCCCCTTTACTTCATTATACATAATAAAAACGTTTTGTTTAGAAAGCCATCGGGAACTTCTCTCATGTTTCATCAAAAAAGATTTAGGCTACAATAGGTGACGAGATAGATATTAGGAGGAGAATTCATGCATCATCACTATTTCATCGGAATCAAAGCTCCTGCGTCAGTCGATGAGCTTGTTAAGCTCTATACTGGAAAATACAGTTTGTCAAACGCCTATAAAGTCATCCCACATTTGGATGACTTGCACATTACATTGCTATTCATAGGCTCGCTTCCCGAGGAAAAAGTCTTATCTTTGCAGGAAAGCCTTGCCGTGCTAGCTGACAAGCATAGCGGCTTCCCTCTGAACATAAACGGCCTTTCCTACTTCGGATCTCCGAAAGGTCCACGTGTCGTTTATTTGTCCGTCCAGCAATCGAACGAGCTCGATGCTTTACAGCAATCGGTTGCAGTGGTCGGGGCTGATCAGCTGGGCATCGAACCTGATAATCGCTTCACTCCTCATATTACGATTGCAAAAAAGCGCAAAATCAATGGAGAGTATCCCATTCAAAATGAGTCATGCACACCAATTCCATTTCACGTTGATGGATTTTCACTCTTCAGGATTCATCCATCTAAAACTCCAAAATATGAAGCTGCTCAAACCTTTTCACTAAAATAACCTTCTCCATAAGAGAGGGTTATTTTATGTTTTATTGATTCTGAACCAACCTTTATACGTAAACCAACCGATCATCGCGATCCCTATAATGAGCATCACGATAAGTACGACAGGATAACCGTACTGGAAATGGAGTTCAGGCATACGATCAAAATTCATGCCATACACACCTGCGATGAATGTCAACGGAATAAAGACCGAAGATATGATCGTCAGCGTCATCATGACGCTGTTCATCTGGTTGGAATTAATAGACAGTTGGCTATCACGTATATCTGAAGTCAACTGCCTGTTTGAATCGATCATGTCACTCAATCGGATGAGATGATCGTAAATGTCCGAGAAATACGTATGCTCATGGGGAATGAAATCCAACCTTTTCGACTCGAGCATCCTGTACAACAACTCCCTCATCGGATAGATTGTCCTCCGGAGACGCAACAGATCGCCACGTACTTCAAATACATATTCCATCGATAATTGGACAGTTGTCGGTGATAATTTTTCCTCAATTTCGTCCAAATGATCCTCGATATTATAAAGTATCGGAAAGTATTGATCGACGATTTTGTCCATAATTTCATACATGACGTGGACATGTCCCCGTTCCCACTTCCTAGAATCTTGCATAATTGCTTCTCTGGCCTTGTCGATTTCCTGTAATTGCGTGTAATGAAAAGAGATGATGAAATTTTCACCTAAGAACAGGTCCACTTCTTCCGCTATTAAATCTTCATGGCAGATGGAATGCAGAGCAAAAAATGTATAGCCTTCATAGTGATCCAGCTTCGGACGCTGAATACGCCCATAACAATCTTCCAATGCCAACGGATGGAACGCAAATAACGATTGAAGCAAGGAGGCTTCCTCCGCATCCGGCTGATCAAAATCGACCCAGTACCATTGTAAAGAGAGACCGGAGATTTCCTGTACTGGAAAATCGTAAATGAATTCATCGTCCGTCGTTAGTCCCATTGTCCAAATCATGTTTCCACCTTCTTTTCACTCGAATGAACTTTCCATAGCCGGCATTCGTTGATTGTCCTTCCTGTATCATATCCATTTTCCACTCACATACTACATCTGACAAAGTTAAACGTAAACAAGGACCCCAAATAATAGGTACTTGAAAAGTCATGACAAAACGGCTTGGATTAGTACCAAGCCGTATCTCTTTCTACTATCAGCCATTAGACGAATTGTTATGACCGTAACCTTCCTCAGCAGCCAATGCATCCGCTTTCGTCACATGGACAGTTCCAAATGGATGGTTAGGGGGAGCGTATATCGAGTATAGTCTTAGCGGAATATTCCCTGTGTTTATGAGATTATGCCATGTTCCAGCGGGCAGCAAAATTGCAGAATCATCATAGACACTTCTTTCAAAGTTTAAATTGTCTTTACTCTTGCCCATTCGAACAATCCCCTGCCCTTGTTCAACGCGCAAGAATTGGTCGACGTCTGGGTGCATTTCCAAACCGATATCTTCACCGACATCAATACTCATCAAAGTAACTTGTAAATGTTTTCCGGTCCATAAAGCGGTACGGAAAGTACTGTTCTGTTTTGTAGCTTCATTAATATTGACGACAAACGGATTCGCGCCGTAGTCTCTTAACATAATATTGTCATCACCGTCTGAAGAGCGCAGAGAACCAAGTCCATTTCCGTATCCTTCCATGACAGGGATAGCCCAATACCCAGCCTGCGTTCCATAGCAATACATCGGTTGGTAATAAGGATTTTGATACGGATACGTATGTGGAACAAAATACATGTAATTACCCCTTTCACAACTTGTCAATTATCCTATGCTTGTTGCGTGGGGATTGTACGTAACTTGAAAGTAAATGGAAAAAAGGATGGAGACCACTTTTCCATGCAAATATTTCTATGTTTACTTTACGACTGATAAGCGCACTGTATGAGTACAACGACAAAGGAGTGTTTGTTATGGAAATGAAAGATAAAGTACAAAAGGAACTGGCAAAGATTGATGGCGAAGATAAAGATCAAATTTTGGAGAACTTCAATCGATTCAAACAGTACCTCTCCGAAAAAGTGGAGCTAGGTGAGAAAATGGGCTTGAGTGATGAAAAGCTTGCGAAAACGACTGAAATCGTTGCAGGTTATCTCGCCAATCACGAAGAACCTCGTAACCGTGAAGAAAAAGTTCTTATGGAGCTTTGGAAATCCGGCTCTAAAGAAGAGCAACACGTGCTTTCACATCTTCTTTTAGAAATGGTTAGGAGATCTTAATTCACAGCGATTGGAAAAGAAGCTACCACTTAAACAGTGGTAGCCTTTTCCATGGATTTTGTTCCTTGAATTTGGATTGAGTTATGGGATGTGAACATGGATGGATTTTTTCTATGGGCAGGAAACATTAACAGACATTCAATGGGTGCTGCGTGCGGTGATCGCTTTTTTCTTTTTATTACTCGCATCAAAGTTGATGGGCGAGCGCTCCATATCCCAGCTAAGATTAATCGACTTTACGATCGCCTTAATTATCGGAAATATTTTAGCTCACCCACTGTCCGATGAAAATTTAGGGATGAAAGGTTCATTAATTACGACAACTGTGTTGATCACCCTGTATATTTCTTCGGTATATGCAACGTTGAAATGGGGGAAGTTGCGTAAGATAGTGGAACCGTCCCCTTACCCCCTCATCAAGCATGGGGAAATCGTCTATCCAAACTTAAAAAAAGCGCGGATTACAATCGACCATTTGCTATCAGAACTGCGAAAAGACAAAATCGAAGATATACAGAAAGTAGCATTGGCATTATGGGAACCGGATGGGACGATTTCATTCTTCCTGTCCCCGCATCATCAAGCATTGACCCCTCAAGTTATGCAACTCGTTACGAATCCATTTTCCTTTCCAACGATAGTTGTGAAAGAAGGAAGGATTGACTTGGAGTCGTTGAAGAGCGCAAGCAAAGATATGGATTGGTTGCAGAACAAATTGACACTTTATAATGTCCAAGCTTCAGACATATTATTGGCGACCGTTGACGGAAGCGATAACTTCAAGATTTACCTATATGAGTAATGAGTAAGTTTCAATTTTCCACCCATAGTATGAGGGATGATGTCTAACTTCTGAATGGAGGTATTTATTTTGGATAGCCAACGTGCACGTCAGATTGTGTCGTCACCGGATGAGATCATGGTCAGTTATAATGGTGTTTCTGTATGGATTGATAAGGTCCACGAAGATGATCGGACCGCTACGGTTCATTTGCGCCAAGCGATGGAGGAAAGATCGGAAGTTGCAATTTCGGAATTGAAGGAGCATTGATAATGGCTGAAGCTGCCCAGAGGTTTTCTGGACAGCTTCGTTTTTAACTTTACGTTGTTTTTATCCGATATTCTCTACAATAATTTGTAAGATCAACGCGACTGTCACAACCCGCAATATTGGCTTTACAAACTTCGGTTTAAGTTTTTCCGCGATGCGCACCCCTGTCTGAGCACCGGTAATTGACCCCAACATTAACATAAGCGTAAGTGGCCAAATGATTTTACCGGCTGCAATATAGGTGATCGCAGCACCAAAACAGCTTGCAAATGTTGCAAGACGAACGTAGGCGACTGCCCGTATATAAGCCACTTTCAAATGGCCGAATAAATAAAGCATCAACGTGCCTTGACCTGGACCGAATAGTCCGTCGTATATCCCGATTCCATACAGCCCGGGTACACTCACTTTACTGAATTTCAATTTTTCCTGTCCATCGAAGTCCCCTTTTCCGATGAACGATGTAATGAAGGCAAACGATAGAAGAATGATCGCCAATATATATAAATGATTTTCTGAAAGCATCGTTGCGATGAACCCTCCGCTAACCCCACCTACAAGACTTACAGGGATAATCCAAAATGATTCACGCAATGAAATCTGTTTGTGCTTCAAAAGGACAAGAAAGCTTGAGAACGAGCTGACCGTGTTCGATACTTTATTCGCACCGATCGCAGAATGAATTGGAACGCCGAGCAGCAGCATCGCGGGAAGACTGATGAGACCCCCTCCCCCTGCCAACGTACCGATTGTCGTTGCAATGGCCCCAATGAAAAAGAGTGAAATGTATTCCATCATGAACACCCCCTGTGTATAATTCTATTATACTCCCCTAACACTCATTAGAAAAGTCGATAGTTATTATACAAAGGGATAAGAATTTCTTATACCTACTCTTTTAATTAAAAGCCGATCTCATATTCTTCTCCATCTTCGTTGACGACCTTCAACTTGCCATTTTTACGGTCTAGACCGATTAAAATATAGGGGTTCACTTCATTGCTATCCGCTTCCACTTCCCTAACAGTGACGATTGTTTCGTCATCCAACACTTCAACGTCCACTGCTTCCAGTTCTAATTTATTCGTTCCGGTTGAAACGACAACCAGCTGTTTCCCTTCAGCAATGTCAATGAGCTTAAATGCTTTCCGATCCGTCTTTTCGTTTTGCAAGTAATTGACATACTGTCTGACCGCCGGCTCCTCGTCCAGCCTTTTCTTATCCAATACCCAATACTCTTTACCGCAGCCGCTTAGTATCATCATAATGACGAATAAACCTATCAGAACTCTTTTCAAAGCCATCTCACCTTTCTTCCTGACCTAGCAGCTTTTTTTCCAATATGATTCGATGAATCCCCTCATCGTCAGTAAAAGTTTCAGTTATATCGAAGCCATATTTGATATTCAATATCAACATCTCTCTCCACTTATTTCTTGTCTTCGTTTCGATCGTTTCATATCCAGATTCCTTGACGAGACGATGTTGGAGCTGCATAAGCCTTAAGGCAATCCCTCTTCCCCTGTATGCCTCATGAACTCCCCCGTACCAACTGTAATAGCGGTCCGGTGAAAGACTATATCCAATCTTATAACCGACTACTTGATTGTCTTCAACGGCAACTACAAAAAGGACATTCGGCTGTAATGGAACCTTTTTCACAAATTCATCAGCGTTAGCAAAAATCTTATTATGTAATTGCCCAATCCCATCCATTGTTTTTTCATCAGGAAATCCCCAGAAATAGTAAACGTGTGGCATAGCAATATCCTCCCTTTCCAATATTATACTATAAATTAAATCTATTCATATTTTAAAGATTATGTATCATTCTTTCTGTACTTTCATACCATAGGCAAAAGATTCTGACTGGGGTAAACTAGGTTAAAGGGGGAGAAATAGAATGGATCAGATACTAGAAACAATTGTCGGGTGGTTATGGGGACTGCCACTCATTTTCACAGTGTTATTCGTCGGACTTTATTTCACAATCGGGAGCAAGCTTTTCCAGTTCAGTTATTTGCCGCATATTTTCAAGTCCACATTTGGGAGATTGTTTACTAAGAAAGATATGGACGAGAATGCAAAAGGCATTTTAACCCCGTTTCAAGCAGTAAGTACAGCGATTGGCGGTAGTGTTGGCGTCGGAAATATTGGTGGTGTGGCAACGGCCATCGCTGTAGGCGGACCAGGTGCTGTCTTCTGGATGTGGATTACTGCCCTTTTAGGCATGATGACAAAGACGGTCGAAGTGACATTAGCTGTCCATTATCGAGGGACGGATGAAAAAGGGAATCCGTACGGCGGACCGACTTATTATATGGAAAAAGGATTAGGTGAAGAGAAGAAGTTCAAGTACTGGAAGATTCCAGCCATCCTTTTCGGTTTCGGTATATTCACTACGTTTTTTATTACTCTTCAAAACTATACGGTTTCTGAAGCTGTCAGCTCTACATTCAATATCGGTATGATTCCGTCTTCGCTTATTTACGTCACTCTTATTTACGTGGTCATCTATGGGGGCATTAAGCGGATTGGGGAAATCGCGTCAAAACTTATCCCATTCATGAGCATTTTTTATGTATTGGCGTCGCTCTTCATCATCCTTAAGAATTTCGATCAAATCATTCCTGTCTTCGGACTTATTTTCGAAAGCGCATTTACAGGAATGGCCGCTGTAGGCGGATTTACAGGTGCGGTCATCGCACAAGTGATCCGGATGGGGGTTGCACGGGCGGTATACAGCAATGAAGCCGGCTGGGGGACTTCGCCGATGATTCACTCCACAGCGAAAACAAATCATCCAATCAAGCAAGGAATGTGGGGCGCCATGGAAGTATTCATCGATACGATTATCATCTGTTCGATGACCGCTTTCACTATTATTATTACCGGTGCTTGGTCGTCCGGATTGGATGGCGCTGCTTTAACATTATCCGCATTCGAAATCGGCATCGGAGAAACAGGCAGGTATATCATCGCACTTTCAGTCTTCCTATTCGGTTTGACGACGACGACCGGCTGGTACACTTATTACGAAATCATCTTGCGCCATCTATTCGGCGGAGAGAAGAAGGTCAAAGTGAAAAATAAAACGATTTTCTTCTATAAATGGCTCTATCCAATCCCGGGCTTACTTATGGTTGTCTATGCCGTCTATTACGATATGCCTGGTAAGGCGGTCTGGTATTTTGCGGACATCACGACTGCAATTCCTACATTTATCAACTTGATTGTCATTATGGTGTTAAGTAAGAAGTTCTTTGAATTGCTGCGCGATTATAAGGCAAGGCATTTGAATATCGGAACAATTGACCCGAATTTCAATGTGTTTTATGAGGATAAGAGTAAAAAGTAATTTTAGTTGTACAAGAGAACAATCAAAAAAAGACGGGTGAAAATAGCAAACGCTATTCTTCACCCGTCTTTTTTTGCATATTCGACGTTATCAACGGCAATAGCGAGTCGGATAGCAGATGGAGTTCATGCATCGGCCTTGTCATCGCTACGTATAACAACTTTCGATCGATTGGATGGTCGCGAAATGGTTCGTCGAAAGCGGCGATGATGACGGCGTCGAACTCGAGACCTTTTGATAAGTGGCTTGGCACGATGAGTAGGCAGTCGCCGTTTATGTCGGAATCCTCGCCTAGTAATTGGACAGGCATGCCCGACTTTTCAAGTTGCTTGTAAAGCACCCCAGACTCTTTTCGAGTTTTACATATTAAAGCAATCGAGCGGTGTCCCCTACTAAGAATTGCTTCATAGATTTCCTTCACTTTGGACGTATCGAGGGTTGGCATATCATAAAATTCCGGTTCCCTGCCGTGTCGGACGACCGGTTCTACGAGCGGCAAATCTTCCTCCATCTGCTCGAGAACTTTGTTCGCTAATTGCATAATCTCGATTGTCGTCCGGTAGCTTTTTTGCAGCGTCGTGTAAGTTGCCCGCGGGAACATTTCCCGCACCGGCTCCCATGACGTCAATGCCCGGTAGCTGTGAATTCCTTGCGCTAGATCTCCAACCATCGTGAACATATCCGTTTCCAGTCCGTCCTGTAATGCCGACAGCTGGAATTCGCTGTAATCCTGCACTTCATCAATGAATACGACGCGCATTTTCCATTCATCCGCCACACCTTTCAACTTTGCATGCAGATAATAGAGGGCAGCCAAGTCTTCGGTCTCCCATGATTCTTTTTGATGCGCGGAAAAAAAAGCATCCCTTTCCATTTCGGACCAGTGGCATGCCAGTTCATTATGTAATTGCGGATTTGTAAGCCAATCCCTATACAGTTTTTTAATATTGAACTTTTTAAATCTGCGCATATAGGAGGATACCGTCTTTTTCCCTTCCTTTTCAATAGAAGGAAGCCGTTCATCACGTTCATCCATGACCCTCGTAATACGCGCCTTTCGCTTTTCTTCATCCCGGATGCCGTACAGCGCTTTATCAAGCGCTTCTTCATACTTGTCGGATAAAAGCTTATACAGCTGTTTCCGTTTCCGGTTCACTTCGGTCTGCATGATGAGTCTGATACGCTCAGTCCGCTTCTCAAGCGGCATATAGTTGAAGTCATCAAGGAACAATTTCTTCAGACGCGATGCCCGCATGATCCTGTATTTTTCGATATAGACATCTTCAAAGAGCGCTGCAGTTTCCTGCTCCAGCTTATCCACGTACCTTTGCATGATTTCACGGTAGCGGAGCGTTCCCTTCATCCTTGCAATGAAAAGTTGATCTTCATTCACGGAATCTATCGCAGTCAACAACTCCAGCTTTTTATTCGGATCGGTCAATTTGAGCTTTAATCCTGTCGCTTCCAAGACGTATTCAGCAAAAGTGGTTTGGCAAATCCGTCCCACGCCCAGTTCAGGGAGTACATCTCCGATATATTCCATGAACAGCCGGCTCGGTGCCAGAATCATCAACTTCTCCGAAGGGAAGTCGGTGCCCATCGTATAGAGGAAATAGGAGATCCGGTGAAGAGCAATCGTCGTTTTTCCACTGCCTGCCGCGCCTTGAACGATGATCGGCTGCTTCAAGTTCGCTCGGATGATTTCATTCTGCTCTGCCTGGATTGTCGAAACGATTTCCGTTAATCGGACATCCGCCTTACCTGCCAAAGCTTCTTGAAGCAATTCATCATTCGTCGTCAAATCGATATCAAGGATGTCAATAAGTTCTCCTTCTTCGATTTTATACTGCCGTTTCGAGAAGAGATGTCCGCTGATTTCTTCGTCTCGCACTTTATACGTCAAGTCTCCCAGCCTGCCATCATAGTAAACATTGGCGACGGGTGAACGCCAGTCGACGATGATCGGTTCTTGGGTTTCCTGATGGAAGACGGACGTTTTGCCGATATAGAGAAATTCATCCTTCTCCCCTTCCGTCTGGAAATGGATACGGGCGAAATATGGCTTCTGCTGGATCGCTTCGAGGCCTTCCTTCTGCGAGCGGGCCATTTCAAAAAATCGGGTATTCGTCAGAATGTTAATGTAGCTTAAACTTGAATCCAAATAATCCAAGTCGGCCATCGCATGCCGGATTTCATCTTGCGAGGATTGCACATCACGCATCGACTCTTCCAGGAGTCTTTGCATGTAGTGCTTCGTGTAGTCAAGGCGCTGCAATTCAAACTCAAAATCGGGATGTTTCTGCATAGACAGTCCTCCGTTTTGTGTATTTTGCGTCCTGCTCTTTTGGTGAGATGTTGGGGTAGAAATGAAAGAGAAATTGATTGTACCATTAGGGGATAGTTTAGGCAATACCATTTATTCAGAATCCTCGTAATTGAACATGTGGAAAATCTCCACGCCGCGTTTGGCGTGGAGAATTCATTAGACTGTAAAACGTCCCATATCATTTTGCAGTTTTTCTGCTACTTCTGATAGCGTTTGCGCACTTGAAGCAATTTCTTCATTTGAAGCTAACTGTTCTTCTGTTGCTGCGCTCGTCGACTGTGCTTCCACTGACGCTTGCATGGCAAGGTCCTGGACTTTTGTAGCACCTTCCGTCACTTGCTCACTCATGGAGCGAATCTGAACAATGGCTGCTGAAACAGTTTCAACCTTCTTATTTACGTCGTTTGATGCCAATTCGATTTGATGGAAGACTGTGTTGGTTTTTTCGGTAATTCCTAATCCTTCTTTCACACGTTCCGCACCGACTTCCGTGCTGTCTACTGCCAAGGAGACGTTTTGAATAATGGTGTCAATCATTCGGCCGATTTCTTCCGCCGATGCTTTCGATTGTTCAGCAAGATTCCTCACTTCATTGGCCACAACAGCAAAGCCTTTGCCATGCTCTCCCGCACGCGCCGCCTCGATTGCTGCATTCAAAGCTAAGAGATTCGTCTGCTCAGCAATGCCCCTAATGAGCCCAGTCACTTTTCGGATGCTCTCCGAATGTACCGACAAATCGCTTATAATATCAGCAGATTGGCGGATGGATGTCGAGATGGTAGACATCTGATCTGTTACATCCTTCATGAGAGCAGCACCTTCCCCTACTAGTCGGGATACCTCATCTGAAGAACCAAGCATTGCTTCATTGTCATTTGTAATTTGATTGATACCGTTAGCCATTGCATTCATCGCTTTTGTTGAATCATGCACGAGATTCACTTGCATATCACTTGATAATAAATTTTTTTCAGCGATTTCAGCGACCATTTCGGAAGCGGCAAGACTTTCCTCTGCGCTTGCCGTCAACTGTTCGGCCTGTGAAGCTAACTGGCGCGATGAATCTCTTGTGTTGGTAATGATACTTCGTAAATCTGCCTTCATTTCATTGAGGGCTGATGCCATTTCACCGATTTCATCTCGATTTTTAATAAGCAATGGCTCCGTTGCAAAATTCCCTTGGGCAAGCTCCTTCAACGCATTCGTCATTTTGCCGACGGGTCGAGTTATGTTCTTACTAATCATATACGCGATGATCATACTCAAAATAGTTACGAGGCCGAGAACTCCAATAATGTAGAGACCAGTCGTTTTTATACTTTGTTCAATTTTATTTTCATCCTCAAGCATCTGCTCACGTTGGTACCGAATCAACCTATCTGCATTCAACATAATAGTTGCCTGATAAGGTTCCGCTTCTTCCGCTAAAAGAAGCGCTTCCTCATCTCTTCCATTATTGAAAGAAGTGAGTGCTTCTTCAGATAAAGTTCGGTACTGCGTTGTTGCCTCAGTTAGTTCCTTTAGCAATTCTGTGCTTCTCTCTGATTGGAAGGTTGCATTCATCGTGTTTAATTTTTCTTCAACTGATGCAAGCAATTCGCTGCGATTTTTGAGATACTTCGTTTCTTTATATAGTAAATAGCCTCGCAGATCATTTGAAAGCTCAGTTTGATCGGTCATTAGCTGTTCAATCAAAATTACTTTCTCCATCCGGTCGTCAATAAATGATTTATACTCATCACTCACATACGGAATGGCTAAGTAATTTAAAATTCCTGCAGTGATCATTAAGAGTAATAAGGATAAGAAGCCTGTCCATAACTTTTTACTTACTGAATACCTCATTGTTTTCCTCCTATATGAATAACCTAACATCATTATAAACTACTACTTATTAATCGCATAGTCCTAGTTATATAGAATGTTGAAAACAGTCTTTATACACAAAAACCGTATAGAGCGGAATACACTCTATACGGTTCCTGTTCATTTGTTTTTTTGGAATTTCACTTTCCACGTCCCATCGTCCTCTTCCAGGCCGATGCCGATACCGATCCATCCATCTTTCAATAAGGATTGCTGCTCCATCACATCCGACATGTCCACGACGACGTTGAGGTTTCCTAATTTTTTTGTGGCACGTAGATCTTTCATTAATGTGTAACGCAAAAGATTTCCATATTTCTTTTCCAATGAAATGATGTGCATGCCTAGAGCGAATTTATCCTTCAGACTTGCGATGTTGAATGGGGCAACAGTTGTGAACACATAACGATGGCGTTCTGTATCGACATTTTCCATTAGGATTTCGCCAAGAATTCGTTGTAGGCTGTTACCTCTATACTCGGGATCCACATTTGTTATTTCAGAATATAGCACAGACGGCAATTCTGAATCAGGCAAGCCGGCATCTTTCCCTAAATGATGCTCGTCAATTTCAGGTTCGAGCATTGCCCTGAATGCGATGAGACGGTCTGCGTGGAATGCACCGATCATTGATCCATTGCCGTTCAAGATAAAGCTGAATTCCTCTTCGGATAGCGGTTGCAAAAAAGAAGTGACCGTCAATGAGGCAATCACTTTCTCCTGCAAGTCCATAATTTCCTCGAGGTCATTTTCGGCAAGGCTCCTAATGGTAACCGTTTGGCCATTTCTCAAGATCATCTCTTTTTTCATCCTGTCACCTTCTCGGAGAAGAGTGTCAATTTATTCAATACGGCTTCTTCGACATCGACGCCGAGTCCCGGTTGTTTCGTTAAGCGGATGAATGGAACGTCATACTGCAAGTTTCCAATGTCTTCACTGAATTTCAATGGCCCTGTCAATTCGACACTTGTCATAATCTTTTTTGAAAAAGCGATATGGAATCCGGCCGCTGAGCCGATGGAAGACTCAACCATCGAACCGACCTGGCATTCGATTCCAGCCATCTCCGCCATATGGGCAAGCTTCATCGCCGGATAGATGCCGCCACATTTCATCAATTTGATGTTCACTTTATCCGCGGCGCGCTTGGCGATGATCTCCCTCATTTCACGGACCCCTCGCAGCCCTTCGTCAATCATGACGGGCACGGATGTTTTCGACTTGATTTCCACCATTGCATCGATATCATCCGCTTTTACAGGCTGCTCCAGCCAATCGAGTGAGCAATCTTCAAGTTTCCTTAGTGCTTGTAAGGTAGTCGAGCTGTTCACCCATCCTTGATTCACATCAATACGGATGGCGATCGACTCCCCTACCCGTTCTCGTACAGCTTGAATTCGTTTCACGTCTTCCCACACGTCCGTTCCGACTTTCATTTTCAATGAACGATAACCCTCTTGAACGCGCTGTTCCGCTTCTTCAGCCATATGTTCAGGTGTTCCGATGCTCAGAACATGTGTAATTGGAAACTCATCGTGATATCTTCCGCCCAACAAATCATATACGGGAACGCCCAACGCTTTTCCAACGACGTCGTAACAAGCGATGTCTATTGCCGCTTTCGCTGCCGGCACCCCGTAAATTTCTGCGTCCATACGCTCGTGGATCTTTTCCATTTGAGCAGGATTCATCCCGATCAGCTTCGGCGCTAGCGTATTTTTTAAGACTGCATATGTACTTTCCCAACTTTCACCAGTAACATGCTCATCCGCCACTGCCTCCCCATATCCGATATGGCCGGTGTCCGTCGTTAGTTTAACGATGATCGAGGGCATGTAATCATATGTTGCATAGCTTATTATGAATGGCTCTCTTAAAGGCAAGTGAATCGCAAAAATCTCTATTTCCAAAATTTTCATTACTATCTTTCCTTTCTTATTGGGAATCGGCTATAATTATTGTATCACTGTCGTTAAATAGTCGCTAATAGTTAGGAGGTAATTTATTGAGAATCAAAATTGCTGTTATCGGCTCTGAACATTTTTGTCGACGCGCAGAGGATTTATCCGTGAATGAAGGGGATTTTGAGCTGGCATGCCATATATATACCGATCCTAAAGAAGCCGCTGACATCATTAAGACACTTAAACCAAGTGATGCCATCCTTTTTTCAGGTTCGCTGCCTTATGCCTATGCAAAAGAGGCTGTTCAACAATTCATCGTGCCAACGTTCTATTTGAAGCAGGATGAGACCGCTGTCTCTACGACATTATTATCTGTTTTGGCAAATGAGCGGGTTTCATGTGAACGGATTTCTATAGATGTCGCCGAGCAGTCCCATATCGATCATGTGTTGAATGACTTGAATGGAACGATTGAACTACCATACATTCATGTTTTACAGAATGGTGGATCAATCGAGGACGTTATAAATTTTCATAAACGGTTGTCTGGTCAAGGCAAGACGGACATCGCAATTACAAGTATCCATATTGTCTACGAAAAGCTGTTGCAAAGAGGTATAACTGCCCGTATGATGATCGACCCGGAAAGCTCGATTATTAGGAGTCTGCGTTTAGCGAAGCAAAAAGCGATGTTACAGAAAAGCTCTTCTGCCCAAATTGCCGTTGGAATCCTTCAATCATCCGGATTGCCGATCATGCCTTTCGTAACAGAGCTCTCTACCATATTGCAAGCGCATTGGTCAGAAACCGACGGGGAATTTTCGCTGTTCACAACGAAGGGCATTGTAGAACATTCCATCAAAAATCCGGGATTCATGGATGTTTTCCACCGTCTCCCCCGGAATGTCAAGATGGCTTTCGGTTACGGTGAAACGACGATGAAAGCTGCCGAACATGCACGACTCGCATTGAATTTCATTCAAAGTGGTGAACTGAACAGCTTTTATATTCTCGACTCCAATAAAAGGCTTCATGGCCCGTATCCACAATCGGACGGTGCTATCGATATGAAAGTCGATCATCCCCTACTAGTGGAAATTGCGGAAAAAACAAAATTGGGACCTGCCAATATTTCAAAGTTGGTGCAGTTCAGCCAATCGAGGACAACGAACCAGTTTTCAGCAATCGATCTTGCCCTCTATATGAACGTTTCCAGAAGGACTGCAGAACGTACATTAAAAAAGCTCATAGAATTTGAATATGTCCGTATCGTGGGCGAGGAGATGACTTACAAGCAAGGAAGGCCGCGTTCTTTGTATGAAATGAATTTCGCCGTCCACTACTAAGAAAGCCGCCCAGTGCCAAGCATCGGCATTGGGCGGCTCTATTTATACTTATACGTGAACCGCTTCAATTGACTTATCTTCTTCTGTTTCTGTTTCTGATTCAACTTTTTCTATTTCCTCTTTTGTCAGCTTCACGATTGTAAAGCCAGTTGCTGCGTAAAGTGTGGAAATAAATGGAATGAACAAATTCAAGATTGCATACGGTCCATACTGTGCCACCCCTACTCCGAGTGTTCCCAAGATGAATACGCCGCAAGTATTCCATGGAATGAAGACCGAAGTGAGCGTTCCGCCATCTTCTAGTGCCCGTGACAAGTTTTTAGAATGCAAACCCATCTTCTTGTAAACTTTCGTGAACATTCTAGATGGTACAACAATCGAAATATATTGCTCTGCGCATGTTGCATTCGTAAGTACACAAGCGCCGATTGTAGATGTAATCAGTGTGAAGGATGATTTCACAACCTTCAGGAGCTGATTCATAATTGACTGGAGCATTCCCGAGAATTCCAAAATACCGCCAAATGTCATTGCCACGATTGTCATAGAAACTGTGTACATCATCGAATCCAAACCGCCGCCATTGAATAGTCCATCGACCATTTCATTCCCGGTTTCAATGGCAAATCCACTTTGTAACGCAACAATCGAATCCGCCAAAGACCCACCTTGTATGAAAATCTGTGAAATGAAGCCAAGAATAATACCGACGACCAGAGCCGGAACAGCAGGAATCTTCATAGCTACCATGACAATTACCGCCAATGGCACAAGCAACAGCCAAGGGGAAATTAAAAAGCTGTCCTTCAGCACAGAAGCTGTCTGTTGGATTTTTTCCAAGTCTATATTTCCACCTGCAAAACGTCTTCCTAAAAATGTGTAAACGCCAAGGGCGATAAGCAATCCGGGAATAGTTGTGTAAAGCATATGCTTAATATGATCGAATAGATCTGTCCCGGTTAAACCTGAAGCAAGGTTTGTCGTATCGGATAAGGGAGACATTTTATCACCGAAATAAGATCCTGAAATAATGGCGCCTGCCACCATGCCTGCAGGAATCCCCATGCTCAAGCCGATACCCATTCCAGCGACCCCGATGGTACCCATCGTCGACCAAGAGCTTCCAATTGCAAGAGAGACGATTGCACAAATGATTGTAATGGCAACTAGAAACCAACCAGGTGTAATAATCTGCAATCCGTAATAGATCATTGTTGCGACAATCCCCCCGCCCATCCAAGAGCCGATTGTCATTCCAACCAACATAATGATGACGACAGCAGGCAGGGCTAGCTTAATCCCTTTGAACATCATTTCTTCTATTTCTTTCCACGTAAAGCCATAGCGCCAAGCAACCAAAGCAGCCACAGTTGTTCCTATGATGAGTGGCATATGCGGGCCTTGCTCAAGTTTCACAACTGTGAACAGCATGACGATGATCATAATGATCAATGGCAGAATCGCCATTAGAAAACCTATTTTCTTTTTCTCCATATTCTCCATTCCGACGCCCCCAAGGTGAATATAATTTTGTCGCTATATAGTCGTTAATTGAATATTAGTCACTTTCACACAAAAAGTCAATTGTTTTTTGAAAGCGATTTCAGTAATATACAATTTTTATAGTAAATTTAAACCGAAAAGGGTCGCGCTTATTGGATCCGTTCTATATGGCCATAAAAAAACGGCGAAGGATACGCATCCTTGCCGTTTTTCATTTACCTATATTCACTTATGCTTCGTGGCTAATTTGCCATTCGATGCCGAATTGGTCCTTCAATGAGCCGTAGCTTTTACTCCAGAATGTCTCTTGCAAGTCCATCTTCACTGTTCCGCCTTGCTTCAGTTTGTCAAAAACGTTTTTGATTAATTCAACGTCCTTGCTGACAAAAGCGAGGCTGACATTGTTCCCTTCGATGAAAGGAGATCCTGGAAAAGTATCCGAGAACATAACTCTGCTTCCATCGATATTCAACCGCGCATGCATGACTAGGTCCTTCGCTTCCTCGGGCAGCTGATATTCAGGGTGTTGAGGAGCCTCGCCGAATGTCATGATTTGAGATACCTCCGTATTGAACACCTCTGCGTAAAACTCCACAGCTTGCCTGCAGTTACCATTGAAATTAAGATATACTTCTACTGCCATTTCCATGACCTCTTTTCCAAAATTCATTCATTCATTCAATTCAGTTTACCATGCACAAGCTTTCTTGCAAACCGTCATTAGAACGGAAACACTAACGGGATGGCTATCATCATGACGAACAGCATAATTAATTGGAGCGGTACGCCAATTTTTACAAAATCTTTGAATTGATACCCACCTGCTGTCATGACGAGCGCATTTGTCGGAGAGGCGACCGGAGTGGAAAATGCCATGCTCGCCCCGACTGCAACTGCAATTAAGAACGGATACGGGCTGACACCGATGCTGAGGGCGGCACTTAGTCCGATTGGTGCAAACAGGACAGCTGTCGCAGTGTTGCTAATGAACTGGCCGAAAGTCATCGTCAGCAAGAAGATGCCTCCAAGTACCCCCAACGGACCGAGTCCGCCGAGCAATTGGATGATTCCTTTTGAAAGCAACACCATCCCCCCCGTATTTTCAAGGGCCGTTGCCATCGGAAGCATAGCGCCGATTAAGACGACGCTTTCCCAGTTGATCTGGCCGTAAGCATCATCCATATTCCGGACGCATCCTGTCAATATCATCAATGCTGCGCCAATCAACACTGATATGACTGCGGGGAACACTTCAAATACCATAAGAAGGACCATTAAAATCATAATTGCCCCGGCTATGGACGCCTTCCCGCTCGCAGCGGCCATGCTTGCATGCTCCTTCGGCTGGCCGATGACGACGACATTCCTCGTATCCCTGGATAGTAATTCGATTGATTCCCAGGAACCTTGCACAAGGAGGGCATCCCCGAAACGGAGCCTTTGCTTCGACATATCTTTTACGACATACTCTCCTTGGCGCTTGATCCCTAAGATGTTCAAATTGTATTTCTCCCGGAAGTTGATTGAACGTAATGTTTCATTGATCAGCTTCGACTGGGGAGTGAGAAGAACTTCTGCAATGCCCAATTGCTTTGATACGAGCTCATCGGCCTCCGACGTTGCTTCTTCGATGGTTAACCCGTATGCTTTAACGAACTTTTCCACATTTTCGGCAGGCCCTTGCACATAGAGGTGATCTTTCATCTGGATGATGCTGTTCGGCCCGGCCATTTCATGATAGGTCATCGGCAATAACTTCAAGCCTTCAGTCGATTTCCTGCTAATCTTTAAAATGCATAATTGGTATGCCGCCGGAATCTTCAATTGCGCGAGCCGCTTACCGATCATTTCAGACCCTTCCGGCACTTTCACGACATACAAGTTTCCGCCGAGCTGATAGTCGATTGACAATTGCTTCGTCGCTAATTTTTGGATGTGATTCGAATTCGATGCCGCCTTCCCTTTCGGCAATAATATATTCCGGACCGTATACAAATAGATGAGACCGACGACTACACCGATGATACCGATAGGAGTGATCTGAAAAAATCCAAGCTTATCGTAACCATTATCGACAAGCATTTGACTAATGATCAAATTGGGCGGCGAAGCAATCAACGTAAGCAACCCTGAAAAGCTTGCCATGTAGGAGAGCGGGATCAAATACTTTGACGGACTGCTGTTAATGCTGATTGCGATACTGATGACAATGGGCAGCATGAGTGCGACTGTTCCCGTATTGCTCATAAATGCACCTACTGAAGCGACAATGATCAACAGTAGAATGAACAACCTTTTCTCGCTATCACCTGAATACTGTAATAGCAATTTCCCGGCCATTGGGGCAAGACCTGTCCGCAATATACCTGCGCCTATTACAAAGAGTGCAGCAATCATGATGACAACTGAATTGGAAAACCCGGATAGCGCTTCTACAGGTGTGAGGATTCCCGTCAACACGAATGCAAGCAATGCGAGAATTGCGACGAGATCCGCGCGTATTTTATTCGTCATGAATAGAACGATTGTAATCCCTAAAATGATAAATGTAAAAGTGAGTTCCACAGCATCCAGGCCCCTTCATGGAATTGATAACTTCATTGTAATATAGACAGAAAAAAAGTGCCCAATCGGGTAGGCACTTTTCTATGACCATCTTTGCTGGCCATCCAATAATGGATGAACGGGCTTCTTCCCGTCATTCATCAGATCGTCCGTCCAGAGGAGCGAATTCCACCATTGAGACTTTCGTAATCCTCAATATTTGTCCGTCCGTCAATGTTACGCGGCTTTCCGATTTTATCCCATCCCCGCCGATAATTTCGTAAAGTCGCGGCTCCTCCCCCTTATCATGGATTTCCAAGTAGCCTAATCCCCATGGACTCGTTACAACATAATCCCCTGCTTCTATGTCTAATCCAACCTCCCAAATGCCGGCCGTCAATTCATTTGAGAACATTGTCGGATGCGGTTCAGCGGTAATGGCAGCATAACCACCGTCCACGTGAATCGAATATGTTTTATCGATATCCATCGTAAGGCTCCTCACACCACCAGAACCGCCTACTATTTCCCGAATAATAAGGTCGCCTTTCTTATCATAAATAAACACATTGCCGACCGGGTATCCGTGAAGCAAATACCTTCCGCTAAGTAGGGAGAATCGCTTCCCATCTTTCGACATTATTGGGGCAGTACTTTCGCCAATACGCTCATTGCTTCTATCCACAGTATTAAAAAGAGCCTGATTTACGTTTCCAATCAATTCATCTCTTTCAGGTCCAATTATTTCAAAATTCCTTTCATAACTGACATTTTTCTCATTACCCGCTCCTTGTAAAGGGTGGCACCCGGCAAGTGTACATAGACATGCTGCAAATAATAGGAATGTCCTTTTCCAACCGACACCATTTTTCAACTTAAACCATTTCCGCATAGTATTTATCATAATACTCCACCGTCCCCAATGGCCCGACCGTCAATTCTTTTTCATTATAACGAAGCATCCGCTCGATCCATTTCGTTTGTTCCGCAATGCTCAACCCTTCCAGCGGAATGCATAATAGATGATTGGCAATGTACAAATAATCGGTCGGCAATTGAATCTCTTTCTTAAGTTTTTCATACTGCCCAGGATCCAATTCAATTTTCAGGAACGTCTCGTTTTCGTCCGTGAATTTCTGTTCATGGACAAATTTCCCGTCTTTCAGAAAGAGTACGCGATCCGCATAAAGATCCAAGTTCTCTAGTAAATGTGATGCAACAAAGATGAGTTTGTCCTTCTTCATCTCCATTAAACAATCGGATATCAATGCGACATTGGAAACATCAAGGCCATTCATCACTTCATCCATCAGCATGACAGGCGTATCTGCCGCCATCATCATCGCAAAGCATAGACGCTGGCGCATCCCGAGGGAATACGTCCTCACTTTCCGTTTTACGTAATGCCCCATATGAAGCCGTTCAATAACATCCTTTACATGCTTCGTCGACCCTTTCCACATATTCGCATACAGCTTCAGATGATCGACGCCCGAAAGCTCCTCGAACAGATCTTTCTGCTCCGGAAACGTAGCCAGTTGCTTGTGAATCAGCAATTCCTCTTTCTCATTCCGATATGCGTATTTTCCGTTAAACAGGACATGACCGGAATCCGGCTTCACGAAATTTGCCATCACATTGAACATCGTCGTCTTGCCGGTTCCATTCGGCGCGGCAACCCCGATGATTTCCCCTTTGCTTGCCGTTAAATCCAATTGGTCCAAAACAACTTTCTCATTATAGGCAATCGATACATTTGATAGTTTCAGCATTTACCTTCTCCACCTTTTAGCTTGTTTTCAATAAACCTTCCACTTTTCTCATATGCACCAATTTATTCCCGAAATACAGCGCGGAAGCCACAATCACATTCATGGAAATGAGCCAGATGTATGAATTCTTGAAGTCCAACTTCTTATTACCAAACTCCAGAGCAGCATCCCCATTAAGGACGTAGCCGATGTCAATAAACTTCAATGGATAAAGCCAGTTGACCTGTACTTCTGCCACTCTCATCAAATCAGGCAGTAGAAGAATGACTAACAATATAAATGCAGATGCATATAGATTTTTCGTAACGACGTTGATCCATGCAAAAGCTAATAAAAGGAGCAATGTGATCAATGCAAACGCAATCAGCATGTAAATGATATAGCGCGTTGTTGATACGGCAAGGAAGTCGCCGTCCTGGTAAATAAGGACAGGCGCGGTGAAATTCCCGATTTCCGACTTCTTGGCGACATAGTACACACCAGCAGATATTCCAGCAAACAGAAAAAGCATAATTTGTACAAAGTGGATGACTACTTTACTGCACACCTTTTGCATGAATGAAACTGGAAATCCACTCACTACGGAACGATGCACTTGATCCTTCACTAGCATGCTGCTCCCTGCAACTAGTACGAGAAGGCAGAACAGCAGTCCACTTAACAATCTCAATGTGACGGGCAAATAATTGCTCGCAGCCAATGGATTGGGGATAAGCGGCAGATCATTCTCTTGGTAATATCTTAATAGTGCGCTCTCCCTTTGAATTTCGTCCTTGGGGATAATGTGATTCGGATGAATCCCTTTATTCCCAAGTTCATGCAATTCCAGCCGCAATTCATTCAACTTAAGTCCATTCTCGATAAATTTGTCATAATGTTTCTTTTGCCAAAGATAAAATCGTTGCATATCAATCATCATGATTTGTTGAGTCAAGTTGTTATAGATGCCTTCCCCTTCCGGCGTATGTCGCAACTCTGTCGGAAATGCATTGAAGATTGTATGGAATTGCTGCGAGTCCAAGTTCTTCTTCTTTAACAAATCTTCTAAGTCAGTCTGGCTATAGTGTAAATAATATAATGGGAAAAATAAGATGAGGGCGATTCCTAATAGCCAATTTTTCCGATTATGCATTAGAAGTTTTGTTTCAAATAATAGATATTTCCAAAACATGATCGTATCCTTCCTCGCAAGTTATTTTCACACTCGATAGAATCGTCTTTTATTAATGATTCTGGAACATATGAATAAGAGAATCTCGATGACAGCTACTGTAATGAGCAATACTGCAATCCCTTTTGCGTATGTGATCGTTTCCGTATTCAATAAATAATTTTTCTCCCCATCCGTGATTTTTCCGAAATCGAAATACGTCTGTGGAAATAAGCTGATATCTATGGCATAGATTTCCCTCGTTGTCCTCGTGAAGTACAGACGCTCCGAAAAGAGAACTAGACTGCCGATAAGAAGGACGAGCCACTCATTTTTCAAAAGCAAACCCCAGACTACATTTAGGCGTATAAAAAGGAAGATCAATAGAGGTATTACGATCAACGTTTTCCCTAAATACGTGGAGATTGTAATAACATCATAATCCTCAGGATTGAATGTCTGTTGCGCAATCATTATTGGCACGTGCAGATCAAAATGTCCAAAGCCGAATTGAATGGTCAGGACAAGTACACCGATCACAATTGTTGCGAGAACGACAATTAGCGAATATAGGAATGCGGAGAACGCTTTCAAATTCAATTGCCGGTACCAGGACAATGGCAACCCTTGAAGAACAGTCCTGTATTTGCGATCCCTCGACAATATGTCACTGCTAAAGTAAATGGCGCAGAACAATAGGAAATATACCCCGTATCCCTGGATGAACTTCGTCAAAGCTTGCAACCCTGTCTTCTCGTACATTAACCCGTATGTAACCGGGTAATCTTGCGTCAAATAATTTTCGTAGCGCATTATCGTCTGATAATACAAGTGCTCTCTATCTTTCCCCGGAAAAGGAGAAAGTTTGAACAGATTATAATCTCCCACATACTCCCATGAGTTCCCATCAAGCTGAAAGTGGCGCAAGTACAGATAGCGGAAATAGTTCCGATCCTCATGTGCCATAACCATTGCGTGATAGAGACGATAATAATAATCGTTATTCGCATACACCGGCTGGCCTGTCATATGGACGATTCCCGTATTCCCTTTGGATTCCCTTATTTTCTGTTCCACCTCAAGATCACTCAGGTAACTTTTTGCCCATTCCACATCAAAGGTCTCTTTTGTCTTCTCGTTTGGCAACATGATTAAGCAATAACCTAATAGCAAGGCCCCTATGAACAATACAAAAGGAACATTCCGCCTGCTTCTAGCAGTAATAAGAAACTCATGTTTAAAATAAGTCCAGTTCATCCCAGCTTCCCCTTTTGATAGTAAAGTATTGAAATTTCCATATATTTGTCTATGTTATTCTACTATAGACATACTATTTAAACATTTCAATAGTTTAAATCATCTTTTCGGTTTAAACTATTTGAATTAAATGTCGAAGTATAATATCTTATTAACTTTGTAGATAAACACTATTCTGTCCTTGGTATAATAATTTTGGGAATTGGCCTAGTTATGCGTGTGATGAATTAGAAAAGGCCGTCACAGTTGTCGAGTTGACAACTGTGACGGCCTTTTTTCATTATGATGCGACTGCTGCTTTATTTTTCGGTTTATTATCCTTCGTTTTCCACTGGATTGCAACTTGGATAACGAAGAGGACCAAACCAATAATATCCGTAATTGTTTCAGGATAAATCAACAATAATCCCGTTACGACAGCAAGGATACGCTCGATCCAATTACATTTTCGATACCAATAGCCAATCATTCCCGCTCCGATTGCAATCATACCTACAATAGCGGAGAAGGTAACCCATACGATTTCAAAGAGACTGGCATCGATCATGAGCATAGCCGGATTGAAGACAAACATATATGGAATGATGAATGCCGCAATGGCGAGCTTCGCAGAAACAACACCGGTTTTAATCGGATCCCCGCCGGAAATGCCTGATGCGGCGAATGCTGCGAGAGCAACAGGCGGCGTGATATCCGCGATGATTCCGAAATAGAATACGAACAAGTGAGCAGAGATGGCAACGACAACCGGAATTGTCGTACCTGGTCCCATTTCACCGCCCATAAGCAACAAGATGATAGCTGGTGCTGCAATTGTGGATGTAATGACATAGTTTGCTGTCGTAGGTGAACCCATCCCCAATATAAGTGCTGCCAACATCGTGAAGATGAGCGTCAATAGGATATTTCCGCCGGCTGCGGATACAAGGCCGTTAGCAAGGCTAAGTCCTAATCCCGTTTTCACGACGACACCGACGATGATACCCGCACAAGCCGTTGCAGCGGCTACAGCCAATGCAGTACGAGCCCCGTCGACTAGCGCCATGATGACATCTTTCGGGCTAAGTCTCGTAGACTTATCAAAGAAACTGACAACGATAGTCAAGACAATCCCCAATAAGGCAGCTTTCATTGTCGGAATTCCAATTAATAGGAATACGATAATCCCTAAAATCGGCAAGAGAAGGTAGATCTTTTTCAGTGTCGCCTTTCGGTCAGGCATCTGATCTGGCGACATGCCTTCAAGACCGACACGCTTTGCCTCGAAATGAGTCATGATCCAAATTCCTGTGAAATAAAGCAATGCAGGAATAGCTGCAGCTTTCGCAATTTCCCAATACGTAATGCCGCCGATGAATTCGACCATTAGGAATGCTGCGGCACCCATGATCGGTGGCATGATTTGTCCGCCTGTCGAAGCAGCTGCTTCAACCCCGCCCGCAAATTCCTTACGGTACCCCAGCTTTTTCATCATCGGAATCGTATAGGAACCTGATCCGACAACGTTTGCAACAGAGCTCCCTGAAATCGTCCCTTGTAATGCACTTGAGAAGATTGCCACTTTAGCGGGTCCGCCAGTCAAGCGGCCTGCGAGGACGACAGCCAAATCATTGAAATAGTTACCGACTCCTGTTTTCACAAGGAATGCACCGAATAATAGAAAGACGAAAATGAACGTAGCAGATACGCTAATAGGTGTTCCTAAAATACCGTCAGTCGTAAAGAACATAAGCTGGACAAGACTTTTCAGATCTTGGCCGCGGTGTGCCAGGAACCCGGGAAAGTACCTTCCGAAAAACGCATAGATCAAGAAAACCGTCGAAATGATCGTGATCGGCATTCCGACTGCCCGTCTTGCGGCCTCCAATGTTAGGAGCACTGCAACGATGCCGATGAACAAATCAATGTCCGACACCCTGCCGACACGGAAGACGAGATCATCATAAAATAGTGGCCAATACAAACCGACCGCAATGGCAAGTAATGATAGGATGACATCGTAAAAAGGCACATTATCTTTCTTAACACCCGGTTTTTTAATTGCTGGGAACAATATGAAAATTAATGCGAGAGCGAATCCTAAGTGAATCGATCGCTGAATATATGCAGTGAACGGTGTCCCGATGGATGTATATAATTGAAACAAGGAGAATGCCAGCAATCCTGCAAAGACGATGATTTTGAATATCCCTTTCACATTCCGGGTATTCGATTCGGGATCATATTTTTGCAAAATTTCAAGCTGCTGTTCTTCTGTCAACGTTTCAATGTTGTCGTTTTGGGATTCTTGCTGAATATCTTCTAGCTTTTTATTTTTAGCCATTCATATTTACTCCTTTCATTAATTGGTAGAATGATTGGCGTTGCACACGAAATGTGTACGATTTCCCTCTAGTTAGGTACGTTTTCAGATTGATCTCCTTCCCTTTATACCGGAAAGCCAGGCCTGCATTGACATCACCAACGAAAAGGACAAAAGAGTCGATGATGTTGTTCTCATAAGTAAGCGTATACATTCCATCGTTGACAGTCAGTGACTGCCCTTCTGCGGCATAGCCAGGCAAGCCGATTCCAACATCTTCATATTGCATGGAGAGTGATTGGATGGCGTTTTGATCGGTGACCCGATAAGATTCAATGACATCGGTCAGAAAGATGGAGTGCACGTAGCGTATTTGAAAATCCTGCTCATCTGCCATCTTTACGTAATAGGTTTTTGGATGCTCAGTTCGATATTCTGTAAAGGTGAATACCTTATGTATCGGCAGAAAGAAAAAGACGAGGACGACCAACAATGCAGATAGAAGAATGGGGAGAATCAGTTTCAGCCTTTTCATTCTCTTCTCCCTTTCTCGATAGCATGAAGAATGGGACGGCTGAAGCATATAGCTTCACCGCCCCGTTCAACTATTTGTCTGTATTCAATTATTTCTTTTCGTCAAAGTATTTTTGAGCGCCTGGGTGAACAGGAATCCCGATACCATCAAGTCCTGTTTCCGCTTTGATCAAAGCGCCTTTTGGATGTGTCAGTTTTGAAGCATTGTCATAGATTGCTTTTGTAATTTCATATGCTAGATCTTCAGGAACATCGTTTTGGATGATTAACATCGCACCAACAGAAACAGTCGGCGTGTCTTTTGCAAGTCCATATGTTCCTGCAGGGATTACTTCTTTTGCATAGTATTGATATTTCGAAATCAATTCGTCCGCTTTTTCATCGGAGACTGGCACGATGTAAACTTGAGCGGAAGCGTTCAAACCTTCAACCGCGGCTGTTGGAGTTCCTGCAGTGATGAATGCAGCGTCGATTTGTCCAGCTTGCAAGCTTTCTTGGGATTCACCGAAGTCCAAGTTTTGCGGTTGGATATCGCTCATTGACAACCCGTGGATTTCAAGAAGCTGTTCTGCGTTCGCATACGTACCAGAACCAGGTGCTCCTACAGAGACCTTTTTCCCTTTCAAGTCTTCAAACGACTTGATGCCAGACTTCTCCAATGTAACCAATTGAACTGTTTCAGGATAAAGTGCACCGATTGCTGAAACGTTGTCGATGACTTCTCCGTCGAACATCATTTCACCTTTTGATGCATAGTAAGCAATATCCGTTTGTACGAAAGCGATTTCAGCGCCGCCGTCTTTTAAAGCCGTCATATTAGCAGCAGAGGCTTGTGAAACTTCCGCAGTCGTTTTAATGCCAGTCTCTTGAGAGATTGTATCAGCAAGCGCTCCCCCAAGTGCGTAGTATGTACCTTGTGTACCACCCGTCAAGATACTTAGAAAATCGTAATCTTCTTTTGTTTTCCCTGAGTCGGACCCTTTGCTTGCATCATCCGAGTTACACGCCGAAAGGACAAGCAGCGCGATCATTGAAATGAATGCAAGAATATGGAATCTCTTTTTATTCATACTTACTTTCTCCCCTTTTGAATAATAGTTTTGCAACTTAACACCTATTCTACCACGAATGGTTAATCGCTTGTCAATCCTTCTTAAAAATTTTCAGTAGATTGCAAGCGATTTCAATAGAAAAAAAGGAGATGAAGAATCTTGATGTGCACCCCAAAAGTTAGAGTTACAATCTAACTTTTGGGGTGTTTTCTTATGGTTAAATATAGCGATGAATTTAAGGTCATGATTGTTCAGGAGTATTTAGGTGGACGACTTGGCTATGGTACTTTGGCTAAAAAGTATGGCATTAAGTCATCTGAACAAATTAGAAGATGGGTGTTGGTTTACAAGAAGTATGGCGCGGAGGGATTACTAAGAAAGAAAAGTCATGAAGTTTATTCTGTTCAATTCAAATTAGATGTACTAAGCTTTATGAAAAGGACAGGCGCTTCGCAGCCAGAAACTGCGCTTCACTTCGGATTGACGAATCCTTCGATGATTGGTGATTGGAAGAAGAAATTCCTTGAAGGCGGTGCTGAAGCCCTGGACAACCCGAAAGGACGGCCAGTCATGTCTGATAAAGCGAAGAACGTCAAGAAGGACCAGAAGCCAACACAACAGGATGAAATGACACGTGAACAGAAATTAGAACGGGAAAATGAACTCCTCCGCTTGGAGGTGGAATACCTAAAAAAGTTGCGAGCTTTTCAGATGGATCCGGACGGCTATCTCGAAAAGCACAAGCAGCGCTATCGTTCGAACTCAAAGAAGAATTCCGATTGAAGGATGTACTTCCGATTGTAGGCATTCCTGAGTCTTCATATCACTATCATGTAAAACAAATGAGCAGGGAAAATCCGCACCAAGAGTTGGAAGATAAGATTCAATCTATTTTTAATGAACACAAGGGCAATTATGGTTACCGGAGGATTAAACTAGATTTGAAGAACCGTGGCATCATAGTTAATCATAAAAAGGTGCAGCGTATTATGCGAAAACTAGGATTGAAAGGCAATAAGTTCACCAGGAAATCACGTCGGTATAGTTCGTATAAGGGAACTATCGGTACAGTGGTGAAAAACCGTATTAACCGCCGGTTCAACACCCCGATTCCATGTCAGAAATTGACCACTGATATTACAGAATTCAAGTGTTCAGACGGTCTAAAGCTCTATCTTAGTCCAATGATGGATATGTATAATGGGGAGATTCTTTCGTATGGCATCAGTATGCGTCCGACGCTTGATTTTGTGATGAAACCTTTAGAGGAAGTCCTCGACATCGTAAAAAACGCAAAATTCCGGACTACCATCCACTCGGATCAAGGCTGGCACTATCAGCACGGAAACTGGGTTGCGACCTTAAAAGAACATAAGGTGTTCCAGAGTATGTCGCGGAAGGGGAACTGTCTGGACAACTCCCCCATGGAAAATTTCTTTGGATTACTTAAGCAAGAGATGTATCATGGCGAACCCCTACGCACGTATGAGGAACTGAAACGGGCTATTGAGGCATACATCCAGTACTACAACAACAAACGGATCAAGCAGAAATTGGCTGGCATGAGTCCGGTTCAATACCGTCTTCACACCAGCCAACTAGCTGCATAATATAAAACTCTAACTTTTAGGGGTCACATCATCTTCATCTTCCTCCATATGGCTTATTTTTTTCCTTTTCTATCTACGTCCAAATACGTGATGCCCGCTTCATCCAAATCCCGCTTTCGGTGAGCAAGCCGGGATGCGGCACATGATGCAACACTCGCAATGAGGTCGTCGAGGAACGTATGGACGCCCTTCCCTTTTTTCGTATCCAACTCATTGATGATTCCGATTTTGTTTTTATCCAAATGACCGAATGTAGTGACAGCAATGGACCCATAAGTGAAGACGGCGCCTAACGCGATCGTCTCATCCACGCCAAACAGTCCTTCGTCCGATTCGACGATTTGCTGGAGCGGTGCGGATAGCTTCCCTTGTTCTGCTAGCTCATCCAATTCGATTCCGACGAGGATTGCATGTTGGAGTTCCCGTTTTCTTAGCACCCTTTCAACTGAATCGACACATTCGGCAAGGTCCAACCCTTTGTTATAAGGGACCTGCATTTCATAAACAATTTTTGCAATATCCTCCAATGTGACGCCTCTTCGAATTAACGCTTCTTTTGTAGCTTCTGCCACGACATCGGAGTGGACAATATTTTTTCCAGTGAACATTAATCACTACCTCCTCAATTCTATCCTGCGTCCGTCACGTATAATATGACGGCGACAGCTAAGATGTTTATTCAATTTTGCAATTGTTTCTTTTTCCATGTACCAAGCTATTCAAGCATTATACCTGTACATTCGCTTATGTTACAATCTTCTTACATCAAACAACTAGGAGGACCTGCGGATGGAATACGGAAAAATTGAAGAGATACATTTTTACAGCAAGGCGCTCGATGAGGATATGCAGCTTCTCATTCACTTGCCACATCAGTATTCACCACTATACAAGTATTCAGTTCTAATCGCTTCCGATGGAAAAGATTATTTTCAATACGGTAGAATTGGCCGGGTAGTGGACGAATTAGTTTCCGAAGGCGACATAAATAATATGATTGTCGTCGGCATACCGTATAAAAGCGTCGAGGAACGCAGAAGGATGTATCACCCGGATGGCGACCGGCATGAAGATTATATCCGTTTTCTTGCGCATGAGCTTGTCCCTTACATCGATGAGAATTATCCAACGTACCAAGTCGGCGCAGGCCGGGGGTTGATCGGTGATTCGTTGGCGGCCACAATCTCACTGTTGACCGCGTTGAAATATCCGAACTGCTTCGGCAAGGTGATCCTCCATTCCCCTTATGTAGATGAGTACGTAATGGAGAAGGTGGAAGCCTTGAAAGATCCTTCCTCTTTTTCAATCTACCATGTCATCGGCGAAGAGGAAACAGAAGTGAAAACGACGCAGGACGGCACCCAAGATTTCCTCACGCCGAACAGGGATTTAAACAAGTTGATCAAAAGAAAAGGGTTTTCCTACTTCTATGAAGAATTTAAGGGGAACCATACATGGAAGTATTGGCAGCAAGACATTCGAAGGGCGATTAAAGAATCCTTTCAATACGAATGATGCCAAACATTTCAAAGAGTAGCTCATTCTGCTATAATTACTTACAAGATGTATGCAATCATTTCACGAGGAGGTCTTTTCTAATGAAATATGGTATTGTAGCTTTCCCTTCAAAGAAACTTCAAGATTTGGCAAATGGGTACAGGAAACGTTATGATCCACATTATGCGCTTATCACGCCTCACATGACCGTCAAAGGTGTATTTGAAGCTGACGATAAGGAAATCGAACAAGTGGCGGAAGCGATCCATAAGGTTGTTCGCAATCATAAACCCTTTGAATTAAAAGTATCAAAAGTGAGCACGTTTGCACCGATCACCAATACGATTTTCTTTAAAGTGACACCTAATGAAGAAATCCTTTCACTCCATAAAGACCTGAACGAAGACTTTTTCGGTGAAAAACCTGAATATTCCTTTGTTCCGCATATTACAATCGCCCAAAAACTAAGTTCCGGTGAGCATGACGATATCATCGGTCAGATCAAGATGTTCGGTGTAGATCATACCGAAATCATCGATCGCATCCACCTTCTCTATCAACTTGAGGACGGGTCATGGACAGTTTATGAAACTTTCCGTCTCGGCGAGGAAAGCTGAAGATTGATTGAAGTGAAGATTGCCCGTTCTGATCGTGAACGGGAAGACGCGTATGATGTGCGAAAAAAAGTTTTTGTGGATGAACAAGGGGTACCATTAAGTCTTGAAATCGACGAGTTCGATAATACCGCTTCCCATTTCATCGTATATGATGATCGGCAGCCGATCGGAGCAGGGCGCATCCGTGAAATCGGTCCAGGAATCGGTAAAGTAGAGCGAGTATGTGTGTTGAAGGAATTGCGCGGGAAGCATCTCGGCAACCTCATCATGCATGAACTTGAAAAACATGCAAAATTAGCGGGAATGACGAAAATTGTTCTGAACGCACAATCATATGCCGTGCCATTCTATGAAAAGCTCGGTTATACGGTTACGTCACCCGAATTCATGGATGCGGATATTCCGCACAGAGCGATGGAAAAGGAGATCACTCCTCAATAAGTATTGATTTTGCGAATGAAAAAGAGCAGAACTGCAAACCGTTGACTGGTTTCAGTTCTGCTCTTTTCTCATTCATTTACGCGTATTCGTTCACTGTGAGGCCTTTTCCTACGAGATGAGCAATTTCTGGCGATAGGTTGGCAGGATTCGGATAAATGAATCCTTTCAAGTAAGGAGGGCGGGATTTGGCAACGTTCGGTTCCCTGTCCTCCATAATCCGCTCTTGCTCATGGCGAAGCGAATCCTCGAATTTATCCATCAGATCCGTATCGAATTTAACTTTTTCCACCCGATCGACATATGCAAAATTATTGCGTTCAGCGTTCATTCGATTCGCGTAAATTTCTGCTTGCATCGGCTGGACCGGTAGAATATAGCCCATTTCCCACACCCCTTTACATTATTTCCTCACATACCCTTTAACCATATTCATAACACATGAAACATAGTTATGAGAAATAATCGTAAAATGATGTATTTCTACTAGTTTCACTGGTCTACTACATAGGTTGAACGTCTTTATTCCACTGGGTCTTACGGGTAAGAGGTTGTAATACGGGTTAGGATTGGCCCATCATTCTTTGTATGTCATTGAAGTTTACGGAGCTGCCGTTTTTGACGATTGATTTTACGAGTTCATCTTCCATATGCGGTGGGACTTCCTTGTTTGCAAGCCGGCCTACTTTTCGGACGATTTTCCGCACTTGTCGCTCATCACTGAAATCCGCATATTGGATTGCGTTCGCCAATGCAAATACTTCTTCCATCGGAACGCCGGTTTTCGATTCTATCTTTTTAAAAAAAGAGTCATTCATACTGTTTCTCCCTCCTCCTTAGACAAAGGTAGCGCCAACGATGATTAGCAAGATGAAGAGAACAACAATCAGTACGAAAGTGGAACCGCCATATCCTCTTCCATACCCGCCATATCCTCCGCCGCCGTAACCGCCATGATAGCATCCACCGAACATAAAAAATCCCTCCTTCCCTTCCGTCTATCCTATGCAGATAGCGGAGAGAAGAAGGGGGCGTTTGCACAGGAAATTTTAAATGGTGCCCTTCGGCTTGAAAATAAATGAGGCGATAAATCCGAATAGGATGGCGGCGCTGATTCCCGAACTCGTCACTTCAAACATTCCGGTCAAAACACCGATGAGGCCATGTTTTTCAGCTTCGGCGAGAGCTCCATGGGTCAATGCATTGCCGAATGATGTAATTGGAATCGTCGCACCAGTGCCTGCAAAATCAATTAGCGGTTCATATAAGCCGAAACCGTCTAAAATGGAGCCCGCCACGACAAGTGTGCAAAGAGTATGAGCCGGTGTCAGCTTTGCCACGTCAAACATCAGCTGGCCGATGACACAAATTAGCCCGCCGACTATGAAGGAGGTAATGTAAATCGAAAACAATCAGACCACTCATTTCATCGTTAGTTCGACCGCGTGCGCGATGCACGGAATCGTATCGCCTTGCTGGTACGACAAAGGGGAAAGCAGCGCCCCGGTAGCAATTAACAGTACTTTTTTATATTCTTTGTCGATCAGCTTCTGATAGACATCCGAAAAATAGACGGCAGCTGAGCATCCCGCCCCGCTAGCGCCTGCCATGAAATCAGGGTTGTTGCCGTAAAACTCCACACCCGCGTC
Source organism: Sporosarcina sp. Marseille-Q4943 (assembly GCF_943736995.1). Taxonomy (GTDB): domain Bacteria; phylum Bacillota; class Bacilli; order Bacillales_A; family Planococcaceae; genus Sporosarcina. The sequence goes on along the minus strand of NZ_CALSFT010000002.1, from coordinate 998,321 downwards.
ACTGAAGTTTCCAAATTCCGTTATCCCCTGGTTTTTAGCGAGCTCCTTAAAAATTGTAAAGCCCACTTTCGCTAAATCCCCGGTCATAATTAGATCGTAGTCGTTCACAGAAGTCCCATGCCCCTCCAAATGCCGCTTCAACGTATCTGCTGCTGCAGGTGCCATGGCAGCCCCCATATTCAATGGATCAGTCAATCCCATATCAATCGCTATGCCAATCGTTCCCCGTTCTATGGAAGGAGCTCCTTCTTGGAAAGGCGCAACAGCTGCTGCTCCTGCTGCAGTCACAGTCCACTGGGCTGTCTCCCCTTTCTGCGCGCCATATTCCAACGGATACCGAAATTGCCTTTCAATCGCATTATGCTGGCTTGATGATCCAGCAATGGAGAGTTTCGACATTCCCGATTCTGTTAAAAGTGCAGCGAGGAGCAAAGATGAGACCGAAGTTGCGCACGCCGAAAACATGCCGATATACGGAATACCGACAGTTGTCGCGAAGAAGCTCGAAGGCGTCATCTGATTGACGAGGTCTCCAGTCAATAAAAAATCGGCATCCGCCGGTATTTTATCGACCTTGCTCAAAGCAATCATACATGCATCTTCCATCAGCTTTGCATGGCCTTGTTCATTCGTTTCCATACCGCATCGTTCATCTTCAAACATCTTATCGAAACTTGTCTTGTAAGCGCTTTTCTTTTCAAGCGGCCCTGCCGTTACGCCGGTTGCTACGATGGAAGGTGTCGAAGGGAATGTCAACAGGCCTTTCATTACCATGAAACGACTCCCACCTTCACTAATATCGTCTTGATGAGTGCAACGAGAAAGGCTGAAAATACGCCATACAAAATAACGGAGCCCGCCAGTTTAAAGATGTTTCCTCCGACCCCTAACACATAGCCTTCCGATCTATGTTCGATTGCCGCTGACACGACAGCGTTGCCGAATCCGGTAATCGGGACTGCTGCACCGGCTCCGCCAACTTGTCCAATTTTTTTATAGACGCCAAATCCGGTTAGCAGCATCGAAATGAAAATCATCGTCGCTACTGTCGGATTGCTCGCTGTCCGTTCAGTGAAATCGAAGAAAGTCATATAGAATAGCGCAATGAACTGGGCGATGAGACAAATGGTGCCGCCTACGAGGAATGCTTTAATGAGATTTTTCAAGATCGGCGGTTTCGGAGTGATCCCCTGCTCGAGCTTTGCATATTTGTCTTTGTTCATTATGTCTCTTCCTCCGCTAGTGTTATCAAATGATGGATTTTTTTCTTCAAACCTCTTTCATCATTTTTCAAAATAAGTTTATTCGTTTCCGTTAAAATTTTGCTGTCTGCAGAAACGAAGACCGAGAGATCCGGATATTCTTTTTTGAGCTTCTTCTCCATTTCGGCGGCGATTTTCCTTTTATTGAACCTGGAAAAGGTCTTTACACGAATGCCAACGAGTAAATGATCTTCATGAAAAAGCGCAGCAACCCCTTTGATTCGATCATCACCCTTCAATAACTCCTCCGCCTCACTTGTGTCCTCATCTGTATAATTCTCGAATTTATATTCATTTGGAATACATCCGGACAGCAGAAGAAGCACGCAAAGCATCGTTATCAATTGACGAATATCCATCATCCCCTTTTTTTAACAGTATGGCGATTGCACAAGTTTTTTATTCACTACGTGATGTTTGCCCTAGCCCTGAGCAATCATACGCATAAGGTATAGGGAGTTGAGAAAAGGAGGTGGAATGAATGGGATGTGGAAGAAATGAAGATGTCGGTGATGTACGGGATGTGCGGCGCCACGACAATTGCATCTGCGAAGTAGTCCGCGCGATTAAGCGTGTGCAGGATATTCGGGATGATCTTGATTGTGACGACTGCAGAACCGACTGTTTCCTGACTCCGCTCGGTAGCCTTGTAAGCCCTGCACGACAACGGGCCAATACGCGTGTGTTCATGCTATTGGACGAAAAAGGTAATCCATTCAAAGCAATGTTCAAGAGAAGAAGAAGGTTCGATGATGGTGATAACACAACCTCCGACCAAGGTCGAAGAGACTGTGCAACATGTTTCTCGATTTTCTTCAGAGTTCAAAACATTTTCGACAATTGCTGCGCAACAATTCAAGTACTTGAACCGCGTGATTCCAGAGGACGTAGAGTCGATTTGTTCAAAGATGGCAAATTAGATCTCGACGCAATTTGCGAAGTAGAAAACTTCGAAGCGACAGGCACTTGCGTTACAGTCGACTTGAAATGCTTCTGTGGAATCCAATGCGTGAAAGACGTTTTCATCGATTGTGACGACGATTGAAGGAATAACCTGTGATGCTGACTCTGCCCGATCGAATTCCGATCGGGCAGTTTTTCGATTTAAAGGAGACGAAAAACAAAGCGGACCGATTACTTCGGTCCGCTTTGTTTTTATGATCTTGTGTCAAATGGCTGCCCGCGCCATAGGACGTCTTCTATCTTCGCTATTTCAATTTCAGTTATCATGTCATTGGATTCGATCCACAAAATGTCATCCTCCACTTTTTGAATCGCACCTTTGACGATATCGCCTTCCACGATGAATTGAAGCGGTGAGTATGCCTGCTTCTGGAACGGTTCGTTCAAGTAGCGTATTTTGCGCATAATGGCGGGGTTGACAACGTGGCTTGCTGTTTGGACGGATGACTTGATGTCGATTGTCTCCCTTATCGATTCATCTTTCGGGACGAAGACGGACGTGCTTTCTTCTTCAAAGACGGATGCCTTCGTCTTCACATAGACGGGAGGCCCCTGCACAAATATCAACGGTTCATTGTAGGAAATGTTGATTCCCCCTTTTTCCGTAGTATATGCGCCTAACGGGAATGAAGTTCTTTTCCCGTTCAGAGGCTGCCGATGAACATCGTTGCCAATCCGAGATAGATGATAATGCTGATAACGTCATTCAATGTCGTGATGAATGGGCCGGACGCGACGGCTGGGTCGATTTTCATCCGGTGCATGAAGAGCGGAATGAACGATCCGGAAATTGTTGCGACAAAGATGGAAACTAATATTGCCGCACCGACGAGCAACGCAATGATGAATTCATGCTTCCAAATGAAAATGAGGCCGACGACAAAGATGGCGCATATGAGTCCGGTTATCAACCCCGTGCCGGCCTCCCGCAATAACAGTTTGAACTTGCTCTCATCCTCAACGTCACGAGTCGCTATTCCGCGAACAGCAACCGCTAGCGCCTGTGTCCCGCTATTTCCGGCCGTCCCGGCAATTAACGGGATGAATGCGGCAAGCAGAGCGACTTGCGAAATCGTATCGGTGAATAGGTCAATCAGATTTGCGGTCAGCATGCCGAGCACCAACAGGATGATCAGCCAAGGGATTCTCTTCTTTGCCGCTGAAAGCGACGTCTTATCAAAGGAGTCCATATTGGATACGGCAGCAAGTTTGGAGTAGTCATCAGATGCTTCTTCATCTAAAACGTCGATAATATCGTCAACTGTAATAATCCCCAACATATGCTGCTGGAAATCGACGACCGGAACCGCTAGCAAGTTATAGTCCTGGGTCGTCCTTGCGACGTCTTCCTGGTCATCCGAGACGAGCACGCTGACGACGCGCTCATTCATGATCGACTGTATTAACGTGTCCTCATCCGTAATGATCAAATCACGGAGCGAAACGACTCCTGTCAAGCGATTATCCTCATCGACGACGAACACATAATAAATCGTTTCCGCAGACGGGGCTTCATTCCGCAGAATCGTCATGGCAGATCGCACAGTCGAATATTGAGGAATCGACACATATTCCGTCGTCATGATCGAACCTGCGGTATATTCTTCGTAATGCAAGAGGGATTTGATTTGTGCAGCCGCTTCTTTGTTCATTAATGTCAAATAGCTGGCAATCTGTGCCTTATCAAGTTCTTTCAGGACATCTACCGCATTGTCGACGAACATGTGGGAAATCATGTCCGCGGCATAAGTCGTGTCCATCTCCTGAAGGAACTGCTTATATTCGTCTTCATCGATTTCACTCGTCTCGAATATTTCCGCCAACTCTTTCGGAGAAAGGAAAAAATACATCGTTTTTCGATGATGTATGTCCACCTTCTCATAGAAAACAGCTCGATCATATGGGTGAAGCGTTAAATATTCATCACGGAACGTTTTAATATCTTGCTGTTCCAATGAATTTATCAGTTTTTCTTCGTCGATAATACTTTCATCGCGAATTTCTTCATTTACAGTCATGGCTGCACCTTCCTTTCCGCTCCGACATGCTTGAAATACAGTAATAAAGGTATGATAGTAAGTAACAACTCTTAAAAGGAGAATCGATATGAAACTTGATATTATTGGCGATATTCACGGATGCTATGATGAATTGCTGTCGCTCATTGACAAGCTCGGCTATTCATTCACATCGGGATTGCCATTACATATGGATGGAAGGCAGCTCGCTTTTGTAGGCGACGCAATGGATCGGGGTCCTGCATCATTGAAAACGCTGGAATTGATGTTCAAGCTGCAAGATAATCATAGACTTATCTATTCCCCCGGCAACCATTGCAACAAACTTTATCGTTTCTCAAAAGGCCGCAACGTCCAACAAAAGAATGGACTTGAAACGACTGTTGCGGAGTTGAATGCCTTGTCTCCGAAGGAAAAAATGCGCTTCTTGGATCGCTATAGACAATTCTATGAAGCTTTGCCTTTATACGAAAATCTGGACAGCGGAAAACTCATTATCGCACACGCAGGAATCCGTGAACAGATGATTGGAGAACCATTTTCAAAAAAAGTACAATCGTTTGTCCTCTACGGGGATACGACCGGCGAAACGCTTCCGGACGGCCGACCCGTCAGAAGGGACTGGGCGAAGAAATATTTTGGAGACGCATGGATCGTCTATGGGCATACTCCGGTTACGGAAGCGAGATTCGTCAACCGGACGGTCAATATCGATACGGGATGTGTTTTTGGCGGAAAACTGACAGCCGTACGCTATCCCGAAATGGAGATTGTCTCCGTCCCTTCTAATCAACCGTTCATCCCAGAGAAATTCACTCACTTTGATTGACTCGAAACAGGATTCAACTGCACCATGTCTGCGGGCAAATCGCTCATAAACGTCATCGGCTCATTCGTCAACGGATGTCGAAAGCCTATGGCGGCGCAATGCAGAGCCTGCCGACAGATCAACTTGCGCGTGCCGCCATACAAGTCATCCCCTGCAAGCGGGTGGCCGAGCCATTGCATATGGACGCGTATCTGATGAGTCCGCCCTGTATGCAACTTCAAGGAAACGGATGTGTATAGCTCGCCATTCCGTTCAAAGTGGCCGAGCACTCGGACATCTGTCCTTGCATATTGGCCATCTTGCCGGACCGTCCTTTCGATGATGCTGCCGTCCTTCCGTCCGATCGGCTGTTCAATGGTGATTGCACCCTTCTCTATATACCCTTCAACAATTGCAATATAACTGCGCTCAAAGCCGGTCGTTTGCATCTGTCCACTGAGCAGATGATGAATATGGCGGTTTTTCGCTATACAAACAAGGCCTGATGTATCCGTATCCAGCCTTGTCACTACATGCACAGTCGATGGGACATGCTCAGCTTCGAATTTTCCGGCCACAAAATTCGCGACCGTCCCGTTCGGCTGATCACGTGATGGAATCGTTCCTTGGGCGGCCGGTTTATCGAGGATTAATATCGCCTCATCTTCATAGACAATTGACAGATTGCCAGTTTCAGGAACAAGACCGACACTCGGCTCTTCCGGAGGAAATTGGACTGTTACAACATCCCCTTTCTCCAACTTATGTCGCACCGTCTGCTCCGACCCGTTCACGAGCAGCAGGCCACCGTCATATTTCACCGCCGTCAATGTCCGCTTGGAAATCCCGTGACTATGAAGGAATTCCCGAAGTAGGACCCCGTCCTGTTCGACGATGAATTCGAGGGTGAACTTCTTTTTAACCATGACCCCTTCACACATCACTTGCGATGAATGAATCGTGGACCCTCGTCCAAAACGGGAACGGGCGAAATCTGCCAAAGCGGACCTTCTCATCTGCCACCTTATATTCGATAGATTTCACATCTTTATGCAACAGTTGTAAATGATCGATTGTCACCATGAAATCCGGCCCTTTAACCGGCGTCAGCACACAACTATGATGCGCAGGCAGGACGAGCGGAGAGCCGACTGTCCGGAAGACGCGGTTGTTGATCGAAGCCATTTCGGTCAGTTGAATCGCATGCAAGGATGGATGGATAATCGCGCCACCAAGAGCCTTATTATAGGCGGTCGAGCCAGATGGCGTTGACATGCATAGTCCGTCCCCGCGGAATCTTTCGAAGTGCACACCATTCAATTCCACATCCATGACCAATGTCACTTCAGGAGATTTCACCGTTGATTCATTAAGCGCTAAATATTTCGCGACCTTTTCGGAATGGCGATAATTGATCGTCACTTCGAGAAGCGGGTATTCGATGACGTTGTATTCCTGACGGGCAATCAGCAGGACAAGCTTTTCCAATTCGACAGGCTTCCAATCGGCATAAAATCCGAGATGACCGGTATGGATGCCGATGAAAGCCGTATCTTTTAAGCGATGGATATACTTATGGAAAGCATGCAGCAATGTACCGTCCCCTCCGATAGATAAAACGATATCAGGCTCCTCTTCGTTGAAGACAAGCCCGAAATCAGTCAAGTAATCCTTCGCTTCATCTTTTAACCGGTTCGATAATGAATCATTTCTCGTCTGGATGGCGAATTTCATCATTGACTCCCCTTTTCCGATTCTTTTTGCCGTCGTAGTTCCTCTCGTTCGTTTCTTTGAAAGCGCTGAAGTATTGCTGGGCATCATGTATTTCATCCCGAATCAACGACATTTCTTCATCTAACCTGAAAGCGGCTTCGGCAGCCCTTTCCAGCCGATGTCTAATTTCGTCCGGCAGTTCGCTTTGATATTTATAATTCAAGGAATGCTCGATGGAAGCCCAAAAGTTCATTGCCAACGTACGGATCTGAATTTCAGCAAGTATCGTCTTTTCTCCGTGGATTGTCTGGACCGGATACTCGATGATCATATGGTAGGACCGGTAGCCGCTCGGTTTTTTATGCGAAATATAATCCCTTTCCTCGACGACTTGCATATCAGTGCGTTGCCGTAATGTCTGTACAACTTTGCCGATGTCATCGACGAACTGACACATAATACGGAGGCCGGCAATATCCGGCAACTCCTCCGCCAACTCCGCCGAAGGTTTGAATGGGATGCCCTTTTCAAGGGTTTTGTCGTAAATGCTTGCGAGAGGTTTCACCCTTCCCGTTACGAATTCAACAGGCATATGGACACCTTCGAGTTCGTATTGTGCACGAAGCCCCTTCAATTTCACTTTCAATTCGGCAACAGCCAATTTATACGGTTCAAGAAATTGCTTCCACTCCTTCATGAGTAGCCCTCCAAACTATAGATTGATGTCTTGGAGGAAGGCCTCGAATTCCTGCTCCACTGCAGTCGTGAATGCCTCTCCATAATTGTCGTTTCCTTCGATGTTATAAACGAGCATCGTCAGCTCCTCTACAAAACCTGGCAATGGGAGTTCTTCATCATGCCAGATGAGGACCGGATCGTTGCCGGTTTGCAACGCCTTCGCCATGTACGGCCAAGTATCTTTCGGGAAATGTATGTATGTATAACCTGCGTCAATGTCCATCAAATAGACAAAAGCGTGCTCATCGGAATCGGTTATCATTTTCTTTGCTGGAGTGCCACTCGGACGTTCAGCTTTCTCGTCCAATAAAAACTGGATTTCATTGCCGTTTTCTTGCCCTTTTATCACTCGGTTCTGGATTCGCATAGGTCTTCTTCCTTTCAATGATCTTACGTTTAGTCTACCATATGATGGCCTCTGGTGCAGTCTGTAGCATGCGTTTTTATCTCGAACTTGATATACTTGATTCAAATGCAACTTCAGATAGTCCTAAAGAAAGGAAGTAACAAAATGGATGCACGCACAATACGTACATTAATGGATATTCAGGCGATGCAGACACTCGGTTCGGTGCAAACTTTCGCAAACAGTCAGGAGTCCACCTCCTCCCTGTTCAGTGTGATGATAAATGATATTTTACATGGTTCGACGAGCGATGCCCCGAGGACGGATACGATTCCGTTTCAGTCATTCGGCATGCTCGGAGGTCTACAGACGATGAACAGTCTCCAATATTCAGGACCAAACAGCGTTTATTTGCCGGAAGGCTTTCAATCCGCCGTCTTCTCTTCCCAGGCAATGAGTCGTGGAACTGCCGTTTCAAATGGGGAAAATAATTTTAGCAACTTCATTAGACAAGCCGCGGAAACATACCGCCTGCCTGAAAACTTGATCGCATCCGTCATTAAGCAGGAGTCCAATTTCAACAGCAATGCAGTCAGTCGTGCGGGTGCAATGGGATTGATGCAGCTAATGCCAGGGACCGCAAGAATGTTAGGTGTGAAAGACGGATTCGATGCGGAGCAAAACATTATGGGCGGCGCGAAATATTTACGTCAAATGCTCGATCAGTTCGGCAATGTCGAGATGGCGCTGGCGGCTTACAACGCTGGTCCCGGCAACGTCAGAAAATATGGCGGTATACCGCCTTTCAAGGAAACCGAACAATATGTTTCGAAGGTGCTAAGCTACTATAATCATATTGAAGTATGACAACTTTTCAGTTCGCTAGAAGGCAATTTGTTTGTGAAAGAATTGTTTGGTTGTTAAAATGTCCATACAGTCAGAACAAAGGAGATTGACATACATGACTCGAAAACCTTTGATCCCTTACGAGGAAATCGGTGCTGAAAAATTATCGGAGCTCATCGATCGTTTTTATGAAAAAGTGGCTGTCCACCCGGACCTATATCCGATTTTCCCTGAAGATCTGACGGAAACAGCACGAAAGCAGAAACAATTTCAAACACAATATTTAGGCGGACCGAATTTATTCACGGAAGAGCACGGCCATCCGATGATGAAAGCGCGTCATATGCCTTTTCCGATAACTCCTACCCGTGCAAAAGCATGGCTCGCCTGCATGGCGGAAGCGATGGACGATGTTGGCCTGGAAGGACCTTTGCGGGAAGTGTATTATCATAGGCTCGTCATGACTGCGAACCATATGGTCAATCGAAGCGAGGGGGATGAGCGGTGAACCGGGAAACTCTGTTGGAAAGCAACGCAACTTCTTCAGCCTCCTTGTCAAAGCCCATCGAAATTTACGTATTCGTAGATCCTTTATGCATGAACAGCTGGGCGTTACAGCCTTTGCTACGGAGATTGCAAGTCGAATACGATCGATATTTCACACTGAAGATTGTTCTCCGCACTTCTTTGACGAAGACGAACTCATGTTGCATCGTCAACATGAACGATGCGAAGGCTTGCAATAAAAACCATCCGGCGTTTCCGAGCATTGCATTGAAAGCGGCGGAATTCCAAGGGAAGCGCGCAGCTTTCCGATTCCTTTCGAAGCTATTTGAGTACACGTATTTGAAAAAGAGGAATGTCCTCTCCTTTTCAGTGCTTGTTGAAATCGCTGAAAGCCTTGGCCTAGATGTCGATGAATTCATCCTCGATTTCTCGTCACAACACGTATTGCGCTCCTTGCAAGTCGATTTGCATTTAGCGAATGAAATGGAAGTGGAAGACGCGCCTTCCTTCGTTTTCTTCAATGAAAACATTGAAGATGAAGGGTTGAAGGTGAATGGAATCCATACCTATGAAATATACGAACAGATTTTGGAAGAAATGGTCGGTTGTGAGATCTTCCCAGACGCACCGCCGACACTTGATGAATTGTTCCAGCGTTTCGATTCCCTATCAACAAAAGAAATCGCTGAGATTTACAACATCCCAGAAAAATCTGCCGAACGTGAATTAAAAAAGCAGCTCCTTCTTCAAAAAATCGAAAGGCTGCCTCTTACAAATATGACATTATGGCGCAAACGCCGTTAATTGAAAAAGCAGATTGCATGGTCGTCAAATCCCATGCAATCTGCTTTTTATAACTTAAACAAACATAGTAACCGGATTTTCGCTCCAGGCGGACGCTTTCCGAGGAGGCTCAATCCATGCCCGCGGAAAGCGAGTGCTGGAACGAAAAGCAATTGCCTATTTTTATATACAAGAAAAGAGCATCCGCTCTTGGGGGAGAGGGATGCTCTTTTACAAAGGGAATGGGAGAAATGTTCACGTTCAAACAAAAGGGGTGTATGTTTGGTATGTGATTTATTTCACATCTATAACTTATCATAAAATAATAGTAACATCAACATTTCACATGAAGTTTCACATCTCTGTCACAAATAAAATATGAAACAAACCCCATACCTAAAGACTTTTCAGAAGTCGTAAAATTGAGCCTACATTCGTTCATCAAAATGAAAGCGCTTAACTTATTATTATACCGATATAATCAAATGAGCACGAACTGAAAAAACCTGACTTAAGCGCCAAAAACGCTAAGTCAGGTTCATTTTCACTGCTTCACTCTTATCCGAGCAATTCTTCCAACTCGTTCAATCTTTCTCCGAACACCCGGCACGCTTCTTCGATCGGTTGCGAGCTTGTCATATCGACACCCGCTTTTTTCAAGACTTCAATCGGATAATCAGATGATCCCGCTTTTAGGAAATGATTGATGTAACGGTCGACGGCAGGTTGCCCTTCCGTCAGGATTTGATGGCTGAGTGCAACTGCAGCACTGAAGCCCGTCGCGTATTGATAAACGTAGTAATTGTAATAGAAATGAGGGATGCGCGCCCATTCAAGTGCGATTTCCTCGTCATCTTCCACTGCGTCTCCAAAGTATTTCTTGTTCAGCTCAAAATACTCTTCCGACAACTTATCGGCGGTCAATGCAACGCCATGCTGGTCGAGCTGGTGAATCAGATGCTCGAACTCCGCAAACATCGTCTGGCGGAAGACCGTCCCACGGAAACCTTCAAGCCAATGGTTCAGTAAATAAATGCGCTTTTGCTTGTCATCGATTGTTTTTAATAAATAATCGTTCAAAATTGCTTCATTTACCGTAGATGCGACTTCAGCGACAAAAATGGAGTATCCGCTATAGTTATACGGCTGAGTTTTGCGTGAATAGTAGCTGTGCACGCTATGCCCGAATTCGTGGGCCAATGTGAACATATTGTTGACGTTGTCCTGCCAGTTCATGAGGATGTATGGATTTGTTCCGTATGATCCCGATGAATAAGCGCCTGAACGCTTCCCTTTATTTTCACGGACGTCCACCCAACGGTTTTCAAGTCCTTCTTTGACGATTGAAGTGTATTCTTCGCCAAGCGGATGGAAGCTTTCGAGCATCGTTTTTGTCGCTTCCTCGTAAGGGATTTTCATCTCGACGTCTTTGACCATTGGCGCAAACATATCCCACATATGGAGTTCATTCAGGCCAAGGACCTTTTTACGCAATGCGACATATCGATGATGCAATCCGATATTTTTATTGATCGTATTGACGAGGTTATCATATACCTGCTCCGGAATATGGTTATTCGATAGAGCCGCTTCCCGCGCAGAGGAAAACTTCCGGATGCGTGCATTAATGTTATTTCGTTTTACATTTCCGTTCAATGTGGAAGCGAACGTGTTCTTGAACTCGCCGTATTTGCTATACATCGCTTTGAATGCATCTTCACGGACCCTTGCATCCTTGCTTTCAAGGAATCGGATATACCGGCCGTGTGACAGCTCAGCCTCTTCCCCGTCTTCGTCTTTCACAGTCGGGAACGTCAAATCCGCATTGTTCAGCATGCTGAACGTTTCCGACGAGCTGCCCGTCACTTCGCTCATCTGCGCGAGGATCGCTTCCTGTTCAGCTGGAAGGATATGCGCACGGAAAGCGTTCATTTCCTCGAATTCATGCTTATATATTTTCAAATTATCGTTAGTTTCGGCGAGGCGGCTCAATTCCTCTTCCGGGATGGACAGCAGCTCAGGTGTGAAATAGGAAAGCGCTGTGGAGATTTTCACATACAATGTCTTCGCACGGCTCTCCATCGCTTGATAGAAGCTGTTTGTCGTGTCCTGGTCGCCTTTCAGATGGGCATACGTATACAGTTTCCCCATTCTCTGATAAATTGTATCACGATAGGAAAGCGCTTCGAACAATGCATCTGCGCCTTGATTCAACGTACCTTTAAATGTTTCTGCTTTCCCTGAAAGCTCTTCTATTTCCTTGAATTCCTGCTCCCACTCTTCGTCAGTCGGGAAAATATCCTCGAGACGCCAAGTTTCTTCAACTTTTACTTGATCACGCGTCAACACTTTGTTTTTCGAATCAGCCGTCATTTAAAAATCCTCCCCATCATCTTTCTTCGTAAATCGAATCATTTTTATTCTCTCAATTATATCCATCATTTGCAAGGAATCTTTCCGAAATTAATCGCAAAATTACATTTTCTCTGAAGAGTGTTTTTTGATCAGCATATTCAATGCCGCAATTGTTCAAGAATGCGATAAAATGCTCGCATGCACGCGATTGATCGGTTGAATTCCCGACAAACCCGTTGACAAAACGGTCGATTGAATACGGAGACACATCCGAAAACGGGATATTATTACGCGTAAGGAAATGGATGAATCGGAACTGCCATTCAACATCCGCTTCCCGAAATGAATGACTTTTCGGCACAGGCACTCCTATCCATGACGGCAGCTGAGTCGGGAGCATTTTCATTTCATAGCAGCTTCTTAAGAATGGGTCTTTAATGCCTCTTCTATTCAATAATATGCGATTTTGCAGCTCCTTCTGCCGATAAGTTTCATAAAGATCACCATATTGTCTTACATCCTCCTCAGTTGGTGCCTTCGGCCGCGCAAAAGGGAAAATTTGAAAATCGAGCGGTAGAATGCGGTGCATTCCGATATAACGCTGTCCGGCTACATGCAACAGACTGCTGAAATAGTGGAATTTTTTTGTGTGGGGATTAAAGGTGAAGAGAACGTCTCCTTCAGGCGGGGTGCTGACAATGAACCATTCTTGGAACTTGGAAAACTGGAAGAGGCCGACACCTTCAGAGAGGTTCGTAAGTTTCGCGGGTGTATGCAATATCCAGATCGGCTCCATGCCCGCTCGGCGATAGCCATCCGTCCGCTGTTCAAGATCAGAAATGGGGATTGTGCTGCATTGGAATTCGATTGGAACCTTTGTCTTTCCTAATTTGACGAGCAGATCTGGACGCTGTGAAATAATATCCAGTAACGGTTCTAGCTCCACTTCTTGTGGGCCTGCTACTAGGAACTGATACAATAATTGCTTTCCCTTCAAGTGTTGCGGTGATTCCCCTTCAGAAAAAGATGCCCTGCACGTCGTATCTTTTCGATGCGCAAAATGAGGAATGACAATCTCTCCGACTTTCAACTGGACCGGCCCTTTGCACTGCGGACAATAAAAGCTGTGGGTCTGCCTCCACCTTCGCAATTCATGCCTTTCCAATTCGGGGGATAAGATGATCAGTCGGCCTTTATCGGACCAAGCTGTTAGAATTGCCCTCACTCCTTTCAATTGTATTGTAGGAAACGGGACAAGTTATTTCAAATATTATGAATTCATAGCTATCAAAAAAAACTGTTCCCCATTCTTTCAGGGAACAGCGATTATGTTAATATTAGTTGAAGTATTTATTCACAGTCTGCATTACATCAGATTCCATGATGACTTTGCCATATTCTTCGAGGCGGTGGATCGTCACTTGGGATAAGGAGCCGAATTCTGACACAAGGCCGCAGAAGTCGGATTTGTCGTCATCATCCATTTTGAATTCATCATACATCACATGCATGTAGAATTTATCTTCAAACGAATAGAGAGACGTTTTGACTGCGTATAGGGGAATGTTCTTTGACAGAGAAATGAGGTTTTCGAATTCATCAAATACGAACATATCGGACGTCCATACAATAGGATCATCATTCAATTCATTCATAAGCTGTTCGGAATTGGCAAACATGCTTGGATCCGGTTCGAAATTCTTCCGGTTATCGTCTGAACCGAATGGTGCATCCGATTCATCATTATCCGAAACTTGCGCCCGTGTCACTGTCACTTCAATTCCGTTATTCATCGCATGGACTTGGATCCACAGCGGACCTTCCACTTCAAACTCGGTCTCGTCGTTGATTTCGTCCATCATCTCCCAGAAGAGCTCTTCGCTTTTATCGCGATTGTACCAAACTTCTTCTCGTGTAAAACCTCGTTCCTCAATGTCTATATACGATAAATAAAACTTTACGGTATTATCATTGATTCGCTCTATTTCCATCCCTTTTCTCTCCCTTCCTTACAAACAGGCTTTAGCCCATTTCGTTTTTTTTGCAATAAACCTGCAATGCTTATTCTTACTATATGACCGGCCCGCATGTTTTGAAAGGGTTATCCTCCGGTATCAGTTTAATGTTACTAGCATTGTAGAGAACATCAGCCAGCAAAGCAAGGAGAAAATAAAAAGCCGATAGGATTGGCATATGCCTGTAAACTCCCTATCAGCTTTACTACGTCTTAAATTAGTTTACCATGCGCCGCGCTTCAAGCAGCTGATAGGCCCTTACTTTTCGAGGTAGGAAGCGTCTGATTTCATCTTCATTATACCCTACCTGAAGCCTTTTTTCATCTAGAATGATCGGTCTTCTCAATAGGCCCGGATGTTCCTGGATCAACTCATACAAGCGTTGCAGTGGAAGGCTTTCCACATCTACATTCAGTTTTTGGAAGATTTTGGAGCGAGTCGAAATGATTTCGTCCGTTCCATCTTCTGTCATACGTAAAATTTGTTTAATTTCATCGATATTCAAAGGCTCCGAAAAAATATTCCGTTCAGAATACGGTATTTCGTGCTCTTCCAACCACGCCTTCGCTTTTCTACATGATGTGCAACTAGGTGAGGTGAATAATGTAACTCCCATTCGCTGACACTTCCTTTCAATCGACTTACTATCTTATATTTAGAAAATTAAATTAGAATAATTTTAAAGTAATGAGCTTAACTCCTATTATACACATATTCATTCTCAATGAATACACTTTTTCGAAAAAAAGTGGAACAGATGATTGCCTTGTCACATTTCCGCAATATTATAGGGTTTCCAGCTCCTTTAGTTATGTACTTTGACACTTCTTTACTGTTATACCCGCAGGAAGAATAGTTTAAACATCCTTGTTCCAAAAAGATCATTTTCTCATTTAGAAATTTTGAAATGAAAACCGGTATTCTACACTTAATAGTACGGCACAAAGGTATAAAAAGTTTCAGTAAACATAGAAAAAATCCGGAAACCTTTTCATTCAGGCTTCCGGAAAGTGATTAAGGCGTATAATCAACGCCCTCTGTATATTTATTCCGAGCGTTCCATAAAAGAAACTCATCAATCCCATTTTCTTTCAATGCTTTTATTTGCGCTTCGACCTCTTCTACCCCGTAGTGGAGATAGTTCCCTCTTCCAAGCCATGGAGCACTGAAGTCCTGCAGCCAAGGCCGTGATACCGGCGGATTTTCAAGAGCTCCCAGCTTGGCGTTTTCCACTTTCGCATACTCTGCCACGAGTCGATAAGGTTCGAGATCGGGTTTTGAAATGCCGAAGTAAGAAGTCCAATGACTAGGATAAATCATCGACGAGATGACATCGACATTCTCGGAAATCTTCGAGAAGTTTTGTCCGATGCCAGGCGCTTCAGGCAAAGTTGCCGAGTAGCCGAAAATATCAACTGAAACATCCACATCATATGGTTTCAGCTGTTCACGTGCATATGCAACAAAATCCGTAACTGCTTCGACCCTGCGCTGAATTGGATCCAAATCTGAATCAGCATATTCGCCCATTGAGTATTTCAATGTTTCATGCCGTTTTTCGAATCCTTCCGGAAAACGGACATAATCGAACTGTATTTCCTTGAATCCCATCTTCGCTGCTTCAATTGCGATTTCGACATTATGATCCCAAACTTCTTTCATGAATGGATTGACAAATGATTCGCCCCTCCCGTTCTTCCATACTTTATCGCCTTCCATGAATGACAGTTCAGGTTGCTTCTCCGCAAGCACGCTATCCTTGAAGACGACGACTCTTGCAATCGGATAGACTTTTTTCTCCTCAAGGGTCTCCAACATTTTGCGTGGGTCTTTTATGTATGGCTGCCCGATTCCCATTTTGAACAACGGCGAATCTTCCTGCGGCTTATACGTCAAATAGCCGAAGTCATCCTTAATGTCGATGACCATTGCATTCAAATCTGTCGAATCGATCAGTTTCAATAATCTTTCGAAGGCAGAGCCGCCTGCCGAATGCCCCGTCACGTAGATTCCACGCACTGCATCCGGATAGTCAAACACAAGGCCGGAATCATAGCTGTATAGCTTGGAGCTGGCAACCATTCCTTCGTCTATTGTTTCAAATCCGTATGTACGTTCAGCAAATTCAAAACCGGTTTTCGACCCGTCGGCTTGCACCGCCATTGGGATAGCGATTGCGCTTGCAAGCATCAAAGAGCTCATCCACTTTATTTTCTTCATTCGACACTTCCTCTCTTTCACTCATTCTATCAAAGCAAAAAAACAATGAATAGGGCAAGTAATCTATTCCCTAGATTTCTTGTCGAAAAACCTATTTTTATGTCGAACAATCCTTATGATGCTTGTGTTTGCATATAGTAAAGCATCAAAAATATTTTTGATTTGCTTTATTCCCCAAGTCGTATTATACTTTTGACAACTATTACGAAAAGCGAAGACGGAAAGAGTATTCTTGTCGCAGCATTGAAGAGAGCCTGTGGTTGGTGTAAACAGGCATGACGGACAGGAGGAATTGGGTTCCCGAGCTTGATTGGCGAAAATGGATTGTTGGATCCACCGAGTAGCCCATCACGTCCCCCCGCGTTAAGGGGTTTGAGTGGCCTGCTTGCAGGCTAATTCGGGTGGTACCACGGTTGATACAACATCAGTCGTCCCTTTTTTAGGGATGGCTGATGTTTTTTTATTTTCAGAGGAGGAGTTTGGATGAAAACTATTTTTTCGGGCGTTCAACCCACAGGAACAGTAACATTAGGGAACTATATCGGGGCATTCAAACAATTTACCGAACTTCAGCATGAATACGACTGCCGGTTCTGCATCGTCGACCAGCATGCAATTACAGTACAGCAAGATCCGGAAGAATTGGCGAAGACAATCCGTTCGCTCGCAGCCATTTATATCGCCAGCGGCATCGATCCAGAGAAATCGCTTCTATTCATCCAATCCGAAGTGCCTGCACATGCCCAAGCAGGATGGATGATGCAATGCATTTCCTACATCGGAGAACTTGAGCGGATGACTCAGTTCAAAGACAAATCCGACGGGAAAGAAGGCGTCTCGGCAGGACTACTTACGTACCCGCCTCTAATGGCAGCGGACATTCTCATTTACAATACGGACATCGTGCCTGTCGGAGATGACCAGAAACAGCACGTCGAATTGACAAGGGACTTGGCTGAGCGTTTCAATAGACGATACGGCGAAGTGCTCACAATCCCGGAAGTGCGCATACCGAAACACGGAGCGCGTATTAAGTCATTGCAAGACCCTTTAAAGAAAATGAGCAAATCGGATCCGAATAAAAAAGGGACGATTTCGCTATTGGATACACCGAAGCAAATCGAGAAGAAAATCAAAAGTGCCGTGACGGATTCGGATGGCGTCGTAAAATTCGATGTTGAAAACAAGCCAGGGGTGTCCAACTTGTTGACAATCGAATCTGCATTAAGCGGCATCTCGATTGCCGACCTTGAGTCGAAATATGAAGGGCTTGGCTATGGTGCATTCAAAACGGGTGTCGCCGAGGCTGTCATCGGGCATCTTGCACCTATTCAAGAACGCTATGAGGAGCTTCTCAATTCATCGGAGCTTGACAAGCATCTTGACCGAGGAGCCGAGAAAGCGAATGCGATTGCGTCTGCCACACTTAAAAAAATGGAGTCTGCGATGGGACTCGGGCGAAGACGGTAATCACTAGAAGTATGACTGCCATAATAAAAAGCATGAAGTCGCCCGTTTGGACAATGAACAGCAGGATCTGCTTCCAGCTATAGCCGAGCGATAGATAATTGAAATAGAAGATCATATGTGTAACAGTAATGACTATGAGTCCGTAGCTGATGAGGAAGAAGAAGATGCGTATCATATACATCGCCCTTTGCTTTTCTTCCATTGTATGAATGAAAGCTCCCCTTTTAGAAGAATTCTAATAGGAGAGCTTTTTATCTTTATGCTTATATTTTCTTAAATACGAGTGAAGCGTTGTGTCCCCCGAAGCCGAGAGAATTACTCATCGCATATTCGATATCCACTTTTCTCGCTTTGTTGACGACATAGTCAAGGTCGCATTCAGGATCTTCATTCACATAATTCATCGTGGGAGGAAGAATCCCTTCTTGCAATGCTTTCACCGTGAAGATCGCTTCCAATCCACCCGCAGCGCCGAGCAGATGTCCTGTCATTGATTTCGTAGAGCTCATTGCTAGCTTATACGCATGTTCGCCGAAAACCGTTTTCGCTGCCATCGTTTCGAACAGGTCGTTGTACGGCGTGCTCGTTCCATGTGCGTTAATGTAATCGATTTTGTCCGGGCTGATTTCCGCTTCAGCGAGGGCCTGACGCATTGCGCGTGCCCCACCTTCGCCTTCAGGAGCCGGCGCAGTAATATGGTGAGCATCCCCTGTTGAGCCGTAACCGACCATTTCCGCATAAATTTTAGCACCACGTTTCACAGCATGCTCGTATTCCTCGAGAATGAGGATTCCCGCTCCTTCCCCTATTACAAAGCCGTCCCTTTCTTTATCGAACGGACGTGAAGCAGTTGCTGGATCAGGATTCAGTGACAATGCCGTATTCGCACAGAAACCGGCTACCGCCATCGTCGTGATCGGAGCTTCTGCACCGCCCGTGATCATGATGTCAGCATCACCGCGTTTAATCACTTCGAATGCGTCACCGATCGAATTTGTTCCGGATGCGCAAGCTGTCACTGTACATGAGTTGATGCCTTTTGCGCCTAAATGGATTGACACTTGCCCAGAAGCCATATCAGGAATCATCATCGGAACGAAGAATGGGCTGACCCGGCGGTATCCTTTTTCTTGGAATGTCTTGAACTGCTGCTCATGTGTTTCCATGCCGCCGATGCCCGAACCAATCCAGACGCCCGTGCGCAATCCAGTCTCTTCATCCAATTCGAGATTTGCATCTTTCATCGCCATGATGGACGCTGCTAACGCATAGTGCGTGAAGCGATCCATCTTCCGCGCGTCTTTACGCGGGATATATTCTTCAATATCGAAATCTTTCACTTCTGCCGCAACTTTCACCGGAAATTGTTCACTGTCCAGTCTTGTGAGTGGTCCGATTCCGGACTTTCCGTTCAATACCGCTTCCCATGATTCTTCCGCGGAATTTCCTACTGGAGAAACTGCTCCAACTCCTGTAACGACTACACGACGTTTTTCCATTATTGAAAACTCCCCTTCATTTTTACAAATAATAATTATCCATATTGCTTCGGTCTAAAGTGTATCTCTATTCGGGTTTCCGTTCCAGGCTGACGCTTTCCGCGGGCGAGCGGTGAGCCTCCTCAGTCGCTTCGCTCCCTCCGGGGTCTCCCCTGTCTCGCTTTTCCCGCAGGAGTCGCCGCCTTCCACTGCAACCCTATGGACTAACCATTATATATATTATTGATTATATAGTAATCCGATTTTATTTTCCCCATTTAATGCATAGGGCGCCCCATGTAAGTCCGCCGCCGAATCCAACCAATACGATAATGTCATCATCTTTGACACGGCCTTCCTGAAGATCATCGAATAATGAAATTGGAATGGATGCAGCTGAAGTGTTTCCGTATTTATGGACGGATTTGGACATTCTTTCAATCGGCAAACCGAGCCGTTCACGCGATGCTTCCATAATGCGGATATTCGCTTGGTGTGGAATTAAATAATCGACGTCCTCTGTCGTCAGACCTGCCTTTTCCGTGACACTTACAGCTGATTCGCCCATTTGACGGACTGCAAACTTGAATACTTCGCGGCCGTTCATATGGATGAATCTGTCTTGATATAGGTGTTTGCCTCCCGTACCGTCGGCTCCTAATTCGAAGGATAGGATTCCCCGGCCTTCGCTTACTTCTCCGACTACCGCAGCACCGGCTCCATCCCCGAAAAGGACTGCCGTATTGCGGTCTTCCCAATCCGTTACCTTTGAAAGTTTCTCGACTCCGACAACGAGTACGTGTTTATAAGTTCCCGCCTCGACGAAATGCTTAGCCGTTACAACTCCGTACATGAAGCCCGCACATGCTGCTGACACATCCATTGCGGATGCATTTTTCGCGCCTAACCGCTCTTGGATCATTGTCGCAACGGATGGAAATGGACGGTCCGGAGTCACGGTAGCGACAATGATCATTCCAATATCTTCCGGATGTAGACCCGAATTTTCAATTGCACTTACCGCTGCTTCATACGCCATATCAGACGTATCAGTATTCTCATCGGCGATGCGCCTTTCTTCAATGCCGGTGCGCGTACGGATCCATTCGTCTGACGTATCGATGCGTTGTTCAAGATCATGGTTTGTCACAACATGCGAAGGAACAAACTTACCTACGCCGATCAACCCTGCATTCATATTTACATACCCCGTTCCTTATCATCTAATATTAGTACCTGGTGTTAATTATAGAAGATAACATGTTACTTTTCAACATGTCGACACGATTTCGCCAAAGAAAAAATAGATAGCACATTATTTTGTTTATTGATGGGACGTGCTATGGTATGATGAACGAGGAAATAGTTACGATGGGGTGAATTTGATGAAATATATCATTACGTTTCTTTGGTCTTTTTTACTTGTAACGATGGTAAACTATGTCGCTGGTTCAATCGCCGGCATCGCATCTTTCGACTTCATGGGCGGAGTCATCGCTTCAATCGTCTTGGCAGTCGTCATCCTTGGCATCACTGCAGTCATTCCCGACGAGCAAGTCGCAGATTATTGATCCATCAGTAAAGCCGTTCACTTCGTTGTGGATGGTTTTTTTAATTTTTAAGAATGAGAACTTTTTAGCAGTTAATGAGAACTCTTTAATGTAAAACGAGAACTTTAAGGTTGTTAACAAGAACTCTCCATCTTTCTATAGTTTTTCATTTTTAAAAAGCCCTGGTTGCCTATTTCGGCATACCAGGGTTATTTTTCATCGTTTCTCTATCTTCAATTTTCCATCGTCCATCGTCAACACCAATTTCTGACCATCCCTCAAGTCACCTTTGATGATTTCCTTGGCGACAGCTGTTTCGACATGGCGTTGGATGAAACGTTTCAACGGTCTTGCACCGAATTCGGCATCCGTACCTTCCTCAACGATCCAGTCGAGAATGTCCTCGCCATACTCCAAATCCACTTCCTGTTCATCCAGCCGTTTGACAAGATCCTCGAGCATTTTCTTGGCAATCAAACGGAATGAGTTGCCTGACAACGAATGGAAAATGATAATATCGTCCATCCGGTTCAATAATTCTGGTTTGAAATGGCGACGCAATTCTGCCATGACTAAATCCTCTGCGGCATGCTCATCCGAATCGAACTGGCCTTGCAGCAAGTAGGCGGAGCCGATGTTGGACGTCATAATGACGACCGTATTCGAGAAATTGACGAGCCGTCCTTGACTGTCTGTAATCCGGCCGTCATCCAAAATTTGAAGCAATATGTTCGATACATCAGGATGCGCCTTTTCGATTTCATCAAGAAGCACGACCGAATACGGATTGCGGCGCACTGCTTCCGTCAACTGTCCGCCCTCTTCATAGCCTACGTAGCCCGGAGGCGCCCCGACGAGCCTGGATACACTATGCTTCTCCATATATTCGGACATGTCGATCCGAATGAAGTGGTCTTCTGAATCGAACAACGTCGCAGCGAGCGTTTTTGCTAGCTCCGTCTTCCCGACTCCGGTAGGACCGAGGAACAGGAACGAACCGATCGGCTTATCCGGATCCTTGATGCCTGCTCGTGCACGCCAAACCGCTTCCGTGACGAGCTGCACGGCATCATCCTGCCCGATGACCCTCTCTTCCAATGTCTCGCGGAGTCGGAGCAATTTTTCCCGCTCCCCTTCCACAAGCTTCGTGACAGGGATGCCCGTCCAGCGAGCAACAATCATCGCAATTTCATCCTCTGTCACTTCTTCCCGCAACAATCTGTTATCGGAGTTAGTTACAAGTGACGATTCCAATTCTTGAAGTTGTTTTTCAAGAGCCGGAATTTTGCCGTATTGCAGTTCTGCGGCTTTATTCAAATCAAAACGGTTTTGCGCATCTTCCAATTCTCGGCGGTATCGGTCAAGCTCCTCGCGCTTCACTTGGATATCGCGCAACGCCTCTTTCTCTTTGTTCCACTGTTCACGCATGCCGGCGGAGGAATCTTTCAACTCCTGCAGCTCGGTGCGCAGTGCTTCGAGACGCGTCTGGCTAATAGCGTCCTTTTCTTTTCTCAATGCCTGCTCTTCGATTTCGAGCTGCATGATCCGGCGTGTGACCGAATCGAGTTCTTGAGGCATCGAATCGATTTCCGTTCGGATCATCGCGCTCGCTTCATCCATCAGATCGATTGCTTTGTCCGGCATGAACCGTTCTGTCAAATAGCGATCTGATAACGTAGCGGCCGCCACTAATGCACGGTCATGGATACGGACTCCATGATGGAGCTCAAAACGTTCTTTCAGACCACGCAAGATCGAAATCGTATCTTCCACCGAAGGTTCGCGGACGAGCACTTGCTGGAAACGGCGTTCCAAAGCCGGATCCTTCTCGATATACATCCGGTATTCGTCAAGCGTCGTCGCCCCGATGCAATACAGTTCGCCGCGCGCAAGCATCGGCTTCAGCATATTGCCCGCATCCATCGCGCCTTCCGTCTTCCCGGCGCCGACAATCGTGTGAATTTCGTCGATGAAGAGGATGATATCCCCGTCGCTTTCCTTCACTTGCTTCAATACGCCTTTCAACCGTTCTTCGAATTCCCCGCGGTATTTTGCACCGGCGATAAGCGAGCTCATATCCAATTCAAAGATCTGCTTATCCTTCAATCCTTCCGGCACGTCGCCTTTGACGATCCGTTGGGCAAGCCCTTCGACAATTGCTGTTTTACCGACTCCAGGCTCCCCAATTAGCACAGGATTGTTTTTCGTTTTTCTTGATAAAATCCGGATGACATTCCGGATTTCTTCATCCCGCCCGATGACCGGATCCATTTTACCGTTCTTCACATCTTCAACGAGATTCCGCCCAAATTGTTCAAGTGGTGTACGTTGGTCTTCTTGTACGCCATCCATTCTCATATTCATTCACCTCTATACTCTGACTTTGACTATCTTTGATTAATTAAATTATATGCCTTACTCATTGATTAGTAAAGCCATCCGCATCCTTTATTTTTCCCTGTCCCCAATAGAATAAACACAAACAAAAAGGCTGCTTGACGATAAGTCAAACAACCTTTTTTTCGATCTATTAACGTACGCCGAGCGCCATCTTTGCATAACGCGACATCATGTCTCTCGACCAAGGCGGGTTCCAAATGATGTTAACTTCCGCGTCTTTCACTTCAGGCAATTCCATCAGTTCCTGTTTGATGTTCGCAACGATTTGCGGTCCCATCGGACAACCCATTGATGTCAATGTCATTGTCACTACGGCAGTGCCTTCCTCATTCAGCTCTGCATCATAAACAAGCCCCAAATTGACGATATCAATTCCGAGCTCGGGATCGATTACGTTTTCCAGAGCACCCATCAAGCTACCCTTCATATCCTCACTCATTGAAATTCCCCTTTCCGAATCTGTTCTGCCTTCATCATAGCAAGGATGGCCTATTCATTCAAATAAGATGCGAACCAATCAACCGATTGCAGCATGCCGGATCTTGAGACGGCATGCCCCGCCGCCGGATCTTTGAAGAATTCGAAACGCTCAGGTGCATCCCCGTAATCCTTTTTAGCCGCCTTGTAAAAATTGAATGTCGGCTCAAACGGAACCGTCGCATCATTTTCCCCATGCCAGAAGAATACTGGACGATTATTCAGCTTGTGCCTTTGCTTTGTTAAATCAAAAATAGCGAGCGTATCAAGCAATGATTTCCGTTCTTCATCGGTAATCGGCAATTTGAAGCCGCGACGTTCGAATTGAGACATCTGTGCTTTAGCAAGCTCCACATATCCCGGTGCTCCCATCATTACCGCCGCCACGTCGACCCACGGATAAGCGGTTAAGCAGCCGAGCGTCGTTATGCCGCCCATGGAAGTGCCACCCATGCCGATTTTCGATACGCCTCTTTCCTTCAATTCCTTATGGAGTATAGCCATTTCCTCTATCGAAGTAAGGACGATTTCCCAAAAACGCAAGCTCAGCTGCACTTCATCCAAATCTTCTTCCCGCGAGCCGTGCAAATGGGCATCCGGCAAAAGGACGCGAAATCCTTTCCTTGCGATATTATATGCGTAATGCAAGTTGTGCTCTTTGGCACTCGTGAAGCCATGCAAAAAGATGACGGCTGGTAGATTGCTATTATCGCTTCGTTCATCGACAATATGTAATAATGGTATGTTGCTCCAACTTTCCTCTTTTATGATCATTAGAACACCTTCTGTACTTTTTCTAAATCGTACCAAAGTTTTATTAGAAAAACAAAAAGGACGGTTTTATGCTGGAATGTTTTGACTTGATCCGATAGATAACGATAAACTGGACAATATATATAGCAAGCCGCAAAATCAAGATGAAGCACTTATGGAAATGGGTATACAACAAAGAAACTTTCCAAAAGGGGGCGGAATTATGAAACCGCATTTGATTGTCCTCGACTTGGACGGGACATTGCTGACGGATGAAAAAGTGATTTCGGAGGAAACTGCACATACATTGAAGCGAGCGGAAGAACAAGGGCATCAGGTGATGATTGCGACCGGCCGGCCTTATCGCGCAAGTTCGATGTACTATCGAGAGCTCGGACTGAAAACGCCGATTGTCAACTTCAATGGCGCCTTCGTCCACAATCCGACAGACCGTTCATGGAAAACATTCCACGAAACGATCTCACTTCCTGTCGTTAATGATGTCGTCGAAGCGATGCAAGATTTCCGTTTCCACAATATCATTGCGGAAGTGATGGACGATGTGTATTTGCAGTATCACGAGCAACAGCCGCTGGACATCGTCACATTCGGAAATCCGGTCATCAAGCATGGTGACATCCGGGAATCATTGCAAGTCGAGCCTACGAGCTTGCTTATTCAAGCTGATCCCAAATACGTTGAACCTATCCGCAGACATCTGGCTGAAGTCCATGCAGAAGCGATCGACCATAGACGTTGGGGAGCACCATGGGATGTCATCGAAATTGTACGCCATGGGTTAAATAAAGCTGTCGGCATTTCGCTCGTTGCTAAATGGCTCGGTATTCCACGGGAGCGCATCATCGCTTTCGGAGATGAAGACAATGATCTGGAAATGATTGATTACGCCGGTGTCGGAGTCGCAATGGGCAACGGGATAGACAGGCTTAAATCGATTGCGGACGAAGTGACGTTGACGAATAACGAAGACGGAATTGCAGAAGTGTTGAAGGAACGATTGTTGTTAACAAAGAAAATATAAATAGAGAACTGAGGGGTATGAAATGAGAATTTTTGCTGATAGTGGTTCAGATTTACCGAAATCATTTTTCGAAGAAAACGATGTGACGCTCATTCCGTTGCGCGTGTTGATCGACGACAAGGAAGGCGATGATGTCCTAGACATCGATTCAAAGGAAGTGTTTGACGCAATCCGCAACGGGAAACACCCGAAAACATCGCAAGCTTCACCGGAGTTGTTCCATTCCACTTGGAAAGAGCTTGCTGAGTCGGGAGAAGATGGACTGTACATCGCTTTTTCATCAGAGCTGTCGGGCACGTATAACACTGCTGTGATGATGAAGGATCAAGTGAAAGAAGTAAATCCGAATATGAACCTCGTCCTCATCGATTCGCGTTGCGCTTCCCTCGGATGCGGCCTTCTCGTAAAGGAAGCTGTCCGTCTGAGAGATGCTGGCGATGACGTGCGTACGATCGAACGTAAAATCCGTGACATGGCCAATCGCATGGAGCACCTTTTCACAGTCGAGGACCTTGATTACTTGGCGAAAGGCGGACGTGTTTCGAAGGCGAGCGCATTCTTTGGCGGCCTCTTGAACATTAAGCCTCTCCTTCATGTCGAAGGAGGAAGGCTCGTGCCAATCGAAAAACATCGGGGCCGCAAAAAAGTTTTTCGCCGTATGATGGAACTGATGGATGAACGCGGGGTCGAATTATCGAAGCAGACAGTTGCCATCAGTCACGGGGACGACGAAAGCGCAGCTCTTGAAGTGAAAGCGATGATTGAAGAGAAGTTCCAGCCGAAAAATGTGGAAATCCATATGATCGGCTCTGCCATCGGATCCCATGCAGGACCCGGCACAATCGCCATTTTCTTCTTGAATAAATACAATTAATAGTAACCTATGAAAAATGCCTTTTCTGACATGGCTACAACCAGTCCGAAAAGGCATTTTTATTATTTATGCTGTCTTTTTTTCCGTCCGTCTTCTTTCCCGCCCTTTTTTGATAACTAGGAACAGGAAGCCGAGGAACATGACATAAACAAGGGTAGATGCGATTAGATAAGGCGTATTGAAGCCTTTATCTTCATCCGCGATATACACTTCCGCAAGCTCCCTATCGAGAACGACACGGAACATCCCGTCATCGGATTCCCGGATAAGATCGCCATCCAATACTCCACGTAACTTCTTGTTTTCACCGATCTTTTCGACCGGAATTGCCGCACTTACCGTCTTGGATGTGTTGTTGATGGCAACTAGCCACGTTTCATCCTCTGAAGTCCGCGTGTAGATGAGGAAACCATCTTCATTATGCAGCATTTCAAATTCTCCGCTGCGGAGTGTTTCAGACTCATTGCGGAGTTCATTCAAATTGCCGATCAGATCCTTGAATTCCATATCCGTCTTGAAGTTGAAAAGTGGGTGGCTTTCGGGTGCTTCTTTTCCGTTCACCGCAATTTCCGTTCCATACGTCATAAGCGGAACGCCTGGTAGCGTAAATAACGCGGTCGCCGCCACCTTCCATCGGGTTGGCGGGAACATCCGGGCTTCCACGATATCATACGTAAAGCGCGGTCCCGTCAAGTCGTCGAATTGAAGAATTCCCATTTCGCCATTATCTTTGAACATATCCATAGGAGATGAATCAGGGTCCGCTCTCACGAATGACTGACGAAGAGCCTCCATCTTCGACTCATCTGGCTTCAAGTCAAAGGCAGCCCCACTCTCTTCATTCGTCAATACGTAAGCGCCTTCCTTGGCGTCATGGATGGCATCGATCATTTCATTCAAGAACGTGTCGTCAAATCCTTCAAGATTCGTCAATCGGATTCCATCCAAGCCATATTCAGTGATGAAGTCGACCGCTGCTTGTTTCAATGCATTCTGCACGTTTGCATCAGCCGGATCCCAATCCACCGTACCATCCGCGGACTGGATGAACTTATACTGTCCATTCGTCCATTCATGATTAGCGCTAACATTTCCTATAGGGAAATCGGCGACTACTTTCATGTTCTTCTTATGAGTTTCCTTCACGAGTGCAACTAGTTCTTCCTTCGTACCGAAATGAGGTTCCAACTCGGTATATGACAGAACGCTGTTTCCGTCATACGTCTCCGTCTTGAAGATTGGACCTAGTGAGATCATCGTAAAGCCCATGTCGATAATATGCTGCAACCGGGCTTGGATACCGATGAAATCGCCGCCATTGAAGGCGTCTCCTTTATGCGTATCGACATCGATGTCGTTCTTCCCTGCACCGTTATTAAAACGGTCCACAAGCAAGTCATATATGCTCTCATCCATTATGCCACGCCCAGCCTCGGCAGAAGCGGCGGCCGGCATCATTGTGGAAATGAACAATAAAAAAATGGCAGCTATGCCAATCAAACGTTTCCCTTTCACGAAAAAAGCCTCCTCAAACGAGCTATCTGTAGCCATTTTAACAAAACAGGGCTCTCCCCGCCATGTAATGAAAGGAAAATTCCATGTGTGCCTAATAAATGAGTCGAATTTGTGAATATACAAAAGCGGAGGGCGCTCGCTAAGTTGCGACAGGCATAAGACAAAGATACGAAGTGCCGGTCTTTGCCATGCAGTAGCTTTGGCTTATGACCCGAGCGACTAGCGCCCGGAGTCTAGACGGAATCAAAAGCGAAGGGCGCCTGCCTAGATGCGACGGGCATAAGGCGAAGATGCGGCGTGGCGTTCTTTGCCACAGAGCAACTTTGACTTATGACCCCGAGCTTCTGGCGCCCGGAGTCTAGACGGAATCAAAAGCGAAGGGCGCCTGCCTAGATGCGACGGGCATAAGGCGAAGATGCGGCGTGGCGTTCTTTGCCACAGAGCAACTTTGACTTATGACCCCGAGCTTCTGGCGCCCGGAGTCTAGACGGAATCAAAAGCGAAGGGCGCCTGCCTAGATGCGACGGGCATAAGGCGAAGATGCGGCGTGGCGTTCTTTGCCACAGAGCAACTTTGACTTATGACCCCGAGCTTCTGGCGCCCGGAGTCTAGACGGAATCAAAAGCGAAGGGCGCCTGCCTAGATGCGACGGGCATAAGGCGAAGATGCGGCGTGGCGTTCTTTGCCACAGAGCAACTTTGACTTATGACCCCGAGCTTCTGGCGCCCGGAGTCTAGACGGTAACACACACCATAAAAAAAACCGCCGGCAATTTCGCCGGCGGCTTTCATGTTTAATAGATCATTTTAATTAAAAGAATTCAAAGCCCATCGGCAATTTGAAGCCGTAGAACATCGTTGCGAAAAGGAAGACGAAAAACAAAATCCATAATGTCGTAACTTTCTTCCCTTTTTCAGAACGTACAAGAACCATTTCCATCATTCCGATCGTTAATAAGCCGAGCAGGAATTTAATGCCGTATTCGGCACCCATTCCATAGTCCATCCCTTTAATGAAAAGCGCGATGCCTGAAATGAGGATGAGCACGTAAAATAAGCGTGCAATCATATGAGTAATCTTTTTCCCTTTCGTTCCGTTCGCCATCACTGCCGAAACGAGGAAAAGGATAATGCCTACGACCCATGTGAAAATATGAAAATGGGGCGTGCTTGATAAAAAGTCCAAACTGTTCACCTCATCGATAATAAATTCATACTAATCCTATCATAGAAAAGCTTTCCAGAGTAGGAAATGACCTCATACAAAGCGATTGACGAGCGTGCCAATGCCTTCGACAGAAATCTTCACCGTATCGCCCGCTTTCAGGAATGTCGGCGGGTTCATCCCTTTTCCGACCCCTGCAGGCGTGCCTGTCAAAATGACGTCTCCCGGCTCGAGTGTGACAAATTTCGAGATTTCGGCAATCACTTCGTCGATCTTCAGGATCATGTCAGATGTATTTCCGTTTTGACGAACTTCATCATTCACTTTTGTTACAATCGATAAGTTATGCGCATTAGGAATCTCGTCCTTCGTAACGATATAAGGACCCATCGGGCATGCGCCGTCCAAGCTTTTACCGAGGAAGAACTGCTTATGCCCAGTTTGGATATTTCTCGCCGTTATATCATTCGCAATCGTATAGCCGAATACGTGATCATACGCGAGCTGCTTCGGGATATTGCGCCCTTTCTTGCTGATGACGACCGCTAATTCCCCTTCATAATCGAGGGTATCCGTAAGGTCTGCGTGCACCGAAAGCTCCTGCTCATCTGCAGCGATCGCAGTAGGTGATTTCGTGAAAATCAACAATTTTTCAGGCGGCGCTTCTGAACCCATTTCGGCGGCATGTTCGGCATAGTTCTTACCTACGCCGAGGATATTTTTCGGTGTGCGCGGTATCGGGGACAGCCATTCGATATCCGTGAATGCATACTTGAATTGTTCCGGATTTTCACTATTCCGAGCTTGCTCAGCAAGTTTCCTCACCTTCTCAACAAACTCCAAACCTCCTGCGATGCCTTCGATGATTGTTGAAGGGAAATCCGTTTCGCCGAACGCTTCAGCGATCGATTTCACATCCCAGACCGCTTCCTCTCTCTTCACTTTCGGACCGAATAATGTTTTTCCTTCAAACCGGAACGATAAAAGTTTCATGTACAAGCCCATCCTTCCTCATAATATGAAAATATTTTCATTTAACTAAACGAAAGCAGTATTTCAATCACATACTACAATTCTACAAAGCTTGCTCTTTCTCCTCTTTTTTCGGCATGTTTTCCCCATACGTCCCTTTCCGCCAAAGCCATTCGAAAGGTCCCATCCGGAATTTCAACAACCAGAGCTCCGCGAAGATGACTTGGATGGCAAAAATGCCGACAGCAATCATCGTACCTGTCTCCAAATCCACTTTTCCATAGAGCCCGAAACCGTAGCCGTAAAAGAGGAGCGTCGCGATAATCGACTGCATCAAGTACGTCGTCAACGACAATCGCCCCGCCTTCCCAATCGGCCGGAAGATCGTCCGGAAAATAGGCAACGTACAGAGCAGAATGATGACGCAGGCATATCCAATCGCCAATATAGGGCCGCCGATCAGCTGCTGGATCAATCGATTGTAAAATTCATACCCATCGATATACGGCCATGATTTAATGAAAATCCCGGCTGCTAATGTAATAATGCCGACAACGGCAATTCTTCCTTTCATTTCAGCCGCGCGTTCAAACAGGTTCCACTTCGAGAAAGCGGCACCGAGCATAATCAATGGCAGCACCATGAAAATGCCTAAGAACGAGTTCGTCAAGCCGATGATGAGCCACTCCGACATCCTGAAGATGAGCGCTTCGCCGTACGTTCCATGCGCATATGCGGTAATCGCCAATTCGATTTGCTGGATATCGACAAACCCTTCCATCAACTGATTCGGGTCAAGCTTCGTCAAAATATAAATTCCGACGATGAACAGGACAGTCGGAAGCAAGTAGACGATAAGCGCTATCGAAAGAAGCCATTTTTTCGGAACTCTGACGACCGCCAACATGATGAAGCCCATAAGCGCATACGCGAATAAAACATCTCCCGACCAGATGAACAGCGCATGAATTAGGCCGATTCCCATGAGAATCGCCATTCGTCTCGCCATCATCGGCACGTATGATTTCCCATTCGCTATCGCTTTTTCATATTGCATATTCAAACCATATCCGAACATCATTGCGAAAATCGGGTAGAAACTCGCTTCTACAAATAGATTGATCAACTTGTAAGATGCCATATCACTCGGCGTGCTGAAATAAGTATATGGATCTATATAAAAATAAGGTGAATGGAAAGTGAGCATATTCGCGATGAATATGCCGAGGAGCGCAAAGCCCCTCAGTATATCCAACGATTCAATGCGGTTTCCAATCGTAGGTGTTGCGTTCAAACAGATTCCTCCTGAACATGCATAATCCTCTCCCCGTCAAACAAGTAGAGGATCATTTCTTTTATTGGTATTCCCGCAATCGATTCGATCGCTTTTTTGTAAAGGCTCAATTGGATGCCGTACCGCTTTTGCATTTCAACTTGAATCTCTTCATCGGATCTGAATCTTCCTCGGATTCTGTCCGTTTTATAGTCAAGCAGCACCCAGCCATCTTTTTCTTCGAACAGGCAGTCGGCGATCCCTTGTAAGATTTGGTGGTCGCCGTCATTTGCGTCGAATGCATACGTGAACGGCACTTCCTTCAGCATCCTTGGAGATCCGCCCATCCTCTTGTACAGCGGCGTCTCGAAAAATCGGACGACTGCTTTCACGTCGACTGCATTCGCCTCTTCCACCGTCAACAATTGGCGTGTCGTCAACTCGGTGACGAACCGATCCACGTCTTGCACTGTATGCGTCTTCGACAGATCGACATGTTGCATGATCGTATGCATCGCCGTACCGATTTCCGCCCCCGACAGCGCCCTTGATTGCATGAACGCAGGACGGTCATGTAAATAAGGAGTGCTCACTTCATCATCCTTCGTTGAGAAGAAGTCGTCAAAGTCCGGTTCCCTCTCGAGCAGCGCCACCCTTTTCAAGTCGCTCACCGTCTGCTTCGAACGCTTCTCTACGCTAGCCATGTACGGATAGACATAGTCGAATCTCCGCTTCACTTCATCGGACCACTCTGCGTCGATAACATTCTCCGTTCGCGCCGGTGCCGGTCTGTCAACGGTTTCCTCCTCTTGTTCTTCCATCGTCAAGAAAGAAGAAACAGGATACGCCGTTATTTCCCACTTCGACGGATCATCGACGGAACGGCCGCCATACATGAAACCGAATTTCTCGAAATCCGGATGGCGTGCAATGGCAGGACCGATCCAATCCAAATAGCCGTTTGCACGAGATCGTGTATATTCCGGAAGCATTTCGCCCGCCTCGATAAGTTGCGCATCTTGCCAACTGCCGATCGACTTTTCAATATCTTTAATGGTGGCAATCAATTCAAGATGCTCCTTCGCCCTCGTCATCGCCACGTAGAGCACGCGCATCTCCTCCGCCCGCATTTCGAGCTCCTTCTTCTCTTTCATCGCTAAAAACGGAAGGGATGTATACGTAATGCGCAGCTCCGGGTCGATCGCCTTTACCGCCAAGCCGAAATGCTGGTCGAATAAATAAGGTTCATTGAAGTCCATCTTATTGAATTGCCTGCCTGCTCCCGCTACGAACACGTACGGGAATTCAAGCCCTTTCGACGAGTGGATCGTCATGATCCGGACGACATCCTCCGTTTCACTTACGTAACGGGCAGCACCGAGATCATCTCCACGCTTCTGCATCCGGTCGATGAACCGAAGGAAACGGAAAAGCCCGCGGAAGGACGTCTTCTCATAATCGATGGCTCGGTCATGCAGCGCGCGCAAATTCGCTTGCCTTTGCTTCCCATTCGGCATCGCGCCAACCATTTCATAGTAATGCGTATCGGCATACACTTGCCAAATGAGCTCCGACAACGAACCCCGCCGAGCGAGATTGCGCCAGTCCTCGAACATGAGGAAGAACCGTTGCAATTTCACTTGCGTTTCCGCGGCAATTCCCGCTCCGCCTGTCGCCATGAACAGTTTCAGCGCTTCGTAAAACGGCTTGTTTTTTGCGGCGAGCCGTACTTGCGCCAACTCGTTTTCCGTCATGCCGACGAATGGTGCACGAAGGACTGACGCGAGCGGGATATCCTGATACGGGTTGTCAATGACACGGAGCGTGTTGAGCATGATCATCACTTCGATCGCCTCGAAATAGCCGCGCGACAATTCCGCGTAGATCGGGATGCCCGCAAGCTTGAACTCTTCGGCGATTTCTCCTGACCACGTCATCGAGCGCATAAGGATGACGATATCCCGGTATTCGAGAGGACGCCTTTTATCCGTGAACGCATCTGTCACTTCTGCGCCCGAAGCCATCAACTCTTTAATTCTCCGAATCATATACCTTGCTTCTGCCTGAGAGCTTTTCAAGCTTTGCCCTGTCAGCTCCGTCGCCTCATCTTCGATATCATCTTCGTCCGCCTCGTATAACAACGTCAACGCGGCAGGCGTTTCCTTTTCCGGATAACGGGCGCCGTATTTCAAAGCGGCGGCTTCATCGTATTCGACTTCGCCGACCCGCTCCCCCATCACTTGGGAGAAGATGAAATTCGTCGCATCCAATACTTCCTTCCGGCTTCGGAAGTTGGCATTTAAATCGATTTTCAGACCATTTTCTCCATCATCCGACGTAAATCGATTGTATTTCCCAAGAAATAACCCAGGTTCCGCCAATCTAAAACGATAAATCGATTGTTTCACGTCACCGACCATAAACAAATTCCCGTCCGCCTCGCTGCCACGCTTCACGAGCTGAATGATCGCCTCTTGTAGCAGATTGACGTCCTGGTATTCATCGACGAGGACTTCCGCGAACCTGTTCAAATAATCGACCGCGATATCGGACGGCACAAGCTCCCCGTCCTTCTCCGCCGCAAGGATCTGCAGCGCGAAATGCTCAAGATCCGAGAAATCGACGAGTCCGCGGTCCATCTTGACTTCTCCGTACCGCTTCCCAAAATCGATGACGAGTTCGACAAGCGTATGCATCATCGGCGCCATGAGACGGATTTCATCCAGTAGACGCTTCGGTGTCCTTGTAAAATACGACTCTTTCAATGAATTGACGATTTTCTTCACGGAATCCCGGAGCGATTTCGCCCGTTTCGCCAATTCCTCATCGCATGTGTTTTTCCGGATCGTGCCCGCCTTCACCCATGTGAGCGACCCGAAAAACGCATACGTCTCTTCCCATGTTCCTTCTTCTACCCGCCGCTTCGCCTCCCGGATCCATTGCAGATCCGCATCAGCTGTAGCAGCTAACGGCTCGGGACCTTCAGGCATTAATGCAATCCGCTTCATATCTTCTGTCAGATGGATTGCTTCCTCAAGCGTATGGCGGATCGCAGTTTTCAACGGGCCGATGAAATCGAGTTCGTCGATCGTCACATCGTCATCCAACTCATATTGCATAGGAATCATTCGTAGCCATCTTTCTGGTGACGGATGCACCCGCGAATAGTCGTACAACCTGTCGATGAGCGTCTCGATCGACTGGTCGTTCCTGTCCGATGTGAAGCTGTCTGCAAGCCGGTACATCGCTTCCGGATTGTCTGCGTTATAAGCATCCTCAAGCACTTCACCGATCGTATCATCGCGCAGCAATGCTGCTTCCGTGCTATCCGCGATGCGGAACCCCGGATCGATGTCGATCAAGTATGCATATTGGCGGACGACGTTTAGACAGAACGAGTGCAATGTGGAAATCTGCGCTTTATTCAATAGGCTTAACTGTCTTCTCAAATGGATGGAGCCAGGATTTTCGGCAATCGCCTCTTCCAATGCTTCTGCCATCCGGTGTCGCATTTCTGCAGCCGCGGCATTTGTGAATGTGACGACGAGCAATTCGTCCACATCGATCGGATTGTGCTCGCTCAACACTTTCTCAATCATCCGTGTAATGAGCACCTTCGTCTTCCCGGAACCGGCCGCAGCCGAGACGAGCACATCTTTCCCGGATGCCCATATCGCCTTCCACTGGGCGTCCGTGAACGTCACGTCCGCCGGTTTAACTGGAATGTTCATCATCATTCACATCCTTCCGCATCATTTCAAGGGATTGTTCCGGGTTTAAGCTTTCATAGTGCCGGTATTTCTGCTCGGGATTCGTCGGGTCGAACTGGCATACCGAACGATACGAGCAATATTGGCACGGCATTTTATCCTTCAACCGGTACGGATACACCCGGGCATCCCCCGCAAGCATTCCATCTCCTGCCTGCTGGTGACGCTGTCTCACGAACTTCCGGACGACTTGCAGATCATCCGGCGACAGCACTTTTGAAGCTTTCGTAAATGTCCCGTCCGTCTTCAATGCGGCCGGAATGACAGTCGACGACTTGCCGAGCTGCGCATCCATCCCCATGACGACCTCGGGATCATCGAGCAAATAGCCTCTCATTTTATAGGATTTCAATATCTCTTCTTCAATCAAATCTTCTGTCAGCTCGAGCTCCGTGCGGATCATCGGGTTATGGACATGCAAGTAAAGCACTCCAGCGGGATCCGCCTTGAACCCGATCCACTCCTCCGCATGCTCGACGGCGACATCGAGATACGTCAGCATCTGCAAGGAGATGCCGTAATAGACGTCTGTCAGATCCAGCTGCTTGGAAGATGACTTGTAGTCGACGATCCGCACATAATTCTTTCCGTCGATTTCCGTCGCATCGACCCGGTCGATCCTGCCGCGTAAATTCATTTGATTCCCACGGCGGAGCGGAATTTCAAGAGGTGGCAGCTGCTCACCCGGTCCGAATGCCGCTTCGATGGCAATCGGACGGAACATGCTTTTTGTCGCTTGTTTGCCGAGCGCAAAAATCGTGCGTGTCACGATATGCGTCAGTTTCCGGCGAATATAATGATAGCGGCTCGTCGAAAGTAAAATGCGGTTGAAGAACATCGGCGCAATATGCTCCATCGCGTCCCGCGCCAATTGCCAGCATTGCTCCTTCGACAACTCCGTCCATGACCTTCCCGTCCGGTTCATTTCATCCGAAACCCATTTCAGCGCAGCATGGAACAGATCGCCGATCGATGGCGCCTCGAGTGTAAATTCCATCCGCTCTTGCAGCCCGAGCCCGTAAGAAGCGAAATGCTGGAACGGGCAGCTGTAATACGATTCGATTCTTGATACGCTCGAGACGAATGTCTTGCCATACAAGCCTTCCGTAATAGCTGGCGCGAGCCGCTCCGTTTCATTGCGGTCCATCAGCGGCTTCGTAATGTATTGCAAGACGGACGACCATAATGGGTCATCCTCGTAATATGCGAGAACTGCACGCCATTCGGCTGCAAGCTCGCTCGTCTGCTCCGCTTCCTTCACTTTCATCGATACGTAAGGGAGCGCTGTACGAGGGTGGATAATATAATCAGCTTGCTCCTCTTCATTCAGCAATTCGGACAGATCCGACACCGCCAACTGCAGCCCGATCCCTGGTAATAGTTGCTGGATGCGAGGGATGTATAGCGAAGGCAAAAGCGACTTCCCTTCCTCATCCGCAATTGGATACGAAATGAAAAGCTTTTCCCTCGCCGAAGTGAACGCACGGTATGCCATATACGATTCATCCATGAGCTTCATTTTCGAAGATGGGGCAAGCTCCAGTCCGCTCATCGCGAACCATTCCCGGTCAGAGTCGGATAAAATCCCCTCGGCATCGATCCGTTGAGGCAGGACGCCGTCATTGACACCGATGACGAAGCCAACCTCAATTTCCATGAGACTCGCGAGCTCGATCGTCGTCACCGTCACTTGATCGAGTGACGGCGGAATGCGGGTGAATTCAAGCGTATCGAACCCTTCATCCAAAATGCGCGCGGCTTCCTTCAGCTCCATCTCCTTGTCCCCGAACATGAGGACAAACTGGTCAAGGACATTGATCCATGAATCCCAAGCCTGTTCATGCTCAGTCGCGTTCAACAGACGGCCCGCACGCTCCTCCTCTGCCCGCAAGTCGATGATCTTATCGAATACTTGCAGCGATTCCATGAATAAAAAGAGCGACTCTGCGACATCCCGTCCATTTTTCGAACGCTTCAGCCTGCCTTCGAACTGTGCAAGCGGCTCCCGGATCAGATCGCGAATCAAATGCAGCTCCCGCTCCAACTCCAGTTCCTCATCGGTCTGCACGGTCGTATGCAATTCCAAACCACGATATCGCTTCACTTTCCACCTGGCTTCATCAAACCACCGATTGCCGTAGATTCCATTCGCAAGTACGTAATTTTCCAGACGATCCGCGCGCTCCCGCCAAAGGAGCTTATCTTCCCGATGCGGAAAGAACAGATCCGTCTTCACCGCGCGGAATACCGATTCATATGACCAACCCGACGTTACCGCTTCAAGGACGGACCTTGTAAATTCGATAAGCGGATGGTGGAGCATCGGCTTTTTCCGGCTAATGAAGACCGGGACATCGTATTGTGAAAATATCGTTTCAATGAGTTCATCGTATTTATCCGGCTGCCGGTATAAAATCGAAATCTCCTTATACCGTCCACCCTTCATGACGAGTTCGCGGATTTTTCTAGCCACTGCATGGATTTCCGCACGCCGGTCCGTCGCTTCAATCAAGGAAACCGCCGCTTCAGAAGGCCTTTCCTTCGGAGGATATTTCTCGAACTCGTTCTCGAAATGGCGCAGCTCGTCATTTTTGAACCGGAGAGGTACACTCATGTGAATTCCCTCTTCGATGTCGACCGCTTCATTGCGCGCAATCTCCCGGAGCTTCAATGACGTGCGGACAGGATTGAAGAACAGCTCATGATCCGCATGCCCCGACAAATCGGATTCCATCGGCAAGACGACCGTCACCCGATTGCCATGTTTCATCAGTTCGGTGATGATTTCATATTCCCTCGCTGTGAAACTTTCAAATCCATCTATATAAATATGTGCGCCTTTTATAAGTTCCGAGTGTTTGATTTGGGACGCCAACAACGCCAAATGCCCTTCACTGTCGACATAGGACGTGCCGAGGCGCTCCTCGATTTTCGAGAGCAACAATGAAAGATCGCTCACTTTGTCCTGCAAAGTCCTCGGGGCATCCGCTGTAGCCAGTTGTTGGCGGAACTCGGCCAACGTTTCCCGGTCGAGGCAATAGCGGCTGAACTCTTTCATGAGATCGCCGATTTTTTCCGTGAAGCCCCGCTTATTCGCAGCTTGCTTGAACAGCTTCAGCTCCTCCCGGTTCTCCTCCAGCACACTCCGCACGAGCATCCTGTACCCGAACCCGTCGACTTCCTTCCGCGTAATGCCGCCTGTTTCCTGGAGCACCCGCCACGCAAGCCGCTTGAAAGTGGAAACTTGCGCGCGGATCAATCCATTCAGGCCGAAATTCACCGACAAGCTCAGTTCCATGGAATACGACATCTGATCTGGCACGATCAGGATGACTGCTGGCCCCAATGGTTCCCGTTCAAGCTCCGCTGCAATCTCCCGCTCAATGACCGTTGTCTTCCCCGTCCCGGCTCGTCCGGTCACAAAACGCAATGTCATGGCACTTTCCCCCTTCCTGCAAAATAAAAATTCCTATCATCCTTCCCTTCATTGTACCGAAAGTTTAGGAGGACAGGAACTATTAACTTAATTTAGCTGGAGTCTTTCACTTCTATAGGATGCGGGATAAATACTAGATTTTCAATTAACTTAGCAGGGAACACCCTGCTGAATTAAGTTAATGCCCCCGGCGGATGTCACAGATTTTGAAAGGAGTTAATTGCGCAAGCGCAATTCAAAATCTGGACGCACTTACGCCAAGGCGCAAGTGATTTAATTGATTCATTGATTTGTAAAATGCATCCAGCGCGACGAGCTGAACCCCGGATTGAAATACCCCCGCGGTCCACGAAACACGCATAAATGCATTTATTCACGCATAAACCGTTAAAAAAACGCATAAACCGCTGCAATTGCGCATAAATCCGATTTCTCACGCATAACGCGCTAAACTCACGCATAAACGGAGAAATTCACGCATAACTACTCAATCTTTCTCTTCCTCTTGAAAAATCGAACTCGATTCCTCTTCCACTTTCCGGTCGAGCCGCTTCTCCAGCCACTTCCCTACACCCCATAACAGAACGATGATCCCGGCGACTATTCCCGTCCGCACAGGTTGCGTGAACAGCGCCTTCAAATCATGACCGATAAAGCTGATTGTGAAAATCATGACGAACTTCCCCGCCATTAATATAACCAAGTAGTTCTTCTTCTTCATATTCGACAAGCCCGCCACTAGATTCACAAGCGCGGAAGGCGTAAACGGAAAACAGATGAGCAGAAATAGCGGTCCGAACCCGTTCCGCTCCACCCAGCCGATGAGTTGCTGCACACGCGCATTCCTCGTCAAAAAGCGCAAAAAGCGGTTACGGCCATAATTCCGGACAATCAGAAACACGACATACGAACCCGCAACGGTACCCGCCCACGACAAAATGAAACCGTACCAAAGCCCATAAGCGCCCGCATTCGCAAACACGAACACAAACAGCGGCAAAAAAGGCAAAAAGGACTCGATGAAAGGCAAAAGCAGACCGATAAACGGCCCCAACGCCTTATACTGCCCCGACAATTCAACAATCTTATCAACATCTAACCATTCATCCATGTGCAACACCCTCGCCTATCAACAATCGACCTATCCGATCCCTGCTATTAATATATACTCTCGAATATTCCCTTTTCCCTTATAGAATAACACCAAAACGTCAAAATATAGTATAATTTCAATCATACATATTTAGAAAGATGTGACAGCTCATGAAAAATCAATTCATTGCCGGCCTGAAAGCGGGACTCAGTATCGCAATCGGCTACTTCCCGATCGCCCTCACATTCGGATTGCTCGCCAAAACAACCGGCCTCTCTCTCATCGAAGCGACCGCCATGAGTATATTCGTCTACGCCGGTGCAGCCCAATACATATCGCTCAATCTGATCTCATTCGGAGTTGACCCATTCACGATCGTCATCAACACATTCATCGTTAACATCCGCCACTTCCTAATGACGGCTTCGCTGAATGAAAAGATGCATCGCGCGCCGAAATGGGTGAAGGCGATCTACTCATTCGGCATCACAGACGAATCGTTCTCCGTTCTGGCGACAGGAAAAGAAGGGAAAATCCCGACTGCCTATGCTTTCGGCGTAACAATCATCGCCTACGGCAGCTGGGTCATCTTCACAATAGCCGGCCACCTTGTCGGCGCCACTCTGCCCGAATTCCTGCAAGTTGCCATGTCCATTGCCCTGTACGCCATGTTCATCGGCCTGCTTGTGCCCGCCATGAAAGGGAACCGAAAAGTCGTCATGCTCGCTGCCGTCGCAGCCGCCATCCACTGCATCATCTATATCGGCGACCTGCTTTCCACCGGCTGGGCGATCCTCGTCTCGACGCTCGGTTCGGCGATACTCATTGAAGTCATCTATGCACGGCGCGGCAAAAACGCTCACGTCCTGCACAAGGAAAAGGAGGGATACTAATGGGACCGACATATTGGTGGATGCTTTTCGGAATGGCGATCGTCACCTACATCCCACGAATGGTGCCTCTCACATTCCTCGATGGAAAGGAGCTGCCCCCGATCGTTAGCGGCGTGCTCAGCAACATTCCTTACGCCGTACTCGGGGCGCTCATCTTCCCGGCGATCATTTTCGTCCAGGAAGGCAACATCCTGTTCGGCGTCATCGGCGCTGCGACAGCCTTTCTCATCGCATTTCTAGGCGGCGGTGTCATGCCGGTCGTCCTCGGCACGATCGGCGTACTCGCTATCTACAGCTTATTTATGTAATTCTTTATTTGTCAATCGCGTCAAAGAGTGTGAACGCTGCGCGAACCCGCGGACCTCCGCAATCACCAAAAAGCCGCTCCATCACCGGAGCGGCTTTTTCTTATTCATTCATCCACCTGATCTTCTTGCCTCTTCGCCCTATTCACCATCCGCGTCGCGTACCAGAAACCGACCGTCAGCGAAAGCGCGTCCGCCGCGTACAGGATCCAGTTATGCGTGTAACCCGCATAAACCGATGCCGCGATGAGCGCAATCGTCAAGGCGAGCCCGACGAGATGATGGAACGTGACTCGTGTGAAAAACACGACGAGCAATCCAGGCAGGAACAAGGCGAGCATCAATTTTGTTTCCAATGTGGCGATATCCATTTTCCACCAAACCTTCCGAATAGGATCAACGGACGACGAGCAGTCCTAACCGGTGATGATCATGACGATAGAGCACTTGCTGCATGAGCCGCACTTCACCGTCGCGGCCGATCACTTGCAGACGGCAATGGGCTGCATTCACTTGAATCGCATCATACAATTCCTTTTCATTCGACACTTGGATGCCATTGACCTTGCGGATGCATTCCCCTGGAACCAATCCGAGTTTTTCACCCGGCGAGTTCGGCAAAATTCCCGCTATGATGACACCCGTCGATTGTGGTGCAGCAGCGAATCCGCCTTTTTGTTCCCGCACAGCGACTATAATCGAGAGCATCACCCTGCCGACAACTCCGATAATCAAAGCTGCCCACCCGAGGATCGGCATCCACCATGCAAATGCCCCAACTAGAACGACAACGACCCCAATGACGGTGATCGCTTGTCCAATTTTCGGGAACAACACATCCGGAAAGCTTGCCCGAGCGACTTGAGAGAAGCCGATAATGATCGGTACCGGAAGTAAACTGAAAACGGTCGCCCCTATCGTAAATTGCGGCCAATACGGCGCGAATGCCGACAGCAACTCCCCTGGCACGATAAAAACAATCGGCAACAGCCAAAGCCGTTTGCTTTTGTATGCAGCCGCCCGCAAACCGCGGTTCGTCTTCGTCAAGAACGGAGAAGAATAGGCGGCAGTATGCCGGCGGACGAGGAACCCTTCCACTATGAGGAAAAGTCCTGCAATGACAGGAACCGTAAGTGCCATGTCCCCGAACAGATCGACGTCACCAACCGACCACCCTCGATACGCCAAAGTGTCGGTACCCGGAATCCATTGCTGGAGAGCATACAAGCCGAAAAATGCAATCGTTGCAAAATAGATCGGTGATGCTGCCTGATAATAAAACGAGATCATCGACAAAATGGCGACTGCCGAAAAGAGCACAATCCAACCGACATCAACGGACAGACCGATTCCCGATATTAACACGGATACGATCAACGCCGGAAGCCATGATTCGGCGAGCACCCTTTTCATTTCCGTCAAGCCGGGGTGAAGTCGCACAAGGAAACTGCGCCGCTCACGTTTCACCCGGAAATACCCTAAACCAACCGCTGCCACTACGGCAACCAACCAAACTGGATTCAGGAAAAATAGTGCAATAGCTTCTAACAGATCCATTAGTACTTGTTCACTCATCAACTGTCACCATCCCATCCCCGAAAACATGATTATTCCCTATTGTATCAAAAGAAACGTCTCACGTGTGAGACAGCCGAGAAATTTTCTCTGAATTGAGTCTTCTCTTCCAGGTAATTACTACTATTCTCAATAAAAAAACTCCCTGCAGGTGCAGGGAGGAACAATTCAATTACTCAACAAATGATGCACATATCCAATCGCGACTTGCAGCTGAATATCATTTGCTTTATCTTTTCGATAATTCTCAACCCGTTCACGGATTGCCGCGAAGAATTTGCGGTCCATGATGCTCTCGGAGGACACTTTTGCATCTACCCGGAATTCGTGGACGGCAATAGCTGTCGACTCGTCAAAATAGCCGTCGTCCCGTTCGAGCGAATAGCCGAGGCCCGCCAACAACCTTTGAGCGTATGCGATATCCTCATGATAATCACCGACAGCATAGACATCTGTCGAGAATCGGATATGCTCTGTGAACAGCTTGTTTTGCTCCGACTCCAAATCGACACCGACGCCTTTTCCATGGATCCACGTCTCTTTCGGTGTGAGCCATTTATGGGTCGACAGTTTCATTTCTCCGCCATTCGAAAGCTCCATCGTATCTTGGACAGTCCCTTTTCCGAAGCTCACCTTTCCTATAATGAAGCCTCTTTTCAAGTCTTTCAATGCGCCGCTTAGCACTTCGCTCGCAGATGCGCTCCCTTTATCCTGAAGCAAGACGACAGGGATCTTTTTCAGTTTTTCATCAAACTTGAAATTCTCGGAAGGCTCCACGACGAGCGGCGTCAATTGGCCTTTTGCATTTTGCATATAGGCGAAGACCGAATCCTCCTGCAATAAACTTCCTGCAACTTCACCGACCGCGCGCAAATAGCCGCCCGGATTACCGCGGACATCGATTACAAGTGCCTCGGCACCGCCTTTGATCATTTCATCGGTCGCCTTCTTCCATTCGGCAGCCGTTTCATCACCGAACATCGTCAACGCTATGTAACCGAATTTCGTGCCCCTTTCCTCCATCAATTCAGCTGTTACCGTTTTCACTGGAATGACGTCACGCATCACTTTCAACTCAAGATGCTTATTCAAGTCAGGCCTGTAAATCGTCATTTCCAAGGCGGTCCCTTCCTTGCCCCGAATCTTCTTGACGACGTCCTGCAACGTCAAGCCACCTAGTGCTTCCCCGTTAATACGCACGATCTCGTCATAAGGCTGCAGCCCCGCTTTTTCAGCAGGAGACCCTTTAATGGGTGCAACGATAATATACCTGCCGCCAGACCTCGTTATTTCCGCGCCGATTCCGACTTTCTCTCCGGCGAGTGATTCCCGATGCGACTCGGCCTCCTCCTCCGTAAGATAAGTGGAATATGGATCGCCGATGACATCCGCCATTCCTCGCAACGCGCCTTCAATGAGCCTGTCCCCTTCGACCGGGTACACCGCTTTCTCCTGGATGAGGCCATACGCTTCGTTAATGACGGGAAACGCCTCTTTCAATGTCGAATCCGCCCTTTTTCCTTTAT
Organism: Sporosarcina sp. Marseille-Q4943; assembly: GCF_943736995.1. Classification (GTDB taxonomy): domain Bacteria; phylum Bacillota; class Bacilli; order Bacillales_A; family Planococcaceae; genus Sporosarcina. Next base: position 954,181 of record NZ_CALSFT010000002.1, on the reverse strand, counting down.
CCGACGAGCAACCGTCCAACACTAGAAATACGCCTGCCGCCATTACCGCTAATATCGCAAAAACTAAAAACCGGCTTCTGCGCATCGATAACATCCCTCCTCCGTCCACTATATGAACGGGATGGGCATGTTACGACAACAGAAATCCGGCTTTCCTCAATCTAAATCATCAATGAGTGTTTCCAAAGTTGCTTCATCCATCGGCCCTTTTACGATTTGGGAGATCGTCCCATCCGTATTCAGCATATAGGTCGTTGGAATTTGGAACACTTGATATTCCTCTCCGACAATCCCTGTTTCATCCAACGGAATCTTAAACGTCAATCCGTATGAATCAATGAATTCCCGCACAACTTTCACGCCCCGGTTCTCACTGCTCGTCAAATTGACAGCGACGATTTCCACATTATTCTCTTCCGCAGAATTCCGGTAGTAATTTTGCATATGCGGCATTTCCGCCTTGCATGGCGGACACCATGTTGCCCAGAAATTGAGAACGACTTTTTTCCCTTTCAGTTCGGACAATTTGAGCGTATCGCCATCCAATGTCGTCAATTCGAAGTCGGGCGGGAGATTTCCGAAGTCCAGTCCGACTTCACCTGCTGCAAATTCCCCTGATCCGTCCTTCGATTCGATAAGCACGTTGGACTTATCAATCGGATCCGCTTTTTTTAAATTTTCGTTGACCATGATTACGACCATCGATCCGATGAGCAACGCGGCGATTACGTAACCGATCACTTTCTTATTCATCCTATTTACCTCCGTCTGTTTGTTCAAATGTAGGTCCCTTCACAAAAAGAACCGTGAAAAATAAGCCGATCAGCAACGTCACAAGCAGTGGCGGATTCATCAAACCTTTCGGCTGGATGGAAGCGACAAAGACATGGGCTGCAATGAACAGCAAAGATAGTTGAACGATATGGCTTCCGCTTGAATGTGAGTTTTTCCAAATGAAAAATAAAAGTCCTAGGAAGATGACAGCCGTTCCAACACGTGCAATCAAGCTGCCTTCATTCAACAGCACCATCATCACTTGGAAGACGGCTTGGACAGAAACAGCGCCTATAAATAGGACGACGAACATATCCTTATCAATTCTGCCTTTCCGCCAATCGACCCACATCTTGAACGCGACGATGGCCAATCCAAGGATGAAACCGAACGTCCCTCCGTTGAAATAAAGAAGTGCGAACGGTGCCTTGATGACAATCTTGAAATCGGTAATGATGACCGACAACTTCCATATAATGATGATATAAAAAATGGCGTCCCCGAACCGGCTTGCGGGCTGTTTGCCGAATTTTAGCCGGATAGCAATATATGAAAGAATGAATGCAATCATGAGAGCGACCCACGTTGACGGGGCCGTGAAATTACCGATTAAAAACAGTTTTGTGACAGTCATCCGAGGTTAACCCCTTTACTCCGTATATGGTAATGCTAAAGGAAAAAAATCGATGTTGCGAGCATAATGCTTCCAGTATCGCGTACAAATGGGAAGACTTTGTGAACTTGCAGTAGAAGGTGAAAATATCATTCAGCGCAAGCCTGAAAAGGACCACAAAAAAAGAACTGCACCTCAGATTGATGACCAATCGGGGTACAGTTCTAAAAGTTTTAGTTAAAATGATACATATCGTAACGGATTCACAGCGCTCGGACCGGATGCCGTCCAGTTCCCAATGTGCATTTCGAAATGCAAGTGAGGACCCGTGGATGCTCCCGTATTGCCGATAGCTCCGATATAGGTGCCTTTGTCAACAACTTGTCCGCTGCTGACGCTGATTTTCGATAGATGGGCATATACTGTCGTGAAGATGCCGCCGTTTGTTGAATGGGTAATCATAATGACATTCCCGTAGCCTCCCATGCTCCCCGCATAGGAAACGACTCCGTCCCCGGCCGCTACGACCGGCGTTCCGATCGGTGCTGCAATGTCAGCTCCACGGTGTTGACGCTTCGTACCATAGATTGGGTGTATCCGCCAGCCGAACGAAGAGGAATACGTTCCATTCGCCGGTCTCGTCCAGAAGCCGTTTGATACTTGCGGCAATGCGCCCGGTTTTTTCGCTGCAGCCGCCTCTCTCGCTTTCCGTTTGCGTTCTGCCTCTTTACGAGCGATTTCCGCCATACGTTTCTGTTCAGCGATTATTTTCTTCTCCAACTGTGCATCGACTTCAATTGCTTCGTGGAATTCCTTCTCTAATTGTTTCTTTTCCCTTGAAAGCCTTTCCTGCTCCGCTTCCAATTGATCAATCACTTTATTTTTCTCTTTTTTCTTCGACTGAAGGTTCGCTTTCAATTTCTCAAGCTGTGCTTTACTATCTTTCAGTTCACTTAATTTCTTCTCAACGAGAGCTTTTTCCGCTTCCAGCTGCTCGATATCTTCCTGCTGTTTTCGCATAATATCGCGGTCTGCATCCATCAGCGATGTGACTGCTGAAAAACGGTCGATGAAATCTGCGAAACTGTTTGCTCCGAGCAGGACGTCTATATAATTTACATCGTTGCCCTTCACTTGCATTGCACGCACCCGTTCCCGAAGGACGACGTCACGTTCAGCGATCTTATTCTCAAGATCCTCGATCGATGCCTTCAAAGCATCGATCTCTTCATTCGTTTTGTTGATCTTAGTAATGACACGGTTCATATTTGCGTTCGTTTCTTCAATTTCTTTATTCAAGGCACTGATTTGTTTTAAAAACTTATCAATTTCATTCTCAGTCGCCTTGATCGCATTCTCTTTATTATTCATACTGGATTTCAGATTTTGCTTTTTCTGTTGGTTCAGCTTTTGTTCCTTCTTCAAATCATTCAATGAACTTGCCAAAGCCCCTGATCCGCCTACAACCGACGTCAACAGGAAGACGATAGCAAAACTTGCCATAATCCATTTGCGCTTGTTCAACTTCTTATTTCCCCCTTTAAGCTAATGCTGCAGGTTGTTTCGATCACAATCAGGCCGTTATCAGGGGACCCTACAGCACTCCCCGCTTTTGTTTGACAGCCTATTAGATTCTAAGAAATTTACGGACAGACATGAAACTGCCCCATACGCCGATAAATACGCCCATGAATAGTAGAAGCCCATTCACTTGGAGAATGAAAGGTGTAGCATTCAATAATTGGAATAATTCATTCTGCAATCTAGGCTGCCATTGTGTATAAAGCTCGTAGTATGAAACGGAAATGACGACCATTGGAATAATCGACCCGAGAATACCTAGCCACACACCTTCGAGTACAAATGGGATTCGCACAAAGCTATTCGTGGCGCCTACGAGTTTCATAATCTCAATTTCTCGTCCTCTCGCAACAATTGTGAGACGGATCGTATTTGAAATTAAGAACATAGCAGTGAATAATAGGGCCAAAATGAGCACCATTCCAATGTTTCTGCTCATATTGAGTACATTGAATAATTTCTCAATTTTCCCTTCACCATAGACGACTTGATACGCGTTGTCGTACGATTCGATCTTCTTGGCGACTTCAGCCGTCTTGTGCGGATCTGTCGCTTTTACATAGAGAGCGTCCCCTAATGGATTGCTCTGTTTATAAAGGTTCAATTCATCCCCGAAGGAACTAATCATCTTGTCCAATTCTTCGTCCTTGGACGCATGTATGACCTCGCTTACACCGGGTGTTTTCCGGACTTGCTTTTCCAACGTTTTCACAGCCTCGGCATCTGCAGCCGGTTCCGTGATGACTTTAATTTCTACATCGTTCTCAATATTATCCGCCAACTGGTTCAAGTTCATCATGATAACGATGAACACCCCGACGAGCAGAAGTGTGACGGTAACCGCACTGACAGAGGCGAACGTCATCCAGCTGTTCCGGCCGAGGCTTTTCAGGCTTTCTCTGAGATGCCGCCCCATCGTCCTAGCTTTCATAATCGTATACCCCTTCATATTCATCTCTTGTGATCATGCCGCCATCCACGACGATGACCCGATGTCTGATTGTATTTACTATCTCTTTATTATGCGTGGCCATGACGATTGTCGTGCCTCGCGCATTTATCTGTTCAAATATCTTCATAATTTCCCAAGATGTATCCGGATCCAGGTTACCTGTAGGCTCGTCCGCTATGACGACCTTCGGGACATTGACGATCGATCGGGCTATGGAAACCCGTTGCTGTTCGCCGCCCGATAACTCATTCGGGAACATCCTCGCCTTTTGCGTCAATCCGACCAGCGCCAACACATCATTCACTTTTTGGCGAATCTGCTTCGGTGATTCCTCGATCACTTCAAGCGCAAATGCGACATTCTCGTAAACATTCAATTTAGGAAGCAGTTTAAAGTCTTGGAAAACGACGCCGATCTGCCTTCTCAAATAAGGGACTCTCTTATTCCTCAACGTCGCAAGATTTATGCCGTTGATGATTATGTCGCCTTTTGTCGGGGATTCCTCGCGATACATCATTTTAATGAACGTCGATTTCCCCGCTCCGCTAGGTCCAACGACATAAACGAACTCGCCTCGACCAATTTCGACGTTGATGCCGTTCGCAGCAACGACCCCGTTCGGGTATTTCTTATAAACATCTTTCATTACAATCATGTAAAAACCACCTGAATCGTATTGTATTCCTCATTTTTTGCCGACAAATTCATTATAACATGTATAGGCTTGCTAAGTATTACAGATATGTTTCATTTGGCCCAGCACGATTCAACAATATAATCACTTGAACTGTCAAATTCCCACGAAAGGCGCGAGCTTCCCTTTTTCACTATGAAAACAATAGTAGATTTTTTGATATAAAGCATGGAATTCAGCATATTGAGCCACTGCTATGTAATATCCCTGCAATAGTAAGGGTATGAATTTCCAATTGGTTTTCATCCACATAAAAAAACGCAACAGGTTTGTTATGACCCATTGCGTTTTCAAATAACTTATTTCTTTTCAGCTAGCCATTTTGTAACAGCATCCAATTCTTCCCCTTGGATCAATCCACCTGGCATGCCGCCCTGACCGTTTTGAATAATGTCATGGATTTCCTCTTCAGAAAGCTCTGATCCGATGTTCGCCAATGCCGGTGCATTTCCGCGTCCTTCAAGATTGCCGCCATGACAAGTCGCGCAACTCTTTTGGAAAACTTTATCTGCATCTACGGCAGCTGTCTCACCGTTTCCGTTGCCGGAGTCGTTTGCATTGTCTCCGCCTCCACATGCGCCAAGTACAAGCGCCGCACCAAACATCATTGCTACTAGCTTGTTCTTCATTGTTGTTTCCTCCTGTCAAAAAGTTATGCTACATCCCCTAGTATACCAAAGGATTGGGATCCAACACCGTGAGGTACGGTGCCCATTTTTATCAAATTGATGACAAAATGGAAAGTTTTTCACCAATCGGTTTTCCTCGCCTTTACCTTTTACTATACACATAAAAGGGAATTTCAAAACTTCATTGGCACTTGTGTAGTTCGTTAGTCACGAAATGACAATAAGTCTTGGGAAATGATTGATAAATGTCAGGAAATGAACGATAAGTCGGAGGAAATGATTGATATCCAATGGCAATTGATCGATAAATCCCGGGAATTGATCGATATCATAAATACGGCATTTCAATCTTGTTGAACAAAACAAAAAAAGCGCACCGGAGTGCGCTTTTTTTGTTTTCATTATGAAATTTTCGAACGTAAATATGCGTTAATGAACATATCGATTTCCCCGTCCATTACTGCACCGACATTTCCGGACTCCTCGTTCGTACGGTGATCCTTCACCATGGAGTACGGGTGGAACACGTAAGAACGGATCTGGCTGCCCCAGCCGATCTCTTTTTGCTCGCCACGAATTTCAGCTAGACGAGCTTCTTCCTCTTCAACCTTTATTTGATAAAGCTTCGCTTTCAAGAGGTTCATCGCACGCTCACGGTTTTTGATTTGTGAACGTTCTGTTTGACACGTCACAATCGCCCCCGTTGGAATATGCGTAATCCGTACTGCGGAATCCGTCGTATTGACGTGCTGGCCGCCCGCGCCGCTTGAACGGTACGTATCGATCTTCAAGTCTTCCGTCCGGATTTCGATATCGATGTCTCCGTCGAACTCAGGCATCACTTCTACAGAAGAGAAGGACGTGTGGCGACGGCCGGAAGAATCGAACGGCGAAATACGGACGAGGCGGTGGACGCCTTTTTCCGCTTTCAAATAGCCGTACGCATTATGGCCTTTGATGGAAAGCGTCACGGACTTCACGCCGGCTTCGTCCCCAGCTTGATAGTCAAGCGTCTCCACTTTATAGCCTTGATCCTCTGCCCATCTTGTATACATGCGCAGCAGCATGGAAGCCCAGTCTTGTGACTCCGTTCCGCCTGCGCCTGAATGGATTTCAAGGACGGCATTGCTGCTGTCGAACTCGTCGCTCAATAGCATTTGCAAGTCGAAGTCTTCCATTTTTTTCTTGAACTCTTTCAACTCGGAGACCAATTCTTCTTGCAGCTCTTCGTCGGCTTCTTCACGAAGCAATTCAAGCGTCATCTCCAAATTTTCCTGCGTGTCGTTCAATTCGTGGAATGAACCGACTGACGCCTTCAATGCATTCGATTCTGAAATGACTTTTTGCGCGTTTTCCTGGTTATCCCAGAAGCCTGGCTCCAGCATCACTTCGTCCAATTCTTGCATACGTGCCTCTTTGTTTTCTAAGTCAAAGAGACCCCCTGAAGTCCGCTAATTTCTTAGCTGTTTTGTCTAGCTCGTTCCGCACATCGGATAATTCCATCATAGTTGTTCCTCCTGAAATATAAAACTGAGATTGCCTTCTGCTTACTGCTCGTAACGCTACGCTTTTACTCGCAAAAGCCGTTCTTCGTGACGGCTTTTGATGGGAAGTAAAGTTGTTGCGTTTCGTGCCGGGCAACAATTATTTGCCGTGGCAGTTTTTGTACTTTTTGCCGCTTCCGCAAGGACACGGGTCATTACGACCAATGTTGACCGCGCGGCGCACCGGCTTTTTCGTCACTTTTTCGCCGTCCTCTTTCGGGTTGACGGCCTGCCCTTTTGCGACTTCCTCACGCTCGAGGTTGTTGCGGATTTCAGCCTTCATGACATATTTCGCGGCATCGTTTTCGATAGCTGTTACCATATCCTCGAACATGGCGAAGCCTTCCGCTTGATACGCACGAAGTGGATCCGTTTGGCCATATGCACGTAAATGGATTCCGTGACGCAATTGATCCATCGCGTCGATATGGTCGGTCCATTTTGAATCGATCGCACGAAGAAGGACGACCTTTTCAAATTCGCGCATCCGGTCCTCGGACATTTCAGCTTCCTTCTCATTATATCGTTCAATGACCGCATCGTGAATCATTGATTTCAATTCTTCTTCAGATTTTCCTTCCATGTCCGCAACCGTGAGTCGGCCTTCCGGAAGAAGGTTTGCACCGAGGAAATCTTCAAGACCTTTCAATTTCCATTCCGAATCTTTGTCTTCAGGCGCATGCATCTCAACGACACGATCGATGACATTCGTCAGCATGCCTTCAAGAACGTCGCGGATATTCTCTGATGCGAGCACTTCATTACGTTCCTTGTAAATGATTTCACGCTGTTGACGGAGCACATCGTCGTATTGCAGCAAACGTTTCCGGGAATCAAAGTTGTTACCCTCGACACGTTTCTGCGCAGACTCGACGGAACGCGATACCATCTTCGATTGGATCGGCGTCGTATCGTCCATGCCAAGCCTTGTCATCATGCCTTTCATTTGCTCGGAACCGAACCGGCGCATCAATTCATCCTCAAGGGACAGGTAGAACTGCGTCACACCCGGATCTCCTTGACGGCCTGAACGTCCGCGCAGCTGGTTGTCGATACGGCGTGATTCATGCCGTTCCGTACCGATGACAGCAAGTCCACCAACCTCTTGTACGCCTTCACCAAGTTTAATATCCGTACCACGGCCCGCCATGTTCGTCGCAATCGTCACAGCGCCTTTTTGCCCAGCTCCCAAGATAATTTCGGCTTCACGGCCATGATTTTTCGCATTCAATACATTATGTGGAATGCCGTATTTCTTCAAGTAATTCGAGATGATTTCAGACGTTTCGATTGCCACTGTACCGACAAGGACAGGCTGCCCTTTTTGATGGCGTTCTTTAATGTCTTCGGCAACCGCCTTGAATTTCCCGTCCATCGAAGCGTAGATGAGATCCGGACGATCGTCCCGTGCGATCGGCCGATTCGTCGGGATGGCGATGACATTCATATTGTAAATATTACGGAACTCTTCCTCTTCCGTTTTCGCTGTACCCGTCATACCGGATAGCTTGTCATACATCCGGAAGAAGTTCTGGAATGTGATCGTTGCAAGCGTCATCGTTTCATTCTGGACTTCCAAGCCTTCCTTCGCCTCAATCGCCTGATGCAAGCCATCGCTGTAACGGCGGCCACTCATCAAACGGCCCGTGAATGAATCGACGATGACGACTTCGCCTTCCTGGACGACGTAATCGACGTCGATATGCATGCTCGCATGCGCCTTCAACGATTGGTTGATCGCATGGTTCAACGTGACATGCTTCAAGTCAAACAAGTTCTCGATGCCGAAAGCTTTCTCTGCCTTTTCGATACCCGATTCCGTCAAAACGACACCTTTCGTCGACTCGTCATAGGAGTAATCCTCTTCCTTTTTGAGCGTAATGACGAAACGGTTTGCCAATCGGTAAAGCTCCGCCGATTTCGCCGCTTGTCCGGAAATGATCAACGGCGTACGTGCCTCATCGATCAAAATGGAGTCGACTTCGTCAATGACCGCATAATGAAGCGGACGCTGCACTTTATGCTCGTCATACAAAACCATATTGTCGCGCAAGTAGTCGAACCCTAGCTCATTGTTCGTCGTATACGTAATGTCCGCTGCATACGCTTCGCGCTTTTCCTCTTTCGACAAGCTGTTCAAGTTTAAGCCGACTGTCATTCCGAGGAATTCGAATAGCTCGCCCATCTCATTCGCATCACGGCTCGCGAGGTATTCGTTCACCGTTACGACGTGGACGCCTTTGCCTTCCAGCGCATTCAAATAAACCGAGAGCGTTGACGTCAACGTCTTCCCTTCCCCGGTCTTCATTTCAGCGATATTCCCTTCATGCAAAGCAGCCGCACCCATGATTTGTACACGGAACGGATACATGCCAAGTACACGGCGCGAAGCTTCACGGACGACCGCGAACGCTTCCGGCTGAATGTCGTCGAGCGATTCGCCGTTCGCAACCCGTTCCTGGAATTCTACCGTTTTCGCTTTCAGTTGTTCATCGGAAAGCTGCTCCATTTCGGTCGCATGCTCTTCGACTCTATCTGCAATCTTTTCTAGACGTTTTAAATCTCTTTTATTCGGATCAAACATTTTATTCAATACGCCAAGCATATACGTCACATCCTCATTAAGTTCACCCTTCATTTTAACATTGTAAAAAGCATGGTGCAAATAGTCCGGGTGATTTAGAAGGGGATTTTTGAAAAATCGTTTTATATGTCACTCTTTCACTTTCGAAAACGGATTTCCGTTCCAGGCGGACGCTTTCCGAGGGCGAGCGGTGAGCCAATCGAACAGCGAAGGGTTCGATTTGCCGTATTTCTGCGCCTTTGGCAGAAATTAAGGCATCCTGCAAAATCCTGCTCCCTTAGGGTCGCAAAAAATATTGCTCGCAACGCTGCGCTTGTGCTCGCAAACGCCGTTCTTCGTTACGGCGTTGGCAGGAGTCGCCGCCTTTCGCTTCAATCAACGGAACTTGATAATAATCTGTAATCGAAGTAAAACCCCCGGATTTCTCCGGGGGTGGTTGATGACCATTTAATTTGTTTCAATTAATCCGTATTTACCGTCTCTACGTTTGTAGACGATGTTTGTGCCGTCGGATTCGGCGTCTGTGAAGATGAAGAAGCTGTGGCCGAGCATGTTCATTTGGAGGATGGCTTCCTCTTGGTCCATCGGCTTCAAGTCGAACTGTTTTGTACGGACGACTTGGAATTCAGCATCTTCACCTAATGCTTCTTCATTGCCGTTCCTTTCCTTCTCCACGGATTGCAGGAAGGCTGCGACGCCTTCGCGTTCGCGGAATTTGCGGTTCACTCTTGTTTTATATTTCCGGATTTGACGTTCGAGCTTGTCGACGATCAAGTCGATTGCAGCGTACATGTCATCATGACGCTCCTCCGCCCGAAGAGTCAAATTCTTCATCGGAATTGTAATTTCCACTTTAGTCTGTTTGTCGTTATACACTTTCAGGTTGACGTGGGCTGTTGCGTTCGCGCCCTCTGTGAAGTATCTTTCGAGCTTCTGTACTTTCTTCTCGACGTACTCACGTATTGCCGGAGTTACCTCAAGGTTTTCCCCTCGGATGTTAAAGTCTAGCATATGAACTCCTCCTTTAATTAACCGTTAATGTATACTTCTACATCTATATTTTAATTTCCTTCTTTATATTGAAGGAAGATTAAAACCTTGTCGAAATGTGACGGAATCATCACGTTGGAGTTATTAGCTTTTCTTCCCGTCCGTTGCCCCGACTTCCGTCCGCCTGCGGATCTTCAGTTCATCGACAATCAGCTTTGAAATGGAAGGATCTTCAACAAAGTCAATGCCGTATTGGAAACCTCCGACGGATTGCTTCTTCCAAACAACCTTCCCACCGATGTCGATCGGCGTTTCAAAAAGGGTGAAGTGAAGCCGCACAGAGACTGGCTCCTTCTCTACCGGCAAATTGAAATCTGTTGCAATTTTCGTGCCTCCTGGACTGATATCGAGCAATAGGCAATCTCCCGGATTGGACTCGTTCGCAGCCTCCCCGATGAGAATCCGAAATGACGCTTTCAGCGGAGTTCCAAATGAATGCCTGAAATACTCCTGACGCTTATACAGCATTTCACCACTCCGTTCCCTTTCTATTCCCTATATTCAGTATACCAAATCCCAGGAGATTTATCGAACTTCAGCCAACTCCCTCGTTTTTCTCATCGTTCTGTCCAAAGTCCTGACGATCTGCTCGTTGTCGGCAACTGTCGCATGCACCGTCGCATTCACTTCTTCCAGTGCCGCACTTGATTGCGCCAGCAGATCCGCAAAAGCTCCAGTCATTTCACCGATATCGGACGTTTCTTTAGAAATGATTTTCATTTTGGAATCAAACATTTCAAACTTCCGATGCAGCCCATCCAATGTTTGATGCATCCGTTCGATTTTCTGCTCCGCCTGGACAGTCATCGCACCTTGAAACTTTAATTTCCCGGTGCTTGCCGTCAGATTTTCCCGAGAACGACCGTTCATCGTATTCACATCGTTCAAATTACCGTTTATTTCCGACAGCGTCTCCGCAGTCATATGAGCCAATTTCCGGATCTCTTCCGCTACAACCGCAAAACCTCTTCCATGATTCCCAGCGCGTGCCGCCTCTATCGACGCATTTAATGCTAATAGATTCGTCTGCTCGGTAATCCTCGCGATCGATTTTGCAAGCGTGTTTGTCCGTTCAATGTTTTGAGTAAGTGCGCCGAATGAACCATTCAGCTCATTCAACAGTTGCTCGACTTCTTCCATCCCGATCCGCACATTGCGCATCAAGCTGACGACTTCATCAGATTCCGTACGTAATTCCGTTGCTTCAACAACCATCGATTGCGTCTCGTTTCGCATTTCAATTACATCATCCTGCGTCCGCTCGGCATTTTCAGCGATCCTGCTGATCTGCTCCGCTTCCTGCTCCACACCGGTTGCAAGGGCATCCATGATTTCAAGCAATTCCTGCTGCGAAGCTAAATGACGCTCGGCCGTTTTTCCGATTGACGTCAAATCATCCGCCACTTGCTCGACGTTTGCATTCAAACTACGGTGCTTCCGTTCCTCTTCCTTCGCCAGCTCTGCCTGTTCTGCCGTGAATTGGTTCACGCGAGACTCCAATTTCTTCGTCTGCCTAATTTGGATGAGCAGTCCGACAGCCATAAGGACGAGCGGAAGAACCATGCTCCCTTTGCTGGACGCAATCTGCTCCTGATACGGATAGTTCGTCAAAAATACAATCATGACAAGTATGGACAATGCAAAGCCGTACGACATAATCCCTATCGATACGTGGACGCTTGCGATTCCGGCAATAAAAAAAGCAATCCCGGCTGTCGTGATAGACGGGTCCCCGACAACTCCATTAAAAATGGTAGCACCCGCGGTAATCCCGATAATTACCCATGGAAACAGCTTTTCAATGAATGTAATTTTCCGCGATAAAAGATAGAGAATGATTGACGTTGTCAAAGGTATCGTCATGCTGATCGTCTTCAAGGCATCTTGCCCGGTTACAAAATAATAGATTGCTCCGATTAAGGCTGACGCGCCGAGTGTGATGAATAATATGAAGTTCTTCTTCGCAAATTGCTCTTGCAATAATTTATCCACATTGTCTACTTCCATTTCCATTCCCCCTTGCCAGTTCCGTTAATCCTATCTCTATTTTCAATGTATCACGAATAGTAAAATAGTTCCATATAAAAAATAGCCCCGAATTACTCCGGGGCACCATACTTTATTCCTTTAAACGAATCGCTTCATCATGTGTCTTTTGGATATACGTAGCCATCTGCTGCTGCTCATTGACGGCCTCTGTCAATGTCGCATTCAATTCTTCAGTTGCTGCAGTGCTCTGCTGTACGATTGACGCAAAATCCATCGTCCGTTGCTGGATCTTTTCGCTATTCTGAGCAATTGTCTGGAACTCGTCTATGAACGACGTCAGATTTTCTTTCAACGTATCCATTGCCGTGTAAAGGGAATTGAAGGACTGCACGGATTCTTCCGCAACCGTCGACTGGACCGTCAGCTGTTCGATTCCCTCCTCCATTTTCATTACTGCCAAATCGTTGTATTCATTCACATCACGCAAGTTCTGGTTGATCTTATGCAATGTCTGATCTGTCATGCCCGCGAGTTTCCGGATTTCCTCGGCAACGACCGCAAACCCTTTACCAAATTCTCCTGCACGGGCTGCCTCAATCGAAGCATTCAGCGCCAATAAATTCGTCTGGTTCGTAATTGCTTGAATGGACGTTGCAAATTCATTCGTCTCTGTAATTTTTGCCGATAACGCTTGGAACGTTTCATTGAGCTCTTTGAAAGAATCCGAGAATAGCTCCATATTCCTTTTCAAGTCTGACATGTTCGCAGCACCGATTTCCGCTTGCTCACCTGCATTATGCGACTCGGTGACGATGCTTTCAAACCCGATGGATACACTGTTGACAACATCATTCGTACGTTCCGCCTCGTCGGCGATGTCCGAAATATGATCAGCCTGATGCTGACTGCCAATGCTCACTTCATTGATTGCCACGAGCATTTCTCGTTGGGAGGCAGAGGATGATACGGAACTTTCCTGCAGACGTGCCAAGTATCCGGTGATTGTCTCGAATGCATTTTCCATTTTAGTTTTCAACCGCTCTTCTTCTTGCACTTTCGCTTCCGTCAACGCCATCAACTCTTCCACTTGTAAAAATACCTTGGCATTTTGCCGGACGACTAAAAACAAAACGATTCCAGCGAGGAAGAATAACAAGAGCAGATTACTTCCGCTCGCGTTAACAAGTTCAGGTTCTACGAAATTAAAATTATTCAAGAGGAGTGCGATGATGCCTAGCAATAACCCGAACCCCATGATCAACATTTTCCCATGGATTGCGGAGAGAGCTAAAATGAGCACGATAATCCCAATGGTTCCTAAATTCGCTTCCGAGAAATAAATGACACCGAGCGCAATTACGAAATTCGATAAGAGCAAAACATAAGGAACGAAAGGGGAAAGCCTGTCCCATTTCACACTGAATAGATAAAATAGAAGCGCAATCGTAAACGGTACGGCGACTGAAAGGATGATGGCGAGCGGTGATTGTTGAATAAGCTGCGCAATTAACCCTAGACCTCCTGCAATCCCAAATCCTATGATCATAATGCGATTTTTCTGCAACCAATCCTGTTTCATTAACTGATTAATATTCATTTAAAGACCTCCAAACGGATAACAACTTATGTAAATATATAACAATATGATTTCAAATTAAGTCGGTCATGAAAAAACCAACCAGGTCTTCCTGATTGGTCAATTATTGTTTCGTATCGTAGAACGTCCCGTCTCGCGCCACTTTGCCATAAGGATTGACGTAGCTTTTCACGTGTTCTTTCTTCGACTGGGCAGCGGTAATGTCCGAGCGGATCAATTTCGTATAGGAGGCAAGGGCCTCGGCGACTTCTTTTTCGAGTGCGACGAGCTCCTTGCCTAATTCCTCTTCTTCTGGAGTGAAAGGTGCGACGATTTCCGTCTGCAAGGCATCCCTTTCATCAAGCAGCCGATTAATTTCATCGATGACGGCATCCCGATGCTCTTCTTCGGTGCGGCTAGTCGCGGACAACAGCTGCTGCGCCGTTTCCTGCCACCGGATCATCGCCGGCCGTATCATATTTCGTCCGTGTTCGCGTACTGCTTCGTGCGATTGATTTGAATCACTTGTTTCCACGTATCGCGAAACTCCGTAATAATTCCTGCCGCTTCGTCGTATAGCGCGATGTCGTTTTTAATATTTCCTTCGATAAGGCGGTTGTTGACGAAATCATAGAGCACCATCATGTTTTCGGAAACGGGTACGGACATGTCCAACGTGATCATGAGCTCGGACACAATCGCTTGTGCTTTTTGCGTCGCTGTATTTTTCTCTTCGATGTTTCCTTGTTCCAATGCTTTTTTTGCCTGTAGAATGAATTTCAAGCATCCGTTATAGAGCATGAGCGTCAATTCGCCAGGCGTCGATGTGTTCACAGTATTGTTTTGATACGTTGCATATGGATTATTAATTGCCATTGGTTGAATTTCTCCTTTTTATGGTTGTCCGGTAAGAACGAAAATCGCCAGAACGGCTCCCTTTCCGCGGGCGAGCGCTGAGCCAATCGAACAACGAAGGGTTCGATTTGTCTAATTTCTGTGTCCTTTGCAGAAATTAGACAGCTGCTCCCAACGCTTTGCTTTTGGTCGCAAAAGCCGTCCTTCGTAACGGCTCTTCCTGCAGGGTCTCAGCTGTCTCGCTTTCCCGCAGGAGTGTCGCCTTTTCTGGCGATTTTCTAGAAACCACTTTTTACGAGCAAGAAAAATACTGCTTGCCCTCAGTTATCAAAAGTCATTGGACAACATTTAATTCTTACATTCCGCCGCCAAATGCGTTCATGAGGCTTGCGGATTGCATGTTTGAACGTTGAATTGCACGTTCCATTGCGGTGAATTGTTTCCACAGTCGGTCTTCGGTCATGCGCAAGCGGTCTTCGAAACGTTCGATTTGCTTGTTCATGTCGTTCAAGTTTTTACCTAGTGTAAATGTATCGTTCACGTCACCGACTTTTCCTGCCCGTTTTGCGATGGATTTTTGTGCATCGTCAACGATTGTCCGAAGTTGGCGTGCGAAACCGTGCTCAGTTTTACTTGCATCCTTGCCGGCATCAAATGAGAATAACTTATGCACATTACCCGGATCTTCTGAAATGGCCTGTTTCAATTTATCTTCATCGATAATTAACTTTCCATGGTCCAAATAGTTATTAGACGTCGAGATACCAATACTGCTCAAAGATTGTTTATCAATAGAACCGGAAAGCGCCGTACGCATTTGTGTCAACAAACTTGAGATAGTAGAGTCATTACGCAATGTACCGCTTTTCGCTTTTTCTTCCCAAAGCTCAATTTCTTTCTCTTTCATTTCTTTTTTCTGTTCGTCTGAAAGAGGTTGGAATGAACGATGTTTCGGCTCGCGAATCTGTTTGTTCAGATCTTCGATTAGTTTATTGTAATCATCAATAAACTTGACGACGTTTTCGAAGATTTTTTCTGTATCAGGTGATGAGTTGAATGAAACAACCTTTCCACCTGTCGCAACCGTTCCATCGGCATTTAATGGGGACGTGACTTGCTTAAGCGTTAATTCAAAACCATTAATCTGAAAAGTATTTGATGAACGTTCCGTTTTCAACCCGTTGAAAGTAAATATAGCATTTTGTCCGTTTGTAGACTCGCCATTTATTTCAAGCGCTACGGCTAATCCTCCTGTTATTTGCAATTTATCCGAACCACCATTTTTAGCGGACGTGGCGATTGTTCCGGTAAATTCATCATAAAACGCACTAATACCTGTTTCCTCATTAATTTTCTTTATAACATTGCCAATTGTGTCATCTGCAGTAAAGGTAAGAGTTTTGGGTTCATTCATACCCGGTGCTGTAACTGTAATTGTAAAATCGGAAGGGACTTTCGATAACTCTGAAATTTTTAGTGCTTGTATTTCTTCAGTCGTATATTTTTCATCTGAAGCCTTTTTAATCTCCCTGCCTTGCAAAGTGGCATTTTTAGCAAGCTGGTGAATTTCAATTGTTCCCGAAAAATCACTTGTTGAACTTATATTTTTAATAGCAACATCATCAGGAGCTGATATCGTGACATTCTTCTGATTGAAGTTCTTAGATAGAATCATGTTATCAAAGATGTTCTGACTAAAATCAAACAATTGCCTATTCACTGCCCGATAATCATCCAACTGCCATTCTAGGTATTGCTTCTTCTGTGTAATTTTATTTATTGGAATACGGTGGGCGTTCATCATGTCTTTGATGATCTGTTCCGTGTCCATCCCTGTTGCTAATCCGCTAATTCGCATATGCTAGGTACCTCCTCAAATTTTCCGGTCGATGAGCAATCCGACAAACTCCTTCATGGCTGCGTATACATCCATCAGTTTTTTCGAAGGAATCTCTCGGACCACTTCGTCTGTTTTCGAGTCGACGATTGTCACGTAGTATTCCTTTAATTCATTATGCAATTTGAACCGTAATTGCGTGTTCACGCTTTCCAGGAACTTATTCATACTATCGGTCATCTGATGCGCTTTTTCAACGGGCAGTTGACGTTCTTCCCCTGATTGCTGTTGGTTTTGTACTGAGATTGCCTGCACTTCCGTCACCGCGACTCCCCTGTCCGGTGTTGCGCTTTCCACTTTCGCGCTCATTTGCTGCGTGCCGTTCGCTATTCCAATGCGTCCAACCATCTTCCCAGCCTCCCTGTCTTTGAAAATCCCATTACTCTTTCTATCGGCTGTGGCCGAAAAAAGTTGAGTGGAAGCGGGAAAAACATCCGTATTATTGGAAATGAAAAAATGGCGGCAACCTGTAAGGTCGCTCGCCATCACTCATGCTTACTTTAACACTTCCTGAATCACATGATTCGTCAGATTCGGGACGATTTCCAATGAATACGTCATTTCCATCCGCTCAAGTTTTTTATGGCCGTCCATACCGTACGGGCCTATGTTGATAACCGGAATATTCAAGGCGTGGACATCTTCATATGCGACATGAAGCTTCTTGCCCCAAGAAGGCGTATTTTCCACCATATAATCAATTTCATCCATACGATCACTCATGGCGACAAAGCTCATATCGGATATATGTGGGAAGAAGTTTTTTGCAACGATCGGATAGTTGTACTCCGGCTGCAGCGCTTCAATTGCATGATCCAATGCTTGCAATAGTTTTTGTTCATCATCTGTATCCCCTGTCAATGCGACGCGAGGGGAATACAATGAGGAATAAAAGACGATGATTGCTGGGCTTTTATCCGGCATGAACTTCCATGCTTCCTCAACGATTCGAGCAGCAAGCATTCGAGGATCGAGCGATTCATCTCGTTCTAACTCCTCTTTGAAATCTTTCATATGGTTTTCATATTGTTCCCCATGTGTACGTGTTAGCAATTCCTGCATTTCACTATATGTGAAAACTCTCGGTTTCCAAGAAATCGGGCGATATGGCTGATTACTCATCTGGCAATAGGTTTGATATCGTTCTTCAAATGATGTGAGGGCATTCGTGAAAGCGATCGTTGCTTGTTCTTTCAATAAATCAAGTACCTTCTCCGGCGACCAGGAGTGGACGAAGAAGTTATAGTACACATACGCCGATAATGCCGTTTGTACAGTATAAGACGGTTTTAGATCAGCTTGTTTCAATGAAACCGGCGGCATTGTCGATTCCCCTAAAGCTGTGTCACTCAAATCCGGATTGTAATTGATTTGCTTCGTTAACTCGGCAGCGACGAAATTCGGGTCAAGGCCATCAAACGCCGATCCGACGTGGGCCTCCTCACCTGTAATAAAAAAGGATGGCAATAGCTTTCCGACCGTCCCCTTATATACATAACGATTTTCATCACCATCATAGGCAGGCGCGACAAAATCGCTATTCACGGCTGCTACATAAGTGAATCCGTGTTCATCCTTCCACTTTTTCAACGTTTTCAAAGCAGATAAAATGCCATGGGAACTATCCTCCTCATCGCATTCCGCGATGAAGACGAGGTTGCCGTCGAGTTGTTCCGGATGTTCCGCATAATAGGTGAGTAAATACATATTGCTCGCAAGACCGCTTTTCATGTCTAGGACCCCGCGGCCGAAAAGCCAATCGCCCGATTCCAATTGTTGTTGTGCTTGTTCCGAAATGCTCTCATTCGATAAATTGTCCATCCAATCATCCGGGGTAAAAGCTAAATTACGCTGTTTACCGAAATCGTCGACTCCGACCGTATCGATATGCCCCATCAAAACGACGGTTCGATCGCTTTCTCCCTTTGTTCCTTTCACGAAAGCGAGGACGTTATAACGTTCTTTTTCATCATTGATCGTTTGTTCCATGACGAGTTGCGAACGGTTCTCCGAAAAATACGGATGAGAATCCAAATACTCGTAAATGAATTTGGCGATATCCTTTTCCCCATCTGTATTGACAATGCTTTCAATGCCTACAAGCTTTTTGGTAAGCGATAAAATTTCCTTGCGACAATGAAGCGTAATTCCCTTTTTCATGTGACATTCCCCCGGCCCTACTGTATTTTTATATTATATATAAATTTCTGTTAGTTGCTAATCCCATAGTACCAAATAAAATAGGCGTCTCCAAGCCCAAATTGGCTTACGAGACACCTGTTAGTTCAGTAGCATTTTGCCCAAACTCCCACTATCAATCTTACCGACGTGTGTTTTCGGCAGCTCCGGCAAGACGATGATTTTTTTCGGGACTTTATAGGAGGCGAGTGTTGCTTTGCAATGCATAATCAATGCCTCTCGTTCAAAACTAGTTTCTTCGTTCACTACGACAAAAGCGACGACCGTTTCTCCCCACACTTCGTGCTCCATGCCAACGACCGCCGCTTCGCGGATGCCTTCATATGTGATGAGACATTGTTCGACTTCTTGAGGATAAACATTTTCCCCGCCCGTAATGATCATGTCTTTTTTTCTTCCGACGATGAATGCATCCCCGTCATCGTCAATTTTAGCGAGATCTCCCGTACGAAGCCATCCATCCTGCACGACTTCCGATGTTTCGTGTGGCTTATTCCAATAACCCGAAAACAGATGCGGACCTCTCAACGATAATTCACCGATTTCACCGGTCACACAGCGATTCCCTTTGTCATCCAGCACTTGTATTTCATTGAACAACATGCTCTTCCCGACCGAACCGATTTTACGAACTGCATCTTCCGGGCGTATGAAGAAGTTATTCGGTCCAGCTTCCGTCAACCCGTATCCTTCCTTGAACCGCAAACCTTTCCGATGGAATGATTGATAGATCGTCTTCGGACACGGCGCACCGCCTGATAAAAATACATTCATCGACGGGAAGGAGGAGTGATGGAAATACTGTGTCTGGATCATCATTTGGTACATCGTCGGAACAAATAAAGAAATCGTCGCTTCATATTGATCCGTTGCTAACAACGCTTCTTCCGGGTTGAATTGATGTCCGACGACGACAGTGCCCCCCGCCATGAGCAAAGGAATGCTCAATGCATTCAATCCTCCCGTATGGAAAAGCGGCATGTAATTGATTGTCGTGTCGTGTTCGGACAACCCCCAGCTTGTGATTGTGTTGAGCGCATTCCAATTGACCGCGTCATAGGAGAGCATGACCCCCTTCGGCAACCCGGTCGTGCCGCCCGTATAAATGATCATCCATGTGTCGGAGCGGTTACCATGATCGGCCGGCTGCCAGTTTACGGGGGTGACGACCGTCTCGATAACAGACAGTGAAATCGAGCTTTTCACAGTCAAACCAGCCATTCGATCTTGAAAATCATCATGGAAGAGGAGCAATTCCGGTGTGCAATCATCGAGCAACGCTTGCAATTCCAATTGTCTCAGCCGCCAATTGAGCGGGACATAGATGAGTCCTTGCAGACCGCAGGCGAACAGGACGGCGAAAAGCTCCGGACTGTTTGGAGAATAAACGGCGATGCGCTCCCCCTTCTCATAGCCTTGCGCACGGAAAAAGGAGGCCCAGCGCATGATCCGATTTTTCAAATCCGCGTACGTCCAGCTCGTTTTCGAATGGACGTCGATCAATGCGGGCCGTTCCGCGGAGAGTGCGGCCCTTTTCAATATCCAGCCATGCTCATGGAACACGCGGAAACCCTCCTTCCTTTACATCATGATGCCGCCGTCAACATGTAAAACGTGTCCGTGGACATAGTCCGATTCTGCGCTCGCCAAGAAAAGATACGCGTTCGCGATATCTTTGGGCTTCCCGAGCCGCTGCAATGAAACGGCCGATGCCATCTGCTTGATGATGGTTTCCGGCATTTTTTCCACCATCGCTGTCGCCGTGAATCCAGGCGCCACCGCATTGACATTAATGCCTTTTCGACCAAGTTCCTTCGCCCACGTCTTCGTCATCCCGACGACCGCTGCTTTTGTCGCCGCGTAATTCGTCTGTCCGAAATTCCCATACACGCCGCTGACAGAAGACGTATTGATGATCTTCCCTGCGCCAGCAGAGATCATATGAGGCGCGACAGCTTGCGTACAGTTGAAGACACCCGACAAGTTCACATCAAGCACACGCTGGAAATCCGCTGGATCCATTTTCAGGAGTGTCGCGTCTTTCGTAATGCCCGCATTATTGATTAACACATCGATTTTCCCGAACTGTTCAAGCGCTTGTTCCACGAGGCGGTCGACACTTTCGCGGTCGGCGACGTCGACTTGCACGAATATGACGTCATGCCCTTTCTCCTTCAGAATCGCTTCCTGCTCTTTTCCTGCCTTCTCGTCATAATCGGCCATGACGACGGAAGCCCCTTCTTCCGCAAAACGCTCACACGCAGCGAGACCGATGCCGTTCGCCCCGCCTGTAATAATTGCCACTTTCCCTGATAGTCTCATGCTGTCCACTCCTTATTCCAGAAACGTTTCAATTGTATTTGTCAGTTGTTCCAAATTATCTACGAGTGGCGAATGCCCCATATCTTCCAGTTGAATGAACGTCGCATTGTCGCCGAGGTCTTCCAGGATTTCTTCCGTCATCTGCGCTGTCACGACATGGTCGCGGTCGCCGCGCAGTACGAGCACGGGGATGTCGATGTCTTTCGCCTGATCCGATCCTTCGTTGACGCCGTTATGCTGCGCGCTAATATTGAATGTGTTCAACGAATGATAGACGTCCGCCAAATTCCGTTGGGTGAGCATGTCATCCACATATTCATCGTATTTTTCTGCATCCGGCTGGTTATGCGTATAAATCAATGCATTCCAAACGGCCTTCAGCCCTTCCCGGTTTTTCGTGTCGTATAGTCCTTGCATCGCGAGCGTCTTGCCTGCATCCTGCTCGATGTCTTCAATCGTTTGAAGGCGTAGTCCGATGTCTGGACTGCCATCCGGCTTCGTTCCGAAAAACGGGTATCCACGTGTCGATGCGGATGCGAGCAGCACGAGCTTTTCACATTTTCCCGGATGATCCGCCACATATTGCATGCAGACGGCGCCGCCCGTCGACCAGCCGACTAGATGGAAATTTTGCAGTTCCAATGCGTCGATGAAGCCGTGCAAGTCGTCAGAGAAATCGCGGATGCCGGTCACTCTTTCGTTGTACGTTGATTCCCCGAACCCTCTCAGATCCGGCGCGTACATCTTATACTTCGGATCCATCTTGTCGAGCAACACGTCCCAATGCTTAGATGACGTCATATTGCCGTGTACAAGAATGACGACCTGTTCGCCGCCTTCCCGTTCCCGGTAGGCAATCTGTTCATTATTTGCTAGTTTCACTTTCTTCAATCCCACTTGTTGAAGTGCCATGTTCCTTCTCCCCCTCACTCTTTCCCCATTTCACCGTGATCGCCCCCCAGGCGTACCCGATGCCTGCGCTGACGAGCACGGCGATATGTCCATCATTCAATTTATTTTGCTCTAACGCAAGCTCTAAAGACAAAATTTGGTCCATTTGCCCGATATGACCGTATTCATGTAAATAAACTGATTGTTCTTCCTGAAGACCGAGCTCGCGCAGGACGTAATCATGCGCAGACCTCTTCATATGCAAGATTGCGAGATAATCAATATCCTTCTCCGTAAGTCTGCTTTTTTCCAATGAACTGCGGATGACCTTCAAGAAGTTTTCCATCGACTTCTGTTCAAGCCGCGCTTTCATTCCGATCGGGTCAAGCACATCCAAACGGTAAAGGCCGTTGTCCAGATCTTCCGACGTGAGCGGCTTCTTCGTACCACCGACAGGAACGACGACATCCTCCGAGAAGGATCCGTCCGTTATGAGTTCCGCCTCCATGACGATGTTTTCAGGATGGTCGCGCCGCAAGATCATCGCGGCACCACCCGCCGCCAAGTTGAACATGAAGCGGGTCCTTTCATTTCCATAATCAATGAAATCGCCGTTCCGATACCCTCCTGCGAGAAGGACCGTCTTAATTTCCGGATCAGAAAGCATAAGGCTTTTCGCCACTTTCATCGCCATGATCGCCGTACCGCAGCGGAGCGCGACGTCGAATGCCCAAGCATGATAGGCACCAAGCTCCTCCTGCATTTTGATGGCAGCGGTCCATAACGGATATTCCTTATGTTCTTCCCCGATATAAATGATGACGTCAATTTCCTTCGGGTCGACCTGCCCTTTCCGGAGCGCTTCTCGGGCTGCCCATACGCCCATTGCGACAGTATGATCGTGCTCCCCGGGAATCGGTTTTTCCGTTATGCCCATCTTCGTCTTCACGACGTCCACCGGCAATCCCGACCGTTCCGCAATTTCCTCTGCAGTCATTTTTGTTGAAGGGATATACGTGCCCGTACTAACAATACCGACTGACGTCATGAGACTTCCTCCTTCCCGAGCGGACGCGTCTTCGTTTTACGCTTCCAGAACTTCTCGCGTATCGTCCCGACGATGCCTCGTGGGAAGAAGATGACCGCCAGGATATAGACGATTCCGAAGAAAATGATCCATCTTTCAAAAATCGGATACTCCTTCGCAAGGCCGGATAAATAATGTTGGGCCAATTCGATGACACCTGCACCGACAATCGGGCCAATCAGCGTTCCGACACCTCCGATGATCGTCATGAGCAACGCGTCAAGCGTAATATCCATTGTCAGTACGCTAGTGTTGACGAATCGCAGAGAGACCGCATATAGCGAGCCCGCCAAGCTTGCGATGACCCCAGCTACAACGGATGCGATAACTTTATAATGCAATGTGTTAAATCCGAGCGACTTTGTCCGTTGTTCATTCTCCCTTACCGCGACGAGGACACGCCCGAACGGCGAATTGACGAATCTCCGGAGCAGCAAATAGACGAGCACGAGACAGATAAGCGTAGCGAAATAAAACATCATCCTGTCCTTGAAAAACTCTGGTGCCTTGAACGTAAATCCGTCATTCCCGTGCGTAACCGTGCGCCATTTTTCCGCGAGCACTAAAAACAGTCCCGAAACGGCTAACGTGAGCATCGCGAAGAAATGGCTTTTCAGCCGCAACGTCATGAGTCCGATAAAGAAACTGATCAATGCGGCAAGCAGCATCCCGCACCCGATCGATAGGATGAAAACGCCAATCGAAGGCTCCATCCTTTTCAGCATGACAGCTGTCGTATACGCCCCCATCCCGAAGAACATCGCATGCCCGAACGAGACGATGCCTGTATAGCCGAGCAAAACATCATAGCTCATCGCCAAAATCGAAAAGATGAAAATCTGTGTTAATAAAATCGTCCATGTCCTGGAATCCGAAACGAACGGGAAAACAGCGAGCACGAGAACGATGACGGCGAGAAACAAGTTGTTCCATTGAAATGTCTTTTTCATGCCGTCACCCCTTTGCCGTGAAAAGCCCTTGCGGACGGAAAATTAATACGATAGCCATGAGCATCATATTGACCGCAAGTGATAGAGCAGGAACGTAGTACGCCATGTAACTTCCCGCGAGGCCGACGAGAATCGCTGCGAACAACGATCCCGGGAAGCTGCCCATCCCACCGATGACAACGACGATGAACGCCAAAATCGCAAATTCAAAGCCCATTTCCGCATAGATTACCCCGGAATACGGCGCAAACAGAGCACCGCTCAACGCGGCAAGCGCAGCACCGACCATGAAGACGTACAAGAAAACGCGCTTAATATTAATGCCGAGCGCTTGCACCATATCTTTATCCATGACTCCCGCCCTGACAATCAAGCCGATTTTCGTCTTCCGCAAAATGTATTGGAACACGCCGAACACGAGGAAGCCTACGATAATGATGAACAGCCGGTATTTAATGATAAGGACATCCCCGATTTCCCAGCTTCCCGCCAAATACGGCGGCACTTTTGCAGCGATTTGATTCGGACCCCAAACGACTTTCAGCATTTCCGCAAGCACGAGCATGAAGCCGAGCGTAATGAGGATCTGCTGGACATGGTTGCCGTACACCGGCGTAATGATCAGCTTTTCGGTAATGAAACCGAGAATGATTCCTGTAATGATGGCGCCTAGAATGCCGATTATGAAGCTTCCCGACAAAGTATAAAACCAGACGCCCGCATACGCGCCCCATGCGAACAGACCACCATGCGCAAAATTCAGCACGCTCATAAGACCGAAAATGAGCGTCAATCCGGAAGCGAGAAGGAAGATGAGCATGCCCGTCGCCAAACCGTTCACCGTCAAATTGATGAGTAATTCCATCGTGCAGCCCCCTTCATCCGATTCCTAAATATTTTCGTTTCACTTCTTCATTATCGATCAGATCCGCCATCTCGCCTGCATGGACCG
Organism: Sporosarcina sp. Marseille-Q4943; assembly: GCF_943736995.1. Classification (GTDB taxonomy): domain Bacteria; phylum Bacillota; class Bacilli; order Bacillales_A; family Planococcaceae; genus Sporosarcina. The sequence goes on along the minus strand of NZ_CALSFT010000002.1, from coordinate 929,042 downwards.
TCTCCCCGTCGTCGATGAGCGTATACCGGTCTCCGATACGGCTCGCCATCATGAAGTTCTGTTCCACGAGCACAATCGTCGTGCTCTTCTTCATTTCCGTGATCGCCTCCATCACCGTCCCGATTACAATCGGCGCCAACCCTTTCGATGGCTCATCGATGAGGAGCAGCTTGCTGTCATTGACGAACGCCCGCGCCATCGCGAGCATCTGCTTCTGTCCGCCTGACAGATGCCCTCCGTCCTTCTTCCAGAACTTCTTCAAATCCGGAAACAGCTCGAGGACATACTCCTGCCGTTTATACGCGGCTTCATCTTCCTTCCGCATCGCGACTTTCATATTCTCCTCGACAGTCAAATCTCCAAAGATGCCTTGGTCTTCGGGCACATAGCCGATTCCGCCGTTCGCGATTGTATACGTCGCCTTCTTCGTGATGTCCTGTCCATTGAATTGGATTGTGCCTTTTGAAGCCGGCGTCAAGCCCATGATCGTCTTCAGCGTCGTTGTCTTCCCCGCCCCGTTGCGTCCGAGCAGCACGGTCACTTCGCCTTCACATGCTTCGAATGAAACGCCTTGCAGGATATGGTACTGGCCGATATGCGTATGGATGTCCTCAACTTTCAGCAAGGTTTTCATCGTAAAGCCCTCCCAAATACGCATTTTGCACGGTCTCATTGTCCATGATCTCCTGCGGGCTCCCATCCGCCAGCAGCTTGCCGTTGAAGAGCACCATGATGGAATCCGACAGATCCAAAATCATATCCATTTTGTGTTCGATCAATAAAATCGTCTTCTCGCCGGTCTGTTTGATTTTCCGGATGACATCCAAAATTGCAGGCACTTCTTCGAGAGACATGCCGGCAGTCGGTTCATCGAGCAGCAGCACTTCCGTATCGAGCGCAAGCAGCATCGCGATTTCGAGCTTCCGCTTCTCCCCATGGGACAATTGGCTTGCGATGGCGTCTTCCTTCCCATCGAGCAACACGATTGCAATCAGCTTCTCCGCCTCTTCGATGAGCTGCTTATAATGGAGAAAATGGCGGACCATCTGATAACGAATCCTCTCCTTTGATTGGACTGCCAACCGGACGTTTTCGAGCACGGTCAAATTCGGGAACACATTCGTAATTTGGAATGAACGGCCAAGCCCTTTCCGCGTCCGGGCCACAGCCGATAAGGAAGCCATCGATTCCCCTTTGAAGAAAACATCCCCTTTCGTCGGTTTCAACTCGCCGCTCAATAAGTTGAAAAACGTCGTTTTGCCTGCTCCATTCGGTCCAATGATCGATTTTAAGTGTCGTGGCGGCATTTCAAAATTCACATGCGAAACGGCTGTATGGCCGCCAAATCGGATTGTCAGGTTTTCTGTTCTTATGATCGGTTCCAACCGTTCTCCTCCTTCCCCGTCCATCCTTCTCGAACGGATGAAATATGCGCTTTCATCCGTTTGAGAAGGACAGCAGTGTCACTGTCCTTTTTTATTCCTGCATGTGATCAGTTATTGATCGGCGGCTCGGTTTCTTCAGCAGAAAGCTCTCTAATAAGCACCGGAACTGGGTACGGGACGCCATCTTGCTTTTCAAGCTTGATGGAATAAAGCGTCTGCAATGCTTGGTGATCTTCTGCCCGGAACGTCATCGTCCCTTTCGGTGTTTCGAAGGACATTCCTTCCATCACTTTGATCAGTTCGTTGCCGTCTGCGTTGCCATTTGACTTCGTCAACGCTTCGACAATCGCGATTGCAGCCGACATGCCACCTGGTGTGAACAGATCCGGAACTTCGCCGTTATAGCGCGCCTTATGTTCTTTGACGAGCCAATCATTCACTTCATTGTTAGGAAGCGTGTGATAGTAAACCGAGAACCCTTCCATGCCGACTAAAGGCTCCATGACAGAAAGCGCCGGAATGTCCGGTGCACCTGTCGAGATTTTAATCCCTTTCTCTTGCATCTTCAAATCAGCGATCTGATTCCAAGGCGAGTTCGCCCCAGCCCAGACGACAAATAAATAATCCGGGTCTGCTTCAATGATCTTCTGCAAATTGGATGTGAAATCCGTTGCTGCCGGATCCGCGAATTCTTCGATAATGACTTCTGCTCCTAAAGCTTCAGCCGCTTTTTTGAATGCTGCGACTCCATCCCAACCGAATGAATAATCCGGTGCGAATGTCGCGATTTTCACGCCAGGACCCGCGATGGCTGCTGCTCCCGCGACAGCGTCTTGTGACGAGTTACGCCCTGTTCGGAAAATGAATGGATTGAATTCGGAACCTGTAATGCTGTTCGCTACCGCCGGCTCGACGATCATGATCTTCTCGTACTCTTCCGCTAGAGGCAGAACCGCGAGCGTGTCGCCAGAACTTGAGGAACCGACGAGGAAATCGACTTCGTCTTCTTCGAGAAGCTTCGTCGCTTTTTGAACAGCAACTTCAGGCTTTGTTTCCGTATCTTCAAAGACGACTTCGATTTTCTTGCCTGCGACTTCCATCGTGCCGCCCGTCGCATATTCGAGGCCGAGTTCGAAGCCTTGTTTCGTTTGCTTGCCGTATGACTCTAGCGCTCCGGTCAATGAGGCGAGGACACCGATTTTGATTGTGCCGCCTTCTTCAACGGCGCTGCTTTCTTCTTTGCCGCTTTCTGTTTCTTTCGGAGGCGCGTTTGTAGCCGTCGACGCTTCCCCTTCTTCCGATTTACTGCAAGCCGCACTGATGACGAGCATCATCGCAAATAATAGGACCAACCACAATTTCTTCTTCATACTGCAACTCCTCTCTCCACTCGTTTTGTAAACGCTTTCTTCCTGTCTACTACTCTATTGGATGGGAGTTGCAAAAGAGTTACAGGAAAGTTGAAACTGTTGATTTCCGCTTCGGGCGGACGCTTTCCGCGGGCGTCGCTTCAGCCTCCTCACTTCGCTTTCGCTGCGTTGCGGGGTCTTCTGCTGACGCTTTTCCCGCTGGAGTCGCCGCCCTCCGCTCTAATCAACGGAGCTTCCTGTATCAACCAAGTCACTAAAAAAAGTAATAAAGAAAAGGCTAAGGGAATAATTATCCCTTCACCAAGTAATCTCTATTAATTCAAGGACTCCTTTATGCTCTACAACTCATTCATAATCATCTTGTACATCTGCTCGGTCGTTTCCATCGGTTCGATGGAGAGTTCCTCTTGCAGGACGGTTTGGCATTTTCTGTACCATTTGATCGATTGCGGTCGGTTTTGGAGTTGGTAGTGGGCGTACATGAGCAAGCGGTAGGCTTCTTCCCATGTTTGATCGATCCGTAATAGTTTTTCTGCCCATTCGATCGTTTTGCCGTAGGCTTGCAGTCTCGTATAGGATTGGGCGAGGCGTTCGAGTGCTTGGATGTATAGCTGTTCGACCCCCTCACGTTCCTGGGCAATCCATTCGATGGAGAGTTTTTCCTCGAACAGTTTTCCTTTGTATAACGCTGATGCTTTCAGTAGATGGGTCACTGCTTTATCTGCCTCTTTTTCCGCCATGCCCCTTTTCACGTATTGTTTAAACCGGTCTAGGTCGGTACTAATGTCGGCTTTCGGGTTCAGGCGGTACATCGTCTGTTTGCGAAGGATGAAAAACGGATTTTCCCTTGCGCTCCGATTTGGCTCAATCACTTTCAGCAAGGCGTTCAATGCCACTTTGAAATCCCGGTCGGCACTTTTGTCGTCGGCATCCTCCCAAAGTGCTTGCATGATTTCCTCTTTCGGAACGTACCGGTTTTTATTCAACAGCAAATAAATGAAGATCTCCTTCGACTTATCCCGTTGCCATTTCCGGTCGGCGACTTCTTCGAGTCCGAGATGAATCATGAACGGACCTAGTAGTTGGACGTCGATTTTATAGCCCGGGTGTGAAAGGGTGTCCTCCAGTCCGAGAAGGCGGATGGCGTGGTGGATGCCTGCATGCTCCTTATGGAGGCTCGCGGCTTTAAGCACTAACGGATGGATGGACTGCAGGTCGAATGGGCCGAATATTGTATCGGCCATCAAATAGAAGGAATAATTGTGTTCCGTACAAAGTGTGAAGAACCGTTCGGCATGCTCCGAAAAACGTCGTTCATCATCCGTTCGATCATACAAATTCATTGCCCAAAACGCAGTGACCATTTCTCCGTAAAAATCCCCGCACTCACGGAATAAACGTCCAGCTTCATTCAAATGGCGTTCTGTTTCCGGTTCATCGTTAGCGTAAAAGTGGACAATCGCGAGTCCGATATGAATCAATGCGGATAGCCATCCATCATTGACCCGCTCCGTTTCCCGCAAACCCGCTTCCCCATACCGGATTGCTTCCGCGAATTCTCCTTGCCGCGCTGCAACGATCGACAACCCCATATAGGGCTCGGCATTGCCGCGCGATACGTTCAACTCATCCATCCGCTCAATCGCCCGGAGGTAATGTTCTTTCGCAATCCCGACATCGCCCAGATCGGCTATTATTCTCGCATGGCCCATCCGGATAAGCCCGACCGCTTCGATGAAGCCCGATTTCTCCGCCTTTCCAAGCTGGATTCCTCTTGCGGCACTCTCTAGCGCAAGCTCGTTCTCGCCGATCATCGAGTAGATCAAGGACAGCAAAATATCTGTTTCGCGATGCGAATCTGGCAATGTCGAATCGTTAACTCGTTGGGCCAAGATCGCTTGTGCTTCCCGTAGCTTTCCGGTACGCAGCGCAATCCTCGCGTCCAAATTCCCTTCCCGAAGAATACTATCATCATGAATTTCCTGTTCCACCCATTTTGCAGCGTCTGCAGCTTTCCCGAGGTTAACGAGATTTTCCGCAAATTGCCGCTTTAGCAATTCCATTTCCAATTCGCTAGTCTTGTCGCTCTTCTCGGCGAAAAGAATCGCATTCATTAAATACGGATCCGCGAGACCAGGCTGGATCGTATCGAGATAAATATTCGCGATACCGGCATGAGCACGGCCCGCATAATAATCGTCCCCACACTCCGCCGCCGCCTTACTGCATGCCGAATAGGCCACTCTCGCCTTCTCGTAAAACGCACGATACCGATGCGCTTCCCCCTCGAAATAATGGAGAGGATAGAAAGTTTCAAGTATGTCAGGCGGCAAGCCTTTGAGGATATCAAGCAGCCATTCAAACTGCCCGGCTTTGATTAGACTTGCGCCATTGTCAACGATGATTTTACCGATGAACGAGGGGTCTCCGCTTTTCACCGCATGGGAGATGGCTTGGATCGGGTTTGATTGCCGAATGTAATATTCCGTCGCTTGTTTTTGGGTTGAATAAAATTGCTGCGGATCGACCGCTTGCCATTTCCGCTCCAAAAATTGCTGGAAGAGGGCATGGTACCGATACGTCCCTTCCCCGAGCGACTGGATGAACACATGGCGTTCCGCTAGCTGCTGGAGTGTTCTCGCCGCTTCATTCCCATAAAACTCACTGACAAGTTGCACGGAAAATGTCGGGAAAATAGAGAAGGCCAATAGCCATTCTTTCTCTTCGTCACTCATCCGGTTAAACACTTCCTCGGAAAGATAGGCGAACAACTCATGCAGTGCAGGTTTCATCGCGGTCGGCAAATGGGATTCTCCCCCGGTAAGATGGAGCGCGAGCAAATTGACCGCAATCGCCCATCCTTCCGTCAACCGGATGACGGAAGCAGCCTCCTCCTCCGTTAGCGTCTGATCAAAATAGTCTTCGTAAAAGACCGCCACTTCCTCTTCCGAAAAAAGAAAGTCCTCTTCCGTCAATTCGCATAACTGACCCGTCACTTTCAGCTTGACGAGGCTCGACCAACGCGGACGGTTCCGTGTTGCGACGATGAGATGGACGTTCGGCGGCAATGAACCAATCATCTTTTCGATGAGGTAATTCACTAAAAATACGTGGTCGACATGATGGAAATCGTCTATGACAATGAAAAGGGAGGTATCGATTTCACAAAGCTCATTCATGAAAAGGGCGAGCCATCGTTCAAGGTCCATTTCCTTCGGGTGCAAGGTGGGCTCATCCCATTCGGACAACACAGCCCCGAAACTAGGCACGACACGACGGATGCTTTGCGTTAAGTAGGTGATGAACGGAAGGACGTCATCGTCTTCAACCGTCACGGAATACCAGCTGTATGTCGCGTTCGTGTCATGAAAATACGCGGAAAGTCCCGAACTCTTCCCATACCCCGCTCCGCTATGCAACAACGTCAATTTCACCCGGTCCGCCATCTTCATCTTTTTAATGAATGAAGCTCTCCGCATGTAGGTGGCGGATGGCGTCGGAGGCATCAGTTTGGAAATCAAAATGGGCTTTGTCTGCATCGATTCTCACCTACCCTCGTGTCTCTTTGTAACTAGTTTATCATAAGAAGGTTCTGAATTGGATGACATTGGTAGATAAATATAAAAAAACACCTCCTTTATCGTAAGTCAAATAGGAGGTGTAATCATTTCTTTAGTAGTTTAAGAATTCCTTACCAAACCGCAATCGTTCCATCAGTCCTTGATTCGGTACCGCCGGAAAGGACGCCTGTTTCCGGGTCGCGCCAAATGATCTGCCCGCGACCGAATGATCCGCTGTCCAATGTCGGGACGATTTGATGTCCGAGTCGAGCGAGCGCCTGCGCGATATGGTTCGGGAAGTTTGGCTCGACGTGCACTTTATTCCCTTCGATCCATTGCCAACGCGGTGCGTCCAATGTCGCTTGTGGATTCAGATGGTAGTCGACCGTGTTGACAACGACTTGGAAATGGCCTTGTGGCTGCATGAACCCGCCCATGATGCCGAACGGGCCGACCGCTTGTCCGTCCTTCGTCAGAAAGCCCGGGATGATCGTGTTATAGGAGCGTTTGCCTGGTTTCAATACGTTCGGGTGCGTCGGATCGAGTGAAAAGTCCATGCCCCGGTTTTGAAGTGTAATGCCTGTTCCCGGCACGACGACTCCGGAGCCAAAGCCCATATAGTTTGACTGGATGAAGGAAACCATATTCCCCTCTTCATCAGCGGTCGCCAAATAGATAGTCCCGCTTCTCGGCAATTCATACGGCTCTGGGATTGAAGCGTGCTCTGTAATTTCCGCAGCCCGTTTCTTCGCGTATTCCTTCGATAGCAAATGTTCCACTTCAATCGGCATATCCTTCTCTTCGGTAATGAACGCTTTTCCGTCAATGAAAGCAAGCTTCATCGCCTCGATCTGTTCGTGAAGCGATTTCACATCGTTCAGCACCGCAGGGTTCATTTCAGAGAAGATATTAAGCGCCATAAGCGTCACAACGCCTTGACCATTCGGCGGAATTTCCCAAACGTCATAGCCCCGATAATTTGTCGAAATCGGGTCGACCCATTCAGCTTGATAGTTTTCAAGGTCGGATTTACGGAGGTAGCCATTGTTCTCTGCGACATGCGCGTCAATCGCATCGGCAAGCTCCCCTTTGTAGAAGGACTCCGCATTCGTTTCTCCGATTTCCCGCAATGTCTTTGCGTGGTCCGGCGACTTCCACATTTCCCCGATTTCAGGAGCCCTGCCATTTGGTGCGAACACTTTGAACCATTCTTCAAACTGAGCAGAATCAAGCGATTTATACTTGTTGTAGGCGATTTTCCAATACTTCCCCAATATTGGCGTGAGCGGATACCCTTCTTCCGCATAACGGATAGCTGGCCCAAGCGACTCAATCAACGGCAGATTGCCGAACCGTTTCGCAAGCGCCGCCCATGCAGCAGGAACACCTGGAACAGTGATCGGCTCGTAGCCGAATGTCGGGATTTTCTCATGTCCCGCTTCTTTCATCGCTTCAAGCGTCAAAGCTTCCGGCGCAGGTCCGGACGCGTTCAAGCCATATAGCTTGTCTTTCATCCACACAATCGCAAAAGCATCGCCCCCAATGCCGTTCGTAGTAGGTTCGACGACAGTGAGAGCAGCAGCCGTCGCAATCGCGGCATCCACCGCATTCCCGCCTTTCCGCATAACTTCAATGCCGGCTTGTGACGCAAGTGGTTGCGACGTCGCCACCATCCCTTTCCGTGCGAATACAGTGTGGCGGGTTATTGGGTATGGGTTGTATAAGTAGTCCATGGAAATTCCCCCGTTTTTTCTTCTATTATACGATACTTTCACCAGAATGGATGAAAACTTTAGAATACTTGTACTTCATCTTCGGTGCCTGTGCAGCACACATTTATGACAATTCAAAGAAATTCATAAACATACAAATAAAAGTCAACCATCCCTTGGGACAGTTGACTTATGAAACTCTCTTATACAATTGTAGTGAATAATCTGAATTGTTTGCTGCACAGGCACCGAAACGATTGGCACCGGAAAGATTCTGAAAACTAATTATCTCTTTAAATACTCGAGGAATGTTTGTAGGAATCTTTCAGAGTCTACGCCGACGCAGATGTTGACGTTTGGTTCTTTTTTATAGATGTTTCGGAAGTCGCAGATTGTTTGGCCGTATGTTAATTCGCCTTTCGTCTCTACATCGACGTAATATTTCTCTGTTTGAACGATGCTGGGATCTAAAGCGACACCTACTGACAATGGGTCGTGCATTGCACAGCCGTTAATTCCGTAGAGGTTGATTGAAAATTGTCTGTAATCGACGGTGCTCGTCTTGACGAAATCGTAATACTTCGTGCCTTTCAATTCCTCAATATGCTCTTCTGTTAACAGCACTTGTCTTGTTACGTCCAAACTTACTAGCGTAATGTTCATTCCTGAATGGAAGACAACTTTTGCTGCTTCTGCATCCGCATAAATGTTAAATTCGGATGTCGGGATTGTATTTCCTCTTCCTGACGATTGGACGAGGCCGCCCATCACGATGACTTCTTTCAGCCATTCAGCTAGTCTTGGTTCTTTACGGACTGCCAACGCAACGTTTGTAAGCGGGCCGACCGCGATGAGAGTGAGTTCACCTTTATGCTTTTTCGCTTGCTCGATGATGAAGTCCGGAGCAAAGACGTCATTTTCAGGAAAATCGATGTCAATATGGTCAAGCGCTCCGCCGACACCGTCATTGCCATGTACTCGGAACTCGTGGTAAGGCTCTTTTAAAAGTGGACGGTCTGCACCTTTGTACACTTTGATTTGATCTTCCACTCCTGCTAGCTTCAAGATCCTGTTTGTATTGATGTTCACTTGCTCCAGCGGGACATTTCCGCTAACAGCCGTAATTCCTAGAATATTTAGTTGCTTACTATTCACTCCGTAAAGAATTGCGAGTGCGTCATCCACACCCGTATCAACGTCTAAAATGACTTTTTTCAAATCGCTCACTCTTACTCCTCCTTATGCGTTTACGTTGTTAATGAATGCCTGAACTTCTACATCAGTTGGCATTCCCGTTTGTGCGCCAAGCTTTGTCGTCGAAAGGGCCGCTACTGCATTGCCATATCGGCATGCAGCGTCTACAGGCAACCCTTTGCCTAATGCAACCGCAAATCCAGCGTTGAATGAATCGCCGGCACCTGTAGTATCGACTACGTCAATTGAATAAGCCGGGATATTTAATTCCTCACCATCTAGGAAATAGGAAACACCTTCGCTTCCTTTTGTCAGGATCACTTTCCCAATGAGCTCTGCACGATCATCATCAATCGTTAAATGCTTGAATTCATGTTCGTTCGGAGTCAAATAATCAACCTTCGAGAGTACATCAGCAGGAAGTTCGCGGATAGGAGCTGGGTTCAAGATGACCGTAACTCCGTTCTCCTTCGCGATTTCAATCGCTTTTTGCACACCTTCCAACGGGATTTCAAGCTGAAGGATCAGAATATCGCTCGCCGCGATTACCTCTCTCTTCGCCTCCACGAAAGATGCCGTCACATGATTGTTCGCACCCGGAACGACGATAATATTATTATCTTTTTTAGAAACGATGATGGAAGCGGTTCCTGTCTGATCCGCAACTTGTTCCACATGGCTCACGTTAACGCCTTCACTTTTCAAGTGTTGGAGCAGTTCCTTGCCGAACATATCCTCTCCAACACAGCCGATCAGTTGAACTGCCGCGCCAAGTCTTGCGGATGCGACCGCTTGGTTTGCACCTTTTCCACCCGGATTCATTTGAAACTGTTGACCGAGAATCGTTTCACCCATTTTCGGCAGCTGGTCCGTAATCGTAACGAGATCCATATTAATGCTTCCTACGACTGTTATTTTAGGGGCCTGTCCCATTATCATTTCACCCACCTTACGTTGAATCTCTTTCTATTAATTGAACATCAAACTGATAAAATGTCTTTTTTACATCTTGCCCTTTGATGAGCTTAATGAGCATCTTTGCCGCTTTCTGGCCTAACTCATACAAAGGCTGTTCGATCGTCGTCAATTCCGGAATTGAAGCTTTTGCTAAAGCGATGCCGTCAAATCCGATGATTGAAATATCTTCAGGCACTTTTAATCCGTGCTCATACGCCGCTTTCATCGCACCGATCGCCATCGTATCGTTCGCAGCAAAGATCCCGTCAATGTCGGGATGCCGTCGGAAAAGCTCCAACGTCGCCTCTGTTGCCGTATCCATACGATAGTGTCCATTCACAATATAACTTTCTTGAAACCATTCTTCCCCTGACACGACTTCTCGATAACCTTCGCAACGCTCTTCTGCGTTTATGATTTCAAGAGGCCCTCTTATATGACCAATTTTCCGGCGCCCTTTTTCTTTTAAAAAACGGGTAGCCATTCTCGCGCCTTCTTTATTATCAACGACAATCGTCGGGATATCTTTACTAATCTCCCTGTCTATGCAAACGACAGGGATCGTCAGTTCACGAATCGTTTTTTCTTGTATTGTGTTCGAGGAGATGATGATGCCATCTACGTATTTTTGAAGCAATACGTCTATGTACCGCTGTGCTTTTTCCTCATCTTCATCAGAATTGCATAGGATCACAGTATACCCAAGTTTGGATGCTGTATCTTCAATCGCCCGCGCTAATTCAGGAAAGAACGGATTCATAATATCCGGCAAAATCAATCCGAGCGTGTTCGATTGCTTATTAAACAAGCTTCTTGCAACTTCATTCGGTCGATAGTTCAGGTCCGCGATGGCGGCCTCGACTTTCTTCCGTGTTTCTACACTCACATACCCTTTGTCATTTAACACTCGGGACACGGTTGCAACAGATACGCCCGCATGTTTTGCGACATCTCTAATCGAAGCCATTTCAATCACTCCATTGGTAATTGTCGGTAACCGGTTACACATAGTGTGCATGACAAAGGGTTGTGAGTCAAGATTATCTATTAAATTAATTAGACGAAGAACAATCCTACAATCGCACCGTTTAGCAAGTTCGCTAATGTTGCCGCAATCAAAGCTTTAAAAGCCATTGATTGAATATCTTTTTTACGATTTGGCGCTACACCGATCATGATTCCAAGAATGATTCCGATCGATCCGATATTCGCAAATCCAGACAATGCAAATGTAAGAATTGCAATCGATTTTTCGGAGAATTGCTCCATCATAGTTGAAAGCGATGTGAAAGCAACGAATTCATTCAAAATCATCTTTTGTCCGAGCAAGTTACCAGCAGCTAGTGCTTCGCTCCAAGGAATACCGATAATGAGAGCGATCGGTGCAAAGATATACCCCATGATCGTTTCAAATGAAAGTCCAGGGAATCCAACGAGTGATCCTACGCCGCCTAAAATACCGTTCAACAACGCCACAAGCCCGATGATCGAGATCAAGATGATCCCTGCATTGACAGCGAGGTTCAACCCTTCTCTAGACCCATTGATAATGACATCCATAATGTTGGAGTCTTTTTTAGAATCTCCCATGTAGTCGTCCATCTCTTTCCATTCATTCGGATTGAGAGGGTCTGTTTCAGGAATGATCAGCTTTGCAAGCATTAAGCCTGCAGGTGCGGACATAATCGCTGCGGAAAGCAAGTACTTGATTGGAATGCCCATTGCAGCCAACCCGATTAAGACGGCCCCTGAAACGGAAGCTAATCCACCTACCATGATGGCGAAGATTTGCGATCTTGACATACGGCTAATATACGGTTTAACGGAAATAGCGGATTGTGTCATTCCTAAAAAGATATTCATCGCCGCATTCGTCGATTCTACATAACCTGTTTTCATGAATTTCGAAATTAATCCACCGAGCACTTTTACAAACATCTGCATGATTCCAAAATAATATAGAAGTGAAATCAGAGCAGATAAGAATACCATAATTGTTAGTACATTAATTGCAAATATCGACCCAACCGGGCCGTTTTTATCTGCTAAAGATCCGAATACGAAGGAGAGACCTTCCATCCCATATCCCATCACTTTATTGACACCGTCAGATACAAACTCGACGACCGCCATTCCTGCTCCCCATTTCAGGACGATAAATCCTAAAAGGACTTGCGAGAAGAATCCAACGAGCGCCGTTCGAACATTAATAATCTTTCTGTTTTCAGACATAAGATATGCAATAAAAATAATCACAGCACATCCAAATATCCCCCATAATATACTCATTCCTTATATCCTCCTCGTTTTCGGAAAAAATAGGTAACCGGTTACACATTTTCTATAAAAAAATATGGCAACCTGTTGTTTTTCCTTCTTCTTAGACAAGTTCATCTCTATGTCCAAATACTTCCTCAGTGTGTAACCGGTACCACATTGCGGTGCACGGTTTTCTAAAATAACGTTACTCTAATGAGTATCTCACGCAAATAGTGTAACACATTACTCAAAAAGTGTATTCTATTGGTTTTGGATTGTCAAGATGAAATTTCTTGGTGGAAAATGTTCGACTTTTCATCAAAATTGATCACCTCGTTACTACTTGTCCAAATAAAAAAACCGGCATATCGCACACACCTCGAGGAGTGGATACGATATGCCGGTTTGTCAAAAAATATTGGCTGTTATCCCTGCGTCAACTGTGACTTCACTTGTTGGATTACTTCCTGTGACGCAGGGGCAGCTGGTTTGTAATAACCTTTTCCAAGTGCGTAATTATAGATGGTTCGTTGACGAGACTCGTCCTGATTTCGAAGCTGGATTAACGCTTGACGCAATTCGGAATTATTCGCTTGTGCAATCATGTTAGCGTATGTGGTCAAACTTGCATTTAACCCAGCCAAATAATCGCTCGTCATTTCTTTGTCCTGAAACATATCAAAGACCTCCTATAAAAATGTCAGTAGTTGTTGCTGATTTTCCTTGGCAGCTTGCGCATCTCGCTGGAAGATCGATTGCAATTCCGGATCTTGACAATTTTGCGCATAAAACTCCAACTTTTTCGTAATTAAACTATGCTCTCCTATTAAATGGCGCAAATTCTCCACTTCGAGCTCGGTTAAGTTATTCATTCGTGTGCCTCCTTTACGATTTTCAACCCTATGCTCCCCTGTTTTGAATGAAGTATACGGATAGGTTACGACAAAAAGTTATCTACCACTCACTTGAATTGCGACGGATTATGCCGAAAGAAAACTTATATGGAAAATTCACTAAGGAAGGAATTTTGGCATGGCTAAATCGCTTAAAACAAAAATTATTTTTACTGCGCTCATACTATTCTTTGTAGGCACAGTACTCATGGCCTTCATGCTCAATGGCCAAGTGAAAAAGCGTTCATTGGAAAGCGTCATCGATTCAAGTGACGCCATTTCGAACCAGATCGGACTTACCGTCGAAAACTTTCTGGCGCAATATTCGAAAGGGATCGATGCGCTGACCGATTCGGATGAAATTATAGACTTCACGGGCACTAGTGGTTCAAGTGTCAATGAAGCGGAGCTGTTAAAACGACTCAAGAACTTTTTAGAGGTATATTCAGATGCAACAGCAGCCTATTATGCGCTGCCTTCAAAAGAGACGTTCATCTATCCAGTTGCGGATTTGACAGGATTTGATCCGACGGGCCGCGAGTGGTATCAAAACGCGACTGCAGTACCGGACAGCATCCAATGGTCATCGCCTTACATAGATGAAGTGAGCGGCAACTTCATGATCACTGCTTCCATTGCGGTAAAGAAGAACGGGACGTTACTCGGCGTAGCCGGAGTTGACATCGAGTTGACGGCGATCACCGAAATGCTGAACTCTACATATATCCCATACGATGGATACTCGATGCTTTTTGATGAAAACGGTACAGCGATTTCCCACCCGACAAAAAGCGGGGAAAACTTGATGGAGATTGCCTATGTCAAAGACATGTATGACTCGGATTCCGGGGATATGACGTTCAACGACGAGAACGGCAAGCAGATGGTCAGTGTCCATTCAACCATCCCTGAGTTCGGATGGAAAATCAGCACTGCGTATGAAGAAAATAACCTTATGGAAATGGCGAGGCAGCTTTTCATTTCCATCTTAATTATTTCACTCATCACACTGGCTGTTGTAGGAATTGGCCTGTACTTCCTCATCAGCAGGATGCTGAAGCCGATCGCACGTCTTCGAAGCTTGATGGATGACGTTGCGGAAGGCGATCTGACTGTACAATCAGATATCCGCACGAAAGATGAAATTGGACAGCTCGGAGAAAATTTCAACAAGATGATCGCCAATATGCATGGCATCATTTCCGTCGTCAATCAATCCGCCGATAATGTCAGGGCAAACTCGGAAAACTTGAGTGCAGTTGCAGAAGAGACGAGTGCATCGAGCTCGGAAGTCGCACATGCGATCAATGAAATTGCCCATGGTGCTTCCAGATCAGCGGAAGACGCCGAAACGGTCACTGAAAAGGCCGATGAACTGGGCAGGCAGATAAACGATATTACGGAACGTGCAGTTTCAATGAAAACAATCGCCGAGCAGACAGGCAAGATGAACATAAACGGTCAGACGCAAATGGCCAATCTCCAACAGACATTTGCATCATCAGGCGAGAACTTGAAATCGATGAACGATGCCATTAGCACACTCGGTGAAAAAGTAAAGGAGATCGGCGGCGTCATGGAGACGATTACGGACATCTCCTCACAGACGAACTTGCTCGCACTGAATGCTAGCATCGAAGCGGCACGCGCAGGCGAACATGGAAAAGGCTTTGCTGTCGTTGCTGAAGAAGTCCGGAAGCTAGCAGAGATGTCTGCGCGAGCTACGGAAGAAGTCAAAGAGACTGTCATGCAGTTGCAAGAGGAATCTAGGCTTGTAACAACCCAAATGGATGAAACGATTGCCACTTTCCGTGAACAAGGTACTGTCGTCCATGAAACGGAGGAAACATTCGCTCAGCTGTCCACGTTAATGGTGGAAATGCAGGATTCAATCCAATCGATTTCCATCGAGATCCAGAACGTTTCCCGTCACAAGGATGAAGTAGCAATGACGATTCAGACGATGGCAGCCACTTCCGAAGAAACCGCTGCCGCATGCGAAGAAGTGAGCGCGTCAACAGATGAGCAGCTTCGGGCAATCCAGTCCGTTACGGATGCATCAGAAGTGCTTACGGAATTGAGTGAGAAACTTAAATTGGCAATTGATCAGTTTAAGGTGTAAATTGAAAAATCCCGCTACAGGCTATGTGCCTGGCGGGATTTCTTTTTTTTATGCTTTTTTAAACTTAGGGTAACCAATCAAAATCGCAACGACGCAACAAATCCCCATCAGTACAGGGTAGAACGAATAGACGATGATACTTAACGGTGAAATCGCCGCTAATCCAGCCGCCGCCAATACTTGAACACCGTACGGCAAGACGCCTTGCCAGACGCTAGAAAACGTATCAAGCAAACTGGCGGATTTGCGGGGATCGATGTCATACTCATCCGCGATGCGCTTCGCGACCGGCCCTGTAATAATGATTGCGATTGTATTATTGGCGGTCGCAATATCCGCCGCGCTCACTAATCCCGCAATGCCGAATTCGGCGCCTTTTTTCGATTTTATCTTGCGGGAGATGACCCGCAATAAGTAATCGATGCCTCCATTATGCTGAATAATCCCGACGATGCCGCCGATCAAAATGGAAACAATCGCCAAATCCTCCATAGACATAATGCCCTCGGATGCCGTCTGCAAGAAGCTCGCCAACTGGTAGGAACCATCCAGCAGTCCAATGACACCGGCTAATATCGTTCCGCCAACGAGTACGACCAATACATGCGCACCGAGCAATGCCGCTACTAACACAGCCAAATACGGCAAGATCTTAATGAATTCAAATGGGTATTCACCAGTAAGTTTAGCCGAATTGCCATGCGTCAACATAGCGAGGAGAATTATCGTTAGTATTGCTCCCGGAAGAACAATAAAGAAATTCACTTTAAACTTGTCCTTCATTTTTGTCTGCTGCGTCCGGACCGCCGCAATCGTCGTATCCGAAATCATCGACAAATTATCTCCGAACATCGCGCCGCCAATGACCGTTGCCATGGCAAGCGCTACGGGGACGTCCGTTTGGGCGGCAATCCCCACACCAATCGGCGCCAACGCGACAATCGTACCCATAGAAGTCCCCATCGAAATCGATATGAAACAGCCGATGACAAACAAGCCGACAATGAGCAAATTCGCAGGCAGCAAAGACAAGCCTAAATTGACCGTCGACTCAACGGCCCCCATCCCTTTCGCCACGCCCGCAAAAGCACCCGCCAAAAGAAAAATGACAGCCATTAAAATAATATTCGGATGCCCCGCATGCTTCATAAAAACATCGACCTTATTACTGAACGTCTCCCGCCGATTCATCATAAGCGCGACAGCCGCCGCAATAAGCATCGCCACGTTCAAAGGCATATTATAAAAGTCCTTCGTCACAATCCCCGACCCGATAAACAAGACAACAAAAACAATCAGCGGCAAAAACGCCAAAAGACTCCCTTTTTTCAATTGTTCATTCGACATATGCATTCCTCAACTTCATCGTATTAAAAATTACAAGCAACCCAGTATAACATAAAAATCAGCTGTTCAGACGAGTTATACTCGGGTGAAAGCTGATTTTGGTTTGGGTCCTTTTAAGTTTGCAAAGCATCCATAACATTTATGCGTCCAGGATAAAGCTATAAATCACATTCTTTTTCTGTAGCGATAGAAAAATACAAACATTCTTCATATGAAGGATGTTCCCTTTAGATTCAATGTAGCGCAGAACCCATGACACTTGTAACAATCGGGATTGAAAAAAGAAATAAGATAAAAAAGAGAAGACCTAAAAGAATATTTTTTATGCCCACGAACTGCCCTTGGTAGGTTAGTGACCTGAAGAGCAGCAAACCTATTGGAATAGTTACTGGAGCAAGCACTAATGTAAATGTAAGTATCAGGCAGATGATTAAAAGGATGGTTTTAAAACCTATAAACAGTCTTTTAAAAAAGTTCAGTTTCAAATCTTCTGGCCCATTGAAAATATAGCTAAAAATACTTTTCACAGTTGGATCTCCTTAGTTTCAAAATCTCCTACAGACAGCTTGTAAAACTCTATCTAAGAAGATTATTAATTAGTACAAATAATTATCGGGCTCCAGTTCCGCCTCCCCATATACTCCGCCCGCCTGTATGGCCAGTAAGGCTATGTTGCTGTTCATCAACCAGTTGCATTCTGCCTGGTTCCTCGTGATGATGCCAGTCATATCCTGTTGGAGTCACCGAGGTGTTCAATTTCTCAATGTCCTGAGCATTGAACCCTAGCTCATTAGCAAGCGAGGGATTTTCCAGAATAGCTTCGTATAACTGTAAATTCGCAATCCGAATATGTGTCTCATCGGACATGCCATATGTGTCTTCAGGCAAGGTTGCTTCAAACGCCGTATCAAATCTTGGGAACACGCCCGAGTACACACCATTTGACTCGGTGGAATATACGTGTCGATCAAATTCTATACCGGTCACTTCATGGACCGTTCCCTCTAAATGCGAGTTCTGGGTATCTATTGGCAACTCGCCCGCTTGAGCAACTCCGTTATCCATCATATCCAAGACTCCGATACCGGCCGTTGTGACAGCAACAGCCTTTCCAACCTTCTTCAAGCCGTCAATCACCATTTCACGATCTTGTTGCACTGCACCCTGCACTGTTTGTCCTATACTCTTTCCTGTGTACACGACACCGCTTACAAGCCCTTTAGCCGTGTTTGAAGTCGCTGTCTTTACATCCTCCCAGCCCTCCTCGGATTTTCCTCCATCTTTTGTGACCAATCCATAAATACCTGTCGCAGTCCCGTCTGCAAATTGACCCGCATTAGAAATGACAGTCTGCGATGAATGGACGACTGTATCGCCGACTTCTTTAATGTACTTCCCCGCCTCTGGAAACTTTGTACCTATTAAATCTCCCGTTAAATGGACTCCTGTCTTCACAATGCCGCCGCCGACCATATTTACGCCTTGCCCAATACGAGTAAATATTTTCATATTCTCACCACTTAGAAGTAATATTTAAAGGTCTATTCATCTACTAATTGCTCAACTTTTTACTATTACTCTTTTTTTCGACTTAACGGTCATACCAATAATCGCCGATAGTAGCAAGGGGATAGTAGCAATTAAACCTAAATTTTGTTCTTTAAATTGGCCAAAGATGACAATTCCTCCTATAATCATTAACCAACCACCTAGTTTAGGTTTAGATTTAATAATCATGAAACCAATTAATGCTAAACCACTATACAATATTGAAATTTTACCTGTCTCCGTAGCAACAAACATGCCGGTCGACTCTCCAGCAATTAATGCAAATATAGATAAACCAATTGCCATAGCGCATCCAAAAAGACCTAGTAACACTGACAATACTCTTCTCATACTTCCGCCTCCAAAACGGTACTTCCTTCATAGTTATATACTACCATAATAAACTCAACTTGCAATCTAGCAAATGTACCTAAGAAAAAACTAAGAGAGGAAGCAGAGCTTCGTTAGGAATATCTAAAGTTCAGTTTAGTAATGAAATGCCTTAGAGAAACAAAAAATCAGCTATCCAAGGCGAGTGGGATATACACTCTTTTTTGAATAGCTGATTTTTTCATTATAGAATTATCCTTGCTTATATAATTAGTTTAAATTCCTACGGATAAACTCCGAATCGATTGTCTCTCCAAATTCCTTTTCCAGTTGTTCAAAAATCGGCAACAGACCATTCTTAATGATTGCAGAAATTTGATTGCTGTTCTTCTTTTCAACCGCTTTTCCAAGCTTGGATAACTCGGCTTGCATGTTGGACTTCAATTGATGGTAAGTTTCCCAGTTTGATGGGCGTTCCTTGCTTGTACAAACCACTTTCAGCATATCATTCAGCCATTCCATCCCGCCTAACAGCATATCAAACTTGCCCCACGTCTCTCCTGTCGGAACACGATTGAAGTCATTGACAAGTGTGTTCACTTCCGGAATCGCACGTTGCAAATACTCCTCTGCCGATAGAAGGACATCATTCATGAATTCCTTCTCTGTCTTAATGACAACCTGTAGCTCCTTGATATCGTTCAAGTTGCTCTCCAAATACTCCTCATGCTCATCGTAAACTTCTTTGCCATCGGCAATAAAATGGCTGAAATAATAGCCTTCCGTCAAGCTCTCATTAATCCGTTCAATCACTTCTTCCACTGCGAGCTTTTCTTTATACTCAATATGTTGTTCTCCGATAATTAATAGCAAAATTGTTGCCTCCATTAAAACCAAATTTGCGGTGCTTTTGTTTATATCGGTTAGTATGGACATTATTTCAGTGCATTTTAACTTACTATGCTTCTCCTTTTGTCAAATCCAATACAAATTCGTCCACTCGCCTTTTCGGCAGATAATGAACTTGTCCTCTGTGTATCTGGTGCTCCTGCTTCACTTGCGCTACAAGCTGATCCCAATTCCTGCGCAAAGCTGCCGATGATGTCACTTCACTTGCTATATAGAGTGTTCTTTTGGAAAAGGATACAGGTTAGTGAAATATTTTTTATAACCTTCACTCAAATATACAAAATACTCTGTTTTTAGGTATCTCTCAAGGAATCAATATGATAAAATAGACTATATGTTCGATTGATGAATATTTAAAGGAAGTGAAACTTTGTATTTATATAATGAGCTGCTTTCACCGATCCAATCAAATGTCTTATTCGCAAGCATCTTAGGTGACGGAACACTTACGAAAATATCGGGAAAATCCAGACGAGTAAACAGCAATTATCGGGAACATTTCAGCCATGCTCAATTGGAATATCGACAATGGAAAATATCCTTTTTACAAGACCTTTTTTATTTAAATAATGGAAAGAATGAAGTACTCTCTAAATCCCAGCCACTATTCACAGAGCTTGAACAAATCTTCTATGAAGACCGTGCAAAACGAATTCCCATGGAAATTATAAAAATGTGTACACTGCCCCACTTCTTAGCCGTATTGTACATGGATGACGGTTCCTTATCCATTACTAGCCGAGTAAACCATCGATTAAAGAAAATCTATCTCACTCCCCATATTTATCTTTATTTGCAATCCTTTACAAAAACAGATTTACAACTTCTTAGAGATCACATTCGAGAGCATTTTAATGTCAATCTTGCCATGAGTAGAAGAAAAGATGGCTCAGGATATGTATTAAAGACAACCACTGTAAAGGCAACTTTCAATTTTTTTCAAGCAATACGACCAGTTATTCTCTCATGTCCATCTATGTATTATAAAACTAACTGGGATTTCAGATTTAACAAGGAAATGAATGAATGGGCTGCAAAATTTCCTGATTATGACGTGATTGCAAGTTCAAATGATAGGAGTAAGACATATTCTGAGGAGGATATTGAATTATTGATTAGGCTAAAACTTATTGGTTATAGGGATAAAGACATTGCGGAACTTCTGCAGAGAAGTTATTGGTCAGTGGTCTATAAGTGGAGAGAAATTAATAAGGAATCGGTCGAGGTAATTAAATCTATTGCTTGATAATAATTTATCTGATTACCTTAGGCGACACTCCTTTGTTTAGCTAGTTGTTATTGTGGAAAATATTTTTCATTCCTTTTCTAGTACAAATAAATTAATAAAAAACGCGGTTGGAAACTCCGGACCGCGTTTTATTAACCAGATTAACGTAGAAGTTGAAGTACGCCTTGTGGTTGTTGGTTGGCTTGCTATGCCTCCATGTCTTTCAATCATGGTATAGACTATATCTTCACCCTCAAGTTGCCTTGTAGGGGCTGGGCACTTCGAATGTTACGACTCGTAACACCCTACGGATTTCATCGCCATAGCGTACGCCTTAGACGGTATATCCTAGTCGTTGAACGTTCCCCACGGTTTCCCGACAGGGGCTTCGCTGCTGATTGTCCAATCTCTCCGTTTTTCAAGCCGTCACGTTTACCGTTTCCAGTTCCGCTGTGGCAGAAGAGCTCTCAGGAGGTTCCAGCAATTCACCCAGTGATCATCTAACTCGTTACCAAATTAGACGCCCGTTACAACATTACCGAAGAAGTTGTAGTACTCCTTGCGGGGTTTGTTGTGCTTGAGCCAACATTGCTTGTGCTGCTTGAGTAAGGATGTTGTTCTTTGTGAACTCCATCATTTCTTTCGCCATATCAACGTCGCGGATACGTGATTCCGCAGCTGTTAGGTTTTCGGAAGAAGTTCCGAGGTTGTTAATTGTGTGCTCTAGGCGGTTTTGGAATGCCCCGAGGTTAGCTCGTTCACTTGAAACTTGTTCAATAGCTTTATCAATTGAATCTAAAGCTGTATTGGCATTCGCTTTTGTATCAATACTTGTTGCACTTATCTTTGTTCCATTACCAAGAGCAGTAGAGCGCATATCACCAATAGTTACAGTCATTTTCTGGCCACTATTAGCACCTATTTGCAATTCTATAGAACCTGTAGCAGCGATATCGAATGTATTATTAGCTGCGATGTCTGTAATACTACTATTAATTTCGATGCTAATTCCTAAAGAACCAAAGTTGATTTCTTTTGTATCAAAACCTGTAGGTGCACCACCGAAGTTAATTGTTTCAGACTTGCCTGCACCATTGCTAAGTGTAATTTCAGATCCGTCTACTGTAACTTCATATCCAGCAAGAACTTCAGCACCATTAGACTTGATAGTAACAATACCATTATCTGTGGATAAGTCAGATCCAACAGTTGCAACACTTGAGCTTAAAGAACTATTTAATAGCTTCTGCTTATTGAATTCAGTAGTATCCCCAATACGAGTAATTTCGGTTGATAGTGCTTGGTACTCTTTGTTTAGTGCATCACGGTCGTCATTAGTATTAGTATCATTTTGTGATTGAACAGTCAATTCACGCATGCGTTGTAGAATTGCATGTGTTTCATTCAAAGCACCTTCAGCGGTTTGAATCAAAGAAATACCGTCTTGTGCATTCTTTTGAGCCATATCCAAACCACGAATTTGTCCACGCATTTTTTCGGAGATTGCTAGACCTGCTGCGTCGTCTCCTGCACGGTTGATTTTAAGTCCTGAAGATAGTTTTTCTAGGTTTTTAGATGCTTGAGTGTTGTTCGCACCTAGTTGGCGGTGTGTGTTAAGCGCCGCAATGTTGTGGTTAATTCTCATTATAATTTCCTCCTTGAGTGTTTATGGGTTCACGTCCTTGTGACCCTAAATAGTTATTGCTCACGGAGTAAGAGCCGGCCGAACTCGTTACTGCCGCTTACAATATTAGTATCGGACAAGTTCGTTAGGAGTTTAGCGTTTTCTGAAAGATTTTGTGGGATTTTGATTTATTTTGTGGAAGGTATTGCAGTGTAATCAAAAATGGATGCCTGAAGGGTTGCCAGGCATCTCTGTGGTTTTCATTCTTTCTTTGTTAGCTGGTTAAAGAGTGTAGCATCTAAGGTGAGAGCCTCTGTATTTGACTCAGTAATCGACTCCACAAGTTCGCCCCTAAGGATATCTACACTTTTTGGAGCTTCAATCCCGATGCGAATTGTGTCGCCTTTTACTTCAAGGATACGAATTTCGATGTCATCACCGATTTTTATCGTTTCATTTGTTTTACGAGAGAGGACTAGCATATTATTTTGCCTCCTTCGATCGACCAATTGTGTGTCGAGATGCGAAGCGGTTGTCGTTTATGATCATCTGTCTTGCGGTTCTGTTATTCATTTGGAAAATTAGTGGCGCTTGCAAGTTGATTGTTGAAGTTTCGAATGGTTGTTTGAGTGTGAGAATACCGAGTACAAATACATCTTCCGGTTTTTCAATGTTTAGCAGTTCAACTGTCGGTTCATCGATGTCGAATGAATAGTCATCAACTAGCGTGTAAGGGTTTGTGACGATGAACGCAACTGATGGTGTATTGGATGACTGCAATACTTGGAACATATCATTTCCTGCAATAGGAAGAAGGACGAATTCCTTTTCCTCTTCAAATCCTGGAATGCCTTTAGGGAAGTTCCATATTTGGTCGGAATTAATTTTAATATCACCGTGGAATTTTGTTTGGATGTGCATGTCTGTCGCTCCTTTGTTGGGATACCTCTTGAAGTCCATACTATTCTTATCAAATAGCATAGCATGTTACTGTTTTCTTGCATAAAAAAAGAACGTTTAGATGACGTTCTTCATATCTTCCAATCAATTTGGATAGAAGGGTGTTGTTCCATAACTCCGGTTACTTTGCCAGGTGTGTAGTTATGAATCGGTTTATTGAGTTGGACGTCGTTGATTGCCTTTTGAGGTGTTGCATTAACTGAAAGAGAGCCCGGTTGAAAAGCCATTTTGATTTTCGATCTGTCACCAACAAATTTGATATCTAGTTGCTTTTGCGGTGGTGTGCCGTTCTGCTTGGCAATATCGACTATTGCATTACCGCCTTTTTCGATTTGGACGAGTTGTTGGCCTTCTTGCGCTCGGCGTGCGATGCCTTCCATGACACTTTGGTGTCCGTATTGAGCATTTTCAGCTGAACGTCTTAGTGGGCTTTTCAAATCAACATCCGCACGAACTTCGGTCGTATCCAATGAAAGTTGCGGTCTTGACGTAGATATTTCCAGGCTGGCAGCAGGTTGTTCCTGGGTGAGCGTTGCTCTTGGCTGCTCGATTTCCTGGACCGGTTTATCAATTTGAAGTCCTAGAATGCCGCGTGTCGTTTGGATTTGCAATTGTGGGATGTTCATTGGCTTCACCTTTTTAAAAGGCGTTCGGAGTTCTTCCAAACGCTTTCATATTGATTATCGTAAAAAGTCTACTAGTGATGGTTGAATTATGCGTGCGCCGACAGATAGAGCAGCACGATGAATCGATTCTTGGGTGATCATTTCAGTGATCACCTTTTCGTAGTCGATGTCTTCGTTTTCGGATTGCTGTCTTTTTGCTGCGCCTTCTTGCATTTCAAGACGGTTGTTCATCAGTTCTGCGCGGTTGGAGCGTGCCCCGATGTCCGCGCGGGCTGTTAGGACCGCATCCATTTGATCTTCAAAATCCTTGATAGCAGCGCCAAAATTCACGTCATCACCTTCTGCAGTAATACTGTTAAATACATCATCGATTCCTTTGAATAAATCAATTGCACTCGTGTTTACTTTCAATGAAACTCCATCAAACACTTCTATATTTACATCTTTTGCAAACCCTGTTGAATCTGTCGGATAGGTATTATTCGTTTTATCGAAAAGTGGAGTGTCAGTTTTCGTTCCACTGAAAATATGTTTATCCCCAACTTTTGTATTAGCTAGATCTCTTATTTGCTCACGAAGCTGATCCAATTCGATTTTAATCTTATCACGGTCTTCAGGTGTCATTGCCCCTGTGTTCGCTGCATTCGTTACGAGCTCTTTCGCACGATGTAAAGCTTGTCCGACTCCGTCCAATGCGTCATCGGAGCTGTCGAGCCAGTTGTTCACTTCACCAAGATTCTTTTGGTAAGTGGCGACTTTGTCTACTTGCATCCGGTAGCCCATGCCTTTCATGACGACGACAGGATCATCGGATGGACGGTTCACTTTCTTTCCGGAGCTGAGCTGTTCTTGCAGTTTGCCCATTTTATTGTAGCTCGTCGATAAGTTACGGAGCATGTTGTTGGATAGCATTGATTGTGTTACGCGCATTTAATTTGTTTCCCCCTTCTTATCGACCGACTACACCCATGCCATTGATGATTTTGTCGAGTGTTTCGTCTACGACTGTAATCATCCGAGCAGAAGCATTATACGCCTGTTGGAATTTAATCATGTCGGTCATTTCTTCATCTAGTGAGACGGAACTGATGGAGTCTCTTCGGTGGGAGACAGCTCCAAGTAGTGTTGTCGTGTTAAATGTAAGACGCTCCGCTTGTTGTCCATCGACTCCTAATTTCCCTATGACTCCCGAGTAATAGGTTTGAATCGTTGACCCACCTAGAGCTGTTAATCCACTAAATTGAACATCGGCTAGTGCTTTCGCATTTTTTCCATTTCCAACTTCTGCCGAACCAGCGGAAGAGTCTGAAGCTGCCACTAAATTCGGGTCTTTTTTAAGTTGGTCATTGACAACAATGTTTCCAGCTGTAAAAGGATCTCCAGGTACTTTCCCGTCAAAGAAATTAGTGCCTAGATTGCCACGTAGATCCGTGCCGGAAGTATGAACTTTATTCATTTCATTAGCGAAAGCAGCTGCCATTTTATTCAGCTCAGCTATCATATCCGGATAGAGACCTTTTGTTGTGTTCCCATCGGTATACCCGTATGAATCGACAAGCGATTTTAATCTTCCTGAATCCAGGAAAGTTGAATGAGGGTAATCAGCTGTCGTTCCGCTTGCATCTTTTATTGTCATTCCAGTAATAGCTATATTTTCATTTTTAGTTGGATCGATTAGTGTTGAAGGGTTAGGCTGTATTTCTCCAAACTCCTTACCTTTTACGATTTCAATAGCAGGACCATTTTTCATTTTTAAAGATACAGTCACCGTACCTTCCGCAATCGGCAAAGTACGTCCACCGGATTTTTCATATGTCGTTTCAATTGGTACATAGCTTGATAGTTCATCCAACAACATATCCCGTGCATCATACAAATCATTCGGCATATAGCCGTTCGGTTCTACTTGCGCAATTTGACGGTTTAAGTCTGCGATCTGTTCGAGCATGGAGTTGATGTCTTTTGTGGCTACGCCGATTTCCTTGCCAAGATTCGTTTGAATTTCGGTCAAAGATTTGTGCATGTAGTTGAATGAATCCGCCACTGCTTCCCCGCGTTGTACCACAACTGCACGTGCGCCCCCGTTTTCGGGATTAGCTGCAAGTGTCTGCAACGATGACCAGAATTCGCTCAATGATTGTTGCAGGCCGTATGCGGACGGTTCTGCTAGGACGTCTTCCATTTGCGAAATTGCTTTCGATCTTGATTCCCAATAGCCGAGCTTATTCGATTCTTGTCTGAACTGCTGGTCAACGAATCCATCACGGATACGTTGAATCGATCCTGCTTCGACACCAGTTCCGAGGAAGCCGGGCATTGTTGGTGTGTTGAGGCCGACGCCTGGGAAGCCGGCTGTTGCTTGCATGTTGACGCGTTGTCGGGAGTAGCCGAGTGTGTTGGCGTTGCTGATGTTGTGGCCTGTTGTATATAAGCCGGATTGTTGTGTGAACAAGCCGCGTTTGTTTGTTTCGAGTCCCATGAATGTGGAGCGCATGGTGAGTGTTCCTCCTTAGGCTTGCGAGTCGAAGTTCGGTATGTCCTTCTTCTCTTTTCTGCCGTTGATTTCAGTTTTTGAGTAGGTTGCCGATTCCAGACGCGGGCGGATCATGTCCAGCGAAAGATTCACGAATTGAAGGGATTGGTATGTCAGTTTCTGGTTCAGGTCGTTTTGCCATTTCAATTCATGAATCGCATGCAGGAGACGGTCCTTCGCCTCCACAAGTTGTTTCTTTTCCGGTACGGGAACTGCATCGATCAGGTTGGCGATTGTCGGGTTCATCGGCACGGGACGTCCTTGTCCCTTTAGGTATGCGATGACCGCTTTTTGCCGGTCGTTGTCCATTTGGACGATGGCTGCAAGATGAGCCTGCTCTTCTTTCATCAGCTGGTCGATGCCTTTGATGTCGCCGTTTTTAATGAGCGTCGTTTTTTCGTTTGCGATGCGAAGCAGGCTCTTATGCAATTTTTCCAAGTTGTCGAATATGGCTAGGATTGTGTCGATGGACATGGAGACCCCTGCTTTCGTAAGTCGTTATTTTTTGTAGTACTTGATCAAGTTGGAAGCGAGTTTTTCAGGGTCCACTTTGTAGTTCCCTGATTCGATTTGCGCTTTCAACTGTTGCACGCGTTCGTTTCGTTCTGTCGTAATCGGAGACGTCTCGGAAAGTTTCTTTGCTTCGGAAGAGATTTCAAGCTTATCTGTTTTGATTTTCGCCTGTTCCTTTACCTGCTCGGCTTTTATTTGGTTCGTCCGGTACGGATTGATTGCAGGAATGTTGATTTTATTGATTTTCATTTGACTCGCTCCTTTCGGTTTTATGGTCTTATCTCTTATTTCGGCAGATTTGTGACAACGTTTAGGGTCTTTTGGAGGAAAACAGGAATTGTGCTTTTTTCCTTGGGGTCCTGGCTTATTGTTCCCTTTAGAAGGGAGAAAAAACCGACTTTTGAGGGTCGGCTTTTTCGATTATGCGTGCTTCTCAGGATTTATGCGTTATTACTTTTGGCGTCAGCCGATACTGTATAAGTTGAGTTTCCGCTCCTATGTATTCTTCGCTGCCTATTCTGCTAACTTCCTCGAATCCTAGCTTGTGCAGCATTTTTCGTGAGCGGGTATTTGTTTCGTGTGTTTCTGCGTTGAAAACGGTGATGCCTAGATTTGAGGAGGCGTACTTCATTAAGCTCAACGTTGAATGATAGCCGATACCTTTTCCCCATAATGAAGATTCACCGATTGCGATGCCGATTTCGGCGGTGTTTCCTACTATATTTGCAAGGTCGGCATAGCCAATAAATTTGCCGTTGAACTCGATACCCATTCTAATGAAGTCTTCGGCTTTGTTGTTTACGCAACGAATCCACCAATCGTATAACTCTTCTTCGTTTCGATTTAATTCCCATCCATTTGCGGAGCAGAATAGGTCATCTTTGCTCCAAATGAGGACTGTTTCATAATCAGCGATACGTAATGGCCGTAACACTATAGATTCCTTATTCATCTCGTTTATCAGACAAATATGTGCCGGTTTCACTTTTCTTGATTGCTTCCCTGAATTCCTGGGCGGCTTCGAATTGGCGGAGGCCGCTTTTTAGTTCCTCCGTGCAGACATCACACAACTTTCCTTTCGTCGTCAGCTTGCCGCAGTTGTCGCATGGGTAGCCGAGGTTCGGGAAAAGCGCCGGTTGAAGTCTTCCTTTTCGTACCCATTTATGGAGCAGCGTTTCGGTGACGCCTGTCACTTCGACGATCCGTTCAATTGTTGCGGCGCGGTTTTCGCGTCTTCTTAGGAAGCGGTATACTTCCTCGTACATTTCTTCTTCGCCGCGTGCGCATTTCGCGCAAACTTCGCGGATTCCAGTGTAATTGAAAAAGTCCCCGCATGTCGGGCAATGTCTTAAATCTGCCATGATGATTTCCTCCTATTTTTCGGCACGGATGAGCGTGACCGCCTCAACTCGACTAGCGCCAGCTTCCTTTAGAATGGTTGCGGCGTGGCGGAGTGTCGTGCCAGTTGTGTAAATGTCATCGACGAGGATGTAGGTCGTATTTTGGATGTCACTCCCGGGTTTAATTGAGAATAAATTGCGCATGGAAAGCCGCTCTTCCCTCGTCTTCTCCCCCATCACTTCGGTGTTCGTCTTGATGAGTAGATCTTTGAATGAAATGCGTGCCGCCGTCAGTATTTCCTCGATGTGCGCAAAAGTCCGCTCAATCTTCTTCTGCGGATGCATCGGAATCGGAATGATGATTGCGTCTTTTCGGGCGAGTTCCCCGCGCAGTTCATTCGCGAATACGCCTGCGAGCGCGACGTCTTGCAGAAATTTGTATTGATGTAGATATTCGCGCATCGGTTCGTTGTATGTATAGATGGAAGTGACGTGATCGACTACATCCCCTGCCTCTTTTATGTCGACACGTCCGAAGCTTTTTGAACAGTCTTCGCAAATTAAAGGTGTCTTTTCGATTGCAAGTAATGATTGCCAACTTGGGGTCGTCTCCAGCTTCTGTTCGCAAAGGAGGCACTTCATGTACGGACACCTCCTTTATTCAACTTCTGAATTTCGGCTTTCGCTTCGTCCATCGCGTACGTGATGCCGTTATGGAAAAGGATGAAATCCCCGGACGGAAAATCGGCCGACCTGCCGACCCTGCCGCCAATCTGGATGAGCGCACCTTTGTCGAAGATTTGTTGTTCTGCGCCGACGACTGCGACTTGGACATTCGGGATCGTTATGCCACGTTCAAGGATTGTTGTTGTGAGTAGCCCCGGCAGTTCTTTGTTCCGCAATGCTTGCACATGCTCTTTCCGGTCTGGATGCGATGCATGGACGGAGCGGATGCGTGGGACGAGCTGTTGGAATAATGGCTCTGCTTCTTCCATTAAGCCGATATGATGGAAGAAGATGAGGAACGGTTCTTTCTTGGCAAGGCGCTGTTCCGTCCATTTGACAAGCTTTTCCGGAAGTGTCCCTTTTCGGATTTGCTTTTCGTAGTTCCATAATGGTGTGTAAGTCGGGACGGGTAATGGATGGCCGTGATAGCGGCGGTTGATGATCGAGACGTAGCCCGTCCGTTTTATTTCCGATAGGAGCTTATCCGATGGGGTGGCGGTGACGTAATGGACTGGGAAGCCCGTTTTGACAGCTTTTTTCACAGCTCTCTGCAATGTCGCATCCGCCTTATATGGGAAGGCGTCCGCTTCGTCGACGAAGACGGCGTCGAATGCGTGCCGGAATCTGTATAGCTGGTGGGTTGTCGCGAGGACGAGCTGTGAGGCTTCCATCGTCGGCTTGGCGCCGCCGTACAAAGCTTCTATTTTTGTATCTGGGAATGCTGCACGTAATCTCGGTTCAAGTTCGAGGATGACATCGACGCGAGGTGCGGCAATGCAGACTCGTTTGCCTTCAATGAGCAGCTTATGTATTGGCTGGAACAGGATTTCCGTCTTCCCTGATCCGCAGACGGCGTAGATAAGATGGGATACCCGTTTATTTTGACTTTCGGTCAATTCGACGGATGCTTTTTGCTGATGTGGCGTGAGTATGCCTTGCCAAGAAATCGTATGGTTCGTCGGGTATTCCGGTTTCTCACCGTTCCAGACGATGAGCTCCGTGCAAGAAGAAACTCGCCCCATTTTGAGACATTGCCTGCAATACGTGCACGGGCCTTCGCATTTGGCACAATTGAAAGTCGTGAAGCGGGTTGGATCGTCGTTTTCGCACCTGTTGCAGAAGTGTCTTTTTTTATTCAAGAAAGTCGATTTTGTTTCGATGCCTGTGATTGTTTGAATTTGGCCTGAATCTATAAGCGCGTCAATTTCCTCACGCGGAAAAGGGGTATGCATGCGCAACCAGATACGGCCGTCCAGGAAATCACGGATTGCCGGATTGAATGGTTTTGTCATGTCCACACCCCCAGTTTTGTTTTTTATTGTATACGAATGCTTACGTTTTTCGTTTCACCCACCCAAGCCCCATCGAACCTTCTCCTAAATG
Organism: Sporosarcina sp. Marseille-Q4943; assembly: GCF_943736995.1. Classification (GTDB taxonomy): domain Bacteria; phylum Bacillota; class Bacilli; order Bacillales_A; family Planococcaceae; genus Sporosarcina. Next base: position 898,523 of record NZ_CALSFT010000002.1, on the reverse strand, counting down.
TGTGCCTATGACAGGCCCGAAGTGGCTGATCGTGAAGTTGACGTCGGGCATCCGTTCTTCCAACTCCTGTTTCCACGCTCCCGCTTCCTCTGGGCGATTGGCATGGATGATTGCTGCATCGAGCGGCATTCTTTCCGCGTCTTCTGAGAGCAAGTCTGCAATCCGTTTCATCGCTTTTTTCCGTGTACGAATTTTCTCGAACGGGACGATCACTTTGTCTTGGAAGTGCAGGATCGGCTTCACTTGGAGCAATCCGCCGATTAACGCTTGTGCGCTAGAAAGCCTGCCGCCACGCTGCAAATGAGCGAGGTCGTTGACCATGAAATAGGCGCGCATCGTCTTTCTCATTTCCTCGAGCTCTGCCATGATTTCGTCGGGAGTGGCCCCTTCATTAGCCATTTCGGCTGCGCGGATGACGTAAAATCCTTGCATATAGCATGACAGTTCCGAGTCGAATGCGCGGACGTCGACGCCTTCCGTCATTTCCCCTGCTTGGACGGCGCCTGCGTACGTGCCGCTTATGCCGCTTGACAGATGGATCGAAATGATGGCGTCATAATTCTCCTTCAATGATTCGAACAGCTCGACAAATTTCCCGACCGGCGGCTGGGATGTTTTCGGCAGCGGCCCTTCGCCGCGCACTTTATCGTAAAAATCCGCTGACGTCAGATCGACTTCCTCGTCATACACTTGTCCGTCGATCGTCACCGTCAAAGAGATGATGTTTATATCGAGTTTCTCTATTATTTGTGGCGGCAAATATGCCGTACTATCTGTTACAATTGCTGTTTTCACTACTAATCAACTCCTGCATCATATTCTACTTCATATGCAGGTGAAAAGAAACGCCCTGTCAGCTCATCTTTCGAGCATGCGCGCCCACTGGTTGGCTTTGTTCGAGAATGCCACGAGCTCCTTTTTCGTCACACCTAACCGGTTGCCAATTTGAACGATTTTATCAAAATCAAACCGCTCTGTTGCGATAGCAAGTTCCAAGTAAGGGGTCAGGTCGGTCTGCTTTCCTTGCAATGTTTCCGCCACTTCATCTGAGAACGGGAACATCGGCAAAACATCGTCCCAGCTGCGCTTCATAATGACGTCGAGCAACGAAAACAGGCCGACGAAGAAATGCTCGTCCCCGTTCGGATACCCCGTGCGGACAGCGACGAGTTCACACATTTTCGCGCGCGACATTGAATAGGAAACGAGTGCCTTAACGCGGCCGCTCGATGAATGGTCGCTAATATCCTGCAGCATTAAAATCCGCATCCATTTCCTCAGTTCGCGCATGCCGATTAGAATGATCGCCTGTTTTACTGAGCCGACGCTTTTCGGGACGCTGAAGTTCATCGTGTTGATGAATCGCAGTAGTTTATACGTCAGTGAGATGTCATGGAGTATGAGATTTGCAATTTCATCGATGTTAGGATCGCTGTCATTCAATCTGTTGATGATTTGCATATGCAGATTGAGGTTCGCAGGTATTTCGACGCCTTTGATGATCTCGGGCTTTGCGAAAAAATACCCTTGGAACAGGTCGTAGCCGCTTCTTTTCGCATTTTGAAACTGCTCTTCCGTTTCGATTTTCTCCGCTAGCAACTTAATATGCGGATACTGTTTGATGAACTTCTCGATCGGAAGTCTCCCCTTTTCATCGACGGCGAGGAAGTCGACTTTCACGTAATCGATCAGCTCGAAAAGTTCGGTATGTAAGGCGTATTGGTCTTGCACGATGAAGTCGTCGAGCGCAAGTTCAAACCCTTCCTGCTTGATTTCCCTAATCCGAGAAATGAGCGCAGGAGTGATTTCGACGTCCTCCAAAATTTCGATGACGACGCATTCCGGCTTCAAGTTTGAAAAGATGTCCTTAATGAGCAGTTCACCGGAAAAATTAATGAATGACTTCGAGTTGCCAGAAATTTGATCGACGCCGATCGACAGAAACGTATTGACGAGCAATTGGACTGTCGCCTGTTCGGGATCGATATCCGGGAAGCTGTTCCGTTCACTGTTGCGATAAAGCAGTTCGTAGCCAAAAATCCGCCCTTCGCTGTCCAAAATCGGCTGCCTGCCTACAAATATATGTAACTCCATTTTCCCACCTCTCAATGAAAACAGTATAGCAAAACTGGTTCTCTTTTACTACTAATTTTCAAACTATTATAATAGCGGCAGGTGTAGAAAAATGATATGTTGGAAGAAAGTTTAAGCAAATGGGGGAATTCATAATGGAAACACTACTGTTTGAACAAAAGGGGCATGTCGCGAAGGTGACGTTGCACCGCCCTGAAGCGATGAATGCTTTCAATTACGATATGCTGTCGGAACTAGGACAAGTGATCGAGTCAATCCGCATTAATCCCGATATCCGAGTTGTCGTCTTTACGGGCTCCGGGGACCGTGCATTCAGCGTGGGGGCTGATTTGAAGGAACGACGGACGCTCACCGATTCGCAAGTGAAGCGGAATATTTACAAGATCGGTGAAGTGTTCACGATGGTGGAGAATTTGCCGCAGCCGACAATTGCGGTGTTGAATGGCTATGCGTTCGGCGGCGGAATGGAGCTTGCGCTTGCTTGCGATTTCAGATTCGCGGCGGATTCGGTTTTGATGGGGCTGACGGAGACGGGGCTTGCCATCATTCCGGGAGCTGGCGGGACGCAGCGGTTGCCGAGGCTGATCGGTGAAGCGAAGGCGATGGAACTCATTTTGACGGCAAGACGATTGAAAGCTGAAGACGCTCTTTTGTACGGCATGTTGACGGGAGTCGCTCCAGTGAATTTTTTACAAGAAACAGTAGATCGTTTCATAGAGCAGCTGCTTACAACTGGACCGATTGCGTTGCAACAAGCGAAGTTTGCAATTAAACACGGGATGAACGCCGATTTGCAGACAGGGCTTGCAATCGAGCGGAAGGCTTATGAAATTACGATTCCGACAGAGGATCGGTTGGAAGCGCTCGCCGCATTTGCGGAGAAGCGGAAACCGGAGTTTAAAGGGAAATGATATGGGGACGTCCTGGGGATTGCGAGTGCTCGCTGATTCCCAGGTTTTTTGTTTGTGCGGGATGAATTCCGGTTCCTTCCTCGGGACTTCTCATTTACGCTAGAAGAGTTCTCGTTCTTTCACTGGGACTTCTCATTTATGTGGAATAAGTTCTCATATTCCCCTGGGAATCTCTCATTAATCCAAAAACCGCTCATTCACAAGCGGTCCGTCGTGAAATTCCTGCGGCGTGTCACTTGTTTGGCGACTTGCCATGACGCGATTAGCTGAACGGTCATTTCCTCGACATGGCCGAGCAGGTCGTCCGTTTTCGTTATATGCGTTTGGACGAGGCATTGGTTCATGTGGAGGTAGATTGTCATGAGCCGGTCGCTTCGTTCGGCTTCATGATCGGTCGTTGTCATTAGTTCGAATAGGAAGTCCTGTGCTTTTTGCAACGAGCGGTCGCGGCCGCGGTCGTCTGAGTCCCCTGCTGCTATCGCCTGCTTACACTGCTGGACGTTTTTCTGGAATTCGTTGAGCAGGAGGAGGACGTATTCCATCATCGATAGTGTGGAGGCGCTTGCTTCTATGTAGATTTGAATTGCTTTTTCGATGTCTATTGTTGTCATGTGGGACCTCCTGCCGCTTTTCTTTTTGTATCGACTTTTTTCTGTTCATTTCAACCGTTTTGGGTCGATATAAAGATGGAGAAGTTGATGAGGTTAGAATTGGGGTGATGGAATGCGTGTTTTGAGTTCAGAGCATATTGCGGTTTCGGCGAACCGGTCGATGCGGAACGCTGGGCAGATCGAAAATAGTTTGGTGAAGCTTGGGTCTGGCGTGAAGATTGCGAAGGGCAGCGACAATGCTTCGGGTCTGTCGATTTCAGAGACGATGCGCGCGCAGATTCGCGGGATTTCCCGGGCGCAAAGCAATATGCAGGACGGGTTGTCTGTTCTTGAGGCGTCGAATGAAGGGCTGAATAATGTGAACGGCCTGTTGCAGCGGGCGCGGGAGCTTGCGGTGATGAGTGCGAATGATACACTAACGGTGAATGACCGGGCGGCGAGCCAGGTGGAGCTTGATCATTTGCTAGGTGCTGTGGACGATACGGCGACGAAGCTTGAGTTTAATACGAAGAAGATTTTAGGTCAGAACGGGTCGTTGACGTTGCAAGTCGGGGCGAATGCCGGACAGCAGATGCAGATTACGCTTGTGGATGTCAGTTCGAAGGCACTCGGCCTTGAAGGGGCTTCGCTGCGGATGCGAGCGGAGGCGAATGAGCTGATTACGAAGATCGATGAGGCTATCAAGACGGTTTCCAGGCATTTGACGCGGATCGGCTCGAATATGGAAGCGGTCGAGCATCATTTAACGAATGTGCTCGTGTTCGAAACTAATTTGACAAAGTCGCTTTCGTTGCTGGAGGATACGGATATGGCGAAGGAAATGATTAATTTTGTCAATCTGGACATTCGTCAGCAAGGCGATCATTTGCTTGTGAAACAGGTGAACCAGAATATCCATAGTGTGATGTCGTTGTTTTCGAAGTAGAGTAGGCTTTGGGATTTCTCCCGGCCTACTCTTTTTTTGCGTTATCGCAGCGCGGGTTAGCAGAGACGATTCGTGCTGCTTTGACGACTGTTGAGAGGATGTTCGTTGCGCCTTGCCGATCCGCGACGTGTTCGGCACGGATGTACGGACTCAATTTGCTGTTGACGATATAGCGCGGTTTGATTTCGTTGAGTGCGATTGCCATGATGTCGTCTTTGCATCTGTCGCAGTTGCATGTCAGATGAAGTTCTTTTTCGTACTGTTGTAAGACGCCATGGACGACTTCTTCCATTACATTATATACCGGCATGTTTCGGTACCCCCTTGGAATCGATTCCGCGGCGGCATTCTTTCGAGCTTTGGAGATGGACCGCCAATGGGATTGGTATGATTTTCATTAATTGTAGCATTGATGGGGATGATTGTGAATGAAAGGTGGAAAACATTTCTTGTGGTTATGCGCGGCTGTGGGCGGTTATGCGTGAATTTGTGGATTTATGCGCTTCTGGAATGATTTATGCGTGGATTTCCGGGTTTATGCGTGTCTGCTGAGATTTATGCGTAATTACGGGAGCTTATGCGTTTCTGTAAAAGGAAAGGAGGCAAAATTGATGTGTCCCATCATTTTTGCCTCCTACATTATTGGTTTATCCTTCGGCTTCTTCATCGCTTTGGTATTCTAGTATATCTCCAGGCTGACAGTCCAACGCCTTGCAAATCCCCTCTAACGTCGAAAATCGGATTGCTTTTGCCTTTCCGTTTTTCAATATGGATAGGTTAGCCATTGTAATTCCAACCTTCTCCGAAAGTTCAGTTACACTCATTTTTCGTTTGGCCAGCATTACGTCAATGTTTATAATAATCCCCATTGTTTTCACCTCAGACCGTCAAATCGTTTTCTGATTTTATATTGATTGCTTCCTGCAACAGTCTTTGGAGAACAGCAGCAAAGACTGCGATGACCAACGAAGCAAAAACAGGAACCATGCCGATAATGACAAGACCTGGCGCATCATCCAGCTCTGCTACCATAAAAACAAATGGCAAAATCACCGCGTACAACCCGCTGATTGTCATTGCACAGAACTTGATTTTCTGTAGAGCTGTTACCGATAGTTCAGAGAAGGCAAGGTTCTTGTCAATATAGCTCAACAACTTAAAAGCCTGATACAACGCAATGAAAAACGGTATTACGGATAAATACATACCAATGACAATCGGATAAAGAATATGCGCATATTCCGGATTGGCTGGATTTTTCAATAAATAATAGATTCCGTATATCCCTAAAGCAAGAACTGGAGTTCCGATTAGAAAAACTGCCATCCTTAAAAATAATGTTGACCCTCGTTTCATAAAAAGCACCTCACTTGTTAATGTGGTTTTATCATAACTCATTATTTATCGTTTATCAATAATTAATTATTGATTTTGAGTAAAATATTGTTGATAAGGGATATTCTTATAAAGTGGAGAATTGCTGTAGAACTGGCGTTATGCGGATTTGGAAAGGTTTATGCGCCGATTCGGAGATTTATGCGCTGTTGCGGGCGGTTATGCGTGATTCGGCGGATTTATGCGCCGTTTTTTGGATTTATGCGTGTTTGCAGGGATTTATGCGTATTTGGATAGATTTATGTTGAATCGGATTTATTCCAACAAAAAAAGAAGGTGCGGGACCTTCTTTTTCATTCCTCAGGCGCGAGGCCTTTTTTGAGGAAGTTGATCATTTGATTGATTTCCTCGTCATCGTTCCACTTCGGGTCGATGATGTATTTTGTGGCGAAGTAGCCCATGATGGTCGAGGCGGTTAGCCGGATGACGGTTGTGGCGGGTAGTTCAACGATCTGGCCTTTCGATTGGTAATGCTTGACGATTTGGATGAGTCGGCTGACTACCTTTTTTCCGATATGTTCAATGAATTGCTCACGCAGTTCATGGTGAAACGGAATTTCCTGGAGAAAGATCTGGACGACTTTCAAGTTTTTCTCGAGGAACTCCTGACGGTTATTAATCATCGCCCGGACGAAGTCTTCGAAATGCTCGAATTCTTTGTTGAGTACTTTGTTCAAGTCTTTAATGATAATTGGGCCGAGCATTTTGACCATCATCGGTGTGACGATGGAAAGGAGCAGGTCCTTTTTCGTCTTGTAATGGCGGAAGATGGTGCCTTCCGCGACGCCCGCTTTTTTGGCGATTTCATTTGTCGATGTTGCGGCGAAGCCTTTTTCCGCGAACATTTCAGTCGCTGCTATGAGGATCAGCTTTTGTTTTTCTGTCAAACTATCGTCTTCCTGCAGCATTTCCTCAAGCATATTTTCGTCAGTCATGATGCCCTCCTTAAATTCTGCGATATTTGCTTAGTACGGCGATGTTTATTCCAATGAACAACAGGCAGAAGCCTGCTAGTATAAGTAAGTTTGTAATAATGTCGCCAAATCCGGCGCCCCTCACCATGACGTCGCGCAAAGCTTCGGCGGCGTAATAGAGAGGTGTCAAGTAGCTGATCCAGCCGAGCCATTCGACGATCGTCTCCAAGTTGAACAGGCCGGAAAAGAATACTTGCGGCACGACGACGATCGGGATGAATTGCATCATTTGCAGCTCGTTATGGGCGAATGATGAGAGCAGGATGCCGAGCGTCAGCGCGGTCAACGCGAGAATCAGAATGATGAGGAGCACATAGAAGAAAGCTCCTTCCATGACCATGCCAAGTACGTAAATTGCATACGCTGTTATGATTGACGACTGGATTGTCGTGAAAAGCCCAAAGCCGAGGACATAACCTGCAACGATTTCCCATTTGCGTAACGGGCTTGCGAGAAGCCGTTCGAGTGTGCCTGTCGTCCGTTCGCGAAGGAAGGAAACGCCTGCGATGAGGAAGACGAAGAAGAACACGAAAAATCCGAGCAGGACCGGCCCGAAATAATCGAACTGGCCCATGTCACTTGAGCCGTGTAAGTAATCAATTGTTTGTTCTGGGATATCGACTGCTTGCGGTGGTTTCGGCAATGCGTTCTGCAGCCATTTCATTGTAGCGCCCGTAACGCTCGGATCACTTCCTTCAAGGACGATGGACGGAGAGTTGCCTTCGATTTTCAAATAGCCGTCGAGCTCCTGTGAGGCAAGTTGTTTCTTCGCTTCGGCTTCTGTTTCGAAAGTCGTCACTTGCGCCCCTTCCGTATCGATTTGGTCAGCGAGCAGTTCCGGTACATCGACCAATCCGATTTTCGGGGTATAGTCATCTCCGTTGAATACGAAATAGAGCATCGTCAGCACGAGGATCGGCGCGAAGATAAGCAGTCCGATCGTCCGTTTATCCCTGACGAGTTGACGGAGAATCCGTTTCACCAATGCCATTACCCTCATCGCTCCGCACCTCCGAAGACGAGGAATGCTTCCTCGATTGTTGCCGAAGCCGTCTCTTCTTTCAGCTCGGCTGGCGTGCCGACCGCAATCAGTTTTCCATCGCGGATCAGTCCAAGCCGATCACATTTATCCGCTTCATCCATGACATGCGTCGTGACGATGAGCGTCTTCCCTTGCGCCTTCAAATCCGCGAATGCGTTCCAGATGCCTTTCCTCAGGACGGGGTCGATTCCGACGGTCGGCTCGTCGAGGATGAGCAGTTCCGGTTCGTGGAGCAATGCGATGGCAAGTGAAAGCCGCCTTTTCATTCCTCCCGAGTAGTTCGATACGAGTTTTGTAACGTCGCCAGAAAGTTGGACGAGCTCCATCACTTTGTTAATGCGTTGCGCTTGTTTCTGTCCCTTTAGCCCGTACAGTTCCGAGAAGAATTGAAGATTTTCCTTCGCCGACAACTCCTCGTATAGGGCGTCCGATTGCGCCATATACCCGATCTGCTTTTTAAGATTCAAGGAAGGCATCTTCTCGTGGAATAAATGATTCTCCCCTTCCGTCGGCTCATCAAGGCCCGCCAACTCCTTCACCAATGTCGTCTTCCCCGCTCCGGAAGGTCCGAGCAAGCCGAAGATTTCCCCTTCGTAAATGTCCAAGTTGATGTCTTTCAGAACTTGATGCTTGCCGAAGCTTTTGGAGACGTTGCGGATGGAGACGCAAACTTCGCGTTCGTTCATGATTGTCACCTCTTTTTCAATAGTGAGTGATTACTCACTTTATTGTATTCTATGAATATAGGATTGCAAAGTGAGTAATCACTCATTTCTGTAAATAAAAAAAGAGAGGGAGATTCCCTCGCTTCAATTAGCGGACTTTCTATTATATTGTTATAACAACTTTCCCTTGTGAATGTCCCTCTTCAAAATACTTAAATGCTTGTTGAATCTCGCTTAAGGAATAGGTGCGATCAATAACTGGCTTTACATTCCCTTCTTCAATAAGCTCTTTCATCTGCATTAAATCTTGCTGATTGGCCCTTTGCAAATAGGTGATGAATTTCTTTTTTCCAGTCATCGATAACCAAGAGCCTAGCAACATTGTTTGATACATTTGATTGCTTGCGCCGCCGACATGAACAAATACACCGTTCTCCTTAAGCTTTCTTCTATAAGTAGAGATAGATTGCGAACCATTCACTCCGATAATGACATCATAGGTTTGTTCATCTTTACTAAAGTCCTCTTTTTGATAATCAATCACACGGTCAGCTCCAAGGGACTTTACGATGTCTACGTTTCTAGTACTTACTACAGCAGTCACTTCAGCACCGAATGCCTTCGCAATTTGAACGGCAAATGTTCCTACACCACCTGAAGCACCATGAATCAAAACTTTTTGTCCAGCCCGTACCTTGCCTTTGTCTCTGATAGCTTGTAATGCTGTAGTTGCTGCCATAGGTACGGCAGCCGCTTCTATGAATGATAGGTTATGCGGTTTTAAAGCCAATTTCTTTTCATCGACAGCTACATATTCCGCAAAAGCACCCCACCCACAGCCGGATAAGTCTCCATACACTTCATCTCCCACCTGGAATCGGGTAACATTGGCGCCCCTGGCTTCCACTATTCCAGCCATATCCCCGCCAGGAATAGGGTATTTCGGTTTCGTAAGACCAAATGCTAATCGGGCTGGTAGTGGTTTCCCTGTTACTAAAACAAGATTACCAAAATTGATCGATGATGCATGAACCCGTATTAGCACTTCATTTGGCTTAGGTATTGGTGTAGCTACCTCGCTTAATTTAAGTGTATCCGGTGTTCCGTATTTTCCAGAGATGATGGCTTTCACGTCAATCCTCCTCAATTTCTCTTTCAGTTATTGTATTCGGTAAAAGGAGTTTTTAGAGGGGATTCTTACTTCACTTTAATTGTTAGTTATTCTTTAAATTTGACACTTCATAGTTAATAACTTCCTCTATTTCGTCATTTCCAATTGCTCCATTATGGAATGTATTTGAATCGCTCCAATAAAGTTGCCTAAATGAAACACCATTATTAAGTTCAATCTCCAAAAATAATCGGGTACCATCAAACTTACCTGCATCGTTTAATGAATATAGATCTTCTATTGGTAAGTCATAAAATGCAGCTAAGAACTTATCTTTAGAAGCCTGTGAGAATGTATGAATCCTCTTTCCATCTTCGGTGCTTTCAATATGGATATTCTTCACCAAATTCTCCATTGGATAAAGTTCTCCTGCCGTTTTCGCCTTTGGATTTCTGTCGACTACGTATACAACATCATTTGCAGCAACAATCAAAGAAGTTGGATACCCCTTAACTTCATAAATAATTGTTCCTACATCTAAATATGTAGCATCACCATTTTGCGCCCTGTGATTACTACATGCATTTCCAGCCATCCTATATGTCACTTCACCAAGTTCTTTACCTTTGTCAATCGTCGAAGGAGATTCTTCATCCTCTGGGTCTGGAAAATGATGCTCGTATTTTATATCACCAATCATCAGCATATCAATCCATTCAATTTCCGCGTCAGGACACCCTTGCGGAGAAGTGAAAGGATTAGTAAGGCCCCCTTTGAGAGAAGTGGAGTTGCTACAAGAAGATAACAACAAAGCGAACATAGTAATAAACGTCAAATTCTGAAGAAATTTCATCATACACCTCCTAGTTATTAGACTTTCATCTCAACTAGAAGTTACACCCAATGAGTTAATATTCAAAAAATAACGCATGAAAAAAGGGGACGTCAATTCAAATGTGAATTGCGTCCCCAATTTTCTTCATTTCAATCTGTCTTCCCATTCCTCGCGCAACATGCCCATGCGGATGGAGTCGTAGTAGACGCCGTTCCAGTAGCGGACTTTACGGATGCGCGCCTCCATCGTCATGCCGAGCTTTTCGGCGACGCGGATCATTCGCATGTTACCCGACCACGTCGTAAGGCCGACGCGGACGAGCGGCATTTTATTGAATAAATGATCGATCCACATCGTGAGCGCCTTCGTTCCGTATCCGCCACTCCAATATTTCGGCTCGTAAATGAGGATGCCCATCTCAAGCCAGAGGGACGGTTGGTGCTCCCAATAATAGCTAACCATGCCGATAAGCTCGCCGCCCATTTCGATGCCCCAATAATCGTCTTGCGCCACCATTTGTTCTTTCTTTTCGAGAAAATCTTCGTACGTCATCGTCACATGCGGGAAATACGGGGCATCCCATTTCTTCCATTCAGGATTCTCCTCTTTAAATGTCAATTCCCACATCCGATGCAAATCTTTTTCTTGTATAGGGCGTATTGTTACGCCGTCAAGTGTATAAGTCAATTACATCCCCCAAGATTATAGGTATTTCTCGAACCAGCCCGTAATCTCGTTTAATCTCGCAATTCGCAGATTCGGAGCGCCGGTCCGCGATAGGTTATGGTCTGCATCTGGGAAACGGACGAATTCCGTCTCTTTCCCCATGCTCTTTAATGTAATATATAGCTGCTCCGCCTGTTCAATTGGGCAGCGGAAGTCTTTTTCCGAATGTAGGATCAACAACGGCGTCTCCACGTTCTCCGCATATTTCAACGGAGAGTGCTTCCATAGCGTCTCGACGTCCTTCATGTCCGCGGCGATTTGCCAGTCGCTGAAGTAATAGCCGATGTCGGACACGCCGAAGAAGCTGATCCAGTTGCAGATCGAGCGCTGTGTGACGGCCGCTTTGAAACGGTTCGTATGGCCGATGATCCAGTTCGTCATGAATCCGCCGTAGCTTCCGCCCGTTACGCCGAGACGGTCCTCGTCAATCCATTCATTTTCCGCCAACACGTAGTCGGTCGCCGCCATGATGTCTTCATAGTCGCCTCCGCCGTAATCGCCCCGGACCGCATCGACGAACTCCTGGCTGTAGCCGTGGCTGCCTCGCGGATTGATGTAGAGGACACCGTATCCTTTTGCAGCGAGCAGTTGTATTTCATGGAAGAACGTATTGCCGAACATCGCGTGCGGTCCGCCATGGATGTCGACGATGAGCGGATATTTCTTCCCTTCTTTGAAGTCGGCCGGTTTCATGAGCCAGCCGTGGACATCCCAATCTTTTGCCCCTTTGAAGAAGATTGATTCCGGTTCGACGAGTTTAACTTCCTGCAAATAGTCTTTATTGAATGAAGTGAGGGCTTCCCTTTCGCCTGTCGCAATCGTCAATTGATAAATTTCGCCCGGGTTTACGGGATCGCTCGCTGCGACTAACGCGAAATCGCCTTCCGTATTCACATCATAGCCATACACATGCTCGTTTTCCTGGGATGCCGGGTACAGCTCCCCTTCGAGCGTTGCGAAATAAAGGCGGACGTCGCCCATCGAGGAGAGCTGGAAGTACAAGTGATTGTCCTTCGTCCAGACTGCACTCGGCGCACTCGCCCCTTGTTGATGGTCCGCAACCGTATAGTCACCGACCGGAGCATCGACGCTTTCCGTAATGTTGATCGTATTACCGCGTGGCGTATCGTACACATACAAATTGCTATGTGTAGCATTTTGGAAAGTGCGATCCGAGCCGATAAATGCAATATAATTGTCGTCTAACGAAAATCTCGCGCCGCCGTAATAGCCTTCCTCATCGACGATGACCGTCTCTTCCTTCGATTCGACATCGACTAGATGGAGCGGCTGACGGAATGCCCAGTCTAAATCCTCATCCCGGTTCACGCCGATGACAAGCTTGCTGCCGTCATGCGAAACGGCCTGCAACGTATGCTGGTGGTTCCCTTCCGTAAACTGCGTGATCTCTTCCGTTTCCAGGTCGATGAAACCGATTTGTTTGAATGAATCCTGCGGCAATAAACCGACGCCGTCCATTTTGTACTTCATCTTCGTCACACGGACGGGTTCCGGTTTCTTCTTTTCATCCTTCTCCTCTTTATCTGTGAACGCCTTGCCTTCCTTCACCGAAGCTTCAAACCAAATTTTCTTGCCGCAAGGCGACCATTCGAAGCCGGATACGCCATTTTCGAACGATGTCAGTTTCTTCGCTTCGCCTCCGCGGGCGGATTGGATGTACAGCTGGTTCTTCTCGTCGCGATTTGACAAAAATGCGATCTGCTTGCCATCCGCCGACCATTTTGGCGAGCTGACGCGGTGTGTGCCGTACGTCCATTGCGTCGTTTCTTTTGTCTCAAGGTCGATATGGTACAGGTTTGCGATATATTTGTTTTCCTCTTCGTCAATATGCGTTTTGATGAACAGCGCTTCTTTTCCGTCAGGCGATAGTTGTGGGTTCGTGACGGATTGCAGTTTGAATAAATCATCTGTTTGTAAGTGTCTCATCGGAATTCCCCCTTCTATTTTCTATTCTACATATTTCGACACACGGAGGAATTTCCCCTTTTTATTTCATGATTTTTTTCCGATGTAGACGGATTGCGGCCGGAAGATTGTGTTGTCTTTCAGCTGCTCGATGGCGTGAGCCGTCCATCCGACCATTCTTGCGACACTGAATGTCGGGGTGAAAAGTTCGGGCGGCATGTCAATCGCGCGCATGATCGCAGCAGCATAATATTCGACGTTCGTATACAGTTTGCGACCCGGCTTGTATGTTTCAAGCAGGTCGATGATTTCCGTTTCGGCTGCTGTCGCGAGGTCCAACCACCCATCTTTTCCCGTGAGTTTCGCGCATTTGTCCCGTAATATAATCGATCGGGGATCTTCGGTTTTGTAGATGCGGTGACCGAACCCCATAATCCGTTCGCCGTTTTGCAGTTTTTCCTCGATGACAGAGCGGATGTTTTCTTGCGTGCCAATTTCTTCGAGCAGTTCGATGACGGCTGAAGGGGCGCCGCCATGCAAAGGGCCTTTCATCGTGCCGAGTGCCGATGTGATAGCCGCTATCAGATCGGATTCCGTGGAAATTGTAACACGTGCAGCGAATGTTGAAGCGTTCATGCCGTGCTCCATTGTTAGTTTTAAATATATTTCGAGCGCTTCGACGTGGACGTCTGCTGGTTCTTTTCCGGTTAGCATCCATAAGTAGTTGGCGGTATGTGATAGTGAAGGGTCGGGTTCGATGACCGGCAGTCCGTTCACATTACGGTAGTGCCTCGCGATGATGACCGGAAGCGCCGCCGTTAGATGGAGCGCTTGCTGTTCAATCGGTTGATTCGTGAAACTTTGGTGTGCATATGCGGATATTGCAGTTCGCATCGCATCCATCAACAGTGTTTCGGATGGGAGGGCGTCGATGATCAATTTTACATGTGTGGGTAATGCTCTTCCTTCTTGAAGAGTATATGCTTCGTTTTGGTCCGGGAATTTATCGTTCCAAAGAAAGTGCGCAATTTCCTCGAATGAATGCTTTGCGACCAGCTCGCCTACTTGAATTCCACGGTATCTGAGTTCGCCAATATCCCCTTCTACGGATGCGATTTTTGTCTGTACGGCAACGACATCTTTCAAACCTTTTTGAAACATGTTCATTCCTCCTTTTCTTCAGTATAGAGGGAAGGTATAATTAGGTAAATTGAATGTTTTTGAATGATTTGATTAGTTTTATTAATTGAATTGGAGGGGTTCGATGGACACGCAATGGCTAAGAACTTTCACCGTGGCGGCGGAAACGTTGAATTTCAGGATAGCTTCTGAGAAATTGCTGTTGTCGCAACCGACGGTCACGGTGCATATCAAGCTACTCGAGGAACAATTAGGTGTTCAGCTTTTCGACCGGATCAATAATCGTGTCACGTTGACAGACGCGGGCAGATTATTTTATGCGGAAGCGACGAAGCTGTTGACGAGGTTGGATGATAGTGTGAACCGGATGCACGCGTTTGCGCAAGGCTACCGCCGCATATGGACGATCGCCATTTCACCGCTCATGGCGGAGACGATTTTGCCTTATTTACTGCGGACGTTCATGGAAAAGCATGAGGATGTCGAGCTGACGATCCGGGTGGAGGAATCCGAAATGATTGAGCGGCTTGTCGATTCGGGCGAAGTCCATTTGGGCATTTCGGCGTTGGATGCGGCTTTGAAAGGCATTGAATCGATCCGTGTCTATGACGACCCAATTGTTTTCATCACACCGACCGATAGCTATGATGAGGAAAGTGGGCCGCCGGTCGATGTGGAAGAAGCGCTCCTCGGGAATTATTTGCTGACGCATCATCACCCGGTCTATTGGGATGATTTGCTCGTAGTTTTGCATAAACATGTTCCGGGGGTGCGCACGATGAAAGTGACGCAGGCGCATATTGCGAAACGATTTATTCAAGAAGGGTTGGGCGTCTCTTTCCTCCCTCACTCGATCGTCCGACGGGAATTGACAGAAGGCCGGCTCATGCGACCGCATTTTGACCTATTCCAGTTGCCAACTGTTTCGACGTTCATTCTTGTGAAAAAGAAAGGCGAATTGGAGGAAGAGTTTATACGGGAGATTTCGGCTTATTATTTTGGATAGTGTGTGGAGATTATAAGGAGTCCATTTCTCGCGACTGCGAAGAACTCTACATTGTTCCTTAATTCAATAAAAGCTTTTCAGCCAATGCTTTGAAGGTTATCTTTGTTGTTGCCCATTCTTTCTGAATATCTTCCCAATTGGGCACTTCACATCACTGCTGCCCTTTTATTCTTGCAAAGAAAAAAGCATCCTAGAGGATGCTCACGCTAAGTCGAAATCATTGAAATCTACTACAGACAAATGATATTTTGTTTTATCCAACTTTAGTTGTTTGATAGGAATTTGTTTTTTCTTGGCTTCCAGAGATAGCATGATTTTGTGTACTTGACTAACCCGTGCCCCCAAAATTATACAGGATGGTTTTATAACCTTAAGAGCTATGCCTTTTTCACTCGAGTTTTTATGAATAATTAATCTCCATTCTTTTTCGTACGACCACTCTTTTGATTTACTAATCGCTGCTAATGTAGCAATAGATATTTTATCACGAACACCTTTGTGCTCTTCAAGATTTATCAAATCCTCGGTATATATAACTGGATTTAAACCAATAAAAACATCTCGTTGCGTTTCAAAGTCAAGATTAAGAAAATCGTATTTCAAAACCATGCCTTGATGATTATCTGCATAATGGCTCCACATTAACATTGAGTCTGGATCTTCACTAAAACACGAAGCGAATGTCCTCTTTTGATAAAGATTAGCTATATCTGAAGAATACTCTTCGAATAATGAATCTGTTTCCTTTAGATACTTCTCAATTGCAACATGTACCATCTCTGAATCCCCTCTAAAGCCAGGGAGACTTTCTAGCAATCTTCTTAACCCATCTTCTATTGAGTACCCATCCATTAGGCGCTCCACATCTGTTGCATGCTTATCGAATATTTTTGAGAACCGTTCATATAAATCGGATTTATTTTCATTGTCATGTCGTTCACGAGACCCTATTGTCAAAGCACTATCGTATGGATCGTTAAACGTAGCTGCATTGGAAAGCCATACCTCATCTCTTTCTAAATTGACAAGACTATATTCATTAATTTTACAGTATTTATAAATTGGATTTGCGAGTTTCTCCAATTTCAATTTTAAACCTTCAAAAGTGCTTTCTTCTGTCGTATCTTCAGAAAACATTAATTGCTTGTATTGATTCTTCCACATATGTCCACCTCCCAATGACATCATTCGCCATCAAAGGTGAAAATCCTCTTTATACATAACCATATTAGAAAAAGCACCTTAGAAGAGATGCATCGTATTAGAATTCTATTAGCATTTCTAAGATGGCTTTTCTAACTAACTTTTATCTTCTTTTGGCCCTGCGGATGGACTGTTGAACCTTGCTTTTGCTTAACTTCAAGCTCTTTTTCCAATATCATCCATGCTCATTTTTGTGCGACTTACAGGAGATAGCATTTTTCGTACACGTATCGAGAAGGACGCTAGAATTTCAGAAAGGATAATCTTGTCATCTTTAAACGCTATTTTAATACATTCTGATTCCAGCTGTTCCACTCCGGAATCAAGTCGATATTCTCGTATGCCCGCCGCTGATAAACTGACTTTTCATCTACGCCACGGAAAGTTCCCAATTGCCTTCTGTAGTCATCCAATCGAAGAAGAATGTCATACTCCCCTTTTCCGTCCATACTTCGGACGATTAAACCTACATCAGTTCAGTCCATTCCCTTCCGTCATCCGTTCCTCGAGCTTGTCCGCTGTCTTGCTATTCGACTTTCCCTTTTTGTCTGTACGCGGACCGGACATGAGAGCCCTATTTCAATCAGCTGATCTTGTAAAGTCCACATTTCCTCACTCCCTTTTGAGAAAATAAAAATAGGACAACAAACGAACAGCGTATTGCTGTAATCACCGTTGTCCTCTGGTTAGCTAGGGGGACGTTATTCGTTATAATTCCTTAATAGCTCTTCAAACCGCTCTATATATAAGATATATTTCTGTATATTGGCAATCCCATCTTCGACTTTCCATATAGCACTAAAATCTAATAGAATTTCTAATTCACCGATTTTCTCGAAATTCACTTCAATTTTTCTAAGATTTAATTTGTGTTCACTGATAAGTTTAGCAAACTCATAATCATTTATATGATTATATGAAAGGCTTTCTAATCTACTTTGTGTTTCGATAATCAATTCAAATAGAGCTTCTTTCTTTGTTTTTAGTAAATCTAATACTGGAGTGTAACTCTTTATTTCGTAGTCTAATATGCCTTTCTTAGGATAGAATTTTTTATAGTTTTTCATTAAATCATAAAAGGAGTAATTTAAGAGTGAAAATTCATTGACTAACTTCCACGTTTCTTTTATATAGTCATTTAGAAAAATAGCTTTCATAACAGCTTGCTCTTTTTCTCTTTTTTGCTTCTCATATTGGACATTCCTCTTAAACAAAGTTAATGACATATATCCAGCTATACCAGCACCGCCAAATGCTCCACCAAATGTACTGAGCACTTCAATAAAAGTTGGGCTAAAGTTATGTTTTATTACGCCATTTATCATTCCGGTTACTAATATTGCGAAACATATAATCAAAATAACGTTAACTATCCATAGGATGTTTTTCTCAATATCTCTTTTCAAAACTCCTCTCCCTCTTCCTTATACATCTGCGTTACTATCCCTGATTTATATCTCTTTCAGTATATACACTGATAATTATTTTAAAAAACTAAATACGGTCCAGTGTAACCATGAAATATTGTTATCATCTTTATTAATATTACTTATAAAACAGACATACAATTTTCTTTTCTCTTTCTAAGTTCTTTCGCCAATTTTACATAAATTATTAACCTCTGCATTTTATGATAACTTTTCAATGAGATATGGTAGGTTAGATATAAGCCAATTGCATAGAATAAAATTAGGATTGCAAAGTAAGAAACCAATGAAGCTATTTCGTAGTCTTTAAAGAAATTTATCTTATCGCTATTTAGCAAACCAAAAACCAGTGTAGTAATAGAAGTAATTGCGGTAATGAAAATTAAAGCAAATGACATATATAATGTTCGATTATATTCTTTAACGTTTACTTCGCGTATCAATAACTCAAGAAGAAGTTCAAATTGTTCATCATTAAATCTACAAGACAAATTGTTAACAATACAAATTTCGACTGAACTTCCTTTATTCTTTGGATTACCTACCAAATATTTGAGTTCCGAGATTAACTTATTTTCGTCTACAAAATACTTAATATTTTCCTCACTTATAATTCTCAAAACTCCTCCCCCTCTTCAATTTTCCCTGATGTGCAACAATCTTATAATTGCTGTAATCTGGTAATTCCCTATCCTTTCCTCCCCACCGTAATCACCACAACGCAGTTAGTAGGAAGCCTTATTGTATCAAGTTTCAATATTACTTGGTAGTCTATTTGGAAGTCTGCCATTTTCATAAGGTCCCCCCTCTGTTGCCAGCCTTTAACAATAATTGAGCTCATAATCAAATAAAGGAGTCCTAATTGAGCCTTTGATTAAATAAACGAGCCCTTGATGAATAAAGGAGTCCCTTGTGCAGTTTAAAGAGCCCTTATGTAAATAATTGAGCCCTTCCACATTACGTGGAAGGGCTCACCATTTACAACTTCACTTGATCTTTCAACGAGCGGCGCAATATCTTGCCGGTTGTGTTTTTCGGTAGTTCATCCAGAAATTCAATTGTTTTTGGCACTTTGTATTTCGCGAGACGATTTGCGCAGAACGCTTTCAGTTTTTCAGCGTCTGCCACAGCACCTTTTTTCAGTACGACGAACGCTTGGACTTCTTCACCAAAGTCAGTGTCTGGCACGCCGATGACCGCTGCTTCGACGATGTCGTCATGTGTGAATAACACTTCTTCGACTTCCCGTGGATAGACGTTGTAGCCGCCGACGATGATCATGTCTTTCTTACGGTCGACGATGTAGAAGTAGCCGTTTTCGTCTTGGCGCGCCAAATCTCCCGTGTACAGCCATCCGTCGCGGATGGCTGCGGCAGTTTCTTCCGGCATTTTGTAATAGCCTTTCATGACGTTCGGTCCTTGGACGACGAGCTCGCCGACTTGGCCAACAGGCACTTCATCCCCATATTCGTCCACGACTTTATTTACTACATTGATGATGTTCGTTCCGATTGATCCGGGCACCCGCTCGCGGTCGAACGGGTTGAAGGTCGTGACCGGTGACGCTTCGGACAGGCCGTATCCTTCTGAAACCTTCACATTGAACTTTTCCTCGAAATTGTGGAGCAATGCGACCGGCAACGAAGCCCCTCCGGAAATCGCAAGGCGGATCGTGCTGAAATCGGCCGGATCGCCTTCCGGGTATTGATAAAGGAAATTGTACATCGTCGGCACTCCCGCAAACACGGTCCCGTGCTGTTCTTTAATCGTCTGGAACACATCCCCCGGGCTGAATCGCGGTACGAGCAGGATTGTCGCCCCTTTCAGTAACGGTGCATTCACGACGACGGTTAGCGCGAACACATGGAAGACGGGCAACGTCGCGACGACACGGTCGCTTTCGGAGAACCCTAAATAATCCCCGACATCGCGTGCGTTCGAATACAAATTCTTATGCGTCAGCATCGCACCTTTCGGATGGCCCGTCGTTCCGGACGTATAAAGGATGACAGCGGTTTCATTTTCGTCAACTTCTACCGGTTCGAAATCCGGTCGGCCAGTTGCAATCAGCTTGGAAAACAGCTTCACTTTCGCTTTCGCCTTTTCCGGCAACGCCGCCACCCTCTCCCCTATATCGGCGCTCATTTCACAGACGATATAGTTCTCGATCGAAGGAAAGAGCTTCGCGGATTTCTCGACGAGCGGCAACAGCTGATCGAGTGCGATGACCGCTTTCGCATCGCTATTATGTAAAATGTACGAGATTTCGTCAGGCGAATAAATCGGATTGATCGGAATCGCGGTCGCTCCGATCCGCATTGTCGCGTAGAGCGAAATGAGGAAATGCGGTGTATTCCCTAACAGCAGTGCGATATGATCTCCCTTTTCGATTCCCATCCCTTGCAATGCCGACGCAAACATCGACACTGACTGGTCGAACTCGGCGTATGAAGTGTCTTTCCCCATGAAGTGATAAGCCGTTTTCCCAGGCTGCAGTTTCGATGTTTCAAAAACTTGTGCTACCAACGTCATACTGAACATCCTCCCTTTTGATGAAATGAACCACCATTCATTAAACCCATCTATTATTATATAAGAAAAATTAAAAGTTCACAATACTTTTAGAAAATGTGCGAGATTCTTAATTCAAAGGGAAATTGCTTTTATTGTAGAAAAACATTTTCAAAAAAGCCTCCCCCAATTGAGGGAAGGCTACAAGTTCTCCGGTGTCCGGATATGGGCTAAATAGCGCCAGCGGATGAGGTAGAAATAAATGACTTGCAAAGCTGTAAATCCGACGAGCACCATTGTGAGCTCGCGGACGATGGAGATTTCCGCGAGGGCGTCCCAAATGACTTGCAATGATAGGAACGCAAATGAGCTATGAACGAGCGCGACGCCCCACGGGACGAAAAACTGCGGGATGAGCTGCCGGTTGACGATTTTCTTGAATTCCTTGTCGGTGATGCCCATGCGCCGAAGCACATCAAACTCCTTGCGATCGCTATCGAGCGACGTGTAGAGCCGGAAATAGATGAAACTTCCCGCGGCAAGCAAGAAAACGCCTGCCAGCAATAATCCGATGAACAGCAGCAATGTGAACGTCGTCCGTATGACGGAGTAGTTCAGCCCAGGATTGTCGAAGGTGAAATGCAGTTTCCCGCGTGTTCCCATTAGAATCGATTCCGTCACAGAATGCTCGATCGTCAGGCCGATGTTTTTCGTCTTTTGCCAGTCCGGAATATCGAATGCGTGATAGACGGACGACGGCTCGACTTGCAACGCGATTTTGTCATAATCGGCGTCATTCAAAATAATCGTGTTCGTGCCAATCGCATGAGGCGGGAACAGTAGGTACGGGTAAGCGCCGGTAATCCGCACTGTCATGCCGCTTTCCTCCAATACCGTCTTGACCGATTGTTTATTCAGCTGCTCGAATGTGGAAACGGTCGGCGGCAGGAACAACGCTTCCCCTTCCTTTAATTCAAATGCTTGGTTGCCAAACGACCTCGCCAACCTGTTGACACTCGAAAGCTTGATGATCGTGACGGTATAGTCCGTCAATGTCGACCTCTGCTGCAACACGGGGAATTTTACATATGTGTAGTCGATGCCGTTCTTCCTCAGTTCATATCCGAGCCGGTTAATATGCTCCTGCTCCATGTCATTGTCTGGAAAGCTTTCGTACACAAGGCCGAGCGGATTCATTTCCCGGTATTGGGACGCGAATGAAGTGAGCGATGCAAGGATGCCGACAGACATGAACGCAACAGTCGAGACAATTGTCACGATGAAAAACATCCGGGCATTCTCCTTCAGCCGGATGACGCCTTCCGAAATCGCGAGCAATCGGAAATTGCGCCAATAAAACTCTTTCCGTACTTTGAACAGATGGAGGAGGAACGGCAACGAGTCCGTGAAAAATAAATACGTGCCGAGCGTTGCAAGCGGCGGCAACAGGAAGATGAGTCCGATGACGATGCTGTTAGATGTAAAAGCAGCCATGCTATAGGACAGCCCAAGAAGCACGAGGCCGAACACTCCGCGGGTTTTCGAAAAACCGTGTTGCTCTTTACCGACACTGTCGCCGCGGATCAATTCATCGAGCTTACCTGTCCGGATGAAAACCGGGGCGACCCACGAAATGATGACGAAAAGGCTCAGGAACGCGCCGACCGTCAAAGCGAACGGCTCCCACGATAAATACAACGGAAGCGCAGGCAGCATGACGATCCTTTTTACGACCATGAAGAAAAACTTCGAAAACATATACCCTAAAAAGGTGCCGATTCCAATCGATGCCGCACCGATAATGAGCGTTTCAGTGAAAATGAGCCGGTGCAGCTGCCGTTTCTCCATCCCCAAATGGAGGAGAATGCCGAACTCCTTCGTCCTCGCTTGCAAGAATGCCCGCATCGAATAAAACAGGAAGAACATCGTGAATATGTATAGGATGATTTCAGCGATGCCCATGCCAAGAACCGCAATGTCCTGCACCGCACTACCCTCGAGCGACGGATGGAACAGCAGCATGGAATAAAGGAAAAACACCATGACTGAAAAAACGCTCGCCATGAAAAAGGCAGCGTAAATCCTCCGGTTGCGCATGACATTCCGAAAAGCGAACTGGCGAAACGTCATGAAGCAATCCTCCCTATTCGGCTGTCCGTCTTACAACATCCGCAAGTCATGGACATTCCCTCCAAGTAAACTGAGCACATTCAAAATCCGCTGGAAAAACGTCTGACGCCGCTCGTCCTTGTAGATTTCATTGAAAAATTCGCCGTCCTTGATGAACAGCACGCGGTCGCAATAGCTTGCCGCAATCGGATCATGCGTCACCATGATGATCGTCGTCCGCTCGGTTTCATTGACAAGGCTGAGCAATTCAAGGACTTCTTTTGCCGATTTCGAGTCGAGATTCCCTGTCGGTTCATCCGCTAAAATAAGCTTCGGCTTATGAATCAGCGCCCGTCCGACAGCGGTCCTTTGCGCCTGCCCGCCCGATAGCTCATCCGGACGCCGATTGAGGATTCCCTTCAGGCTCAATTGCTCCGCCAGCCGGTCGACCCGTTTTTGCATCTCCATGATCGGCAATCCGTCCAATGTGAGAGGAAGGACGATATTCTCTTCCACCGTCAAACTTTTGAGCAGATTGATGTCCTGGAAGACGAAGCCGAAGTTGTGCCGCCTGAACAGCGCCAGCTCATTCGAATTCAACGCTTCGGGCTCGATGCCGTCAATCGTGACACGCCCGTACGTTGGCATGTCGATCGTCGAAATGATGTTCAACAACGTCGTCTTTCCGCTCCCCGAAGGTCCCATGATCGCAATGAACTCCCCGGCGTCCGCCTCGAAGTCAAGACGGTTCAACGCGCGGTGCATCACTTTCCCTTCATAGATCTTCGTCACTTGCTCCAATTCCACGATTGAGTTCTTCATCCGCTTCACCTATCTCTCCATTTGTAAATAGTATCTTGACGGAAGTCCCTTGCCCCACTTCGGATTCAATCGTCAATGGATGGCCGAGCTTCAAACAGACCTCATCGGCGATGTACAGCCCCATTCCTGTCGATTCACCGGTCAGCCGGCCATTTTCGCCCGTAAAGAACGCCTTCGTTACACGCTTCAGGTCGGATGCCGGAATGCCGACTCCTTCATCGCGAATTGTAAGCTCGAAGCCTATAGCGGTCTGTCTCGCTGACAAATAAAGGCGTTTCCCTTTTTCAAACGTATATTTCACAGCATTCGTAATGAACTGTCCGATGGCGAGTTTCATCCATTTTGGATCCGTCGCGACGACTAGCGACTCATCAATTGAAATGACCGGAAACACGCCATTTGTTATGAACAGACGCTTATGGTCGGTTACTACCTGCTGGATGAGCGTCTTTAATACGACCCTTTCAATCTGCATGTCTTCCTCAAACGTTTCAAGCCGCGCATTAAGGAGCACGATATCGAGTCCTCGCTGGATTTTATCCATTTCTTCGCTAATGCTCCGCTTGTCCAGCTCGCCATCTTCTTGGAGCAGCAAGTTGATTACGGAAATCGGAGTTTTCATCTGGTGCACCCATTGATTTACGAATTGTAGCTGTCGATGCTGAGATGCGTATAATGATTGCACTTCAGCTTGATACAGCCCATACAAATCGCGCATGAACTTCGCCGATTGGAGTTGTTCGGTCGTCAGCACTTTTCGGATGAGCGCATCTTCCATCTTCTCCGGCTTGCGGAGGATTGCTTCGTAATACGATCGCCGGGTAATGAATTTCCCAACGAGGAAGCCTCCCGTCAGCAGCAAACTCATAATGATTGAGTAAATCGCCGTGTTAACCCCCCGGAAGCCATCCAGCCAATACAAGACGAGAATGAACGCCACGAGGAGCATCTCGAAGATGATCCATGATAAATGCTCCTTTAGGAATAAAACAATCTGCTTCATGATTCCTCCGGCGCGAGCAGGAAACGGTAGCCTAACCCGCGGACCGTCTCGATGACCGATTGTACGTCGTAATCCGCAAGTTTTTTCCGCACGCGCGTCATATTCACATTGAGCGTGTTTTCATCGACAAACGACTGGTCGTCCCATAATTCCTCGAGCAGCGTCTCCCGCGACACGACTTTCGGCGATGCATCCATTAACAGCTCAAGGATGACACACTCCTTTTTCTGTAGCGGAATTTCCTCATCACGCAAATGGAGCTCCATTCGTTCGATGAACAGCTCGAGCGAACCGAGCTTCACCGTGCGCTCTCCTTGGCTCGGCGCATATTCCCCGAACGCCCTTCTCAAATGGCTTCTGATCTTCGCAAGGACGATCTCGTAATGGAAAGGTTTCGTTATGAAATCATCCCCTCCGTTCTCGAGCGCAAACACTTGGTCCATATCGCCTGACCGCGCCGAGATGAAAATGATCGGGCACGTCGTCGTCTGCCGCAGCTGCCTGCACCAATAATAGCCGTCATAGGAAGGCAGATTGATGTCGAGCAGGATCAAATGCGGATCGAACGCCGTACATTCCGCCTCCACATTATCAAAATCCTCCACGATCGCGACATCATATTGATACTTGCGCAACGTATCCGCGAGCAGCCGCGCAATTTTTTTATCGTCCTCAACAATGAAGATACGATGGTTCCTCATCGCAAATTCCCCCTTCGTTATTCCAACTATTATATCGCAAAAATGGAATAGACGCTCGGGAGGCACTGGGAATTGCTTGAAAAAGGGTTATCACCGACTTGGTGGGGGTTATCACCGATTTTCGACGCATTACCACCGCTGCTCGTCGCGTTACCACCGACTCGGGGGACTTTACCACCGATTCTCCGCCTGTTACCACCGACTCTCGAATTTATCACCGCTTAGGCGGAGTTTATCACCGCTCAAAAGCAGTTTATCACCGTTCAGACAGACTTTATCACCGCTTAGGCACACTTTATCACCGCTCGCCCATTAAATGGCAATGCCAATCAATTCGACAGACCCATTTCATTAACTACACTCCCCCAACCTTTCCTGCATATAATACGACAAAAGAAAAAACCGGCTATGCACCGGTTTTCAACTCAATAGATTAAATTAATGAATTCCTCTTTCGTAATGCCGCCCAGCAGCGTCGGGATATCGACTGCGTCGAGTGCTTTCGTGATGGATTCGCGATCGTATTGAACGTCCTTGAGACTGTCTTCGACGACCGCCACATCGCCGACACCGAAAAAGTCACCGTAAATGCTGACGTCATCAATTTTCCCTTTTTCGACTTGCAGCCGTACATCAATGCCGCCGACTGGGAAGCGATGGGAATGCTGCATATTGAATTTCGGGGATTTGCCGTAGTTCCAGTCCCAGTTTCCGTAACGTTCTGCTGACAATGCACGGATGTTGTCCCAGTCCTCGTCGGTCAGTTCCCAATACTGGATATTCTCTTCGCCTTCGAAAATCGACTTCAGAATTTCCATTCGGAATTGTTCAATCGTCATCGGCTCTTTGATGAATTCCGAAATGTTCGCGACACGGCTGCGGATCGATTTGATTCCCTTCGATTCAATCTTGTCCTTCTTCACTTTTAAAGCAGACACAACACGCTCGATTTCCGTATCGAACATTAACGTCCCGTGGGTGAACATGCGGCCTTGCGTTGCAAATTGCGCGTTGCCCGAAATTTTTCGCCCTTCGACGAGAATGTCGTTGCGCCCGAGCAATTCGGCTTTGACACCCATTTCCGCCAACGCCTTGATGACCGGCTCGGTGAACTTCTTGAAGTTGCGGAACGATTCCCCATCATCTTTCGTTATGAAGCTGAAATTGAGGTTCCCTAAGTCATGATAAACTGCGCCTCCGCCTGAAAGCCTGCGGACGACGTGGATGCCGTTCGCATCGACGTACTCGGTATTGATCTCTTCAACCGTATTTTGGTTCTTGCCGATAATGATCGACGGTTCGTTGATATAGAACAGCAGAAAGGGATCTTTGTCGACGTCCATATTTCTCAATACATACTCCTCGATCGCAAGGTTGATCCTTGGATCTGTAATGCCTTTATTATCAACGAAATACACAATAATCGCTCCCTATGTAAATGAATTCATTTCTATTTTATCCGAAATGAACAGAAAAGTGTTGACATTTGATTAGCTGTTATAATACAATCATTCTAACAAATTTAGTTATAGAACAATAGGAGGATGATGAAATGGTCGAGAGTATCGTAGAGTTTTTCAGAAACCTGCCTGCCAAAGCCTGTGACGTTTGTGGAGAGAAAATCGAAGAACAGCATGAATGCTATAGTAATAAATGTGACGAGTGTAACATCGTCTAATTTTTTTACCATTGCTGTTATATTACAATAGACTATTTGCCCAGTTAGTATTAGTACAATTAGAACAGGAGGGAACACGATGCTGGAGAATGTCATTGAGTTTTTTAAGAACCTGCCTGCAAAAACATGTGCCCAATGTGGAAAAGAGATTGAGGAACAGCATGAATGCTATAGCAATAAATGTGATGAGTGTAACATCATCTAATT
This sequence comes from Sporosarcina sp. Marseille-Q4943, assembly GCF_943736995.1. GTDB lineage: Bacteria > Bacillota > Bacilli > Bacillales_A > Planococcaceae > Sporosarcina. The sequence continues at coordinate 871,501 of NZ_CALSFT010000002.1, read as the reverse complement.
TTTTTGCCATCACTGTTATATCACAATAGACTATCGCCCATTTAGTATTAGTACAAATAGAACAGGAGGGAACACCAATGCTGGAGAATGTCATTGAGTTTTTTAAGAACCTACCTGCAAAAACCTGTGCCGAATGCGGAAAAGAAATCGAGGAACAGCACGAATGCTACAGCAATAAATGTGATGAGTGTAACATCATCTAATTTTTTTGCCATCACTGTTATATCACAATAGACTATCGCCCATTTAGTATTAGTACAAATAGAACAGGAGGGAACACCGATGCTAGAGAATGTCATTGAGTTTTTCAAGAACCTGCCTGCTAAAACCTGTGCCGAATGTGGAAAAGAGATCGAGGAACAGCACGAATGCTACAGCAATAAATGTGATGAATGCAACATCCTATAAAAGCAAAAAGCTGAGATACAATATCTCAGCTCAGAATGTAGACAAAGTCGTTTTTTGACTTTGTCTACACTCAATTTTAGGGAAGACATAATAACCAGGCATATCCTCAGCCTGATTGAAAACGCTTGTCAGCCTAGGCGCGTAGTGGAGCGAAGACGCGAATAGAACTGAAGTTCATGAGCGGACGAGCGACACGAGCAACAACGGATGCGAGCGTTTGTCAACAGGCTGACAGCTGAGATGCAATATCTCAGCTGTTTTCATTCACCCAATAAGTCGGGTTCATCCGTAGCGATGCCGTTGACGCCCATCGCTTTCAACCGCAAGGCGGCTTCGGCGTCATTCACCGTGTAGGCATATACCGCGAGACCCTCGTCGTGCATCGAATTGACGAAAGGAGGCGTCAATGCTTCGTAGCTCACGTTGATGCCTGAAGCGTACGATAGAATATCCTTCAATTCCTTCTTCGTTAGTTCCGCTTCCTCCCCTTCGTCGAAGGAGATCAATTGAATCAACGGAATCTCAGGGGCGATCTTATGCACTTGCTTCAACGCCTTCTTGTCGAATGAGAGGATGACCGCTTTCGGATACCCTTTGGCGTCAATACCGATCAACCCCTGCTCCTTCATGAGTCGGACCAATTCTTCTTCGATGCCCGGGTATTGCTCCGCATCTTTCAACTCGATGACAAAGCGGAGGTCTCCTTTCAACTGTTCGACCACTTCCCGCAATGTCGGGATTTCATACGCTTCTTCGTCTCTGCCGCTGACGGCGATTTTCTCGCCTTTCTTCTCATCTGCGGTCAGCAGTTTCAGTTCGGCCAATGTGAAATCCTTTATCTTCCCGGCTGCTTCTGTCGTCCGCTTCACGTCATCGTCATGCATGACGATCAATTCCCCGTCCTTCGTCAAATGGACGTCAAGCTCTACGTAATCCGCATTAAGGTCTTCCGCAAGCTCAAAGGCAGGAATCGTGTTTTCCGGTTCGTATGCCGAAGCGCCGCGGTGCCCGATGATTAGGAACCCATCCTCCGGCATCGGATTGTCCCAGTCGTTTCCGATGGAACAAGCAGACAATAGGAGTGCTGTACTAATGATTACTAGTATCTTTTTCATACAAAATTCCTTCCAATTGAAAAAGTCCGCGGGTAGCGGACTTTAAGATTTAATTCGTAAATAGATCAGCAATGACTTCTTCCACGGCCGCTTTACCTTGATCGACGCAGTCGGGCAATCCGACACCGTCATAAGAGGCGCCTGCCAGTTTGACGTTCGGGAAAGCCTCTTTCAATTCTGCGCGGGCAGCATCGATCCGTTGACGGTGGCCGACCCGGTATTGCGGTCGGTCGTCCTTGAATCGCGTAATGACCGTGAAGTCCGGTTTGCCTTTGATCGGAATAATCTTCCCGAGATCTTCGAGGACGATCCGCTCGATTTCGTCATCCGGCAAATCAACGATCGCATCTTCCCCTACCCGTCCGACAAACGCACGCAATAGAACTTTCCCTTCAGGCGTCGACGTCGGCCATTTCCGAGACACCCATGTGCATGCGGTAATGGAGTAATCGCTGCTCCGGGAGACGAGGAAACCGGTCCCTTCCATATCTTGGACGACATGCTCCTCCGGAAATGCGAGCGCGACTGTCGCGACGGATGTCGTATGGATTTCCTTCAACCCTTCGAGCAGTCCGTGGGAAGCGAATAGTTGGCTTGCCGCCATATGACCTGTCGTCAAGATGACAGAATCGGCTATGACCGTTTCACCGTTGTTCAGCTTCAGGACGTTTTGAATTCCCTGCTTGGAAATGCTATCGATGCGGATCCCTTTCCTCACCGTGCCAGGTTCCAATTGCTGCTCCGACGCTTCGACGATCGATTCAAGTCCGTACCGGAGTGAATGGAACGCCCCTTTTTGGGAGGCACCATGTCCATTCTTCTGCGGCACTTGCTTCGGCGTCGTCTTCTTCATGCCGAGAATGAGGCTGCGGTGCTTCTTCTCGACTTCGTAAAATTGCGGAAACGTCGATTGCAAGCTCATATGGTCGATATCGCCTGCATACACTCCCGATAATAGCGGCTCGATGAGATTTTCAACGATTTCCGTCCCGAATCGGCGGCGGAAGAAGTGGCCGAGTGACTGGTCCCCTTCAACCCCTGAACGCGGCAGGACGAAATCCCCTGCCGCCCTCAGTTTGCCTGCTAATGAAAACAGGTCCGATTTCAAGAATGGGCCGACCTTCGTCGGAATGCCCATGACGGAGCCACCCGGAATCGGTTGCAACCGGCCATTCACGAGGATATACGCTTGTCCCGTCGCATTGCGCACAAGATCGTCGCCAATGCCGAGATCTATCGCGAACGTATCCATGCTTTTTTTCCTGATGAGGAAACTGTCCGGTCCCCGTTCGATGACAAAGCCGTTACGACGGACCGTCTGGATTTTCCCGCCGAGCCGATTCGTCGCTTCGATCAACATCACTTCAATCGGCAAGTTTTGTTCACGTGCCGCTTTTTGCATATAGAACGCTGCGGAAAGGCCGGTGATCCCTCCACCGACGATGACAACCCTTTTCTTCTGTTCACTCATGTCATCACTTCCTAGCTGCCATTAGGCTTCTTTCAATTGGTCAAGAACTGCATCTGCCATTGAGCTGATGAATAGCGGGTCCGTATTCGGCATAGCCGGACGGTAATAAGATGCACCGATTTCATCGCATACGACTTTACACTCGTAGTCGTTGTCGTAAAGGACTTCCAAATGGTCCGAAACGAAGCCGACCGGCGTATAGACGAATGTTTCATAGCCTTCTTTTTCATGCAAGTCACGTGTCAGATCTTGGACGTCTGGTCCGAGCCATGGCTCGCCCGTCTGCCCTTCACTTTGCCAGCCGACTGCATAGTGTTTCACTTCTGCCGCTTCCGCAATCAATTTCGCAGTCTCATCCAATTGCTCCGGATACGGATCTCCGAATTGCTTGATCTTTTCAGGAAGCGAGTGCGCCGAAACGACTAGGCACGCCTTTTCACGTTCTGCATCGCTCATGCTAGCGTACGTGCTGCGAATTTTTTCCGACCAGTATTCGATGAATTTCGGCTGCTTGTACCAGCTCTCGACCGACGTCATGGAAATGCCATGCTTTTCGGCTTCTTCCTTCGCGCGTTCATTATATGATTTCACGGAGAACGAAGAATAATGTGGCGCCAGTACGATCGACACCGCTTCTGTAATTCCATCCGCCTCCATCTGTTCCACTGCTTCTTCGACGAATGGCGTAATGTGCTTCAAGCCGACATAGACGTTGAATTCGATTTCATCCTGCATCGCATTCAGACGGTCGCCAAGTGCATTCGCCTGGTTTTCCGTTATTTTCGCGAGCGGGGAAATGCCGCCGATCGCTTGATAACGGGCCTTTAGATCTTCCAGTTGTTCCGGTGCTGGCGGACGGCCGCGCCGGATATGCGTGTAGTACGGCAAGATATCCTCTTCCTTGTATGGCGTTCCGTACGCCATGACTAAAAGTGCCATTTTCCTTTTTGTCATCAGTTGCACCTCTTTGCCAGTTATATTTGCAATTTATTTTCGAAGTTGCGCGCTATATTCGTGAACGAACTCTGTTAGTCGTTTCAATGTTGCCGGCTGTACTTCAGGGAATACGCCGTGACCGAGGTTGAAAATATGGCTGCCGTGCTCGACGCCTTGTTCTACGATCACTTTCGCACGCTCCTCGATGATGTTCCAATCCGCTAGAAGCAATGCAGGATCCAAGTTACCTTGCAATGTCTTTGTTAATCCTCTTTCCCCAGCTTCCTTGATCGATAAACGCCAATCCAAGCCGACGACGTCTACTGGAAGGTCATGCCATTCGTTTGCCAAATGGCTTGCCCCGACACCAAATGTGATGAGCGGCACATTCAATTCGCGAAGTTCATTGAAAATGCGTGTCATGACAGGCTTGATGAAGATTCTGTAATCGGAGACGTTCAATGCGCCGACCCATGAATCAAACACTTGGATAGCCGCTGCTCCCGCTGCTACTTGTGCTTTGATCGATGTAATGATCGTATCCCCTAATTTATTCATAAGTGCAAACCAAGCTTCAGGTTCCGATACCATGAAAGATTTCGTCAAATTGTAGCTTTTTGACGGGCCTCCCTCAATCATATAGCTCGCCAATGTGAATGGAGCTCCGGCGAAGCCGATCAACGGTACGTTCAATTGCTCTTTCAAGATTTTAATCGTATCGATGACGAAAGGAATATCGTCCTCCGGCGAAAGCTCCCCGAGATTATGGACGTCTTGTACCGAACGGATCGGATTTGAAATGACAGGGCCGACACCTGCTTTTATTTTTACATCCACTCCGATTCCCGGAAGCGGAGTGACTATATCTTTATACAAAATCGCCGCGTCGACATTGTATTGGTCGACAGGCAGCTTTGTTACGTAAGCGCAAAGCTCCGGCTGATGTGTAATTTCTTCTAATGAATACTTCTCTTTGATTTTGCGGTATTCAGGCTGAGAACGGCCCGCCTGCCTCATGAACCAAACCGGTGTATGGTCGATTTTTTCTCCTCTAGCAGCACGAAGCAGTGTATCGTTAAATGTTGTCATAAATCGATTCCCACTTTCTTTATAATAATTATCGAAGTTCACTTATTCGCTTTCAAATATAGACGTTTCCCCTTGGAATGTATAGTGATTGACCCGAATTGTCATCAAATTGTGCGCACTTTTTTTCAGCGCCGCCATCAATTCGACATTGTTTGTTTTAATTGTTCCGTTAAGGGAAAATATGAGTAGTACTTATTTTTGGCAGGAGGTTTTCGGAATGTATATGTATTTGACGACCGGAACGAGGGATTTCATGGAGAAGCTCCAAAATCGTCATGTGAATGAAAAAATGATTCTCATGCATGGCGGCGGCAAGTCGCTCCTTTTGCATGAAACGGACGGGAAGTCTGTTTTCCAGTCGCCGAGACGGTATGAAGTGATCAGCTCCGCCGGCACACTGAAGGAAGATGGCTATTTCGTCTACAATAACGTTCCCGTCACCGATGAAGGACGACCTGTCTTCGAACACCGTTTTTCCTCCGGCGACGACCGAATCGAAAATCAGAAAGGATTCATCGCTTACCGCCTGCTTCGCCCGCTCGATTCGGACACGTATATCGTCATGACCGAATGGGAGGAAGCGGCCGACTATGACCGTTGGAAACATTCGCAGGTGTTCAAGTCCTCGCCTCTATCGGTCGACATGAAGGAATTCGCCGGCAACACGACACATATTTTTTCCAGTGCGTCTTATATTACGACGTATTCTGCGAAAACGGACGACGAAGAATGATACATTGATCAGATTGCGGCCCTCGAATCGTATTGTTATAATTGTGAATGTATAAATATAGCGTTTCGAGAGGGGTAATCGAATGAATGAGCAACTGTTCGAGAAGTTGGATTGTGCATATGAAGAAATGGTCGTCATCCGCAGACATCTGCATATGCACCCGGAATTATCTTTTAAAGAGGAAAAAACTGCGCAATACATCCATGATTTTTACGCAAATCTCGGCGTCGATGTACGTGCAGGCGTCGGCGGCAACGGCGTAGTCGCCCGTATCAAAGGGGCGCGTCCCGGCAAAACGATCGCTTTGCGTGCCGATTTCGATGCTTTGCCAATCCAAGACGAAAAAGATGTCCCTTACAAATCGACAGTGCCCGGCGTCATGCATGCTTGTGGACATGACGGCCATACAGCGGCATTGCTGCAATTGGCCAAGGCGTTCCACGAGCTGCGGGAGGATCTCGCAGGAGAATATGTTTTCATTCATCAGCACGCCGAGGAATTTGCTCCGGGCGGGGCCATTTCAATGATCGAGGACGGTTGCCTCGATGGTGTCGACGTAATTTTCGGTACACATCTTTGGTCGCTTATCCCCTTTAAAACTATCGAATATTTAACAGGACCGGTCATGGCGGCTGCCGACCGGTTTGAAATTACGATTCAAGGCGCGGGAGGCCACGGAGCGGCTCCGCACCAGACGAAGGATGCCATCGTCATCGGCGCGCAGCTCGTCATGAACTTGCAGCAGCTCGTGTCCCGCCGCGTTGACCCGATCGACTCGGCTGTACTATCCGTCGGTTCATTCGTTGCGGATAACGCGTTCAATGTCATTGCCGATTCCGCAAAGCTTGGCGGCACCGTGCGCACATTTAATCCCGACGTACGCGACATGATGGAGCGGGAAATGGCTAGAGTCGTGGAAGGCACGGCACTCTCCAATAATTGCGAAATCCAATTCGACTATTTCCGCGGCTACCCTGCCGTCGTGAACCATAAAGAAGAAACCGAGCATTTGAAACGTGTTGCAGAATCAGTTCCTGGCGTTGAACACGTCGTGGAAAGCAAGCCACAAATGGGCGGAGAAGACTTCGCGTACTATTTGGAAAAAGTGCCTGGCACATTCTTCTTCACCGGTGCCCAGCCAGCTGAAACATATCCTCATCACCATCCAAAATTCGATTTTGAGGAACAGGCGATGCTGCTAGCAGCAAAAACACTTGGCGCTGCCGCATTGGATTACCAAGCTGAATAAACGATTCCCTCCCCCGTTTAGTGACGGGGGTTTTTTTTATGCCAAAGTAACGAAAGTGCATTTTTTATTGGATAGTTCTAATTATTCATTTAAAAGGCTTGTTTTTCTATTTTTGTATCCTATAATACTAGTGAGGGATGGGATGAAATTAATAGAATAGGGGGAAGTGGATTTGACTGTATTCGAACCAAGATACTACATATCGCATGATACCCTCATGTTACAACCGAAAGAAGAGGGCAACAAAATTTTCACGAGGGTTATTGAGCGAGATAGGACAGTAATTGTTTCAAAGAAACCGATGCATATCATGAACGGTTCCTGTACTTACTATGGCTCCAGTTATGCAACCGTCATGAGTACCGCTAGACGATTATTTGGGGATAATAAGCAGAAAGCACCTTTTCTGTTGGCAAACGCTTTTGGCATTCCATTCATATTCATTCCTACATTATCTCCTTTATCGGATCAAAATGTATGGCTTTCCTACCATGCAATCGAATTTTATGAAGCAGATGGCTTTGGCACTTCCGTCACATTGGAAAACGGAAAAAAATACAAATTAGACATTTCGGTTTCAACGATGAACCGGCAATACGCTTTGGCCAAGTTGATTGAGAGGGACTTCTTGAAAAGGCAGAGGAATTATGGCAATACCTCATTCCTATATCCGCCTAAGGACCCGCCGAATGATTTCCCGATGTTGTAAGATACAAGTCCAATAATTCTTCCGTCCGGTTGCGTAGCCGGACATTTAAATAGCGACGGTGGTCTTCATAGCCTCCATTGATGAAAATGTATTCCGTGAACATACTATCCCTCGTTTTCCGGATTACTTTCATGTTATTGCGTCGCAAAAAAAACGTCGTTTCCTGCAGTTCACTTTGGACTTGTTTCATCGTGGCGTCGACCATTTTTAAATAAGGGCCCTTCAATTTGAACGGGCCTTTTTCGAACAGTTCCCGGTCGCGCTGCAGCACGATGAGAACCATCGGCAAGTAGATCATGTTTTCAAAATGAGGCAATGCCTTTGCTGGAATTAAAGGCATTACGTTTTCCTCCCTTCAAAAGGAACGTTTGTTCCCATTATACCTTCTTCATTTTTGGAAAGCAATATAGGAGAGGAAGGTAATTTTAGGAACGAAAAAACTGCCGGCAAAAGCCCGGCAGTTTTAGTTTGTGGATATGTTATTGTAAATAACCTTATTATTTCTGTTCTTCCATATAATAAACGGAGTTTACTTTCCACTCTCCGCCCTCTTTTGTAAAGACGGTCACTTGCCTGCCATCACGGTTCGTCTCCAAGCCGGTGGACTTCTGTTTCATCTTCGTCAACAGGTTTGCGAACACTTGGGCTTCACCCGTCTCCTCATCAAACTTCACAATTGTAGTGTCCTTAGCTTCGCGGGACAGTTCATATTGTTCAAATACGCTTTCAATGTACTCGCGCTCTTCTTCAAGATTGAAGCTCTTCGGCTTCTCGGACAGCGTGTCCATATATTCATCGATATTCTGATCGTTAAATGCATGGATATACGTGTCGAATGATTGCATGATCAGCTCTTTTTCTTCCGCTGGCACGTTTGCAGCCTCTTCAATTGTGTCGCCGGACATGTTGAAGCCTACTTTATTTTCATTTTCATCCACACCATGGTCGATTGAACCGAATTGACTCGGGTTTTCCCCGTCATCTACTGAACCGTGATTCGACGTCTCTTCCTTTTTTGAACAAGCACCAACAATAAGCACCAATATAAGCATTGAAAAAACGAGCATTTTCTTCATAGTTCTTCCTCCTATACGGTAAAAAGGACCTTCTATGAGAAGGTCCCTTTTAGTATAACATTACTTCACTTCGACCCAGCCGTTTTTGATTGCTGTGACGACCGCTTGTGTACGGTCGTTGACACCCATTTTTTGCAAGATGCTGGAAACATGGTTTTTTACCGTTTTTTCGGAAATGAAAAGCGTTTCCCCGATCGTCCGGTTGCTTTGCCCATCTGTCAACAACTGCAAAACTTCGCATTCGCGCTTCGTCAATAAATGAAGCGGGCGGCGGATATCATTTTGTTGGAAAGATCCTTTATGTTCACGTTCGCTGAGACGGCGGAATTCGGACACAAGATTATGTGTCACTTTCGGATGTAAATAAGATCCTCCTGCCGCAACGACTTTGATTGCTTGTACAATTGCGTCTGCGTCCATTTCTTTCAGCATATAACCAAGCGCGCCCGATTTCAGCGCATGTGATACATATGATTCATCGTCATGGATGGAGAGCATAATCACTTTCGCTTCCGGAAATTCAGCTTTCAGGACTTCCGTCGCTTCCACTCCATTCATGCCAGGCATATTAATGTCCATCAAGACGACGTCCGGCTCAAAGCGGCGGTACAACTCGACTACTTCGCTGCCATCGTCACCTTCTCCCACCACTTCGAATGAGTCTTCGAAATCCAGGATTCTTTTAACTCCTTCACGGAATAGCTGATGATCATCTACAATTAAAATTTTCGTCATTGTCATTCCCTCCCAATACCCTATTCAATTATATTTTCATGTAACGGAATACGGAATAATACAGTTGTGCCTTTGCCAATTGTCGACATGATTTTCATCTCGCCTTTCAGCAGTTCGACGCGCTCCCGCATCCCTATAATGCCAAATGATTTATCTTTAGTTTGATTCGGGTCGAACCCTACACCATTATCCTTCACGACAATATTCATTGTATCACGAAGCCATTCGACTTTCACCCAAACATCTCTAGATTTTCCATGTTTAAGTGCATTCGTTATACATTCTTGGATGAGGCGGAAAATCGCCACTTCGATGTTGGATTCGAATCTCTTTTCCGTTCCATTATTCATGAAATGGATTGTGACACCTTTTTCGTATTCCATGACAGTTGAAGAATATTTTCGCAGTGTCGGAATCAGTCCGAGGTCATCCAATGCCATTGGACGCAGATCATAGATGATGCGGCGCACTTCAAGAAGGGCATTTCTGACCATTTCCTTCAATTGATTCAATTCGGATAAGGCATCAATCGGGCCTCTTTCATTGAACGTCTTTTCAATAAGCCCCGATCTGAGCAGCACATTGGCAAGCATCTGGGCAGGACCGTCATGGATATCGCGCGATAGTCGTTTGCGTTCTTCCTCTTGGGCCTGGATGATTTGAATGGCGAACTCCTGTTTTTGTCGGGCAGTTTCCAGCACTTCCCCGACCTTTTTCAAATCAGATGTCAAATATGTAATTACCGTTGTCACTTGATTGACAAGGTGATCTGCTCTTTCAATCGTTTCCAAAAGGGCGGCAATGCGCCGGTCCAACTCATCCCGCCGTACACGCAACTGCTTTTCTTCCATCCGATTGATTGATAGTCTGACGAGTAAATCGTTAGCAACTTCATATGCTTGACGTACTTCTTCTTCGGAATAGTTCATGAAGTTTTTGGAAACATCCGCCAGCCGTCTTCGAGATTGGCGAGTCATATCTTCCAAGTAATCCCCTTCAGTGATTACCCGGGAAATATCTTCTTTAATAATAACCAGTTCGGTTTGCATCTCATGGAAGGTTTGACGGCTTTGTTCACTAATAGTGAAAATGTCATTTTTGGATTGATCCATCACATTAACCATATTATCGAATATTCTTTCCAAATCCTGGATATCTACTGTCTTCTCTGCCATCCCAACCCCTCCCTTCTGAAAAGCGAAAAAAGCTATACATAGGCAATGTTGCAGTATTCCATAATTCCTTATACACTTTATTATTATATCATCATAAAACTAATTGCGTATTAAGATTGTATTACAAGTGATAGGAGTGCTGCAAATGCGAGCGGATTATAAAACAGTCAATTTGTCAGGTGAAAGTGAAATTGTCATACAGAAATCCAGGTTCCTCACATACGTTAAGCGTGTAGAGAGCGAGGAGGAAGCAAACGACTTCATTCAAGACATTAAAAAGATGCATCATACAGCAACCCATAATTGTTCAGCCTATATTATCGGTGAGCATGATCAGATACAGAAGGCGAATGACGACGGAGAGCCATCGGGTACGGCAGGCGTTCCCATGCTGGAAGTACTAAAGAAGCAAGGGTTGAAAGATACTGCCGTTGTCGTAACACGTTATTTCGGGGGTATCAAATTAGGCGGCGGCGGTCTCATCCGCGCATACGGCCGTGCAACTACCGAGGGGATTGCCGCGACAGGTGTCGTCGAACGAAAGCTACATGCGCTTATGAAAGTGACGATCGTTTATACATGGCTCGGAAAAGTTGAGAATGAAGCGAGGCAGTCTCCTTACCCACTTAAAGAGATCCTATATGAAGAAGACGTCAGTTTACTCCTATATGTTCCTATTGCGGAGGTAGATACGTTCATCGGTTGGATGACCGAGTTGACGAACGGCCAAGCAGAAATTTCTGAAGTCTCGACTACGTTCCTTGAATTTGACGCACAATAATAGTATACGAATAAGGAAATTAATAGTATAATGATGAAAGTTGACGATTTATTGTGTATTATGCGGGATTCTGTACATTTGCGCATTAACTTTCCGTTTTTCATGGAACATTAAATCTGCTTGGGAGATTCCTTAGCCGATGGTGGAGGCCTATACAAGCTATGAAAAGAAGAGATTATAAAAAGATGAAAAAGAAGACGTCTAAAGCACGGCTGGCAATTAAGATCGGGCTATTAGTTTCGCTAACTGCCCTGCTTGCGATTGCAGCCTATGGGCTTTCATTACGGCAACAAGCTGAACAGGCAGTCGACCGAGCTTACGAAGCGGTTCCCGCCACACAGAAATCAGAAATCAGGGGCGAAGCAAAAGTGGAACCTGCGAAGGACAATGTGTCCGTCCTCCTCATCGGTGTGGATGACAGCGAGGCGCGTATGCAAGGAGACAGCCATAGCCGTTCCGATGCTCTTGTCGTCGCGACATTCAATCCCGAAGAGAAATCGGTGAAAATGCTAAGCATTCCGCGTGATTCCTACGTCTACATCCCGAAGGTCGGGTATAGAGACAAAATCACCCATGCCCATGCATATGGCGGAACGCATGCGGCTATCGAAACCGTGGAAGAAATGCTTGATATTCCAATTGATTACTATGTGAAAATGAACTTCAATGCATTCATCGAAGTCGTCGACGCACTGGGCGGCGTCGAAGTCGATGTTCCCTATAACAGGCTCGAAAAGGACGAAAATGACAGAAACACGATTCAATTGAAAAAGGGATTGCGAGTGCTCGACGGCAGACATGCCCTCGCATTGGCGCGGACACGCATGGCTGATAGCGATATCGAGCGCGGAAAACGCCAGCAAATGATTTTGCAGGCAATCATTAAAGAAATGGTGTCAGTGAAGTCCATCACAAAATACGGTGATGTCATCGAAGCTGTCGGCGACAATATGAAAACCGACATGACATTCAAAGAAATGACTTCTTTCTGGGAGTATGCAAAAGGCGGCATGCCAAAAATCGACTCAATCAATTTGAAAGGCTATGATGACTGGTCGAAAGGTCCATATTATTATCAGTTGGACGAGAGTGATTTACAGAATGTGAGTCAGCTGTTGAAAGCTCATCTCGGCTTGATTCCGGACTCATCCTCTTTAACGGATAGCTCGAATGTCATTGGAACAGCTGATGAAACTGCAGAAGGCAGCGATGATTACTAATTAAATGATGCAATGAACTTACCATCCCAGCTGATTCGCTTCAGCGGGATGTTTTTTTATGTCATAAAAAAAGGCGATATGCGAAATTTCGCATATCACCTTTGCTGTATAGCATTCATTTATTTTCCAATCATACGAACTAAGTTCAATAATGGCCTGTAATTCGTTCCCGCGAGACCGATGATTTCGACGAACAGCTCGATTGCAATGAGCATGACGGCAATCAGTACGATGGCGCCCCATACAGTTGCTTGCGAGAATAGCACTGCTGCTACACCGAAGAGGATAGCCAGTCCATAGATGATCAGGACGGTCTGCCGGTGAGAGAACCCAGCACGCAACAAGCAGTGATGCAAGTGCGATTTGTCCGGTGCTGAAATCGGCTGCTTCATCCGCACACGGCGAATGATTGCAAAGAATGTATCTGAAATCGGAACGCCGAGGATGATGATCGGGATGATAAGAGAAATCATCGCGACATTTTTATACCCTAACAACGCCAACACCGAGATCATATACCCGAGGAATAAAGATCCCGTATCCCCCATGAATATTTTCGCCGGATGGAAATTGTAGAACAAGAAGCCAAGTGAGCTTGCAGCCAAAATGGCAGCTGTAGCTACAACAAACATTTCGCCCATGATCATCGCCATGACCGTGATGGAAATAAGGGCAATCGTAGAAACGCCCGCCGCCAGTCCATCCAATCCGTCAATGAGATTGATAGCATTTGTAATACCAATGATCCAAATGATCGTAATTGGGATACTTAAATAGCCAAAGTCAAACGGGCCAAAAAATGGCAAGTTAATAAATTCGATTTGTAAGCCGCCCCATGTAACGACGACGATCGCTGCAGCCAATTGGCCAATCAGCTTCGCCTTGGCGGTGATTTCAAGCATATCATCGAGGAAGCCTGTGACAATAATGATGATGGCTCCAACAAGAATTCCGATAGCATGCTCATCTGATGGGCGCAATAATAAATAACCGATGACGAATGCACCGAATATTGCCATCCCTCCGATACGCGGCATGACGGATGCATGCACCTTCCGATAGTTCGGATGATCGACCGCCCCGATACGGAACGCGAATTTTATGACAAGCGGAGTCAGTATGATGGAGGCTATGAATGCAGCAGCCATTGCAAGGAATAACATGTCCTTCCTCCCCGTAAATAACAATAATTTAGTTAGCCACAAGTATTATAGCACGTCTGTCAATGGAAAGCACCCAAGTTAGTGGAAGTAGGCACTCAAAACTACCTTACCCTTTTGTAAGAATGAGTACCCCTAACTCGCACGCACAAATTCTTAACAAGGTAGTCTTTTCGTCTATAGTTTGATAAAATAGATTCGTATCCTTATATAGAAGGATGAATAAAGGAGCGTCTATTATATGCTATCAATTTTCAAACGTTCAAATCAAACGAGCGAAAGACAACTTCGCAAATATCGTAAAGTTGTCCAACACATAAATGACTTGGAATCAAAATATGAAAAGTTTTCAGATGAAGAACTTGCCCATATGACAGAAGTGTTCAAAGAGCAGATCCAGGAAGGCGAAACTGTACAGGCCATCCTTCCAGACGCATTTGCCATAGTCCGTGAAGCTTCGAAACGGGTTTTAGGCATGCGTCATTTTGACGTTCAGCTCATCGGCGGAATGGTACTCGCTGAAGGCAATATCGCAGAAATGCCGACTGGCGAAGGAAAGACGCTTGTCGCCTCCCTTCCCTCCTATTTGCGCGCGCTTGAAGGCAAAGGAGTACACGTTATTACTGTCAACGATTATCTTGCAAGACGTGACTATGACCAAATCGGCCAGATCCACCGTTTTCTCGGCTTGACGGTCGGCTTGAACGTCCCGATGATGCAAGGGCCTGCGAAGCAGAATGCTTATATGGCTGATATTACATACGGTGTCGGAACGGAGTTCGGGTTTGATTACCTACGGGACAATATGGTCCAGCATACTTCACAAAAGGTGCAGCGCCCGTATCACTTCGCCATCATCGATGAAGTGGACAGCGTATTGATCGACGAGGCGAAAACGCCGTTGATCGTCGCAGGTAAAATGCAGGCTGATCCAGATCTTCATTTCATCGCTGCGAGACTCGCGAAGCGGTTCAAAAAAGGCGTTGATTTTGATTTTGACGATGAAACGAAAGCGACTTCCCTTACCGATGAAGGCATCGAGAAAGTGGAGAAGGCGTTCGGCATCGACAATCTCTATGAACTTGAGCACCAAACACTCTATCATTATATGATTCAAGCTGTTCGCGCCTTCGTCATCTTTAAACGTGATGTCGATTACATCGTGAAAGATGACAAGATTGAACTTGTCGATATGTTCACGGGCCGCATTATGGAAGGCCGCACGCTTTCCGATGGCCTCCACCAGGCGATCGAGGCGAAGGAAGGCTTGCCGATAACGGATGAGAATAAAGCCCAAGCGCAAATTACGATCCAGAACTATTTCCGGATGTATCCGAAGCTTAGCGGCATGACGGGAACGGCGAAGACACAGGAGAAGGAATTCCGTGAAGTGTATAACATGGAAGTCATCCAAATCCCTACGAACCGCCCTCGTGCCCGTATCGATTCGCCGGATAAAGTGTTTCAGACGATCGAACAAAAATACGAAGCGGTTGCAAAAGAAGTGGCGAAACGCCATAAAAAAGGACAACCCGTACTCGTCGGGACGACTTCCATTCTCCAATCCGAGAAAGTCGCCGAGTATTTGGACCGCGAGAACCTTACGTATCATCTATTGAATGCGAAAAGTGTCGAGCAGGAAGTGGATCTCATTTCCCAGGCGGGACAACGCGGCCATATTACTGTTGCAACGAATATGGCGGGACGTGGAACGGACATCATGCTCGGTGAAGGTGTCGAGGACCTCGGCGGACTATACGTCCTCGGAACGGAAAAACACGAAAGCCGCCGGATCGACAACCAGCTGCGCGGACGTTCAGGACGTCAAGGGGACCAAGGGGAAAGCCAATTCTTCATTTCGCTTGAAGATGATATGTTCAAACGTTTTGCGAAGGAAGACCTTGAGAAATTCAATAAGAAAGTCGTTGTGGATGAAGACGGCCTTGTTCAAAACTCTGATGTGAACGAACTGACTGAACGTACGCAGCGGATCGTCGAAGGCGCACATTTCGCGATGCGCGAATACAATTTGAAACTCGATGACGTCATCAATGATCAGCGCGGCGTCCTTTATACGTTGCGGGATAAAGTGCTTGAGCGCGAAAATCTTTTCGATCAATTGAAAACAATGATGTCTGAGGCGGTGGAATTCGTCGTCTACGATAGCTGTCCGGAACATGAAACACCGGATAACTTTGAATTCGATCGAATTGAAGCCACGATGAACGGATTATTGTTGGTAACGGTCACGCTTCCGCGGAATTTGGAAAAGCCATCCGACATATTGAAGTTTTATGAAGAGCCGGTTGCCGACCTGTTTGCCTATCTCGATACGTTCGCCGATAATGAACAGGTTAATGAAATCATCCCGCAAGTGATGTTAAGCCATATCGACACGATGTGGGTGAAACATCTGGATGTAATGGCACGCCTTAAGGAAGGGATCGGATTGCGGTCATACGGCCAAGAGGATCCGATGCGTATTTATCAACGTGAAGGCTTGCAACTATTCGCTACGCACTATCAGAAATTGCGCCGGAATATCGCATCCGAAGTTATCGGCTTTATGAAGCTCATTTCACAACAACAGGAGGCCCAACAGTCATGAAACTTTTCAACTTATTTAAGAAAACCGAAAAAACGGGTGGAGACAGCACGGTTGATTCCGAAGAAATTCTAGAAGGCAGTGCACAGTCTAACGGTACGGATGAAGTCGAAACAACGCTTTCACTTCATCCCGAGTGGACACTTTCGCAAGAGCAGGAATACGTTTTCCGCTTCCTTGCAAATGAATTGGAACCTTTGAAGCCGAACCAGATTTCCCTATCCGGAATCGACATCGATGTCGAACCGGCAAATGGCAGCTGGCTCGTCAAATCATTTTTCCGTTCATCATTGGAGCAGTCGATTTCTGTCGGCTCTGTCGAGTTGATGTTGCTTGATGCGGAAGGCAAAACGCTTGCATCACAGGAATTCGACCTAAAGGAATTAGGCGACATCCCTGGAAAAAGCGCACGCCCATGGGTCTTCGTTTTCACGAAAGAGAACATCTTTGCTGAAGAGCCGCCTGCGGAAAACTGGAAGCTTGCTTTCAACGTCCAATCGATGGTGCCTCATAAGCTTGAACTTGAACAGGCTTGGGAAGACGGCTTGACTGCCGAGCAAAAAGAGGCGCTTGAAAAAGTCGTTGAAAACATGCCGAAGCTGAAGCCGCGTGAAGTGAACTTCGCCGGTTTCCAAGTGAAGAAGCAGGAAGACGGAAGCATTGCAGCATCCATCTTCATCCGCAACGGCCACTCGAAGCAAATCAATATCGAAAAGCTTCCATTGGAACTAGTCGATGCGACAGGTGAAATCGTCGCACGAGGCTCATTCGATCTTGCTCCGCTTTCCGTCAAAGCGAACACATCGAAGCCATGGACGTTCATTTATCCGAAAGAAATGGTCCAAAAAGAAAATCCAGATTTCTCACGCTGGACAATCCGTGTACCACAATAATGACAGAACAAAAAAGCCGCGATTTCGCGGCTTTTTTCTATGGAGAATAAATAAACGGATTCCCCCGGGAGGAATCCGTTTTATTATGCCGTGGTTAATTATCAATTGTTAAATGCAACGTCACTGGAGCCCGTTATTCGCTTCGCTCCGACGTACCGCTTGCCCCAGTAATGAGGATCGTTGAGCTTGGCGATGCTGACGCCCTTAGATGAAGATGAATGTGCGAATTCGCCATCACCGATATAGATGCCGACATGGGAAACCCCTTTGCCGGATGTATTGAAAAATACAAGATCCCCTTCTTCAAGATCGCTTTTGTCGACTTTTGTTCCGGAAGCGTACATACCGGATGAAGTACGGGATAATTTAATGCCATGTTGCTTGAAAACATAATTTACATATCCGGAACAATCAAAGCCAGCTGTCGTTGTGCCGCCATAAGCATATTTTATGCCTACCAGGCTCGAAGCCGTTTCTGAAATTGAAGCCGTGTCGGATGATGACGCTTCAGCTTGACCAATGAATGGCGCGAACAATAATACATAGGCAATTGCAAAATACGCAATAGACTTTTGCATGCGTGATAGTATTCTCATATGATCCCCCGAATTTATATTTATCTGAATTCTTTATCTGAGATTACTTTACCATGTACTATGCTCGTCCAACATTACAGTTTAGTAACAGAAATATTACAAAAACTCTTACTTTTCATCATTTGAAATACTCTTGTCATTTTCCCTCCCATAAAAAAAGCCGCATCCATTTTAAAGGATGCAGCTCTCGTAGTGTAGACAAAGTCATTCTTTGACTTTGTCTACACTCAATTTTAGGGGAAAACACGATAAATAGATCTACCTTCAGCCTGATTGAAAACGCTTGTCAGCCTAGGCGCGAAGTGAAGCGAAGACACGAATAGAACTAAAGTTCATGAGCGGACGAGCGACACGAGCAACAACGGATGCGAGCGTTTGTCAACAGGCTGAAGCCGCATCCCATTATCAAAAGGATGCAGCTCTTTATTAAATTTCCAAGTCTGTAATAATTGTAACGTCTTCGTGTTCAAGGAGATATGTGATCGTCCAGTCGGGATCGATTTTGCCTTCCAGCACTTTTGTAATGGCTGGGCGTTTTTTCTCGCCGAATGCAAGTAGGACTAATTTTTTGGCGCTCATGATGGAGGCCACTCCCATCGTCAATGCAGTGTTAGGAATCTTCTCGTCGTTTTCAAAGTATTGGCTGTTCACGCCGAGTGTCGATTCTGTCAATTTTGCGACGTGTGTGACGGAATCTTTCGGAGTACCCGGTTCATTGAACGCGATATGACCGTTTTCGCCGACGCCTAGTAATTGAATGTCGAGTTTTGCGTCTTGCAACGCTTGCTCGTAGCGTCTGCATTCTTCCTCCAGATCCTCTGCCATGCCGTCCGGTATATTCGTTTCTTTGAATGTTTTTTTATTGAATAAATGCTCTTTCATGAAATATGCATAGCTATTCGGACTGGATGCAGGCAAGCCGACATATTCATCGAGGTTGAATGTTGTCACATCCGAAAAATCCAGTTCCGATTCCGTCAATCTTTTGTATACGGGAATCATCGTACTTCCTGTTGCCAATCCAAGCACATGAAGTCGATCATGCTCAAGCTCTTCTTTTATCAACTTAAAAAAGCGTTCAGCTCCTTTTTCAGGGCTTTCAACTTGAATAAGGTTTACTTTTTCCATCGTTCTCAACCGACTTTCATTATAGATTTGGTTTACTGTCTAATTGTAATTTCCAAAAACAGTATGGTCAAATAAAAGAATAATTTTCACAAAAATATTGACCAAGCTTCTATTCCCTTTTCTCTTCTTTCAAAACACATCTCTTTTCCGATAACTTATATGTCTAAATCTTGAAGGCAATGTGAACAAAATGTGGACTCTTCCCCGAATTCGAGAATCATAGGGATTTCCCTAATTCTCTATTTTTCCACCGCGCTTATGATAAAAGTATGAGAAACGCAACTTCAATGCAGGAGGTGGAAAGTATGGCTACAGGCAATTCAAAGAAGCGTCCGGAACAACAATCCGGCAATCCTCATACCGGAATCAATCTGAAAGGGACCTTCATCTCAGTCATGCTGTTAGGTGTTTTTATCCTAGTGACATGGTTCGGACTTTACGCACTATTTTTATCTAGATAATAAGATTTGTTAGGAGGAAAAATGATGCATTTGCATAAATACGAAAAGATCTGGCTTACGTTCGGATTGGGATCTCTCGCACTCTTTCTATTAATTATCGGTTTCGCAGCTTTCTGGAAAGGGACACATCCAATGAGCCATATCGAAACGATCAATCCGCAAAATGTCGAGGCGCATGAATCTTTCAAACCGGAAAACCTCGGCCTTCGTGAAGTGGCTGAAGGAAAATATACCGTCAACATCGTCGCTTCAGCTTTCAACTACGATTTCGGCATGGATGCGGACGGAAAGGCTGTTAAAAAGATCCGCATACCAAAAGGTTCCACTGTTTTATTCCAGATCACTACTAAGGACGTCGTGCACGGCTTTCAAGTTGCAGGCACGAATGTCAACATGATGGTCGAGCCGGGGCATGTGAGCAGGCTTGAAACGGTCATGAAAAACACAGGTGAATTCACAGTCGTCTGCAATGAGTATTGCGGAATCGGCCACCATCAAATGTTTGCAACTGTGGAGGTGTATGAATAATGCTGAAAAACTATCTGTTTCCGAAGAAAGAAGCCCGACTCTATATGTCGTTCATGCATGTGACATTCGCGGCATTGCTGATCGGCGGTCTCATGGGGCTGTTGCAAACACTGTCCCGCTCCGGACAATTCCAATTGCCGTTCGGGATTAACTACTACACGATTTTAACTGTGCACGGCGTCATTCTAGGGTTAGTGTTAACTACGTTTTTCATCGTCGGCTTCCAATTTTCCCTTATGGGGAAAACGGTCGGCATATCTGCTAAACAACGTCAATGGGCATGGATTGCGTTCTGGACGATGCTTGTCGGTACGACTATCGCCGCAACGACCATTCTCGTCGGCCAAGCGAACGTACTGTACACATTTTACGCTCCGTTGCGTGCGCATGCTGCATTTTACATCGGGTTGGCATTGGTCATCGTCGGAAGCTGGATTGCCGTGTTTGTCAACTTCCGTCAGCTATACGTCTGGAAGAAAGCGAATCCGGGACAGAAATCTCCATTGCTCGCCTTCATGGTCGTCATCAATATGGCGATGTGGTTCATCGCTTCACTCGGCGTGGCTTCGTCCGTATTGATTCAATTCATCCCTTGGTCGCTAGGGTACGCGGCTACAATCAACGTGTTATTGAGCCGTACGCTGTTCTGGTATTTCGGACACCCGCTCGTCTATTTCTGGCTGTTGCCTGCTTATATGGCATGGTATGCAATCATCCCAAAAATTATTGGCGGAAAATTGTTCAGCGACTCTCTAGCAAGAATGTCATTCATTCTATTGCTCATGTTCTCAATTCCGGTCGGCTTCCATCACCAATTGACAGAGCCGGGAATCGATCCGACGTGGAAATTCATCCAAGTCGTCCTGACATTCATGGTTGTCATACCGACGTTAATGACGGCGTTCTCGATCTTTGCTACCTTTGAAATAACAGGCCGTCGAAAAGGACATAAAGGGCTTTTCGGCTGGTTCAAGCACTTGCCTTGGAAGGACGTTCGTTTCCTTGCACCGTTCATTGGAATGGTTGCATTCATTCCTGGAGGCGCCGGCGGTATCGTCAACGCTTCCCACCAAATGAATACGCTCATCCATAATACGATCTGGGTGACAGGCCACTTCCATTTGACGGCTGCGACAACAGTCATCTTAACCTTCTTCGGTATTGCCTATTGGCTCGTCCCCCACTTGACGGGAAGACGCTTGACACCGAAATTGAATAAGCTTGGGATCATCCAAACGATCATTTGGACAGTCGGTATGACAATCATGTCAACAGCGATGCATATCCAAGGTCTCCTTGGCGGTCCGAGACGTTCCGACTTCTCAAATTATGCAGGCGGCGAGCAGGTCAGCACGTGGATCAGCTATCAAGGGGCACAAGCTGTTGGCGGAACGATCCTGTTCATCGGGATTATCCTGATGATCTATATTTTCATCCAACTCGCGTTCTTCGCACCGCGCGGCGTGGAGGAATTCCCGATTGCGGAAGAAGAAGTGGATGCCGACCCGACTCCGAAGATTTTGGAAAACTGGTATTTATGGATCGGGATTACGATCGCTCTCATCCTCTTCGCCTACACAATCCCGGTCATCGACATTATCAAACACTCCCCACCAGGGTCATTGCCGTTTGATTGGCCGATTGGAAGATAACAAAAGCGAAAGCCGTCACGAAGAACGGCTTTTGCGAGCATAAGCGTAGCGTTGCGAGCACATCTTTGCACTAGCCGTTACGAAGAACGGCTTTTGCGAGCACAAGCAAAGCGTTGCGAGCACAGTGACCTAACTAATTAATAAAGCCTTACACACGGTGTACTCCGTTGCGTAAGGCTTTTCTTATTGGAATGCAGATGGGAGAAGCAGTTTCCCGCCTCTGCCATATTTGTGAATCATTTCATTGATTTCATCTACAGGAACCGGTCTGCTGAAATAAAATCCTTGCAGCTCGGAGCAGCCAAACTCTTTTAAAATCTCCCATTGCTGCTTCGTTTCGACCCCTTCACCGATTGTTTGCAATCCGAGCATTTCTGCGAGATGGATGATCGTCTGGACGATACCGGAGCTTTTCGGGTCATTGCCTAGCCCGTTGATGAACTGTCGATCGATTTTTATTTGTTGGATCGGGAAATGTTGCAAGTAAATGAATGCGGAATACCCTTTCCCGAAATCATCGATGGAAACGGAGTAACCCATCTCTTTTAACAGATGAATCCTGCTGGCGACGGCATCCGTATCTTCCATTGCAACGTTTTCCGTAATTTCCAGCGTGATGCTTTTCGGTTTGACGTTCGCTTCTTTGACGCATTGATCCAAATAGGACGGGAGATTATGATGAAGGAAATGCCTTGGTGACAAATTCACTGACACCGTTGCATTTTTCAATCCTTGCTCCTTCCAGTCACGGATTTGGTTGACCGCTTGCTTAATGACCCATTCTCCGATCGGAGTGATAAGTCCGGTCGACTCGGCGAGCTCAATAAACTCTCCTGGGAAAATGAGGCCACGCTCCGGATGCTGCCACCGGATCAGCGCTTCAAAGCCGCTCACTTCTCCCGTCCGGCAGATCACTTGCGGCTGATAGTGCAATTTGAATTCATTCAAATCGAGGCCCCTTCGCAAGTTCATTTCCGAGAGCATTGTCTCCTTCAAGTATGTATGCATGTCGGGATTATAAAGGTTGCCACTCTTCCGGATGGATGCCTCTTTTCCTGATTGCAACGCCATATAAGCCGCCTGAATTCCATATTTTACATTCGTTGCATGCTCGGGATAGATGGAAGCCCCATAGCTGAACGTCGTATACACTTCCTGCCCGCTTAGGTGCATCGGACGCTTCAGCCGATTAATGATCCGCTCGATTCTAACCAGTTCACACTCCAATTCGCCTTCATATGGGGAAAAAATGACGAAATGATCGAATGCCAATCGAGCGATTTGGGCAGGATACGGTAGAAAACTCTTCAATCGGTTTGCTGTAATTTTTAGCATTTCGTCGGCTCCGTCAGGCCCAATTACGCCTTGCATATCGGTGTATTGATCCATGACAAGGTACACGAAGACGCCCCGCCGCCCCTCCTCAAACGCTTGAACTTGCTTCATCACCTTTTCAGTGAATGAATACTGGTTGTCGAGGCCGGTCAATAGGTCGGTGTAGGCAAGCTTATTGACATGTTCCTCCACTTCAATGCGTTCAAGCCGGTCGAAAATATAGGAAAGCATATCTGCGATTGATGCTGCAAGGACTCTGTCAAGATATCCCCAATTTCGCAATCGGGTTGATTCACAGCAGACAACTCCGCCAATCCCCTTGCTTAAGATGATTGAAGCATCAATGAGCGATTTCACTTCCCCATCATTGTAAGAAGGATGCTGCGTCAATTCTTTCGTCGCCAAGTCCGTTGAAACGTCAGATATCGCTAAAATCCGATCTTGTTGAACCGCTTCGAAATAAGACGGCAACTCTTCGGCATTGATCACTTCTCCGGATGTATGGGAGGATCTGGTTCTATTGAATATGTTCTGTGCAGTCAAGCTCGTTCGATTTTCATTGAACAACCAAATGCTCACTCGATCGCACGCCATTATTTTTGATATGCGGATGCATAGTTCTTCTAAGACAGGGACAATCGATTGTCGTGAAAGGTCCGATTGCTTCGCCTGGGTAAATATGAATTCTTGTTTCTTTTGGAGCTCCTCCAAGATCATATTGAGTTCTTCTTGAGAACGATTCATCGGACGTATACAACCCCTTTCTACCTATTATTTCTTCTACCCCTTTCTATCGACATAACTCAATGTTTATTGAGGAATAGCATATATTTTTCTATTATTCCTTTCTTCGCAATAATGCTATAATGAATGAATAATCACTCACAAAATGGAAAGAAGGTGTTTTCTAATGGATTTGGAAAAGATGACAATGGATTCGATTTGGAATGAAATTGATGCGCGGCTGAGCGCTAATAAAGGACCTATCGAGGGGATGAACGCATCGTATTCATTCGATTTGTCCGGTGAAGACGGCGGCATGTACGGATTGAAGTTTTCAGACGGCGAGGCGGAAACGTTTCGTGGCGACCCTGGCGAAGTCGATTGCGCATTGAAGATGAGTGTCGGCGATTTTAAAAAATTGCTCGACGGCAACTTGAATTCCACGGCCGCTTTCATGATGGGGAAACTGAAAGTGAAAGGCAACATCGGGCTTGCATTGAAGCTGGAGAATTTATTGAAGCAGTACACGTTTTGATCTGACCTATTACCGTCGTTTGCCCTGTGCATAACGACGGTTTTTCATTTCACCAAAATTCAATTTTCGCCACCGTTCTCCCTCTTGTATTACTATTGGGTTACAAGTAAAATAGAATCATAGATATTTGTCTAAGAGGGGGAAATATGCGTGAAAAAGAAAGTTTTTTCAGTGATGGCCACTTTTGCTCTTGCGACATTCATCGCAACAGGCAATGCGGAAGCCGCCACTGAACAATACACTGTCAAAACTGGTGATTCACTTTGGAAAATCGCTTCCCTGCATAAGATGACGGTAGACGAATTGAAGAAAATGAACAATCTTCCTTCGGATACGATAAAAGTTTCTCAACAATTGCTTGTAAAGAAATCTGACATAAAGCAATACGACAAACAGAATGACGCGAGCACGAATGAAATCGATAAAAACTTGACTGCCGCAAAACAAACTTCCTCTACGAGCTTCTTCAAACCTGTCGTAGCGACGGACAAGCCCCTGACGAAATTGTCGAAAACAGCGAAAGAGATTCAAGTTGCTTCTGTGGAAGTTGCAATGCCTCTTCTCGACACGCCATACGTTTGGGCAGGCGTCACGCCTGAAGGGTTCGATTGCAGCGGATTCATCTATTATGTATTCACGAATGCTGGACTTAAAATGCCCAGATTGGACACAGTCAGCATGTTCATCAACTCACATCCAGTGGACGAGCCGGTTCCTGGAGATCTCGTCTTCTTTGAAAATACGTACCGCAGCGGCATTTCACATGCAGGCATTTATGTAGGGGACGGCAAGTTCATCCATGCCGGCACGAAAAAAGTTGAAATCTCGACAATCGATTCCGCCTACTGGAAAGATAAATTTGTCGGTTTCACCCGCTTCACCCAACTTCAATCAGTTAAATAACCTTCACCTAGACCAAGAGACTCATACGTAATCTCTTGGTCTTTTTTATACCTAAAAACTCTACTAGGCATAAGATAAGAATAAATAGGCATCTTTTCTCAAAAATCACTTCCCTATTTCCTCATAATGGATTAGTATAGTCATGTGTCTTGACACTTAACTTGATTACAAAGAAAAAGGAGAATAGAAATGAAAAAGAGGCGTATGTGGTCATTGCAGTTTTCAACGGCTGCCTTTGTGCTCATTCCGGTGGCGGTCGGCATCAACTTCTTGGGCAAATTGTTTGCGAGCGTTTTGAAGTTGCCATTATGGGTCGACGCCATCGGGACGGTGTTAGCAAGTATGTTGGCGGGACCGGTTGTCGGTGCTATCGTAGGTGTCGTCAATAATATCGTCTACGGATTCACGACAGATCCCGTTTCTTTCGTGTATGCAATCACCCAGGCCGTCATCGGGTTAGTTGCTGGAATCATGGCTTATAAAGGATGGATTTCGAATATCGGGAAAGCTGTCGTCCTTGGTCTTGTCGTCGGAATTATTACGGCGACCGTATCGACTCCTCTCAACATCATCTTTTGGGAAGGGACGACCGGCAACGTTTGGGGAGACGCATTATTTGCTACGATGCTTGCAAAAGACATGCCGCTTTGGCTCGCTTCGTTTGCGGATAGCATCGTCGTTGATGTCCCCGACAAAGTGGTCACTGTGCTGCTCAGTTTCTTGATCTTCAAAGGGTTGCCAAAAAATGTGAAGCTTATGTATGACAACCGAGGAGAGATTGAAAGGTTATAAGTATTGCCTGCAGGAGGGTTTTGAATGAACAACATGACATTGTACGTACAGAGGGATTCTCCGATCCATCGGGTGGACCCATTGACAAAGCTCTTATTCGTATTTATTTCCATCGCATCGACATATCTCATTGCGAATCATCTCGTCGTCTTCGGAATCCTCCTGTTCACGCTCTTCATCTTGCTCGCCGGCAAAGTGATCAGATCCATTGTGCCGGTGATCGGGGTAAGTTTCCTATTAATCGTGTCGATCATTATTGTTCAAGGGTTTTTTCATCCCGATCGGGCGACGGTCCTTTTTGAAGTCGGCCCGATTCCAATTTATAAAGAAGGCTTTTCCATCGCACTTCTCATTACGCTCCGTGTCGTCAATATGGTCGCCTCTTTCGGAGTGCTCATTTTGACGACAAAGCCGGATGACCTTGTCGAAGCTTTGCTGCAAAAAGGCATGTCTCCGAAATTCGGTTATGTACTGCTATCGGTGTTGCAAATCATTCCGCAAATGGCCGCCTTGACCGGCAAAATAACGGATGCGCAGCGGGCTCGCGGCATGGAGACGGAAGGCGGCTTATGGATGAGGTTCAAATCGTTCCTCCCCCTCCTTGGCCCGGTCGTCCTCCATTCGCTGACAGAAACACGCGAACGGTCGATTGCACTCGAAATACGCGGCTTCAACGCCAAGGGGAAAAGGACGTATTTGTATGAAAGGGAAAACTACCGATTCGGAGTTCCGATTAGAATCGCATTAATTTCCTTCTTTTTGGCTGTGATCGTTTGGAGGATGATTCCATGAGTTTATTGCGTGTGAAGAACTTGAAATATAAGTATCCCGATAGCTCCCGATTTGCACTTAACGATATTTCATTCACAGTGAAAAAAGGTGAATTCCTTGGAATTGTCGGCATGAATACATCCGGGAAGACGACGTTATGCTATGCGTTGAGCGGACTCGTCCCCCATTTTTTCAAAGGGGCTTATGGCGGTGATGTGTACATTGGCAACATGGATGTGTTATCACATGAGATTAGCGACATAACGGCAAACGTCGGACTCGTTTTCGAAAATCCTTTTTCGCAAATGACCGGCGCCAAGTTCACTGTCTATGATGAAATCGCGTTCGGCTTGGAGAATCAAGGAGTGCCACGTGACGTCATGCATGAGCGGATCCGTGAAAGTATGCAACTGCTCGATATTGAACAGTTGCATACCCAAAACCCATTTTCATTATCCGGAGGGCAAATGCAGCGGGTCGCCATTGCAAGTGTCATCGCCATGAAACCTGACATCCTTATTCTGGACGAACCGACTTCCCAGCTTGACCCGCAAGGTGCGGAGGGTGTGTTCCGCGTCGTTGAGAAATTGGCGGATGGTGGCATGACAATCATCATGGTGGAACAGAAAATGGAGAAGCTTGCGGCATATGCTGATAGAATTCTACTGATGCATGACGGCAAATTGATTCAGGATGGCAAGCCTGAAGAAGTCTTTTCTCGCGATGATTTGAATGAATTCGGCATCGAACCTCCAATGTATGTAAAAATTGCACGCACTCTCGGATTGCGGGATAAAGCGACGGGACTTTACCCGATTTCCTTAGAAGTAATGCCTATGGAACGGAAAATTCAATTCCGCGCGGTTGATACCGATTTGGAGGACAGAAGCACCGCTGAACTCATCGTCCGGAATCTTCATTTTGGCTATGAAAAAGGACAGGAAGTCATTCGCAATCTGAACGTCCACTTGCGCGGCGAGCCTATCGCAATTATCGGGCAGAACGGAGCAGGGAAAACGACGTTTGTGAAACTGTTGAAGGCTCTGTTGAAACCGAACTCTGGCGAGATTCTACTGAACGGAGAGCCAATCTCAGCAACGACGGCTGCTAAACTGGCAAGCCGAATCGGACTCATCTTCCAAAATCCAAACGACCAGATTTTCAAGCATAAAGTGATCGATGAAGTGATGTTCGGCCCATTGAACATTGGCCAATCCTATGAGGAAGCGATGGCTAATGCGAAGGAGATGCTTGCATTAGTCGGACTGGCACATAAATCGGAAGACAATCCGTATGACTTGAGCCTTGCAGAGCGGAAGATGGTTGCGATGGCGTCGATTCTCGCCATGGATACGGATATCGTCATTTTCGACGAACCGACAATGGGGCAAGATTTCCGCGGGAAAGCAAAGGTGAAGGAAATTATCCATTCGCTTTATGTAAAGGGCAAACTTGTCATCTGTATTTTGCATGACATGGATTTCGTAGCGGAGACGTTCGGACGGACGCTCATTTTCAGCAACGGAGAGATGCTCTTCGACGGTCCGACGCGTGAAGCTTTTGCGCAGGAGGAAGCTTTGCGGCTCGCACGGGTCGAGCAGCCTCATATTACAAAACTCGTGAAGAGATTGGGCTACGATCAGATTGTATTGAGGGAAAACGAGCTTGCATAATTCGCCAACCGCCACATTGATAACTAACGTGGCGGTTTTTGAAACTAGCGCAGCCCTTGCCAGTAGTGCTTTTGTCGCTTATAATGAAGAGAGAGAATCTTTTTACAAATATTGTGGAAGAAGTGACCGCCATGTTCAAAGACCAACGTTTTATTGATTATAATGCGTCGGGATTCCGGAAAGATTTGCTTTCTGGGATTACTGTCGGTATCGTAGCCATTCCACTCGGGATGGCTTTTGCAATTGCCTCGGGCGTCAAACCGGAGTATGGATTGTATACGACGATCATTGCCGGCTTTATCGTCGCCCTCTTAGGTGGATCCCGTTTTCAAATTGCCGGTCCGACAGGTGCATTTATCCCGATCCTTCTAGCAATTGTCCTTCAATACGGCTATGAAGATCTATTGATAGCAGGGTTTCTCGCCGGTATTTTCCTCGTCATCATGAGTTTTGCTGGCATTAGCAATCTCATTCATTTCGTCCCTCGTTCCGTAACGATCGGGTTCACTTCAGGAATTGCTATTATCATTTTCACAGGGCAGTTCGGGAACTTCCTCGGCCTCTCGGGATTGGAAAGCAAGGAATTCTTTCATGAAAATATGATAGATGTTGCCAAGCATCTCCATACGGTGAATGTCTACAGTGTGCTCACCGCAATGATTGGATTAGCCTTGATCTTCATCTTGCCGAAAGTCGCCCCTCGACTTCCGTTGCTGCTCTTCGCACTTTTAATACCAACACTATTATCTGTCTTGTTCTATCCAGGAAAAGTGGAAACGATCGGCACAGCTTTCGGCGGGATCCCGCAAACATTGCCGGGCTTCCAACTTCCCCAAATTACATTGTCCAAACTCGTAAGCCTTTGGCAGCCCGCATTGATCATCGCTGCACTCGGGGCGATCGAATCGCTATTGTCGGCAGTCGTTGCAGATGGCATGAAAGAAGGACCGAAGCATGATTCGAAGCGTGAACTGTTCGGGCAAGGAATCGCTAACATCGTTTCGCCGTTATTCGGGGGCATTCCCGCGACAGGCGCGATTGCGCGTACAGCGACCAATATCCGATCAGGCGCAGTAAGCCCGGTTTCGGGAATGGTGCAGAGCATTTTCGTATTGTTGTTCATTTTGGTGTTCGCCCCATTTGCATCTTACATTCCATTGGCATCGATGGCGCCTATTTTAATGTTTGTCGCTTGGAATATGAGTGCGAGAAAAGCTTTCGTTCATATTTTGTCAGTGAGATCGGGCGATTCGATTGTGCTGCTGACGACATTTCTACTCACGATCTTTATTAATTTAACTGTAGCTGTCCAAGTCGGGATCCTGTTGGCCGCGCTTTCCTTCCTGCGAAAAATGAGTGGCAAACTCCATTTCGCGACGGACAAACTTTCTGATGTAGAGATTCATAAGTTCGGAGAGGATGTATCCAAATTCATCGTTGAAGGACCGTTATTTTTCGGTACTGCAAAGGTGTTTGAAGATAAGATGCCCGCCATCCTTTCAACGGGAACAGCTAAAATCATTTTGGATTTGGAGCATCTATCGATGATTGACGCAACAGGTGAAGCTGCGCTATCCGCATTATTGGATAATGCTAGTAAAAAGAATGTGAGAATCATTATAAAGAAATTACCGAAGCAGAAGCTTTCATTATTCAAAAAGAGCGGGTTATATGATCGGATCGGGGAAGAGAATTTCTTTATGTAAGGTTCCTGGAAGGTATTCATGCATGATTAACATACAAAAAGCTGGCACCAATTTTCGGGTGTCAGCTCCAGACTGTAGACAAATACCATGAATTTTGGTGTTTGCCTACAGTCTTTTGAGATTAGCTAGCAATGTTGATTTCCACTGCGAGCGGACGCTTTCCGCGGGCACGGCTTCAGCCGCTTCCCTCGCTACGCTCAGTCCAGGGTCTTCAGCTCGTGCTGTTCCCGCAGGAGTCGCCGCTCTCCGCTCCAATCAACGGTGTTTCCTATTAAATGAATGAGGTGATGGATATGATGACGAAGAATCAAATTAATGAACGCGAACAGTTGGAAATGCTTACAATAGAACAGTTAGTTCCTCAGGACCATCTGGTTCGCAAACTGGATGCGGCTATTGATTTCTCCTTTATCTATCCCTTAGTTTAAAACCTTTACTCAACCATTGGGAGACCCAGCATAGATCCTGTGATGACATTCATTCAGTATACCTTCGGCATCCGCCCCATGCGCCAGACAATCAAGGAGGTTGAAACGAACGTGGCATATCGCTGGTTCCTAGGCTTCGGCTTTCATACAGAGGTTCCTCACTTCTCCACGTTCGGGAAGAACTATGTCCGTCGCTTTGAAGATACTGATCTATTTGAGCAGATCCTCTATAAAGTTCTAAACGAGGTGGCAAACCCTGGGCTTCTCAGCCAAGAACATGTCTTTATTTACTCGACTCATGTGAAAGCAAGCGCGAACAAGAGGAAGTTTGAAAAGAAGGTAGTGCGTCTTAAAGGATTTCCAGTTGATTGGAGTGCAGGGCGGCGACTCCTGGGGGATTAGCGCAGCGTGAAGACCCCGCAGGAGCGAAGCGACGAGGAGGCTGAGGGCAAGCCCCCCCGGAAAGCGTCCGCCCGGAACGGAAATCAACGTTATTTCAGTCTACTGAAGTTAAAATGTAGATGTTTAAGCAAAAGGGTTGGAAATCTATGATTTCCAACCCTTTTGTCTACAGTCTGAAGCTGGCACCAATTATTTGGTGACAGCTTTTTGTTTAGTCCTTTATGCAACTACTTCTTCAATAGATTGCTTTTCTTCCGGTCGTCTTCTTTGAATGAACCAAATGATTGTGATAAGCAACAGTCCAATCGCGCTTGTCGTCAGCTCCGGAATGATGAGCAATAGACCGCCGGCAAATAGGACGATTCGTTCCCATATGCGGGCATTCCGTACGAAAAATCCGATGACGGCGCTGCTCACACCAATCATGCCGATCAACGCGGTTGCGATGCCAAGTATGAGCTTCACTGGAGTGACATCGACGAAGACGAGAATCGGGTTGTAGATGAAAATGAATGGAATGATGAACGCGGCAATCGCCAGCTTGACGGCGGTCATCCCGGTTTTGAACGGATTCGCCTTTGCAATCCCCGCCCCCGCGTAGGCCGCTAAGCAGACCGGCGGCGTTATATCGGCAACGATGCCGAAATAGAAGACGAACATATGCGCAGCAATCGGTGCGATGCCGAATTCGTTGATGAGCGCCGGTGCTGCAATCGTTGCCGTGACTACGTAGTTGGCGGTTGTCGGCAATCCCATTCCTAGCACGATACATGCAACCATCGTGAAGAAAAGCGCCAATATTAAGTAGCCGTTCGAAAGTGCGATAATGCCGGAAGCGAATTTTGCGCCTAGACCTGTCATGCTCACAACGCCTGCGATGATGCCGGCAGTTGCGACAGCTGAAATGACAGGAAGCGCCACCCTTCCCCCTTGCTCCAACACGTAAATGACCCTTTTAAGTCCAAACTCCGATTCCTTTCTAAAAATCGCATTGAAGATCCATACGATCACAGCGGAAAGGATGCCGAACAATGCTGCACGCTGCGGTGTAAAGCCGGACATGATCGTAATGATGATGACGAGAAGAGGAATGATCATGTAACCGTCACGTACAAAAATCTTCTTGAACACCGGCAGCTCTGACTTTGGCAGCCCCAAAATTTTCAAGCGTTTGGCTTCGAAATGGGTTCCGATGAAAATCCCCGTAAAATATAGGATCGCCGGAATGAGCGCGGCGAGCATAATCGTTGAGTAGTTGACGCCTAGGTATTCCATCATGATGAAGGCAGCTGCTCCCATCATCGGAGGCATGATTTGGCCTCCAGTGGAAGCGGAGGCTTCCGTTGCAGCGGCGAATTCAGGTTTGAATCCCGCTTTTTTCATCATCGGAATCGTGAAGCTACCCGTCGCCACTGTATTTCCAACAGAGCTGCCTGATACTGTTCCTTGAAGAGCGCTCGCTACGACGGCAGCTTTGGCCGTTCCGCCTGTAAATCGCCCGGTTAACGAGAACGCCAGATCATTGAAGAATCTTCCGATTGGCGTATTGACGAGAAGCACCCCGAAAAACAGAAACAGGAAAATGAATTTCGCGGAAATCTGTATCGGGGTTCCAAATACGCCGCTTTCGCGATACCATAGATTCGTCATCGTCCGGTCGAGCGCAAATCCTTCATGTGACAAGATGCGCGTCGGGATAAGGTTTCCATACATGGCATAGAGCATCGCGACGCTCGCAACGATGACGATTGGAAGACCGACCGTCCGTCGTGTCGCTTCCAATACGAGCAATACGCCAACGATGGCAATAATAATATTCAATGAGCTATAACCTGAAACCCTGCTTTGGAGAATGGTATCGTAGAAAAATATTTTATGGTACGCCACATACATAGCAGTAAACGCTAGCAACACATCATACCAAGGGACTTTTTTCTGTGTTTTTCTCCATTCCTTTTTTGCCGGATAGAGCAGGAAGATGACTCCTAAAGCGGTTCCAAGATGGATGGCCCCTTGTTGCTGCGAAGGCAGAACGCTCGTCGACCCCGTATATAAATGAAAGATCGTCAGCGAGACTGCGAGAAAGGTTACGACGTATGCCCATTTGCCGATTTCTACACGGAACTGATTTTCCTTGTCATATTTTTCAAGTATCTCTTGTGCATCTACCACCTTATGTTCTTTCATTTTTCGCCGCCTTTCTGCTTACTTGGCTGTATTCATTTCAAGTCCTCGAAGCCATTGATTTTCATCTTCTCCCTCGTCACGATTTGAACGACTTCCGGGTAAATATGGCCGATGAACGCTGCGTTTTTCACTGGGTTCCCTTCAAAATCAGCTTTTCCATTCAATGCATTCAACGCAGGCACGTGAACGGTCATTCCAAGATCCATCTGACCTTTGCTGATGGAAGATAGGTTTTCGACGGACGCCCCTGTTTCCATATTTGTCACATTGATGCCATCGATATATTTATTCCAAAGGTTCGCCATCTCTCCGCCGAGCGGATAATACGTACCCCCTTGGCTCCCTGTGCCAAGTGTCAATTCTGTTTTCCGATTCCCTTTTGTAGCTGTTAACTCTGCCACTTCATTATTGACCGTCAATCCTTGTTCCTCATAATATTTTTTAGCGCCAGGGTGGATCAACAGCCCTTCCGCCCCGTTCAACGCATTCTCGAGAATCATCTGCTTCGCTTGCGCATGTGTATTTTCGCTCGCATTTTCGATCATGCTCTTCGCCAATTCGTATCCGAGCTCTTCATCGATCGTATCCGTGTTCCCCATTAAAATTGCATACGCTGTTACTGTCTGTACATCCTCCGTGAGAAAATCATAAGACTCTTTCGGAATCGTGAAACGCTTGTACCCCGACTCTGCTTCGATTTTTGCAATCGCGTCGTCGGAGAGGCTGATCATTTTCACATCTCCCGCGGACGCTTGCAGGCTTTCAATACTAGCAGCAGGCAGACCTAAAATCCCGATGGATATATCGATATTGCCGTCCTGAACCCCGTCAGCCGCAGCCCCGAATCCTTCCTGGAAAGCTTTGTAGTCGCCTTCCCCTATCCCGTATGCATCCAAAATGATTTTGGAAAGATTATTCGTTTCACTAGCAGGTGGACCGATTGCAATATTCTTTTTTCCACCCCCGCCACAGGCTGTTAAAACGAGTAAAGCACCTAGCAGCATGAACAATAGACCTTTTACGCGATTTCGATTCATCTGTTGTTCCCCCTCATTTTTCATTTCCCCTTCTCGTAAGCGCTTACAATTATGAAGGACTATGGAGCTCTTATGGAGGTGATGACGCTATGAAAAAAGGAGTCTACTATTAATTATACTTAACTATGGCCATTTAGCAATTAATTATCATTCTATTCCGATTAAATGTAATAGAGTTTTAATTAGAAAACTCCATCTCACGGAGCTTTTCCGTTAGATGGAGTAATCACCTTTATTCCAGCAATGAAGCTTTTGCCAACGTCGCCGCCAGCACTTTCGCCCCTATATCAAGCGCATCCTGGTTGAATGTCATATCCGGATGATGAAGGCCAGGCCCTAAGTCGGCTCCTACACCGATCATTGCGGCTTTCAGATCAGGCCGGTGGATTGTATAAAAATGGAAGTCGTCGCTTCCGGACGTGATGATCGCAGGTGCAAACGCCTCTTCCCCGACTGCTTCCAAAATCGCTTCCTTCGCAATCAAAGCCGCTTCTTCGGACACTTCAGCAGCAGGCGTATAGTCCGACCAGTTCAATTCGATGTCCACGCCGTGCAACTGTGCAATCGATTGGATTCCTGCATCGATGCGTTCCTTCAATTCATTCAAAACTGAGTTGGATTGTGCACGGACATCCATGGCAAACACGGCATTCCCTGGAATGATGTTCAAGCTTTCGCCGCCCGCCTGGATTTTCGTCAGTTTCGCGGAATACGCCTCATACGGCGAGAAATGAATCGTCTTCAGGAATTGTGCAATTGCGAAAATCGGATCGAGTGCATTTTTCCCTTGCTGCGGCCTCGCTCCATGGGCATCAGCACCTTTCACTTTCCCTTCAAGGAAAACCGCGGCCCCGTGATGGATTGCCGGTGAAACCTTGCCGAAAGGGATCTCTTCCTGAGGACGGAGATGGACGCCGAATAAATGGGAAACACCATCGATGGCTCCCCTTTCGATCATCGAATTTGCACCGTTCCCTTTTTCCTCTGCCGGCTGGAAAATGAACCGGATACGGCTCCCGATTTGTTGTTCCTGTAAATAGGAGAGCGCGCCGAGCACCATCGACATATTGGCGTCATGTCCGCATGAATGGTTCGCTCGGGAAACACCGTCCACCTCTTGCCATAGTGCATCAATATCGGCCCGGACCGCAATGATTCGATCACCATCCCCGATTTCCGCCACTACTCCGGTTACATCGTCGAAAGTATGGTGTTGCACGTTCATTTCCGTAAGGATTTCGGCTATCTTTTTTGTCGTTTCGACTTCTTTCCAGCTAATTTCAGGGTGTGCATGAAAATGGGCGAACCATTCTCCTATTTGTTGTTCAATGGACATCGTCAAATCTCTCCTATTCTAGTTTCTTCTTTTATTCAGAATAGCGTAAATCGCGGTGGAACAACAGATTAAAAATATCCCGCACACAGTCGAGCCGTGACGGGATATACGTATTGCTTACAGCTTCCATTTCACCCTTGCATAAATGACGAGCATAATTAGGTTAATGGCGGAGCTGATGACTGTTCCGTATGCGATTGCAGACGCGCCTAGCGAATCGATAAGCGCATAAATGATTGCTATGTTAATGCCGAGGACGCTAATGAGGCTGAAGATGACCGGCAACATCGAATTTCCTTTTGCATAATAAAAACGGGTCACGTACGTATTCGCTGCGAGGAAGAACATCGACAATGCGAACACCTTGAAAATCGGAACTGTAATTAACACCGATGACTCATCAAATTCTCCGTGTTCGAAAATGAGACGGACGAGCGGATCTGCGAAGAAATAGGCGACTGCAGTTGCGGGTGCAATTAATGCCGCAAGCAGGAGCATTCCTTTTTTATACAGTTGCTTAATCGTTTCATGATCCCCTTCGCCTTCCTTCTTGCTCAGCATCGGATAGATGACAGTCGTAACAGCCGTCATCATGATTGCTTGCGGGAAGTTGCTCAGCTTGGACGCATAGTTGACGGCTGAAATGGCCCCTTCGCTCAATCCGGCGGCTGCGATTCTATGGATGAAGGCATAGAATTGCATCGATGCGCCGCCTAGTAAGATCGGCAATGCAATGACCCATACACGTTTCACATCTTCCGACTTGCCAAAAGCAGGTTTCAGTGAGTAGAGCTTGCTCTTTCTGATTCCAGCGAATAAAAAGACGCCCATGAGCACCGCACCTAATAATGCGCCGATTCCGTAGGCCATCGGACCGTACCATTTAACGAGGGGTGCGGAAATGATGACGAATGCAGCGTTGTAAACGAGGATTGCGATGCTCGACAGCTTGAATTTGTCGTTCAGATTTAATAGACCGCTCATCCATGTTGAAAGGACGAGAATGATTGTTGATGGCATCATCCATAGGAATAGTGGATAAGTCAATTCAAATTGGTTCGGTTTTAGATCTGGAAAAGTCGTCTTTAATAACGGTTCTGCAAAAATGACAGCAAGCACCGTAATAATCGTTGCGGTCATTAATACCGAAGTGAACATTCTTCTGACGAAAATCGCTTTGTCGGTTTTCGAGGAGTGATAAACAGAAATGAAAGCCGTCGTTAGTCCTCCACCGACGACTAGATATATGAAATTCGGTATCGTATACGCGGTCGCAATCGCATCTGCCGCAGCGGATGTCCCGAATTGGTTCCCGATGACCATTTCCCGCAGGAAGCCGATTATACGGGCGACGATATTGATAATGGCGACTGTGCCGATGATCTTCATCATTCTACTCATTTTGAATTCTTTCCTTTCGACACATCGTCATAGATCGCCGTCAATCGTTCAGCAACTACGTCATACGTATGCTCTGCCACTTTTTCTTCCGCGATTTTTCGTCTCGTTTCCGGCGGCTCTTCCAATGCTTGTTTTAAACCGGAGGCAAGGGATTTCGGGTTTTTCGGCTCAACAAGAATGCCAGCTTCATCGCCAAGAAGGAATGAAAGCCCCCCGACGTCAGTTCCGACAACTGTTGTTCCAACCGCCATCGCTTCAAGAGCGACGAGTCCAAATCCTTCATGGTGGGAAGGAAGTACGAAAACGTCCGCGGCGGCTATCCATTTTGCCACTTCTTTTTGCGTCAGCGGTTCCTGATGCGAAATCCGGACATCTTTCGACAGCATATGTTTCGCCAACGTTTCCATGAACCCTTCATCTTTGCTTGACCCAATCAAATGAAGGGCAGCTTCCGGGTGATCTTTGCGCACGATGTCGAACGCATCGACAAGTTCGAGCACGCCTTTCGCTTCGATCATATTGCCGACAAACAGTAGAAGTTTTTCGGTAGGAGGGATGTCCAATTGTTTACGGGCTTCCTCTTTCGGCATCGGTTGGAAGATGTCCGTATTCACTCCCATGCTCATGACGTGGACATTCTCCTCCTTCACTCCAAACTTCCCGATGACGTCCTTTTTCAATCGCTCTCCTACTGTGATGACGGCATCCGCGCCTTGAAGGACCTTTCTTGTATATCCCGCAATCCGCTCACTTTTCGCAGCCATTTTGTCGATGTCGCCGCCGTGTACCGTCACAACGTAAGGAATTCCGAAAAGCCTCTTTCCTATTAATGAAAGAACTCCTGTCGGAAACGCGTAATGTGCATGCGTCAACGATAAATGTTTTTTATGTCGTACTAAAAAGCCGATCGATTTGAGGAACCACGCCAAATATTTTTTCAAAGTGGCGACTTTCCCTTTGCCCGGTTCATCAATTGCGATGAGATCAACTTGAATTCCTTTTGAGCGCAATAGCTCTACTTGGTTCTTAACGAAAATACCGAACGTCGGATGTTTTTCCGAAGGGTACATATTGCTGAAAACTGCGATTCTGCGCATTATTTCTCATCCCATCTATTGTAAGTCTTTACTCTATACACATTTAACGATTATACCATAAGTATGTTCCTTTCATTTTTGTAACACGTCTGTCATATACCGTTTTATCTACCACAAAAAACAGTGTGAAATACCTAAAAAGATGACGAAAATTGATGAATAACAGTAAATTTTCATCACAAAGAACGTTTCCTACAAAAATCACCCTTTAGGAAACGTTGATATGAGCGCATTTTCGACATAAGCCGGCGGAATGTAACGTTATTGTAATGTAACTGTAACCGAAATGGAGGTTTAGCTATGGTAGGATGTTCTCAGATAAAAGCACACTGTATGTAAACGTGCGAAAGGGGAATTTGGGAACCAGATGAAGAAACTGTTTTTCTCGTTTTTGGCATGCTTTTTGTTAGCAACGTCCGTACCAGCCATGGCCTCAGCGAATTCACCAACTTCGCTCGTCAGTACAGCGCGGACCTACATAGGAACGCCTTATGCCTATGGAGGCACAACCACTTCCGGATTCGACTGCTCAGGATATACGCAATTCGTCTTTAAAAAACAAGGGATCAAAATACCAAGATCGACTGGAGAACAGTTTGCTATGGGAACAGCTGTTAAGAAAAGCGATCTTAAAACGGGAGACCTCGTCTTCTTCAATACTTTCGGAAACAGGGTTTCACACGTCGGAATCTATATCGGTTCCAGCAGGTTCATCCACGCTTCGACATCAAAGGGTGTCATGATTTCTTCCGTCAACGATCCCGCTTACTGGGGTAAACGTTATTTAGGCGCACGTCGCATAAAGGATTTCAATCATGACAAAACAGTTGCTTTCGAAGAACCGACAATAACTTCTCCTGTCTATGTATCTCGCGCTAAAGTAGCAGAGACGCTCGTAAAAGAGCTTGGACTTGAAACGGATGCTGCCGATGTTACTTTCTCCGATGTAGCTGCGGATCATCCGCAATACGAATCGATTACGAAAGTGGCAAATGCCGGACTATTCTCCGGAAATGACGGGAAATTCAATCCCGATCATTCATTGACTCGTGCACAAATGGCAAAAATAATTGTGGAAGCCTTTAATCTACAAGGTTCCGCCAATACATCCTATAGCGATGTACCTGCAGGACATTGGGCTAATGAATATATCAATATACTAGCCCATAACAATATTGCTAGCGGATATGAAGATGGTTCATTCGGTCTCAACGATAAATTGACTGAAAAGCAATTCCAGAAAATCCTTGATCGTCTCCATTAATAGCCTAAAAGCCAGGTGTTCCGTATAATTGGACACCTGTTTTTTTTCAAAAAAACTCTATGAAAATAGTAAATTCACTATGGATT
Source organism: Sporosarcina sp. Marseille-Q4943 (assembly GCF_943736995.1). Classification (GTDB taxonomy): domain Bacteria; phylum Bacillota; class Bacilli; order Bacillales_A; family Planococcaceae; genus Sporosarcina. The sequence continues at coordinate 832,105 of NZ_CALSFT010000002.1, read as the reverse complement.
TACATGGTGAACACTGGTAAACTTAATCTACATCAAATTTAGGAGGACAACATGAAAACGTTTAAATGGGCAGCTGTTGCTTTACTGTTTTTCGCTCTTGTTTCCATCGTCCCTGGACATTCCTCGGCGCAGTTCAAATTCTCGGATATCTCACCCGGCAAGGAATATTATGATCAAGTACATTACATAGCGGAGCTCGGTATTGTCAATAAAGCCGACAAGTTCAATCCCGGCAACAATTTGACAAGAGCACACGCAGCAAAAATGCTTGTCATCGCTTCCGGTAAAAAGGACATGCCTACCCCATCCATCCAGTTCAAAGACTTGAAGCCTGGCACAGAGCAATATGAATTTGCCAGCCGCGCAGTCGAACTCGGTTATTTCGAGAAAAAAGCTGATGGCAGCTTTGGTCCGAACGAGAAATTGAAGCGAGCTGAAATGGGCTATGCCCTCTCTGTCGCTTTCAATCTATCAGAAAACGTGACGGTCGATCGGCCGCTCATGCTCACGGATATGAAAGGCCACCCTTACGTAAAAGAAATCAATGGCTTGTATTATGGCGGTGTCACTCGTGGTGATGCAGGCAAATTCCTGCCAAATGATTTATTGACCCGTTCACAATTCGCATTGTTCGTAGCACGTGCTTTGAATGACAACTATAAGCTAGCTGTCAAATTGCCTGAACAGACTTCGAGAACGTATTTTGCGAAAGTCGCAACCGGCGGTGACAACTTAAATGTCCGCTCACATCCGGCAGTTACAGGTGATGTCGTCAACCGTTTGAAAGATGGTGAAATCGTCGAGGTTATCGGACAGACAGGCGATTGGCTGCTTGTCCTGATCGACGGTGCGAATGGATATATCCATGGCCAATACACGGTTGAAGTCGGAACTCAAGCACCTTCCGATGATGACGTCGCTGCTGAGGAACCGGCCGAGCCTGAAGTCACTGAACCCGAGGAGGAGCCGAACACTCCCTCCCCTACAACTGGATTGATCGGTAAAGTGACGACAAGCGTTTTGAACGTTAGAAAATCACCTGACGGTACATCCGCAATCGTAGCAAAGTTATCACTCAACCAAAAGGTAAATATCGAGTCGATCAACGGCAACTGGGCCAAGATTAATCTACAGAGCGGTCCAGGCTATGTACACAAAAATTACTTGAAGCTCCTCAACCAGTCAGGCAACCCTTTGAAGGACCGGGTGATCGTCATTGATGCTGGACACGGCGGTAAAGATCCTGGCGCTACTAGCAATAAATTAAGCGAAAAGACTGTTGTATTGAAAGTTGCTAAACTAGTAGAAGGAAAGTTGAAAAGAGCTGGCGCCAACGTATTGCTGACACGTTCGAATGATACGTATCTGACATTGGAACAACGTACTGAATTCGCTAAGAAACATTATGCCGAAGCATTCGTTTCAATCCATGTCAATGCGGCAGGTTCTTCAGCAGCGAAAGGCGCGGAAGTTTTCTATGACTCTTCCACGAATCCAAATGCATCCGAGAGCAAGCTTTTAGCAAGCAAGATCCAAACGAATCTTGTGAAAAACGCTAACATGGCTGATCGCGGAGTTAAAGACCAACGTTTCTATGTTATTCGGAATAACAATGTAGCTGCTGTACTCGTCGAGCTTGGTTTCATTACAAACCCCGATGATTTCAAGAAATTATCAAGTGATCAATATATGGAACTCTACGCTGAAGCGATCTATCAAGGGCTCGTACAATACTACGCAGTTCAATAAAAAATTATGCCGGAAAGAAGTGATCTCCACTTCTCTCCGGCTTTTTCTATGAATCTATAAATTTACGGAAAATTCATTTGTTCTTTAATAATACTAATGATAAAATTGAAATGAAAAAGTTTTCATCATTATTCCATCTTTGTAAGTTATATCAGAATATTGATGAAGAAAAAACCATAAAAGGAAGGTGCATTATGTCAAAGAAGTATATGAAAGGCGCGGCTGCATCAATGTTGCTGTTCAGTATGGCAGGAATGACTCCTGCTGCCGTTTCCGCAGAAGAAGCGTCAAAAGATTTCTCAATGACGGTGTTCCACACGAATGACACCCATGCACAGTTGGACAACATCCCTTATTTCTCAGCACTATTGAAAGCGAAACGGGCGGAAGTGCCGCATAACGTATTGTTGCATGCGGGCGATGTATTCTCGGGTTCCCTCTATTTCAATGAATTCCAAGGACAAGCGGACCTTGAATTCATGAACTATTTTGGGTACGATGCAATGACTTTCGGAAATCATGAATTTGATTTAGGCAGTTCGGAAGACGGCCATAAAGGACTTGCCGACTTCATCAAGAATGCGAAGTTCCCATTCGTTTCTGCGAACGTCGATTTCTCAGCCGACAGCAACTTCGAAGACCTTCAACTTCGTGAAGTGACTGCTGAGCCTGAAAACAGCAAGATCTTTAACGGAATTGTGAAGGAAGTGGATGGGGAGAAGATCGGTATTTTCGGTTTGACGACTGAAGAAACTGTCGATATTTCCAGTCCTAAAGAAATAAAATTCACGAACTACATCACTGAAGCGAAGGCAGCAGTTGAAGCGTTCGAAGAGTTGGGTGTCAACAAAATCATCGCCTTGACACATATAGGCTTCAACGATAGCGATGCTATTGATAATGATAAATTGCTCGCAGCAAATGTCCCGGGCATTGATATTATCGTCGGTGGGCATACACATTCCAAATTGGATGAACCGTTTGTACATGAGGGAGAAGCAGGACCTGTCGTCATTGTACAAGCAAACGAACATCAAAAATTCCTAGGTCAATTGGATATTACATTCGATGAAAATGGAGTTATCAAAGAGTACAATGGAGTGCTTCATGAAGTCGACACGAAAGAAGGAGAAAAAGACGCTGAAGCCGAAGAAATGCTGAAGCCATACGCCGATAAGGTCGGAGCTATCAAAAACTCCCCGACTGGAGGAGTTGCCGATGTGTTCCTAAGCGGCTTGCGCGACTTGGGCGGCGTCCGTGCAGGTGAAACGAATCTTGGCAACATCATCACAGATGGAATGCTTGCAAAAGCGAAAGAAGTCGATCCGGAAGTTGACATTGCGTTCCAAAACGGCGGCGGCATCCGTACTTCCATCAACAAGGGTGAAGTCACTTATGGAGAGGTCCTCACTGTCCTTCCATTCGGCAACAGCCTTGCGATCATGGAATTGAGCGGAGCTGAACTGCGTGAAACATTCGAGCATTCCGTTAAGGATTACCCGAAAGAAAGCGGTGGCTTCCTTCACGTCGCTGGCATGCAAGTCATCTTTGACGGTACAGCAGAGCCGGGCAAACGAATCGTTTCATTGAAAATCAATGGCAAAGAAGTCGAAGCGGACAAGACGTACAAAGCGGCAACAAATGTTTTCACTGCCAAAGGCGGAGATGGCTTTGAAGCTCTCGGCAAAGCATATGAGGATGGACGCGCAAGCGAACCAGGATTCAGTGACTGGGAAAACCTTGCAAATCACATTAAATCGTTAGGCAACGTTACAACCGGCCTTGAGGGACGCATCATCGCAACAGTCCCATACAAGGATGTATCCCTTAATAACTGGTCATACCAATACATTTCAGATCTTTATTACCGAGACATCTTGACAAAAGAACCGACTTTCAAGCCGGGTGTAAAAATCACGCGTGCTGAAATGGTGTCATGGGTCGTCAAAGCAAATGGTCTGAAAGCTGAAGGTCAAGCGCCTTTCTCAGATCTTAACGGACTGTCCGACGAATTAAAGGCTGATATTGCAGCTGCTTACGAAAACGGCATCGTCAAAGGCAATGATGGCAAATTCAATCCGAACGACAAAGTGACACGTGCACAATTCGCATTGATCCTTGAGCGTGCATTTGAAAACTACACTGGCGAAAAGTATACGGCTGCGGCGAAAGCGCCTTATTCCGACTTCGGCAAATACGCAGATGACACGGTAAATGCGATTTCCATGTTGCATGAGCTGGGAATCGCGTCGGGCTATGAAGGTAAGTTCATGCCTGAGCAATTCACAACGAAACAACAAGCTGCAAAAATCGTTTCGAACTATATTTATAATACGAAGCAAGTGAAAAAAGCCGAATAAGCAATCAAAAATGCCTTCCGCACAAATTTGCGCAGAAGGCATTTTTCATTCAGACAGAAGGCCGACATGGTTCATCGCCCACTCTTCATCAAAACGATTATCACTACGTGCATCTTTTAGTGGTACGACTACAAATCTTCTATTCTCGTCACGAATGACAGCAGTCGGAAAGAATGTCGATTTCCCAATTTCCATGAATTGTTTTCCCGCCAATTCAACGGTCGAAATATGCACTTTTGCAATGCCGCCGATATTCGTGGAATCGAATTGCTGGGCGGAATAGAAATTCCCGAGCGAATAAAACACTTCCGTATTGCCGACTTGCTCATAACGTTGCAACACATGCGGATGGTGGCCGAAAATGATATCGACACCTTCGGACGAAAGCCATTCAGCGAGCTCCTCTTGCCGCGCGGATGGCTGCAACGCATACTCGTCGCCCCAATGGATTGAGACGACCGTTATATCGGCTTCCTCTTCCATTTCCCTAACGTCTGTTTCCATCTGGACTTTATCTATCAATGAAACCAAATAGCCTTTCCCTTTCGGAATCGCAAGTCCGTTCAAACTGTACGTGTAGGCCAATATGCCGATGCGTATGCCTTTCACGTCAAAAATACGCTTTGTTTCACGATCTTCTACAGACTCATATGCTCCTACGTATGGCATTCCATATTCATTCATATGCCCAAGCGCCTTCAGTAAACCACTCTCTTTCCGATCGAGCGTATGGTTGTTTGCGATGGACAGCAAATCGACTCCGTTCGCTTTTAAATCTCTAATAATATGCTTCGGACTATTGAAGAGCGGATAGCCGGACAATCCGAGCTCCACTCCACCCGGCAATGACTCTTGATTCGCAAGCAAAAAATCGATGCCTGTCATCTCGTCTTTCACTGCACTGAATGAAAGATCATAGTTATCGTATGTATAGAGCGGGTAATGCAAGAGGATATCCCCGATCATCCCGATTGTAATTTCTGTTGATTTTTCATTAAGTTCCATCTCATACGGATTGCTTCGAAGCATCGTAAAGTCGCCAGGACGGATGACTTCCTCCTCGTTTTGAATACACCCTGTCAATAAAAAGTTACATGCTATGGTCAATATAGCAAAACGTTTCAAACAACTATCCCCAGTCATAAAGTAGTAGTCTCTTTCTCACTATACTTCAACATTGAAAAATATGGAAGATAGAAAAAACCTATGCTTCGCTTAAACGAATCATAGGTCTCAGTATTATTGTTCCCATTTATTATCCGTTGGCTTTTCTCGGCATTCGGTTGAATTCTGGAACTGCTCCATTTGCTTTTCCGCCTCTTGTTCGGGCTCTAAGTCAGGGAATTGCTTGGCATTCGGCATTCCTGTGAATGCTTCACCCTTTTCATCATTCGGCTTTGTTTGAAAACGGTTGTCCTTCATAATGAACAGCTCCTCCACTTTGATGTCTTACCATTACGTTACCCACAATCCGGTCTTTTAACCTGATTGGATATCATTGTTTCGTTTTGTTTTGGGGTTCAAAGTAAACAACTGGAACTTTTGACACACACACCTTCTGTCCTTCTTTCAACTGAACTAGACTTTTGGAATTTGTCAATCCGCCACCCAGTAATTCAAATAGGCGAGGGTCTGTACCTTCTTCAAAAATTTGTACAAAGCCATGCCCATTGGGAATGCTCATCGTATAGTTCCCCGGCTCTATGTCCAACCCGACATCCCATATACCTGCAGTCAACTCCGTGGAAAGCATTGTTGCTACAGGCTCGATGTTTATTGTATTATATCCGCCGTCAAAAAAAATCGAAAACGTTGAATCGATATCAGCGGTTAATGTAGGCACACCAGCTTTTTCTCCTACAATTTCCCGAACGAGCAAGTTATCATCTTTATCGTAAATAAAAATATTCCCTGATGGATAGCCAGTCAATTCATACCTTCCAGCTTCGATATTTAACGTTACTCCTTTTTTTGTCGGCACTGCTCCGTACATTCTTTTTGCTTCTTCATTACTCCGATCGACTGTCGTGAAAATTGCCTGATGAACCTTTCCGATGATTTCATCTCTTGTAGATCCTGTAATTTCGTAATTTTCCGCATACACGCTAATCATTTCCGACTTCTTTCCTTGTAGATTATGACAACCTGACAAAAATAACATGCAAATAGAAATTCCAATTAACATTCCTTTGGCATTAAACCGTTTTTCCATAATATTTTTCATAATACTCCACCGTCCCTAATGGCCCGATTGTCATTTCCTTATTATATTTAAGCATCCGGCCCATCCATTTTGTTTGTTCCGACTCACTCATTCCACCTAAAGGAATGCATAATAAATAATTGGCTATAAACATATGACCCTCTGGTAAATCCAGTTCACTTTTAATTGATTCATACTGTTCAGGACTTACGTCAAGTTTAAGAAAATTTTCATTTTCACCTGTGAATTTTTGTTCATGCACGAACTTTCCGTCTTTCAAAAAAAGAACTCGATCTGCGTACAGGTCTAAGTTTGCCAACAAGTGCGAAGCGACAAATATGAGCTTCTCCTGCTTCATTTCCATTAAACATTCTGATATGAGAGCGACATTTTCGACATCCAGACCATTCATCACTTCATCCATCAACATAATCGGCGTGTCGGCTGCCATCATCATTGCGAAACATAATCGTTGTCGCATCCCTAATGAATACGTTCGGACTTTCTGTTTCACATAATGCCCCATATGAAGACGGTCGATGATGGAGCGTATATGTTTCGTCGACCCTTTCCACATATTTGCGTACAGTTTCATATGATCGACACCGGATAATTCCTCAAATAGGTCCTTTTGTACGGGGAATGTCGCCAACATCCGATGAATGTGCAATTCTTCTTTTTCATTCCGGTACGTATATTTCCCATCAAAAAAAACATGTCCGGAATCGGGTTTCACAAAGTTCGCCATCACATTGAACATCGTCGTCTTACCTGTTCCATTCGGCGCGGCGACACCTATAATTTCCCCTTTATTCGCCGTTAAATCCAATGAATCCAATACGATTTTATCATTATAAGCAATCGTTACATTTGATAATTTCAGCATCATCTTCCCCAGCCTTTCAACTAAGTTTCATTGGGACGGTTTCCACTTTTCGAATATGCAAAATCTTATTTCTAAAATATAAAATTGATATGACAAGCAAATTAAGGACGACAAGCCAACTATACGCATGTTTGAAATCGAGTTTTTCAATCCCAAATTCCTTAGCCGCTTCACCACTTAGAACGGCGCTGATATCAATGAATCTGAGTGGATAGAGCCAATTTGTCTCCACTCCGGCAGCTAAAAGAAGTTGTGGGGACAGCAATACAAACAGGATAGTGACAATTGCGGCGTACAAGTTTTTCGTCACGAGATTAACTAATAGGAATGTGAGCAAAAGTAATAGGGCAATTAATCCAAATGCTACGAGCATATAAAACAAATAGCGCAGCGTGGATATTGCAATAAAATCCGCGTCCTGATAAATAAGTACAGGCGTTCTGAAATCTCCCCACCCCGTTTTTCTCGCTACATAAAAACTGCCTATCAATATACTTGCACAGAGAAAGACCATGATTTGAACAAAATGGACTCCCACCTTACTAATTGCTTTCTGCATGAACGAAATCGGAAATCCAAACAAGACGGAAGGATGAAGTTGATCATTTACAAGCATGCTACTTCCCGCCAGCAATACGAGAATGCAAAACAACGTTCCGCTTACTAGATTCAATGCGACCGGTATATAATTGCTCGCTTTAAGGGGATCTTGGATGAGGGAGAGATCATGCTCCTTGTGATACCGGTAGAGCGCATTTTCTTTTAGTATTTCGTCAACTGGAACAATATGATCCCGACGAACCCCTTTATTTCCTCGTTGATGCAAATCAAGACGCAATTCATTCAGCTTGAGTCTTGCATCAAAAAACTTATGAAATTTCGGTCCTGCACCAAAATACCCATCAAAGTCTCCATCTTTTCTTACATAAAGCCTTTGCCAGTGCAGCAATCCCATTTGTTCTAATAAATTGGCGTGAATTTCTTTACCTTCTTGGGTTTGCCAAACTGTACCAGGAAATGAATCGAAGACCTCGACAAATTTCTCAGCTTCTTCAGTTACCTTTTCTTCAATTTCAACAATATCCAATTGACTATAATGTGAATAATACAGTGGAAAAAAGAGAATCAGCGCAAGTCCTAACAACCAATTTTTTTTATTTAGTAGTAATAGCTTCGTTTCAAATAATAAGTATTTCCAGAACATATACTGTCCTTCCCCCTTTCCCACTGTTAACTTGCTAAATAGAATCGGCGCTTATTAATGATAAGGGAAACGATAAACAGGATAACCTCGATGACAAGGTATGTAATAAGTAGTACGAGGATGCCCTTTGCATAGGTAATCGTTTCCGTGTTCAACAAAAAATTCTTTTCCCCATCAATGATTTTCCCAAAATCAAAATACGTCTGTGGAAAAAGGCTGATGTCCTTGTCGAATAATTCCCTTGTCGAGCGTGTAAAATAAAGGCGTTCTGAGAACAATACCAAACTGCTAATAAATAAGACAATCCATTCATTTTTAAAAAGTAAGCTTAAAACGATATTCAACCGTACGAACAGGATGACTAACAACGGGAGGACAACAAGTGTCTTGCCTAGATAAGCTGCCATTGAAATGACACTATAATCCTCGGGTGTAAACGTTTGTTGCTTAATCATGATCGGAATATCCAAATCGAAATATCCGAATCCGAACTGCATTGTCATAACGAGCACTCCAACAACGATAACGCTAACAATGAACGCCATTGAATAAAGAAATGCCGACAGTGATTTCAAATTCAGTTGGCGATACCAAGATAATGGCAAGCCTTGGAGAACCGCCTGATATTTTCGATCCCTTGAAAGAATATCACTACTAAAATAAATGACACAAAACAATAGGAAGTAAAACCCGTAGTTTTGAAGGAATTTCTGCAATGTTTGCAACCCGGTTTTCTCATACATCAAACCAAATGTGATGGGGTGATCATTCGCGAGATAATCCTCATACTTCATCATCGTTTGTTGATACGCATGCTCCCGATCCTTACTAGGAAATGGCGCTTTCTGAAATAAAAAACGATCCTCTACATATTCACCTGGATTATTTTGCAGATGAAATACTCTTAATTGGAGCATGCGCTCAAAGTTTCGATCTTCAAAAGACTGCAACATAGCCGAAAACAAATCATAATTATAGGCATTTGTCGCATAAACAGGATTACCTATCTGATAATAAGCGTTAATGCTTTTCCTATTAAAAACAAGGCCGGTATTCCCTATACTTTCCCTTAGTTTTTGCTGGTCTCCCAAGTACGTTAAATACTCCTCTGTCTCCTTTTTATTAAAGGATTCCTTCGTATTCGCGAACGGCCATAAAATTAAACAATAGCTAAACAACAAAACGGTGATGAAGAAAACAAATGGAATCGTACGTCTGCTTCTTGCTGTAATTAAAAATTCATGTTTTAAATAATTTCGATTCACCACATCTCCCCCTCTGTTGAAAAACCCCTATCCACTGCTTCACGAATAGGGGTTTCGTCATTTACTTTTTCGTCTTATTCGCGATTTCCATCGCCCGGTTCGTTCCTTCCGCAGCCTTATCGAGCACTTCTTGCGGATCTTTGCCTTGGTATAGCTCTTCCAGAGCTGTTACGATTTGCTGTCTTGATTCAGGGAAGACGGATATGAGCGCGCCCTGGGTTGCGAGTCCAGGAATCGTATCTTGAAGCTGATCCACGGTCACCTTGAACTGCGGGAATTCCGCCCATTTATCTTTTACGCTTTGCTCTTCGTACGCAGCAGGGTTGATGGCAAAATATCCTGTGTCAAGATGCCATTTCGCTTGGACTTCAGGCGTTGTCATATATTTCATGAACTCCCAAGCCGCTTCCTGCTCTTCCTCTGCAATCCCTTTCGACATCCATAAGGAAGCTCCGCCGATGACGACACCGTGACGTTGGACTTCGTCCGCATGCGGAATGTAAGCGACACCGACTTCAAATGGAGCGTTTTTAATAGCGCCCGCTACACCGGCGGACGAGTCCATATACATGGCGACTTTGCCCGTTGCGAATGCGGAACGGATGTCATCCCAGTTCGTTCCGAAGTTCCCGAAAGTGCCCGCTTTGTTCATCGTATCGAGGAAGCGGAACACGTTCAGCCCTTCAGGCCCGTTGAATAAAGCCTCCGTCGCATCCCCTGATCTGCCGTTGTCTTCATTCACATACAAGCCGCCTTGCGTCGCGACGAGCTGCTCGAAGAACCAGCCGTACGTCAGCATGGAAAACCCGTACATGTCATCCGTTTTCAGCTTCGCCGCGGCGTCGATCACTTCAGCGAACGTTTCCGGGGCCTTCTCAGGATCCAAGCCGGCCGCTTTGAACGCATCTTTGTTATAGATCATGACCGGTGTCGAGGAGTTGAATGGCATTGAATAAAGTTCACCGTCGACCCGGTAGTAGTTCAAGATATTCCCCTCGAGCTGGGAAAGGTCATAATTATCTTCATCGATGAACTTCTGCATCGGTTCGATATAGCCGCTGTCGATCATATATTTCGTTCCGACTTCAAACACTTGTGTGATGGCAGGGGCATCTTTTGTGCCGCCGACCCCGCGGAGCTTCGTCAATGATTCTTCATAGGATCCTTGGAATTCCGCCTTTACTTCGTATTTGTCCTGGGATTCATTGAACCCCTTAACGATTGCGTCTATAGATTCCTGTCCAGTGCCCGACATCGAATGCCAGAATTCGATTGTCACTTTTTCGCCAGTTGCGGCGCCATCATCGTTCGTTCCTTCCGTCTCCGAAGACGTATCATTCGTCTTCGGTTCGTCCGTTTCTTTACTGCTGTCACTGTTCGTACAGGCTGTCAAAATAGCTACAGTGAGAATTAACATCCAAAATAGAGATGATTTGATCATTCTCTTCAAATTCCATGCACCCCTTTTTAATTGGTAGAATCGACTATTTCAATGCACCTTGGGATAACCCTTTTTGCAACTGCTTCTGTCCGATGAACAGCAAAAGCAGCGTCGGTATGATGACTACGATGACTCCTGCCATGACCACCCCCCATTCGGTTGCGATTTCTTGGGATTGCAGTTGCTTCAGGCCGATTTGTACAGTCCGCACTGATTTGTTCGTCGTTATGAGCAACGGCCATAAATACATATTCCAAGTCGTCAGGAAGCCATAAGCGCCCAACGTGACGAGGCTTGTTTTTGAAACCGGCAGGACGACCCGCCAGAAAAAGCGGAATCTGCTCAAACCCGCAATTTGTGAGGCTTCATGTAGCTCCTTCGGGATTGTAAGGAAATGCTGGCGAAGCAGGAATGTGCCGAATGCAAGCGCGAAAAATGGCAATGTGAGCCCTTGGTACGTATTGAACCAATCAAGTTTGCGAATTGTGAACACGTTCGGAATCATCGTCGCTTCCCAAGGGATCATCATCGTCGAGATGAACAGGAAGAAAATGAAGTCCCTTCCTTTGAATTTAAAAAACACGAATGCATAGGCAGCAAGACTGCAGACGACAAGTTGGCCGAGCATGACGCTTACCGAGACGATGAAACTGTTCAGTAAATAATTTAGCAACGGCAACCTGCTGAACACTAAGCTATAATTTTCAAAACTGATCGATTCCGGAAAAAACTTTCCTTGTATAATTTCCGGCCCCGTCATGAATGAAATCATGAATGCGTACAATACCGGAAAGAAAACAAATGCCGAAGTAACAATCAACAGGAAATAGATCCATATTTTTTGAGGAAGCCCCATTTTCATTGGTAATGCACCTTCCTTTCACCCAATTTGAATTGGAGGATGGTGACAATCAATATGATGAGAAATAAAATGACGGCTTGCGCGCTCGCGGTGCCGAACTGATAATTGATGAACGCTTCCCTGTATATCGAATAGACGATTAAGTTCGTCGACTGGGAAGGTCCGCCTTTCGTCAAAATATCGATCTGGCCGAACGTCTGGAACGCATTGATGAGGGAAATCGTGATGATGAAGAACAGCGTAGGTGACAGCATCGGTAATGTGATGCGTCTCAATCGATAGAAATAGCCTGCACCATCGATTCTTGAACTCTCGTAAAGATGTTCGTCGATGTTTTGCAAACCACCTAATAGGATGAGGAATGAAAAACCGATATTCATCCAGATCGTTGAAATTGAAACGGATAACAATGCCCATTCCGGATCAAGCAACCACTGGATTTGCGGCAAATGGAAGACACTCAGCAACCGGTTGAACATCCCGATGCTCGGGTTGAACATGAAAAGCCAAATGACGGAAGAGGCAGCGACAGAGATACCCATCGTCGAAGAATACATCGTCCGGAAAAAACCGATGCCCTTCAATTTTTCATTTGCGAGCAATGCGAAGAACAGCGCCAGGATGATTGTAATTGGAACGGTATACAATACGAAAAGCCCCGTCGCTTTCATGCTGTTTTGGAATTCGGATGAGCCAAGCAAGTATTGGAAGTTTTCAAATCCGACCATGATGGCGGCATTGCCAGTTTGATCCGTCAGGAAAAAGCTCAAATAGATCGTCCGGAACATCGGGTAGAATACGAATACGGAAAACAGAATGATCGATGGCAATAAATAAAGCGCGGCTGTCCGGCCGTCCACGGACTTTCGCCACATTGTTGCAAACCGTGTCATGACGACACCTCTTGCTGCGTAACATAATTGCCGTAGTCAATTGTCTTTTTAATTAGCTCACCGTTCTGTTCGTCAAAGATGGACAATGACTCGAATTCCATTCGGACGGGCAGACGGTCGCCGATGTCGATATGCCATTGGCCGCTCCATTTCGCCATCCATTCATCCGCGGCGAGTTTGAATGAAAAGACGGTTTCATTCCCGAGGATTTCCACATTCGTCACTTCCACATGGAAAACGTCCTCTCGCTTTGTTTCCGGAGTTGTCGGGTAGAGGTTTTCAGGTCGCACCCCAACTGTCATTGATGTCTTTGTGACATTACCGATGTCCTCAGACGGTACGTTCAACCGCAATTCATTGCCAATGACAAGTTCGGATGTTTTCGAATCGAATTCCGCATTCGCCAAATTCATCGGCGGCGATCCGATGAACGTCGCGACGAATGGATTGGCCGGGTAATTGTATATGTCGATTGGCTTGCCGATTTGCTGGATCTTCCCTTCATGGAGGATCATGATCCTGTCGCCCATCGTCATCGCTTCCACTTGGTCATGGGTGACGTAGATCATCGTAATGCCAAGGCTCCTTTGAATCCTTCTGATTTCCGAGCGCATATGGGCACGCAGCTTGGCGTCAAGATTGGAGAGGGGCTCATCCATGAGGCAGATCGGCGTTTCACTGACGATTGCTCTGGCGAGAGCGACGCGTTGACGCTGGCCGCCGGAAAGTTCGCGCGGCTTACGATCGAGATAATCGGTCAAGCCTAGCATTTCCGCGACTTCTTCTGCTTTTTTCCGTTGCTCTTCCTTCTTCATCTTTTTCACGTCGAGGCCAAACGTAATGTTTTGTTGAACCGACAAATGCGGGTAAAGTGCATAATTTTGAAAGACCATGGACAGGTCGCGTTTATCCGGAGATAGATGATTGGCGACTCTCTCCCCGATTTTCAATGTCCCTCCCGTAATCTCCTCCAGGCCAGCGATCATCCGGAGCATCGTGCTCTTCCCGCAGCCTGAAGGTCCGACAAGGACAAAAAACTCGCCCGGTTCAATCGTTACGTTTATATTGGAGATAACGTCAACTTGCTTATCGTATGATTTTGAGACATTTATCAGTTCTACTTTTTTCATCGATCAGATTCCTTTCCGCCCATTTTTATATTAGTCAGAATATAACTTCTAGTAACGTACTTCGATAAAAGATGTCATTATCCTTCCTTTTTTCTCATATTTTACAATTACTTTACGTTTAAGGAGGAAACATTCGTGAAAAAAGGGATCCTTCTATTCCTGCTCATCCTTCTTTCGGCATGTTCTACAGCATCGGTTGCGGCCACTTTGCCAGATGATAAATTTTTGATTATCGCTCATCGCGGGGCTTCCGCCTACGCTCCGGAGCATTCCTTGCTTTCCTACGGATTGGCGGTGCAAATGAAGGCCGATTATATTGAATTGGATGTACATATGACGAAGGACGGGGAGCTCGTTTCCATGCACGACCCTTTTGTTCATTTGCCGAATGGCAGAAAGACGGTCGCTGAAGTGGATTTTCAGGAGTTGAAGAGCGTTCGGCGCGAGTCCGATTACGATGGAAAGCTGACGGTTTCATTCCCTGAAAGCATCGATCCGTTGCGAATCGTCAGTACGGAGGAGATTTTTTCGTATTTCCAAGATGACGTCAATTACTATATCGAACTGAAGACGCCCGCCTCCTACCCTGGAATCGAAGAAGCTTTGCTTGGGCAGTTACGAGAGTTTGGACTATTACCTTTAGGAGAAGCGGAAATGCCGAAAGTGATCCTCCAATCATTCAATGCCAATTCTTTACTCAAGATACATGAACAGGAACCGACCATTCCGCTTATACAACTGTATTCTCTGAAAAACGAAACGATGCTAACGAAAAAACGTTTGCAGAAAGTCGCGGCGTACGCGTCCGGCATCGGCGTCGATAAAACGGTCGTAACGGAAGAATTAGTGGAGCTTGTACACGGTGAGGGCTTGCATATCCATCCGTTCACCGTGAATGAAGAAAAGGAAATCCGACGCATGATCGAAATCGGTGCGGACGGGATTTTCACGGATGTGCCGGATGTCGCGATCAAAGTGTTGAAGGATTTGCGGGGAGAATGAAAAAACCGCCCTATTCCGATAGAGGAATAGGGCAGTGCTGTTATTAGACGAGTGTTTCCGTTGCTTCTTTGAAGCGGTGGACGGCTTGCTCGATTGAGACTTCATGGCCGACATCTTTCAATGCTGAACCGATCTTTTCGATTGCAGAAATGAGCATTTCTGGCGTTGTGTTGCCCATATGGCCGATGCGGAATGCTTTGCCTGCCAAATGAGCCAACGCGCCTGCAACGATGAGTCCTTCTTTCGCCAAGGCGGCCCGGAATTCTGCGTCATTTACACCTTCCGGATAAAGGATGCAGCTCAATGTCGATGCGGCAACTTCTTCGTCCGCCAACGGCTCCATGCCGTATTCACGAAGTGCATCGCGAACGCCGCGTCCAAATGCCGTATGCCTCGTATATCGTTTTTCCAATCCTTCCTCTAAGACGAGTTTCATGCCTTCGTCATAGGCGTAGATCAAGTTCACAGGAGGCGTCGCGAAATATTTGGATGGATCATGCATGATCGGAATCCAGTTTTCAATATCGCAATAATAAGCCGGAATATGTCCGAGCTGTTTGCGTGCTTCCAATGCAGTTTGATTGAACGCGACAATCGCCAGTCCCGGTGGAACGCCGATTGCCTTTTGGGAGCCGGTCAGCACGACGTCAATCGTATAGCCCTCGCCGCCATACTCCTTGCTCATATCCTCTTCCATCGCAGCAGTTGCACAAACACCGTCCAAAATGACGAGTGCGCCGTGCATTTTCACAATCGGAACTAACGCTTCCAAGTCAGCCGCAACTCCGGTGGACGTATCTGCGTGCGTAATCGTCACCGCCTTGTATGTACGCTCTGCTAGTTGACGTTCCACTTCTTCCGGTGCAACCTGTTTCCCCCATTCGGCTTGGAGCACATCGATTTCAATTCCGAACGCCTTCCCAAGCTGGATGAAACGATCTCCGAAATAACCGTGACTGATAACAAGTAACCGCTCTCCGGCACCTACCGTGTTGACGAGCGCCATTTCCATTCCGATCGTCCCCGACCCAGCGATGACAAAAACTTCCCCATCGGTTTTCAACATTTCACGGGTCCGTTCGATGGAACGCTTGTAAATCTCGACGAACCGAGGATCTGTATGACCTCTCGTTTCACTAGCCATCGCGTCGTAAATCGAATCAATGACAGGCGTAGGCCCAGGAATCAATAGCATCTCTTCATTTCGCATAACAACATCCCCTTTACGT
Organism: Sporosarcina sp. Marseille-Q4943; assembly: GCF_943736995.1. GTDB lineage: Bacteria > Bacillota > Bacilli > Bacillales_A > Planococcaceae > Sporosarcina. The sequence continues at coordinate 815,881 of NZ_CALSFT010000002.1, read as the reverse complement.
TTTTTATCACTTCCATCATATCATCATCATTCGCCATAGGTGGGATGGAACCCTCTATTCTGAATGAAAAAGGAAAAGCCCGCTCCCATATACAGGGAGACGGGCCGCATTTTACTCCTTATGCTTGCCGATGCAACGTTCACATTCATAGAGCAGGGATTCAACTTTCTCGATGATTTCGCAACCGCATTCCCGGCAGATTTTTTTCGACTTTTGCATTTCATTTGTCTTTTGCATAATGAACCTCCTCCTTTTTCTATGATAATTTTTGATATCCCGGCAGCGTCAGAAATTCCTCTAAATCATCTTGGAGCGTCAATTCGACGAACAGATCGGCCGCCTCATTAAATTTGCCAAAACGAAATTCCTTCTCCCCGACAGCTTCCCTTAACTTCTTCATTTCATCTGCAAATACGTTTTTGAATAACTCAATATCGATGTCCCTGCCATCAATTAGTCTGCCTTCACGGTGACGGATCCATTGCCATACTTGGGAGCGGGAAATTTCCGCAGTCGCTGCGTCTTCCATTAGATGATTGATCGGCACCGCTCCACTCCCTTTCAACCAAGAAGCAATATACTGGACGCCGACACTGCAATTCATCCGCAATCCTTCTTCCGTTATCGTCCCGATCGGCACTTCCAGCAAATCCTTCGCCGTCACATGCACATCTTCCCGTTTCCGATGGACTTGGTTCGGTGTTTCCATATGTGCATCGAATTCAGACATCGCGACCGAGACGAGCCCCGGATGAGCGACCCACGTTCCGTCGTGGCCGTCCGTCACTTCCCGGCGTTTATCCTCCGCTACTTTCCGGAATGCTTCTTCATTCGCTTCGGGATTGTTGCGGATCGGAATCTGGGCCGCCATCCCGCCCATCGCGAACGCGTTCCTTTTGTGGCATGTTTGGATGCAAAGCTGTGTATAAGCCCTCATGAAAGGCGACGTCATCGTCACTTGACCGCGATCCGGCAAAATGACATCGGGTTGGGTGCGAAGCCTTTTAATGAAGCTGAAAATATAATCCCACCGCCCGCAGTTCAGTCCCGTAATGTGATCGCGCAATTCATAGAGAATTTCATCCATCTCGAATGCTGCGGGAATCGTTTCAATTAGGACGGTTGCCCGGATTGTTCCATTCGGAATGCCGAGTTTTTCCTGTGCGAAGACGAATACTTCATTCCATAATCTTGCTTCCAAATGACTTTCGAGCTTCGGCAAATAGAAATAGGGCCCTGTGCCGCGCTCCAGCAATTCCTTCGCATTATGAAAGAAATAAAGTCCAAAATCGAAAAAACCACCCGCCATCGGCTCACCGTCAATGAGAATATGCTTTTCGTCCAAGTGCAGGCCGCGTGCCCTCACCATTAAGACGGCTGTTTCTTCATTCAAAACATACTTCTTCCCATTAGATGCCTGTTCGAACGAAATTGTCCCTCTTACAACATCTTTCAGGTTGAGCTGGCCATCGATCATATTCGACCAAGTAGGTGAAGTCGCATCTTCAAAATCCGCCATGAATGCTTTCGCTCCGGAATTTAGTGCATTGATGATCATTTTCCGGTCGACGGGTCCCGTTATTTCAACTCGCCGATCCTGCAAATCGGGTGGAATCGGGGCTACGCTCCAATCCCCTTCACGAATATGCTTCGTTTCTTCAAGGAAGCCGGGCTTCTCGCCTGCATCGAATCGTTGTTGCCTCGCTTCCCTCGCTGCAAGCAATTCCTTCCGCCTTCCATTGAATTTCTCGTGCAAGCAATAAAGGAATTCAAGCGCTTCCGGCGTTAGGATTTCCTCCGTACCTGCCGTCATCTCGCCGGTCACATCCATATTGAAACGTGTCTGTTGTATAGTCAGTTGAACCATCCTTTCTTATGTTATTTACGTGGAGTGCATTAAATGGAATAAATTATACGAACTGCGCCTCTTCCGTCGATCCTTTCATCGCTGTCGTTGAGGACGTGCCGCCTGAAATGACTTGTGCCACTTCATCGAAATAGCCTGTTCCGACTTCACGCTGGTGGCGGGTCGCCGTATACCCTTTCGATTCATTCGCGAATTCCGCTTCCTGCAGCTTCGAATAGGCCGCCATTCCGTCTGTTTTATAGCCGTGCGCCAATTCAAACATACTGTGGTTCAATGAATGGAAGCCAGCCAATGTGACGAATTGGAATTTATAGCCCATCTTGCCGAGTTCCCGCTGGAATTTGGCGATCGTCTCGTCATCCAAATTCGCTTTCCAGTTGAATGAAGGTGAGCAGTTATAAGCGAGCATTTTACCCGGAAACTTTTCGTGGATGGCGTCCGCAAAACGTTTCGCTTCCGAAAGGTCCGGCGTCGACGTTTCACACCAGATGAGATCGGCGTATGGCGCATACGCGAGACCGCGTGCAATCGCCTGCTCGATGCCTGCTTTCGTCCGATAGAATCCTTCCGGCGTTCGCTCACCTGTAATGAATTCATGGTCGCGTTCATCGATATCGCTCGTGATCAGATCCGCCGCATCGGCATCCGTCCTAGCGATGATGATTGTCGGGACACCCGATACATCAGCCGCCAGCCTTGCGGATATCAAATTTCGAACTGCATTTTGCGTTGGTAGAAGAACCTTTCCGCCAAGGTGACCGCATTTCTTTTCCGAAGCGAGCTGATCCTCGAAATGGACACCCGCAGCGCCTGCTTCAATCATCGCTTTCATCAATTCGAACACATTTAAAGGACCTCCGAATCCGGCTTCCGCGTCGGCGACAATCGGAGCGAACCAATCAAATCCGTCTAGCCGTCCTTCCGCGCAGTCAATCTGATCCGCACGTTGCAACGCCTGATTGATACGCTTTACGACGTTCGGCACGCTGTTCACCGGGTAAAGGCTTTGATCGGGATACATTTGTCCAGCCATATTCGCATCTGCCGCCACTTGCCAGCCGCTCAGATAGATCGCTTGAAGACCCGCCTTCACTTGCTGGACAGCTTGATTGCCCGTCAATGCGCCAAGCGCATTAATGAAATCCTCTTCATGAAGCGATTTCCAGAGCCGCTCCGCCCCTCTTTTCGCCAATGTATGTTCAATTTGAACAGAGCCCCGTAGCTTGATGACATCCTCTGCACTGTAACCACGCTCGATACCCGCCCAACGTTCATCCTCCTGCCAGCTTCTCTCCAGCTGCTCAACCTGTTCCATACGTCCATTTTGATTTGTCATTCCATACACACCTTTCATTTAATAGATTAATTGATACTTTCTTACTGTTCCACAACAGTTAAAGTTGTTATACATTACTATATAACAGAATATTTATATTGTCTGTGCATTCCGACAAAATGGTAGTTTAAAAGGATGAATAAGGAAATAGCTCGATGAAATCGTTAAAGGAGAAGATAACTCAATGGAAAAGACGGATGTACGTGATGAAGTTTTGCAACAACTTGCATGCCTCCTGCAAGATTGGATTCCTACAGACGCCCGACTTGCGATAGCGTTGAACGGCCATTACATCAATTGCGTTCCTGATTTTGACGATGACAAATGGGTGGATGGCCAACCGATTCTTGAAGGGAGCATTGCGGCGAAAGTGATGAAGCATATGAAAAAAACGGAGGTCATGATTGATTCGACTCTGTCGGCGACTCCTTCGTACGGCGTCGGCTATCCGATTGAAATAAACGGCGAACAAGCTGCACTCGTCGTCATCCTTCCACAGGAAGATGAACAAAAGTCGGCCCAAAGCGTTCCTTTGCGGCTGCTCACTGGAAAGCTCGACGACGAATGGTACCCGGTGCCGATCGAACAGATCACACATATCGAAAGCTATCAAAAAAAGACATTCTTCTACACCGAGGACGGGCAATTCAGCATTTCGAGCACATTGAAGGAATTGGATAAGCGGCTGCCTGAGATTTTTTTGCGCATTCACCGTTCCTACATCGTCAATACAGCCAGAATTTTGAGGATCTCGCGCGATTTCTCCTCGAACCTAGTGGTGACATTAGTGGATGGTACAGAACTGCCGGTGAGCCAGTCGTATGTAAATGATGTGAAATGTGTGCTGGGGTTTTGAGGGAGGAAGGAGAGGCTTTTTGCCTCTATTTACAAGCATCTTCTTAATATAAAAAACCGCCGGATAAGCATCCGGCGGCACTACATCACTTATTCAATGCATCTGTAAATTGAACTGTTCCATTCATCGCTTCGTCATACAGCTTCTTCGAGAGTTGTTCGGTTTGCTGCAATGTTCCTTGCCAGTCAGCATTCATTTCATTAAACGCACCGAGGAAATACTCGTCGTTTTCGTGAAGCTCGTCGATCGGGAATGAAAAGCGTTCCAACCCGGCCAAGCTCATAAAGTCTTTCACTTTATGGTGGTAGGAAATCGCCATGATCGGCGTTTCCGTGCACGTTGCCAAAATCAATGAGTGCAACCGTGTTCCGATGACGATATCTTGCCGCTCCGTAACTTCCATAATTTTGGAAGGCAACAGATTTTCGTCGATGATTGTCGTCTTCGCACTTTCCATCATCAACTCTTGAATGTCCTTCGTCACATTGGCGTCCTGTGGAAATTTCGTCGCGAAGAACGTGATTTCGACGTCTCGCCCGGCAGCGAGCTTGTCCAGATTTTTCGCCATTCCTTCGACGTATTTCCGATACTTATCGGGATTCCCTTCCGGCCAATAATCGGCGTTGTAATAAGGGACGGCGGTCACGCCGATTTTCGTCGGTTTTTCAGATTTTGCAGCAGCGCCTTCTTCCCGCAAGGAAAAGGCTGGATCGCCGATGACGTCGACTTTTTCATTGACGCCGATCGAACGCAACAATTCCGCGGATTCCGGATCCCGGACCGAAACACTTTCAGCGTGCTTGCACATATAGCGGATGAACCATTTCCCTAAAGATGTATGCAATGGCCCCGCCCCGCAACCATAAATGACATACGGCGTATTCGATTGTTTCGCCATCATCGCATACGATCCGTACAAAGGTGCTTCCCGTCGGTACAAGTCCATGAGGATACCTCCGCCACCGATGACAAGCAGGTCAAGCTGTTTCACGACTCTTTTATTTTGACGGAACGTTTCGATGAATGTCTTGACGGCGTTCCCTTTTTTATAATAAAGCGGATAGCTTTCCACTCCGTAGCGCTCGGCTGTCTGCTTCGGATTATTGCTAAAAATGGTGAGCTGAGACGTACTGATGTTGAAAGTGGACGTCACTTGTTTCACGAGGCTGAGCAGAATCGCTTCGTCCCCGTTATTATCGTTACCGTAATTCCCTACAATTCCTATTCTCATAATCCAACTTCCTTCTACAAATAATGAGTTCATTATAACATGCTTCATTCATAAAGAAAAAAATGCCGCGGAACGAAAATTCGATCCACGGCAAATCTTTCTATTATCGATTAATGGCGCGGTATAGGAATGCGCTGAATTGAGCGCGGTTTACCGGCTTATTCGGTTCGAAGTTCCCTTTTTCATTCCCAGTCGTAATTTTATGGTTCGCTAGGATATGGACTTGTTTGTACGCCCAGTGACTTGAAGGTACGTCCTTGAATTTCTTTTCGGACTCCCCTTTCAACTCGTACGCTTTTACGAGAATCGCAGCCATTTGCGCGCGTGTCAGTTGGCCGGCAGGGTCGAAACTGCCGTCACCTTTCCCTCCGACGAGGTTCGCTTCTGCGATGGCATTGATTTCGTTGAAGTAACGGTGAGTCGATGGTACGTCGCTGAACTTTTGGGCTCCAGCGCGTGATGTATCCAAGTTGAATACGCGGCTTAGGATGACAGCTGCGTGTTCCCTTGATAACGTCTGGCCAGGATTGAACTTGCCGTCCAGATCCCCTTTAATGTAACCGAGATCCTTCAAGAAGCGGATTTCCGTGTAGTATGCATAATCGGACGGAATGTCAGTGAACGCAGGCATGCCATCCGACAGTTCGATCGGAAGTGAAGCCGTTTTCGTTCCGAGCTTCACGTTGATGGACCCTTTGCCAGGCACTTTGGATGCTCTGAACGTTCCTGTTTCCGTAATAGCACCGATATCGCCGCTAACGCTCCACGTCAATTGTTCCGGTGAATAAATAACCGGTTTTCCTTGAGCATCGGTAGCTGTTGCTGTGAATGTCATTGTTGAACCAGGAGCGATCGCCGATGTGACTGGTGAAATAGTCAATTTGGCAGGCGCATCGACAATCGTAATCGGGAATGATTGCGTCGCTCCGCCGTATCGCACATTAATCCGGTCGGTGCCGGCTTCTGTCGCCGTAAATGTCGTACCCGCAACGGAAGCTTTGCCATTAGCCGACGTAATCGACAATTGGGAAGCATCGAATTTCAGCGGATTGTAATACGCATCCAACACATAGTTGATCGTCAATGGTACGCTTGCTCCGACTAGCATTTCGCCGACTTGTCCACGCGAAACGCTAATATGTGCAGGATCGCTGAGCGGCGCTGTGCTGATCGCTTCAATAATCGCAGATACTCTACGCTGACTTGTCTCCGATGTCCGGTTCGCCAAGACAACTGTGTTGCTGCCATGTTTCCGGATGCCCATCGTCGTCGAACCGCCGCCGTCAAAGTTGATGGCACGGTCGTACCCTTGGGATGCCAAGTAATTCGCGAACTGTGTCAACGTCATGCCGTTGCTGTATCCGCTTCTTCTATCCACCGTCACGAGGTCGACTTTCTTCTTGTCCCTGCTGATGGCGATTGCTGTACGTGCAGTCATCGCTTTCGCGCGCCAGTTCGACGTATCCATCGTGATGTACGGCTGGCCGTCCTTCAATAGCATTGGTCCGCTCGCCAACATGAACGAGGAATCCATCCACTTCTGGTCTATTGATAGATTGAGGGATACAGTGTCCCCAGCTTTAATAGCCCCAATCCTTTCCAACGCTTTCGCACCGTGTGCTGAAATGACAAAGCCCGTTTTCGGGATTGTTATCTTTTCCGTTGAACCATAATCTCTCACTTTTACAACTTTTCCAGTCAATTGCTGGCCGTAATATGTAGACGTGATCGGTGTTCCGGTATCGACGACAACTTCGACGCCGTATTCATTTGACCCAGTCGTTGATGAAAGGTGTTGCGGCGTGAAGATGATCGTCTCTCCCCCCTGCCTTTCACGATTCAAACCGGTCATCTTGTAGCTGTTACCATGATGGTTAATGCGGATATCGAAATTGAACTCGTCAATTTCCGCGCGGCCGTCGCTCATTACACCAAATGCAATCGGCCTGCTCACATAATATTCACGAGAATTTGAGATGACACCGCCGTTGATAATTTCATTGCCTTGTGAAATCAAATACATCGGCAGCCCGGTTCTCATTTCAAAAAACGAAGCGTTCACTGCACCGACGACGCGATTCCCGTCACGCGAATCCCGATTTGCAAGTGTTGTGGTTGCTTCCGTTTTTGCAATCGGGGATGGCACCCCAATATCGAGCTTCGTGTAAGGGTCATTCAAGTCGACACTCACATGATTGATATGGTTTGTGCCCGAATTCGTGTAATGCGTATACGTCACTCCGGATGAAACCGGATAGCTATCCACTGTCTGCGTCTTTGCCGATGCTCCTGTTGGCACTGCTACTAAAAGTGTCACAGCAGCCGCAGTCATCGCGACTTTTTTCCCGAAAACCTTCAATGAATCTACTTTATTAATGATAAGTCGACACCTTCCTTTCTATGAATCAATGTCAAGCTTACCAAACGTTTCGACAAAATACCATAATCCATAAGAAGGAAAAAGCCCGTGAAGTCTTGTCACGTCTAGATTTCCATCAAAAATAATTGGTAAATACTTCATTATTTTGGAAGTTGTGCAGATAATTGAGTGAGATATTAGGAGGGAAGGTGATGGTTTTCTAGAATGAGATTCCCGTAGGTTTTCTGACAACAAAAAACCACCCGGCAAGCACCGGATGGCGGATAATCAAATATCTTTAGTGTTGAATTTCGTGTATTGATTCGTCATGGAAGCGAAGATGCCGAACAGGATGAAGTAGAACATCGTGTAGAGCTTCAGTTCCCATATATTATAGTAGAAGCCAGAGAAGCCGGTAGCAAACCATAGCGCAATCATGAATTTGCCCATCGGCGTTTTCCGTTCCTTCCAGAACAGATACAGCATGCCGAGCAGGAAGGCGGCGAATAGAATGACTCCAATAATTCCTGTCTCTGTGATGATCTGGATGTATTGGTTATCAGAATAGAAATACTTGCCTCCGTAAATATCCGAACGGATTCCGTAATGGTCGTAAATTGGCGAACCGTACGATAACGTTGCAGAACCGCCGAATGATCCGAATCCTGAACCGGCAACCGGATACTCCTTAAAGATTTCAAAGCCTTTTTTAATGTAGAAGAATCGGCCGCTTTCAGACATGAGCGCCAAGTTCTGTTGATCGAACGTCTCACCGAATCGACCGGCGATGCTGCCTGCCGGGTCTTGCGGCGGCTCAACCCCGAGAGTCGCGACATATTTAACGCCTAAATTCACTGGATAATAAATGAGGATGATTGCAGCGATACCTGCGATGACGAGCCTTTTCAGCAAATGCCAGTTCTTTGTCGTCAAGATGAAAATCGCTCCTAAGACGAAAGCGGAAATCCACGTTCCACGTGAATACGTTAAAATGAAAACCCCGACGAAAAGCACTAAATTGATATTCAAGAACCATTTATACTTTTCACCTTTATAAATGTGCTGAAGGAAGAGCAACGACATAATCCCGAAAAACAACAAAAGTGCCAATGAGTTCGGATTTCCAGGCAAACCGTATATACGCACGAAGTTCGTTGCGCTTAACGTTTTATATTTCCATACATCCGGCAGAAGCAGCTGTCTCATGGACAACTTTTCAATGAGGCCGTGGATGCATGAAATCATACTCGTCCAAACGGTCACCCATGCGAGCCGCTTCAACCAGTCATCCGGCAGAACCATTCTTGCGATGATGTAATAAAGCAAGTACATGATGACGAACGTCCGGACTTGGAAAAGGACAGCCGCTGGAAGGACACCTTGGAGCAATCCGCTGATTGATCCTGCGATGAGCAACGCAAAAAATGCCCATTCGAACCATTTGAAAGAGAACAAAGTCTTCCAATTACGACCGCTTGAAATGACAAGCTTGACGAAAGCTATGAACGTGATTAAGTCCCCGATCAGCTTCAAGCCCGGGTTTACTTCCACGAGCAATGGCCGGATGCTTACATAGATGACGAGAAACAACAGGCTTTGCTGCGGCCTGAAAAATGCATAGAGGACAAAAAACAATGATGTCGCGACGAGTGCAATGGACGACGGAAGGAAAAGTGCGACTACGACGACCGCCAATGCGACTAAGAAATAAACTGTATCTTTTTCCTTCAATTTGTTTGTAAGTGTTGTCATTAACAAAAAAACCCTTTCCACGAATGATCTCCAATAGATAATGGGCATGACCCTTTGTCATTATAGCATCTTATACGACGTTGCGGTTTACTGTTTAGTTGCATTTTCAAAAAAATCGACAATAACTTGTCGAAAAACCTCGCTGTAACACTTCTATTTAAGTACGAAGACATTTTATTTCTAGTAAATCGGAAATTCACACCAAATTACACCTTATTATTTCATAAAGAATCTGATATTATGGTAGATGATGTAGAAAAGGAGGTTTCTTGGTGAAAAAAACAATAACTTTTGCCTTGGCAATGCTACTCATGTTTACTCCTCTTTTCCATAATCCGGTGGAAGCGAGCACAGTCTCGGGACACCAGATGGAAACAGAGTTGAATTATTGGATCCAGAAAAAAGTCATTCGGACGGACAGCAAGTTCAATCCGAATAAAGCGGTCACTCGGGGCGAATTTGCTTCCTATCTCGCCCGGGCCCTGGAATTGCCCCCTTCAACGAAATATACGTTCAAAGATTTGAAGGCAAATTCCGGTTTGACGATCGAGATTCAAAATGCAGCTGGAGCGGGACTGCTTTCCGGCTATCCTGACGGCACGTTCAGACCGAATGACAAGATTACGCGCCAACATATGGCGGGGATGATATACAAAGCATTCCGTTATATGGATCTTCCTATTCAAAAGACGAATACCACGTTCAAAGACACAAATAAGATTTCGCCTAATTTCCGTGACGCAGTCTCGGCGGCAGTCTACTTGGGCATTATCCGTGGAGATCATCAGAAGACCGGCGTTTATTTCAAACCGCAAGATAACGCAACAATCGCACACGCAGCTGCGTTCCTTTTCAGAATGCAGGCGGCAGCAGAGCGTTTGAAGCCAACCGAACCGACAAATCCAACAGATCCGGAAACACCTGAAGTGGATCCTGAAATCTATAAAGTCAGCAAGATTTCAAATGGACAAGTCATTCCGACAAGCGCATTTTACACAACTTACGAAGATGCATTGGCAGCCTACAATGCATCTTCATCCATTCAGGTCATCCAAAAGGGAAGCGATATCATTAAGATGAAGGTTGGCCGTGCGTTCGGCGCGAATAACTCGAAGAACTACACTTCCTTTTACAGCGACAAGGCATTACGGAATGAAATGACGTACATTACGAGAGGCCGTGAAATGAAATACATTGGCAGCGGTCCGGATTATGTAATCGTTGAATTCGCGGGATCGACTTTCTACACAAGACATAACGAAGTCGACCTCGTCCCTTCCGATTTAGTCACAGGATATGATTACTATGAAGTGATCAATGGCGTATTGACGCATTCAACATATGATAATCTCAAAAAATCATTTGGCGTCTACCATGTCGGCCCAGCAGGACCCGGGATGGCGAACGGCAAGAAGTATACGAGCTTTGACGGCGTACACTTCACGGATGTCGTGACGAAAAATGTAGTCACGTACTACCCTTATTTCCAATTCCAATCCGTCAGGCAGCCGACATCCTATTCAGCTGCTGAGCTTGATTCCTACATCACTTGGGCGCTTGCGGACCGTCAAAGCACAGGATTCGCAAAGTACAAAGATGCGACGGTCAAGTCGAAGCTGATCGGATTAGGAGAATATTTGAAATCAGTGGAAGAGACATACCGTGTCAACGCAATGTTCATCCTTGCTGCGGCAATCCACGAAAGTGATTACGGCATGAGTCCCAATGCACAGACGAAGAATAATATTTTCGGAATCAGAGTCTTTGATTCTTCTCCAGAAATGGGAGAAGTGTATGCGACTCCTGAAAATAGCGTCAATGCGTTCATCCAACGCTATATGAACTTAAATTATGCGAATCCGCTTGGCGCCCATGCGAACGGCGCTGTCCCAGGCAATAAAGCGGTTGGCTTCAACGTTCGATACGCATCCGACCCGAACTGGGGAAGCAAAATCGCGGGCCATATGTGGAAAATGGATACATTCCTCGGCGGGCGTGATTATAAGCAGGTGCAATTAGGGTCCATCAATTACACTGGTCCGGCTGGGGTCAATGTAAGAACGAGTCCTGAAGTGCGTTCCGACAATAAATTGTTTACATACAAACCGAAAGATCCCGGCTTTAATGCGGCGTTCGGCTATCCGGTCGTCATCGTCGAAGAAGTAGCGGGCAACGACGGATATGTATGGTACAAAGTTTTGGCGGACATCAACCCACCGTCCGATTATGGATGGATCCGATCCGACTTGGTGAATAAGATTAAGTGAACAATAAAAAAGTAGAGAATAGGAATTGATGTGACCCCTAAAAGTTAGAGTTTTATATTATGCAGCTAGTTGGCTGGTGTGAAGACGGTATTGAACCGGACTCATGCCAGCCAATTTCTGCTTGATCCGTTTGTTGTTGTAGTACTGGATGTATGCCTCAATAGCCCGTTTCAGTTCCTCATACGTGCGTAGGGGTTCGCCATGATACATCTCTTGCTTAAGTAATCCAAAGAAATTTTCCATGGGGGAGTTGTCCAGACAGTTCCCCTTCCGCGACATACTCTGGAACACCTTATGTTCTTTTAAGGTCGCAACCCAGTTTCCGTGCTGATAGTGCCAGCCTTGATCCGAGTGGATGGTAGTCCGGAATTTTGCGTTTTTTACGATGTCGAGGACTTCCTCTAAAGGTTTCATCACAAAATCAAGCGTCGGACGCATACTGATGCCATACGAAAGAATCTCCCCATTATACATATCCATCATTGGACTAAGATAGAGCTTTAGACCGTCTGAACACTTGAATTCTGTAATATCAGTGGTCAATTTCTGACATGGAATCGGGGTGTTGAACCGGCGGTTAATACGGTTTTTCACCACTGTACCGATAGTTCCCTTATACGAACTATACCGACGTGATTTCCTGGTGAACTTATTGCCTTTCAATCCTAGTTTTCGCATAATACGCTGCACCTTTTTATGATTAACTATGATGCCACGGTTCTTCAAATCTAGTTTAATCCTCCGGTAACCATAATTGCCCTTGTGTTCATTAAAAATAGATTGAATCTTATCTTCCAACTCTTGGTGCGGATTTTCCCTGCTCATTTGTTTTACATGATAGTGATATGAAGACTCAGGAATGCCTACAATCGGAAGTACATCCTTCAATCGGAATTCTTCTTTGAGTTCGAACGATAGCGCTGCTTGTGCTTTTCGAGATAGCCGTCCGGATCCATCTGAAAAGCTCGCAACTTTTTTAGGTATTCCACCTCCAAGCGGAGGAGTTCATTTTCCCGTTCTAATTTCTGTTCACGTGTCATTTCATCCTGTTGTGTTGGCTTCTGGTCCTTCTTGACGTTCTTCGCTTTATCAGACATGACTGGCCGTCCTTTCGGGTTGTCCAGGGCTTCAGCACCGCCTTCAAGGAATTTCTTCTTCCAATCACCAATCATCGAAGGATTCGTCAATCCGAAGTGAAGCGCAGTTTCTGGCTGCGAAGCGCCTGTCCTTTTCATAAAGCTTAGTACATCTAATTTGAATTGAACAGAATAAACTTCATGACTTTTCTTTCTTAGTAATCCCTCCGCGCCATACTTCTTGTAAACCAACACCCATCTTCTAATTTGTTCAGATGACTTAATGCCATACTTTTTAGCCAAAGTACCATAGCCAAGTCGTCCACCTAAATACTCCTGAACAATCATGACCTTAAATTCATCGCTATATTTAACCATAAGAAAACACCCCAAAAGTTAGATTGTAACTCTAACTTTTGGGGTGCACATCAAATCTTTTAGATTCCTCCTCTACTTTTTTTATGGCCAATTATAATCAATCCAGCTTCGGGCGCCAGAGCCTCGGGGTCATAAGTCAAAGCTGCTCTGTGGCAAAATTCGCCACGACGCAGCTTTGTCTTATGCCTGTCGGCTCTATGCAGGCGCCCTACGCTTTATAGAGCGTCTGTATGTTCCACACCAGCCGGCAATAATTCCGGCATGCCGATACGGTCGAGGCCTTCTCTAATTTTCGTCGTATAGCCTTTTTTGTTTTTATCCATATAGCCTGCTTTCGAACGAATCATCTTCTCTAGGACTGCCGTTTTGGATGGGTCGATATCGGACCACATTTCGTAAGAATGGATGAGATCCTCCAATGTCAAATGCACGTAGTCCTCTCCGACAAATGTATGGTCCGGAGAGATTTTGTACCAAATGTCCCCGTTCGGACGAATCCATTTATTGACATCCTTCTCGAGTGCCGATTGGATACTTTGCGCTGTTTGCAAATAGATGGGATCGCCGAGTTCCTTATAGGCGAGCAACAGGATGTTCATACCTCCAAGCAAATGGTTCATCGAACTGTGTGTCTTCACGTTTTGCTTCGATGGGAAGTAGTCTTGGATGTAATAGGAATTTGCATCGACTCGGATGATATTGCCCTTCCCTCTTTGGGAAACGAGTAAATCCGCGTAATTTTTCAAGCCTAGCGTATAGTCGTCATGCCCGAACGCCTTTCCTCCATTATAGAGGAATAATGCGATCTGTTCATTGAATCGGGTGTCCACGAAAGGAGCTGTAATTCCGAACAGATTTTTCAAATACGTACTCGTCACTTCCGTTTCCCAGTACGTCCGGTCTCCTCTGAAAATGTCGAGGTTCGCGAATGAATTGAATAGCAAGCTTTCGAAATAACGTTCCTTTGTTTGATTGTACATCGCCATCGTGCGGTCTTCTTTCACGAGTAGCAAGTTCCGGCCGTAGCCCCTGCCCGATTTTGGCATCGGTTCAATCGTCGTTGCCATTTTATTGTAAGGACCATTTGCGGTATACCATTTGTTTCGCTTCTTATAATACGTAGCGGATTCTAGCATCCACCGGTCCATGCTTTGGTGGCTGGAGAACAGCAGTTCATCGGAAACGAGGAGCCATTGATCGACAATGTCATATCCTCTTGATCTCAATGTATAGACGGAAAGCTGCGTGTCTCCAAGAAGGACTCCACTGAATGCCTCGCTTTCCTCGAACAATTCGCGAGTATGGCTGCTTGCGCCGTTCGGATATGTTTGTGTGAGCTCTTTCGATCGATACGCCTTGCCAATCATCCGTTGCGCCTTGTCACCTTCATTTGATGTTTTTTCAAATACACCTGTCGGGTACGTTGTCAAGTCGAAACCGAATGTGCCGTCTGAATCTTTTTTGATTGGATAGCGGCTATACTCCCGCAAAATCCCTTTCTCTACATTGTTTTCTGTCTGGATGACATCGACTCTGATTGGCATCCGTTGAGGGTTTTTCAGTTCCGTGAAAATGAAATAGTCCCCGTTTTCCAGTAGCCGTTTTGTTACGTTGACGACAGCCGGCGACAATCCGCCGACTTTATACGTATACGTTATATCCGTTGAATGGGCGTGCTTTCTCGTCTTTTCACCTGCAAACTGCAAATAGTTGTTAGAACGAAGATATGTTTTATTTGCGTTTGAAATCGGCACTTCGACGAAATTCTGTTCGTGCCGGATTGTTTCATAGTTTCCGAGCATTTGTGGTTTATTGAAGACGATTGCTTTGCTTTCGTCGATCTTTCCGGTCTTCACCATTGCACGATGAAGGAAAACGACATACGTTGCACGATTCACCGCAGTTTTCGGATCGAACGTCCCGTCTTCTTTACCTGTCGTAATTCCGTGCTGCGCAAGGATTTTCACGCCTTCCTTATGCGATGCACTGATGCGGTTATCATCTTTGAATTGGATGTCTTCGCCTGTATCTTGCAAGTCGAAGGCGCGTACGATGACCGTCGCCATCTGTTCACGTGTCAATGAATCCCCTATACCGAATGTACCGTCTTCCTTTCCGAGGAAGATTCCGGCTTTGTACGTCGACATCGCCCCTTTTAAATGGGAGGACTTACTGCTGACGTCCTTGAAAATCGGTTCATATGGGGCTTCCGGTAATTGAAGCGCGCTCGTCAGGAGGTTTGCCGCTTGACCGCGCGATACTTCAACCGCCGGTCTAAACTGCTTGTCCGGGTAGCCATTGATGACACCCATATCGACAAGCTGTGTCACTTCATCCTTAGCCCAAAACTCGTTATGTATATCGGTAAAGTTCTGGTCCATCGTTATCGTATTCGCATCTGTCGGACTGCATCCGAACAAGACGAGTGCAAGAGATAAAACGCTCGCCAATACGACGGTAGTTATTCTATTTTTTGTCACTAGATTCTTCCCCTCCTGCTACAATTTCTTTCTTAAAAGTCTATCATACCATAAAATTCGACACAAAAACCCCCTAGATTTTAGGAGGTTTCTCGTTGTGGAATATGAGGCTCGCAATTTAGCTATCAGACAATGCTATATTTCCGTTCTGCCGCTTTTTGATTCAACCGATCGCGTAAAGCATCGAATGAAGTTGGCGTCTCTGTCCGTTCTTTCTTGGCAAATAGCTCTGTTGCAAGATTAGCAGTGCTGAATTGACGGGCGAACTGCTCCACTTTTACGGCAGTCGCTTCTGCTAGTGCTACAGACGCTTTCTCCACGATTCCTACGCTTTCCAGGCGATCATCGCCCTTCGCTTCTTCAACGATGGACGGCTCGACCGGCTTTGCGTTGAATGAAGAAGATGCGACATTGCGTTCATAGGCGCCTTTATTAATGGACGCGGCAATTTTCGCGATGTCCGGCCTCCATTCTTGTACAGCTTCCAATGCGAAAGCCATCTCGTTCGGATGATCTGCGAAATAAGGGTTTTCATACCAGTATTTATCTTCAAAACGGCCTTGTGAAGCGGCAAGCGCATTATTGTACGGCGAATTGTACCAGTCGCTCGATGGCTTCGGAATGCCATGCGCCTCTGCCAATGCTGGATCGGTGATGAAAGCGATAACGTGCGGCACTTTCCCTGGAGCGTTTTTAAAATCAGTGATGAGCTCATCCATACGCGCCTTCCTTCTCGCGATTTCCGCCTCGTCGCCTGACTGGACCGCTTCTTTCAATGAGCGGTTCTGCACATCGATGAGATTGCCATAATAAAGCTTATTCTGCTTCATCACCCCGCCGACGTTGTCATACCAGGCAGGATGCTGTTTTGCCTGGAACTGATGGTAGTCCGACCAATCATTCGTGCGAACCGCTTCAAGGATTAGGGAGTTACGTCCTTGGTTCACTGCTGCTAGTGGATTGATAGCGGCCGCTTCCTTGCCCCACACTTTTCGCCATCCGTCACCCGACGTGCTATTGACATCCTTCACTTGCATCGAGAAAGATCGATCATTTAATACGGATACAAACATTTGCCCACCCCTTGTTACTAGTAGTATCTATGTCACAGACAAATTTCTTTACGTTTTTATCCATTGTACACTATTTCGACAATAGTAGACAGTTAATGTAATAGATTGAGTGAGAAGTTTTTAGAGGAAACGAGAACTTCTTTATGTAGATTGAGGAGTTTTTTATATAGAATGAGAACATTGAATAGGTAAACGAGAACTTCATAAATAAATCCACCTCCCCAACAATGTGAAGGGAGGTGGATTCGAATTCATGCATGCTGTTTTTCGTACTTGGCAATTTGCTCTTCGTATTGGAACGTCAACGCGATTTCGTCCCATCCATTCAATAGCATTTGCTTATAATATGGGTCGATGTCGAATGAGTACGTTTTTCCGTCTTCGCTTTTTACAGTCTGCTCGCCTAGATTGATTTCCAACGTATAGGGAGCGGACTCACCTTTGGATAAAAGCTCTTCGACTTCCTCCACACGGAGGCGAATCGGCAGGATACCGTTTTTGAAGCAGTTATTATGGAAGATATCCGCAAACGACGGGGCGATGACGACTTCGAATCCGTAGTCAAGGATCGCCCATGGCGCGTGCTCCCTAGAGGATCCGCATCCGAAATTATCATGAGCGACCAAGATTTTTGAGTCTTTGAACCGGTCGTCGTTTAAGACGAAATCTTTGTTTACTGTTCCGTCCGCCTGAAAACGCCAATGGTAGAAAAGGTATTTTCCAAAGCCGGTCCGTTCGATCCGCTTAAGGAATTCCTTCGATATGATTTGGTCCGTATCTACGTTTTTTCGATTTAACGGGGTCATGACGCTGCGCACTTCATTGATCGGTTTCATGGAATCATCCTTTCTTCATCTTCGGGCTCATTAAGCGTGAGCCAACTTCATCTCACGTACATCGGTGAAATGACCGTTGATTGCTGCCGCCGCAGCCATTGCGGGGCTCATTAAATGGGTACGGGAACCCGCCCCTTGTCTGCCTTCGAAGTTCCGGTTCGATGTCGATGCGCATCTCTCCCCTGCTGGAACGACATCATCGTTCATCGCAAGGCACATGCTGCATCCCGACTCGCGCCATTCGAAACCCGATTCAATGAAGATTCTATCCAAACCTTCCTCTTCCGCTTGCCGTTTCACCGTTCGTGAACCCGGAACGACGATTGCCGTCACATTCGGATGCACTTTTTGTCCTGCAATCACTTCGGCAGCGGCCCGCAGATCGCTTAACCGTGCATTCGTGCAAGATCCGATGAAGACGTGTTGGATTTCGATTGAAGTGAGCGGCGTCCCTTCTTCAAGCCCCATGTAAGCGAGCGCTTTTTTCAAGGCTTCCTTGTCGGATTCATCCGTAAAGTCATCCGCTGACGGGACGTTGGCGCTGATGCCGGAACCCATCGAAGGATTCGTGCCCCATGTAACAAATGGCTCTATTTCATCTGCATTGATTTCAAGAACCGTATCGTAAACGGCTCCTTCGTCAGATGCCAAGGAGAGCCATTGCTCCGCGGCTTCCACGAACGCATCGCCTTCAGGGACATGACGGCGCCCCCTCAAATACTCGATCGTCGTCTCATCCGGGCTGATCAAGCCGGCTTTTGCCCCCGCTTCAATGGACATATTGCAAATCGTCATCCGTTCTTCCATCGTCATGGAACGGATCGCTTCACCTGTATACTCGGCGATATGCCCCGTTCCGACATCGATGCCGAATTTGGCGATGATCGCAAGGATAACGTCTTTCGCAGTGACGCCGAAGCCGAGTTTTCCATTGATCCGTATTTCCATCGTCTTCGGTTTTGATTGCCAAAGCGTCTGTGTCGACAGAACGTGCTCGACCTCGCTCGTACCGATTCCAAACGCGATGGCGCCGAATGCACCGTGCGTCGATGTGTGGCTATCCCCGCAAACAATTGTCTTGCCCGGCTGCGTCAATCCGAGTTCAGGACCGATAATATGGACGATTCCTTGGTCCGGATGCTCCATATGTGCAAGCTCGATGCCGAACTCCTCGCAGTTTCTCTCCAATGTTGTAATCTGCTTTTTGGCAATCGGGTCGTTGATGGTCGGCAAATTTCGGGTCGGAACGTTATGATCCATCGTAGCGAAACAGAGGTCGGGACGGCGTACTTTCCGCCCCGCCAGCCGCAAGCCTTCAAACGCTTGAGGAGACGTCACTTCATGCAATAAATGAAGGTCGATATATAACAGATCCGGCTTCCCCTGTTCTTCGTATACAATATGCTGCTCCCAAATCTTTTCGATGATCGTCTTCGCCATTTAAATTACTCCTTTCATTTCAGACATAGGAAAACATGATGCTATTCGAGACGAACTGCAAATCAAGCTCGTTGATCACTTTATCTGTCCAATCGGTTGTAGAAAGAGCGCGATCTGAGTCCCCGGCGAGGTCTGCTGTGAAATGGCCATCCTCAAATACGGTATCCACCGCTTTTTCGATCGCCGCCGCTTCCGTATCCATTCCGAATGAGTAACGCAGCATCATTGCAGCCGACAAGATAGCCGCTGCCGGATTCGCAATTCCCATTCCCGCTACATCTGGCGCTGAGCCATGAACTGGTTCGTAAAGGCCGAATCCATCGGAACGAACACTTGCTGACGGCATAAGGCCGAGCGAACCGGTGATGACAGACGCTTCGTCGCTTAAAATGTCGCCGAACATGTTTTCCGTGACGACAACATCGAAGGATTTCGGGTTCGTAATCAATTTCATTGCCGCCGAGTCGACGAGCTGATGCTCGACTTCAACATCCGGATAGCCTTTCCGCTTCTCTTCGACGACTTCACGCCAAAGCTTGCTCGACTCCAATACGTTCGCCTTGTCGACGGATGTCACCTTCCCCCGTCTCATCCGCGCAAGCTCGAATGCCTTTTCAACGATGCGTTCAATTTCTTCACGTGTATAGACGAGTGTATCGACTGCGGAAGTCTCCGTCTTGCGGCTCGGTTGCCCGAAGTAGATGCCGCCCGTCAACTCCCGGACGATCATCATATCGACTTCCCGTACGATTTCCTCCTTCAAAGGAGAAGCCTGAAGCAAGGATGGGACAGCCTTGACCGGTCTGAGATTCGCAAATAGATCGAAATGCTTCCGAATCGCCAGCAACCCTTTTTCAGGTCGCAATTCCGAAGGGTTTTGATCCCATTTCGGACCGCCGACCGCCCCTAAGAGCACTGCATCACTCGATTCACAGAGTTCGATTGTCTCTTTCGGAAGCGGGTCATTGAACGAATCGATCGCCGCCCCTCCGATTGAACCGTAATTGAAATGGAATGTGTGGTTGAATCGTCTTGCAACCACTTCAAGAACTCGCACAGCCGCCGACGTCACTTCTGGTCCGATTCCATCACCTTGTAATACAGCCACTCTTTTTTCCATTGAACTTCTCCTCCTTGTTGTCATCTTCCCATTCACATAATCTTCAGACTAACTAATGTATAAATAACTTCTAATCGGATTTGCACTCCAGGCGGACGCTTTCCGTGGGCGTCGCTTCAGCCTCCTCACTTCGCTATCGCTCCGTTGCGGGGTCTTCTGCTGACGCTTTTCCCACAGGAGTCGCCGCCTTCCGCTCCAATCCTTTCAATTTACGCATAAATACTGCTAAAAGCGCATAAATTCGTTTATTCACGCATAATTCCGTAAATCTGCGCATAATCCGCGAAGTTCACGCATAAATCCCCACAATTACGCATAACGCAACTTTCATTACGAATCACTGACCAACCGTTTCCATCACTTTCACTTGATCCTTCACTAATTTCCTATTAATAGCGTTCAAATATGCTTTGGCGGATGCTTCTAAGACGTCTTGTGAAACGTCGCGGCCTGTGAATGTTTCGCCGTTGAAACGCAAGTTGACGACTGCTTCCCCTAAAGCATCGCGTCCTTTGCCGATTGATGTGACGCGGTAGTCCAGAATGTTGACTTGCCCTTTGACGAGCAGCTCAAGAGCATTGAAGATCGCTTCGACCGAACCGGCGCCTGTTGTCGCAACGACGACATTTTCCCCGGAAGGAACATTCGCTGCAATTGTAGCTGTCGGAACATTGGAAGTGCCGTATTGCACTTGCACATTCGTCAATTCATAAATGTCCGCATCTGCATACGCAATTTGCTTCCCTGTGAAGAGGACGAATAGATCGTCTTCCGTAATTTCCTTCTTGCGGTCGGCGAGCTTCTTGAACTCGACGAACGCTTCATTTAATTGCGCATCGCTCAGCTCAAAGCCCATCGATACAGCACGGTCCTTAAATGCATGGCGGCCTGAATGCTTACCGAGTGCTAGCGGAGCAGTCTTATCACCGATCAGTTCCGGGGTGATGATTTCATATGTTTCACGATTTTTCAGCATGCCGTCCTGATGGATTCCCGATTCATGGGCGAACGCATTCTTCCCGACAACCGCCTTGTTCGGCTGAATGACGACGCCTGTCAACTGGCTGACCAATTGGCTCGTGCGTTTGATTTCCTGTAAATTGATGCCCGTTTCAAAACCGTAAACGTCTTTGCGTATATGGAGGGCAACAGCAATTTCTTCGAGCGCTGCATTTCCAGCCCGTTCACCGATCCCGTTAATCGTGCCTTCGACTTGATCGGCACCATTTTCAATCGCTGCGATGGAGTTAGCGACAGCCATCCCTAAATCGTTATGGCAATGCGCAGATAGTTTCACACGCTCAATGCCTGTCACATTCTCCTTCAAGAATTTGAATAAAGCCCCGTATTCTTGTGGCGTTGCATAACCGACCGTGTCAGGGATATTAATTGTCGTCGCACCGGCTTTGATCACTTGATTGATGATCCGGACGAGGAATGCAGGGTCGGAACGGAATGCGTCTTCTGCTGACCATTGAACGAGAGGAAAGAATTTTTTTGCGTATTTTACAGCTTCAACTGCGATGTCCACGACTTGGTCAGGCGTTTTCATCAATTTATGTTCCATATGGATCGGTGACGTGGCCAAAAATACGTGGAGATGCGGTTGCTGTCCGCCTTTCAGCGCTTCCCATGATGTATCGATATCGCTTTTCATTGCACGGGCAAGCCCGGTCACTGTCGAGTTCTTCACTGTGTTTGCAATACGCTGTACTGCTTCGAAATCACCAGGTGAGGAAGCAGGGAACCCTGCTTCGATCACCGTAGCGCCAAAACGTTCTAGTTGGCGGGCAATTTCCATCTTTTCAGCCGTGTTCAGATTGATGCCGGCCGATTGTTCACCATCACGAAGTGTCGTATCAAAGATGTCAATTTTTCGCACTACCCACCACTTCCTTCTGTTTTGTTTTCTTGCCTTCATTTACAAACGGCATCATCGCACGAAGCTTTTCTCCAACGACTTCGATTTGGTGCTTCGCTTCCGATTCTTTATACGCATTGTAGTCCGGACGGTTGTTTTCGTTTTCTGCAATCCAACCTTCCGCGAATTTACCTTCTTGGATTTCCGTTAAAATGTCTTTCATGCGTGCTTTCGTATCCGCATCAACGACACGCGGTCCTGATACGTAATCGCCCCATTCAGCCGTGTCGGAAATTGAATAGCGCATTCCGGACATGCCGCCTTCGTACATGAGGTCGACGATCAGTTTCAATTCATGCATCGTTTCAAAATAAGCAAGTTCAGGCTGATAACCTGCTTCCACCAATGTTTCGAAGCCGGCTTTGACGAGGGAAGTCAATCCGCCGCAAAGTACTGCCTGCTCACCGAATAGGTCAGTTTCCGTCTCTTCTTTGAATGAAGTTTCAAGTACGCCTGCACGAGCGGAGCCGATTCCTTTCGCATATGCGAGAGCAACGTCTTTTGCTTGCCCGGAAACGTCTTGGTATACCGCGAACAATGCCGGTACGCCAGCGCCTGCTTCATACGTTCTGCGGACGAGATGTCCAGGGCCTTTCGGTGCGACGAGGAATACGTCGACGTCTGCAGGCGGTACGATTTGTCCGAAGTGAACGTTGAATCCGTGTGCGAAAACGAGGGACTTGCCTGCTTTTAATGCTGGTTGGATCTCTTCGTCATACACTTTCTTTTGTCTCTCGTCCGGAAGAAGAATCATGATAAGATCCGCTTGTTCAGCCGCTTCAGCTACTGTTTTCACGTCAAGGCCGTCTTCCTTCGCCTGATCAAAAGATTTTCCTGGGCGTACGCCGACGACTACGTCAAATCCTGAGTCTTTCAAGTTTTGTGCGTGTGCGTGACCTTGTGAGCCGTATCCGATGACTGCGATCGTCTTTCCTTGTAGTAGTCCTTCATTGATATCCTGGTTGTAATACATTTTAGCCATTGTTAGTTCCTCCTTGGGTTTTGGGTTTTTATTTTTATTTTAAAATGGATAACTGTGGTGAGTTGACCTTTTGGATTTCACGGGTGAATGCCGTTGCTCCGGTCCTTGCTAATTCTTTAATGCCATAAGGCTTGACGAGATCGATGAATGCCTCGATCTTCTCGGGTGCGCCGGTTACTTGGTACGTGACGACGTTTTTCCCTGAGTCGATGACCGTTGCGCGAAACGGTTCGACGATGCTGCTGATTTCACTGCGCGCATGTGGCGGTGAGACGACTTTTACGAGCGCGAGCTCCCGCATGACGATTGCTTTGTCAGTAATGTCATTCACTTTGATGACATCGATCTGTTTTTGGAGCTGCTTGACGAGTTGTTCGATTTTCTGTTCATCTTCCACATTGACGATGAATGTCATTTTCGACATGCCCGGCTGTTCGGAATGCCCGACCGAGATGCTTTCAATATTGAATTGCCGTTTCATGAGCAATCCTGTCACCCGGTTCAATACTCCACTTTGATTGATGACTGTGACCGATATGACTCTTCTCATTCGCTCTTCACCCCGATCATTTCCTGTAGTCCTTTTCCTGGTGCCACCATCGGATAGACGTTTTCCAACATTTTCACCCGGCAATCGATAAGCACCGGTTCGTCCGACAGAAGCGCTTCACGGAAAATCTGTTCAGCGTCCTCTTTCTTTGTAATGCGATACCCTTTCAAGTCATAGGCTTCCGCAAGCTTGACAAAATCCGGCTGGACGGGAATCAATGACTGGGAATAGCGTTCATCGTAGAATGTCTCTTGCCATTGGCGAACCATTCCGAGCGCCATGTTGTTCAAGATGACGACTTTCACTGGAATTCTCATCTCCTGCAAGAGGGACAGCTCCTGCGCCGTCATTTGGAAACCACCATCTCCGACAATTGCAATAACTCTTTCATTCGGCTTCGCGAGTTGCGCACCGATTGCAGCCGGGAATCCGAAGCCCATCGTTCCGAGGCCGCCCGACGTAACCCAATGATCGGGATTGTTCAATGAATAATATTGAGCCGCCCACATTTGATGCTGTCCGACGTCCGTCGTGACAATTGCATCTCCCTCGGTAATGCGATGGATCATTTGGATTGCTTCTTGTGGCAGGATTTCGTGCTCGTCGACGTTGTACCATAACGGCGCTTCTTCCTGTAAACCATTCAAGTATGCGATCCAGTCGTCAGATTCAGGTGCATGGAAGTCCTGGTTGAGCAAAGCTTTTAACGCTTCCTTCGAATCCGCCACGATCGGGATGTCGGTCGGGACGTTCTTTCCGATCTCCGCCGGGTCGATATCGATATGGATGACTTTCGCATGCGGAGCGAAAGTGTCCAGATTGCCTGTCAACCGGTCGTCGAATCGTGCGCCGACATTGATTAATACGTCGCATTCGCTAATTGCCATATTGGCCGTATAGGTCCCGTGCATGCCTGCCATGCCAAGGAACAATTCATGGTTTCCAGCGATGCTTCCGAGTCCGAGCAATGTGTTCGTAATAGGAATCCGTTTCGTTTCAACCAAAGTCTTTAATTCTTCCATCGCCTGGCCGTGCAACACGCCCGCACCTGCCAGGATGAGCGGCTTCCGTGCAAAACGGATCGCTTCTGCTGCCTTTTGTATTTGCAAGTAATTCGGAGTGGTTGTCGGCTGGTAACCCGGCAGATTCACTTCAGCATTCCGTTCCTCCTCCGTGACGAAGATTTCCGTAGCCACGTTTTTAGGAATATCTACGACAACAGGGCCGGGTCTGCCCGTTGAGGCGATATGGAATGCTTCTTTGATGATCCTTGGGAGGTCCGCGACGTCCTGTACCTGGTAGTTATGCTTTGTGATCGGCTGCGTAATGCCGATGATATCCGCCTCCTGGAATGCATCCGTCCCGATGACTGTGGTTGCCACTTGCCCCGTGAAGACGACGAGCGGCAATGAATCCATCATCGCATCCGTAATTCCTGTCACCAGATTTGTCGCACCCGGACCTGATGTCGCGATGACAACGCCCGGTTTTCCGGATACTCGCGCATAGCCTTCCGCTGCATGGATGGCTCCCTGTTCATGACGGGCAAGCACATGGGGAATCGGATCCTTGTATAATGCGTCGTAAATCGGTAGGACGGCACCTCCAGGGTAACCGAAAATGACTTCGACACCTTGGTCTTTCAACCCTTGAATTAAGATAGCAGAACCATCCATCGGTTGAATTTTCTGTTTTTCTTCCTTAGTCTCTGGCGCCATTTCCATCACTGCCTGCTTCGTTTGAACTTCCGCACTCATGTACGAACTCCTCCTTACTTTTCTAATCGCCTATTTTATATAAAAAAGAAAAGCCTTTTCTCCCCACACAAAGAAATCCTGTTCTTCGTATAAGGGATGAAAAAGCTTTTCATGGTACCACCCTTGTTCGCGGCATCCGCCGCCTCGTGAACGGACTCCAAAATCGAAGTCCATTCGCTGATAACGAGCCCATCTTACACGAGCCCGGGATTGCCTACTCAGTTTCCTTTTCAGCAGTCCACTCCGGGGTGATATCGCGGATAGTTGCATTGCCGGCTTCCAGCACGACCGGCTCTCTGTGAATGCAAGGATCTATCCCCTTTTGCCCCATCATCGAATTGTTATATTTTCATCACGCCGCCTGTACTTGCGGACGTGACAAGTTTTGAATATCTGGCCAAATAGCCTTTTTTAATCTTCGGTTCAAATGGCTGCAGTTTCGCTCTGCGTTCCGCCAATACTTCATCTGAAACTTTCAGCTCGATCGTCCGGTTCGTCAGATCGATGTCGATAATATCTCCATCTTCAACTAATGCAATCGGGCCGCCTTCAGCCGCTTCCGGTGAAATATGTCCGATTGAAATGCCTCGGGACGCCCCGGAGAAGCGACCATCAGTAATGAGCGCAACCTTCGTTCCTAAGCCTCTACCTTGAATGGCTGATGTCGGAGCGAGCATTTCTGGCATGCCCGGCCCGCCTTTCGGACCTTCGTAGCGGATGACGACGACATGCCCTTCACGGACCGTGCCGTTGTCGATGTTTTCCTGCGCAGCTTCCTGAGATTCAAAGACGATCGCTTCACCGGTGAACTGCTTGATGGAAGGATCGACCGCCCCGACTTTGATGACGCCGCCGTCCGGTGCGATATTTCCGAATAGGACGGACAAGCCGCCTACCGGGCTGTACGGGTTATCCTTCGTCCGAATTACTTGATCGTTTGTAATTTGATAGTCCTGAACGTCTTCCCTCATCGTTTTTCCTGAAATTGTGATGCGATCCGGGTGGATAGCTCCAGGTATTTTTGTAAGTTCATTGATGATGGCACTGACGCCGCCTGCTTTAAAAATATCATCCATGGAAATATCGGATGCCGGCATGATTTTCGCTAAATACGGAACCCTTTCGGCAACTTTGTTAATATCCTGGACGCTATATTCGATTTCCGCTTCGTGTGCAATCGCCAATGTATGTAGAACCGTATTGGTCGATCCGCCCATCGCCATATCGAGTGCGAATGCGTCATCGATCGCTTCCTTCGTAATAATGTCACGCGGTTTGACATCCTCTTTTACCATGCGGATCAAGTTCTTCGCCGCTTCCTTGATCAGCTTATGGCGCTCATCGGAAGTCGCGACGATCGTTCCATTGCCCGGCAACGCCATTCCTAGCATTTCCATTAGACAGTTCATAGAGTTCGCGGTAAACATTCCTGAGCACGATCCGCACGTCGGACATGCATTGTTCTCAATGTCGAGGAGCTCTTCCGCCGTCATTTTACCCGACTTATATGCTCCGACCCCTTCGAATACCGACGTGAGGGACAGCGGTGAGCCTGACGAGGATACGCCAGCCTCCATCGGTCCGCCTGAAACAAATACGGAAGGGACATTCGTCCGGACCGCCGCCATGAGCATGCCTGGCGTGATCTTGTCACAGTTCGGAATGTAGAACACTCCGTCGAACCAGTGTGCATTGATGACCGTTTCAGCAGAATCCGCAATCAGCTCGCGGCTCGGAAGCGAGTAACGCATTCCGATATGCCCCATCGCGATTCCATCATCAACACCAATCGTATTGAACTCGAATGGAACCCCGCCGGCTTCCCAAATTGCATCTTTTACAATTTCAGCAAATTTATTTAAATGTTTGTGACCTGGAATAATATCAATATATGAATTACATACACCGATGAAAGGTTTCTCCAAATCTTTCGTTTTCACACCCGTTGCGTAAAGGAGACTCCTATGAGGCGCACGGTCAATCCCTTTTTTAATCATGTCACTTCTCATTGCTATCTCTCCTAATCAAATCATCCAAGAACATTCCAACTAAATGAATTGCGTGAAATGAATCACATATCCAAATAGATTGTTGCTATCATATATCGTATTTTTACCTACGTCAACTATCTTTTTATAATTATTGTTCAATTAAGAATTATAGTATTTTTTGTATCCGCTTACATTAGCGATATATTGCATATTGTCGGAAATATGACAACTTGAAAATATTTTTTTCTTCGTTGTTCATTGCGGTAGACGACAAGTGAAATTTAGGGTAGTGGATGGAAATCACTTGCTAGAATGGAGATTTTTATTACGTTTTTCGAGGAGAATGTTGAGAGTGCTTTTGCTAGATGAAGTTGAGTTCGTGCTGGAATAAACGGCCCTTCTCTTCTACTCATTGAATTTATCAATCCGCCAGCCGAATTTTTTCACGTGGACGTAGCTCACTATGATTGTCTCCGCAGTTCTCGTGTCACCGATCGGGATTGTCAATTCGAATGTCTTCTTGCTTTTTTTCGATTTCACTTCCCTTGCCGTCGCGATTTCCCATAGGAGCAGTGATCCAGGTGGAGATTCCGCTTCTGGCGAGGCCAATTTTCCATTATGTTTCAGAATGCCGTTTTCCTTCATGAAACGTTTCGCTTTCTTCTTCGTCACGAACTTCTGCAGCTCTGCTCTCATTTTCTTCCTGGAATCCAAATGAGACGCCAAAAAGCGGTACTCCAAGCCTTTATGGGCGAATGTCTTGTACTCGCCCTCTTTGTACAGTCCGCCGGCTTGGATCATCGCTTCCGCCCCGGTCCAAGCGGTCGCCAGTTCGACGGCATCCTTCGGTGTAAAGGCGGCTTGGCCGGCTGGTGATTTTCCGCCGCAAGCCGCCATCATGAGCAAAAGTAAAATGACAGCCGTTATGTTCATTGTCCTCTTTTTCAACATGCAACCCCCTGACAAGCTAATACTTTAGCGTATGAACTACTAAGGGGGTACATACGCCGGCACGGCGATTTCTATTCACTGGCGACTACCGAGTCATGCTCTGGTATTTTGAATTTATTCTCAAACAGACTTGCGACGAGCGCTCCTACTGTCAAATTGACGACCATGTTAGCGACGGCCGGCACGGCTGCGAGGGAGCTGACATGCTCCATTGCGAGCGTCGCAGCGAGGGCGGTGTTGCAGATGCCCGTATGGAACAGAATGGCGCGGGCGTTCTGTTCAGCCACTTTCATTAGCTTCGCAATGAAATAGCCTCCTGCCATCGGAATGCACACTTGAAGTACGACTGCTGCGAACACGAGTGGCAGCACCGATAAGTTCTGCTGCAATGATTGCTGCGCACTTGAGATGACCGATACGATGACGATGAATAACGCAAGCTGCGAGAGGACAGATGTGTATGGCCTGATCACTTCCACCTTTTTCGTCCACTTCCATTGGATGAACAATCCCGCCAACAACGGAATGAACACGATATAAATAATATTGAGAAACAGAGGCCAAAACGCGATCGGTATCAATTTCCCCGCAAACACTTGCACGAGCGTAGGCGTCAAAACTGGCGAAATGAACGTATCCATCGTCGCCATCGTAATGCTCAATGCCACTTCGCCGCCTGCGATGAATGTGTAAATATTGGCGGACGTGCCACTTGGAACCGTCCCCGCTAAAATGACACCAGTCGCAATTTCCGCTTCGTCCTTAAAGAACAAATAAGCGATCGTTATCGAGACACCGACTGTCATTGTCCATTTGAGGAAGACGCCAAAAAATGCAAATTTCGGGTTTTTAATGACCGCCATCAGTTTATCGGTCGATAAAGACAGACCCATCAGAAGAAAGATCGTTCCGAGCCCAGCGCCTGTCAAACCACGTATCGGAATAAAGACATCCGGGGCCAAGTACGCGATTACGGATAGAAGGACGATCCATAACGGCAAATATTTCGAAACGATCCCTGTCGCTACTTGCAATAATTTCAATAGATTCCCTCCTTACTCAATTGCGCTCACATGAAGATAAAAGACCTGTGCTTAGAGTCGCAACACAACTCCAAGCACAAGCCATCAGACTTTCGTGTATAAATAAGCGCCGCCATCAACCTTGTCCAAATCAACCGCATCGCCGATCTGCACTTGCCCATCCATCCGTGCGGTCACTTTCACATCCGCATCGTCAAGCTGGATAAGTGCGATTGTATAAGGGGCGATGTCCGCAAACTCGGCGGGAGCGATATGGATATCCGTAAAGCTGAAGACCGTTCCTTTCGGAGACACTTCCTTCTCTTCAAGCTTGCCGATTCTGCACGACGGACATGTGTATTTCGATGTGATACTTCCGTAATCACATGAATTGCATTTAAAAATCTTCACGTCATCACACCCTCTCCAAAATGTGTACCGTCGAATACGAACCTGTGCCGCCCAAGTTTTGAGCCAACGCGAGTTTCGCCCCGTCCACTTGGTTCGGAGCCGTGCCTCGAAGTTGCCGGACGAGGTGATAAATTTGCGCGATGCCTGTCGCCCCGATCGGATGGCCGCGCGACAGCAATCCTCCGCTCGTATTGACCGGCTTGTCTCCCGTCGATTTCGTCCGTCCCTCTTCGACTGCCTTCCAACCTTCGCGACTTTTGAAGAACCCCAACTCCTCGATGGCGAGCACTTCCGTCATCGAGAAGCAGTCATGGATTTCGACGACATCGATGTCTTCCGGCCCGACGCCCGCCTTTTCATAGGCGAGGCGGCCCGATTCCCGGATCGCCGGAATGGATAACAGGTCATCCGCATCCTGCATTTGCGTCGGTCCCGAGCTTTGGGCGGATGAACGAATATGCACGCCCGACTTGTTCTTGGAGATGAGGAGAGCTGCCGCCCCATCCGTCATCGGCGAACAATCGAATAGGCCTAACGGATTCGTGATGATGCGGGCATTCAGTATTTCATCGAGTGTCGCACGCTTTTGGAATTGCGCGAGCGGATTATTGAGCGCATGCTCCCGGTTTTTCAAGGCGACCATCGCCAAATGTTTTTTCGATGCACCGGTTTCGTAGAAATACCGGTTTGCCAAGACGCCGAAAAAACCCGGAAACGTCAATCCCGCCTGTTTTTCATTCGAATCATTGTCCATCGCCGCATTGATTGCCTGGGTTACGTCGGATGTGGAGGCGTGTTTCATTTTCTCCACGCCCGCTACGAGAACCGTTTCATATTCCCCGCTCAAGACGCCCATAATGCCTTGCCGCAATGCAATTCCGCCTGAAGCGCAAGCCCCTTCGACCTTCGCTGTTGGAATGAATCCAAGCCCTAACTCATTCGCAACGATTGCTCCAAGAATTTCTTGGTTATAAATGGCGCCGCCCATGAAATTCCCGACAAATACAGCATCGACTTTCGGATTGCCGGCATCCTCCAATGCTTGAATGCACGCTTCCATAAGCAATTCTTTCATCGAGCGGTCGACGAACGTGCCGAATTGCGTCATTCCGATGCCGTGGACATACACATTCGTCATGCCTTGACCCCCTCATGCTTACTGCGGAGTTCCCGTTTCAGGATTTTTCCGTACGAGCTCTTCGGCAGTTCGTCAACGATATGGATTTCCTTCGGCTTTTTGAAACTTGCCATGTTTTCGATGCATAAAGCGATGAGTTCTTCTTCCGTCACTTCCGCCGTCCCGTTCAAGACGACGTAGGCGACGACATTTTCGCCCCACTTTTCATCAGGAACGCCGATTACACAAGTTTCCTTCACGCCTGTGTGTACATTAAGCACTTCCTCCACTTCTCGCGGATAAATATTGACGCCTCCCGAAATGATGACGTCCTTTTTGCGGTCTACGATATGAAGATACCCTTCCGTACTCTTCCAACCGAGGTCTCCTGTATGCAGCCAGCCGTCCCTTAACGTCTCTTCGGTCGCCTTCTTGTTATTCCAATAGCCTTGCATGACGAGGGATCCTTTGCAGATGATTTCGCCCACTTCCCCGTCTGCAACTTCCTTCCCTTCGTCATCGATGATTTTCACGTCGACGAAAAGTCCTGTTCGGCCGCATGACTCAAGCCTGTTCCCCATTTCGTTCTTCGGCATCATCGTAATGCACATCGGTGCTTCAACTTGCCCATATGTTTGGGCGAAAATCGGACCGACGAGCGACAATGCATGCTCAAGCTTACTTGCTGCAATCGCCGAGCCCGCCATATTGATTGTTTTCAATGTTGATAGCTTCGCTGGATCGAAATTTGGATGTTGAATCATCAAATTCACCATCGTCGGCACGAGGAAAATCGTCGACACCCGCTCCCTCTCCAAATCATTGACGAACTCTTCTGGCTCGAATTTATCGAACACGACTTGGGTCAAGCCATACAGCCAGGCGACATGGGATAGAAAGTTGCTGCCGTGCGTCAATGGCGCGACATGTCCAATAATGTCGTCATAGTTCGTATCGCATACGACGGCTAGCGACAACGCTCCGGATATCATATTGCGGTGTGATAGCATGACGCCTTTCGGATTGCCAGTCGTTCCCGATGTATACATAATCGCGAATAGTTCATCTTCCCTGACTTCCTCTATATGGCGCTTTCCGAGGTGCGCCTCAACCGCTTGCTCATATTCCTCCCCAACCGCCAATACAGCGACGTCCGTTCCGATTGGTTCAATCAACGCTTTGTCCCCGATCAGGAGACTTACATCGGCATCCTTCAACATATATTCATGCTCTTTTGGGTGAAGTCGATAATTTAATGGAACTTTAATGACGCCTGTGAGTGAAGCCGCAACGTCAAGTTCGATATGCTCGAGCCGATTTGCCATGAGAATTCCGACCCGATCCCCTTTTTGTAACCCCGACTCCCGAAAATATGCTGTCAAGGCAAAAACCCGCTCCATCATTTCCCGGTATGTAAATGACCGATCCTTATCCTTCACAGCCACCTTGTCCGGATAGGCGGCGGCCGATTTCATTGCAAACTTCCCCAATGTTTCCATGCCCCTCACTCCTTCTCCCTAAATTGAAATACAGGAATGCCGTAAAACTCATCCAAGTCACGTTGCATCTTGATGCCGTTCAATGGGAATAGAATGAACTCGATCGTAACCGCGACCGGATTCTTGCCATCGATAAAATGCCCACCAGTTATGTTTTTATTACAGTCTACAATCATTCCATGGAAATGAACTTCCGGCTCCCCTTCCATATCAAGCCCGACAAAGCCGGTTCCCGATAATAGTTCAACCGGTGAATCCGTGATATTTTCCGATGAATAGTACAAAGTTCCATCTTTATTCTGATCCGGCTGGACATACGTTGCGTACTCAAGCGACCCGAGACATTGAAACTGAGCCGCTTCCACTCCAAACTCCTTGCAAACCCCTTTGATCCCTTCAAATAGGTCGATGCCTTTCATGAAGCGCCCGGCAATACGATCTGACTTCCTGTCATGCACAGCTTGAATACGCTTATCCAAAGCTATAGCCCCCATCGACCTTCAGCACTTGGCCGGTCGTATAGCCTGATTCCGGCAATGCGAAATAAAGGACCGCTTCCGCGATATCGGCGGTCGTCCCCATCCGCTTGATCGCTTGCCCGCTTACATCATAAGGGACTCCGGAAGTGATGCCCGTCTCGGTTGCCCCCGGCGCCACTGAATTGCAAGTAATATTGAGCGGACCTAATTCTTTTGCCGCCCATTTCGTCAACGCGATGACCGCCCCTTTCGAAGCAGCGTAAGCAGGTCCCGATCGACCATTCGTGCCATCTCCCGAAGTGACTCCACCGTTGATGCCTGAAATGGAGCTGATGTTGATGATCCGTCCGTATTTCTGTTCGACCATATGCGGATAAACGACTGCCTGCATGAACAGGAATGCGGCTTTCACATTCGTGTCCATGTCACGGTCCCATATTTCGAGAGTCATCGTGTCTATCCCAAGCCTGCCGCAAGTTCCCGCATTGTTCACCAAAATATGCAGTTCCCCGAACGAATCGGACGCACGACCGACAGCCGCTTTGACGAATTCCGGGTCCCGTATATCCCCTAGGCATTCCAACACGTTCGCATCAGAGTTCTCCTCTTTAATGGAATCGATTGTTTTGACACAAGGATTCAAGTCGATCAAAACGATATTTGCACCTTCTCTAGCAAGACGGACCGCGGATTCAGCTCCGATGCCGCTCGCCGCTCCCGTAATAATTGCTGTCTGCCCCTTAAGTCTCATGCCAAACTCCCCCCTATTTAACGTTTAATAAATCAGGTAAAAACGTAGATATTTGCGGTATGAATGTAATGAGCAACAGGATGATAATCGAAGAAACGATGAACGGCATAACCCCTATTGACAATCTGCCGATCGACGTCCCCGAAATGCCCGCCGCAACGAATAGGTTCAATCCTACAGGCGGCGTGAATAAACCGATTGCCAAGTTGACTGTCATGAAGACACCGAAAACGGTCGGATCGACATTCAGAACGAGCATGATCGGCAATAAAATCGGAATGAAAATGTAGTAGGCGGAAATTGCATCGATGAACATACCCGCAATTAACAGCAATACGTTGACGAGCAATAGAATGAAGATCGGATTTTCCGAAATGCCGAGCATCGCACTGGAAATTTGTCTCGCAATCTGCTCCGTCGTAATAATATACGCATAGACGGACGCTGCACTGACGATGAACATGACAGTGGCGGTTTGGACCGAAGCCGCAACTAATATGTCATAAAGCTTTTTCACGTTCAGTTCCCGGTAGATGACGAAACCGACGAATAATCCGTAAAACACTGCAACGACCGCTGCTTCAGTTGGCGTGAAGAATCCGCCGTAAATCCCGCCTAAAATGATAATAGGAATCAATAATCCCCAAAACGCACTTAGAAACGCTTTCACGCGCTCCGTGCCTGTCGCCTTTTCTTGGACATGCCCTTCAATAGGGCCTTCCGTCCGCTCCTGCTTCCATCTGACATACATTGCAGCAAGAATGAAGCCGCCGCCAAGCAATAATCCCGGGATGATGCCCGCTATGAACAATCGTCCGATCGATACTGGAATCTGATCGCCCGCTACAACTGCAAATACGATGAAAGCGATACTTGGAGGAATGATAATGCCGATTGCGCCTGAACTTGCTACAAGTCCACCTGCCGTCTCCTTCTTATAACCACTCTTCACCATTGCCGGAATGAGGATTCCACCGATTGCCGCGACTGTCGCCGGACCAGACCCGGAAATCGCCGCGAAGAAAATCGCCGTCATGACGGTGACGAAGACGATTCCGCCTTTCCGGTGGCCGACTAATGTTTGCGCGAACTCGATCAGTCTTTTCGATATGCCCGCCTGCTCCATGATGACTCCTGCCAAAATGAAAAATGGGATGGCTAGCAACGTGAACTTTGACACGCTCGAATACATAATATCCGCGACCAATTCAAGGCCGAACATCCCGCTACCTGTGAACAGTACAGCAATGGACGAGATGGCAAGTGCAACTGCAATCGGCAGCCGTAGCATAACGAGCAGGAAAAACAGACCAAATAATAATAATGCCGTCATACCGCCTGCTCCCCTTTCCGGTTTTGCTCACGAAATTCTTTTATTGTCGCTTGTATCGTCCTGAACAGGCACAATGCCGCCCCGATTGGCATTGCCATTGAGAACACCCATTGCGGCCATCCGAGTGCTGGCGTCTTTTGTCCCATTTCCACTTGGAACAAGAGCATTTGAATTCCGAAATAGATGAGAATGACAAACAATAATGACATCAAGACACCAACGAGAATCGTAATGATGTTTTTGACGAATAAATTCGCCGTATCATATACGAGAGTAAAGCCAAGGTGTGCGTATTGCCGCACACCGATGGCTGTCCCGACGAAAGTGAGTGCTACGAACAAATTCACCGTGATCTCCTCGGCAAAGGAGAACGAATGGTTCGCAAATCCCCTTGAAAGGATGTTCACAAAAGCGATGGTGGACATGATGGACAAAACGATTACAACAATCCACTCTTCTAATCTGCTAATCACTCTTTCCATTCATGTTCCCTCCACTTATTGATCTTGGAATGCTTTAAGCAAATCTTCGCCCCAAATATCTGTGTATTTTTCGTAAAGCGGTTGAACGGCAGCTTTGAATTCTTCCATTTCCGCTTCTGTCGGCTCATAGAATTGCATGCCGGCAACTTTCAACTCTTCAATTTGCTGCGCTTCTTTTTCACGTGCAAGCTCGATTTGATAAGCCGCAGCTTCTTTTCCTAACTTCTTGAACAGCTCCTGATCTTCCTTGCTCATCGAATCGAATAGCTTTTTGTTCATTCCGAGCACTAATGGATCGTAAGAATAGTTCCATGTCGTCAAATAATCTTGAACTTCATTCAGCTTAGAAGAATGGATGACGTCAATCGGGTTTTCCTGCCCGTGGATCGTGCCTTGCTGCAACGACGTGAACACTTCAGAGAATGCCATTGTCGTAGGGTCAGCCCCTAATGCACGGTACAGATCGGTGTACATGTTAATGCCAGGGATACGGATTTTCATCCCTTTCATATCTGCAGGCGATTTAATTTCATGTTTGCTGTTCGTCACTTGGCGGAAGCCGTTTTCTCCGAACCCAAGCAATTCAACGCCTTTTTCATTCAAGATTTCCCCGATCATTTCACCGCCTTTGCCACTGAACACTTTATCCGCTTCCGCATGTTCACTGAACAGGAACGGCGCACTCGGCACTCCGAATCGATCATCGAGGATGGAATAAATGATTGTGGAGTGCAAGCTCAAATCCGTCTGCCCTTTTGCCAATAGCTCGACACCTTTCCCTTGGTCACCACCCGATAACTGCTCATTCGGGAACACTTCGATATTAATCCTGCCGTCCGTTTCTTCCTTCATGTCGTTGGCCAGTTTTTCCGCTGCTTTGTACCATGTGGAAGAGTCGTTCACCGTTACGGACATTTTCAAATTGTATTTTTTATCACTTGATGCGCTGCCCGTGTCGTCTTTTGAACAAGCACCCAGCATGAGCATCGCCGTTAAACCGATCGCCCCTAAAATTTTGCCTTTTTTCATCTTCATTTCATTTCCCTCCGTAGGTTTCTATAATTTTTTCGTGAATAAAATCGACGATATGCATGGCGCGGGCAGTTCCGGATAAGCCTTCCCTTTCTACGCCGACTTTCATTTGAAGCAAACATCCTGGATTTGTCGTAATGATCGTCGTTGCCTGAACCCGTTTCACCTCTTCCATTTTCGAACCGAGAATTCGTGAAGCCATTTCTGGTTGAAGTAAATTATATACACCGGCGGAACCGCAACAAAGATGCGAACCGGGCATTTCCACAAATAGACTGCCTTTGACCGCTTTCAATATTTCCCTTGGCTCGTCCTTCACTCGATTGACATTCCGCAAGTGGCAGGAATCCTGATAAGTGACGATTTCATCCGTATCTGTCACCGGTTGCTTTAATAGCTCATCGATAATGCCAAGCTTTACGAGCAACGAGGAAATATCAATCTGCTTTTCGAAGAACTGCTGCGCCTTCGCAAGCAAAGCCGGATCCCGCTCGAACAGCCGGTCATATTCGGACAGGAACGCTCCACAACCACCTGCATTGTTGACGATATAGTCGATGCCATCGAGATCGAATGCTTCAAGATTCGCTTTCGCGTTCCTTCTCGCCCGTTCCATTTCACCGCTATGCCCTTGCAAGGCGCCGCAGCATTGCTGGTTCTTCGGAATGACCACTTCACAGCCGAGCGTGTTCAACAGATCGATCGTATTCCGATTTGTCTCCTGGAACATCGTATCCATAAGGCAACCGGCGAAGAAGGCGACTGTCGTTTTCTTTTCGGTCAATTGGCTAAGCGTCCGGCGCTTTTTCGGCGGGGCGGGCAGCGACCTTTCCATATCTTTCACGAATGGAGGGAAGAGCTCCATGAAGCCGACCTTCCGGACAACCTTCTGCAACCCCGTTTTTTGATAGAACGTCACGAGTTTCACGGCAGTCTTCATCTTCCGCTGGTCGGCGAAAAGATGGTCGAACGCCCCTTTCCGGATCGTTTTCTCCTTCAATGTCTGCGGTTTAACGGAAAGAATCGCTTCGCGCGTCTCCTCGATAAGTGTTCCGTATTGGACACCTGCGGGACACGCAGGTTCGCACGCCCTACAGCCAAGGCAAAGGTCGAAAGCCTCTTCGATGGAACCGTCCCATTCGACATCACCGTCGCGGACCGCTTTCATTAGGGCGATCCTGCCGCGTGGCGACTGAGTTTCATCGTAATCGGAGTGGATGTATGTCGGGCATGCCGGCAGACAGAACCCACATCGCATGCAATCCATCAGCCTGTTTTCATCGACATGGGTGACGAACGATTGCCGGACCAACTCAGCCTGTGCACTACTCATGCTGCACCACAACCCTTTTCTTCGATGACTTGGCGAAAATTTTCCCCGGGTTCATTATATTGAGCGGATCGATTGCCTGTTTAATGCTTTTCATCGTGTCAATTCCTGCTTTGCCGATCTTCCATTCCAAATAAGGCGCTTTCATTTCCCCGACTCCGTGTTCACCTGTAATCGTGCCGCCGAGTTTGATCGCTTGGTCGAAGATTTCCGCGAACGCCATTTCCACCCTCGCCATTTCGGCATCATCCCGCACATCCGTCAATATCGTCGGATGCAAGTTGCCGTCTCCCGCGTGACCAAATGTGCATATGAGCAAATCGTATTTCACGGCGATTTCTTGGACAGCCTTCACCATTTTCGCGATTTCAGAGCGCGGGACTGTCGCATCTTCAAGGATTGTCGTCGGCCTTTTCCTCGCGAGTGCGGATAAAGCGACCCGGCGCGCGATGCTCAACTGAGCAGCCTCTTCCGCCGTTTGCGCCATCTGTGTCGACGTTGCGCCATGCGCCATGCACAGTTTGTGGACGAGCTCCATATCCTTTTCGACTACTGCCGGATCGCCATCTTGTTCAATGAGCAGCATCGCCTCGCAATTCGTCGGCAAACCGATTTTCATGAACTCCTCGACCGCTTCGATCGTGCCTTGGTCCATGAACTCTAGCGTCGCCGGCACGATTTTCGCCGCGATGATCGATGAAACCGTCTGCGCCGCCTTTTCAAGCGTGTCGTAAAACACTAAAAGCGTCTTCTTCGTCTCAGGCGCCGGTATCAAACCTAATGTAATTTCCACTATAATTCCGAGCGTCCCTTCTGATCCGACGAACAAGCTTGTCAGGTCATAGCCCGCCACGTCCTTCGCAAGCTTTCCGCCCGTCGTCAGCAGCTCGCCGCTAGGGAGGACGATTTTCAACGATTTCACATAATCGCGTGTCACGCCATATTTCAACCCTCGCAGGCCACCGGAATTCTCGCTCACATTCCCTCCAATTGTAGAAATGCTCATCGAACCTGGATCTGGAGGGTAAAACAATCCTCTTTCCGCGACCTTTTCATTAATGGCCTGTGTAATGACGCCCGGTTGCACCGTAATCGTCAAATTCTCCTCATCCAGCTCCAAAATTCGGTTCAACCGGTTGAATAAAATGACGACTCCCCCGGAAGTCGGTGTCGTCCCTGCCGCAAGATTCGTTCCGGACCCACGGGAAACGATCGGAACCCCATACTCCCCACAAACTTTTACAATCTCCTGGATTTCCTCGATGGAAGCAGGGGAAAGGACTAAATCCGGCAGCGCCTGGAAATTCGCTGTCGCGTCATATGAATATGCTAGTCTCTGCGCCGTCGATGTCTTCGCATGAGCACTGCCCGTAATGGCAATCAATCGCTCCTTCACTTGCACATCCATGAAGCAGCCTCCTTCAAATTTCTAATTCTTTGTTTAATTCTAATAGTCCGATGATTAAGATGATATAGACAAACTCACAAGTTTTCAGTCATATTTCGATGTTTTTTTGTTCATGTGTACAAAAAAGACGAATTCGATGGGATATATAGATATATAAAAAGACCCCTTTGAATTTTTCATTCAATAGGGATCTTTTACTTCATTTCGTCCAAAAGCCGGATTCCGAGATAGAGGAGGAGAACGTCATGGACATTTGAAACAGATAGTCCAGTGAGCTGTTCGACCTTCTGCAACCGATACGAAAGCGTATTTTTATGAATATGCAATTTTTGAGCTGTGTTTTGCATCGATTGGTTTTCATTGAACCAAACTTGAAGATTGTGCAGGAGTTCCTCGTCTTCGAGCAGCGGGGCAACAGTCCGCTGAATATATTCCTCGCGGGTCGACTCTCCGATGCTTTGTAGGATCAGCTCGAAACGAAGTTCGTGTTCGAACAAGACCCGCCCTAATTTTTTGGAAGCATTCGCCGCCCTTTCCGCTTGGATGAACGACTTCGACAGATCGAAGTAATCGGTCTGTCCGCCGATTCCCGCCGCTACACTGATTTTTTTCCTTCTCTTAATAGATAAGAGGAAATATTCCAGTTCACTTTTTAATATGTCCTGATTCATTTCAGGCAAAAGCATGAGGATTTTATCTTGTCCCCATCTGATCATCATAAGATCGGGGTGGATGCTTTGATTGGACATGAAACGATCGACTTCGTCGATTGTAAACTGATCTTCCGTGTTCATCACCTCAATGACGACAACTTGCTTATACAAGCTGACTTCAATGCCGAGAACAGCCCCTCTTTCGCGGAAGCGGACATCTTTCTTTCCCGAGGTGAGCCAGTCAAAAACGAAAAATTCGAGTTCACGCACCTTTTCCTCTTTCTGTTTCCTCTTCATGGCGTCTTGGATGAATAACTCCGTCACCCGCAGGATGAGTTGCGCCTGCGGATGGATATGCTTTGGATCCCCTGTTATTCCGAGTACGGCAATCGGCTCCCCTTCAATGATGATCGGCAGGACAACGCCTTTACGGACACCTCGTAACAGACCGACCTCCTTCTCGGTCATATGGAGAATCTTTTTTTCCCGCAAGCTCAGCAACGCACCTTCATGGAATTGGTTAATCCTATCCGGATCGGTGCTCGCTTGGATGAAGCCTCGGCGATCTGTTAGAAGTACTTGTTCCTGTATTAAATTGGAGAGCTCTTCCACAATTTCCTGGCCGAGCGTATCAAATTGAAACATGATCCCTCTCCCCCAATTGTTTTTCTTCTAATAGTATGTGAATTCTGTAAGAATCTCAAGATGAATTCTTATAAAATAGCAACTTCAGAAAAATCTTTCGACATTTTTCGCAGTTTCCCAATCTGTGGATAACTTTGTCCACGTTATCCACCACACTCCCCTTGACTTAACCGGCTTACAAACAAGTTAACCACAACTTATCCACTGTTAACTGTGGATATCGGAACGGTTGTTCTTACAAATGAAATTTGGTAAGGTAAAAACAGCCAAACTTCAAGTTATGCACCCGGAAATAGTTTTATGTCAAGGAGGAGGAGAAAATGTTGAGTATACCGGATGACCTTCTTATGGAATCATATAAAAAAGCGGTCGCGTTAAACCTTTGCCCACAGTTCATCAAACTTTTGGAGAAAGAGATTAGGCGACGTTCCATTCATTCCTCAAAGCGTGGAACAGAATCTCCATATATTGAAAATGAGAGCCCATCCATTCATTGACGGACAAGCTCTCACTTTCATTTATTTTACTGTGACATCAAGATAAATCCCTTTCTTCACTACCTTTCCCGTCTTATCCTTCCAAGCTGGATGGATGATCAGCATATATTTCTTCCCAGAAAGTAATGGTGACTCGGGAATTACTTCAATCGTCTTGCCATCCTTCACTTCCATGCGGACACTGCTTTCTTTTCCACCGACTTCTATTAATTGGACCGCCTGCTTTCCGAGTTGACGCCAATCCATTTCCTTCGTCATGCTAACTGTGAATGTTTTCGTCGTCTTTACATTTTCCAATGAAGGGAATGCCGTGTAGCCTTGTAATTTCGCAACCAGGTGATCATAATGTGCCGTCGTCAATTCTTCGTCTTTTTGCGTCAACACGTCCGGAGAAACACCGACTTTATCGACAGGAATGCCTTTCGGCGAATAAAAACGGGCCGTCGTCATTTTCAACACGCTGCCGTCGTTGAATGCAAACATCGATTGCATCGTCCCTTTACCGTACGTTTTTTCTCCGTACAATGTAGCGGCTTTCTCCTCTTTCAAGTTGACTGCCAACATTTCGGACGCACTTGCACTGTATTCATTCACAAGCAATGATACGGGACCTGTGATCTTCTGTTTTTGATTCACGGAAGGATAAATTGCCGGCTTCTTATGTTTCTCTCTCAATTGGAAAGCTTGCTCCACTCCTGGGAAAAAACCTGCAATTTCCTGCGCGGCTGTTATATAGCCTCCCCCGTTATACCTAATGTCGACAATGAATCCATCAGCGCCCTCAAGTGACCGGATTGCGTTTGCCATTCCCTTACTCGAATCGGTCGCAAAGCTGTTCAACCGGATATAGCCGATATTCCCGCCGAGCATTTCCGATTCGACTGTCGGCAAATGGATTTCCGCCCGGCGAAGCGTCATTTCGATCGGCCTTTCCGACTTTTCCCGTTCAATCGTAAGGGAGACGGCTGTGTTTTCCTTGCCGCTGATCAATGGAACTGCTGCCTGCACGGACTTCCCTTTCAAGGATTTGCCGTCGACATGCGTGATGACGTCACCGGAAATAATACCAGCCTTGAACGCGGGGCCGTCCGTAATGACGGAAATCACTTTTATGCCGTTACTGCTTTCCTCCAACACAACTCCGATTCCTACGATACGCTGCTCAATCCCGTTAATGAATGCTTCATATTCAGTCTTGGACATGTATGCAGAATGGGGGTCAA
Organism: Sporosarcina sp. Marseille-Q4943; assembly: GCF_943736995.1. Lineage (GTDB taxonomy): Bacteria > Bacillota > Bacilli > Bacillales_A > Planococcaceae > Sporosarcina. The sequence goes on along the minus strand of NZ_CALSFT010000002.1, from coordinate 773,776 downwards.
GCCCGTTTGTAATCTCTTTCCCTGTGCTTCGTGATAATACCGATTCAGGAACGTCGTCAATATAATAGTCTTTAATGAGTTGCCGAATTTCATTAATCGGTTCCGCAGCAGCAGATGGCGTGAGCGGCAGCATGACGAAAAGAATGGCAAACAGCATGATGAATCGTTGCACTTGGTTTCTTAACAAAATGAGTTCCCCGTTTCTGAATAGAGTTCCTACTATTATACTAATTGCAAGTAGAATACGTAAGTAGTATTTGAAAACTTTAAATAGCAAAACACACCGCTTATCAACAAGGCTGATAGGCGGTGCGTTTTATGTGGTCCTTTATTCTGTCTGCAATCGATCTTGCTCTTCTTTTTTGTTTTTCATATAGTTCAGCGCAAACATAGCGCCAACAATAATGATGCCGACGATATCCGTAATAGTTTCCGGGATGATCAGCATGAGCGCTCCCGCGGCAAGGACGATCCGCCAAAGCGGATTCAAGTTCGTTTTGAAATAGCCTTCGATTGCGGCACTCAAACCGATGATGCCGATAATTGCCGTTATTGTAATGATTGCGATGTCCATCGTCGCAGCGACAGGGAACTCCCGTGCGTTCATCGCAACTCCTGTCGTATCGATCATCATCATCGCTGGATTGTAAACGAACATATAAGGGATGAGGAAGCCGGCAGCTGATAGTTTGAGTGCTGTAAAACCGGTCCTCATCGGATCTCCGCCTGAAATGCCAGCCCCCGCAAATGCGGCAAGCGCAACAGGTGGTGTAATGTTCGCAAAGATACCGAAATAGAAGACGAACATATGCGCAACTAGGATCGGTACGTCAAACGCCGCCAAAGCAGGTGCAGCCATCGTCGCTGTAATGATATACGCCGGAATAGAAGGAAGTCCCATCCCTAGGATCATTGACGCAACCATCGTAAAGAACAATGTCAGGAATAAAGAACCTGCCCCAAGGCTTGCGATGGAAGAAGTCATGACATTCCCGAAACTTGTCAAGCTGACGACCCCGATGATGACTCCGACAACCGCACACGCAACCATGACAGAAAGGGATTGGCGCGCACCGCTATCCAATGCACCGATGATGTCTTTAATAGACATACGTGTCGATTTTCTGAGTGCTGCAACGATGACCGTTGCAACGATTGTATAAAATGCCGCATGGCCAATCGGAACGTTGCGATAAAGGAGGAAAATAAGATAGACGATCGGGATCAATAGATGTCCGCGTTCTTTCATAACCTCTTTTACGCGCGGAAGATCCGGTTTCGGAATGCCTTTCAAATTTTCCTTGCCCGCACGGAAATGCACTTGCATGATGACCGCAAGGAAATAAAGGACAGCTGGAATGAGGGCAGCCAAAGCGATCGTCCCGTATTTCACGCCTGTCGTTTCCGCCATGATGAAAGCGCTCGCTCCCATGATCGGCGGCAATATTTGTCCGCCGATCGAAGCACTCGCTTCAACCGCACCCGCAAAGTTTTTCGAATACCCGACGCGTTTCATCATCGGGATCGTGAACGCACCTGTACCGACGACGTTCGCAACAGCGGCACCGTTAATGCTTCCCATGAAACCGCTCGAGATGACCGCGACCTTCGCCGGTCCCCCTTGCTTATGACCGGCAAGCGCAAGAGCCAAGTCATTGAAAAATTGTCCCATCCCCGATTTCGCCAAAAATGCGCCAAAGAGAATGAATAGGAAGATGAAGGATACGGAAGCGCCGATCGCCGTGGAATAAAGACCTTCCGTCTTCAAGTACATCTGCCCGAAAATGTCGCCTAAATCATATGGACGCGTCGCCATTTTTAACGGTACCCAACTCATATGGCTGAAGAATGGGTAGGACAGGAAGGCAAGCGCCAATATAGGAAGGATCCAACCCGTCACCCGACGAGCGGCTTCCAAAATAAGCACGACAGTCATAATGGCCATAACGATATCCATCGTGTTCGGTATTCCGCCGCGAGTCGTCACAATGGCAGTATATTCTTTAATTAAATAGCCGGCCGTCGCCAAACTTAGTACGAATAGCAGCCAGTCGTATGCTGCCACTTTGCTACGGTCCTGTTTGCTATAAGTCGGGTAAATGAGATAAATAAGTGCAATCCCGACCGCGACATGAACTGCCCGCTGTTGAAGTGCAGGCATTGGATAAAACGTAATGTATAAATGGAAAAGAGAGTAGAAGACTGCGATAGCCGAAATGAAAAATGCGACTTTCTTTCCTGACAGCTTTCTCACTTTCGATTCTGTATCAAACTTCTCGAGAAGCTCGGCTTGTTGTTCTTCGGTCAGCACTTCTGTTTGCTCAAGAATTGGCGGCCTGTTTGCCTGTTTAGTCAATTTTTTCACCTCTTAATAAATTCCATAAAGATGCGTTGACGACACGAATGACTATCGTTTCGTAATCGTCGACTAGTTCATATAACTGGATTTCACTATTTTTCGTGTATAAAGTGGTCTGGACATTTTCCGAAACGGCCAGCCGGATTTCACCCCTTTTTTCATTGACAACCATATGGACAAAACCGTCTTCCGCTTCGATCACTTTCTTTGAGGATGGAACACCGGCACCGAATGTCTTGAACTTCGTAGTCGTCAAATAAAGATCGAGCCCCTTCCGTTCATATGTTTCGAACCAGGGCTCCTTTTCGACAGAATGAATCCAACCGAGTTCAAACGTATCGTCACTCAAATAAAAACTACCATCCATATACGAAAGTTGAATGGTAGGAATTCGAATTAAAAAAAGAGAAAGAAGGAGCATGATTGCGAACATGCCCCCACTTAGGAAAATCTTACTTTTGCTCATCGTAGTACTTTTGAGCTCCAGGGTGAACAGGTGCTACCATACCTTGTTGTGCACCTTCCAGAGTAATTTCTGATGCAGCTTGGTGGGAGTTTCCAAGAGTGTCCAAGCTGTCAAAGAACTTCTTCGTCAATTTGTAAACATCATCTTCGCTCAAATCACTGCTGACGACCAATGCATTCATGATTGCCGCTGTCGGAATCGGTTCCGCATTGCCATATGTATCAGCAGGAATGTCCATTGCGACGAAGTATGGTTGGTCTTTTGCAATTTCTTCAATTTTAGCCGGGTCGACAGCTACAAGTGCAAGATCGATACTTGCTGCAAGCTCCATCACCGAGGAGTTCGGAAGACCACTTGTCAGGAATGCCGCATCAATGCTGCCGGATTTCAGACCGTCAGCCGCTTCTGCATAGCCTAAGTAATCGACTTTCAAATCATCGTATGTAATACCGAATCCGTTGAGCAAGTTGCGTGCGTTCACTTCAACGCCTGAGTTTTGATCGCCGACAGCAACCCGCTTGCCTTTCAAATCTTCGATTGTCTTAATGCCTGAGTCGGCAGTCGTTACGATTTGTACATAGTTCGGATATAGAGCCGCGATTTGCTGAACTTTATCTACTTTCTCCGGGAAGTTTCCGATCCCTTCTGCTGCTTCAGTGAGCACATCACTCATGACGAATGCCATTTCAACTTTACCTTCTTTGATCAAGTTGATATTTTCAACGGATGCACCTGTTGACTGTGGTTTCGAGTTAACGCCGAATTCAGTCGAATATTCATTTGCGAGAGTCGTTCCAATAATGTTATATGGGCCTGAAGATCCCCCGGTTGCTATCGTTACGATTCTTGTATCAAGTCCGTCAGCGCTTCCCTTGCTGTCAGCACCTCCGTCTTTATCCGAATCGCCGCAAGCTGCAAGGATTGTAGCACTCATTAAAGCGCTTGCAAACAATAGGCCATACTTTCTAACTTTCATATGTATCATCCTTCCCTACTAATTATCTAATAACTTTCACAATAATACAGCACGAATTTTCAAAATGCAAGTTAGTTTATACTATTCTATTAAATGACTTATATAATTCATACTGAAATTTATATAACAATTAGCTTCCTTCGGCCGATATACTAGATAGACGAAAGATACACATGAATATGTTACCTAGATGATTGTGCATAAAGCCTTTGTGGACAAGCTAATTTGTTCACAAAGGCTTTTCTTGTGCAACAGCTGGGGCGGGAAATGAAAGGGAGTAAGAAATTTGAAGAGAGTTTTTTGGTTGACGCTTCTATTCGCGCTAGTATTTCCAATGATGCCAGAAGCGGGAAGCGTACCAACCGTCAACATCACAGAAACGACACCTGTTTACAACCAGTCAAAGAAAGTCGCAGTATTTATGAAAGGCACATCCACTTCCATCGTAAAGGAAACGGACCGCTATTATCATACGGTCATCGGCGGGGATGAAGTGATGTTTTCAAAGAAGCGCGCGATGGCAGTCAAAGATAGTTACGGGACTTTGAAAGGCGCATATCCGGTCCGTGCCATTACCAAAAAGCATGTCCCGATCCTCAATGCCCCTAACAAGAAGGCAAAGGCGATCGGTCAATTACAGCCCAATCTGACGATCCACTTGCAACGGGCGCAAGGCAACTATTATCCGGTCAACTTCGGTGGAAAGACGGGTTATATAGATAAGAAGGAAATCGTCATCGATTCCGGCATCCCTGTGCTTATGTACCATGATTTGACGAGGGTCAAACTGAGCGATAATGTATCCGTCCTCGAAGTGAAAAATTTTGAGGAACAGATGGCCTATTTGAAAAAGAACAATTGGACAACGATCACACCGAGGCAATTGGAATTATGGGTGCAAGGCAAACTCAACTTGCCAGCGAAATCCGTCCTCATCACATTCGATGACGGCTATGAGTCGACAATTGAATTGGGCTATCCGATTTTAAAGCGTTATGGGTTCAAGGCGACGTCTTTCTTGATTACAAGCAGGATCGGAAAGCCGGGAATGGTTTCCGAATATGATCTCCAATCGACGACAGATGTGTATTCCTATGAAAATCATACACACTCCTACCATATGTTCAATTCGCGTACCGGCTTAAGCTATTTGCAATCGGAATCACGTAATGTCATTCGTGCAGATATACGGGAAGCGAATGAAACAATCGAGCAAATATTGGGCGGTCATAGAGTAAAAGCGCACGCCTATCCTTACGGGAAAAACAGTTTACAGGCCATCCAAGCATTGAAAGACGCTGGTATTACCATCGCTTTCACGATCGAGGAAGGAAATGTTCATCGCGGCGATCCGATTTATGCGTTAAATCGGCAACGCGTCCATTCGCATATGAGCTTGAAGGACTTTGCGGATAAATTGAAGGGCATGTGAGGGATTGAGCGGGAGCGGTTATGCGTAATTGTGTGCAGTTATGCGCATTTGGCGGAGTTTATGCGTAATTCTGAGCAGTTATGCGTGAGTTTTTTCGTTTATGCGCTTTTCCGGGGATTTATGCGTTTTTGGAGACATTTATGCGTAAATTCTAGCGTTTTTGCGTTTTTGGAGTTGAAGGAGCCCCTTTTTCAGTTGTAATCGGCTGAAGAAGGGGCTTTTTTGTCATATCGTTGTGTGCACTCCGGAACGCAATGTATGTTTCAACACTTTCCCTGAAGCATTCCGCGGAAGTTCATCAAGGAATTCGATTTCTACAGGAATTTTATATTTTGCAAGATTGCTTGAGCAATGGCTGATGACGTCGGCTTCGGTGAGGGTCGCCCCTTCCTTCACGACGACATACGCTTTCGGCACTTCCCCTAACACTTCATCGGGAACGCCAACGACTGCAGCTTCAAACAGACCTGGAATTTGATAAAGCACTTCCTCCACTTCGACCGGATAGACATTTTCGCCGCCACGAATGATCATATCTTTCTTCCGGTCGACGATATACAGGAGTCCGTCCTCATCCATTCTGCCAAGATCGCCCGTATAGAGCCAGCCGTTTTTGATCGTCCGCCTTGTCTCCTCCTCGTCTTTCAAATAGCCTTTCATTACTTGCGGGCCGCGCATGACGATTTCACCGACTTGACCGGTCGGGAGCGGTTCCCCGAATTCATCGACGACCCGGACTTCGGTCTGCGGCAACGCTTGACCGACCGAGCCGATTTTCTCGAGGGCGAGGTGATCTTTCAGTGTGGACGCCGCCGGTGAGTTTTCCGTCTGCCCATACAGGTTTTGCACTTTCACATTCGGGAATGTCTCTTTCAGCTTCTTCAATATTTCATACGGCATCGGTGCAGCTCCGTAACCGAATAGGCGCAATGAAGAAAGTTCCAGTTTTTTAATATCCGGCAAATTCAGGATGATTGTATACATTGCGGGAACTCCGAAGAAAATTGTCGGCTCCGTTTTCTGGAGCAGCTCAACCGTTCCTTTTGGCGAGAAAGCTTCCTCGATGATGATTGTTCCGCCTTTATACGTGACGGGAATCATGAACACATGGCAGGCGGCACAATGGAATAACGGGGTTGATATGAGCATCCTGTCTTCATTCGTGATCGACATTGCCTCCGACCAAATTTCCGCAGTCGAAAGGATATTCTGGTGTGTCAACATGACCCCTTTCGGCTTGCCCGTCGTTCCGGATGTGTACATGACGACCGTCGTATCTTCCCCGCGCAATTCTACAGGTTGAAAAGTCCCCGTGCTGCCAGCTAAAATTCGATCGACGTCCCCTTCTTCACCGATTGATAGCTTCTCTTTGAAAGGATGCTTCGACTGATGGACGATGTCTTCTAATTGCTTATCATATACAAGCGCTTTTGCCTCGGAATGGTTGAAGATGTACTCCACTTCCGGTGGCGCTAATTTTGTATTGACCGGCATGACGGTGAAACCGCCCAGTTGAATGCCGAAATAAAAGACGAGAAAGAGGTCGGAGTTCAGCGAATAAAGTGCGATGATGTCCCCTTTTTCATACCCTTCCGCCTGGAAATGCCCCGCCACTTTCTTCGCTTTCTCGAAAAACTCGCCATACGTCCACTCCCTCCCGTTATATAAGGTGAAAACTTTGTCCGGCTGATTTTGTGCATACTCCTCCAACACGTCTGTCATGAACATGGATATTCTCCCCTTTACACCATTTTGCCATCTATTTTTATAGTACCAACCGATATTTCAGATTACAAGATATATAACTAATATTCAGATAATAAAACATCTGTCTACTTCTGTTAATCCCCGCGTAAACTGTTAATAAGTATTCTATATTAATTCTAAATGAGTGGTGGGAAAGGTAAATGGCGGAAATCCAGAAAAAATCGTATAGGAAGTTGTTATGGTTGGCGGGAGGTGTTGCTTGCCTTCTATTGATTGGCATCGCTTGCTATGCGCTATTCTTTGTGAATGAACTGACGGAAACGGCGAAACAGATCCATGAGCCAATGGAGCGCGTTTTCTCGGAAAAAAGGGATGATCCGATCATGTTTAAAGAGAAAGATCCCTTCTCCGTTCTCGTTTTAGGAGTAGATGAGAGGAAAGGCGACAAAGGCCGCTCTGATACGATGATCGTCCTGACAGTCAATCCAACGCTTCAATCTACAAAAATGGTGAGCATCCCGCGGGATACATACGGAGATATTGTCGGGATGGGATTTGAAGATAAGCTGAATCATGCCTATGCATATGGCGGAATCGAAATGTCACTCGCCACAGTGGAACATTTTCTCGACATTCCAATAGACTATGTCATCCAAGTGAATATGGAAAGCTTCAAGGAGATCATTGACGCGGTCGGTGGTGTGTCTGTCATGAATTCGCTCGATTTCACTGTTGATGAACATTCATTTCCGCAAGGTGAAATCACACTAGATGGAGAAGAGGCCCTCGCCTTTGTACGGATGCGAATGGATGACCCGCGCGGCGATTTCGGTCGGCAAGATAGGCAGAAGCAAGTCATCCAAGGAATCTTACAAAAAGGCTCTAAGCTCTCAAGTTTAATGAAATATAAGAGCATTTTTGAAGCGATTGGCAACAACGTACGGACGAATATGACGTTCGAAGAAATGGTGGAAGTGCAAAAAAATTACCGGGACGCTGCGAAATCCGTTGATCAAATCAAGTTCGAAAAAGGCGAAGGGAAACGAATGGACGGAATTTGGTACTATATGATGAATCCTCGTGAGCTCGAAGATGTAAAGGTAGAGCTGAAGGCACATTTAGAAATGGATTAACTTTGCTGCAGCCCATAGAACAATGGGCTGTTTTTTAGTTTTGTTTGATAAGCAGAAAGAATTGTTGGATAATCTAGGTAACGAGAGATATCTCATTATTTAGTTTAAGAGGAGATGATTTCGAGTGAATCGTAAGCTTTGGTTTTCACTACTAGTTTCAATGCTGCTAGTTGCAGGTTGTGCGCAAAAAAAGGCTGAACAAGAGCCGGCCAATGAAGAGAATCCATCCGGCGTCGCAGTCGACGAAAGCGAGGAGCTTGATGGACAAGATCCAGCCGAGGACAGTGGTGACCAAACGATTGAGCTGGACAATAAACCGCCGCTCTTCGACATGGAAGACGGCAACCTATTCGTTTATGGAATGAAATTAGGAGACTCCCCTTCTACCGCAGAGGAAATATGGGGAAAACCTGAAATTTTGGAGGAAGAGAACACGATTCACGGAGAAACGTATCATCATTATCCCGCAGCAAAGATGACGATCGGGTACTATGAAGATAAACTAACCTTTATTGCAGTCGAATCGGGTGAAAAGGATCTTCAGGAGATCACAGATAAATTCCAAGGCGATCATTACCGGACGCCAGAAGGGGATGCTGAATTCTTCTTCGTGCCGGAAAACGGACAATTGCTCATTTACGGCACTGCAAACGGTGCTGACGGTGATGCGGAAGTGCGGCTGCTCATGTCAGATGAAAACTTCTTCTATTATGTAGATGAAGGGATCTATGAGAAGGTGGAATAGAAATGAACATGTTAAATACTCCTCAAACAGGGAATATTCACAGTATCACAACGTGAATAGGAGTTGGAGAACTAACATGTCAATACCCGTGGATAAAGGCTTTGATCATACTTTTAATTTATTGACGGAAGGCTATCATTTTATGAGGAATCGGTTCGCTGAACTTGGAACCGATATTTTTGAGACGCGATTGATGGGGAAGAAGATGATTTGTATGAAAGGCCCGGAGGCAGTAAGGCTGTTCTATGATACATCCCGTTTCCAACGATCCGGAGCAGTTCCGAAGCGGATTCAGAAGTCTCTTTTTGGGGAAGGCGGTGTGCAGACGCTCGATGGAACGGCTCACCAAGTCCGAAAGATGATGTTTTTATCACTTATGACAGAGGCGGGGATAAGGCGGGTTCACCAATTGACCTTGGAGCAATGGAGATTGCAGGCAAGTCAATGGAAGAGCAGTCAGGAAGTCATATTATTCGATGAGGCTGAAGAGGTCCTATGCCGGGTCGCCTGTTTGTGGGCTGGTGTGCCGCTGAAAGAATCGGAAGTATCGAAACGGGCTTACGATTTGGGAGCTTTGATCGATGCGTTTGGAGGAGTCGGGCCGAGATATCGGGAAGGACGTAAAGCACGGGAACGGACTGAGGAATGGATCCGCTCCTTGATCGAAAAGTACCGTTCGGTGGCTGTCGAAGGTGTCGATCATGCACTCGAGGTTATCGCAACGCATCGAGATGAAAATGGACAATTGTTGGATGCACAAATTGCAGCGGTCGAATTGATCAGCGTCATCCGTCCGATCGTAGCGGTTGCTCGGTTTATCGTCTTTAGCGCACTTGCTCTTCATGAATTTCCACAGCACCGCTTATCATTACGTGCCGATGATGAATTTTTGGAAGCTTTCTCCCAGGAAGTCCGCCGTTATTACCCGTTCACGCCATTCCTAGGTGCGATGGTCCGGCAAGATTTTGAATGGAGAGGTTATCAATTCCATAAGGGCGATACGGTGCTCGTTGATATTTATGGTACGAATCACGATTCGAAGAGTTGGAATAATCCTGATCTGTTCAATCCGAAACGTTTTTTGGAAGAGACAGTGACACCTTATAATTTCGTGCCACAAGGCGGCGGAGATCCTGCACAGGGCCACCGCTGTCCAGGGGAAGATGTAACCGTCGCAATCATGAAGGCAAGCTTGTCCTTTCTTGTAAATGAGTTGGACTACTCCGTTGTCAAAGGCCAAGATTTGTCGATCAATTTAACTCGCATGCCGACCCTACCAGCAAGTCGGATGATCATAAAAATAACATAAAAAATTGCCAGAGGATTTTTTCCTTTGGCATTCTTTATGTGAGTCTCTTCATTTAATTATGATTCATTCGCCACCCGTAACGTCTTTTAAAAATAACAAGGAAGGGCCGTAGCCTTTTTGCGGGACTTCTTTTGTCATTTCTTTGATGTATTCCTCGGCGGTGTCCGTAATCGATTCGTATGTGACGTCGGCTTCCACTTCGACACGGAAATCAGATGTGAATGAAACTTCGATCCGTTCCTCATTGCCTCCGTTTTTCTTGACTACATCGCGCACCGTCTGGTTGAATTTTCCATTAGAAACTTTAATTTGATCGTACACAAGTGATTTTAATAAACCATAAGCAGCCATCCTTGGCGTCAGGATATCATTCATCGAATTGATATATGCAATGTCTCGCGCCAATCCTTGATTCCGATATTCTTGAGCCTTTTCGTCAACAAGCTCACCAACTGATTTTCCGTCATCAACCTCTAATTGCAATATCACGTCTTCAGCTTCCGATAGTTGATCGAATGCTTCTATCGCATCCTTCCCGGCATTGACCAACACAGACGTTCCTGCAAGTGCAGCGAGTTGCGTGGCATTTGCAGCTTGTTGCTTCACGGCATACACCTTCGCGATATTCAAAACGATGACGCAAATAACGATTGATGACACCATGATCCAGAGCATGTACACTAGGCCGCTTCCACGTTCGTTATCCACATACTTCACTTCAGCATCACCTTACCTGCAGCCTTAGAGTCAATGGAAACCGACATGGTCGACTTCCACTTTTCGGGGATGAACACAAGAGGATGCCTCGCTGAAATCTTAAAGTCGAATAGCCCGTCCCCACCACCTGATGTTACAGTGACAAGCGGGTTTGTGAGCAGGCTGCTGTCGCCGATCGATTCATTCACAGCATCGACCGCATCCCAATAATCGCCCGTCAAAGCATACACTTGTGCACCGTCGTTCGCCGCGGATTTCAGGCTGAGCACCGCGTAACCTGAAGCAACAACTTGCCACAGCAATAGGAAAAACAGAAAGTAAAAAGGGAGTATGCCTAGGAACTCGATGCTCATCGATCCTCTTTCATTGCGGATGAATTTGAACTTTTTCAGCGTAAACACCCCTTCGATCATTCATGTTTGTTGATTTTGTATGGCACAATGGGAAGTAATTCAATTCTCCAGATACCCTTCCTTCACAAGGGATTTATACGCTAGCGAACTGAACAAGAACAGTAGCCAACAAGCAAATAAATATAAAATTATTGAAATATAAGTCATTGCAAAATCATACCCATGCGTTTCGAAAAATCTTCTTGTAACTCTGTGATCTCCTCCAAAGCCGAAAAGCGTGAGCAATACGGGTACCGCATAAAATGGAATTGCAAGCCATTTCCTTTTATCTGAATCAGGAAAGACAATTGGCACTTCCGTCCGCTGATCGAATCTCGCCAAAAAATAAAAGCCGATGAACAAACCGACCAACAGCAATTGAATAACGATAGTTCCCTTCATCACTTTCAGCAATGGAACTGTTGAAAAGAAGGTGAACGCGTATAATTGATAACTGAGCGTCAGGCGATACGCTTTCTCCTTATTGTCTGGGAACCGGAATGACAATACGATCGGTAGCAACATTAATAAGACAAACACGGCCACTATCCATTTAATGTATTGCTGATCATATTCGGGGATGAGCAGCGCTACAACCGCTGTAAATAAAGGCATCAAATATCCCATTATCATTACTTTGAATGGATTTCCCATTGACCATAGCCCCCAACAAACTTTTCACGTATCATTTACCTGTATGTCCACAAAAGGAAATTACTCCTTCAATTTATTTCTCTTTTATTTGTTCTTCAGCTCCTCGAATTGTTCTTCCGTTAGTGAAAATGGGGTTGCAATGAATAATGCAAATCCTCCGAGCATGTATGCAAAGACAACCAATCCGACATTCTCGTCCACCGATTGAAATCGTAAAATTGCCATGATCGCAATGCCAATGAGGACAATTCCTGCAAGTGCTGTTGGCCACATTACTAGTTGCTTCACCTTACGCGGATTAACAAAGACTTCACCTATCCTCTCTTTCAAAAGGTGTCCTACTAGGAAGAGTAGTAAAGTACCAATGAATAATGGCCAGAAAATCACTGTTCCGTAACTCATTCTTACAAAAGGCATTGTCGTAAAAATCGAGAACCCAATAAGCATCCAATACAGTTGGATGGAATAGTAACGCTTTGTGTCGTGCTTGTATCGATTCCACATCGTAAGTATTCGGAAAACAATTAAAGCCTCCACCCCTAGATTAATAGGGAGCCAAAAGAAAAAACTACCTTCTGGTACGGCACTTGCCGCTATTTAAAAAAAGAGATGCAAGCCAATCGTAAAACCGAGACGTGTTTCTGCTATCGGTTCCGTTGCATTGTTTTGTGTCATCATTGGTCACTCCCCGCTATTTCACGCTCTCACTTCGTCTCCACTTGATTAAATGGCATGCCTTTTGTCCTTCTTAATCGGCCATCAGCTTCTCGATCCGTTCTTGGTCAAGTGAAAAAGGAGTTGCACAAAATGCCATAAAACCACCTATCATATATGAGAAAATACTAAGCCCCAAGTTAGGATGGGCCGGCGTGAACCGCAGAGCAGTCATGATGACGAGCCCTACGATAACGAGGATGGCAAGCGCTTTCGGCCACTTGACGAGTTGCTTTGTTTTGCGGGGATTCACAAATACTGAAGCAATTGGCTCTTTCCATAAATGGCTCAATAGGAATAAAAACACCGTACCGATCAGGAAAGGCCAAAAGGCTACCGAACCATATGTCGCCCTAACAAAAGGCATCATTGCAAAAATAGAAATCCCGGTAATCATCCAATACAACTGGAGGGAATTGTACCGCCTCGGTTCGTTCTTACTATAACGCTTCCATAATAGGAGAAGGCGGAATATGATGAAAGCCTCCACTGTCAGATTGATGGGCAGCCAAAAGAGGAATCGTCCTTCCGGTACAGAGCTGGCAACTAACAGTAAAAAAAGGTGCAAAAAAAATGTAAAGACAATGAGATTATCCGCTTCCACCGGCTTGTTGATGTTTTGTTGTGAATTCATTGAGTCCCCTCCCCTTTGTAGACAAACGCCATTGCTTCGTTCAATGTTGGACCCTTTTTTTCGAGGACGGCTCGTACCGCCTTCTAGAAAGTTTAGCGTTCTCAATCTGCAAAGATATGCGCTTGAGTGTAGTTCCAAATACAATGCCATCTGCGAGGGAAGAATGAAATTCAATTACCCTTCAGCTTCTCTATCCGTTCTTCTGTTAGCGAAAATGGGGTTGCCGTGAATATTGAAAATCCTCCTAGCATGTATAAGAAGATAGCAATCCCCACATTCGGATGCACTGATTGAAACCGTAAAACCGCCATGACCAAAATGCCAATAAGGACAATCCCCGCCAGCGCCGTAGGCCACATGACAAGTTGCTTTAGTTTACGCGGATTTACAAAGACTTCTCCAATCCTCTCCTTCAAAAGATGTCCTAATAAGAAGAGTAGTAATGTGCCAATAAGAAGTGGCCAGAATACGACTGTTCCATAGCTTATTCTTACAAATGGCAATGTGGTGTAAATCGAGAATCCGATAAGCATCCAATACGCTTGGATAGAATAGTAGCGCTTTGTATCGTATTTGTATCGATTCCACATCGTAAGTACACGGAAAACAATTAAAGCCTCCACTCCAAGATTAATGGCGAGCCAAAAGAAAAAACTGCCTTCCGGGAAGGAACTTGCTCCCACTAATAAAAACAGATGCAAGGCAATAGTAAATCCAAGACGTTTCTCTGCTATCGGTTTGGTTACATTGTTTTGTGACATCATTCGTCTATCTCCTCTTTTTCACGACACTCAAGCCTTTGCTATAACTTCCCGATTGACTTTATATTGGATGTAAAAAATATGAAAGAAAAATAAAAGATATTTATTAAACGTAATCGTGGAAGTCCCTTCAATTATTTCTCGGATTCTGAAAGCACTATAATACAACAGGCCGACGAAGAAGAACGTGAAAATAGTATCTATTGACTCCACGTATAAGTATCCTATATTTGAAAAAATGAAGTGGTTGAAAGTGTTCAGAAAGAAAAAGACGATTAAAAGCACTGTAGAAATTGTCCACAAAGTGAAAGGTATATGGTGATTCGGCTGTAATACATTAAGATCCTTTTTTCTATTCAGCAGCCAAAAGCCTAGATAAAAGCCAAGAGACAGTACACTTAACAGAATCATCAACCAAATGGGCACTTTTTTCAGCAATGGCTGTTCACTTTGTTTTTTCGAAGAAACTTCCATCTCAGTTCTCATCTCCTTATACATTGATCATCGTAAATTCTTCTTCCGTATTCCTGTACCGTACTGTTAAATAAATATACAGAAACGGGAAAACAATCATGTTTAATAAGGAACGGATAAGCATAAAGGAAACAATATTATTATCATAGTTCTGCATGAAATATGTCATTCCTGCCCAAAGCAGGACCAACGTAGAAATTATAATAATCAAGTCAACAAAGATTGCAATATTTTCTTCAAATATCTTATTTTTCGCTTGTATAAACATATCTTTCAACGTCGGATAGTCGGAGAAAAACGGATAGATCATCGTGAAAAGCAAAATTAGGATTGTAGGGACAAGCATCATCCAACTTGTATAAATTGCTAAAGTATAAAAAATAAACGAAGTAAATAATAGGGGTCCGAATTGAGTAGCAAAGAAAGTAAGACATTTTTTCAACCCTGCTTTTTCATCGTTTAGATCTTTCAATATCATCCATAAGAAAGGCGGAAGACATATGATGAAGTTGATAATTATGCTATATCCTAAAAAAAACACTGAGAGCTCCCCATCAAATGCAGTACCGAAGTAGATGATTGCAATGAAGATCAAGCTTGTGACAGGTAGAATTACGAGTACCATAAGGAATAGAATATCAAGGAGATTACGGTTATATATATCAAAGATATTTTTAAACATCGGCAAATCGCTCACTTCTATTTTTAATTAACAAAGTAACGGCCGTCACGCTTAATGCAGTAATAACTGCAAAAGAAAGGATCTTATTTATACTAGATGGATTGACAAACATCCATACACCGAAAACGTAGTTAGCAAATAATATATTTAGCATGGCGATAATCAGAGCACCAATATAGGACGCTGTGAATGGAGTTTTGGGATTGAAAACAACAGCAAAAAAACCCATCGTTCCGTAAAATGAAAGCATTTGAATAAGTAGAAACACTGATTGATGTTCAAATTGAATAAGGCCAAGTATAAATGATAACACTACTGAAATGAGCAATGATAAACCAATCGCCTGCAAGAATTTTTTTGTTTCAAACATTTACTCTCACTTCCTTCCACAATAGAATGAAGGTCTGCTGGACAGGCCAACAGACTTCATTCCTCAAGAACCCCAAATGCTCTTCATGTTGCCAAAAAACTTTTTACCAGAATTCCAAATACCCTTGGCCGTCTCAACGGCTCCATCATAAACAGCCTTTACACTGTCCCTCGCAAACTGTTTGACAGCCCTGCCAGTACTAGTGTTTAGCAAGTAAGTAGAAAACAATCCAACGCCTAAACCAACAAGGGCACCTACCGCCGTCCCGACAATCGGGACAGGTACCATAGTTCCTGCAAATGCACCAGCAGCCATGCTACCCGCTACTGAGGAAAGGGCTGTAACTCCGACTCCGATAGCCACGTCAGTAGTAATATCGGCAGCAAAGTCTGTTGAGGCATAACCTTTTTTTGATTTCTCGGGATCCGCGGACCACTTAGTACCAGAGTAGTCAAGTAGACTGTTTGCAGAACTTAGCAGAACATTAACCGGTCCGTTGAGCTTTGCCATATTGGAACGTTTCCAAAAACTTTTTTTGGTTACATTTATAGCGTCATCAACACTGGATTTTGCTGCATCTTTCGCGAGCTGCCACTTGGTTTTATTCTGATTTCCTTCAATGGCCAGTTTTTTGGATGCATGGTAATCATCCAGCAGGTCTTGACCTACTGTTACATGTAGTTTCCGTTTTTTACCGTCAACTGTATATTCTTTGAACTTTTGAAAGTAATCATTCAGGAATGAGTTTTTTAAATATCTCTTCCCCATAATCTTGTAGTTCCCTTTACCATCTGGAACAATATTAAAATTGGCTTGATAGGCTGCAAGTGGACCTATTAATTTCTCACCAAAACCGAACCAGAAAGTCTTAACATCTCTTAAGGCCCCAATCAGATGACCGGGAAGTCCTCTAGAACCATCTGTAGACTTTATAAGAACATTCAACATCGATGGGCCGCCCGCAAATGGATCGCTTTCATCGATTGACCCTATGCTTCCGGAATGCCCATGGTCACTGTCTAAAGTGGGACCACCACCAGTTGTCCCGTCTGTTGGACCGTCTCCTCCTGTCGGTGCTGTTCCGCCAGCCGGTCCTTCACCACCGGTCGAACCTTCGCCTCCAGTCGGACCTTCACCGCCGTTTGGACCTTCACCGCCGTTTGGACCTTCACCGCCGTTTGGACCTTCACCGCCGTTTGGACCTTCACCGCCTGTCGGACCTTCACCCCCGCTTGGACCTTCGCCGCTGTTCGGGCCTTCACCGCCGTTCGGACCTTCACCGCCGTTCGGACCCTCACCGCCGTTTGGACCTTCACCGCCTGTCGGACCTTCACCACCGCTTGGACCTTCGCCGCTGTTCGGGCCTTCACCGCCGTCCGGACCTTCGCCGCCGCTTGGACCTTCGCCTCCAGTAATCGACTCACCGACTGTCGGCGCTTTTCCGTTAAAGTCGGGAACCTGACCGGCATTCGGGGGTTTCCCTCCGGAAATGATGTCCCCCGCCTTAAGGAAATCTCCGTAAGCCGTACCATTCAACGTACTCGGAATTAAAAACAACCCTTTGTTTTCAGCAGTTACGGGAACAATGATAGTTCCAGACGTCAGGGTGAATTTTCCTGTAAAAGGCTTACCATACGTGTAAACCTCTCCAGGGGCCATGAATTCGCCACTCGTAAATGATTCCCCGCCCTTGATCGCTTCGCCGCCGGTGATTGGTTCCGTTACATCAATCGATTTTCCAGCCTTTAACCAATCCGCCATTGCTATTCCAGGTAATACTGTCCATGACAAGATGATTGTCAGCATGAATATGGCGTAAGATTTTCTTAACCGTCTACTATTCAAGTTCATCCTCCTTTCTTAGTCAGGAGTGTTTTTCAAATATTTTTCTTCCAATGCTTTAATCGCCTCATTAAATTGCATTTCATTTGTTTCGCGTAATGATTTTTTAAGTTCTTCATATTCATCATTTATCCATTGATGATATTCCATGTTTCGGTCAGTTAAATATTTATAGCTATCTCTCGTCATTACTTTTTTCGTTTGGTATAAATACTGTAAAGCAAACCCGATTTGCTGTCTTTCATTTACTAATTTACCAAACTCATCTGCACCATACATAAAAATTTCCAACCTATTATCCACTCGCTGGTTTTCAAGTCCGGCTTCCTTATCCTCTTTCCACTTAGCCCACTTTTCCGCAATTTCATTTGTCTGATCTAATTCGTTTTGAAGTGTTTCAGCATCTGTTACGTCTTGATAAGTACCCTCAACCACTTTTGCCATTTCTTTCAACTGTTTTTGCCCATCATTATCCACATTAAAGCCGATAATATTAATAATCGGTGTAATATGGGAATCATACAAAGCTTTTGCGGCCTCAACCGGATCATCATCGCATGTCGATATGCCGTCACTGACAAGATAGACGATATTCGTGTTATTTTCCCCATCAAAATTGGCCAAGTCCTTATGCGCTTCCGTTATGGCAAGCTCAGTCGGCGTCCAACCTGCCGGCTTCACTTGGTCGAGAGATTGTTTGAATGCATTTTTTTCATATGGCTGTATTGGATAGAGCAAGTCACTGCTAGAGCATGACATCGCTTTATCCGTAGAACTTCCAGTCCCTTTATGTCCGTAGACACGAAGGCCGACATTCGCTTCCTTCGGCAAATTTCCGACGAACTGGACGATTGCCTTTTTCGCCGCTTCCATTTGCGTTTGGCCGCCGATATTTTTCCCCATACTTCCAGACCCGTCTAAAAGGACAAGTACATTTAAATTCTCTTTAAATTGCATGCGCGGATTTTCTATGTCCGGATTACCTAATGCCTGGAATTTTATTTTCGCAATAATTTCTTCAGGTCCTAGAAATCCTTGTTGAAAGATTGCTAGCAATTCATTGTAATAGGTATTCAACTCATTATCAGTCGGGTTACCTGAAATATCCGGCAATCCTTCGGTCAATTCATCTAGTTTTTTCTGGTCATTCTCATCGGTAACAGATAAATAGTCTGTATACCCGGACGGTAAAGCCGCTAATTCTGAAAGTGTGCGAGGAAGTGGAGTTGCTTCAACCTCCTTATCATCTTCCCCTGTATCAGTTTCTTCCATTCCAGCTGTATCGATTTCACTATTTTCATTTGACGAGTCAACCAATGAAACAGGTTCTTTCGGATTATTATCCTTTTCCTGTTGGTTGTTGTTATTGCATGCAACCAAAATAGCGACCAGAGATAATATTAGTATGTGTAGTAAAACCTTTTTCATTGGTACATCCTTTCTGTTACAAATTATCCGACCATTCCACTGATTTTATCTATGATAGTTTTAACCAATGTGCCAATTGATGCCTTTTGGTCACTCAAAGCAGTCGAGATAATCCCTAGCACCAAAATGAGCAAAGCCGCAATCCCTAGCCACTCCAACGATTGTGCCCCTTTTTCGTTTTTTACCGGGAACATCAATTTCGTCCAAGCCATCATCATTTTTTCTTTCATCTTCAATTCTCTCCTTGAATAAATGTATTTTAGTTGAATAACTCGAAAATCCCTTTGTTTTGGTTGAATATATTTATAATCATCAAGCCTCCGATTAGGACGAGGGCAGAAGGCAACACGAGGAAAGTAGTTACTAACGTCACTTTCGGTGATGCTTTGGCCGCCTTCTCCTTGATCAATTCTTTCTTTAGTTTCCTCATCTCTTCGGCTTGTTGTTTAAATGTGTCCGCAATCGGAACACCGAGGCGTTCCCCTTGCAATAGTGATTTGATCAGAATTTGGAACTCTTTGCTGTCGTTCCTTTCGAGCAATGATTTGTACGCTTCAGAACGTGGAACCCCTACGCTCAATTCCTGGATGAAACGGCCGAATTCCTCTTTAACGGGGCCTTCGAAATAATGCACGATGTCGCGAAGCGCCTGGTCCATCCCGACTCCCGCCTGCAAAGTGACGCTCATCGTGTCAAGGAAGTCAGGAAGCTGGTAAGAAATCTCCTCCTGCCGTTTCTTCGCCTTTGACCTGAGCCAAAGGACGGTTCCTCCGAACCCTGCAATCGGCATGAGGATTAGCATGAATTGTGAGAACGGAAATCCGAGGATGAATAAAATGCCTCCCATGAAAAATCCTGCGATCAGCATGAAGATTTTCAGCCCTTGAAAACGGGCGACCGTTAATCCGTACGGATATCCGGCTTGTATGAGGAGCTTTTTCACCTCTACGTTTTCACTGAAGAAATTGACACGCTGCCCAAGATCGGAGAAATCATCCGCAAACTTGAACAGCCTTTCCAATACCTTCTCTTTTTTCGACTTCTTTTTGCGGGTCCACGTTTCTATATAGACGGACTCGCCGATTTCTTCACGTAAGTTCCTTTTCTCATTCAAATACACATAGTAAGCTCGCAGGGAGATTCCGATCGTTGCTACAACTAGAAACGTAAATAATGCAATTATGCCATCCATTCATTCACACCCTGATATTCGTAATTTTCCTGACGATGACAAATGTCAGAACGGTCCCGAAAAGGAAGAACGTCAACAGAATCAAACCGATACCTGTAAACAAAGGATCGAGAAAGCCGTCGATGATATTGTTCATCATCAGCACCAAGAAGATCGGAATGACCGGAACGAGTGTGGAGACGTACCGTTGTTCCGCAGTCATCGTCTTCACTTCCTGCTTGAGCAACTTTCGTTCATCGAGCGTCTGGCTCATTTCATCGAGCACGGCGGACAAGTTGCCCCCCGCCTTTTTCTGAATGAGCATCGTTGCTGCGAACAATTGAAATTCCTTATGATCAATCCGTTTCTCCATCGTCCGGAGCGCTGCCTGGAATTCAATTCCTAACGACAGCTCATGCGCCATCCGTTTGAACTCTCTTTTCGCCGGCTCATTGATTTCCTGCGTGACGAGCTGGATTCCTTGATTCAACGTCATCCCGGACCGGGTCGAGTTTGCGAGTATCCTGCATATTTCGGGCAGTTGGTCGATCAGCATCTGCTTCTTCTTGTTCTTCCGAAGCAAGAATAAAAGTCTTCGAGCCCCTTCAATGAGCAGCAATCCAATTAGCAGAGCAGGCATCAAATCCAAATTGAACATGTTGACGAGCATGAAAACGATGCCCATATACCCGACAATAAGAGCGCCAAAGAACTCGGACGGAGTGAATGGGATGTTGGCGTCAGCAAGCTTCGGCTCCAATTCCTTTGCCGTCTCCGTCTCATCGAATTTCGTTCCGATAAGGACAATGACACTCTTCCGCTTTTCCCCGTCGAGGTAAAACTCCTCGACTTCCTTCCGCCACTCTCGCTTCGACTTCCGGTAATCGAGCAGAAAATAGACGGCGATGAGAAAGACGAAGACGGCTGCTGCGGCCACGAATGCTTCTACCATGCCGCAACCTCCTCTTTCACCCTAAAGTCCGACTCATCCATATGGATGCCAAAAATTTCGAGTCTCTCAAGGCAAGCAGGGACTTCGCCGGTTGCCGTGAAGTGGCCGAGTACGGTCCCATCTTCCAGCATGCCGGTTCGCTTGAACTTGAAAATCTCGACGATTCGGAACGTGCCGTCGTCCTCATTTTTCTGCACTTCCGAAATGGAGATGATCTTCCGCGTACCGTCCGTCAGACGCGTCGCCTGGATGATGATGTCGAGCGCTCCGACGATATATTCACGAATGACGGTCGATGGCAGATCCATGCCCGCCATGATGACCATCGATTCGACACGCCGCATCGCATCGGCAGGCGAGTTCGCATGCACTGTCGTCAATGAACCTTCATGACCCGTATTCATCGCTTGGAGCATGTCGAACGCTTCCCCGCTTCGCACTTCACCGACGATGATCCGGTCGGGGCGCATCCGTAGGGCGTTGCGAACGAGGTTGCGGATCGTTACTTCCCCCCGGCCTTCCACGTTCGCAGGGCGAGCTTCCATGCCGACGACATTCGGTCGGTCAAGGCGCAATTCAGCGGAGTCTTCAATCGTGATGACCCGTTCTCCATGCGGTATGGAAGCAGCGACGACATTCAAAAGCGTCGTCTTCCCGGAGCCGGTTCCTCCTGAGATAAGTGTATTCATCTTCCCTTTTACGACACCTTGCAGAAAGCGCGCCATCGTTTCATTCAATGAATTGAACTCTAGCAGATCTTCCATTTGGAATGGCTCTTCCCGGAATTTCCGGATGGAGACCAACGTCCCTGAAAGGCTGACAGGTGCGATGACGGCGTTGACACGGCTTCCGTCAGGCAATCTAGCGTCAACCATCGGGGAGCTTTCGTCAACACGTCTTCCAAGTGGTGCGACAATGCGGTCGACGATATGCCGGACGTGTTCATCATCCCTGAAGGCGACATCCACCATTTCAAGGCGGCCCTTTTTCTCGACATACACTTCGTCGAAACCGTTAATGAGGATTTCCGTGATTTCAGAGTCTTTAATAAGCGGTTCTAGCGGTCCATATCCGACCGCTTCGTCGAGAATTCTCGTGATCAGCAAGTCTTTGTCATTCCTCGAGATGATCACTTTCTCTTCGGACATGAAATGGGAGACGTATTGCTCGATCCGGAGCCGCATTTCACCTTGTGACAATTGCGTGAGCGCCTCCAGATTCGTATCCCTCAACAACCTCGCTTTGTAATGATCGACGAGTTCATCGACAAGGTGATTTTCATACTTGTAATTCGCCGTGTTCTGTTTTGCCAGTTTCTCTTTGCGCCGTTCGAATAAAGAACTCATCCTTCACCACCTCCTACTGCTTTGCGACTTGACGGGCGAATTTCCGGATATCCTTTGCAAAGGGGATCATCTTCCTCTCCTTGGCTTGCTTCCGTACAGGCTGTCCTTGATTGATGAATGATTGAAGACCTTTCGTATCTTGCCTGATGGAAGCGATGATTGGATAACGCAATACATTTTTCAAATCCTTCTGTCTCACTTCATAGTTCTTCGATAATTTATTCAAAGCGATTTCCATCCGGCTCGTTAGCACAAGCCCTAGCCTTTCGGACAGTTCCTCGTATTGCTTCATGACTTTCAAGGATGGGGTGTCAGGCGTAAGGACGTAATAGATTTTATCCGACTCCTCCATCGCCGTGACGACGTGCCCATTAATTGTGGAAGGCAGATCCACGACGACATAATCGAATGTCCGTCTGCACGTCCGCAGCAGTTTTGCGATGAATTCCTCGTCAAGTGTTTCAAGTATTTCAGCATCACAAGGACTAATCAGCACTTCCATTTTGGAATGCTCCTCTGTTTGGGAGACGTTCCGAATGTGACTTTCATTCAACTCCTCGATGACAGGCTGCAAGTCGGCAAGCGAGCGGTTCGATTCTATGGAAAGCAAAGTTTCGATACCTCCGAACTGCCCGTTCAAATCGATAAGAATCACTTCTGCCGATGACTCGAGCTTCATCGTTTGTGCAAAAGATGTTGCAAGCAATGAACAGCCGCTCCCCCCTTTTCCGCTATAGAATGAAACGATTTTCCCTCTTCCGCGACCGAACGTTGTAGTTGCCGACTCCTCATTCTTTGCCTTCTTGGCTGCATAGCTTTTGACGATATTCGGGAATCTGCTTGAGAATAGACCC
This sequence comes from Sporosarcina sp. Marseille-Q4943, assembly GCF_943736995.1. Taxonomy (GTDB): domain Bacteria; phylum Bacillota; class Bacilli; order Bacillales_A; family Planococcaceae; genus Sporosarcina. The sequence continues at coordinate 750,658 of NZ_CALSFT010000002.1, read as the reverse complement.
GATTCTTCCGGAAAGACGAAAAACTCATCCGCTCCTGCTCTCGTCATATTGCGAAGCAAGCCGAAGTCGGATTCATTGGCAATGAACAGGATGAGCGCATTCGGGTTGATGATCTTCAGCATTTGAACGACTTCGACCGATGTATCGGCTTCCGTCTGTCCAAAAATGACGATATGCGCCATCTCCCGATTCATTTCCCTCACTGCTTCATTAGAACGTACACCTATGACCTTCTCCGATTTCGTCTCGGCAATGGTCTTCAACTGCGACATGAGCGCTTCCTCATCAGAAACAATCATAATATTCAATTTATTTTCCAACCGCCTCACCCTTCGATAAGTGACTGTTCACCTTTATTCACCTGAGTCATCAGATTTCTGATCTGAAGATTTTTCTGTTTTATCCGTCGTGCCTTCCTTACTCTCTGCTTCATTTTCAGCAGATCCATCTGTCTGCCCTTCAGACTGATCGCCTGCAGGCTCCTCTTTCAGTTCTTCCTTCCCATTCGACTTATCTAGAGCGTCACCAAATGAAGAAGCCTGCCCGACGTTCGCCTTCAACACACGAATATGCTCTGCGTAATTTTGCATATGTATTAGGCGCGGCGCCTCTTCAGCCGTCACTTCCACCGCGATACCGGAAAAATTGTCATTCGTTCCTTGTGCGAATGCGACCAGCACGTCTTTCATAAAGACCTCGGTCTTTTTCTTTCCATTTTCATTCGTTGATACAATGATATCGACGCGATCCAAAGCCGTCAGCACTTGATCGAACTGAATTTTATCCGTCCGATACATCGTCACGAGCCGATTCTTCGCATCTTGCAGATTCGAAACCGGCTTAATCATGTTTTTCGTAATGATATCCCCTGGATTCAATGGGACGATTGATACTTGATGCTCGAATTCTTCTTCGGAGAGAATATGGCTATCTGTCACGAACTTATTGGGGATATCCATTTTTGTCACTTGTGAAATATCTATTGGTGTTCGGGAAGGGATGGACCCTTTCGCTATGTAAATCGATGTCATTCCACCTAGTTCCGCGTTCAACTCTTTAACTTTTTCCAGCACAAGATAACCTGTCACAGCAGCTAATATGAAGGCCAATAGTAAAAAAATCGCCGCGCGTCTCTTTGCCTCTAACATCCCAATCCCTCTTTCATCCTAAAGAAATCCGGAAACTTTCCGCTCTCTCTTCCATTTGGTAGACTTCTATGTTCATTATTAATATCATTGTGTCGAATGTATGTCAAAACCGTGACAGACCGGCTCGAAACTAGCTATGTCGTTAGTCATTGGACCAAAGGGCAACGCGAGTCAAATAAGATTCCCCAATGTTATTTTCTTTATGGTCCTATAGTGTAAAATAAGGTCGAAATACATATTTCTCTTTGTTGTTCACAACCAATGAATCATTTTCCATTTTTTGAAAGGCTAGAAATAGAGATATTTGATTTCAAGACTATGGTAATGCTAGCTGAGTTGCTATTTACGTAGAATAGGAGGATGGAAGTTCTTATCATTTTATAGGGACGATGATTTATTTATAGTTTTAATTTTGAAGTATGGAAGGTACTTAAAGACGATATTAAAAAGGCCAGAGGAAATCCTCTGGCCTTATTTTCATTATGAAGCTTTTTTCAAATCGTTTGAACCGGCGTTTTGCCAGATCGATCGCACCCATTCAGGATGATCGATGAAAGGGTTCCGATTGCCTTGTAGTTGTTCGATCACATTGTTGCGGTTCATTTCAAACGCATCGACCGGATCTAGCTCATGCCATTCCAAGAGAACAGAAAGTTTGCCGTGATATGGGTTGCTGCCGTTGTTGAGCAGTTCATTCAACTCCAAATCCACACGGTCCCCCGCTTCGTAGCGGGTTGCCATATAGAACAGCATCCGTGCCACGTCGCCTTTCACTCGATCAGGCGGCTCCCAAGAGTTACTGGATTTATAGCAACCATCACAGCCCTTCACCGCACTACCGCCATAGTCAAAATCCAAGTTGCCGCGTGCGCTGTTCACTTGGACGTCGGTCGGACGCAAATGGTGAATATCTGTTCCAGGACCTATGCTTGTGCCGAAGTTCCCGTGCGATTTCGCCCATACGTGCTCCCGGTTCCAGTCGCCGACATTCCCGCCGTTTCGATCTTTGGAGCGGGATTCACCAGAATAGAACAGGATGACGTTGTTCGTATTGTTCGGATCTTTATCCGTCTCCTTCAAAGCGTCCCATACTTGTGCATACGTCAGCTGCCGATGATCGGAAATGATGTCGTGAAGCGCAGCTTTCAGTTCCTGCCCTTCCTTGCCGATCGCATTTTTGTAGTAGCCTTCGGCAGGTATGTCCGCTTTCGTGACAGTGACCGAGAAGCTCACCGTTACGGATTTATTGCCATCCGTTGCTGTCACTCCAACGATATGGCTGCCTTCTTCCAATTGCAACGTTAGGACATTTTTATTTAAATCGACCGTACCTTTTGTTGATGAATACGTCAGCTTATCGCCGTCCGGGTCGCTGAAATGTCCGGAGAGGACGATTGAAATCGTCTCTCCGGCCTTCGCTTCCTGATTAGGAATCGGCTTCGTGACGACCGGTGCATTATTCATCGTCGGCACGCCAATCCGTTTCCCTTTCGAGTTGTAGAAGATGACTTTTGAAGCGTCTGCCCCTTTCACAAAGTCAATCCTCTTAATATTTTCAGCGCCTCTTATCTCGAGCGGATGCGAGCCTTCCACAATTACATGGCCCATCTCCGTCCCTTTCAAATCGACGATCAAACCCTTTTTCTTTGGCTGCAAGATGACGGTATTCGTCTTGAACCCTTCCCCCGTCAACTCGGCATAGTCCCCTTTCAAGTACATGCCGTCTTTCAATGACGATTGCGCATCCATATAGACGGAGACGCTCGGTTCTGAGATCATCACTTGTTTTTTATGTTCATTAATAAGATTGTATACTTTCTTGATTGGAACAGGTTCCCATACAACTGGCGATTCGAAGCCGATCTGTACCATGACCGGGTCATGATCGCTTGCACGTCCCGCCATGTCCGTGAAGTCTGAGTTAATGTGTAAAATGTCGATTTCCGTTTGTTCCGCCAAGTTGTTCGACACTAAAATATGGTCGAGTACTTGCGAGTTCCCTTGATGGACGTACGAATATCGGTCAACCGTTTCGACATGGTTGATCATGTTCGTCATGAGGCTGCCTTCATGGATCTTCAATGCATCTGCAAATTGGAAGTCATTGAAATCTCCGAGAGAGACGATATTTGCCTCAGGATTATCCGATTTAATTTCAGAAATGAAATCATAGACGAGTTGCGCAATCTGTTTACGCTGCGCTTCACTGCCATAAATCGGCGGCTGTGCAGAACCGAATAACGGTGTATCTCCAGTTTTTGAATTCCAATGGTTCACAATGGCGATGACTGACTCGCCTTGGAAATCGAATTGCGCAGCCAATGGCTTCCGGCTGCTATCGAATGCCGGATCATTCGGAGCGATACGTCCCGGGCTGAGCGTCAACTTGCCGTTCTCGTAATGTGTTGCTGTCGTCGCGTCTCCATGCGGAATGCCTTCTGTCAGAGAAACACGGTCAGGGTTGTAAAGGAATCCGACACGGATATTCGCATTCGGCTGACCGCCGTCCGCATTATTGACCGGGTCGATATTGACGTATTCGTACTGGACACCACCTGCATCGACAATTGCTCGGATGAGGCGCTCATAGCTTTCATTTGCGCGGGAATCGCCTGCATTTGGTCCGTTATTGTCCTGCACTTCAGTCACACCGATGATGTCAGGGTTTTGCATATCCTGTACAAATGCCCTCGCTAGTTTCTTCGCTTTATCATCTGTAGTCGTTGACTTATTGTTTGAGAAGTTCTCCAAGTTATAGGAAGCAATCGCCAGCTTGTCCGCATCTTTCACGATCGTCGTCTTCTCTGGCACTGCATCGCCTTTTGAATGCGCTTGTTGCATGTCACTCAAAGACGTGTAAATCTTGTAGTTTTGGAATGAATAGCCGACAACTCCCGTTATCGGTCCAGCGAAACGGTCTCCAGTCGCGACTTCGAATTCACGCGCTGGTCCGTTCGGCTCCAATCGGAATTGGACTCGCTCTGCGTTCTGGTCGTCTTCCTTCAACAGGATGCCGCCATTCACTGTTTCCGTTTTAGCATTTTCGAATACCGTGACGAGGTCGCCGTGCTGTTGAGGTCCGACCGCTTTCACATTGCCGACTTGCACAAGCATTGCTTCACGGCTTTCCCAGAAATCGGCCGCATATTTTGCTGGATCGAATTCAGCGAATTGATGACTGGCAATCTCGTGTTGCGGCAAGTTCTCTTCATGAATAACGAAAGGCGTTGGTAGCGGAACGTTGCGCTCGAGAATTTGCACATTGCCTCCTTGATCATTTCGAACATTGATCTGTGTCGTCTTCAAGTCCGTTTGCTGGCGATCCGCATATCCATCGATTGCATATTCGCTCACTTTTCCGGTGACGGAAACTAGGTCACCGACAGAGAGATTCCAAGCATCCCTTCCACTATATAAGACGATTGCTTCGGACGTATTCAAATTGCCGTCGCGTTTGTCATCCGGGGCTTGGATATGATAATACGTCGAACCGTTCAGTTCGTATTTGTAGGTGACAATCCCTTCGACGCCTTCCACAGTTTGTCCGTCAAACGGAGATGTATGGCCTTCTCCTTGGATGTCATGGATTTGAAGTGCTTCCGTAATCATATACGTGAACGTCAATACGTCGCCGAATCGTCCATCATCCGTTTTCACGACCGCTTTCACTGTCGTATCTTCGTGGATATCGATCGGTGTTGCATACGTCGCACCGTTTTCAATCGGATCGGTTTCATCCAATGTATAGAGGATTTCAGCGCCAGGTGTACCTGTCGTCAATGAAACCTTCACATTACCTACAAACGTACCACTAGATGGGCTCGCAACAACCGGCTGGATGACGGAACTGTCAACGATGACATCAACCGTCGAGCGTGGGATGACCTGGTAATCGTTGTCGAACTGTTGGACGATTCCGGTGATCGAATCATAAGCTGTTCCGACAGTGAGACCTAATGTCGCCGTCTCATCACGGACGATGAATTCACCCGTTCCGTCTGTTGCTGCATAATTTGCCCAGCCGCTTCCGTTCTGAACTCCCGAAAGGATTGCGTTATGGACAGTGACGAGCTGCGATTCTACCGCTTCACCGACTTCCGCTCCTGTAATGATGAAAGGTTCCGGAGTTCCGGCATCTTTCGTAACTTCTACGATTGTCGCCCCATCCAACTGCAGCAACCCGCGGTAATCTGCAAGCTTTCCAGTCAACGTAACTTCATCGCCTACTTGCATATTCAAGCTCGTCGGCCTGACAGCGATTCCGCCCGTTTCGTCCTGTACGGAAATTGTGTTCTTCAACTTGGCGGCAACGGTTCCTTTGATCGTTACGGTTTCCCCAAGTGCCTTTGTTCGTACATCGCCGATCGGGGAAATGTCTCCTGGATCATTCGGATCACCAGGTTCTCCCGGATTGCCAGGAGTTCCATCCATTTCATGCGACCCTAAATAATCAAATGTGTCTTTCGGATAAACGGTCCATTCTTCATCCCGGTTGAATGCATCTCCGGGATTCGAATCCCCGCTCGTAACCGATGCATTCCGCACAAGCGTCACATCCGTCCCCCAATTGGCGCGGACGCCGACTTGACCGAATGAATCGATGACCGTGCCGGCTTTTTTAAGGACGAGCGCATCGTCACCGTTGAAGTTGATGACGCTCACATTCTCATAATCACCTTTGTTCTTTATTTCAGCAACCGCATCTTTATGGTATAAGACATACGTCTCGCCGTGTCCCAACGTACCGGACAATGCCAGCCTTGCAGAAGATGCCGTTGCACCATTTGCATACAGCTCCAACGTATAATTACTCAAATCAACGGCTTGTCCCGTGCCATTATAAAGCTCGATTGCCTTATTGAAGCTGCTGCCCTCCACATATTCGGAAATGAACAGATCTGTTGCAACCGACTCCGCTTTCACAACTGCTGGAATCGAAGGCACAACGAGACTTGCCGCCAAACCGGCAGCCAACAAACCATTCAAACGCTTCCTCCATCTCTTACTCCGCATGAAACCATTCTCCCTTCATCTTTTGAAAATATGGTGCATTTGCGAGTAGGTCGTCTGTGAACCGCTCCCTTTCCATATTAGATTAATAGATAACCAGGTTTCATACTAATCGTATCACTGCATAAATGGCATGACCATGCGACTTTTTGCAATATTTAGCAACTTCACAGTCGAACTTTTGACATGTATTTTATTGATGGGTTTGTGAGATTAGGCGCACTAGTCGTATTGCATGCGTGATGATTGTGTTGCGCTTGTATTTCATTCCACAAAAAAACTCCCCAGCCCAATTGGACCAAGGAGTTCCTTTTATTACACAATGATGACAAGCTCTTTTACTTCCTCTACACCTTTACCATCAACAATTTCCTGTATTTCGGAGCCGTCCAATGTCTCTTTCTGGAATAAAACATTGACCAATTCCTCAAACTGCGCGGCATTTTCTTGGATGAGCGTCTCCGTTTTCTTCAATGCCTCACCGAAGAGCGCCTGCATTTTCAACTCTTTTTCGCCTTTGTTGAACGTCAGAGTGAATCCATCTTGAAGCAAACCTGTGTCTACCATCCGTTCGATGATTTCCTTCGCTTGCTGTACGTCACCGCTGACGCCGATGCTATGCTCGCCAAGGTAAAGCCTTTCCGCGACGCCACCCGCGAGAATCATGCTCACTTGATCGAGAAGTTCGCTCGCCGTCTGTAAATGGAGCTCTTTCTGGATCGGTGCTACATAGCCTAACGCTTGTCCACGCGGAATGATCGTCGCTTTGCGGACAGATCCCGGTTTCGTAAGCGCTGCGATGAGTGCATGCCCTGCTTCATGGATGGCGACCCTTCTTTTCGTATCAGGATCATTGAGCGTACGCGATGTACTTCCGAGGATTGTCCGGTCGATCGCGAAATCGAGGTCTCCTTTGCCGATCTCTTCGCGGCCGTCACGGATTGCCCGTTTGCTCGCCGTTTCGAATAGAGAGCTGAGCTCCGCGCCGGAAAAACCTGATGTACTTTCGGCCAATACATCTAATGATGCATACACTTCTTCCGCCAACAGACGGCCTTTCGTATGGATGTCGATAATTTCTCGACGGCCATGCGTGTCAGGAAGCGGCACATTGAACGTGTAATCGATACGACCCGGACGAAGGAATGCTTCATCGAGCATATCTTTCCGGTTTGTCGCCGCGATGAAGAGAATTCCTTCATTATCGTTGCCGCCGTCCAACTGGACGAGAAGCTCAGTCAATGTCTTCTCAGATTCCTCACCGCCATGTTCTTTCCGTTTGCCGGCAAGTGCATCGACCTCATCGATGAAAATGACGGCAGGACGTTGCTTGCGTGCATTTTGGAACAATGTACGTACTCGTGAAGCACCGACTCCGACAAACAGCTCCGTGAAGGCGGAACCGCTCGACGAATAGAATGTTGCTCCGATTTCACGGGCAATCGCTTGTGCAAGCAATGTCTTCCCGGTTCCCGGAGGCCCGTAAAGAAGAATGCCTTTCGGCGCCTGGATTCCGACTTGCGTTGCACGTTTCGGATCTTTAATGATTGACAGTGTCTGGTGAATCTCTTCCTTCATCTCTTCCGGAAGACCGCCGATATCATTAAGTGTAATTTCAGGAAGCGGAGTCGCCTTGGAAGCACCGTTTTTCATCGTAGAAACGCCGACCCCCAACTTCCCTTTCTTATGAAGGATCATCAATGTCAAAAACGATGCGAGTATTAAACCACCTACGATCAAACCATTGTATTGGCCACCATCGGCAAATGTATATGAAATGTTATATTGTTCAACTAATTGTTCTGCAAGTTGGCTTTGCGGACGGACTTGCGTTACGTATAGCCCTTCTTCCGTCTGTAACTGCAATGTGCCATCTGCCTTTTCTTTCAAGGACAATGGCTGTCCTTCTTGAGCCTGGATCGTCTTCTCAAACTCTGAAAACGACACATTCATTCCTTTATTTGCACCCGAGACATACCATCCGACACTTGCTGCTATTCCAATGACCAAAACGACAAGGACGACAATCTTCGTTGCAAATTTTGAATTCGGCTTCAAGCCATCCCCAACTCCCTTAAGAAAGATACTATTATTATATAAGAAATAAAGACGATTTAACAAGAAGAAAGATGTAGAAATAATGACAATTATATTGCGATAACTCGCTAACTAGAGGCTTTTATGCGAACCTCTCATTTAATTCCAGAATAAAAATATTATATTTTGTCAAATGAAGATATTTCCTCCAACGACAAATCCGAAAAATGAAGCAGGTTCTGTCGAAGTTTGTTTAATTCCCGGGAAATATTATTGAAGTCATCTACATTATCCGCCACTTGCCAAGCGCCTCCATCCATGTTATAATCAATCAGTTAACGCCATAGTAACTTTTAATTTGACATGGCATTCTACGTACTGTTTTTGAGGACACTTATTCACACTGGCGCGGCTAAAGGGTCGCAAGGACGCAAGAGTCGGTAGGGCTTGCGTTGCTTAAGGATAGAAGACACCCAGTGGAAAATGACCGCGGCATTGATCATTTTCATTAGAATCCGGATCACGGATCTTAAGATGGACATAAACTTCAACAATAAAAGTTACTATACAAAAATAAGGGTTGCTTCTCATCATGAGAGCAACCCTTTTCCAATTTAATGAATGCGTTCTTCCGTTTCAGCATCGAAGAAATGTGCTTTTTCCATGTCGAATGCGAGCGGGATTGTATCCGACGGACGGATGGATGTGTCGGAATCAATCCTTGCGATGAAGTCGGAACCGTTCAATGAGGCGTATAAATACGTTTCGGCCCCCATCAGTTCCGCCACTTCGATTGTCGCTTGGAACGTCGCCTGTCCATTCGATTCGATGTCGGAAGCATTTGTATAAATATCCTCCGGCCGCACGCCGAGAATCATTTCCTTCCCAGCATACCCTTTTCCTTTTAGCATCTCGCCCTTCGCTTTCGGAATGAAAACGGTCGTGGCCCCTATCGCAAATCCCTGTTCCGTCATCGTCCCTTTGAAGAAGTTCATAGCCGGTGAACCGATGAAACCGCCGACAAATACATTTCTCGGGAAATCATATACGTCCTTCGGTGTTCCGACTTGCTGGATAAATCCGTCTTTCATGACGACGAGTCGCGTCGCCATCGTCATCGCTTCCGTTTGATCGTGTGTCACGTAGATCGTCGTCGTCTGAAGACGTCTATGCAGCTTTTGGATTTCAGCACGCATTTGTACACGGAGCTTCGCGTCCAAATTGGAGAGCGGTTCATCCATGAGGAATATTTTCGCATCCCTCACGATTGCCCTACCTAACGCGACACGTTGACGCTGTCCGCCCGACAATGCTTTCGGCTTGCGGTCCAAATAATCCTCCAACCCTAAAATCTTGGCTGCTTCCTGAACTTTCGTGTCAATGTCCTTCTTCTTCACTTTGCGAAGCTTCAAACTGAACGCCATATTTTCGTAGACGGTCATATGTGGATAAAGCGCATAGTTTTGGAACACCATCGCAATATCCCGATTTTTCGGAGCTACTTCATTCATCCGCTTGCCGTCAATCTCAAAATCGCCTTCCGTTATATCTTCCAATCCCGCAATCATGCGTAGTGTCGTCGATTTGCCGCACCCGGAAGGACCGACGAACACGATGAATTCCTTATCCTCTATATCCAAATTGAAATCTTTGACGGCGATAACACCTTTGTCATATTCCTTCGTCAAATTGGTCAATTTCAGTTCAGCCATACATTCTCCCCCCTCAATTACTTCTATGACTTCAATCTCCTACATCATTCACGGCAAAAGCTCACCTTCCCTCTGCAAATGGTCGCTTGGACTTGAAAGTCGGCATCCATTAGCACAAGATCGGCATCCTTTCCTGCCTCAATGCTTCCTTTTCGGTCAAATACGCCTAACCGTCTTGCGGCATTGGTGGATGACATTCTTATCAAATCCAACAAGCCGGAACCTATATCCCGCATCATCCGAACCGCTTCGTCCATTTTCAAGACGCTGCCAGCTAATGTCCCATCCGAAAGTGTCGCTTTCGCACCGACGACCTGTACGTCCTGCCCCGCTAACGTATACGATCCGTCCGGCAAGCCTTTCGCCCGCATCGAATCCGTAATGAGGATGATCCGTTCGGGTCCGATTGTTTTATTACCGAGAAGCAACATGTCTTCAGACAAATGGATTCCATCCGCAATCACTTCGCAATGGAGTTGCTCCAGCAAGAAACCGGCACCAACCGCCCCGATTTCCCGATGATGCAAGCCGCTCATCGCATTGCCGAAATGAGTCAGATGTGACAAACCATGTTCGGCCGCCTCCCTGATGTCCGCGAAAGACGCATTCGTATGTCCGCCTGAAACGATGATGCCACGTTCTGTGAGCCGCTCGGTCATCTCAAGTCCCTCGTCACATTCCGGAGCAAGCGTCACGATTTTCAAATGGTCGAGATCTTCGCCGAACCATCTTTCTACTAATTCAAATGAAGGCTTCCGTATAAATTCCACCGGCTGCGCACCTGCTTGTTCCGGATGGATGAATGGTCCTTCCAAATGGAACCCGAGCATTTCAGCGCCGGATTCATTTAGCTCCATGAACCTTCTGCCTGCATCGACGGCTTTTGCAATGTCGCCATCCGATTGCGTCAACGTCGTCGCCAGGAATGAAGTCGTCCCTTCCTTCGGCAACGCCATTGCAATCCTTTCGATTGAACCGTTGTCACCGTCCATGAAATCGGCTCCATTCGCCCCATGGATATGAATATCAATGAAACCGGGAAGCACGAGACAACCTTGACCGTCCATCCGCTCTCCCGTAAAGTCTTTCATTAATGCATTGGAAACAGTTGCAATCTTTCCGTTCTCTACAACGATTTCTCCTTCGATAATGCTTCCATCCGGTATGGCGATTTGGATGTTATGAATAAGCAATGATGTCAAAGCTCTCACCTCCCGGCTTACTTTTTCCGTTTCTTGAATGTCTCGTTCCGGATTTCATCAATCGCTTCGCGAGTCGCATCCAAATAAGTAATTGTTGTATCGAATTGCTTTGAGGCAACTGACATGAAAAGGATGTCCATGACGTGCAACTGGGCAAGTCTCGAGGATGTCGCTCCGCTACGCAAGTTAGCTTCCTTCGCCGGCGACGTATGCAACTGGATATCCGAAACCTGTGAAATCGGCGTCTGGCCGAATTTCGTCAAACTGATCGTCGTCGCCCCGTTCGCTTGCGCAAGCTCCAGGATTTTCCCCACTTCAAACGTCGAACCTGAGAAGGAGATGCCGACGACGACATCCTTCACGTCGACATTCGCCATAATCGTCGCCCCCATATGTAAGTCCGTGCTGACGGTAGAGGCTTTATGGATCCTCAAAAACTTCTGTTGTGCATCGATTGCGGCAATCCCGGAAGCCCCGACACCGAAAAAGTGGATATTCTTCGCTTTGACAATCGTGTCGACAGCCCGTTCCAATTGTTTCGGATCGAGCAATTCCGCTGTTTCAAGCAACGTATGGACAGCCTGCTCCGTCACCTTCTGGATTGTCGATCCTACAGGCTCATTCGGCTGGATATCCCGCGTCGTAATTTCTAGCTTACGGCCAAGATCGCCGTTGATGCGCAATTTAAATTCCTGGAAACCTTTCAATCGCAATGATTTGCATAGCCTCGTTACGGCAGCACCGCTCGTTTGGCTCACGTCGCCGAGTTCCGAAACAGTCATCGTCACAATGTCTTGCGGGTTCGCCAGTATATAATCAGCTATTTTCTGTTCCGAAGGAGGGAGCAAATGCCTCATTTCTTTCAGCAGCACTAAGCCGCCGCTCGCTATCGCCAATTCCATCCCTCCAATTTCTTCAATCCGCCAATTCCTTCACCATCACATGGAATGTACGGTATGTCTTGAATCCGTTTTTCAAATATAAATGACCAGCCGAGCTCTTCTCACTCGTCCAGAGGAACCAAGCTCCTTGGATCGTTCGTTTCTTCATGGAATGAAGGGCTTCATGCAATAAAACCTTCCCGAGCCCTTTTCCTTGCTCGCTCGTATCCACACCGAAAGGTCCGAAGCGTTCCCGGATCCCTTTGTAACCGCCATACATTGCAAATCCGACGATGTTTCCATCCTTCTTTGCGATGAGTATTTGGGAAGGATCAAGTCCTTGCAATAAACCTTCGCGGATCGCCCGCCCCCAGTCCGGATTGAAGACGGTATTCGCGAACCGGATGACAGCGGGCAGATCACCGTCCTGTACAGCTTCAAATATATATCCTTCCCGCTCCCGATCAGCCTTCACAGCCTTCACGGCTTCTGGATATACGTAATCCGTCAACGTCCTGTGCATGGCGACCGGCGAATAGGCGCGCCGGAACCCTTCTTTCAATAGGAAGTCGAAACCGGATGGATAGGCTGCCTCGTCGATTCCCGGAAGGAAATAATTCGGTGCGTAGGAAGAGAAGAACACTTTCTTCGCCCCTTGTTTGCGGATGTAATCACTTGCCCTCACCAATAATCCGTGGCCGATTCCTCTTCTTTCGAAATCGGGATGCACCATGAAAAAGGTGATCCATCCGGTATCCGGTTCAAGATCGGTCCCCATCATCGGAAGCTTCCGGGTGATGGCCAATATCGCCCCTACAATCCGCTCTCCGTCAACTGCGACAATCAAGCCTTCCGGGTCGAAGTTCGCATCGAGCAGCACTTGTGTTAGGAAACGCTTTTCATTGATCGGATCGTGTGCGAGAACTTCATTCCACAACTCAACAATCCCAATTTCATCCCCGCTTTGAAACGTACGGTACATCGAGATCAACCCTCTTCCCCTTCTTCAATGGAAGCGAGTGTAACTGCTTTGCCTACGAATCCATCCGCCGCTTCAATTAATGTTTGTGCCTTTCCTTTATTGACTTCTGCCAGAATCATGACGATTGCAAGCTTCACGTTATAGCCAGTCTGTTCCAATACCGTTTCGGCCTTCTCTTCATCCATTTCCGTAATCGTGCTAACCATCTTTTTCGCACGCTCACGCAATTTGAAATTGCTCGCATTCAAATCGACCATCAAGTTTTGGTACACCTTGCCCGTCTTCACCATCGCTGTCGTCGAAATCATATTCAAGACCATTTTATGTGACGTCGCTGCTCGCAGTCGTGTCGAACCGGTCAATATTTCCGGACCGGTAATGACTTCGATCGGTATGTCTGCGTAATTGCTAATGACCGAATTTTCATTGTTGGAAATGCTGACGGTCGTTGCGCCGCATGATTTCGCGTACACGAGCGCACCTTTCACATAAGGCGTCCGGCCGCTAGCGGCAATGCCGATGATGACGTCTTGCCCGTTTAGTTGAAGATCCTCTACATCCTTTGCTCCGAGCGCCTCATCATCCTCGGCACCTTCAACGGCCTCATACATCGCCCCTTCTCCGCCAGCTAAGACCGCTTTCACGAGATCCGGGGAAGTGCCGAACGTTGGAGGACATTCCACTGCATCCATAACGCCGATCCGGCCGCTCGTCCCTGCACCAACATAGAGGAGCCTGCCGCCATTCTTAAAAGCTTCCACCACTTTTTCAACAGTCTTTTCAATTTGCGGGATCACTTTCCGGACAGCTAAAGCAACGGTCTGATCCTCGTTATTCATCGTTTTCAGTATGTCCGCGATTGACATTTCATCCAACCGCTTCGTCTTCGGATTGGATTGTTCAGTCGTCAGAAGTGATAATTTCTCCATCGTCCGCCTTCCTATCTATATCGTAAGTAACGTTCTCTCGTATCCATGAATTTCTCCGTGTCACGTACACACTGCTCGTTATACAAATTGATATCCCCACTCAGCAACCCGTTGCGCAAAACATCATTCCCTGCGAGCAAATCAAACATCGGATGCCGCAAATTGCCATACTCCAAAAACTCGAGTTTATCGGCATACATCGATGCAATGACTGCAAGGATATGGGCGACCGACTCCACAGGCTTGAATGTCCGTCGATTCGTAATATGAAGCTGAATCCCCTCGCAAAGCTGGCCATGATAATTTGAATATGTCGGGGTGAAAGCAAGCGCACGTGCCCGGACACCCTCCAAGCCTAGCGCATTTACGTTGTCTTGCAGCTTCTCCCCGTCAATAAAGGGAGCCCCGATAATTTCAAACGGCTGCGTCGTCCCGCGCCCTTCGGACAGATTCGTCCCTTCCACTAAACAAGTGCCCGGATACAACAGCATCATATCGAGTGATGTCGTATTCGGCGAAGGCGGAATCCAAGGGAGTCCATTCTCCGTTTGGAATGAACTTCTTTTCCAACCTTCCATCCCGACGACTTCCAATTCGCATCTGATATGAAACTCTTCATTGAAATAAGCGGCCAATTCACCGACGGTCATGCCGTGCCTATTCGGGATCGGGTAAAGCCCGACAAAAGACGAGTAATCTGGATCGACCAAATTCCCTTCGACACTTTCCCCGCCGATTGGATTCGCTCGATCAAGGACAATCATCCTTTTCCCTGTCCGCGCGCAAGCTTCCATCATATACGCCATTGTGTAGATATACGTGTAATACCTCGCGCCGATATCTTGAATATCGAAGATGACGACGTCAACTTGTTCCATCATCGCGTCCGTTGGTTTCTTCGTCTGTCCGTAAAGGCTGTATATCGGGATGCCGGTGGAACGATGGACGGCATCTGTGAATTTCTCCCCTTCCTTCACATTCGTCAACAGCCCGTGCTCCGGTGCGAAAAGGGCTGTCAGCTGAAGCTCCGGATGTTCATGGAATAACCGAATTGTAGAGACGAGCCCGGCATTTGCACCTGTTTGATTCGTCAATAAACCGAGCCGCTTCCCCCGCAAGTCAGACAGATCCCTATCGAAGAAGACGTCAACGCCAAGCTTCACCCGATTGAGCCCCATCATCATTCCTTCACGCCGCCAAGCGTCAAGCCTTGGATGAAATAGCGCTGGAATAAGATGAAAACGATGATCATCGGGATTGCAGCAACCGCCGCACCGCTCATGAGTAGCTTAAAGCTAGCCAAGTTCGCATCCTGCAATGTTTTCAACCCTACTGGCAACGTGTATAGTTCCGCGGTATTCAGCACGATGATCGGCCAGAGGAACGAGTTCCAAACGCTCATGAACGTGAAGATGCCGAGCGCAGCAAGTCCAGGTCTTGCAAGTGGAAGGACGACTGTCCAAAACGTCCGCCATTCACTGGCACCGTCCATACGTGCAGCTTCCAGCAATTCATCCGGAATGGAATACATGAACTGCCTCATGAGGAATACGCCGAACACCATTGAAAGATCAGGCAGGATCAACGCCCAATGCGTATCCATGAGGCCAAGGTTCCCGACCATGATGAACAGTGGCACGAGCGTCACTTGACCGGGAATCATCATCGTAGAAATGATGACCCAGAAGATCAGGTTCCTCCCTGGAAACTTCTTCTTCGCCAGAACATATCCAGCCATCGAGTCGATGAGCAAGATACCTATCGTAACGACGACTGCAATGTAAATACTGTTGAAAAACCATTTCCCAACATCATGCTTCTTGAACAAGTTCTTGAAGCTTCCGAACGAATTTGAAACGATATGGTCCATCATGTCACGATGGTACGCTTCCTCTTCGGAATCTCCCGCTTTCGCCGCTTCCCTCGCCTCGCCCCAATGTTTGAAATAAAGCGGAATCCCCATTGGATACATTTTCGGCGGATTGGAATCGACGTACGAAACCGGCCGCTCCATGTCTTGGGATTGGTAGCTGCTTAATTGAAGGGAAGTCGAGAACACCCAATATAGCGGAAGCAAAGAAACAACAGCGAAAACAGTGAGCAATCCGAATATAATTAGTTTATTTAAACGATCAAGCGGTTTTTTCTTCATTTCCTATCCCCCAATCACTCATCATGGCGAAGCACCCGGAATTGGATGACAGAAAAGATGAGGATAATGACAAATAATACGACTGATTGAGCTCCTGCCAAACCAAATTCAAAATCCCGGAATCCCGTTTTGTAAATGAGATGGACGAGCGTCTCGGTCGCGCTTCCCGGTCCTCCCCCCGTCATCATGATGATTTGCGTGAACACTTGGAATGAACCGATCGTGCTCAGCAGCACTAAATACAACGTCGTCGGTTTTAATAAAGGGATCGTAATATGGATCCATTGCTTGAATTTGCTCGCGCCATCCATCCGTGCGGCTTCATACAACGATTGGGAGATCGATCCCATCGAAGCCAAATACATGATGATCCCGACACCGAACGGAATGAGGCATTGCATGATGATCAACGCCCATAACGCGGTGCTTGACTGTCCGAGCCAGTTGACGGGACCGACGCCGAACCAGCCGAGCACATAGTTAAATAGGCCGAAATCGTAATTGTACATCCAGCGCCACACCATCGCGATGATGACCATCGACGTGACCGTCGGCAAATAGAACGCTGATCTGAATAGACTTTGAGACAGCTTCCCCAACTCAAAAATGAGCGTCGACAGCACAAGGGCGCTGATGACGCCAAACGGGACCGTCACGACCGTGAAAAGCATCGTATTCTTCAACGCAATGCGGAATGCATCGCTCTCGAACACTTTTATGTAGTTCGCGAACCCGACAAATTCACTGCCAAAAATCTTGTATTTCTGAAAGGAAAGGACGAATGCCCACACAACGGGGATTGCTACGAAAAGCGTGAAAAGAATGAGCTTCGGAAGCAGGAAGAGGTACGCGCTATAGTTCCGCTTCATTTCGTAGAACAGTTTCCGAGGGCTCCTACTCGACTTCCCGATGACTTTCAGTTTTTCCTTTTTCTTTTTCGGCACTGCACCCATAGGTATCTGAGTCACATTGACACCCCCTAAAAGTGAAGCAGGCGTACGCGATGCATAGCCTGCTTTCTTCTTTATTTCTCAAATATGTGGTCTGCTTCTTGATTAGTATCGGTTACTCCAAAATTTGATCTACTGCTTTTTTAGCATCCGCCATGGCCTGTTCAGCAGTCTTTTCACCATTGAACACGAGTTGCAGCTCATTTTGGATCGCTTCATCGATTTTTCTCCATTCCGGATGACGTGGGAGCATGACGACTTGATCGGACATTTCCATTGCACGCGTCATTTCCGGATTGTCTTTGAACGGATCCATTTCAGATGCACTGATGCGCGCTGGGAAGATACCATAATGTTGTGCCATATGGTATTGCTCTTCAGCTGTGGAGATGAATTTCATGAAATCTGCGACAGCCGCTTTCTTGTTCACATCTTCTTGGTGCATCATGACCCATCCGCCGACGCCGCCGATTGTCGCTGCATCTTTATCACCTGACGGATATTCGGCAACCATGAAGTTTGTCGGATATGCGCCTTGTGCTGCACCGATCGCCCATGTTGCCCAAGGTTCCATTGCGACAGTACGCTGCTCTTCATTCGCCCACGCTTGGAAAGTGCCGCCGACGTCATTGCCGCCATGCGTTTCCGGAGCGACTTTATGCTTCAATTTCAAGTCCGCCAAATCTTGAATCGCCTTCACCGCTTCAGGAGAATCGAATGTGAACTCCGTCATATCCTCGTTCAGCGGCGATCCGCCATTTTTATAGAAGAACGGCCATGCTTCATAATAACCAGGCATGATGTACGTCGAGAATCCATATACGTCCGTCTTCCCGTCGCCATCCCGGTCGAACGTCAATTTTTCCGCTGTTTGTAAAAACTCCTCATACGTCCACTTGCCATCTTTCGGCGGCTCAACGCCAGCCTCTTCGAATAGATCCAAGTTCAACAGCATCGTGTGCAACGTAATACTGTTCGGAATCCCGTACAGCTTTCCGTCATACGTATAAGCATCTAATGCATTCTCGTAAAAGTCCTTTTTCGCTTCTTTATCGAAATACGGATCCAATGATTCGATGACGCCTTGCTCGATATGATCGATGCTCACTGCGCTTCCGCTAATATCGACAGGAGCGATGTCCGGCCAAGCTTTCGCGGCGATTGCGACACCTAGCTTATCTCCCATTTCCGCCCACGGCACTTGCACCAATTCAATTTCAATACCATCATTTGCTTCTTCGTATTCTTTGATTTTTTCTTCTAGCCAGTGGAATTTATTATCATCCGCATCCGGCCATCTCGGTCCATCCCAAATGGTGATTTTCCCTTTGAACTCTTCAGCATTTCCCGCTTCTTCCTTCTCACTGCAAGCTGCAAGCATCGTCGCTGCAAGCCCCAATGATAAGGCCGCAAGAGCGGATTTCTTCCAAACTTTCTTCATTTTTTGACCCCCTGTTTATTTTTCTATGAATTTCCCCATTATTTATTCCCAGCAGGTAAAACGGTTTTGTTCAAATACGTATAAAATCACGGAACCACGCATAAATCGCAGAATTCACGCATAAGCGTTGGTAAATGCGCATAAATCATGAAAATCACGCATAAACGTCTGCAATCCCGCATAAATCCCCAAATATGCGCATAAACGCATCAACCGCCGTACGCGATTTTCCCCATAATCGTCGCCTTCTTCGCACCCGTCGCCGCTGGTAATGAATTCGGCATTTTGTGGATGCCCAAATAGCCGAGAAACGCAAAGACGAATGCTTCCTTCGCATCTGCGTCAATTCCAAGATCATTAATCGTCATTATTTTTAAATCTTCAGGTAACTGAGCCTTCAGGAACCCCATCAATGTTTGATTGTGCACGCCACCTCCGCTAACGATCACTTCCTTCACGTCATGTGATTGTATATATCTTTGAATCTCTGTAGCTATCGTTTTTGCCGTCAGCATCGTAGCGGTTGCAATTTTATCAGTGGATGATTGACCGCGTTCATCCCCTTCCGTCCAGAACGTTTCGACGAAAGCTGTCCCGAATAATTCCCTTCCGGTGCTTTTCGGCGCCGAGGCAGCGAAATATTCATGACTCGCCAAATGACCCAACCACTCATCATCGACCGTTCCGCCCTTCGCCAATTCGCCGTCCTTATCGAATGAGCTATGCCCGCCCGTTAACTTTGCAACACAAGCATCGATCACCATATTTCCCGGTCCTGTATCGTAGGCGATGATCGGCTGCTCCGATCGGAGCCGAGGCAGCACTGTCAAGTTGGCGATGCCGCCAATGTTCAGCAATACGCGCCCGCCCGTTTCCGATTGGAATAAAATCTGGTCTGCAAACGGCACTAATGGAGCACCTTGCCCGCCCGCAGCGATGTCACGCGTCCTGAAATCCCCAATGACTGTTTTGCCCGCACGCTCTGCAAGAACAGCGATATCACCAATTTGCATCGTATTCGGACGAGCATAAGAACGGTTCGGTTCTACTTCAGGCTCATGCCAAATTGTCTGGCCATGCGAGCTAATGAGGTCAACCGTATCCATACCGATGCCCACGTCCTGTAAAACTTCCATCAGCGAATCTGCATACATTTCCCCTAGATACATATTCATTGAGGATACGAGATGCAATGGCGCCGCCGAATCCATCAACTTGTGCAGTTCCTTCTTAAGTTCATCATCATAAGGCACCGTTACGAAATGAACCAATTCATGCCGGACTTTTCCTTCGTTATACGAGAAATCGGTAATCACGATATCGAGGCCGTCCAAGGAAGTTCCTGACATTAATCCACAGACACGCATTGGTTTCACCGGCATGCTCCTTTCCAAAATCTCTCATTAAAAATGCTTACTGTCATTTTAGCCCTTCTGAAATTAAATATCAATACTAATTTATTACTCTAAAAAGAATTTTCATTCAATTAATAGATACTGGCAACCTACCAGTAATCGATGTTTTTCCTACTAAATACGCAGCGACGACTTCAAATGCCGACTCCGTGAATTCATATGTGCAAACGATCCTGTTCGCCTTTGAAAAATAAGCCGCATCATAAGGCGACCGGACAGCAATGACATCGACCGGCTTTCCGCTAGCCAATATTTCATTGACGAGCAGTCGCTGGTTTTCATGCTTATCGGCATTTAGCGTCAACACGACGATATGGTCGTACTGACCCGCGAGTTCGGTCATGTCTACTTCATCCGGAGTTTCTTTATCAATCTCCATCGACGTTACGTTCCCGTGAACCTTTTTCAACTGCTCCGCCATCGTCAACGTCGCATACCGTTTATCTTCGACCATCATTGCGTATTCGTTTTTCGGATGGACGAGCAGCACATGGTCCTCCGCTGCAATTGATGTACCCAAACCTTTCACTTCCGTTATGCCTTGCACGTAAATCTCTCTCATTTCATCGTGATGCCTCCCGGACCCGACAAATTCGGCAACCTTGTTATTCGCATCAATCTCTTCCCATGACGTATACTTACGGGCGAGCTTTTCAATCCTTTTAAGCGACTCCTCGATCCGCTGCTCGGAAATCCGGCCGCTTTCGACAGCTTCCGCCAACCGGAGGACCGCCTGCTCCTGCAAATCATGCAAATGGGACACCATGACGAAGTCCACTCCCGCCTCGACCGCCCGCACACACCCTTCCACCGTGCCGACCCTTTTTGCAATCGCATCCATTTCCATGCAATCCGTCGTAATGACGCCATCAAAGCCGAGCTCTTCCCGAAGAAGTCCCGTTATGACCGAATGCGATAATGTCGCAGGGACATTTTCCTTGTCTTCGAGAGCGGGAAAATAAACATGCGCGCTCATGACAGCATCCGCCCCAGCCGCCATGCATTCCTTGAACGGCACGAGCTCAACAGCATGCAACCGCTCAAGATCGTGGTCGATCACTGGCAGATCGAGATGGGAATCGACGCTCGTATCACCGTGACCCGGGAAGTGCTTCAATGTCGTCATAACCCCGGCCTCCTGCATGCCAAGCATCGAATGCTTCGCCATTTCCGCAACAGCTGCATGGTCTTCCCCGAAAGAACGGACGCCGATGACCGGATTTTTCGGGTTATTGTTAACATCCACAACTGGCGCCAAATTCCAGTTAATACCGAGCGCTTTCAATTCCTTGCCGGTCATCAATCCTGCCTTCCTTGCATTCGTCGGATCATTGGTCGCGCCGAGAAGCATCGCACCAGGAATGATTGTCGTCCCTTCCCCTAATCTCCTGACGACGCCGTTTTCCTGATCGATGCAAATGAGCAAAGGCGTTACATAACCCGCCTTTTTCGCTTCCGTCTGCAAGCTGTTCGTCAACGCGAGAATCTCTTCCGGCGTGCCAATATTCCTCCCGAATAGGATGATCCCCCCAATATGATATGTGTGTATCAAATGCTTAATTTCCTCCGACATCGTAATGCCTTTAAATCCGGCGATTAGCAATCGGCCGACCTTCTTGTGCAATTTCATGCTGCTCCCCCTCTTAACTCTATTTTTAAATCGGGAACCCTGGTATATGCCCTTCCTTTCTTACATGCAGCCCCCTTGAATTCTTCAACGTCTGCGCATATGTCGTGCGGGCCAAACAGCCGCGCATCGTCCCTAGCGCTTTGTAATAATCATAGTATCGGAAACTCTTGGAGTTCATGATGAACCAATAACACGACAACGCCTCCAAATAAGCGTCGAACGAATCCGTCACATCGACGTAAATATCCGGCTCATACCCA
The DNA here is from genome assembly GCF_943736995.1 of Sporosarcina sp. Marseille-Q4943. Lineage (GTDB taxonomy): Bacteria > Bacillota > Bacilli > Bacillales_A > Planococcaceae > Sporosarcina. Next base: position 728,909 of record NZ_CALSFT010000002.1, on the reverse strand, counting down.
TCCATGTCTTCCCAGTTCTCGCTATGGAACACGCGGCGGAGTCCATGCGGTGGCAGTCCGTCGAGATCGAATCCCGGCAAGGAAGCTTTTAGCCATGCATCCTGAACGATCTTCTGACAAAGCTTATGATCGGGATGCATACTGTTCTCCCAATGCGTAATGACAAATTCCGGTTTCTCCCTCCGGAAAATCGTCGCCACCTCTTTGACGATCTCTTCATTGAATGTTAACTCGGCATCCCGGTGTGCGAGCGTAATGCTCGTTCCGCCCAAAATGGCCACTGCCGCCTCTGCCTCGCGAATCTTCTGCAGACGGTATTCCTCCACTTCCATATGCGGCGGGGCTCCCTTCTCCCCGGCCGTCAAATGAAGGAACGTCACCCGATACCCCGCCTGCGCGTATTTATGGGCGATTGCCCCGGCTTGGATTTCCCCGTCGCCACAATGCGCCCCCACAATCATGACATGCATGCCAATTCCCCCTATGAAAACAATGATGTATAGATGATATTATGTAAGCGGGGGCGCAAGCGAAGCATGGCAAGATGCCTTCCGAAATACACCCGGTTCGTCAGCAGCATGACCGTCAATTCCTTGTCCGGATCAATATAAAAGCTCGTTCCTGTGAATCCCGTATGCCCATACGTGCTTTCCGACATCAAATCTCCAGCCGGACTCGCCCCGCTCCCTTTCAATTGCCATCCAAGACCTCTGCTTTCTTTTGCAAATGGTGTAAAGTTACGCCTCGACAGCGCAAGCCAGTGCGGATCGAGGATGTTCTTCCCTTCATGCACCCCGTCATTCTCAATTATCTTAGTGAAAACGGACAAATCCTCCATCGTCGAAAACAATCCAGCATGCCCGCTTATTCCGCCCATGAATTCCGTATTGTCATCATGGACGATTCCATACTTATGGCCTTGCAGATGGTCGTAATACTCGGTCGGCGCATACCGCTGCCGTTCATATACCGGTTTATAGCCCGTCTCCTTCATTCCCATCGGCTCAAATAGATTTTGCCTAGCGTACTCGGCAATGCTCTGCCCGGTGACCTTTTCGATAATGTCCATAAGGAGAATGAAACCGAGGTCACTATAGACGACATCAGTATCCGGCGCATATTCTAGCCTTTCCTCTTCAATTTCCTTCAGCACCTGGTCAGCCGAAAGCCTTCTTTCAAAATACGGCCTATGGGCAGTCAACCCTGAAGAATGGGTGAGCAGCTGCTTGATTGTCAAGCCCTCTTTCCCGTGTTTTTGGAATGAAGGAATGAACGTCGCGACCTTATCATGGAGATGGATTTCACCCGACTCACATAATTGCAAGATCGCCGGCAACGTCACCATCACTTTCGTCAACGAAGCCATGTCAAACAGATGGCTCCTCGTTACGGGGACTTTGTCTTCTTCCAAGCTATTCGTCCCGACCGCCTCGTCGAGAATGATATTCCCTTTATGCCGAACGCGGATGACCGCTCCTGGCGTCACTTGTTGATTAATTTCACGGTGTAAAAATTTCCGTACGGCTTCTTTCATTTATTCCACCCCTACCGTTTTCGCCATCGACTGATACTGTTTCCAAGGCGTGAAGCCAAGCTTTTCATAGAAAGCGACGAGCTGCGTCCAATCAATGACGATGTTTGTCACTCCCCTTCCAATCAGTTCATTCGCCGCGGTTTTCACTAAATCGATTCCAAAATGTTTCCCCCGGATTTCACGATCAATTCCTAACGGTCCGATGCCGCCCATCTCCCCTTCGACAAGCGCAGACCAATACACGTTTTGCGCGATGACAGGCGATTGGAGGTCATTCATTCGGCAGAATCCTCGCAGTTCATCTTCAATGAAAAAGCCCATGAACTCCCTCCCTGACCCGCCAATCAATTCATAATGGAGCGCTTCATAATGCCAACGGCCCGGAAAGACCCGCTCCAAAAACCCGAGGAGAGAAGGGAGGTCATCTTTCGTCAACAGTCGATAATGCTCATTTGAGTTTGTTAGCTTATACAGCTCGCCATCCCGGACGTCCTTAATCAAATCCGTTTCAATGCCACCTTTGTTATATCCGCACTTTTCAAGCCAGTTGATTGTCCCCTCGTCCTCACGCGGGACACCGGGAAGATAATGCCACGGATCACGCCCCAAACGAATCTCTTCGACTCCGGCATCAATGAGCGCCTGTTCCGCCAGTTTGAGCAGCGCAGTTCCGACTCCTTCGTTTCGAATTGCCGTTTCTACAAGCATGCATTGGATCCAACCAATCGTCGTCGGCATCCGGGCATCGAGCTTCTCCAAATACCGTTTTGCAACAATGAATCCGCGCAGCCGCCCTTCCCGGACGACCGCGAGTGATCCTTCTTCAAGCACATTCGGCTCTATTGTCGTATTTTGATTCCATAAAGCAATGCTCATCGGAAAACGATCGCCGATTTCCTCATTCCACAGCTCTACGATATCGTTCACGGGGATTTCGGATAAAGGCACGATTGTCATGGCGTCACCCTTTCTCGAAGCTGTTCATTCAACCGGTTTGTAAACTCCGGATCTACAGCTGTTTGCTGAGCCGCCAATCCCGCAAGCACCGCCCCACCGAAAGGCGGTACGTGCGTCGTTTGGAAAACGGCGTTCGGAATGGATTGACGAGCCAACTGACGGAAGCGTACTGCAAACAGCTCCGCGTCGGTAAAGACGCCGCCCGACAGCACGATTGCCGTCGAATGGTTCTTATCGAATAAACGGCGATGGCAAGCCTCGATGGAGTGCATCATTTCCAAGCACGCTTTCTCCACAATTCTTTTAGAAACTTCATCATCCGCCCGTGCTTCCTCCATGACAAGGCGTGCAAGGGGCGCGATGACTGAACGCGGGTGTTTTGTACCGTACACTTTGCCGATAATATCCGGTACCTTTTGTACAGCGAAATATTCTGTTACCCCATCCGTCAATGACGTACCCGGGCCGCGATTATCAAAAGAACGGAATACCGCTTTCAACGCTTCATTCCCTAAATAAAATCCGCTACCTTCATCGTCGAATAAATAACCCCATCCGCCTGAACGGGCGACTTCCCCGTTTTCATTGATGCCTAAAGTGACAGCGCCGGTCCCTGCAATCTGAACGATGCCAGGCTCGCCGAGCGTGCCGGAATATAATGCATTGAACGCGTCATTCCGGACAATCACTTTCGTCCCTTTCGGCAGCTCCTGAGCTAACAAAGCCGCCACTTCCGCGTCCCGTCCACTTTCCCCGACGCCTGCAATGCCTGCATAACAGATGGACAATTGATTGAAAATGGCTTTGTCCTGCCTTTTCAACTCCCTTGCCAACCCGCAAATGACCTTTTCGAATTCCGCTTGCTGCAACGTGTTCGGATTGCTCCGTCCAGTTACCGCATGCATGTGGACGTTTCCAAGCTCATCTGCGACAACGCCCGTCGTCCTCGTTCCTCCGCCATCAATTCCTAATACATACATCTAACTACCGCCCTTAATATCTAGTTTCCAAATCGATTCCCGTGTAGAAATGCTTCAATATGACATCATACGTATATCCTTTTTCAGCCATGCCGACCGCGCCGACTTGGGACATTCCGACGCCATGGCCCCAACCTCCGCCGTCCACTTTGTACCCGATCGTCTCTTCCGTCTCTTCATCTTTGATCGGTTCGATGATGAACAACGTACTTAACAATACTGCCGGTGCGCCATTCGCATTAATATATTGCAGCGCCCAGCGGATACGGTCTTTGTATTCGTAGAACGTTCCATTTTCAGTTACGAATTCAATTTCGGCCGCACGACCCGAACTGGAGCGTTCCGTCACATTGATTTCCAACACTTGGCCGACTTCCGTATTGAAGTAGCTTCCGACGATTTCACTGATCTCTTCTGCCGTCCATTCGAAATGCCAACGATAATATTTGGACCAATCCGCTTCGAAATCACCCATCTTCACTTCACGCAAAGACTCGCCCTCATCGCTATTCTTGTAAATATCCAACGCCGGGACGTATTTCAAGTCGTTCCCTTTCTGAGCGACATGCTTCGCCCTCAAATAAGGAGTCGCATCCGAAGTCCACACATCATCGTTATTCGCCGTGAATCCACCGCTCGTCGAATGATAAACGGCTGTAATGAGCTTGCCTTCATATGTTGCGACAATCCCTTTCGTTTCATCGACAGCTTCATTGGAAATCGGATGTTCCGCGCTATACCCTCCATACACTTGATCTGAAGTCGTCGGCAATAGATCATAGCCGTCCGCGCTTCGCTTGCCTAAATTGGACAAAGCGTACGTACGTGCAGCAATCGCCTGCGCTTTTTGCGCTTCGACTTCCCCATATGGAACAGGCGGAAGTTCACGAGGAACGACGCCGTATAAATATTGCTCGACGCTCAATTGATTGATGCCCACCAACGTTCCGCTGCTATTGAAGCCTACTTCAGCGAGGCCGCGATACGTTTGCCCATTGATTTTGACGAATCCGGAAGAAGCAACCAGTTGGACTGGGTGTGCAGTTTCCTTTTCCTCCCCATTTTTCGTCACTTTCAATTGTGTTTCGCCTTCAGCAATCGTCACCACTTTCCAAAACGCGTCACTCGCAGCCAATCCTTTTGCGACGACTTCCTCCTTGAATGCGGTTCTTACTGTAAACGACGCATCCGCCGGAAACTCACCGAGATACAAACGCCAGCCGCCGTTATAGTCTTCGGTGTACGTCGGATACCCTTCGGCGTGTGCCCGTCGCAGCCAATCATCTACATATGCTTGACTCGTCGTGAAAGCAACTTGAAGCCGGTAATGGCTTTGAACGGTTGCAGCGGAGCCCAATTCCACAAATACTTCTTCATCCATTCCGGTAAATAAAACCTCACTTGTATACTTGTCAATCAGTTCAAATGCACCTTGCCCACCAATGGTCAATGAACCGACGCTCGGTACTATCCCGATTCGGATTGTCGGATCCTCGCCGGTTTGTGCAGATGCGAACTGCCCTCCCGCCCCGTGAAAAAACAATGTGCACGCCATCAAACCTGCGGCCACATATTTCAAGACTTTCATCCAATCCCCCACCCTCTCTATCATTTTTGCAATTTTCGTTGCTATTAATAGAAATTCGACGGAGTGATGATATTCCCTTTTAAATTATTGAACTATTTTTGATATTTAATTTCAGGAGAGGATGCTGTTAACTGGAATGGAACTTGGAACGGGGAGAATGGAGCCTCCACAGGATTAATTGAGCCCCCGGGAGAAATAAATGAGCCCTCAAACAAAAAAGGCTGCTTTCTATTAAAAAGCAACCTACTTCACCTTTTATTCCTCAACTAATTTCCGCAACTCCCTCCGGTTCCTCGGCAAGGCGGATGCGCAGCTCCGTATCTTTATCGAAGAAATGGACTTTATCCATGACGAAAGCTAGATTGACGAGCTCGCCATGGCGGACAGCCGTTTCCGCGCTTAGGCGGGCGACGAATTTCTGCTCTTCCAAACTGGAATACACCATCGTTTCCGCGCCGGTCAGTTCGGAGACATCCACTCGAACAGAAACGTTGGATCTCGTCCCGCTTCCATTGCCGGCCGCCTCCTCGATATGCTCGGGACGGATCCCAATCACCGCTTCTTTTCCGCTATACCCTAGGTCACGGAGCATCCCCATCTGGTTGTCAGGAATCAAAAGCTTTGTATCCCCTATTCGGAACGTGCCTTCGTGAACAATTCCCGTGAAAAAGTTCATAGCAGGTGATCCGATGAATCCGCCGACAAACATGTTTTCCGGATGCTCATACACTTCCTTCGGAGAACCGATTTGTTGGATGAACCCATCTTTCATGACGACGAGTCTTGTCGCCATCGTCATCGCTTCCGTCTGGTCATGCGTCACATAAATTGTCGTCGTTTTTAGTCGTTGATGAAGCATGGCGATTTCTGCACGCATCTGTACGCGCAGTTTGGCATCCAAATTGGATAACGGTTCATCCATGAGAAATACTTGTGCGTCGCGGACAATCGCCCTTCCTAACGCGACACGCTGCCGTTGACCACCGGATAGCGCTTTCGGTTTCCTATCCAGCAAGTCTTCCAGCCCTAAAATCTTTGCCGCATTCATGACCCGCTCATGGATTTCCGCTTTCGGGAACTTTCGGTTCTTTAAACCGAACGCCATATTGCCGTACACTGTCATATGGGGGTACAATGCATAGTTCTGAAACACCATGGCGATGTCGCGATCTTTCGGAGCGACATCATTGACTCTTTCCCCATTAATATAAATGTTGCCTGACGTAATTTCCTCAAGTCCTGCAATCATTCGGAGCGTCGTCGACTTCCCGCAGCCTGAAGGGCCGACAAAGACGATGAACTCCTCGTCTTTAATATGCAAGTGAAAATCGGATACGGCGATTACATTTTTATCGAATTCCTTATAAATATGTTCTAAGATCAACTCTGCCATTTCGCACCCTCTCCTTTACTTAGAACAGACGGCAATTCTGCAAGACTATATATCACTTCTTGAGGAACCGCCTCTTTTGGAAGCTTTTCAAAACGCATTTTCGTCTCCTTCTCCAACTTCCGTAATACAAGTTCCTCCATTTTTGGCATCCTGCTTTTTTCAGCCGGCGCTAGATCTTTCATGAAATCGGGCAATTGACGACATATCCAAATGGAACGGACGCCAATCGCATTTGCGGGAATGATGTCATGATCGATTCGATCCCCTACATGTGCAATCATTTCACCGAGTTCCGAGACGGAGCCGAACACCCTTTCATCCGGCTTCGCATAGCCCGCTTCCTGTGGGGTGACGACTAAATCGAAATGCTCCGTCAGCTTCAATACGTCCATGACGGGCAATTGATATTTCGTAAATCCGTTCGTGACGACCGCCAATGAAAAACCCTTTTGTCTAAGTTCAAAGAGCACCTCGCAAATCGATTCCTCGAGCAAATAAACATTCGGCTCCTCACAAAATCCTCTCAAAATCTCTTCCACGTTAATAGATGATTTCAGGTAGTTCGCTTCTATATAATTCATGACGATGTCATCCCAGTCATAAGCTTCTGCCGTTCTGCCATCCTGCAACCGGGTTTCATGCTCCTTCACGATTTCTCCGATAATGTTTTCCAATAATTTATTCTCAAGCAAAATCCGTCTTTCAATTTCCGGGAACACATGACCGACGAACGGATTTTGCATGAGCGTCCCATCCAGGTCGAACGTAATCCATTTTTTCTTCATTTCACAGCTCCTGTCGTCAATCCTTCGATGAACTGCTTGGAAGCGAGCAAGAATGCAACGATCATCGGCAGCGACGATATCGTCAACCCGGCAAACAATAGATTCCATTGTGTGTCGTATTCGCCGAAGAGGGAGAGCATTCCGAGCGGTATCGTATTTTTCGCATCATCATGAATGAAAATCAACGGATAGAAAAAATCGTTCCATACTCCGATCAAGTTGACGATCCCGACGATGGCCAAAGACGGCCTCATAAGCGGCAAAATGATCTTGTAATAAATCTGGAATTCATTGCACCCGTCCAACCGTGCCGATTGATCCAAATCCTTTGGCAATGAACGGAAAAACCCATAAAAAACGAATACCGCGAATGGGACATTTCCCGCTATGTATACAATTACGAGCGAGTTCAACGAATTTAACAGCCCTAGCTTCAACATCATCATATAAAGCGGCAGGATCGCCAGTTTCATGGGAATCATGAGCCCAAGCATGAAGAAAAACAAGATGAATGCATTCCACTTGAAATCATATCGGGACAAGTAAAATGCGGCCAATGATGAAAAGAACAAGATGAAGAAAATTGACAATGCACTGACATACACACTGTTCCACACATAGCTGCTGAAGTTCACTTTTTCCCAGACGACAGCGAAGTTCTCTAATGTAAACTCCTTTGGAAAAGACAGAGGTGCCGTCAATATTTCGAGATTCGGTTTGACGGATGAGAGGAACATTAAATAGATCGGGTAAAGCGCAATGAGTGAGAACACTATCAAAATCGGATACTTCATCATTTGTTTAAGCCTCTTTGACATGCTTACCCCCCTTTATTGTTCGATTTCCTTCCTCTTGAAGAAGAAAAGTGAAATGGCGGTGGCGGTACAGATGATTAGGAAAAGAATGACCGCGAGCGCAGAACCGAGCCCGATTGCATCCCCGCCGTCAACGGATCCAAACGCCAACCGGTAGAAGAACAACGCCAATACGTCTGTGGAGTAATATGGTCCGCCCGATGAGCCTTGCATCGCAAATACGAGCTCAAACGTTTCAAAAGAACCGATGAACGTAAGAATCGTCATGATCATAATAGACGGCATTGCCATCGGAATGGTAATCCGAAATAGCATCTTCAAACCCGAAGCACCGTCAATTTTTGCCGCTTCGTAAATCTCCTCCGGAATCGCTTGAAGCCCAGCAAGGAAGATGAGGATGGCAAATCCGATGCCATACCAGCTATTCACGAGGATGATTGTGTACAACGCAGTTTTCGGATCTCCTAACCAAGGATGGGCCCATTCAGCCAGCCCTACCATTTTCAAAAAGCTGTTCAACGCTCCATTGGTAGGGTTCAGAATCAAGCTGAAAAGGAAGCCGACGACGATGACGGACAATAATTTCGGCATGAAAAAGACGGCTTTGAAAAATTCTCTTCCTTTAATTCTGCTATTAATCAATAAAGCCAAAGCGAACGCCAACACGAGCTTCGTCAATACGGTTCCAATGAAATAAATAATGTTATGCCAAAATGCATTCTTGAAAATGTTGTTATACGGCTCTTCCGTAAACAGTCTTATGAAATTCTCCAAGCCGATAAAATCCTGCTTCACCATCCCTTTAAAGGAATAGAAGCTGTTCACGAAGGCGGCAAGGATCGGATACACTTGAAAGCCGACATAGAAGATCAGTGCGGGCAGTAAAAAGAGATGCAAAAAGTGCTTCTTCACATTGCGTTTATTCTTTGAGGGTTTGGGTGAAGCTTTTGCTTCTGCAACTTCCTGTCCCTTTGATGCCATCGTCTTTCCCCCCTCTTTTTTTGGAATGAAAAATCAGCCGGTGGGGTTCCGTATACCAGCTGATTTTCCGTACAATTATTTCCCTGGTTCAAACCACTTATCCAATGATTTCTGCGATTCGTCGATCACGCCGTCAACGGTCAACTCCTTGACATACATGCCTTGCAATGCGTTTTCAAACGTCGTTTTCGTCGTCGGTGAACCGCCGCCCAAATAGACGAGCATCAAATAAGGTGTAGGATTCTTTTCTCCGAGTTCGGTCATTTCCTTCACCAACTCATGCTTCGGTTCCACTCCCGGAATTGCGCTGATTCGCGCCAATTCATCACTGAACATTTGGCCGAATTCATTTGAAGCCATGAATTCCATGAACTTCTTCGCTTCCTCTTGATGTTTGGATGCTTTGACGACTGCGTAAGAGCCATCCACCCACGTGACAAGCGGCGTCTCCCCGCCCTTTTCATTTGCAAATGAAGGAAGGATTCCGATGTTCAAATCTGGGGCCGTATTTTCAAACGTCTCCAAACGATAGCTTCCGTTAATGTACATAGCCGCTTGACCTGTATAGAACATCGCCTGCGTGTCTTTATCATCCAAGGCGATGAAGTCTTTCGGGAAAAGTCCTTCCAGTTGCTCCATCCGCTTCACCGACTCTACGAAGCGCTCATCGGTCAAATCCGCTTTCCCGCTCAATAAATCATCGATATATGATTGGTCATAAGATGTGGCGCCTATGACGCTATGCGTAAGCGACAGCAAATACGCCGCTTTCCCAGCCTGAGCAATCGGGACGATGCCTTTCGCCTTCATTTCCTCTCCGACAGCAAGCAACTCATCCCACGTCGATGGTAAGTCGAAGCCATGTTCTTCAAATACGTCTTTATTGTAGAAAATGATGCCTGCATTCAGCGACAATGGAACGCCATACACGTTGCCGTCCGTTCCTCTTGCAGCAGTCAAGTACTCATCGGAAATTTCATTCACACCTTTCACATCGTCCAAAGGCACGACATAATCGGCATCGATAATGGAGACGGCTCCTTCATATGGACGAAGTTGGATAATATCTGGGCCTTGCCCTGCTGTCAGTGCATTCGTCAAAATCGTTCCATATTCCGTCGACTTATATGGCTTGAAGGTCACTGTAATGCCTGGATTTTGATCTTCGAACACTTTAATGAATTTTTCATATGCCTCGCGGTCTTCCGGACGCCAGCTGTACATCGTTAATTCGACAGGGTCCTTCACTTCCGCTTTTTCTTCCGTTTTACTTTCCGTAGTCGTTGTCGTTTCCCCTTCTGTTTTTGTTTCTTCCTTCACCTTCTCCCCTTTTTCCGAACAGGCCGCCAGAAGAAAAATGCTCGTTACAAGAAAGGCTGCAAGAAGCATCAGTTTCTTTTTCATTCAACTATCCCCTTCTCCAAACAATATTTTTATGACAGAACTCAATCACTAACATCTTATTAGCTATGTATATGCAATACGACAACTTATTTTGAATTATTCGTTCGACGTTACGATTTCATTCTGAAACACAAAAAAACGACTAAATGGATTTATCGCCCATTCAGCCGTCTTTCTTCATTCCGCAAACCTTGGATTCGCAATGAACTCGAGGTAATATTAACCCCTATTTCTACTAAATACCTTTATTAAAAGACTGTCATCTCATTGTAATGATTTTGTAACATAGTTGCCCCTGTACTGTAACATTCAGTCTCTACACTTGTAAGAGTGATCAGCGAGACATACAAAAATTTTAAACCATATAGATCAGTGGTAGATAGGGGAAAAGTGTGAAGAAAGTTGCTTTATCGTTATTCGTAGCAGGTTCATTGGCATTTGGAATTACAGCAGCAGATGCGGAGGCAAGTGCTCCTTCAACACAAACCGTATCAGCGCATAAAGGTACATATTCAACAGCATATAATGTTAATCTCCGTTCCGGAGCAGGAACAAACTATAAAATTCTATCGTTAGCGAAAAAAGGGACAAAGGTCACTTACGTCAATGAAAAGAAAGTCGGCAAAGAAGTATGGTATCAAGTGAAAGTGAACGGCAAGACAGGCTGGGCACTCAGCACTCTACTGACAAAGAAATCAGTCGCGAAAAGCAATAACAATGTCGCCTTGGCAGACAATGTCGTTTCACGTGCAACTGCACTGACAGGCATTCCTTACCGATTCGGTGGAACAACGACGAAAGGGTTCGATTGCAGCGGTTTCGTTCAGTATGTTTATAAGAAATCTGGCAAATCGGTTGCCCGTGATACGTTAGGGCAATATGCACAATCTAAAAAAGTGAGCACGCCAAAACCGGGTGATTTGGTATTCTTCCAAAATACGTACCGTAAAGGGATCTCCCACGTCGGCATTTACATCGGCAACAACAAGTTCGTCCATGCAGGCGGGAAGCAATCGCAAGTCGTCAGCTTGAACAACAGCTATTGGAAATCGAAATTCCACAGCTTCAAAAGATTATAAGGAAAAACCGCTTGCACACATATGTGCAGGCGGTTTTCGTTTTAGACAATCATCCTGAACTTCCGGGTTCCTTCTATAGAATGTGGCCAAGTGCGCAGAAATTCATTTGTTCGCAACCGTCCGATGTCCATTAGCGCATCCTTCTGTTCATCCTCTAAATTAAATTGCGTTGCGCTATATTGCTCGACCGGAATGAAAATGATATCCTTTTCGTGCTTCCGGGAAATATACCGCTCATCATGTGCGTTTTTCATCGTTGAAAACAACGCTTCGAACAAGTTGAGCGCATTGCTGATTTCCCTTCCGCCCATCTGATCTTTCCGATGGCTCAGTTTCATGCCGATCAAAGGCCGTTCTCTTCTGCCTTTCGGATCATCGAAAATCCACATCGGGAAATTGCTCAAAACCCCTCCATCGACGACGATCGTCTCCCCGCTCGGCGCCCTGAAACGGACGGGCTCAAAGAAGAACGGGATATTGCAGCTCATTCGTAGCGCACGCGCTATCGAAAAAGTTCCCGGCTCAATGCCATAATGGACGAGGTCATCGGGCAGCACGATCATCTTTCCATTCGTCAGATCGGACGCGACGAGTTTGAGCGATCCGGGCGGCAGGTCTGCAAAGTTATAGACCCCTTTGGCCGACAACTTTTCAAAAAACCAATCTTCCAATGCTTTTCCTTGATAAAGACCCATGCGCCAATAGAGCAGCAGCCACTTCATGAATGGAAATGGTAGGATTGTCTGACGCGGGTCGAGCAATAATTGCAGATCCTCTTCTTGCATCATCTGTTCAATTTCCTTGCCTGAATACCCTGCCGCGATGAAGCATGCGAGAATCGCTCCGGCACTCGTTCCCGCCACCCGTTTGAAACGATACCCTTTCTCCTCCAACGCCTGGTACGCACCGACCAAAGCAAACCCCTTCAATCCGCCACCTGCAAATACCCCATCAATTAACACAGCATCCCTCCCATGGCGTTGTTACACTATAATATCTGGGGGAGAGATATAGAACTTGGAGAGTGAATCGGATGTGCCTCGCTTTGAGCGCAGAACCTCTTGCTTTGGACGCAGAACGGCCCTTCTGCTAAAGGAAGGGCCGTTCTCAATCAATTCATTTTAAATATCTACGCGCACCAGCGTAATTTGTTTTATACACGCCAGAGTTGATGCTCACGATATCGACTTTCCGCGATGAGTTCGGGGCGTGGACCATTTTGCCGTCCCCGATATACATCGAGACGTGATACACTTTCCCCTTTCCTTTATTGTGCGCGAAAAACATCAGGTCGCCTGGCTGCAAATCCTTCCGCTTCACCGCTGTCCCGTGGGTCGCTTGGACGGAAGAGTCGCGTGGAATGAGGATGCCATGGTTTTTATAGACCGAATACATCAGCCCCGAACAGTCAAATCCATACGCGGACACACCTGCCCACAAATACGGCAGGCCTATATATTGTTTGGCGCTGTCGACGAGTTCTTTTTGAGTTGGCTTTGGAATGGATGCGAAATCGGCGTACACTTTCACGTCCTTCTTGCGGACATATTTCAAGCCATCCATTTTCGTCTGCACTTGCAGCCAATCCCTTTCCTCCTTCACAACGTGGAGGATCGTCGTATAGCTAATATCGATGAATTTATATTTGTCATGGAGTTTCGGCTCGTTGTATAAGGAAGCGATTTTCGCCGTGACGACTGCGATTTCCAAATCGGAGTCTACTGGGGAATAGGCTTGCACATGCGATTTCGGCACCCATCCCTCATAGCCTTTCGCTTGGCCTTTGTTGAACTGGTCGGCGATTGCAATATAGTGCCAGTCCCCGCTCGATTTCAACACTTCCACATGATCCCCGTACAGTGCTTGCGTATCGGTTCGGCCGATCAGCCAATTTTTATCCGCCACTGTCAAGCCTTTCGTCCATTTTGTCATATCTGGGTTTGCTGCAATTGAAACTGCATCAATCTTGCGCGTTTTATTCGGCACGCGCCATACGTTTGTAACCGGCACACTGATTGCGAAGTGCAACTCATCAGCTTTTCCGGTCGAACCTTTGGATTCCGAAGTTGCTGACGCAGTATGAAAAGTGATGAATAAACAAAATATCATTATGAAAACAGTTGCTTTCTTATGCATGAACTTTCTCCCCCCCTATTCTATCAATATTAGTATATTCCTAATTATTTGCATAGCTTATCTTTCATACTCAGAAGTTTTCATCCTGTAAGATTGGGTATCTATAAGACAGTACCATCAATCAAAGAGAAGGAGAGATCTTACATGAATGATAAAAAATTTATCGGTATGTATCACAACGACTCGGAATTGATGACGAAAATAGATGACTTGAAAACTCAAGGAATCGATGGAGAAAATATTTATGTCATTGCGCAAGATGATTCGGACGTGACGATGTTCCAAGGTATGAAATACGGGGATGTACAGACGACCCCGGAATCTTGGTTTGACCGTTTCATGAATTTCCTGACCGGTGAAAACCATGTCCGCAGCATGCTACACGAAGCCGGCGTCCCTGATGGCGATATGGACAATTACTATAATGAAATTCAAAATGGCGGAAAGCTGCTCTATGTCGATGAAGGTGAATTGAACCGACTTCGCACGAAAAGCGATGGAAGCTTCGGCATTGTTGGTGATGGCGTCGATCCGAACTTAGGCGCAAACCGCGTCTCTGAGTTTGAGGAGAATGAATTGCACCGATCCCAATATTCTTCAGGTGCATTCCAAGACTCCCATCTGCATGACGGATCGGATGAGACATTCGGAAGGGTCGGCGGTGAAGCGTTGCGCAGCCACTCGGACTATGAAACACCTCCGAACAACTATTACGGGGTTCAGAACCGCTATAACGAAACCCACGAACTCGACCGGAAGATGCAGGAGGAAAAAATGCGTCTGCGTGAAGAACGACTCAGCGTGGATAAGGAAGAGGTCGAAAGAGGCGAAGTCTCGCTCCATAAAGACGTTGTGGAAGAAGTACAATCCTTCGACGTCCCTGTCATGCGGGAAGAAGTATATGTCGAGCGCCGTCCTGTAAATGAATACGAATCGGATGTCGATGAATTTAAAATGATGCAGGACGATGAAACGATTCGGGTGCCGATTACTGAGGAGCGTCTGGAAGTGACGAAGAAACCGTATGTTTCCGAGGAAATCGTCGTCGGCAAACGACAAGTGGAAGATATTGAAACGGTAAATGAAACAGTTAAACGGGAAGAGGCCCATTTCGAGCAATCGGGTGAAGTCGACGTGCAAGATGAATTCGTTGACGAGCCGACGATGCGCAGAAAATGGGATGACGAACGATTTTAATAAAGCAGGAGAATCATTGAGCCCGCAAAGCAGTATTCCGCTTTGCGGGCTTTTTGTGTACTTCTCACCAGAGAATGGCGTCCAACTTATCGATTGATGTTGTGACGATGCCGGCTGGAGATGCAAAATAGGCGACGCCCTTCTTGTCATCCACATTTAGCAAATGGTCGACGTCAATCGTTATCCCATCAACGACGATCCGCTGCATCGCATATTTAGGGGGCAATGTGGCAAGCAGTGTGCCGATGCTTTTCTTTGCTTTTAGGATTTTGCCGATCGACTTCTCCACTTCCTCCGCTTCCCGTTTCCGCTGTAAATCGTGCGCTTCTAACTTATCGATGACCTTCTCCTGCATTTCCCCGATTTTCGCGTGATCTGCACTAATTCGGTCGAGCATGTCCAGCACATCATGCAGATCATCGTATTGATTGATTGTGAATTCACGCATCGACATCCGATGGTTTTGAAAGCTTTTGCGCAGCCGAAAAACGGCTTCCCCCTGTTTCCCAAGCTCTTCCCGTATGGCATCTTGCCTGTCGGATGCGGACCTTAACTTTTCATGCACTTCCCAAATCCGGTCCCGTAAATGAATATAGCGATTCCGGTGGACATGTTGCTGGTTGGAAACGACATCCAAAATCTTGCCGCATAGCATTTCAAGCTTGGCTACTGATGCCACGAGCTGCTCATTGATCCCGTTTTGCTCCTGTATGAATGCCACATACGGATTCCAGACGAATCGATCTTGATTCGCGGGAAAACCGCTCGGCTTATTACTATGATGAATCTTCGAACTATCCAAATCACAAACTCCTCTACCGAGTCTTTCTCCTATACTATGTCGTCCGGACCGCCTATTGTTCATGTTTTGCAATGAAGGCGACCTTCGTTTTTGTTTCCTTTTACCGCAACAAGGGTATTTTCCAAAGACAATGATGATAGAGGAGGAACCATGATGAAAAAAACATTTATCGGAAGCTTCCCAAATCAGGAACGATTAATGTCTAAAATACTCGAGCTGAAGCACGAAGGTGTGGAGGAACAAGATTTGTATATTGGCATGAAGGATGATTTGGCGGTCGATGAATTGCGGAGCCACGCATTGACAGAAGGAGAGGATTCTCCGTACAACTTGTTCAACCATTTCATGGGGTTTCTTGCAGGTGAACAGAATGTCCGCCGCTTGCTGAAGGAATCAGGTTTCACTGATGACGAAGCGAAACGGTATTTCGATGCCGTCCAAGAAGGCGCTCTGTTGCTTTACATGAACGGAAAGCTTACTAAAGATCCTTATGCCGAACCGATTGCAGTAGAAAGGCAATATGATGGGTACAAGCCGATACCTTTGGATGAAATCGAGGCGAGTGCTGACAGTTAACGCAAAAAAACGGGGCTGTCCAGAAAGTCTGCGAGAACTGACTTTCTGTGACGCTCCTTAGTTCTTTCCAAATATATATACTCAAACGGATAGTAACGCTTTGTCGCTCGTTAACTTTTCACCGCGAATGCGTTGGAATTCAGCCATCAGTTTATCAATGGTTAGCCCCTTCTTTTCTTCGGCTCCCACTTCTAATATGATCTGTCCTTTGTCCATCATGATCAGTCTGTTTCCCAGGTCCAGTGCCTGTTGCATATTATGCGTAATCATAAGTGTTGTTAATTGATCTTTTTCAACAAGTTCTTTTGTTAAATTTGTAATCAATTCTGCACGAGATGGGTCAAGAGCAGCAGTATGCTCATCTAGCAGTAAAATAGACGGTTGCGTAAATGTCGCCATTAGCAAAGATAGCGCCTGACGCTCTCCACCGGATAACATGCCCACTTTAGCATTCAACCGATTTTCTAAGTTTAAATGCAAGGTTTCAAGCGATTCGCGGAAGAATTCCCGACGTTTTTTATCCACACCTCTCCGCAACACTCGTTTTTTATCCCGAGAATAGGCCATTGCGAGGTTTTCTTCGATTGTCATTGAGGGGGCAGTCCCGGCCATCGGGTCCTGGAATACTCTTCCGATCATTCGTGAACGTACGTACTCCGGTAACTTTGTAACATTTTTACCCGCAATTTCAATTATCCCAAAGTCAGGGGTCAGGGCTCCGGAAATCATATTTAACATCGTCGATTTTCCAGCTCCATTGCTTCCTATGACGGTCACGAAATCACCGGATGATAACTCGAGGTTGATTTCATCTAATGCAATCTTTTCATCAGGTGTTGCTTCATTAAATACTTTATTTATCTGTTGGAGCTTCAACAATTGGATTCCCCTCCTTTTTGAGAGAATAATTGCGTTCGGCCAAACGTTCCTCATGACGCCTCGCTTTTCTTGCTTTTTCACGTCTCTTTTCAAAATACTGCGGTAAAACCAACGCACTGATGACAATAACCGCTGTAATTAACTTCATATCCCCTGTATCGAGAAAATCAACCCTTAGCGCAAGCGCTAGAACAATTCGATAAATGATTGCACCTGCAATCACAGCCATAGTAGTTCGCACAATTGTTTTGGTTCCAAAGATCGCTTCACCGATAATGACCGAGGCTAAACCGATGATAATCATTCCTATTCCCATACCGATATCGGCATACTTCGCGTATTGCGCGAATAACGCTCCTGAAAAGGCGACAAGCGCATTCGAGAAACCAAGCCCGATGATGACGAGCGTATCCGTATTCGCTGATAAGCTTCTAATCATTTTTTTATTATCTCCAGTTGCCCGGATCGCGAGTCCCACTTCTGTTTTCAAGAACCAATCCACAATAAGTTTAATGAGTAAAACAATAATTGCCATGATGAAAACAGTTGCCCAAGTGGAAGGTAAATAGCGGACACCTAGCATACTAAAAAATTGATTCATCACATTATCAATGCCAAGCGGAGCTAGAAACGCTTGAAATTTACTAAATAACGTCTCGGCATTTAATAGAGGTATATTAGGGCGGCCAATTGAGTTTTCAGATGTAAGACCCATAATGCGCAAATTAATGGAATACAAGGCAATCATCATTAATATCCCGGAAAGTAGCGGATTGATCTTTCCTTTTGTATGCAATAAGCCAGTTACACAACCAGCCAAGAAGCCAATGATAAGTGCAACAGCCGTAGCGATGGCCGGATGATAGCCAAATAGTATCATTGTCGCAGCAACAGCAGCCCCCGATACAAAACTTCCATCCACTGTTAGATCCGGGAAATCAAGCACTCGGAATGATAGATACACTCCGAGCGCCATGATTGCAAAGATGATCCCTTGTTCAACAGAGCCAAAAATTGCTGAAAACATAAAGAATCATCTCCTATTTATTCACTAAATTCAGCTTTCCACTCATCTTTAATGGATAGCCCCAATGCTTTTGCCGTATCTTCGTTCATGATCAGTTTCAAGTTTTGTGGAACTTGGACAGGTAAATCAGCAGGTTTGCTTTCACCCTTTAAAATCTTCACAGCCATTTGACCAGCTTCATAGCCGATATCATAATATTCGAATCCATATGCCGCTAAACCGCCCCGTTTTACCGAGTCGAATTCTCCGACCATCATTGGCAGTTTTTGTTCATTGGCAACTGAAACGACTGATTCCAATGCAGACACAACTGTGTTATCCGTAATGATGTACAAAGAATCCACTTTTCCAATCAATGATTCTGTTGCTTGCTTTACATCTGCAGACGTAGCAACAGATGCTTCCACAACAGTCATATCCATATCTTTCAGCATTACTTTCACTGCATCTACTTGAGCACGGGAGTTTGCCTCACCAGAGTTGAATACCATGCCAACCTTTTTCGCGCCCAATTCCTCTTTAAGGAATTTCATTGTATTCGGAATTGCCTCAGGATGATTATCAATTGTACCTGTTACATTTCCTCCCGGGCTATCCATTGATTCAACGAGTTCAGCACTGACAGCATCCGTAACAGAAGTAAAAACAATTGGAATATCTTTCGTTGCGCTTGCTACAGCTTGTGCACTCGGTGTCGAGTTTGCAAAGATTAAATCTACTCCAGAACCAACGAGGTTGTTTGCAATTGTCGTATTTTGACTGTTATCCCCCTGAGCAATTTGCACATCATATTCAGCTTCAATTCCCGCATCTTCAAGAGCTTTCTTGAAGCCATCATACGCTGCGTTCAAAGATGGGTGTTCTACAATTTGCGTGACGCCGATTTTATATGTCTTTTTTTCATCCGAGCTCTTACCACTTTCTCCAGATGTTCCGCATGCTGAAAGAAGCAGTGTAGCACCGAAAACCGCAATCATCGCTTTTTTCCAACTTTTCATCATTCTTAATCCCCCTTTTTATCTTTTACATCGCTATACTGCTAGACAAGTTAAAATTTCCTCGTAGCGTCATTGACTAGACAGAGTATTTACGCTTATATAGCAATATATTACAGAATATCATACATGAATATCCCACCATTTGAAACAGTTAAATTTTTCTTTCCATTCTCATTCTTATCGGGGCCTCATGAATCGCCTGTCCGATTAACCCTTCCACCGCTTCGAGCAGCCCTTCATTGTAGCTTGGATGTGCATACGTCGGAAATGTTATATCTTCTTCTTTCGCAGCCATCTCCAGCAACTGGACATAGGAACCGGACATTTCAATGGCTCCTTCCCCAATCATATGAATTCCCACTACTAGATCTGTTGTTGAATCAGAAATCACTTTGACAAAGCCATCTTTTTTGCCGGTGATTGCCGCATAGCCATTTCCTCCAAGTGCAAACTGACTGACGCGAATGTCAATTTCAAAATTACGCGCATATTGTTCCGTCAGCCCAACAGAAGCAACAGGCGGTATTGTGTGAGCGACGATTGGCAAGAAAGTAAAATCGGCTTCCGGTTTTCCTCCTGCGATTGTCTCCGCAGCTACTTTACCTTGTTTGATTGCCTTGACTGCTAGAAGCGGCCCTTCCGTCACATCACCAATCGCATAAATGGACGGAATTGACGTTTGCATATTGCCATCCACCTTGACGAAACCTTCAGCTGTCAGTTCAATTCCGAAGCGGCTGATGCCTAACGGTTCCACATTCGGTTTACTTCCTTCGGAAATGAATAAATGTGTCCCTTGTATCGTTTCGTGCACGTCATTATTTTTATGAAATGTAACTGTAATTTCATTATCCAGCTCATTTATAGTAACCACATCAACATCTTTCACGACGTGTATTTTCCGTTTCTTGCATATCCGCATTAGCTCTTTATTAATTGATTCATCAAATGGAAGGTCAGTATTTTTCAATAGAAGAATACTGACCTTTGCCCCAAAGGCTGCATAGCTCGAAGCCACTTCAAGTGCGATTGTGTCGTTACCCAGTACGATAAGATGTTCCGGCACTTCTTCGAGTTCGAATATGTCATCGGACAGTAGAATCCGTTTTCCTGTCTCCTTCAAGATGGATGGTAGTTTCTGCGAACTTCCAGTCGCGATAATGGCTTGTTTGAATTCAAAAATGTCGAACTGATGCCCATTTTCCACACCGATTCGATCTAGAGAGATGAATGTAGCTTTCCCACGGATGATTTCAATTTTATTTTCCCGGCAGAGGCTTTCAACTCCTGCTCTGAGCCCGTCTATCACCTTTATTTTGTAGGTTTGCAGCTTTATTAAATTGAACGTGTCATCGCCTTCGCCAATTCCAATCTCTCTCAAATGAGCTGTTTCCGAGCGTTTCCCTGCCGCATGTGTAAAAACTTTAGAAGGGATACACCCTTTGTTTAAACAGACGCCGCCCATTCTATCCTGTTCAATTAACGTGACTGAAAGCCCTAATTGGGCCGCTCGTATTGCCGCAGTGTAGCCGCCCGGACCTCCGCCAATAATAACAAGGTTCCTCTGTTGACTGATTTCCCCCACAACCATGTCATATCAACTCCAACAACAATTTATGCGGCTGTTCGATTAACTCGGAAAAGCGGTTAGTAAATGCAACGGCCGTTGCCCCGTCAGCAACACGATGGTCGAATGACATAGACAGCGTCATCACATGACCGATAACGATTTCATCGTGCTCATTGACGATCGGTTGTTTTTTTGTTTTGTGGAATGCAATGATTGCCGTTTCGGGATGGTTAATAATTGGGGTTGCCCCCGTACTGCCAAGTGGACCGACATTGCTCATCGTAAACGTACTATTATGCATTTCAGCAGGCTTCAACTTTCCATTGATTGCTTTCTCGGTCAATTCTTTTATTACTCGGTGAAGATCTTTGATCGATTTTTTATCCGCATCATGAACGACAGGGACTAGCAATCCGTTATCCGTGTTCGTTGCAATGCCAATATGATAATTTTTCTTCAGCACGATAAGCTCATTTTCTTCATCAAGCTCCGCGTTAAAAATCGGGAATTCTTTCAAAGAAATCGTGAGCGCTTTAATGAAAAATGCGGATAAAGACACCGATTGTCCTGCCATTTTCAGTTCTTCACGCATGTTAAATAAATTCGTCATGTTCACGTCATCGAAATGCGTTACATGCGGAATTGTAAATAAGGATTGCGTCATTTTTTTGGCAATTTGTTTTCGGATTCCTTTGAAGGGGATTTCATGGGGAGGGTTTTCAGTTGATGATACAGGCTGCACTTCTATAGTTGGTTCCTTTATAGCCTGTTTCCCTTCTATAAAACGATAGATATCTTCCTCAGTCACTCGTCCTGATGGATCACTAGATGGGACATCCTCAATGTTAATGTTATTTTCACGTGCGACTTTACGTGTGTAAGGCGCAGCTAATACACGCCTAAATGGAGTTGGCGAAAGTTTCCCCGGTTTTTCAATGACAGCCGCCGCGTCGTTTGCAGCTTCTGCTTTAGGTTGGGGTTCATTCTCGATTTTTGTACTGATTTCCTCCTCGATTGAAAGGAGGCTTGTTCCAACTTGGACGGTTTCGCCCGTTTCAATTATGATTTCTTTCACAATACCGGCGCATGGCGAAGGAAGTTCTGCTACCATTTTGTCCGTTTGCACTTCAACAAGCGGCTGGTCGACTGCTACTTTATCCCCCACCTGTACTAGGTATTGGACAATCTCCCCTTCCGTCATCCCTTCACCGATATCGTGCAATTTTACATCCAGCACTTCATCCCCCCCTAAAAATGAAAAACTTTTTCAATCCCTTTCAAGATTCGTGCAGGTGTTGGAAGGTAATGATTTTCAAGTGCAAATAATGGTACTGGCACATCAAACCCTGTCACCCGCTCAATCGGGGCACGCAAGTAAAGGAATGAGGTGTCATTAATAATGGAAACGATATCGTTGCCAAGTCCTCCAGTCGCCTGCGCTTCGTGGACGATGACCGTCCTTGTTGTTTTCTGCACGGATTGTGCGATGATATCACGGTCTATCGGGTACAACGTTCGAAGATCAATAATTTCACAGCTGATGCCCATTTCCTTTGCCTGCTCGGCTGCCTTTTCTGCTACTGAAACCATTGCGCCCCATGCGATGATTGTCACATCGGTACCTTCACGCACGATTTTTCCCTTGCCAATTTCAACTGTATATTTCCCTACTGGAACATCTTCTCTATGTGCACGGTAACTCCTCATCGGTTCCAGCACAAGCACTGGATCAGGATCTTCCATTGCAGCAATTAATAAACCCTTTGCATCATATGGACCGGATGGGCAGACGACTTTAATTCCTGGCATATGAGTGAACAAGGATTCTGTACTGTCAGAATGGATTTCAGGGGCTCGAATTCCCGCTCCATACGGT
The DNA here is from genome assembly GCF_943736995.1 of Sporosarcina sp. Marseille-Q4943. GTDB lineage: Bacteria > Bacillota > Bacilli > Bacillales_A > Planococcaceae > Sporosarcina. The sequence continues at coordinate 706,332 of NZ_CALSFT010000002.1, read as the reverse complement.
GCACGGATGACCATCGGTACCGTGAAATTCCCCATCGTCCGCATTCGGATACGAGAAACATGCGTCATAATTTGCTCGTATGCCGGATAGATGAAACCAAGGAACTGAATTTCAGCAACGGGTCTGAAACCATTTATGGCTAGACCGATAGACGTCCCGATAATGCCAGCTTCTGATAGTGGTGTATCCACCACACGATCTTCTCCGAATTTCTCTACAAGTCCCTCAGTCGCTCGGAACACACCACCATTTTTTCCGATGTCTTCGCCCATAATGATTGTTCTTCCGTCTTCTTCGAGCATTGTTTCCATTCCACTATTGATCGCTTGGATCATCGTCATCAGTGTAGTCGTCTCGGTATTCCCGGCTGTTTTTTTCAAATCTATCGCCATGTCACTGCCCCCCTAAGAATGCGAGATAGGACTCTTTTTGTGCAGCCAGGCCTGCTGGCAGCTCAGCATAGACATGATCAAAAAGATCTTCAACGTTTGGAGCCGGGAAGCGTTCCATTTCTTCTACCGCTGCTTCGATTTCAGTAGCTGTTTTGTCTTTTACTTCTGCGACCCATTCTTCATTCCAATAGCCGTAATTCCGCATGAATTTTTCCAAACGGACTAGCGGGTCGACTATATGCTTACCTTGTTCTGCAGGTCGATATTTAGATGGGTCATCCGCAGTTGTATGAGCACCTGTCCGCCAAGTGACGGCTTCTATCAAAGTTGGACCATTCCCGTTTCGGGCATGGTCAAACGCCTTCTTTGTTTCAAAATAGACTGCAAAGCAATCATTGCCGTCAAGACGGATTCCCGGCATGTCGTATGCGACTGATTTTTGGGCAATTGTTGCAGAATTCATCTGTTTTTCAATCGGTACTGAAATCGCATAGCCGTTATTTTGATTAAAAAAGACGACAGGCACTTGGAAAACGCTTGCGAAATTTAACCCTTCATGGAAATCACCTTCTGAAGTGGCGCCGTCACCAAAGTAAGCGATGGCCGCATTTCGAGTCCCTTTCCTCTTTTCTGCCCAAGCAGCTCCTACTGCATGTGGAATCTGAGTCGCAATCGGGACCGCCGGCGGGAAAATCTTTTTCCCTTTCGGGGGAACACAACCTTCGACTCGACCATTCCAATACAAATAGGTCCTAATCATATCTGCGCCGTACGTCAACGTCGCTCCGTGGTCACGATACGTCGGGAACACCCAATCATCAGAGCCTAAAGCTAGTGCACTGCCAACTTGAGAAGCTTCCTGCCCTTCGAATGGGGCATATGTTCCGAGACGTCCCTGTCGTTGCAAGTTAATCGCTTTTCTGTCGAACGTTCGAATCCGCACCATGTTGTAATAAAATTCTCTGACCAATTGCTCATTAATCTGTTTCTCGTAAGAAGAATCTAGTAAAAAACCATCATCATCCATTACTTTCTTAATAGGAAAGTCAATTTTCATCTACTTTACCCCCGCTCACGATTATTTGCGGATCGCCCACTTCGGTTTTATGGATGGGGTGTAAAAGCTGTTCCGCCCGCCTCTACTTTCCATTTTTTTCTCACACATCGCATTTGCTGCTTCCATTGTGCAAGTACCGCTCATTTTTGCCAGCTTGTATACTTCTAAAATCGCATCATAAATATGTTTTGTTTTTGCCAGTACGCGTTCATGATTGAAGCCATACAATTCATCTGCCACATGAATGAGACCACCGGAATTGATCATATAATCAGGAGCATAAAGGATGCCTTTCTCTTGGAGCTTTATTCCGTGATCCTCATGTAGCAACTGATTGTTGGCCGATCCTGCAATTGCTTTCACTTTGAACTGATTGATCGTCTGGTCGTTAATAATTCCGCCTAATGCACAAGGAACAAAAATATCCGCTTCCTGTGAATAAATATCCCCGCTTGCAACGACCTTCACGGTTCCGGTTGTTGTGGCCGCTTTTTCTTCGATAGCAAGCAGATTCTTGTCATTAATATCCGTTACATAAACGTGGGCACCTGCTTCAAGTAAACCTACTGCCACTTTGAATCCGACTTTTCCTAGACCTTGGACAGCGTATGAACGGCCCCCTAACTCGGAAGTACCGAAAAGTTCTAGATTAGTCGCTTGAATACCGTATAGAACGCCTTGTGCTGTCGGAATGGAAGAGTCCCCTCCACCTCCATATGCTTCCGGTGTCCCTACAATGCAATTCGTCTCCTTCATCGAATGGACGAAATCCTCCAAAGTCGTTCCCATATCGGTACCGGTGTAAAACCGGCCGCCTAGCGATTCTACGAATTGACCGAATGCACGGAACAAATCGGGCGACTTATCCGTTTTCGGATCACCGATGATGACCGCCTTTCCGCCGCCAAAATCGACATCGGCTGCGGCGCATTTGTAGCTCATCCCTTTCGATAGACGAAGGGCATCTTCCAGTGCCGCATCCACACTTTCGTAAGGATGCATGCGACAGCCGCCTAGCGCAGGTCCTAATGTGGTGTTGTGGATTGCGATAATTGCGCGCAAGCCTGTCGATGGATCATTACAGAAAACGACTTGTTCATGTTCGGCCATTTTTTCAAAGAGATCGAAACTGTTCGTCACTGACATGCTTTCTTCTTCAATTTTCATTGATCGAGCCCCCAGAGTATTTGCTATCAATCTACTGACTGTCTCTTCCTAGGATGAAAACGAAGCATCCCTCAATTTTTGGGCAATCGTTTCTTTTGGAAGAATGATTTGCGTCACTTTCCCTTTACCTATAATTCCAGCGTGGTTATGTGCGGTTACTTCCGTCACTACAGCATTGTTCCGTAATTCGACTACGACTGCTGTCAATGTCACTTTTGAACCGAGTGGGGAAGGCGCCAGATGATGCAGCTGAACGGACGCCCCCATCCCTTCTTCATGCGTTTCCAAAAAAGGCAGAATGATTTTCCGGGATACCCATTCCATGTGATAGGTCATCGCTACTGTTGAATAGACGGGATGTATAACTTCGCCTTCAAAAGCAGCAAACATTTCTTCTGTCACGATTATGTCGATCGTTTCTGCTCTGCCAATTTCCATCCCCGGCTTCATCGCTTCCCTCCTGTATTCTATGATTCCATCCCAAAAACTACGATTGTTGCTGCAAATCTTCTCGCCGACCGCGAATGACAGCGCTTACATTCTTTCTCAACCTCAACCAATATAACACTATTATAACGTAATGTTAACAACCTGTAATACTAATGTCAATACGGTAATTTGAAAACTCCATACTTTCTAAATAGCTTGATATTAACTATAACATAAAGAATAATGACTTCCTATCAGCTTGCGCCCCGATTTTTGGGAATGCTAAAAAACCACAACCTTGAAGGGCTGTGGCGTTCAAAAACTTTTTATATTCATAGTAAAGGGTACTCACTATAAAATTAAATTCTCTTGATCCCTCTTCTAAACTCCTCTGTCAATTTCTCTAGCAGATTTCCTCCCTCTTCCATCATACTGTCCAGCAATTCTTTAACACTTGGAATGTCTTCAATTAACCCTGCAACCTGGCCGCTATTAAGAAATCCGTTTTCCATATCGCCTTCAATCGCACCTTTGACATGTTGGATTTCTGACGTCAGTTCACTGTATTGCTCCAATGACATGCCTGCTTTATCAAATTCTTTTAGTTTCATAGCATAGGGTGTCTTTAAGACTCTTCTTATCCGGTCAACGCTCCGCCCGATAATTAACGTTTCGGTATCACTTGCTTCCACAAGATGTTGTTTGTACTTGTCATGAAACGGCGCTTCTTTCGTTGCGATCAAACGAGTACCGATTTGTACACCACTCGCTCCTAACATAAGGGCAGCCGCCAATCCTTTACCGTCGCCGATTCCACCTGCAGCAACGACCGGAATCGTTACATGCTTCACAATTTGCGGAATTAACGTGAACGTTGTCAGTTCCAAGTTGGAGTTAATGCCTGCTGCTTCAAACCCCTCAACCACTACTACATCAGCTCCCGCAGCTTCCGCTTTTTGTGCATGCTTCACTGAAGCTACGACTGCAAGTACAATTACGTTATGGCTATGGAGTCTAGGTATAAATGGAGCCGGGTTTCCTGCTGATAGAGAAACGATTGGAACTTCATGCTTAATGACGAGATCAATCATCTTGTCCACATAAGGGGAAACGCCAACTGCAATATTAACCGCAAAATTCTTCTTCGTCCGCTGTTTTGTTTCAAGTATTATATTTTCTACTTCCTCTGGGGTCATAGTGCCGCACCCGATTGTACCAAGTCCCCCTGCTTCAGACACTGCAGCAGCGAGCTGCGCATTACTAATGTTCCCCATCCCCCCTTGGATAATCGGATAGTCAATCTGTAACTTCTCACATAGATATATCATATTTATACACCTCCGCAAGATTATGTTATAGTAGAACTACTAGAAAAACAATTTAGATTACTTAAAAATAAGGGGGGCTTTGTATGTTAGTGCCTTATAAGGGAGATAAACCAGAGTTGCATCCTACTGTTTTTGTCGCTCCGGGGGCTAAAGTAATAGGGAAAGTACGAGTAGGAGAAGAATCGACCATCTGGTTTAATACAGTACTGCGGGGAGACGAAGGGCCGATTACTATAGGGAAAAGATGTAGCATCCAAGATAACTCGACAATTCATCTATATGAAGGTGCGCCAGTTGTAGTAGAAGATGAGGTTACGGTAGGACATAACGTCATCTTACATGGATGCAAAGTCGGAAAACGTTCGATTATCGGTATGGGTTCTACAATTCTTGACCATGCAGAAATTGGCGAAGAATGCATTATTGGTGCAAATACGCTAATACCATCCGGTAAGAAAATCCCTCCCCGTTCACTCGTTGTTGGTTCACCAGGAAAAGTAGTGAGGGAACTGACCGAGAAGGATTTCGAAATTATCCAACTATCGATAGACTCATATGTTGAAAAAGGATACGACTACCGGGAGATTTTTCAAAGCGGTGATAGTGAGTGAGTAAGACGCAACAGGAGGGATGAAGTTCATTCCCTCCTTTTTCTACATTAATCGATAATGAGCGGATGATTATCTGCATCATACGATTTGTCTTTTCGCCGCATGTCGTTATCCTCTTGAAATACGTCTTCGAAAAATCGGCTGGCCGGTTGCGCAAGTAACTTATAATATTGCTCAAACAGATGAGCAGCATGATTGCCGTTCCATATTTCCGGTAGCAACTCTTTCGGTAACCCAGGGTCTACAAAGAGGAACTTACGATATTCATGAACAAGGTTTGTCCTTTCCACGAAGCACTCTGCATCCGTCATTTGCCCATTATTCATCAAGCTTTGATGAATAATGTACTTATTGCTATACTTCGAAATGAATTCTTGATACTTCTCTTCGATTTCATTAAGAGGCCAGCTTTTTTCAACAAGTGCTCTGTCTGCTTGCGGCCCTTTATATTCGGACAGAAATAGATCTACGTAATCTTGGATGCCATATTTATCAATGAGCAGTCTCACTTCTTTTTCGAGATCATTCGGTGTAATCCAGCACCCGTTTGAAAAGCTGCCAAATCCACTCCATAATAGTTCTTTACGAAGTTCATCACGAATCTGCCTCTTTTCTTCTGGAATCGTATACATAAGGATACGCCATTTCCCGTCCCACTCGTGCGGTATCAATTTAAAAATACGGCTAGCAGCTTCTTCCATACGAATTTCTCCACGAGGTGTCAGGAAATAATAACTTTTATTCCCTTTCTTCTCGGAATTAAGCCATCCTTGCTTCATCATTCTGGAAACAGCAACCCGAACGGATTGTTCATTATGCCCAAATTCCTTCAATAATCGAATCAGGCTGCCAATCCATATTTTATTGCCATAATGACGGATATAATCTCCGTATATTGTAAAGATCATTGATTGTGCATTCGCCAATTAACCTCACACTCTTTCTATGTCGATTCTCAAAGATGTATCATAATATTCCCTACCTTCCATTATATCGATATAGAATTAAAAGGAAAATTATTTACCCATAAATTGCGGACTTCTTTTTTCACTGAAAGCTTGAAGAGCTTCCATTCGATCTTCGGTTGGGATGATTAATTCATACGCTTTCGATTCAATTGCAAGCCCCGTCTGCAAATCGGTGTTCATCCCTTGTGTAATTGCATATTTAGCTTGCTTAATAGCAACCGGACCATTTTTCATCATATCGTAGGCGAGTCTCTCACAAGCGGATAGGAGATTTTCCTTTTTCACAACTTGTAAAACAATACCGAGCTCAAGCCCTTCTTCAGCTGTGATTTTTCTTGCTGTGAAGATTAGTTCTTTCGCTTTCATTTCCCCCACGAGTCTTGGAAGACGTTGCGTCCCACCCGCGCCTGGAATAATCGCCCAACTCGTCTCCGTTAGTCCCATTACCGCACCCTCTACTGCAATTGAAAAGTCACAAGCAATCATCAGTTCAAAACCGCCGCCTAATGCATAGCCGTTCACTGCTGCGATTGTCGGCTGTGGAAGACTTGCGATACTGTTGAACGCATCTCTGATCGCTTTGACATTTCTCCTAACCTCTGTTTCATTCAGTGTCTTCCGTTCTTTTAGGTCAGCACCTGCACTAAATGCTTTATCTCCTGCACCTGTTATAATGACCGCTCTTACCTCATGATCAAGCGAAATCGAATCGATCACCTGCTGAAGCTGATGAAGTGTTTCGTAATTAAAGCAATTCAACGCTTCTTCACGATTGATTGTTACATATGCAATGTTGTTTTCTTTCTTATATAAAACAGTGGTCATTTTTTTATCTCCTTTCAGAATAGGATTTGTTATACTTGATAGTTGATTTCGGCAATTTCCGTTGATTGTAGCGGAAGGCGGCGACTCCTGCGAAAGCCGTAACGAAGAACGGCTTTTGCGAGCAAAAGCGAAGCGTTGGGAGCAGAGTTTGTGGAGGATGCCTTAATTTCTGCAAAGACCGAAGAAATACGGCAAATCGAACCCTTCGCTGTTCGATTGGCTCGCGGACCGCCCGCGGAAAGCGTCCGCCTGCAGCGGAGATCAACAATATAGATGAACACCATAGAAACAAAAAACTGCCCAACTCGTGGCCGTGGCTCATCCTTTGCTTTTCAAGATGCCACCGACCCTTGAAGGACAGCTTTATTCAACAAATTATTCCGTTACATTCTCAATTATTGCTGCAATACCCTGACCTACCCCAATACACATTGTTGCTAGTCCATATTTAACATCCTGTTTTTTCATTTCATAGAGTAGGGTTGTTAGAATTCGGGCACCGCTCGCCCCCAAAGGATGCCCAAAAGCGATTGCTCCACCATTGACGTTTACTTTTTTATCGTCTAATTCCAACTGGCGTATACACTCAAGCGCCTGAGAAGCAAAAGCTTCATTCAATTCAACAAGTCCAATGTCTTTTGTAGATAGACCTGCTCGTTCAATTGCTTTTCTTGAGGCATAAATTGGTCCAAGTCCCATTACAGCAGGTTCGAGTCCCGCTGTTGCCCCAACAACATATTTCGCAAGGGGGGTAAAATTCAGTTCTTTCGCTTTCTCGGCACTCATTAGAAGCAAAGCGGACGCACCGTCATTGACACCCGAGGCGTTGCCTGCAGTAACGGTGCCACCTTCAAATATCGGCTTCAGTTTACCAAGCTTTTCAAGCGTTGTATCTGGTCGTGGATGTTCATCCTGATCCACAGTGATTTCGTTCCCTTTCCTGTCTTTATAGACAACCGGGACGATTTCTTCAGCAAAACGATTTTCTTCTATTGCTTTTTTTGCACGTTGCTGGCTTTCATAAGCAAATAAATCCTGACTTTCTCGTGTTATCGTATACCGTTGCGCGACGTTTTCAGCTGTCTGTGGCATCGTATCTACACCATACATTTCTTTCAGCTTATTATTCGTAAAACGCCAGCCGATTGTTGTATCTTGTAATTCCATATTGCCACGCGGAAATGCTTTATCAGGCTTTGCCATGACAAGAGGTGCACGCGTCATGCTTTCCGTTCCGCCCGCAATGTAAATATCGCCATCACCAACTGCGATTGCTCTTGCAGCGTACATAACAGCGTCAAGCCCCGAACCACAAAGACGGTTAATCGTCGTACCCGCCACTTCGACAGGAAGACCCGCTAATAAGCCGGACATTCGAGCTACATTTCGGTTATCTTCCCCGGCCTGATTAGCATTTCCGAGGACAACTTCTTCGATTTTCTTTATGGGCAGGCCGGAATTCCTTTCGACAAGTGCTCTTATAACGACCGCTCCTAAATCATCTGGACGTACGTCTTTTAACGCCCCACTATATCTTCCAATTGGTGTACGGACAGCATCTACTATGACTACTTCTCTCATTTGGGAACCAACTCTTTTCCAAGTGTATAATCGTATACTCCTTTACCGCTTTTCCGACCAAGGCGGCCCGCTTTTACATATTGCTCCAAAAGAGGCGCAGGACGATATTTCTCTCCAAGCTTTTCGTGTAAATATTTTAAGTTATTCAGACGTGCATCCAGTCCGACCAAATCCACGAGTTCAAATGGGCCCATCGGATAATTCAACCCAAGCTTAATCGCTTTATCAATTTCTTCTGGTGTTCCAAGCCCTTCTTGCAGCATGTAAAATGCTTCGTTGCCAACAAGTGCGCTAATCCGGCTTGTAACGAACCCTGGAAATTCATTAATGACGACCGTTTCTTTCCCCATATTCATGGCTACTTCTTTAATTATTTCTGCCGTCTGATCACTTGTTTCCAACCCCCGAACAATTTCGACAAGCGGCATTTTATGTACCGGATTAAAAAAGTGCATAGCAATTGTTTTTTCTGGACGTTTACCAAATGAGGCAATTTCTGTCGGACTCATCGTAGATGTATTCGTTGCAAAATAACACTCTTTCGAAGCGTGTTCTTCCATTTCTTCAAACACTTGTTTTTTAATGGATGCTAATTCAGGTACGGCTTCAATAATTAAATCAGCGTTTCCTGCTACTTTTGCTAGACTATTATCGTAGTTTAGTTTTTGGCGTGCATGCTCAGCTGTGTCCGCCGAGATTTTTCCATACTTCATTCCTTTTTCAAAAATAACTTCAATTTCATTCTTTGCATTTTGAAGTGCAGTTTCATTAATATCGACTAATGTAACTGAGTACCCACCAAGGGCACCGACATAGGCAATCCCTCTACCCATCACGCCGGAACCGACCACAACTATACGATTAATCATCAGTATCCCCCCTTGTTATGATGAAAGAATACGGACAGGAGATCATACTTCCCTGTCCGTCATTTTTTTGCTTATCTAGTGTCTAGACTCCAGGCGCCAGCCCCTTGGGTCATAAGCCGTTTTGCTGTGGTGGCTGAAGTACGCCTCCGCGCAAACCGTCTTATGCCTGTCGGGGCTTAACGGCGCCTTCCGCTTTTCTAGAGCCCGAATGGATTTACTGGACGGCTGCCGAAGTACGACATGATGCTTTTCGTTTCCGTGTACAGATCAAGCGATTCGGCTGACAGCTCACGGCCAAATCCGGATTGTTTATAGCCACCAAATGGCGTGCCTGGGAATGCCGAGAACGGTGTATTGATCATAACGATTCCCGCTTGAATTTGGTTTGCAACACGTTTTGTAGTTGCAGTATTTGTTGACCAAATAGAAGAAGCTAGGCCGAAATCCGTATCATTCGCTAAGGCGATTGCCTCTTTTTCGTCTTTAAACTTCGAAACGACGACAACAGGACCAAAGATTTCTTCACGAACAACTTTCATGTCTTGTGTTACGTTTCCGATTATTGTCGGGGCATACCAAAATCCGTTTTCGAAGCCTTCTGGTTTCAATTCCTTACCACCCGTGAGGACTTCAGCACCTTCATCGATTGCAGACTGAACATACATTTTCACTGTGTCCAACTGGTTTTGATCGATAACCGCACCTACGTGTGTTCCTTTATCAAATGGATTCCCAAGTACAAGTTTTTCTGTTTTTGCAATTAACTTCTCAACGAACTCGTCGTACACATTTTCATGAATATAGATACGTGAACGTGCATCACAAGATTGACCCGTGTTATTGAATGCACCGTAGAGTGAACCATCGACAGCTGCATCAATATCTGCATCCTCAAACACAAGGCTTGGGGATTTCCCGCCTAGCTCAAGTGTTACGCGTTTGACTGTTCCTGCTGCTCTTGCCATAATGTCTTTTCCAATTGGTGTAGAACCTGTAAACGCAACTTTATTCACTAGTTCATGTTCCACCAAGTAGTTACCAATCTCGGAACCAGATCCAGGTACAATGTTAACAACACCCGCTGGTACGCCTGCTTCATGACAAATTTCTCCCAGAACAATAGCTGTAAGCGGTGTTAGTGAAGCGGGCTTAATAACGACCGAGCATCCTGCAGCAATAGCCGGCGCAATCTTCCAAGCAGCCATCATAAGTGGATAGTTCCACGGAATGATTTGCGCGCACACACCAAGTGGTTCTTTTTCTGTGTAGTTATGGAATTGTCCAGGTACGTTGTTTACCGATCCACCGTGTCCAACGATAGCGCCCGCATAAAACTCAAAGTCTTCAATTGCCTGTGCAATCTGCCCTTTCGCAGCTGCAAGTGATTTTCCGGTATTTAGAATTTCTAGCTCCACAAGCTCATTAAAGCGTGAGCCCATAATTTCCGCTATTTTGTTTAATACGCGTGCACGACGTCCTGCAGGAGTTATTTTCCACTTCCCGTTATCAAACGAATCCCTCGCAGCACGAACAGCTTTTTCAGCGTCTTCTTTCGTCGCTTTTGCTACTTCAGCAAGTAGTTCACCAGTCGCCGGATTATAAATCTTTGTGCGCTCCCCACTGCTGCTATCGACTTGTTCACCGTTAATGAATAGTTTGTAGTAGTCACGTTTCATCGATTCTCGCTCTGTTGTTCCTTCTTGAATTGTTGTCATTGGAATACTCCTCCTATTGTCCTGAGTAGACAGGTTGTCTTTTTTGCATAAATGCGTTAACGCCTTCACGATGATCCTTTGTTAGACCCGCTATCCGCTGTCCTTGGGCTTCTTGTTCAAGATAGTCTTCAAAAGAGAGTGTGGATGTTGCCTTCAAGGAACGTTTGATCAACCCAATTGCTTTCGTTGGCAAAGCTGCAAGTCGTGCTGCGAATGCGGTAACATCTTCTTCCCATGTATCTACTGGAATCAATCGGTTCGCAAGGCCCATTTCCACTGCCTCAGCAGCTGGCACTTTCTCTCCTAACATGGCTAGTTCCGTTGCTTTGGCATGCCCTACAAGTTTTGTCAGGTAATAGAGATTACCGGAGTCCGGAATAAGACCGACATGTACGAAAGCGTTTACAAAACTGGCGCGTTCGGAAATAAGTCTGAAGTCACACGCAAGTGCTAGGCTAAAACCAGCTCCTGCAGCAACTCCATTTACAGCTGCAATAATCGGTTTTTCACAATCTCTAAGTTGCTTAATCATCGGACCGTAATGGTCTCGTAACACTTGACCATGATCCATGTTCTCATCGACCTCTGATAAATCCTGTCCGGAACAAAATGCCCTTCCTTCGCCTGTTATGACAATGCACCGAACTTCATCATCAGTGGAAGCGGATTTGACTGCATCTTTCACTTCTCGGTTCATCTGTGCGATAAAAGCATTCAATTTGTCGGGGCGATGTAAATAAAGCCATGCAATTCCTTCTTTAACTTCATAGCGGATCGTCTCAAACATTGAACAACCTCCTTACTTCCCCTGATAATCGGGTTTCCTTTTTTCCACGAAAGCGTTCATGCCTTCTTTTTGATCCTGCGAAGCGAATAGTAAATAAAAATTCTTCCGTTCATATTGCATTCCTTCATACAATGGATAATCCACTGCTTTATTTACCGAATCCTTGATGAGGCGCAACGATAGTGGAGGTTGTTTTGCGAGCCGATTAGCGAACTTCAGCGTTTCCTCCATTAGTAGTTCAGGTGCAACGATTTTGTTTATGACTCCATGTTTAAGGGCCGTTTCAGCAGAAATCCGCTCCCCGGTCCATAGCCATTCAATCGCTTTCGTACGGCCTGCAAGTTTCGTCAACCGCTGGGTACCTCCTGCACCTGGCATGACGCCCAGACCTACTTCCGGAAATGAAAACTCTGTTCCGCTAGCTGCGATTAATAGGTCACAACATAGAGCAAGCTCGAACCCTCCGCCAAAAACAAACCCTTTTACAGCACCGATTATTGGTTTTTTAATAAGAGCTAAACGGTCCCAATCCGCAAATTGATTCAATAGTTCAAGGCTGATCGGGTCGTCACTTGCCATTTCATCAATATCAGCTCCCGCTGAAAAAGCACGGCCATGGCCAGTAAGCACGATGACGCGAACAGTTTCATCACGATCATATTCTTCCATTGCTGCAACGATTTCACTGACCATTTTTCGATTCAATGAGTTTAACTGACGAGGGCGATTCAGATATATGACCGCTACGCCGTTTCCCTCAGTGGAAGTTTCGATAAATTCGAAACCGGTCATTATGCATCCTCACCAATCATTAATGTAACAAGATTCCCTGCAAACCCCATCAAGTCCTTGCCCGACGCTTTTCCTTCAGGTGATCGTAATCCCTGCTGCAAGTCTTCCAAACTGTCATAATACATCTCACACATGAGATAGTATTTGCCCTCTCCTCCCATTGGAGATCCTGTGAATTTTGTCACTTTCATTTCACGAAGTCCTGGAATTTTCGCTGTAATCGGCGCATGAACGTTGAAGTAATGATTATCAAATTCCTCTTTGTTTTCAGGGTGTTTGTACAGTGCGATTAATTTAGCCATTTACAATTCTCCTCACTTTACATTAGTGTTGAAACAGGTTTCATTGCCTCAAATACATTTTTACAGCTCTTACAATACAAAATGCTTCTGCACGCAGTCGGGCCGAAAATGTTTTCCATTGTCACATATGTGGATCCACAATAGGCACAATCTACATGCCACGAGCCGTCTTCTTCAAAATGTCGGGGGGGTGGAGCTATTCCAAACGCCCGCAGATTGACATGCCCTGCTTCTGTAATACGATCTGACGTCCACGGCGGATGAAAGACGAATTCGACTTCGACTTCTTCCACTTCTGGTAGTTTTTTAATGGCATCGATCGTATTCTTTTTAATAATCTCTAATGCCGGGCATCCTAAGAAAGTCGGAAGTAGAACAACTTTTACGTTATTCCCCGAGGTGGTGACTTCTTCAACCATACCAAGGTCAATAATGCTCACCGAATCAATTTCTGGGTCTTTCACGCCCATAAGTACTTCAAATACTCGCTCAGTGGAAACTTTTTCAGTTGTAGCCATACCCATTCACCTCTTTTCTTTTCAAGTCACCAGGAAGCCACCGGATCTAACTTGTAAACTTCTGAAAGTGTCTGCAATGCTTCGTCCAAATCTACTGTATGTTCGCCATTCCTTCCGTTATTCGTAGGATTTTCCGGAATCGTCAATACATCCATTTGCAGAGCAGCAAACACTGGTTTGATGCTAGCTATCCAGTTTTCTTTCAATTTTTCCTCACTGTCTATCAGTTTATATTTTTCAATTGCTTGTTTTTGATTTCCATAGGAGAATACATCTCCAAAGTCATTCATAACGAGAGTAATTGCTTCATTCATTTTCTGTTTTGCGACATCGGTAGAACTCAATAATTGTTTAAACCAAGTTTCCCAATGCAGCCTGTGATAATAAATCTCCATTTTCACTTTCACTGCGACTTCAGCAACTGGTCTATACGAGCTTTGGACTAACGAATCGACTTTAACTTTTTTTGCTTGCGTGTAAAAATAACTTCTAACAACTTGATATGCCCAGTCATAGTTTGGTGTTTCCATATAATAGCCTTCCCCGTTTACTCGCTCTGTTAAAACGCTGTTTCTTCTCTCATTTGCCGGTCGCGTATGGGCCAGATCATCAGCCTTCCCCACCCCTAAATCTTCAAGAAGTTTGTAGTACATAGCTGCATGCCCCATACTGTCTTGGCTAATTGAAGAAGAAGCGACATCTTCCTCAATGTGAGGAGCGAGTCCGAGCCACTCAGATCCCCGATAAGCATACAAGAAATCATCATCCGCTAATTGGAATAACAAGCTTATGATTGCTTCTTTGTGTTCCGCGGTCAGTACATTTTCGATTTCGCTCATTTCCGTTTACCTCCCCATGACAAGATTTCTTTTTCATCCAAGATTTCCTGTTCATAGTGACGCCACTTTTTCTTTAAGTATCCGTAGCCTTTCGTTGTACGATAATCTTTATTGTCAAGTCTACCAAGCGTCAATTTCTCTTCTGCATCCATCTTTCTAATGTGCTTTCGATTCACAATCCAAATATCAGCAACCGGTTCGCGGCGCATGAAATTTTCCTGTGCCAAAACGAGAGCCATTTCTTCGTTTGGAGCCAGTAAGCTGAATTGGTGCTGGAAAGCCGAGCTCGGCGTCCGTTTGCTAAAAACTTCATATTCTTGATAAAACGTTTTCACTTCGGCCATTTTTCTGACTCCTTTCTTTAATTTACTGTCGCACTAAGTGCATCACGCACCCATGCATTATTTTCATATGAAGAGCGGCGTAAGTTCAGGCGTGCTTGTGAACGAGGTCCTTTATTTTTAATAATTCTCTTAAACTCTTCCCAATCTGGTTGTTTGTACGACCATAATCCACTTTCTTTATCGTAGCGGAACGTCGGATCCGGAATCGTTAATCCTAGCGATAAAATACGTGGAATGTATTTGTCAAAAAACATTTGTCTGAAATCTTCATTTGTTTTCGTACGGATTTTATATTTAATCGTTAAGTCTTGCTTCGATGAACCCGTTGTCTCTTTGCTTGCCGGACCAAAAAACATTAGTAATGCTTCCCACCAGCGATCAAGAGCTTCTTGAATCATTGCCTTTTGTTCGTCTGTGCCTTCCGCCAACGCCATGATGATTGCCTCTCCATGTTGTGCATGAAATACTTCTTCGGCACAGATGCGCTGCAACGCCCTTGCATAAGGTCCATACGAAGCCCCAAGCATATCTGTCTGTGTAATAATAGCTGCTCCATCAACAAGCCAGCCTATGAGTCCAGCATCCGCCCATGTTTTCGTTTCCATATGGAACACGTTATGAAATTTCAGATCTCCATTGAATAAATCCTGCATTAAATCCCCACGATTTTTTCCATATGGCGCTAGTAAGTCCTCCGCAACTCGAAGCAGCAGCTGACCATGACCCATTTCGTCCTGCACTTTTGCCATAATGCCAAGTTTTCGATGAAGAGACGGGGCTTTCGGTACCCACTCTTTCTCGGGAAGTGCTCCCATGATCTCGCTGATCCCGTGCATGGAAATCAGTTTAATCAATGTTAGTCTGTATTCTTCAGGCATCCAATCATCCGCTTCAATCTTCTCCCCTGCCTCAATACGTTTCATAAAGTGTGCTAACTGTTCCTCTTCAGCCGTATTTTGTAAAATCGACATTTTAAATCCTCCTTTGTTGAAGGTATGTAACCTCTCCGCTCTTTATAACAACATTCTTACGGAAGACAAGTATATTGTTATATATAAAGTCAGTATAATGCATTGGTTCTTGAAAAGCAAATGTATTCTGACAAGTTCAACTTCTATTTCCGCAAGTCAAATTTTGAATTTCTAAGTACGCTAACATCCAATTATGAATATAAATCCTCAAGAACAATAGGGTGTTGCGAAACTTTAATTGAATCAGTAGGGCAGCCTTCTACTGCATCTTCTAGGTCATCGTAAAGATCTTCATCCACCTCACAACTTCCTTGATTATTATCTAAATGCACAAATGCAAATCCTTCATCGTTATAATCAAAAATGTCAGGTGCACTCGCCCCACACGCTCCGCAGGCAATACATGTTTCCTGATCAACAATCGTGTATTTAGCCATACCATTCATCCCCTCCTTTTACTTTTAGCAACACACCTATCATTCATTGACCGACTTTCACTTTCTTGTTTTCTGCTTGTTCCATAAGCGTTGTACTGTGAGCCGCTTGCACTTTCGCTGTTGGATCGATGTAAACCTTCGCATTACTGACTGCTGTTGGAGCCTCTCCAAAACCGCTTGCGATCAACTTGACTTTCCCTTCATATGTGCAAATATCACCGGCAGCATATATCCCTTCTATATTCGTCTCCATTTTCGAGTTGACGACAATACTATTTTTCATTATTTGAAGGCCCCACTCGCTAATTGGACCAAGAGAAGAAGAAAATCCGTAGTTGACGATAACATCATCAACATCAACCACTTCTTTTTGATCGCCCTTCACTTTTTCAAGAATGATCTGTTCTATGGTGTTCTCACCAATAAATTCAATTGGCACAAACGGTGTCTTGATTTCAACAGATGAGTTCATTAAGTTGTCTACACTCGCCTCATGAGCACGGAATTTATCCCGTCTATGTACAAGTGTCACTTTTTCAGCGATTGGTTCAAGCATCAATGACCAATCAACAGCCGAATCACCTCCACCGAATATTTTTACATTTTTACCTGCAAACTGATTTACATCCTTTATGAAGTAATGCAAGTTCTTCCCTTCGTATTTCTCCGCTGATTCGAAGTTAAGTTTTTTCGGCTGAAATGCGCCATTACCTGCAGTAATAATAATGGTCCTTGAAAAATGAGTTGCGCAATTTGTTGTCAGTTTAAAAATTCCATCCTCTTGTTTCTCTACTTGCTGAACGTCCTGTTCAAGAGTGATTGTCGGCTCGAATTGAGACATTTGATTGATCAAATTATCGATGAGTTCCTGACCGCTAATTTTCGGAAACCCAGCAATATCATAAATATACTTTTCAGGATACAAAGCAGTGAGCTGACCACCAAGTTGTGGCAGGCTTTCAATAATGTTCACAGACATTTTTCTCATACCGGCGTAAAATGCAGTAAATAATCCAACAGGGCCTCCGCCGATAATTGTCACATCAAAGACTTTTTGATCGTTACTCATTAACTACACTCCTTTTTTCCGTTTGACTGATTTCACTTGCCAGTGTATCGGCATCTACCCCAGGTGTGTGTCAGACTTAAAGTATAACTATTTTTAAACGACACAAAGATTATTTGTTATAAACAGTACCTTAATACAACATCGATTTCTTGTCAACAGTAATATCTGAAAACTCCCGTTATTGCGGTTTTTCAGCTTTATTTCCAGGGCATTCAGCTCTCTGATTAGATGTAATATTATTACCGCTATTCATATGTCTTATTTTGGTCCGCCGTTTAAATTATGTTTTATTATATTCAACTAGTAGAGTGAAAGGTACGCTGAAGGCTTTGTTTAGTCTTAAACAACTCAATTAAAAGTCACAAGACTAAAAATACCCCCTGCATCAATTTTGTTAACTGATTCAGGGGGTGTTTCAACTCCTTCTACGATTTGCAGTTATACACCGATCGGGCTATTCTCCCGTTTATCGACAACTCGGATAGCCTTACCTTCCGAACGAGGAATCGTTTTTGGCGGGTTCACAATAACATCGACAGATATGAGACAAGTAGATTTCATCTGGCGTTTTATCTTACCTTTTAACTGGGCAATTGCTTCGTGGTTCAAGTCTTCACAAACTTCATTATAAAGGGCCTTTTCACACTCAACATGCAGCTCTATAGCATCCATTGCGCCTTTTCGAATTAAATGGATTTGATACACTGGCGTGAGCCCTTTGATTTGGAGAAGTTCTCTTTCCATTTCCGAAGGAAAAACATTTACACCTCGTATGATAATCATGTCGTCCGTTCGGCCTTTTACACGCGACATCCTCGTCGTAGTTCTTCCACATTTACATTTCTCATGAGTGATAGAAGCAAGATCTCCCGTACGATAGCGGATAATTGGAAGCGCTTCCTTTTGAAGGCTAGTAAAAACAAGTTCCCCAATTTCTCCATCGGCAACGGGCTGAAGCGTATCTACATCGATTACTTCTACATAAAAATGATCTTCTGCTATATGAAGACCGTCCTGTTCTGGACACTCAATTGCTACGCCGGGTCCCATAATTTCACTTAAGCCATAAATATCAACCGCTTTAATATTCAGTCTCTTCTCGAGCGTACTACGCATTTCTTCCGACCAGGCTTCCGCTCCGAAAATACCATATTCCAGGTTGGTCTCGTGTGGATCAATCCCCATTTCCTCCATCTTTTCAATGATGCTTAAAATGTAAGAAGGCGTCCCACAAATCCCCCTAGGCTTCAGATCTTTGATCAATGTAATTTGCCGTTCTGTATTTCCTCCGGAAATCGGAACCGTTGCAACGCCCAGTTCTTCTGCACCTTGGTGAAGCCCTAAACCACCTGTAAATAATCCATAACCGTATGCGTTTTGAAATACATCTGTTTTCCTTCCTCCCGCTGTCACAATTGCTCTTGCAACAATACTTCCCCAATTCTTCAGATCATTTTTAGTGTAACCAACAATTGTCGGTTTGCCACTTGTCCCAGATGAACCATGAATTCGAATTATATTTTCAATCGGCTCAGCGAATAATCCATACGGATATGTATCTCGAAAATCTTTCTTGATTGTAAATGGCAGTTTCACAATATCATCCATGGTTTGGATATCTTCAGGCCTAATACCAAGCTCATCAAACTTTTTCTTATAAAAATCAACATTCTCATATACCCTTTTTACTGTTCCCTTAAGATAGGTTAACTGCCACTCTTCCATTTGAGTCCGTGATGCTGTTTCAACCTCTGGATTGTACATAAATTTTCCTCCTTTTCGTATAGTGGTATCATAACAACGCTCCAATATTACAAATAATAAACGGAGTAACATTTATTTGTAATGCATTTACAGATTAATATAAGAGTCAAACGAAGTCAATAGAAATGTCGGAACATTCATAACTAAACACCTTTTCTTTTTTTATCGGTTCTGCAAAAAACCTATGTCTCGAATCGAGAAACATCAGTTGTTCCTAAGAGTCTCTTAGTAAAAAAGAGCATCTATGATTATTCACAGGTGCTCCTTTTCCTTTATTTATTTCAAACGTTATTACTCCACTTTGTTTTCGTTACTTTGGACAAACGGCATATGAAAATGAAGCGATCTATCGATTGCGATAAATTTAATTTCATTGACGAAAAAACACCGATGGAAAACAAAATTTATTTGTTCCATCGGTGTCGTTTATTTACCTAAATAATTCTCCCGCCACTCCGCTAACTCTTTTTCCATAATCTCATTTTCGAGCGTTTCATCCCATTGGCTCGTCATCGTATTCCATACACGCACATAAAGCCGATCTTCTGAAGTTTGATGTAGACGGAACTCCATGCAGGGGATGGACTTTCCTTCCAGTTCATTGACGGATGTAATGGCATGGACGACGAGCTGGACATCGCCTTCCTGATACGTAACATCCAACTGATCGAGCGCTCCCCGCCATTCGTCGTCGCTAATTTCCTTCAGCTTTCGGATGTTCGCTGCATGCCGATACAATTCCTCAGTGCCTTCCATCGGCTCACCGACAAGGAATGTTCCATGCGTTGGACTAAAATGGGTGGTTGCCTCGGCCTTCTCTGGCGGCTGGACGTAGATGCCCGATTCAAGCTGCTGCCTGCCCGTTTCCGTCAATGAATAGGCGCCGCCGCTCTTTTTAATCATGCCCGCCCGATCCATCCGCTCCATGATGTCTTCGATGAATAACGGTTCCACGACGAGCATGTCACTCAACTCTTCAGCAGAAGAGAATCGCGAAGTACGAAAAGCGACTAAGAGCATCTTCATCAAGATGTCCATCTTCGTTCGCTTGACGGTTTCATATTCAATGTCGAACAGCTGAATGGGCAATGACCATTTCGCCGTTTCGAGCAATTTCACGTTCACGTCCCGCAATAATTCATCGCGGAGCCGCTTTTCCAATTCGTCCATTCATCCATTCCTTTCCGATGCTGCGAGGGCAAGTTCCTTGAAACCGCCTTGCAGTTTCACCTGTTCGACAAGCCTTTCGTACATCGCCTTCGTCTCCGCTCTCCTCGGTCGTTTCGTAAACATGTCCGAGCTGCCGACGATGATGAGCAATTCCCTCGCCCGCGACAATGCGACGTTCAAGCGGCGATAATCTTCGGCAAAGCCGATTGTACCGCTCGGCTGATGGTGGTTCCGCACGAAGCTCAAAATGATGATGTCCATTTCCATCCCTTGGAATTTATCGACAGAGCCTGTCCGGCAATGCAAATGCTTCGGCATGATCTCCTGTTCGATCAGCCGGTCGATGCGCTTCACTTGTTCCCCGTAGAAGCTGATGACGCCGACGCTTTTCTTCTCGCCCGGCTGCAGCCTGCCTTCTCGCTTCGCAAGCGCAGTCGCTTCTTCGATATCCAATAATAATTCACGGACCTGATCCAGCTCCGCTTCATTGTAAAGACTCGTGCCGCCTTTCACTTGCGCTTCGAAAAACGAAGGCTCATTCGGCATGTCGAACCATAGAAGATGATCATTCCGCTTTATGTACTTCGACGTCAGCAAATGATCGCGAGCCGCATCCGAATCGGGCAGGCCGCACTGCAGACGGTACTGGCCATCCACATAAAATGGCGCAATCGTCTCCATGATCTCCTCATGCATCCGGTATTGGATGCCGAGCATCGTCTTGTTCTGTTTCGGCAACGTTCTAAACAGCCGCTCAAACAGCGATTCCTTCAGCATGCCGCGAAGTTCATCCTTTTCCGCTTCGTCCTTGATCTCCTCGATGAATTCTTCCATCGTTTCCCGTCCGACAAGTGGCGGCAGCTGATGATGATCTCCGACGAGGACGATCTTCTTCCCTTTCAGCATAGGCAACAACAGTTCAGGCGGCGTTGCTTTCGATACTTCATCGATGATGACGACGTCGAATTCCGGATAATCCTCCATAAAATCACGTCTCGCGGAAGCGACACAAGTCGTCCCGATGACATTCGCATGCTTCACGTACAGCTTGCGGATCTCATCCAAGTCAAACTCCCCCGCTCCTGCAAGCATTTCGCTCCACTCATCCTGCAACAGACGCGCGACAGGCATCCGGTCCAGCTCCTGTTGCAATTCGGAGGCTTTTGCAGATGTCTCATCAATTTCTTCAGTCAATTCCTTTTTCCGCTTTTCGGGTTCGGAACGGATGATTTCCTGAAGGGCGAGAATCCGCTCCTCGAGTTGTTTCATTCGGTCTTCCGACTCCGCTTTCTCCTTTTGCACTGTTTCTATGTCTTCCTGTAAAGCCGTAAGCTGTTCGGATATTTGGCTCGTTTCCATCGCATTCTCTTCGACAGTCCGTTCCATCTGCTGGAAGTAACCCTTCCTCTCCTCAAAGTCGGCAAGTGCCTTTTCAAGCTCCTCGATCTTGTTCTCGACGTCCGGCCGATAGACATGCTCGTCGACATGTACAGCGAGCTCAGAACTTTCTTCCTTCAAACGAAGAAGCTGTTCCTCTTGTTCTCCGATCGCCCGTTCAGCGGCAAGCACCTCTGCTTCAACTTCCCGAATATGGGCAGTCATCTCATCCATGATCTCTTTTTTCAAAGCTGTGAATCGGCCCGCCGCCTCCCGGTCGGATGCCCCCTTGATCGTCGCGGAAATTTCCCTCACGTCTTCCGCTTTGCCGTATAAATAGGCGAGATTTTCGGCAAGCCGATGCAACAGTGCGGCCTTTTCAGCATTTGCCGGTGCTGCCAATATCCGTTTCGTCTCCGGTTTCACGAAGAATCGGCCTATTTTATCAAGCATGTCATGCATCTCTTCAGCCGTTTTGTATTTATCGTCTGGCTTGCTGCGAACTTGCTCAATCGGATAATGATACTTCCGTAGCAGATTTTCCGCATGATTGATGCCATTCGTAAGCCGCTCCGCCACTTCCTTCCATTCGAGAAGCGCATACGGGTAGGTCCCGTTTTGAATGTCCACGCGCAATCGTCGAAGCGTATTCATTTCAAGGCTCGTCGGAAGCGACGGCTCAATACCGTGCGATCGAAACAACCCTTCCAGCTCCTGCAGCTTCCGAACGTCCGATAATTCTTCGATGAATCGCGGCATCGGACCGGTCTTCAATCTGTTCGCTCCAGCTTCTTCCGTCAATCTCCGGATTTCCATTTCCGCGTAGTCGATTGCCTCGACCGTTTGGAAATAACGGAGCTTTTTGCGATTCGCCTCCAATTCGAGCTCCGCTTCAGCCATCTTTTCATGCATTTCCGAACGGATGGAAGCCGCTTCCTTTTCCTGTTGCAATTTGTCCTTCTCAATCGTCAGCTTCACAAGCGTCACGTTAAGTTCTTCCAATTGCACGGTTACCGCATCCAGTTTCGCATCAAGCTCCGACTGCAAGTTTTTCATGGAGTCTAACTGCACATGTAGGTCTTTGCTTTCCGTCTCGGCGGCTTGTTTCTCGGCAATCCGCCGCTCCATCTCTTTCCGTTCCGCCTGAAGACGCTTCGTTTCTTCTTCGAGATTTTCGATTTCCTGAGCAATCTGCCGCTCCCGTTCCGCACGCTTCTCCCGTTGTTCATTGACCGCAGCCAACGTTTCGTCCCGCCAGTAGGAAGCGACATTTTCCTCGATGAACCGCTTTCCTTCCTCTTCGATGCTCTCCGTCCGCCCATAGCGCAAAATACGGATGCCCGGGTCGGAAAGCAGCCTGCCGAGCGCATTGTCCACCGCCAAATTCGATTGCGAAGCGACGAGCGTCCGCTGTCCCGCCTTCATAAGCTGGTGGCATAGCTCAGAGATAACCGTCGTTTTCCCTGTCCCCGGAGGACCTTGGATCACATATAGATCATGTGCTGACATCGCGCCGGTGACCGCTTCACGTTGGAACTCATTCAACGGATGATGGAAATCGAGCTCTAGACGCTTATTCGTAATTTGTACGACGGGCCGTTCCTCGAACAGCACCTTCTCCAAATTGGCATTTGCCGCAAATCCGTCTTGCAGATCTTTGAACCCTTTTCGAAGCCGGCGGATCTGGCTCAATTCCGCGAAATTGCTGAAGACGATTTCACGAACGCCATTCGGCAATAAAGAACCGCGCCTTGCAATCGCTTGGTATTTCCGGCTCAACTCGATCTTCACGGACCTTCTTCCGCGATTTACATTGACGACCGTTCCAAGAACGTCGCTTGCGCCTTTCAGGTTGGCGCTGAACCCGGTGATGGCGTTCCAGTCTTTCGCTTCCAATCCGCTGCAAATGATCGTCAATTGACTGAACGATTCGTTGACGATAGGTTGTGAAAAATGGGCGGTCACATCCGCGACATCCGCATTTTTCTCCTCAATGCGCAAATATCCTTCCCAGCTCTTGATCCGTTTTTCCACGTATTCCGAACGCTCTTGCGCAATCGGAAGCTCTCGAAGGCTCGTATATAGCTGGATTGGCATCGGACTGCCGGTACGCCGGTTGACCGCGAATGCCAAGCGGACGCCAATTCGGCGATTCGTCCGGACAGGCTCTTTCCGCCCTTTCACTCTGAAGCTCGTCGCAAGGAAGCCTTCGTTTTTGTAGACGCATTCCATGACGGCGACACGGTCATTCAAGTGATTGGCGAGCTGCGGATTTTCTTCTGGGTCGAAGTAGAAGGAGAATGCCATGTTGTCTTGTTTTGCGGGAAGTTTTTCGATGTAGACGGTGAAATTTGCTTGCATGGACAAGAGCTCGTTTTCATCGATCGCCCAGTTGCCGATTTCCTTGCGCGCCCGCTGTGTCATATCGAGCCGGCAACTCATCACTTCGCTTGTTTTCAACATGACATCCTCCTTTCCAGATATACGTCCAAAATAAAACCATACGTTCTATCATACAACAAAATGGGGTGTGGATTCATTAAAAATCCGGAAGAAGAATTTGTTGCAATCGTTTCCCATTTCAAAGATTCGGGTATTGCTTATAGAGATTGTAACCGTTTTCGAATAGATAGAAGGAGTGAATGAATGTGACCCAAAAAACGTTCGTCGGGTTATACGATACAGAGGAAGCATTGCTTGCCGCTGTCGAGGAGTTGGATGAAAAAGGGATCGCCCCCGAGAACATGTATGTCATTGCGCGGAATGAAGAGGATGTCGATCTGCTACGGCGCAGGACGGCCGAGGAGATCCAGTCGGCACCTTCGAATTGGCTGGACCGTTTTATCGGTTATATTTCCGGGGAGAATCATGTACGCAGCATGCTTGTGGAAGTCGGTTTTGACGAGGCGGACTTGAGGAGGTATGAGACGGATATCAAGCAAGGAAAGTGGCTGCTTTATGTCGATGGCGAACCGAAAAAGACAGCATATGAGCTGAATGCGGAGCGGCATAAGGTGGAAACGAACCCGTTTGACAGGCCGGTTTCGGAAGCCGAACGTTTGAATCGCCAGGATGAAGAGTCGCCCGTCGGCATCGGGGAGGATGGATTGCCGAAAAACGATTACCGGGATAGTATTGCAACGGACGCCTATGAGGGCGGCAGTATAGTCTCGCGCGAAGACTTGCTGTTCGGCAGGGCGGGTGCAGAAGTTCTATTCGACAGCTCAGAATATGAGCCGAACCCGCCGAACCTTTCCCCTCCTTCCCAAATACGCGGCACGCCGTCCGGGGAACGCGGCCCTTTGCATCGGGCGTCCCGGCGGAATGTAGATTGGGGCGGTGTTGATCAAGAGAGCCAAGACGTCATCCCCGATCCACAAAATTTCACGGAAAGTCAAATGGATCGACAAGATGCGCTGGCGCAGGCACGAGATTTTGCTGATCTGTTAGAAGGTCGCAATTCGAAAATGGACATCCATTCAGAAGATGTCGTCAAGCCAGTAAAGCCGATTGTCATCGATTTGCGGAATGTCGAAGTGGAAGACGATGCCGAATCTTGGCTGCTGCCGAAGGATCGGAATCGGGATAAATGATGGATGCGACCATGCACCTTTCGGGTGTGTGGTCTTTTTGTGGTGAGCCCATTGTCATGTGCTCATAAATTCGGAGAAGTGATCATAAGCTAGTATTTCCTTTTTTATTCTCTCGTCCTCTATAAACTTTTCTGCTATAATACTAGAGTATTTTAGTAAAGGATTATTCCAAACTAAATTATAAAAAAATAATATATGACTTATTGGAGACTACGTGTTTCCAAGTCGTGGAGGAATTGTATTGAAAGTTTCGTTAAAAGTAATGGTTGGATTGTTGTTCGTTGGTTTGCTCTCACTTGCAGGATGTACCGATATTTCCAATGACATAGAGCTAAATGAAAAAGGGACGACTGAGCAGGTTGAAACAGACAAGAAGGAAACCTCTGAAGAGAAAGCACCAGAGGAAGACACTTCAACTGTCGAAAAAGAAGAAGTGGAAATAGAAAAAGTCGTTAAGGAAGAAAAAAAATCGGAAGAAGCGAAAACTAGCCCGGCTATCGTCGCTCCATCAAGCGAAGAAAAGCCTGCTTCCACTGCAAAACCTGCACCAGTGAAAAAGACCGAGACGTCCGGTACGACGGCGCAAGTTCCCGTTAAATTGGTGAAGACGATCGATGGAGATACAATCAAAGTATTGTATAACGGTCAAGAGATCAACGTCCGCTATTTATTGATCGATACGCCAGAAACGAATCACCCCCGCCTCGGCAAGCAGCCGTTCGGCGATAAGTCGAAGGAGCGCAACCGGCAACTGGTCAATAGCGGTGCCCTCACGCTCGAATTCGATATCGGGGAGCGCTACGATAAATACGACCGATTGCTCGCCTACGTCTATGTTGACGGGAAAAGTGTACAAAAGACATTGCTTGCGGAAGGTCTAGCACGCGTTGCATACGTATATCCGCCAAACACACGTCATTTGACACCTTTTGAGGAAGCTCAAGCATCAGCGAAGAAGAAAGGGCTCGGTATCTGGTCGATTGAAAATTACACGACAGATTCCGGATTTAACAGCAATGCAGTACCTACGCCAAGTGCCGGCAGTTCAGCTGCGAAGCCGAAAGCACCAAGTGTTACTGCAACCAAGCCGGCAACAACGCCTAGCACGAGCGTGTCCAGCGGCCAGGAATGGTTCCAAAACTGCACGGAGCTCCGTAAGAAATATCCGAACGGCGTTCCTCAAGGCCATGCCGCCTACCAGGCAAAAATGGACCGTGACAAAGACGGTTATGCGTGTGAAAGATAATAAATGATAAAAAAGCCGATTGTTCCCGAGGGATTCAATCGGCTTTTCCTATATCTCATGTAATGGATTCATTAAACAACATATGCATGAATTTTTCCCTTCCATCCATATTAAATTCATACTCCAGAATGGGGAAGGGTTATAATATGAGAATTTTAGCTAGTATAATCGGTGTCATTTTAATTGCCGTAATCATTTATTTTTGGGGGTTTACTACACAAACGAAAGAACTTGAACCGCTCGTTTCCCATTCAGGGAAAAAACCCGTAGTCCTGTTACTAGTCGATTCGTTAATGGACAAACCGTTAATGTACACTCTTCAAACCAATGATGTACCCGCATTGAAATTTTTAATCGAAAATGGCTATTATGAGCCTGAAGTTATTGCTTCCTATCCTACAATGTCGGTTACCATCGACAGCACCATCCTAACGGGGACATATGCCGACCAGCACCAATTACCAGGCCTCGTTTGGTTTGATCAAAAGGAGGGACGGCTCGTCAATTACGGAAGTGGAAAAGAAGAGGTTTACACCCAAGGCGTCAAACAAGTCATACAAGACGGCTTGGTGAATTTAAACGAAAAGCATTTGAATAAAGAGGTTCAAACGATTTACGAAGCTTTATTTGAAACAAAACTCTCTTCCGCTTCTATTAATGGACTTGTCTACCGAGGTGATTCTGTTCATCGACTACAATTGCCGAAGGCCGGAACTGCATTCGGAATTATTCAAAAAGATATTAAAGTAAAGGGACCTAATCTATTGTCTTTAGGAAGTCTTAGTCAATATGATCCCCAGAATTCGAAGCACCATCATGCTTGGCAAAAATTCGGGTTTAATGACCAATTCTCCAACAATGAATTAATATATTTGATCAATAACAATTCACTGCCTTCTTTTACACTTGCCTATTTTCCCGACCTCGACAAAAAGGTTCATAAAAAAGGCCACTCTGAAACGGAAGGAATCATTGAACTGGATAAGAGGCTGCAACAGATATTAAATTCCTTCTCTACCTGGGAAGAAGCAATCACTAAAGTGACTTGGATCATTTATGGAGACAGTGGACAAGCAACAATTAAAAAAAATAGGAAAAATGCAGTTGTCGATCTTACTTCCCTAGTAAGCAATTATCAAATTTGCCGTCTTGGCAAGCCGGTCAAAGCGGATGATCAAATTTGCATAGCAGTCAACGAACGCATGGCGTATATTTATTTGCTGGATGAAGAGATAAGCTATGAAGAGGTTGCTTCACAGTTAAGGAAAGACCCAAGAGTCGGCTTTGTTTCGTGGAAAGACAAAGGGATGAACTTTGTCGTAAACGCGAAATCGAATGAGCAATTTCTGTTTTATCCTAATGGAAACAGTAAAGATCCTTATGATCAACAATGGACAGTCGACGGCGATCTTTCAATTTTGGACCTATCATTGGGTCAGCGCCAAAATATAATTTATAACACCTATCCGGATGCTCTCGCCAGGCTGAATGGCGCGCTTCATTCTCATAAGGGCAAGTTCTTGATCGTTGACGCTAAACCAGGATATGAATTCAAAGGGGAACGTACTCCTCTTCATTTGGGAGGGGCCGGTCACGGTTCGTTACATTATGACGATTCAATTTCCCCAATGATTGTCGCTGGTGAGGATTCACTTCCGAAATTTAAGCGAGCAAAGGACTTTAAGGGTTGGATTTTAGAAATGACTAAATGAAGCTGAACTGGAGATATATCTATATTAAAAAACTGTAGACAAAGTGAAACGATACTTTGTCTACAGTCTGAGTGAGAACATTACCCGGCTATTGCGTGAGGTAAATGAACGTTGTGAATGGTAATTTCAGGGCGGCTGCCAATCCTAATATTCACTCCGGTTTGTCCAAGCCCCTCACTTATATAAAATTGTTTCTCTTTGTAGCTGTGCAAACCTTTTACCATATTCATTTTGACCAACTTGCCCATTTTCACAAGATGATACGGCTTCGGCCAATGAATTTGGCCACCATGAAAATGCCCTGAGAGCAAATAATCGAAATGATAGTTATGCATAGATAAAACAACATTCGGATCATGTGTCAGCACGAGATTATACCCTTCTTTCACACCATCATAGGATTCCATCAAATCACTTCGATTTGTACTGAAATCGTCAATCCCAATAATATTTAATGGAACTCCGCCTATGTCAATCAAGTCGTTTTCATTTTGCAACAGTTTTACATCATTTTGAACTAACATGTCCGTTAATTGCTTTAAGTCATTTTTCCGCAAAACATAATCGTGATTGCCAAGCACAGCGTAACTGCCGAAGGAAGGATTTAGTTTCTTAAAAACTTGCAAATACGGCAAGAGCTTCGGAATGGTACGCTTTCTATCAAGGAAATCGCCAGTCAAAGCGATTAAATCAATTGGCTGCGTTTTGACCTTTTCATACAGTTGCTCTGGGGATATTGATATATTTTCAAGATGCAAATCGGAAATATGCAAGATCCGAAGAGGTTTATTGTTCTTCACTTTCGAATCATACTTACACTTTATGTCGATCTGGTTCATGACAACGGAGCGTGTATTCTTGTTACCTATATATATGAAGTAGCTGAGCGCTAGAAATATTATTAGAGTAGCAATCATTTGTTTTCCTCCTCATGTTAATTATAAGGGGAAGGAGGTGTCGATTTTACATGTAATATATGGACGGAATGCCAAAGAGGACGAAGGGATGAAACAAAAAATATATCGCAAACTTTTCGTAAAGGAGGGGTATTTCCATGCCGAAGGTTTTATTTTTTCCATTCTTACAGATCCCTTCAGGCCATCATCACGTTGCTGATTGCCTAAAAGTTCAACTGGAACAAATGTCGGACAATTTTCTTTGTGAAAAAATCGAAATTTTATCTTATGGCTACGGCAAAGTAGAAAATTATATCTCCTCTTTCTATTTGCAATGGATTCATAAACTCCCCAAATTATATAGCACAATCTACCGATTTTCGGCATTTGATGGCGTGAGGTACAATAAACGATTTTATCTATATGAAGTGCTCTTTATAAATGTTTTCAAAAAATTGCTCAAAGAAAAAAATCCAGATGTGGTGGTTTGCACTCACGCCCTTCCTTCCTACATGCTTGCACGTCTAAAAAAATTAAACCTTTGGTCAGGACCAATCATAAATGTATATACCGATTATTTCATCAATAATTTATGGGGAATCGAAGAGGTTGATTATCACTTTGTTCCGAGTAAGAAAGTCAAAGACCAACTTGTCACGCAAGGCGTTAAGGCAGAGCACGTATTCATAACGGGAATTCCCGTTCATCCCCTATTCACATTCAAAAATGATCCAATTAAAGCACAGCCCATGCTTTCCGCGCTGCTCAGCGGTGGAAATATGGGTGCGGGATCTATTGTCCAACTTCTTAATCGTTTACATCCAGGCGGAAGGATAAGGTACACAGTTCTGTGCGGGAAAAACGAGAAGCTCTTTCAAGCAATTGAGGAATTGGACAATCCCCTTATACAGCCGCTTTCCTATATTTCATCAAAGCAAACGATGAATCGTTTATATGACGAAACCGATTTCATCATCACAAAACCGGGCGGGGTTACGGTCAGCGAATGCCTGAAGAAAAAAATCCCTATTTTTGTATATGATGTTCTACCTGGGCAAGAAGAGCAAAACTTGGCCTTTTTGAAAAACGAACGATTGGCTCATCATTTAGACGCCTGGAAGACGCAGGATAATATTGAACTAGAAATTTTGGCAGTGATGGGCAATAAAAAACAGGATATGATAGGCGCCATTCATCATTATTTAACAGAAATTGAGTTGGACGATCCTTCGGCATTCATTACAGACATTTTGATAAATAATTGAATAAGAAAAGACCAAACTAATGGACAGCAAGTCATTGAAATTAGTGAGGAGCTTGTACATGAAACGACAGATCATCAACATATGGAGCCTCATCGACCCCTTTTATTTGAAATGCACACGGCTGCAATGCCTTGAACAAATCATCGGGAAATACAACATTTTCCGCATTCGTTTGACGCGTTATAAAGGGCGCGAAGTCGTTCTATCAGACGGTACGGTTATTCAGAAAAATGATTTGCTCGTGAAAATTCACTTGCATAACGTCCGTGTATTGAAAGAAATGGATAGCATGGATGGAAAGTTGAAAATACTGTTTCTATACAAAGCGGCTTACTATTCCATGCCTGCACTTGCACTGTACGTACTGCAACATGAGCAAAGGGATCACATCAAAGGCATCATCGGAATTACAATGATTGAAAAAGGTTATGACCGTCTCGGGTTTGAATCCTTTACATTTTCGAGCAGTATGTATACATTGTTCAAACGGATTTCACTATACCCGATCCATTTACTAGCCAATTCCAAGTCCTCTTCGAAAAGAAAGAAGACACCTGTGCCTAGATATTTATTCATGTCAAAAGATTCCTTATCCAATAAATATGGTTCATTGCATAGAAATATTGCTTAAAACCGGAAGAAGCCCTTTCTTCCGGTTTCGGCATTAGCTCCCTTTCACTTCCGACGACACGCAAAGGATTTTCACGTCGCTATCCGTGTAGTTATACCAATAATGCGGACGGGTGGAGTCGAGCATGAACGATTCGGTCGGACCTAGTTCGTACAGCTCGTTTTCAAGGCGGACGGTGAGAGTCCCTTCAATGACGTAAAGAAATTCCTGCCCTTTGTGCGTAATGAGATTGCCTTCCGTCTGGCCCGGCTTCAATACGACGAAAAGCGGAGCGAAATCGCGGTTCGTTACCATCGTCCCTAAATCCTTATAATAAATATGATGGGCATCCATCCGCTGATCGATAATAAGGGATTGATCGCTTTCCGTATCCTCCTCCTCGAAAAAATAACTCGGGTTCACGCCAAACGCTATTGAAATCTTTTTCAACGATTCCAATGTGGCAGACGACTTTCCTCTCTCCAGTTGGGACAGGAAGCTGATGGAAAAGCCCGTTCGATCGGCAAGAGCTTTCAGCGTCATGCCACGCTCCGACCTGATTCTTCTAATCTTTACCCCTAAATGATTTGTGCTCACTTTTCATTCTCCTAAAAAAATTCATTGACAGAATATTAGTATATAACTATGATAAGCTTAATCCGATTGAAGTAATACTTCAATTATAAAGTTAAGCGCTTACATATTTTTTTGCTGTTAGTTTGAAGTAGTACTTCAATTGCACAAAAGGGGGAACAGTTTGTGGAGAAGAAGCAATTAAACAGGGTGCTGATTGCGAGCCTCGTCGGAAGCTCGATCGAGTGGTTCGACTACTTCCTGTACGGAACGGTCGCTGCGCTCGTATTCAACCAAGTCTTTTTTGTCAATGAAGACCCGACAGTCGGCCTTTTACTGGCGTATGCCTCATTCGCGCTCGCCTTTTTCATACGGCCGTTCGGCGGCATCATTTTCAGTCATATCGGCGACCGGATCGGAAGGAAGAAAACGCTCGTATTGACATTAAGCTTAATGGGGATTGCAACATTTGGAATGGGATTATTGCCGACCTACCAGGCAATCGGCATTTGGGCGCCGATCCTGT
This sequence comes from Sporosarcina sp. Marseille-Q4943, assembly GCF_943736995.1. Lineage (GTDB taxonomy): Bacteria > Bacillota > Bacilli > Bacillales_A > Planococcaceae > Sporosarcina. The sequence continues at coordinate 674,599 of NZ_CALSFT010000002.1, read as the reverse complement.
TGATTACCTTGAGGCTTGTTCAAGGATTGGGAATCGGAGGGGAATGGGGCGGAGCACTCTTGCTCGCAGTCGAATATGCGCCACCTGAAAAGCGTGGCCTATTCGGATCCGTCCCACAAATGGGGATTACAATTGGAATGATGCTCGGAACGTTCGCACTGTCAATTATGACGATGCTTCCCGAAGGTTCGTTCATGACATGGGGGTGGCGCGTGCCATTCATCTTAAGTGCATTGCTCGTCGTATTCGGATTGTGGATCCGTAAAGGGATCGACGAAACGCCGTCATTCAAAGAGGTGCAGGAACGTGGAGAGATTCCGAAAATCCCTCTTGTCACAACGTTCAAAACGCATTGGCGTGAAGTTCTCATCGCTATCGGAGCGAAAGTTGTGGAGACGGCGCCATTCTACATTTTCAGCACATTCGTTGTCTCTTATGCGACAAGCTATCTCGACTTTTCAAGGACAGCGACGTTAAATGCAGTCATGGCCGCTACATTCGTTACGACAATTTTGATTCCGATTATGGGGAATCTATCAGACAAAGTCGGACGCAAACCGCTTTATGTATGGGGGTCGATTGCGATGATCCTATTCGCATTCCCATACTTCTGGATGATCAAACAAGGATCTGTCGCAATGCTTGTCATCGCTACAATTATCGGACTCGGCATTATTTGGGCGCCGATTACCGCGGTGCTCGGAACGATGTTCTCTGAGATTTTCTCGGCGGAAGTCCGCTACACAGGCATTTCGCTCGGCTATCAGATCGGAGCGGCGGTTGCCGGTGGGACAGCACCACTTGTCGCTACTGCCCTGCTCGCTAAATTCAATAATTCATATGTACCGGTTGCGCTTTATATCATTTTCACCGCGGTCGTTTCCCTCCTCGCCATCTGGGCAGTGAAAGACCGAAAGAACGAAGCGCTCGATCAATAATGAAGGAGCGATTTCATGTTAATCATCAATGAAAGAGAAATTCAAACAACTTATGGGATGAAAGAGGCGATGCATGACGTCGAACAGATTTTGCGCGCAAAAGCGGAAGACAATATCGCCAATCCTCATCGTACCGTCATCGAGTTTCCGCAACATAGCGCGTCCGTGCTCTATATGCCGAGCGCTGATTTGGTGAATGAAATGGCTACCATCAAGACGGTGACAATCTTCCCGGACAATCCGGCTATAGGGAAACCGACAACACAAGGTGTCATTCTCGTAACGGATGCGAAGAACGGCGAACATCTAGCGATGATGAACGCCTCTTATTTGACAAGGCTACGGACGGGAGCGCTTAGCGGACTTGCAACCGACCGTCTTGCACGGAAAGATTCCACTGTACTGACCGTTATCGGAACCGGAGCTATGGCATTTGAACAAGTACTCGGCGTTTTGGCAGTCCGCCCGATCTCCAAAATGCTGCTCGTCAACCCGACGACAGCCAAGGCGGAGCGTTTCAAAGAGAAGTTGCTCGCTTTCGGCGTACATGAAAATATCCAGATTGAAATTACTGAAAATGTATCGGAAGCGGTTAGACAAGCGGATATCATCTGTTGCAGCACCCGTTCGAATACGCCGGTATTTGATGGAAATGATGTAAAGCCCGGCACTCATGTCAATGGTGTCGGTTCCTACTTGCCCCATATGCGTGAAATGGATTTCACCTTCATTCAAAGGTGCAGCAAAATCGTCACCGACGATGAAACGGGCGTCAAAGAGGAAGCCGGCGAACTGATCCACGCCAACGAGCAGCCCGATTGGTCGTTTGACGACTTACATGGCGAGCTGATGGACGTAATCGTTGGAACGGTCGCTGGCAGAACGGCTGAGAATGAAATTACATTCTTCAAATCCGTCGGCGCCGCCTACTTCGATCTTGCAGTTGCGCAAGGAGTTTACCGGAAAGCGTTGGAGGCGGGAATCGGGATTAAAGTGGAAGTGTAATTAAATATTCATTAAGCAAACAGGCGAGTAATCGTATTGTATTCCTTCGCCTGTTTTTAGTATGGGAAAACGCGGCGTGCTTTGGACGCGCTGCAGCTAGCTTTGAACGCGGGACGCATCACTTTGAGCGCGGGACACGTCACTTTGAGCGCAAGTCTCATCACTTTGAGCGCGGAGCACGTCGCTTTGAGCGCGAGGCACGGCACTTTGAGCGCGGAGCACGTCGCTTTGAGCGCGGGACATATCACTTTGAGCGCGGGTCTCATCACTTTGGACGCGCAGCCACACACTTTGGACGCGATTAAATAAAACATCTTTTAACTCCCATATAAAAAGCGGATTGCCTTTCCCATTAGGCAATCCGCTTTACTCTTAACCTTCTTCTTCCACAATGACCGCACGGCCTTTCATTTTCAACAATAACGGAATTAACAGCCACGCAGCAGCTGCAATGATGAATACGAGCGACAGCGGCTTCGTGACGAAAATGCTGAAGTCGCCGTTTGAAATCGTCAGTGCCCGACGCATATTGTTCTCGATCATCGGTCCTAGAACGAGCGCAAGGACGAGAGGTGCGACCGGGTAATCGTTTTTCGACAATAAATAGCCGAGCACGCCGCACCCGAGCAATAAATACAAATCGAACGTCGTATATTGCACTGCATACACACCGAAAAAGGAAATCGCCACAATGATCGGCAATAAATATTTCTTCGGCGTCTGAATGACTTTCGCAAATACACGGACGAGCGGCATATTCAAGATGAGCAACATCAAGTTGCCGATGAACATACTTGCAATAAGCCCCCACGCCACTTCGGGATGCTCATCAAAGAGCAGCGGGCCTGGCTGGATATTGTACATGATGAGCGCGCCCATCAAGATGGCTGTCGTACCGGAACCCGGAATGCCGAGCGTCAGCAAGGGGATCATTGCGCCGCCCGAAGCTGCGTTATTCGCAGATTCCGGACCGGCAACCCCTGCGATATTCCCATGGCCGAACGTCTCTGGGCGTTTGCTGAATTTCTTCTCTGTCATATACGAGAAGAAGGAAGCAAGCGTCGCACCTGCGCCTGGAAGCACACCGATGAAAAATCCGAGCAAGGAGCCGCGGACAATCGGTACGGAGCTGTCTTTCATATCCTGCTTCGTCGGAAGGATACGGTTGATTTTTGCAATTGTCCCTTCCTCATTGTCCCGTTCCAACACTGTCTTGAACACTTCACCAAGCGCGAAAAGCCCGACTGCAATTGTCAAAAATTCGAGACCTGAGAATAGGATCGGTTGGTTGTATGTAAAACGGGCGATTCCCGAGACCGCGTCGATGCCGATCGTTCCAAGCATCAGTCCGAAGACCGTCATTAGCAAAGCTTTCGTCATCGATTTTCCGGCAAGACCGCTGACTGCTGCCAAGCCTAGCAACATTAATGAAAAGTACTCCGCCGGCCCGAATTTGATGGCTACATTGGACAGCGGTTCTGCCAATAGGACAAGACCGATGAGGGAAATGATTCCCGCACAAAACGATCCGATTGCTGCGATCGCCAATGCCGCCCCTGCCCGGCCTTGCCTCGCCATTTGATAACCGTCAAGCGTTGTGACAACAGAAGAGGATTCTCCGGGAGTGTTTAATAAAATCGAAGTTGTCGATCCTCCATACATCGCGCCGTAGTAGACGCCGGCGAGTAAAATGATGGAGCTGGCGGCTGCCGCACTTGACGGCATCCCGGACGTGATTGTTGCCGTGACCGGAATGAGAAGGGCCACCCCACTCATCGGGCCGATGCCGGGCAGCACACCGACAGCTGTTCCGATAACGACACCAATGAAGGCAAATAATAGGTTATGCCATTGGAAGGCGGTCGCGAAACCGTCAGCCAAAAATTGTAATGTGCTCATGATGTGACTCCTTTCTGGTTAAAACGTCGGGAATCCGGGCAATGAGCCACCAAGAAATTCCGCAAAGAAATAATAGACGCCAAATGAAAATACCGCGGCGATGATGACAGTCGGAATGATCCTTCCTCGTTCCATCGTCTGGAATGCAATGAGCAAAAAAAGGAACGTGGAAATGACGTAGCCGATCTTCTCCAGTAAGAACGCATACAACGCTGCACTCACAAGAATAATGAGGAACTTTTTATATTGAAGTTTCTCCGTGGCTGCTGCTTCCGTTTTGTATTTGAACGTCTCGTACAGCAACCGCAAACTTAATAAAATGAAAACGATGCCGAGCCCCAACGGAAAGATCTTCGGTCCAACTGTCGACCCGTACGCACTACTAGAAATTTTCATACTTTCAATGGCAAATAAAAGACCAATTAGTAAAAAAGCGATGCTTGCATAACGATCGAATGTTTTACTCATCGTCTTTGACACCTCCCTAAAGGAAAAGGCGGCCGCTTAGCCGCCAAAACAGATTCTTATTTTTGCATACCAAGTGCAGTTAGAAGTTCAACAATGACTTTGTCTTGGTCTTCCAAGTATTTCGTGAAATCGTCAGAGCCACGGTATTCGCTTTCCCAGCCGTTTCTCTCAAGTTCCGCTTTCCACTCATCCTTCTCAACCATTTCTTTCAACTTTTCCGTCCAGTAATCGACTGCTGCATCGGACATTTCCTTCGGTCCGAATAGACCACGCCAAATTGTGAACTCCGCGTCGATGCCTTCTTCTTTAAATGTCGGCACTTCAGTCAATTCGCCGCCTAGACGCTCTGATGAACTGACAGCAAGCACACGGACATCGCCGGATTTCACGTATTGCCCGATTGTCGAAGCATCCGTCGCAATGACATCCGCATTGCCTCCAAGCAGCGCCGCAACAGCTTCTCCGCCGCCATCATACGATACATATTTCACTGTTTTCGGGTCAATGCCATATTCGAAAGCAGGCAGGATTCCGACAAGATGATCCATCGATCCTGGCGCAGATCCGCCCGCAAGCGTGACCGATTTTGCGTCTTTCTTAATCGCTTCCAGCACGTCCTTCAGCGTCTTGAATTCCGAATCCGCTTTTACGACGATTGCGCCGTAATCACGCGTCAATTGCGCCAATGGCGTCGTATCCTTATAGCCGTAAGGGCTGTTCCCTTCCGCCTTATTGTTATTAATTAAAAGAGGTGGAGATTTCACCAACAAAGCGTAGTCATTCTTCACTTCTTTCGTTGCAAACTCCGCCATGTACACAGCGCCGCCGCCACCTGGTTTGTTCTCAACGGTGATCGGTTTTTCAATCAGCTTCGTGTCATTCATCGTTTTCGCAATGGCGCGAGCCGTCAAATCCCATCCCCCGCCAGCTCCGGATGGCGCGACAATCGTTATATTTTGCTCAGGATATTTCGAGGAGCTCCCCTTTGCTCCGTCATTCTTTGAACATGCCGCCAAGCTGAGTGCCATAACACTTGCCAAGGCAACTATCTTTAACTTTCTCCACTTCATCTTGCATCCCCCTTTGGAATAAAAAAAATTGATGGTAGCGTTTTCATTCGCTATCACCAATTTATCAGAAAGTTGGTTGTATTCAATGTTTGCGGTCATAAGTTGAATATTCGTCGTAAACGTCATTTTGTTCATACTGTTCATCGTCGTTGAATGAAATACCTTCTTTCAGGGCGTCCGACTGAACCGTAAATAAGCTCGGTATAAGCCTGTTTCTCTGACACGAGGTATTCCAAATAGCGTCTTGCAGTCGAACGGCTCACGCCTATATCCACGCCGAGCGTTTCCGCTGTCATTCCCCCATCGACTTGTTTCATATGGCTGACGACTTTCTCCTTCGTTATCGGGTCGATCCCTTTTGGGGGAAGGACTTCCGGATTTTCTGCTGCCGCATTTGTTTTATTCCACAAGAACTGGATGGAATCCTCTTTCATTACTCCGTCACCCGCAAGCTTCTCCCTTTTCGCTTTGTACGAATGAAGGCTTTCCTTGAACCGATCGAATGTGAGCGGCTTCAATATATAATCGGCTACGCCTCGTCGATATGCTTTTTTCACGATATCGACTTCAGCTGCCGCCGTAATGAAAATGATGTCCGTTTCAGGGCTATTTTCGTGAATGAAACCCATGATTTCCGTACCGAGCGCATCAGGCAAGTAGACATCAAGCAGCACGAGATCCGGCGACAGCGCCTGCACCCAATCCTTCGCCTCCTCGCCGGAATGCGCGGCTCCGACAACCGTGAAGCCTTCTATTTTTTCGATGAATCGACGATGGATATCAGCAATCCGCTTATCATCTTCAATGATAAGAACTTCAATTGGTCGCATTCAGTACCCCCCTTTTCGGAATGGATATGATGAACAGTGCACCACCCAAATCCCCTTTTTCCACTGTGATGGAGCCGCCTAAGTCCTCGACGTTCTCCGCCACTTTCAAAAGACCATATCCTCTGTCTTCCACATCTTTCGTCGAAACTTTTTCCTGGAATAAAGCTTCTAATACTTCATTCGCGATACCCTTCCCCGAATCCTCCACTTCAAACAATATCTCCTCCCCGTTATCGAAAATGAAAATGCGGACCATCCTCTTCACTTCCGAATTCATCTCAACCGCTTCAAATGCATTCGTCACCAAATTCCCGATGATGGAGACGAAATGGGTCTTCTCCAAATGGGCCGGCAGCTCTTTTAGAAAGCTGTCTTCGTCGAGCAGGAAACGGACTTTCAATTCCCTTGCCCGGTTGAAGAAACCGATGACGATTCCACCGAGGAATGGATCTTTCAATCGCTTCGTCACAAACTGGATGAGGGATTGGTGTTCTGCCGTCTCGTCATGAATCAAGCTAAGCGCCTCGTCGTATGAATGAAGCTGGATAAGCCCTGAAATCGTGTACAGGAAATTATTATATTCATGCGTCTGTGCTCGAAGCGCTTCCGTGTACCGTTTCACTTGCGACAATTCCATTGCAAGCTGGTCAATTTCTGATTGAAGACGGAATGTGGATACGGCGCCGATGATCCGATCATTTGCCCGAATCGGGATACGGTTGACGATGACTTTCCTCCCGTGAATCTCCATCGGCCGATCGAGATGCCGCTCCCCCGTTTCCAGCACTTTCGGCAAGAGGGTGTTCGGAAGCACTTCCTGGATTGTCTTGCCGATCAGTTCCGTTTGCCCTGGAATCGATAGCGTTTCAAAGGCGGCCGCGTTCACTGTTGTAATGACGCCATTCGCGTCGACCATGATGATGCCTTCGCGAACCGACTCGATGAGCGCATTCCGTTCGGTGAATAAATTAGCAATTTCCGCAGGCTCGAGATTGAATAGTTCTTTCTTGATGTTTCTTGCAAGGACACTTGAGCCGATGATGCCGAGAACGATGGCGATTAGGACGATGTAAGAGATGTTGTCGATGTACTCAAAGAATATGGAGGAAATGTCTTCATTCAAATAGCCGACAGAAATGACCCCGACAATATCACCTTCGTCATTGAAGACAGGCGTTTTCCCGCGCAACGCAGGACCGAGTGTCCCGGTCGCCTTCGAAACATACGATTCCCCGAGGTGAAGCGCGCGTTCATTATCGTCGCCGACCATCTTTTGTCCGATCCGCTCGACGACGGGATGAGCGTACCGGATGCCTTCACTGTTCCCGATGACGACATATTCAGCTCCGGTTTGCAGGCGGACGGCTTCTGCAATCGGTTGGAGAAATTTGGTTGGGTCATCCTCTTCAAAAGCTGCGATCACATCAGGACGAGCGGCCGTTGTTTGCGCGATGCTCAGCGCTCGTATGCCGATCTGTTTCTCAATTCCATGCGACATCGTGAAATAGAACGAAACACCGATGATGATCGCAATGAGGGATACGAACAATGCGCCATATGAAAAAATGCGAGATTGCAAGGATTTCGATTTCATGCCAATCATCTCTCTATCTCGAAGTATAGGATCTGGACTTCGGCGGATATCCGTTTCTCTCTATGTTACACTATTGGCAATTGTGGGGGAATAGTATGAATCGAGAGAGGGCAATCTAATCATTGTTGAAGGAGAGGTCGCAATGCAGGAATTCAAAATCACGTACTTTTTCGATGAAGAACATTACATCCGGCGCTTCATTCATACCGACTCGTTGGAAAGCGCCGAACAACTCGTCAAATCGGAACGGGATCAATACATTACCTTCCGAGACAGCCGTGGAATCTATCATGAGCTCCACACTGGTAAAGTGCGAGTTGTGCAAGTTTCTGAGTATCATCGGGAGGATAAAAAGAAACGATGAGAGGCTGCCCCATGTGAATTGTGGGACAGCCTTTTTTCGAATTAAATGAGCTCTTGATAAGTTATTTGAGCCCTTAATGGAATAAATGAGCTTTTGTAAAAAACACGTGAATAATTAGCAAAAGATAGCACAAAATAACTCGAGTCTAATTTTGAGGAGGGATAAGAATGAAGTTCAAAAAATTTCTTCTTCCGTTTATGTCGGTTTTCTTGTCAGCGGGCTTACTATACGGCTGCAACGGCGTTGACGAAGATGAGCCAGATCCGTCGGAAGAGCCTTCGGAGCAGCGTGAAGATAATAGTCAATAATGTACTATGTAGCACCGCTCAAGGCGGTGCTTTTTTTATTGAATAGCCGACCTCTCACACTTATGTCATCTGCTCATTCTTGCATTGAATGAGGTCTCTTACCTTCTGAAAGATGATTATTAATCGTTTCAATTAGCTCAGGAAGTTCACGCATTGTTTGAATCGTAAAGTCTGCCCCGTTTTGCCTAAAGGTGCGTGCTGTTCTAGCAATAATTGTTTCTTTGTCAGATTGCGTTAATGCATTATATTCATCCAAGCTTAAACCCATTTCTGAGCTGCCGACCACGACTCCTACTGACCAAACACCCGCGTTAACGCCCTCTTTAATATCTGAAATGGTGTCGCCTACTTTTACTACCTTCCACGGGGCCGATAGTTTAAGCCGTTCCATATTTCGATAAATCATATACGGATAGGGTCTTCCAATAGAATCCGTGTCATCCGGGGTCACATAATAATCCGGACCATAGCCATTTTTCAAGGCTTGCGGAACGACGACGTCCATCATGTTCGCTGTATAGCCTGTTGTCGAGCCGATTTTCAACTCTTGCTTCCGTAATGCTTCAACCGTCTCAACGACGCCCGGGATCGGATTTGTATAATCCACCAATGAAGCCATCAGTGCAGGTTCAAATTCAGCATACAAATTCTCAACATCTTGCTCGTTAAAAGGTCTTCCATATTTCTCTTCCCATAATGCAGCGATTCTCGGCATGGACAACATTGCGCGGATGTGATCGATTTTCAACATCCCCATCGGCCCTCTCGCTTCTTCCATCGTGACGTCAATCCCCGCATTTTTAAAGATATCTACAAATACATTGACAGGTGCAAAGCAGCCAAAATCGACCGTCGTCCCAGCCCAATCGAAAATTACGCCTTCTACTTTGTTCATGATGCCACCACTTTCATATAGTTTTCTATTATCGAGCAGAGCTTTAGAATATCTTCTTCATAGATTTCACCGATATTGCCAATCCGGAATGTATCTATATCTGTTAACTTTCCTGGATAGATGACGTACCCTTTCGCTTTTACATAGGAATAGAATTCCTCGAAACTGAACTGCTCGTTTGGGAAAAGGAAGGTTGTAATGATTGGCGATTGCTTTTCAGATGAAATATAAGGATGTATATTCACTTTTTCCATACTCTCTCGTAACAGACGATTATTATGTTGATAGCGGGCAAATCTGGCAGGAATGCCGCCTTCTTCAACCAACTCCTCCATCGCCTTTGCGAATGCAGCCACTACATGCGTTGGTGACGTGTACCGCCATTTCCCATCCTTATCCATCTCTTTCCATTGGTCATATAGGTCTAATGACAAACTCCGCGCATTCCCTTCACATGCAACAAGCTTCTCGAGATTTGCGATGACGAATCCAAAGCCCGGAACGCCTTGAATACATTTATTTGCACTGCTGATCAAATAGTCGATTCCTAGTTCAGATACATTAATGTCCATCCCGCCAAAACTGCTCATCGCATCAATGATCAATGTCTTGTCAAATTCCTGCGAAAGGTTCGAGATCATCTCAATCGGATTCAAAATACCTGTTGTCGTTTCACAATGAACCATTACAATATGTGTAATCCGCTGATCTTCTTCTAGAATGCGTCTTATGTCATTTTCCTCTGGATACTCATTGTAGGCCACACGATATTCAACATAATTCAATCCAATATATTGGGCCATTTTCACAATCCGTTCCCCATACGCACCGTTCGTTACAATAAGCACTTTATCACTTTGTGCAATTGCAGTTGTCATTACCGATTCGACAACGAACGTACCGCTTCCTTGCATAAGCACCGTTGTATACGCCTCTTTTGGAGCCGATGCGAATTCGAGCAGTTGGGTTCTGATTTTTTGCGTAATGTCTTTATAGTCTTGATCCCATGTACAACGGTCAAGAAGCATTTCCTCTTTCACCGTGCTAGTCGTCGTCAATGGGCCAGGTGTTAATAATTTGTATGTATTCATATGCCTTCGCTCCTCCTAAATTAGTTAGCTGATTTAAAAAATTCCTGATGTTGCTGTAGCAACTCCACAGTTAATGGTTGTTCAAATTTCATGGAATGTGCCGGTTTGTTCATATCCTTAACTGTTTCACCTTCATAAAGTGCGACTGGATAATGTGTAAGCAACTCTTTTCGAGCGTCTTGAATAATGACTTCTGCCATTTCCATTGCTAGAGTTGTTGTCGCATCGTCTTTATTCACGACTGCCACTGATTCTGTCAGTGAAAAATTACCCTCAATCGGATCGACAAACTCAATTGGCAAACCGCTTTCTTTAGCCATCACCGCTTGATATCGCAATCCAAAACCTGCAGCCACTTCCCCGGCTTGAACTTTCTTAATTGGCCCTGAACCTGAACTCTCAACATGAGGACCACTATTTGCAATTAATTCACGAAGAACTGTTTTCCCTTCTTCTTCTCCGTATTGGCTAATAACCGCTTGAACTAACAGCCACCCTGTTGAGGAATCCATAATGTTCGGAATCGACACCAATCCTTCAAATTCCGGTTTCGCTAAATCTTTAATCGACGTCGGCATCGGCAATCCTTTTTGTTTGAGCACTTCTGTATTTACGAAAATTGAACCTGTATTCGCTAACACCGGCGAATAATACGGTGGATGCTCTTCCAATGCATTTGTGGTAAACGTTAAATCTTTAAACATATTATGTTGCTGCTGGGCAGTTTCGATGAAATAAGAACTCATCGTCACGATGTCCGCCTCGATTTTATCGCCCTCAGCCAGCAGTTTTCCGCCCAATTCAGAAGTACCTAATGATTGGAGCACATATTTCCCTTCGTACCCCGCCCGTTTCAAAGCACTTTCCATAGCTTCAGACGCCGCTTCATCACCATTCGTATAAATGACTACTGCTTCTCCAGCAGCTTTGCTGCTACTACAAGCCGCCAATGCAACGAGCAAGCTTAGAGAGAATAAAGATAGCAGTATACTCTTCAACTTTTTCACACTAATAACCCCCTCATAGATGTTTGAATTGCCTTTTTTGAAAGTAATCGCAAAGCAACTTTACAACTAAGTTAGTAATGAAGATCAGTATTGATAAGATGAATATTTCATTGAATTCAGCGAAATGTTGGAGTTCTTTAATCTTGCTTGCTACTACTGAAGTTTGAGCTGTCACTAAAAAGATAATCCCACTGATCGTGACCATTGAATTGATGAAATAATAGCTGAACATCTCAATCACAGTCGATGCCGAATTTGGAATGAGTACCCGATAGACGGTCTTCAACCAGCTATCTCCCAATAGCTCTCCAGTCGTTTCCCAAGTCGGATTCATTTTAGATAAAGAGTTTTTTGCCATTAAATAAGGTGTCGTAAAGTAGTGGACAATGTTACAGAGAACGATAATTGTAAATGTCCCTTTTAAACTGCTCCCATTAAAAAGAAGTAAATACGACAAACCTAACACCATGCCTGGTACTGTATTCGTCATCATGGAAATGATGTCGGTCGACAATCTTCCTTTTATGCCTGTTCTGACATTTAAAACCGCGGAGCTAAACGCAATGAGCGTACCAAATACGGCTGTCAATAGAGCAACGAACAATGAATTTTGATAGACAGTCGTTAAATCACTTGATTGGAATGTGTCCATTACATGTGTAAGCGTGAACGTAAGATCATAAGGAAAACTGTGTAAAAATGGTGCAATAAACATGACAGCAAAAATCGAAAGCATGCCGATCAATATAACAGTTGCGCCAATCCCAAAGCTTATGTCTCTACCTCTATGCCGCATCAACTCAGTATCGGTAAACTTGTCATAATGAAAATTAAGTTTTTCAAGGTAGTTTAACAGTAAAACTCCAAATACTGCCGGAATTAACATAAGAACAGCAATGACAGCACCACTATTAAAATCCGGGATGGAACCGAGCATAACTTGATACAGCTGAGTCGCTACAACGGTATACGTCCCTCCGATGGAAGCGGGTATTCCGAAATCCGTAAAGCTCAAGATGAAGGCAAGTACAAAAGCTCCACCCAAAGTTCCCAATAGCGGACGAACGATTGTATTCTTAAAACTTCTTATAGTTCCATCACCCATCAGCTTCGAAACGATGATAAATTTCTTATCAATATACTTGAATGAGTTATTAATAAGTAGAAAGGCTGCCGGCAATGTATAAATCACATAACCGATCAACAACCCGTTAAATCCATAAATCTCAAAAAGATTTTGCCCGATGATTTTTATGAGCAGCCCTTGGTTGCCGAAAGAATAGATAATCGCAAATCCATATGTAATTGTAGGCAGCAGCATCGGAATAAGTATTCCCGTTTTAATCGCTGTTTTTAATGGCTTGTATATGTTTGTACAGTTGAGGGCGTAGGCTAGGACAAATGCTAAAACAGTCGTAATGACAGCAGTGAGGCTAGAGATTTGGATGCTGTTTCCAATGGACGCCATCAGTTCTTTATCTGAAAGGGCTGAAAGATAATTCGAGAGATTGAATCCCTCGCTCGTTTCAAAAGAACGGACAAACAATATGCCAAGAGGCACCACGAGAAAAACCGTAAATAATAGTAAGATCGGGATAAAGATGACCCGCATGGCCGGTTTTACATTAGGCATATTTCTCACCGAATAAGTTATATATATTTTGTCTCTTAATCTGCAATTGCTTCAAAATGAATTTTTCAACGAAATCATTATTTGGCTTATTGATGATTTCATGTGGTGTACCAAATTGAGCAATCGTCCCCTCATTAATGATCAATATTTTATCGGACAATGTTAGTGCCTCTTCCGGGTCATGCGTCACAATAATCGTCGTCAGTTTAAATTCTTTTGCAATCGATTGAATGCGCTGTTTTATAGATTCCTTAATGACACCATCCAATGCGCTCAGCGGCTCGTCCAATAATAAGATCTTCGGTTTTGTAACTAATGTTCTCGCAAGAGCTACCCTCTGTTTCTGACCGCCCGATAATTCACCGATCTTCTTTGATAAATGAGGTTTCAGCCCCAAGAACTCAATATAGTCTTGAAGCTCCTTCTCAGACACTACTCCCTTCTTGTTTCTTAATCCGTACACAATATTGTCGTAAGCATTCAAATTAGGAAATAGCGCATAATCTTGGAATACGATATTAAATCCGCGACGCTTCATCGGTACATTCGTCAGATCCATATCGTTAAAGATGATTTTTCCGCGATCCATAGTTGTTAATCCTAGAATGATATTCAATAAAGTCGTTTTACCACTCCCGCTTGGACCTAAGAGAGACACAATCTCCCCTGCTTTAATCTCAACATTAATATCATCTAAAACGACTTTATGATCGTATTGTTTGCCTATGTTTTGTAATTGCAGCAAACGCTCACCTCCCTGAAACACAATCCCAGTATAAAATGAAATTGTTAATACAAATGATGATTTGTGTAAATTGTATGTAAATGTTGACTAATTCTTTACCAACTTTTGAACACATATTGATTAGATGTTGTCTTTTTTAGTTTGGTTTTATTGAATAGTTGATTAGGAATCAGTACACTCGAATTAAGACAATTTAACCATTCAAAGAGGTGTGTATATGTTTCCACTGGAGAGGCAAAAGAAAATCCTTGAATTACTTATCGTCAATAAGGTTCTAAAGATCTCCGAACTGGCTCAAGAACTGAATGTATCTGTCGAAACGCTTCGCAGAGATATAAATTTGCTTTCGTCACAAGGGAAAATCGAGAAAATTTATGGTGGAGTTAAACTGGTTGAATGGAATTTCGGAGAGTCTTCAATTGACGTCCGCATGATCAGTCGTCTTGAAGAGAAAGAGATGATTGCCCAAAAATGCAGTGAATATATCCATGATGGGGATTGTATTTATTTGGATAGCGGCTCGACGACCTATCAGATTGCAAAACTTATTAAAAACAAAAAGAACCTGACTGTCATAACAAATTCAATTCCCGTAGTGAATGAATTACTGACAAGTGATATTGAACTAATCATTATTGGAGGGAAAGTAAGGAAGGAAGAAAAATCTGTTACCTCTTATGATTTTTTATTTAATTTTCATGAATTGAATATATTGAAAGCATTTATTTGTGCAAGTGGCATAACTGTTGAAAATGGAATTTCGGACTATAATCTAGAAGAAGCAATTACCCGAAAAAAAATGATTGAATTATCAAAAGAAGTATTTGTGGCTGCTGATAGTACAAAGTTCGGCAAAAATGTAACTATCGGGATTGCCCCGCTTGATAAAATCGATTACATCATTACGGATCAACATGTAACGAAAGACTTGATTAATCAATTCAAAAAAACAAGCACAGACTTAATTTGTGTAGAATCATCCTCTTACTCTTCAAATGAAAAACGGAAATGCCACGAGTAAATCATCTACGTGGCATTTCCGTTTGTACTCTATTGCATCTTTTGATCAGAGAACTAAAGCTGAATAGCTATAAGTTATACAAGATCCTCCACTCCCCATTACAAAATTTCATAATTTTGCGGAATCATCAATCCTTCTGCTGTCGTTTGTTTCGTTGCGATGACAGTTAGTTTAGTTGCGAATTTGCTTGATTGTGTTGCAAGCCCGTATGGTTGTGTTGCCAAGTCAGCTTGATTGTGTTGCGACAGTTTGATTTCGTTACAATCTAGTTGCGTTGCGAGCAGATTTCGTTGTGTTGCAGATTCGCTTAATTGCGTTGTGCTCTGTAACGCGGGTTGGCGGTATTTGTAGACGTAACATGACGCGATACAACCAAAAAAGAGGCCATAAGCAGCCTCTTTTCTCAACTCATCATGCAAATTCGGTTTTTGCCGCCCTCTTTCGCTTGATAGAGTGCGAGGTCAGCTTGGTGGAACAACTCAGTGAATGTTTGAATTTTGCCGTTTGCGTTATCGGCGATGCCGACGCTTGCGGTTAATGAAATGTAAATGCCGTCTTTTTCAACTTTGATTAAACGGACGGCTTCAAGCAGGTGCTCTGCTTTATCGTGGGCTTCATCGAGGGAAAGATCGCGTAAAATAATGGCGAATTCGTCGCCGCCGAAACGGCCCATCAAGTCACCGCTTCTAATTTGGCGGGCGCACGTTTGACCGATTCTCTTGATGATTTCATCTCCAAATATGTGGCCGTATGTATCATTCAAGATTTTCAAATTGTCGAGATCGAAAGCGATGCAGACGATACTTTCGCCAGTATGCGCGGCTTCTGCAAGCCATTTGTCCGCCGTCGTTTCCATATAGCATCTGTTGTACAGACCTGTAAGGTAATCGGTATTTGCCCGGCGTTCGATGGACGTAATCCGATGCTTCACTCCCAATTTCACAGCGGTCATCGCAACTTCGTGCTGGTTCAGATCACTCAACAAATCAATCAATGCCTGCTGGGCTTTATAACCACGTTCCACATCACCCATCAATTCACAAAGTTTGCATCTCTTTTCCAAAATGCCTTTCAGCAAATTCCTGTCGTTATAGCTTTCTGCAAGCTCTTTCGCTATGTCATATGCTTGCAATGCTTCGGGGTACATCTTTTTATGCATTAAAAATCGTCCATATAAGTCATGCACTTGCGTCTTTTCCCGAATGAAGGACTCAAGTAGCGGATCATTCACCATTTCAGTTACAAGCTGTTCCGCATCCTCAAGTTTCTCCAAGCCGATAAGCGCGTTTGCGACGTTCAGCTTCACCCGGAATTCCAATATCGGAGTCATCGGTTCGTGCAGTTTTGCCATCGCCAATCCTTTTTCCGCCATTGTAAGGGCGTTTTCAAAATCCAATTCAATTGCAAGAATCATGCTGTAGTTGCTGTAAGCATTGCTGACGATATTGTAATGCCCGAGCTTTTCACCTAGCTCAATGGCGCGCTCCAACGTCTCCTTCGCTTTTTGGTAGTCCTTATTGTACTCATGCAATAGGAACAGGACGTTGCATCCATTCAGTCGGTCATCTTCATCGCCATTGTCGAGGCAATAGTCCAAATAGGCATCGATGCTATGGAACGCCTCTTCGATTGCGCCGATGCAGTAAAAGGATGCGGCGTTGTTAATATGGGCTGCCAAAATGGATTTCGGGTCATTTGCTGTTAAACCAGCCTCCAATAATTGAAAACACGCTTCGATTGTCTCTTCGTATTTCCCTTCCACCCTCAGCTTTTGGACATTTCGCTGCAATGAAACCAAGTCTTCCTTCTCCATGCCCACAACTCCTATCCCTAATACTTAGTTCAATTTAACTGTATGGTTCAAAAAGTAGTTACTACTATAGTAACACGCCTTGGATTATTGTGGAACTTTTTTGTCGAATAAATATGTATGGAGCTGTATGAAACAGCTCCTTATATGTGTCATTTCCCCCTATTTCCTTGCTTGTCCATCTAAAGTTTTTGCGTGGTTGAGGATGTCCAATTCAGCTTTATCCAATCCTCCATCCAACCTTTGCATTGATTCGGCATCAATCTTTTGCTTCTCGTATTCCACTTCTAATGAAGCAAGCAGTTCAATAGCGGGACGAACCCCCGCAAATATCGTGATGCTGCTTACTACGACGGCGGCAGCTAAAATGATTGCAGCTATCTTTTTAATCGCACTCACTCCCCATAGTTTCATCCTATCTATTACTATACGACGTTTCCGGGAGATAGAAAATTCAATTTTATTGATAAAATACGCCATTCAACCTTCAAAATCGCCAGTAAAGAAAACGAACCAATCTGCATCGACAGATTATATTGTCAAATGCTGGGGGAACTTGGGGAAACATTCATTTTTCGCAAGAGGCATATGATAAAAGAGATGTTGTAAAATTAATAATAGTCAAAATACCCGGTAGTCAACTTATGTAATATCGTCTAATAACAAAAGGAGGTTAAAATGAAAAAAATTATTTTAGGTTTATTATTGACCGTATTCTTAGCAGGGTGTTCTGAGGGAAGGACAGTTGTTCAAGAAGAATGGGAGGTTAGCCCGACTTTCGAAATACCAATTACTTTCGGCAACGGCACTAAAGGAACGTATGTATTAATCGGAGAGGAAGGAAGATTGGGTTTTTTAATCGGTTCGGGAAATGAAGGGGAAGTTGAAGCAGAACCTATCATTAAAGGAATAGAAAATAAGTATATGTGGCATTTTTGGGGTAAAGATGAAGAATTAAACGGAAATTTTAAGGTAATTGGTATTAACGAAGAAGGTGAAGAACACAAAGTCTTACTTCAAAATATGGGAATGCCTACTAGTGAAAAAGTTTGGGAGTATCCAAATATGGGGTTAAGCTCAAATAATGGAGCTGACACACATATTCCATCTGGAATGGAGTTTCAAACATCAGGATTATGGAAATTAAAAGTATATTTTGATGAAAATTTTTTTGGAGAAATTGTTGTAAATGTAGTAGAAGGTTAACCCATACTCAACATAAAGGCTTTAATCAATTATCCAACAAATAATAGAGAAAAAACGCAGTGGTGTTACTACCTCTGCGTTTTCTTATGCGATTTAATCGTCTAGGGAAATTGACAGCCGACTTCCTTTCATTCAAATGATCTGGTCAAAATAAGCGACAGTCTTCATTTCCTCTCCAACTTTCCGCAAAGACCAAGTATCTTCGATATATACTTCCGCCAACTTCTCAAACTTGCCGCCATGTTTCATCGCAAATTCAAGTGCGACGACACTTTCGTACAGATGCGCCATCCGCTTCATGAGTCCTTTTGCTTCGAATGTTTGGAGTGCGTTATCGTAACCTGCAAATGCTGAAAGGTCAGTGGAGAGATTAGTTAATTTCACCAGCAGCGCTTTCTTCGACTCGGTGTCACTTACGACGACGAGGCGATTGCGCATTTCGTCAATGAACAGTTTGTGGGCCTCGAACTTATTTACAAGACGGATAAGTTCAAGCCCTAAAATATTGGCGGTGCCTTCCCACACTGTGAGCACTTGTGCATCCCGCAGCAGGCGCGGCGTGACGAAATCCTCGATATAGCCATTGCCGCCATGCATTTCGATCGCTTCATGGGCGAAGTGGATCGCTTGCTCAGCCGTCTCCTTTTTGATGAGCGCAATGAAAAGGCGGTTGAGGACCTTTTCACGTTCGGACGCAGCACCTTCCGTGACACGTTCATACAATTTGATGAAATCAAAGACGGTTGCCACTTCGACATGAAGCCGTGCCGCCAATTTTCCGAGCGTATCCTGCACCATCGGATAATCGGTGAGCCGGCGGCCGAATGCATTCCGGCGGGTTGCGTACGCTGTTGACTCCAACAAGGCACGCCGCATGATGCCGACGGAAGCGACCGCGTTGCAAATGCGCGACAGATTAAGGGCTTCCATCATGTAGTAAAAGCCTTTCGACGGATCCCCTACTACATAGGCGAGCGCACCGTCGAATTCGACTTCTCCGGAAGGGACGGCCCGCACCCCGAGTTTATCCTTCAACCGGCGGATGCGGAGCCCGTTCAATTTGCCGTCTTCCTGGCGCCACGGAACCGCGAACAACGTCAATCCGCGTGACCCGTCCTGTGCTCCTTCGATTCTCGCAAGTACCATTGCCACTCCCGCCATGCCAGCGTTCGAGGCAAAATATTTCTCACCGTATAACCGGTACTGGTCACCGTCCTTTACCGCCTTCACGACATTCGCCCCGACATCCGAGCCACCTTGACGCTCTGTCAGAAACGTCGCGCCTTCGTACAGCGGAACTTCCCCTGTCGAACAGACATTGTTGAGGAATAGGCTTTTCACATATTCATCTGCATAATGGTCGAGCATATAGGCAGTCGCCATCGTCAGCGTGACGGGGCAATAAAAACCTGGTTCCGCATGCGACAGCAAATAGCCTTGCGCAAAGCTATACGTATAATTCCCTTTATGGCCAAGCTCCGGAATTTCTTTATGGACATATCCGACAATGCCTGTATCATACGTTTCCTGTACAGTGTTCCGGTACCCTTCATTCACCCATACGTCGGAAACTTCCTCTCCGAATTTGTCGTACCGGATGAGACGCGGCTCCCCTTCACGGTCGGTATGCTTTGCACGCGCATCTATCGCATTCGCGCATTGCTCCCCGAAAAGGGAAAGTTCGCGTTTCGCGTACTCAAGGAATGGTCCTTTTAAATGCTCTTCGAGTATCAATCGGAGCGTGTCGTCGCCTTCAAAAAAGTTGTCGGTATTGATCGTTTCCGCTTCCTGTACAACCTTCATGAGACGGTCACCCCTTCCCTTAATGGCTGCTTCAGTATTTTCCCGGAGGCGTTCCGCGGCAATGCTTCGACTTGTTCGTATAGACGCGGCACTTTGTATTTGGCGAGGTGCTCGTGGAGGAACGCTTTTAATTCCTCACTGTCGACCGGATTCGTTGCAGCGAACACTGCTTTCACCGTTTCGCCCCATTCAGGATGCGGCACGCCGACGACCGCAACTTCGCGGATTCCCGGATAGCGGAGGATTGTCTCCTCGATCTCTTTCGGATAAATATTGACGCCGCCCGAAATGATCAAGTCTTTTTTTCGGTCGACAATCCATATATAGCCGTCCTCATCAAATTTCGCCAAGTCGCCTGTCTTAAGCCATTCTCCAATGAATGCCTCCTTCGTAGCTTCCTCGTTTTTATAATATCCGAGCATATTCCCTTCCCCGAGAAGGACGATTTCGCCGATTTCACCTGGTGAAACGTCGTCGCCGTGTTCATTCACAATCCGAAGCTCCGTATGCAACGGTGCCCGTCGTCCGATGCTGCCGGATTTTGTTGCATGCTCATCCGCAAGTAGCAATGAGCCGCTCGGACCCGCTTCCGTCAGACCGTATACACAAACTAGATTGTCCGTCCGGAAAGCGTTTTGCACCATGTTCACTTCATTCGAAGATAGCGGCGCCCCGCCGTAAATCCACCATTTCATCGAGGACAGGTCCGCCTCCTTCAATCGCGACTGTCCCGCTGTGAGTAAATAGGCGACGGGCGCGCCGAAGAAATGGGTCGTCCTCTCCTTTTCCACCGTGTCGATTAGGAGGTCAGGTGTGAAAGTCGGTGTGAGGACAAGCGTTGCGCCGACATACATGCCTGCCATCATGAATAAATGGAGAGGTGCCGAATGGCTGAGCGGCATCATGAGGAGGACGCGGCTTTCAGGCTTGAACTCCATTTCGACGGCGATCATCGAAGCGACGGTGAGGATGTTTCGATAGCTGAACAGCACCCCTTTTGGATTTCCTGTCGTTCCGGACGTGTACAGGATTGTCGATTCATCGTCTTCTTTCAAGCTGCATAGTATCGGTTTGTCGTCTCCGTTTTGGATAAGCGTTTCGAAGCTTCTCCAGTTTCCGGACGCTTCGCCTGTTATGATTAAAATAGATGGAGATTGCAATGATTTCACAGTTTCAAACAGCAATTCATGCACAATGAGCGCTTCTGCATCCGAATGGTTCAGCACATACGTCAATTCTTCCGTCGTCAGCTTGACGTTGATCGGAACAACAATCGCGCCAATACGCTGAACGGCGAAATAGGCGACTAAGAATTCCTCGGTATTCGGCAAGAATAACGCCACTTTCGCTCCCTTACGAATGCCCTCCTTCTGAAGCGCATGGCCAAACCGGTTGACGCGGTTGTCCAATTCCTTGTACGTCGTCCGCTTCCCCATGCTGACGACGGCTTCCGTTTCCGGGTACTTCCTTGCATTTCTCTCCAACAGCTGTGAACTGTTCATCCCTTCATTCCCCTTTCGAACTATCCAATTTTTCAGTGAATTCATCGAGCAACTCTTCCATTTCAGCCTTCATTTCCTGCAACTCCCGGATTTTCCGATCGATTTCCCCAATACGCCGTTTGCCGTATTCGATCGTCACCTCAAGCTGTTTGCGCCCTGTCCGATCCTTGTCGAACAGCAGCACCATCTCCTTGATGTCGTCCAATGAAAACCCGTATCGCTTACCGCGGAATATAAGCTTCAGCTTCGCAAGCTCGGCATTCGTATAGAGCCGTTGATTCCCCTCCGACCGTTCTGGCGCGAGCAGCCCAATTTCCTCATAATACCGAATTGTACGTGTCGACACCCCGAATGATTCCGCCACTTCCGTAATCGTCTTCAGCTTCACCACCCCTTCAGCCTTTCCTATGAATATAGCATTGACGTTAACGTAAAGGTCAAGCAGTTGTTTTAATAAACCATTAAGTGTGTTCTAGAAATATGCACGTGTAACAGTAATAATCCTAAATTAGAAGATATTGTAACAATTTGACTATATTTTTCAAATTAGTCATGCTATAATGAAAAGTAACTAAACCAAAAGGAGGATATATTATGTCTTGTAAACATTTTTTGCATGATCATCGGACTGTTAACGCATTGCGTTGGGCGAAAACATCTGCTGGCTTGTCGGAGATATTCACGACACATGGTACTTATTCTTCTACTCTCACACCTATGGAGTTTCTAGAGAAACTACCCGGTTCGAAAGTCATCTTACAAACGGAACCGTCAGACCATATCGAATGTGTATGGATTTTTAATGGCTCCTTCAAAACATATAAAGTGGATGAGTATCTTACCAATGTCGTTTTCGATGATGACACAAGCATCTCAGTTCCAGTTCCGCAAAAGTTCATTGATCGGCAAACTGACCGTTTACTACATACCTTCACGTATCACGAAGGGCAATTGAACTATATATTTCCTTGTATTAAAGAGTTCAATGAACAATACAATGCAGTTGAACATGAAGCATAAAAAAACAGGCAGCCCACGCTAGTAGCGGGCTGCCTTTCTTACCTTATTTCTTCAAATCTTCGATCGAATCGATGTCCATATATTGTGGAACGACGAGTCCAATTTTCACGCCTTCCATATTGATGCCAAGCTCTTCGAATTTACCGTCGAATTTTTCCGCATATGTTGCATGCGTCACCGGCAACCATGCCGCAAGCGATGCATCCGCGCTTCCGTCAGCAATTGCCGTCCAAAGTGGACCTGCTTCGACTTGCGTCAATGTAACTTTGTATCCCATATCTTCAAGTACGAGTTTGATGACGTTATGGCTTGCGATTTCACTATCCCATGCAACATAAGCAAGCTTGATGGCATCGCCGTCTACTTTGTCCACGCCGTCTGTCCATTCCGCAACTTTGTCTGCATTGGCGTCAATCCAGTTCTGTGCAGCGACTTCCTCTTTTTCGCCTTCCTGAATGGCAACCATCACTTCACCCATGTCCTCTTCAGACCAATTGAAGTTCGAAAGGATTTGATGGGCTTCCGGCAAGTCTTCCGCAAGTCCTATTCTGCCGATAGTACGGATCTGCTCTTCCCCGCCGAATGAACCTTTAGGATCCTCCAAGTATTTCAAGTCGAACTTCGCGAATTTCCAGTGAGGCGTCCAACCTGTAACGATGATTGGCTGTTCAGTGTCATACGCTTTTTTCAACGCCGCAGTCATCGCCGCGCCCGATCCCGTCGTTACGTCCCATTTATCGAGCTCGTAATCTTTGATTGCTCTATCGGTCGCTTCCATGATGCCCGCGCCCGGGTCGATTCCCGTGATTTTATAATCGACGGATTCGCCTACCGATGCCGATCCATCTCCGCCTGAAGTCGATTTGCCGTCAGCTTTATCATCATTTCCGCAAGCGGCCAAACCTAATGCGAGTATTGCTGCTGCTCCTAGTCCAAACAATTTCTTTGTCAAATTCATTAAATAGTTCCCCCTTGTTTTTTCTTGCCTGCGTGCTGTGTAATCCGGTCAAGGATGATGGCGACGATGACGATCGAAAGACCCGTTTCAAAGCCTACGCCCGTCTTCAACTGGGTCACCGCCCTGTACACTTCTTCACCGAGTCCCGGCGCACCGACCATCGACGCGATGACGACCATCGATAAGGACAGCATGATGCTTTGATTGACCCCTGCCATGATTGTCGGTTGAGCGAGCGGTATTTGCACTTTCAAAAGCCGCTGCCACGTCGTCGAACCGAATGCTTCGGTCGCTTCGATCAAATCTTTCGGCACTTGCTCGATTCCGAGCATCGTTAACCGGATTGTCGGTGGCATCGAGAAGATAACCGATGCGACGACGCCTGGTACGACGCCGATATTGAAAAAGAATATGGCTGGCAATAAATAGACGAATGCCGGCATCGTCTGCATCAAGTCCAAAATCGGATTAATGATCTTCTTCACCGCCGACTTCTGGGATGCCCATATGCCAAGCGGAATACCGATGACGAGCGCAATGACGACCGAAGTTATAACAAGCGACAGCATTTGCAGCATCGGATGCCAATAGCCGAGGTAATCAATGAACAACAACCCGACCAATGTAAAAATTGCAATCCGTCGTGTGGAAATGAACCAAGCAAGCAATGCGAACAAGACAGCAAGCACTATGGACGGGACCATTCCCATCCAGTCGACTGCCCCTTCGACGATGCCTTTCAAGAACGCGGAGATGCCGTCGAACACAGAGCCGAAATGGGTTACAAGCCAATCGACGCCATCATCGATCCAACTGGCGAATGGCAAACGTGGCAATAAATTATCCAATGTTGCTCACCTCGATTTCCAGCAACTCTTCCGAATCAACTTTCCGGTCACTATTAATAAACTTTCCATCGCCAGCCAATGCGCCAATCAGTGCACCACGAATGATAATGCCTTGCAGATGGTGCTCTTCATTCACGACCGCAACCGGAATTTGTGTCGTCGATACCGTATCGAACAGCTCGGTCAATACGGTGTCCGGAGAAATCGTCGGAATGTCCGTGATTAGGACGTCCTCCAATGACTTCCCCGTTTCCGTTGCTTCACTGGCATCCTGTGCTGTAACGGCACCAAGAAGCCGATTTCCTTTATCGACAACGTAAATAGAAGAAATCCCTTGCCGTTTCATAAGGCGCAATGCAACGCGGGCTCCCCTGTCGATTTGCACCATATCCGCTTTTTTCATAATATGGCCCGCCGTCAGCACTTTCGATAGGTCGACATCTTCGACGAAACGTTCCACGTATTTATTCGAAGGACTCATCAATATCTCTTCAGGTGTTCCGATTTGGACGATATCTCCGTCCTTCATTAACGCGATGCGGTCGCCGATGCGGAGCGCCTCGTCCAAATCATGGGTAATGAAGATAATCGTTTTCCCCATGTCATGGTGCAGCTGTAGGAGCTCATCCTGCATATCTTTCCGGATTAACGGATCGAGGGCACTGAATGCTTCATCCATGAGCAGCACATCGGGATCATTCGCAAGCGCGCGTGCCAATCCGACCCGCTGTTGCATCCCGCCGCTCAGCTGGTTCGGGTATTGCTCTTCATAGCCGGCAAGTCCGACGAGCCGCAACGACTCGATCGCCTTCGATTTTCGTTCCGCTTTTGCAATCCCTTGGATTTCAAGTCCATACTCCGTGTTCTCAAGAATCGTCTTATGCGGGAAAAGGGCAAAATTCTGGAACACCATCCCGATTTTCTTCCGTCTCACTTGACGAAGCTGCTCTTTATTCATGCCGACAATGTCTTCACCGTCGATGCGGATCGAGCCCATCGTCGGATCGATCAACCGGTTCAGCATCCGCACTAATGTGGATTTCCCGCTTCCTGACAGCCCCATGATGACGAATATCTCACCTTCATAGACGTCGAACGTAGCGTTTTTCACACCTATCGTCGCGCCTGTGGACTTGAGGATTTCACTCTTCGACTTCCCCTCATTCAACAGCTGCGCCGCGCGCCTGCTGTTTTTTCCGAAGATTTTCGTCGTGTTGACCACTTCGATTTTCTTTCGTATTTCTACCATGTGTACACTCCCTAAATTTTCAAAACTCATCGTCTACTAGTATATGCATAAAGATTTTACTTTACAACCGTTATTTCGTTATAAATTGTCCGTACGGTAAAAACTGTACAAAGTGTAAACTTATCGTTACACTTGAAATGAGGGTATAATACGCTTAGGTTAGTGATTGGGGAAAATTAATCCCAGACAGCGGAGGGAATGCACTATGGACGGTAAAGAAACACTCGACAAAGCACGCGAGCGAATCATCGAAACGATCGCGCAAAACATACATCTATACGGTCTCACACCTTCTGCCGGTAGACAGTACGGCACAATGTTCTTCCATGACGAGCCGATGACATTGGACGACATGACTGAAGAACTCGGCATGAGCAAGACGAGCATGAGCACATCCGTCAGGGCGCTCGCCGAACTGAAATTAGTCGAACGGGCATGGATACGTGGCGTCCGCAAAGACTTGTATCAGGTGAAAGACGATTGGTACCAAAGTTTTATCAATCTATTTTCTATTAAGTGGCGCAGATCCATTTCACTCCACTCCGTCGCCGTCAGAAAATCGCTGCGCGAGCTGGAACAGTTGAACAACAATCCCGACATCAGCGAAGATCTGAAAGCGATTGTGGAAACGGACATCGAGAAGCTCAAATATGTCCGCGACTACTTTGAATGGCTCGACCGACTTGTCGACGCCTTCGAAGACCACGACATCTTCGACCTCGTCCCCCTCAAGGAACATGAGGAGACAGTAAGGGATTAATAGAAGATCTCCAACCAAAAAGGCGGCCCCTGCGAAAAGGGACCACCTTTTTTAAATTGTGCAACATACGTATAAAAGCTTGAAACGACGCATGAATAGCTTCAGAAACGCAATATTGCTATTAATGAAGCATAAAACCTTGTAGATACGCATAAATTCGGAAATCTACGCATAAATCTAGATAACTGCGCATAAATGTCTTAATCTACGCATAAAACGCCGCAGAAACGCATAAAGCGTTGGAAAGGCGCATAAATTCCTGAAGTGACGCATAAACGAAAACGTGAATCCCATTGCATTCGCAAAGCAGTTATATTACCCTTAAATACGCGTCTGCATTGCAAAAGGAGGCATTCTTATGCAAAAAAAGATACCGATACTAATGCTTTTGCTCGTTATCGGCTCAATATCACTCGTGTTATCCTTAACCCTTTCGCTTCCGAACGTCGTTGAATGGAGCTTTCTCATCTTGGGCGTTCTGCTCAATGTAACAAGCGCCGTCGGACTCATGATCATCGGCGTCAAAAGGACAAGAGGATCTTAAAAAGCTGTTTCGAAGTCGGAATTCACTTCGAAACAGCTTTTTCTACTTTCTTTGACATCTTATGTATAAAGGACTGTTTATGAGTATTTCGACATATATATGAATGTCCAAAGACATTTATGCATATTTCAGTGCTTTTTTACGTATATAATCAAAAAAGTGACTGCAACATTCCTCGAATGTCAGTCACCTTCATCTCCAAAAATTATTCACTTGGACTCAGCGTATTTGTCAATTCATCGTAATCAACGGATTTCAATAAACCATTGGATTGCATCTTCTTCACAAATTGTAAGAGTTCCATCTTCATCTTCATGATCTCGATGTCCAGGAATTCCATATCGCATTCTACTTTTGCCCTTGCTATCGTCATCCCCTTCACACTCCTTTTGTACTGTTTTATTTCGATGAATCTCCATGGCGTGGGACTATTAACTTTAATATATCACGCACCGTCCTTCTAAAGAAGTATAACCGGTTGGGACATTTTTTTCAAAAACAACGTTTTTTTTCGCTTTTTCAAGAAAAGTTTCTCACTTTGCATTAATATCCTTTATACTGTAAATTAGGATTAGGCAGATAAAGAGAGGGATCGGCGAATGAAAATAGGTCATTTGATACGTGCGGAACGTGTACGGCAAGATATGAAACAAGTTGTCCTGGCCAAAGGGATTTGTACGCCATCTTATTTATCCAAAATTGAACGGAATCAGATTGAACCGAGCGATGACATTACGGAAATGCTGATGGAGCGACTTGGGATGGACCCGGGGAAATTGCAGGAGAATGATGAGGAGACGGAAATTGAGTTTGAGAAGATGTTATTGGAGACATATCGTGAAGTTATGACAGCGAGAGATTTAAATTTCACGAGAGAGAAATTAGAGTATCTTGAGCAAAACGTCCCCCTATTTGAAAACGATTCATTACATTTTACTTATTCGCTTATTACTTTTCGATTTAATATGATAGTAAGAATTGATTCAGAAAAACTCAAACAAGAAATTAATTTACTTGAAGAATCTATTGATAATTTTGATGTATACCAACTTTATTTGTTTCACTTAAATAAAGGGTTATTCTGTTATAATACTGGCAACGTAAAAATGGCCATACATTATTATGAGTTAATACTCCATAAACTGGAGTCGTTACCTCTTGGCGAATGGGAAAAAGCTGAATTTAATTATATAATTGCTGTGTTTTATATGGCCGATGGGCATACATTCAATTCGATTGACCATGCTAGACGTGCACTTAATTTTTTCCGAGAACATCTAATGATGAGTAGAGTGTTAGACTGCTATATTCTCATCGGAATTTCTTATAAAAGAAGCGATAAATTCCAAGACGCACTGGAGGCATATTCAAAAGCCCTGCAAATTAGCGAAGAATTTAATTTGCACAGCGAAAAAGGGATCATTTATCATAATATAGGTACTCTGAATAGTGCTATGGGAAATAGCAAGCAAGCTATCGAATACTATAATAAAAGTATTGAGCATAAAATAGATCCATCTGAAAAGCTGATTACAATTCTCTCTTTAATCGAGGAATATTCAAAAACGAATGAAAAGAACCTTGTTAAAGATTGGGCCGAAAAAGGGATTGCATTATATCATCAATTAGATGATGAAAACCAAATTTCTTATTTTCATCATTTCAGCTTCTATCAATCATTGCATAGCGAACATGGATTGTCTGTAGAAATAACAGAAGCTGCCATTCAACATTTTAAGGAAATTCAAGATTTTAGATTCATTCATAAGTATTGCATTGCGCTAGCAGAGTGGTACTATAATAATAGGAAATATAAGCTAGCATCTAGTTTTTATCGAGATGGGATTAGATATGGCTATATTTATAGTAAAAAAGAAAAATGGGAGGATTTGTAATGAAAAAGATTGTATCGATTCTTTTACTAGCTATTGTATTAGGTATGACAGTTCAAAACAGCACTGTTTCAGCTAGTAACTCTGACCAAATGCCAAAAGTGTTAAAAACTTTCTCTTACACAGTAGCAAAATGATTAAATGAAAAGGAATGCTCCGTTATGGATGCATTCCCTTTTATTTTACTCAATATTTAGTACGGTGCCTGTGCAGCAAACAATTCTGACTATGCATTGCAATTGTATAATTGAAATCCAATGGTGGCTATATATCAATGTTCCCCTTAAATTTCACTGTAT
Source organism: Sporosarcina sp. Marseille-Q4943 (assembly GCF_943736995.1). Classification (GTDB taxonomy): domain Bacteria; phylum Bacillota; class Bacilli; order Bacillales_A; family Planococcaceae; genus Sporosarcina. Next base: position 645,840 of record NZ_CALSFT010000002.1, on the reverse strand, counting down.
AAATATCACCATTATTGAATTGTCATAAATGTACCTTACACAGGCACCCAAACAATTCCCACAATTAAAGCATTCCTCTTAGTTCTGCAAGGTACGTTCCGACGGTGGAGTCGCCGAGGAGTTTGAGTAGAAGGCCGAATAGGATGATGACGAGGACTGTGTAGGCAGCGTACCCGTGTAGCGGATCGATTCCTTTTGGTTTTTTAGATAAGAGGACGCTTATGACATAACCCGGTGAAAGCATGAGAACGTAGATGAAACTGATGATCAGCAGGAAAATTCCGTACCAGTATGATTTCATTAGCAGTAAAAACAGGGCGACGACGCCAATGACGATGGCCGGCAAGGAGTGTGCGCCGTATAACTCCAACGTCTGTTTAAACGGATAGGCAGGTCCAAAATTTTTACCGATAATGAATAGACCGATTGAAACGATCGCGATGCAAACTGCCGTAAATCCTGCTACATTCAAGAAGACTGATGAAAACGAGGGACCACTATCCACACCAACCGATTCAAGCGCCATGCCTTTGAGTAGCGTGAAAAAGGACAGTCCAACAATGGTTGCATACAGCAGCAATGAAATGAAGCCGTTCCGATACTCATCGTCTTGTCTTGTAAGGCTGATCGAAGGGTGTTTCAAATGTCTTACAAAATAGGACCAGTATTCCTTCGTCAGGTTACTCATTTTCTCCAGATGAACGTTTGATTCCGTATTCACTACAGTCGCCTCAACGACCGTCTGTCCATCTTGAAAGACTTCCGCCGCCTCGTCCATCCTCCTGCCGCAACTTCCGCAAAACCGTCCGTTCGCATGCTTATTCCCGCAATTCGTACACGTCAATTTTTCTCCTCCTGTTTATTTCTTCATCCAAGACTACGGTGGCCAATCCAAGGTAATGGCCTTCTATAGTAACTGTATTATGATAATCCGTTCGTTACGACTGATTTTTAGATTATGCAGACAAAAAAAGAGCACGTATAGTTACGTGCATGTAAAAGTATAAAATTACTCTCTCATTTACCCCTTGGCATGTGGTGGTCCTACATCCGGTCCGCCAAGTGCGTGCGTGCTGTAATCGCTAGCGTATGCTTGATTCATCGATGGTGCAAATACCGCTAAACCAAGGATGAGGCACATCATCAGCACTTTCTTTTTCACGATTCTTCACCTCCTTTCAGCTCCATCGTTAATCGCTCATAGGCCTCGATGCAAAGCTCCTGGAATTTGAAGGCGATTTTGTATTTCTTGTTCGTTTCATAGTGGAGGGATAGATGGCGGGCGGCGTCCTTCAGTTCAGTCCAATCTTCATTTTCATGTAGATGGTAGATGCAATTCTTCATTTTCTGTTCGTACAGATCATATTCGCCAAGGGCGTGGTATAATTTCGCCTCAAAATAGTCGAGATTCGCTTGCTCCAGTTCATTCTGGATGGAGACTTGCAGTCGAGTAATACTGTCCCGCAATGCCATTAGATCACCGAGACGGATTAAAATCTTCAATTTCAAAAGTTGCGAGTCAAAGAGAGTTGTACATTTCAACTGTTTTTTCAAGTCAATGCATTGATTGACCGTTTTCAGTGCAAGGACATAGTCGTTCTCTTTCATCAAAACGGTAGCCAAATTATGATACAGCCGGCCATGAGTCCCTGACATAGGACTTCCCAAAACGCTGAATCCCTTGTCAATGTATCGTCTCGCTTCTGTCGGCTTATGCTGTGCGAGGTAGAGTGCTGCAATCAGATTATAGCAATCTCCGGACCTCGCCCAATTATGCATATGCAAATACTGCTCCTTTGCACGCTTTGCATATACATGGGCGGTGCCATAATCATAAAGCTTGTAGAGGGCTAAGGAAATATTGTAGTTTATTTTCGCCGAAAGGGATTCCTCTATCGTCAAGTGGAGGGCGTCTTCAAAATGGGAAATGCTCGCCTTATAGTCCTTTTTGAAATAGTAATACACACCTGATGTATACGTATATTTCTCAAGGAGCGCTCTGCTGGCATTTTCAAAGAATGTTTGTGGTATGTGGGCGACTTCTGAGGAGTAATGGGCTTGTGCTTCTGGGATGCGCCCTACTTTAACCAGTTCAATGTATTTCAATAAATGAAACATAATTTCCTGATGGATGGAGGAGATATAGGTAAAACGCTTATGGTGCTTGTCAATAAACTGTGGAATTGCCTTCATGTTCGAAGATAGCAGTTCCTCATATTCCGTCAATAAGTTTTGGAGGAGTGCATCATCTTCATGGATTCTTTGGAAATAGCTAATTGGCACATCGAGCCGATCAGCTAGCAGTTCAAGGACTTCGCTCGAGGGTTCAAAACGACCACTTTCGATATTGCTATAGTGGGAAGTTGATATGATTCCGGAGCTCGCCTCCTTTTGAGTGAGGCCTCTGCTCTCCCGCAGCCTCCGTATCCGACTGCCGATGTGCATGCTGGCACCTCTTTTCGTTCTTTCCACCATTGTACGTAACTTATTTGTTATATACAACACGAAGTTTGTCTATTCCCAATTTTCATTCTTTTGTACTTGTTTTGCGGACAGGCAAATGATTCTTCCATCACTATAGGGAAAATTCACTCCTCAATTTGTTCTATTAAGTTTTTTATCATTTCATCAAGACAACTGCCTATTTACCTATCAAGTAGCGTTAATCTTTGCATATACACAAAAGGGTCCCGGCTTTTCATTCAATCATATACAAGAATTCCGAGCAAACCCACAATTATTGCAAAATTTTAATTATTACATCATCCGTGCTATAGTTTAAGTATGTTGGACAACATATAATTTGAAGGCAAACTGGCCAGTTGTCTTCGCAAAAGGAGCGAGTAACGTGAAAAGAATCATTGCATTTGCATTGGCAGGAATTCTCGTTATCGGTGTTCAGTCCCCTATCCGCGCTTCAGCAGTCCAGCAACAAAAAGATGAGATGGTATCGATTCAACCGATTGTTTCCGTCGAGGAGCTACAAAAACAGGGCGAGGAGCTCGTCCTTCCAACAAGAATGAGCGAAAAGAATACTAACGGTCAAATGGATAAACAAAACCAATTGTCCAAAGCAATTATGAAGCTGTTGGCCGAGCATTTCGTCAAAACGGATAAAGTTCAAGGTGGGGGATCTGCAAGCTACATCGTCGGTCCGAGTGCTAGCGGCGATTTCTTCTATACACCGGCCTCGACAGCATTCGTAGACCATGGTCATGTCGGATTATACTATACTAGCAACACAATTGTAGAATCGGTCTTCCCAACCGGCGTCCGCAGCATTTCCGCCAACGTCAGGATGGTTGAAAAAGGGGCTGTCGTAAAATCCGTTTCCACAACAAGCACAGTCAAGCGAAATGTAGCAAACTGGGCGTATACCCAAATCGGACAGCCGTACTCGTTGAACTTCATGAACAACCGCAACACGGGGCATATGGGTGCGAAAAACTGCTCCAAACTCATCTGGTCAGCTTACTTATTGTTTGGCGGACTGGATTTGGATGTAAATAAAGGATTTGGCGTCTATCCTCGGGATATCCGCGACGCGAAACAGACAACATTCGTCCGCCAAATTTAATATTACCGAGACGCAATCGATTCTTACGAAGGAGTTGTCCGTTTACGGCCAGCTCCTTCATTCAGCTAAGGAGGTTTCGGAAAATGAAAAAGAAGTTGTTAATCTCCGGCATCACCGCCTTGCTTATCGTCGTCTTGACGACTGCCTATTTTGCTTTTAGCCGGCAACATTCGATAGAATTCCTCTCAGAGACTGACCTTTCACATCCTGATTTGCTGAAGGATACTGCGGCTATTCTATATTTCTCGACGACTGCGGATCAGGACATGAATCGGGATGGCCTCAGCTTTGCGGTTTTTGTTGATCAGGATGGAAATTCAAAACTGTGGAAAATGGAAGGCCTTGAACTTGGAACAGTTTTTGCAACAAAGGATACATTATTTTTGACGGATCGCGGTCATGTCTATTTGGCCAATTCGAATGGGACCAACACGTTCACAATGCTGCCGGAAGAACATACCGGTGAAGTGACGGCTTTCAATGATAAGGACAATCTCTTTTACAGTGTCTATAACTCTGGCTTCACCGAGGATGGCGGCTATCAGTCAAATATACGGTTTGGAGACGAGAACGGTTTCGAAACTGTCCACATCCCCCATTATTTGCAAATGTCCGGCAAGGCAGACGGGAATCTGCTCATGGTGATTGGGGACGGTGTCCGCATTTCATTGCAAAAGATGCCCCTTCAAAAAGATATCCAGCTAGAAGAAATCGTATCGCTCGGCCCGATTGGCGATCGGATCGGATTGGCATCGATTCTCAAAGAAGGCGACTACTATTATCTTTTGATGGCCGACACGGAGAAACTGACAAGCGATGTGTACCGCATCCACGAAAAGACGAAGAACATCGAGACGTTTCCACTCACTACTTACAAAGACATCCAAGAGTACATCATCCGCCTTCCTTATAACCTCCGGAACGCCGCCACCATCCATGACGGCATTCTCTACTATGTAGATGGAATCGGGGACGTGCACGCGCTCAACCCCGAAACAGGTGAAACCCATATTGCATTTGCCCTTCAAGGAGCTAGTCAAGGACAAATGAAAATGTCCGAACAAACATACTTCCAAGACGGTAAGCTCCACTTCTTCCGCTATCATGAATCATCCGACACGCATTCAATCGACACATATGACGTAACGACAGGTAAATTGCTAAGCGAACTCCCAATCCAAGGCCTCGATAGCATGTACCACTATGCACAAAAAAAGAAAAAGCGCCTCTCCCCATATGACTTCATTGTGCGTTAGCTCTGCTTTTTTGATGGTGCAGCTTTTTTTTGGCGCCTGTGCAGCAAACTATTCCGACTATACACTACAATTGTATAATCGACAGCGATATTCGTTTAAATCGCCTCATTTATGTATTTTTATTCGTAATGTTGAATTGTCATAATGGCGCCGCGCACAGGCACCGAAATAATTCTGAAATATTTAATCTTCCTCCTGGATTTTTCCAGCATTTTTACAATCGCATATCAAAGCTGTTACAATGCGCTAAAAACGTAGAAAGGGGGTATATAATAGCAGCATATTTAGTTAGAGGTGTATAGTTATGAAGAAGAAACGATTAACGTGGGTGGATGTGACGAAAGGGTTTTTAATGATCCTCGTCGTCATCGGACATTATCCTGGTGAACTCGATTTTCCACTCGCGAAATATATTTATTGGTTTCACATGCCTGCCTTTTTCATCTTGAGCGGTTTGTTTTTCAAACCGGTATTGGATAAAAAGGACATGAAACCGACAATCCATAAACGTTTTATGCAATTGATCGTCCCCTACCTGTTTTTCCTCGTCAGCATCACGCTGATCCGTTACGGAATGGAAATCGGTTCAGGCAATCGGGATTTATCATGGTATCTCAATGATCTATGGACGCTTGCCGTAGGCGGTCGTTTTATTCGCGGAGCGTATGGGGTATTTTGGTTTGTAACGACATTATTTTTCACATATTTATTTTTCTTATGGCTGACGAAATATTTCAATCGGGCGAAACAGATCCTGATTCTCGCCATCTTCTATATCATCGCGCATTTTGAAAGCATCTTCGCCATGCATGTCATCGGCGGAAAGCCTTCTGAAGCGGCGCAATCGATTCCTATGCTTTGGAACATCGACGTTGCGCTCATGGCAATCGTCTATTTCGCGATCGGGTATTATTTGAAGGATTTTTGGATGGATGTTTCGAAACGATGGATGGTTACGGCTTTGGCCATCGGTGTGACGGCTGTCTTGCTTGATAGCTTCCAAGTCATTGATTACCGACTTAGCATGAAGTTTTTACGGTATGATCATTTCGTATTGGATTTAGTCATCCCGCTTTCATTCACTATCGTATTGGTCGGCGTATTCCAGTTCATCACTGCAAAACTGTCGCTCAACTGGTTGCAAAAAATCGAGCAGCACTCGCTGTCCATCATGTATTTGCATATCTTTGCAGACATCATTTTGAACGATTATTTCACTTACGGCATCGTAGGCTTCACGGCGATCGGGGTATTCATTCCGATTATCGTTTCAATTTTAATAAACAAGTTGCTTCCGAACGGGAAGATTCTGCTTGGCGGGTTTTCACCGAAGAAAAAATCGACACCTATACCGACGTAAAAAAAGCTGGACCTCCACGAGGTTCAGCTTTTTCACGTATTCTGCCATCACTTCATCTAGATTGAAGTTTGTCGACCCAAACTTCATATCCTCTCCCATTCAAATGAAGCCCATCCACCGTAAACTTCTTGTCCAACTGCCCGCTTTTATCGGTAAAGCTCGAATGCAGATCGATATACTCGATACTGTTTTCATCCGCAATCCGCTGCAATATGTCGTTGAGTTGCTTCACTTTTTTATTGGAAACTTCATTCCCGAACAGCCCGTTATTCACAGGCAGGATTGATTGAATAAAAAGCTTAGTTTCCTTCCCTTCAAAAGAATCGACAATGGCATTGACACGTTTCTCAAAATTATTCGCGTCCGTTTTATAACGAATATCGTTGACCCCGATCATCAAATACGCCTCTTTCGGATTCCGGTCCACCACTTCCTGAATGCGATCCAATACTCCTTTAGCCGAATCATTCCGGATTCCCCGGTTCAACACCACTTCGTCAGGGAAATACTCTTGAAACTCCCCGTAATCGGTAATGCTGTCCCCGATGAACACTTTATCCACGTCACTCGCTGCAGAATGCTCGAAGACGCTCTTTTTCGTAAAATAATACGCTGCATCTCTCTTAGGCGAAGGCTTCGTTTGCATTTTCGTTTTCACGAATTCGACTCCGCCGATCTGATGCACGACATAACTTCCCGCTCCGATCAACAAGACATTTAAAAGTAATGATATTACTAATAAAATATTTCCTTTTTCCAATCCAGACACTCCTGTTCTTCACACCAATAAAGCATGCTATACCCAAATTCGCATGATAAATAACAAGTAATTTTTCAGAATCGTTTCGGTGCCTGTGCAAGACACATTTATGACAATTCATTCTGTTGTATAAAAACACGTTAGTTCTTCAATTAACTGTTGACTTACTAGCCTTTACATTTTCCCTTATACAATTGTAGTGCATAATCTGAATAGTGTCTTGCACAGGCACCGCTCAGAGAGTCTTGAAACTTATTTAATGATTATCCGTATGCATATGTAATGATTGTTTAGGGGAGGTTTCATTCATGCAGTCTAAAGTAACCAAGTGGTTCACCGGTCTCGGATGTTTAACGCCGGTCTTCGGCTTTATTTTGCTAGGTTATTTTTTCTTTAACCGATCGTTCTTGCTTGGCATAGTCGCGTTAGTCGTATCCTTTCTGGCAGGATTCATTGTATTTGGCATAGTCAGTGAGGTTGAAGACAAGCGTAAAGTAAAACAAAAGGAATTCCTCCGTACCTTCAAGCCTGCACATTTCGATTCCGATAAACATAAATCTTTCACCTCAGAAGATTTATTATCCAAAATCGCAATTGATGAACAGCAAGAGATAGTCTACTTATGGACGCCCCACTCGAAAAAGGGTGAAATCGTCACTAGAGCATATCCCAGAATGCCTTACATAATCAACGCCTATGACTATTCGGATATTTTAGCGATCAATCTCAAATTTGATAATCACCAAACTGCTTCCGTGCAAAGAAATACACATTACACCAACTTCTTTCTGAACAAAATTAAAGAGGAAGATGCAGCGAATAGCGATGCAAACAATCAATCTGTCGATAGAATCAGGTCCATGGATCTTGAGATTATTGTTGACGACCATACGAAACCAAGACATCTGATTCGATTTAATCCCGATCCTACCACTTATTTATCTAAAGATTCCCTTGAGTATTACGAATATCTCAATAAGCGCCAAGAATGGTTTACAAAGTTACAATTCATCATTGAGCAAAAAAGTGATGTTGCACAAAAAAATGAACGCCCTATTGAAACGGGCGCACCTTCCCTATGCGCAGCACCGACAAACGAATTTCCAGTTGAAATAAAGACGCGAATTTTGATTGCAGACGACACGAAACAATACTCCTTACTTTTACATGAGGAATCAGAGGACACTATAGAGGTCAGTCCGGAAATCGAGCAAATCGATACTCAACATGAACAAGCCGTCGAAAAGCCCATGTCTTACTTCGAGCAATTGGTCGAGAAAAACAGAAGACAGCTACGTGGTGACTCTACTGATAAGCAGAATGAATAGGAATTGTGTCGGTGCCTGTGCAAGACACATTTATGACAATTCACTAGGTTGTATAAATAAACACAAATACTCTAACTGATTATTGATTCAACAACTTCTCAATATTTCTTTATACAATTGTAGTGCATAATCTGAATAGTGTCTTGCACAGGTACCGCTTATAAATTTAAAATTCTTTTTTGTGATAGTATTTTCATATTTTTGTAGGTATAATGAGGTGGTAATATTCTTTTTGTTTTCATTACTTTGGATTCAGTCAGGGGGAAATTCGTTGTTTAAGCAAAAAGGGAGCGTTCGGAAGAAAATTGTTCTAGGGACTTTGATTCCTATTTATCTACTCACGATGCTGTTCGGCTTTGTGTTTTATTACACGTCGATGCGCATTGTTGAAGTGAATGTCATGCCGGAGTTTGAGAAATCGTTGAGCTCGACGATGGATGATGTGAAGGAGAAAGTGACGGGTCGCCTCGTCAATCGCGCATTGCAGGATAAGAATGCGCATAACCAGCTTTTGCACATCATCAATGGAGTGAAGAAAAAAGACGGTGTGGAGAACATTTCGATACATACCAAGGTAGACGGAAAGGACATGTTGCTCGCCTTTTCGGAGTCGACCGATTATCTAGTGCCACGGTCGTTCAATGCGGATCATAATCAGGCTCTCGACAACGGAGACGCACTGTTCAGCGGTGTCTATAAAGATGAATATGGCGTACATAAATCACTTTATTACCCGATTCCGGAGTCGGATACGGTTATTGTTGTGAGCCAAGATGCATCGTCGATCAGTGATCTGCAACGTACGATCATCATCGTAAGCATTGCGCTCATTGTGCTCGGAAGCATCCTTGGAATCATAATCCCTTCCATCATTTCGAAACGCATCACAAATCCGCTGCAGGAATTGGTGCGTTTCACCGAAGTCATTGCGCGGGGCGATCTAACCCAAACGGTTCAGTTGAAGAGCAAAGATGAAATCGGGCGGCTTGCCCATAGTTTTGATCATATGAAAAACGAACTAAGCAGCATGATCAAGCATGTAAATACGGCGGCGGACAATGTCGTAAATTCATCCAGTGAGTTGGCATATAGCGCCGAGCAGATGAGTGAAGTCGTGAACCAGTCGACTATTGCGACGCAAGAAGTTTCAACGGCTAGCGAATCGCTTTCCGTTGCAGCGAATCAAAACCTGACGGCACTTGAACAGATTACAGCGGGCATTCAGGACATTGCAGATTCCACGTCGAAAGTTGCGGAAGAGACGTCGGAAGTGACAGAAGCTGCGGAGCAAGGAAGCCGATTGATTAACGATTCAATCGAAGGCATCCATACGATTAACCAATCCGTACAAGCATCGATGAAAATTACGGAAAATATGTATATCCGGTCGGCTGAAATCGAGAAAATCATCGGCATGATCACCGATATTTCCGACCAAATCAACCTTCTCGCATTGAATGCCGCCATCGAAGCTGCTCGGGCGGGTGACGCTGGTAAAGGATTCAGCGTTGTTGCGAGCGAAGTGCGAAAGTTGGCGGAGCAATCTGCCTCTTCGGCAAATCAGATCCGCGCGCTCATAACTGAAATGCAAAACGGCTCCCGACAATCCGTCGAGGCAATGGCGCAAGTGTATACGGACGTCGAGCGGGAAACGGTCATCGTCAACGATGCCGGGCAGACATTCGGCAACATTTTGGCAAAAATCTCGAACATCTCGGAAAATGTCCAATCGGTTTCCGCCACCGTCCAGGAAATTTCTGCGGGCTCCGAACAGATTTTGGCGTCGACGCACGATACAGTTCAGTCGCTTGAAGTCTCATCAGGCCATACGCAAAACATCGCCGCTTCGATGGAAGAGCAACTTGCGTCAATGGAAGAAATGGTGGCGACGACAGAAACATTGCACGGCTTGGCGAATGAACTGAAAATGGAAATCAGTAAGTTCAAGGTGGATGAAGAAGTAGTGTTAGTTGATGAAACTCAGATTGAGACGCTAACTGAAGAAGAAACACCTCAGGATGAAAAATCCGTATAAAGCAACACCGCCTGTCAGTTGATGGGCGGTGTTTTTCATTCCTACCACGAGCCTCGTAAAACCTTACGATAATAAAAACCACCGGCCAAAAGGGAAATCCCCCTCTGCACGGTGGCACCATCACCCCACTAAAACACCGCTTCCTCAAACCCTTTCACTTGGAGCTCGCCGTTTTCAATCTCCTCGACGAAATGGCAGGCGGCTTTGTGGCCTTTGATCATTGATTCGTGCGTACGTAATCCTGGGACGTCGACTTTGCATTTTTCCTGCGCGAACGGACAGCGCGTATGGAAACGGCAACCTTCTGGCGGATTGATCGGCGAAGGGACATCCCCCGTCAGGACGATGTGCTTTTTCTCGCGTGTCGGATCCGGGACAGGAATGGCGGAAAGCAATGCTTTCGTGTATGGATGCTTCGGATTTTCGAAAATCGAATATTTGTCACCGATTTCGATGATCTTCCCTAAATACATGACGATGACCCGGTCCGAAATATGGCGGACGACACCTAAGTCATGTGATATGAATAAATACGTCAATTTGAAATCCCTTTGTAGATCCTTCAGCAAGTTCAGCACTTGGGCTTGAATGGAGACGTCCAATGCCGAAACGGCTTCATCGCATATGATGAGTTTCGGATTGACCGATAATGCCCGGGCAATACCGATGCGCTGCCGCTGTCCGCCGGAGAATTCGTGCGGATACCGATCCGCCTGGTATTCATTCAACCCGACCGTTTCCAGCAGTTCAATGATACGCGCTCTCCGATCCTTGGCAGGCAACACATTCTGGATTGTCATCGCTTCATTCAGAACATCTGACACGGTTTGCCGCGGATTAATGGAAGCGTAAGGATCCTGGAAAATAATCTGCAAATCCTTCCGTTGCTTCCTCATCTCCCGTTTCGATAACGATGTCAGTTCCATCCCATTGAACGTGACGACGCCTTCCGTCGGCTCTTCCAATCGGAGGATGGCGCGGCCCGTCGTCGATTTCCCGCAGCCGGACTCACCGACGATGCTGACCGTCTCCCCTTCGTAAATCGTGAAGCTAATATCATCGACCGCTTTCACATAGTTGACGGTGCGGCCCATCATTCCGCCTTTAATCGGAAAGTATTGTTTCAGCCCCTCGACTTTGAGCAATTCTTTTTTCGCCATAGACAATCACCTCCGATTCACCTTCCCATTTTTCCGAATAAATCCAGCAACGCACATCGTTCCCTTCATCATCCTTCAACAAATCCGGCATGACGTTTCTGCACAAATCGGTCGCCGCTGGGCATCTCGGCGCAAATCTGCAACCGACCGGCATCTCTTTCGGATTCGGCACATTGCCGCGGATCGACTCCAGCTTTTCAAGTTCGACGTCGTGCCTCGGCAATGAATTCATCAAACCGATCGTATACGGATGCTTCGGCTTTTGGAAAAGCGTCACAACGTCCGAATATTCAACGACCTGCCCCGCATACATGACGGCGACATATTCGCATGTTTCCGCCACAACCCCGAGGTCATGCGTAATCATAATGACCGACATACCGAGCCGTTTCTGCAAATCACGGATGAGTCTAAGGATCTGCGCTTGAATCGTCACGTCGAGCGCTGTTGTCGGTTCGTCGGCGATGAGGATTTCCGGATTGCATGCCAACGCCATTGCAATCATGACACGTTGCCGCATTCCCCCCGACAATTCATACGGATATTGCTTTACGCGTTTATCTGGTGAAGGAATCCCGACTAGTTTCAGTAACTCGACAGACTTGAGGTGCGCCGCTTTCTTCGACAAATCCTGGTGTTTCATTAGCGACTCGCTAATTTGGTGGCCGACCGTGAAGACTGGATTCAGCGACGTCATCGGCTCCTGGAAGATCATCGAAATCGCGTTCCCTCGGATATCGCGCATTTGCTTATCCGAGAAAGACAATAGATCTTTCCCTTTGAAATTGATTTGCCCCCCGATGATTTTTCCATTGTTTGCGAGAAGCTTCAAAAGCGAAAGCGCTGTAATGCTCTTGCCTGAACCCGACTCTCCGACGATTCCGAGCGTCTTCCCCTGCGGGAGCGTGAAACTTACGCCATCGACCGCCTTCACTTCCCCGTCATCTGTATAAAAGGACGTGCGAAGGTCCCGCACTTCCAATAAAACCTTTTCCATTCCGGACACCCCCTATCAGACATGTATCAATTCAAATCGATCCGCTTGTTCAATACGCGGTACGATATATCGACGAGCAAGTTCACAAATACAAACAGGAATGAAATGATGAGGACAGTCCCTTGAACGATTGGGAAGTCCCGCGTACGGATAGCGTCGATTGTCAGACGACCCATGCCGTTGATGGCGAATATCGATTCTGTCAATACAGCTCCGCCGAGAAACCCTCCAAACTCAAGGCCGACAACCGTGATAACAGGAATCAATGCATTTTTTAGTGCGTGGCGATAGATGACGACGCGCTCCCCCATCCCTTTCGCCCTCGCCGTCCGAATATAATCTTGTCCGATCACTTCAAGCATCGACGAACGCGTCATGCGCGCAATGATTGCCGCTCCTCCGGTCCCAAGCGTAATGACGGGAAGTAGCATCTGTCTCCAATCATCGCCCCAGCCGGATGCACGCATCTTCATGAATTCCGGCATCCAATCCGGACCGATTGCGAACCACTGGATCAGCATGAGTCCGAACCAGAAATTCGGCATTGACAATCCGAATAGGGCAACAATCATTATGGAAATGTCGGACCATGTATAATGGCGAACAGCCGAAATGATGCCCGCAATCAGTCCGAGGAACACGGCAAGGATCGTTGCGTAAAAGGACAGCTCCACGGTCGTCCAAAACCGCGCCTTTATTTCATCCATGACGGGACGTCCGCTACGAACCGAATTTCCGAGATCGCCTTTGACGACACTCTTCATATAGCTGAGATATTGCACAGGTGCCGGCTCATTCAAACCGAGCTTCTCCCGGATCTGCTCCACCGTCTTCGGTGATGCCCCCTCACCTGCCATAATCTGCGCCGGATCCCCCGGAATCAAATACATCATTGAAAACACGACAATGGAAACGCCCAGCAAGACCGGAATCGTCTGGAGCAGGCGCCTTATAATGAACTTAGACATGACTGTGCCCCCTCCATCATTTTTTCATCTTCGGATCAAGCGCATCCCGCAGTCCGTCCCCAAAAATATTGAATGCCAGTACGACGATGACGATCATGACGCCAGGGAATAAAACGAGATGCGGCGCTTCCCTCATATAAGTCCTTCCCTCGCTGAGCATCGCCCCCCATTCTGGCGTCGGCGGCTTTGCACCTAGTCCGAGAAATGCGAGTCCACTCGCTGTCAGGACAGCTGTCGCAATCCGCAACGTCAATTGAACGATAATCGGTGACATGACATTCGGCAAAATATGCTTGAAAATGATCCTTCCATCCTTGGCCCCAAGCGCCTTCACCGCGTCGATGTACTCCAGCTTCCTTACTGATAGTGTGGAGCCGCGCACAATCCGCGCGAATGCCGGAACGGAGAAGATTCCGACAGCGATGATAACATTCTGCACGCTGCCTCCGAGGACCGAAACGATTGCTAGTGCAAGGAGGATGCCTGGAAACGCGAGAAGGACGTCCATGATTCTCATGATGACCGTATCCAACTTCCCACCGTAATAGCCTGAGATGATGCCAAGGAATACGCCGACCACTCCCCCAAGAGCGACCGAAAAGAAACCGACTTTCATTGTGATCGACATTCCATGGATAATTCTCGTGAAGATGTCCCGCCCATAATTGTCTGTCCCGAACCAATGCTCCGCGGATGGTGGCTTCAATTTATTCGAAATTTGTGTTGCATTTGGATCCAACGATGTCATGAATGGTCCGACCAATCCGGTCAAGATGAATAGTAAGATCAGGACTCCGCCGACTACGGCAGCCTTATTTTTGCGGAGCCTGCGCCAAAATGTCTTGTATGCTTCAACTCTAGGACTTGACCGTTTCTGTCCGATTTGTGCAACAGGTGTATGCTGAACCATGTTTGAACACCTTCCCCTATTTGTTTTCTGTGAAAAATCAGTATATTGACAGTAGCATATCATGAATAGTCGGTTTGAGGAATGCTTTTTATTATAGTTTTCAATTAATTATAAATAATATAACTTTAAAATAATATGCTTGCCAACTGGCTGTTATGTTCCAATGTTTCAATGAGACAGCGGATTCATTGATTATACTGTAAATACTACTATTAATATTAGATTATGTTGATTATTCTGAAAGGTATTGTCTGTTTCCATATAGTGTGCTATATTGCATCTAACTATTACAACTTCTAGTAATCTTCAGAAATTGTAATATGTTAAAAACATACGGGGGGAACACACATGAAGAGAAATGGCAATGTAAAGTGGCTATTTGTTCTAGCTTTGGCTTTGTCAATGATTCTTGCTGCATGTTCTGGGGGTGGTTCATCTTCTTCGGAAAATGGATCGGGGAATGATATTGACGAAGGCAAAGGGAAAGGGATTGAAGGCGGGGACTTAGTGCTCGCAGTTCTATCGGACGCATCTTCATTGGACCCGGCAGGTTCCAATGACGTACCGTCTTCCGTAGTACAAGCGAACATTTACGAAACGCTTGTGAAACGGGATGACAACAATAACATTATCGCAGGCCTTGCAGAAGAATGGGAAGCCATCGATGATACGACGTATGAATTCAAACTTCGCCAAGGGGTCACTTTCCACGATGGGGAGCCTTTCAACGCGGAAGTCGTGAAAATGAACCTAGAGCGGATCCTCGATTCGGAAGTCGCGTCACCGCGTTATTTCCTATTTGAAATGATCACTGACGTAATCGTTAAAGACGAACATACCGTACAAATCAAAACTGAATATCCTTTCGCTCCTTTGCTCGCCCACCTTTCACATAATGGCGGAAGCATGGTGAGCCCGAAATCGATCGAAGCGGACTATGAAGCGATGAAAGGCGGCGAAAAGGCGGGCACCGTCATTGCGACTAACCCTGTCGGCACAGGCTTTTTCAAATTTGAAAGCTGGACGCCAGGCAATCAAATCAAGCTCGTCAAAAACGAAGACTATTGGGGCGACAAAGTCCACGTGGACACTGTGACATTCAAGGTCGTTCCGGAAAGTGCGGTCCGAAACGCAGACCTCGAAACTGGATTCGTCCATATTGCTGACCCTGTCCAACCGAACGAAGTTGCAGGAATCAACGAAGGCAGCTTCGCAAAGGTCAACCAAAAAGCATCGTCCAGCCTTGCATATTTAGGCTTCAACACGGAAAAAGAACCGTTCAACGATCCAAAAGTTCGTAAAGCGATCTCCATGCTCGTGAATAAAGATGATATTAGTGAAGGGGTTTACGACGGGTTCGGAATACCTGCAAAAGGACCTCTTGCACCTGGAATCTTCGGCTATAACGAAGACGCGAAACCAATCGATTACAACTTGGAAGAAGCGAAAAAACTTCTCAAGGAAGCCGGCTTTGAGAACGGATTCAAATCCTCCATCTGGACGAATGACAATCCACAACGTCAACAAATTGCCGTCCTTATGCAGGAAGAATTGAAGAAGGTTAATATTGAAGTAGAAATCGAAGTGATGGAATTTGGTGCCTACCTCGAAAAGACGGCAAACGGCGAACATGACATGTTCATCCTCGGCTGGTCCAACCCGACAGGCGATGCGGACTACGGATTGTACGCGCTGTTCCACTCTTCACAACACGGCTCTCCAGGAAACCGTTCCTTCTACGGAAACCCAGAAGTCGACAAACTTCTTGAAGAAGGCCGACGTGAATCCGATCCGGATGAGCGTATCAAAATTTACAACAAAGTCCAAGAACACCTAATCGAAGACGCTCCGATGGCATACTTAATCCACACGGAATACCTTACGGGCGTCAGCAACAAAATCAGAGGCTTCTCCATCGGCACAGACGGCATCTATCAATTACAAGGCGTCCAGTTCGTGGAAGAGAAATAATAGTGAAAAAGATGTTGCCACCACGGCAACATCTTTTTTAATCGAAAATTGTGTCGGTGCCTGTGCATGGTACATTTATGACAATTCAACTATTAGTATAATAATTCATTCAGTAGTCAGTCAGTTATTGATACGATTGGTTTCCTGTTTTTCATTATGCAATTGTAGTGCATAATCTGAATTGTGTCGGCGCCTGTGCAGGATGCAATTATGACTATTCAACTTTTATTATAATAATTCATTCAGTAGACAGTCAGTTATTGATATGATCGGTTTCATTTTTTCCCTTATGCAATTGTAGTGCATAGTCTGAATTGTTTGCTGCACAGGCACCGCCCCCTGAAAAAATCCCCATTAAAACCCCCCTGTAGAATGGTCTACAGGGGGTTTCCGTTTAGTTTTTACCCGCTCCTGGCTTGGGTGCTGGGGCTTCTTCCGCTGATGCGAAAATGCTGTTCGCTAGCATTCGGTAGTAGTATTTCGTATGTGCTCGGAATGCGAGATCGTTCGCGAAGAGCGTGATCCGCGAATCGTCCAGTTGCTGAGTGAAGGCAAGGGTTTGTCCCTTTGCATCTTCATGGCCTGGCCACCATCCGGCGACATAGAAGTCATCCGTCCCTTTCACTCTCGCCAACACTTCCGCCCCTTCAGGAACAGCCGTAATCCACGAGCCTCTCGTCGTATAGAACAGTTCATCTTGGCGATAACCGGCCATCAACGGGTGATCCGCGTTGACCGTCGCTTTAATCAGTCCTTCATGTCCGCCTCTTGTCGTCTTGTACTCAAATCCTTCAAGCAATCCAGCGTCATGGACTGCCTTCAGCACGCTGTTGCCGATACCGACGAACGTTTTGCCCGCAAGCTCCTTCGGCAGATTCGAGTCGGAAACGACGACGTCAGCCTGTTCTTCATCCGTCAAGTTGAATCCTAACTCCTTCAATGAAAAGATCAATTGGCCGGATCCGTTGCTCGCCACTTTCGGCTCGGCAATCCATTTCAAGTCGATTGCTTGGTAAGCAGGCAATACGGTCGCCTCAAACACAAACTCGTCCTTGAACGGTGCGACATCTTCAGACCTGACGACGAAATCGCCCACTTTGAAGCCGAATTTATCTTCTTGCACAATCCCGACTTGTTTGCCGTCCTTCAGCAGTTCATTTACCAATCTGATCGTATCGTTATTGACATTCTTCAATACTTGCATCGCTTTTCTTTCATCGACAACGCTTGCAGGGACCGCCACTTCCGTCACTTGCTCGGTCAGCCCTTCAAGTACGTCTTCCTCTCCCATGCGCACATCGACGATTGTAAATCCTCTAAGTGCCGGGAAGTTGACGACAACTGGATCGTACATCGCCGCCCAGTCGGAGACGTCATCGCCTGCGTACAGCATCGCGTTCGCCAAGCCCCTTTTCGCCTGCTTCATCGGAACGACGTATGCACCTTTCGGATACGTAGTCGGCCCAATTTTGACATCCTCTGTCGTCCGCTCGACCTTCACGCCATTGCGGATCAAATATTCCACCATATTGTATACTTCCGAAACGTTTTTCTGGTTCCATGAGTCAGTCGGAAGCACATAATAATCCGGGAAGAAGTTTTCATGCTCCCCGCGGACACGCCCGATCGATTCCCCCGCAGCATTCGTCAATAGAGGATCCACTGCACGATTATCTTCCCCTTTGACGCCTCGGTTGAATATTTCGAGCTGCCTTCCGTACAGATCATCTTTATTCTCAAACACATAATTGATCATCCCGAGTCCTGCGCCAACCATCGCGTCATAGGAATCCTGGCTGAGCGTCGGCACTTCGACGGTATGACCAAGCGTGCCGTGCAACATTGAGAAAATCGGCGTATAGGAAGGCCCCATATCATCCCAGCCATCCTCATACTCTTCGGATGCAAGGAAATATGACGTCAGCTTGGAACTGCCGATTCCCGCCTGTCCCATTGCATGCGCTTGTGGAATCATACCTTCCATTAATAAATCATATTCAAAGTTCGGATTATGCGGCGGTGTCGCAGGCTCAATTAGGAACCCTTTCACATAACCGTGCCCTTCCATCATCGCAAGCGGTGTCCACTTCGCGATCACTTGATTCAACTGAATCGTTTCGATTTGCGTTTGATATGCGTTGTCCCGATTCAAGTCGAACCCGTTCACGTTCGCCCGCGTATTATGGACACGGCCGTCCGGGTTATGAGAGAAATTGAAAATGAATATTAGATTGTCGAGCACTTCGTCGACATTCAAGACGACTTCTTCATCTTCCCCGTTTTCATTCGTTGTCGTAAAAGAAACTTCCGATTCTAATGCGAATCGCTTCAATAATTCCGTTTGGAAATCAATCCCTTCCACTTCGTCAGGGTGGATATTATTGAACCAGATCGGAATTTGATAATCGCCCATCGTTCCCTCTTTCAGCTTCGCTAATAAATCTTCGGGTGTTTCAAGCGCAACCGGCAATGTGTTCTCCAAATAGTTGGTCACCGCGTCTTCATCTTTCGCTAGAACGACGAGGTGCATATCTTTGCCTTCAACACTCTTCCCTGGACTTTCATAATGCAAATAACGGTCATTCATTTCGTTAGCCTCTTCGAAGATTCGATCGATGGAAGGCTTGATTTCATCCCATTCAAGGAATTCGTCATACACATTCAACTCGACCGTCGTAGCCGCTTTCACTTCATTCTCCGAATCAACTAACGCGAGCTCATAGTCCCCGAGCAATTCCTTGTAAAGGACTCGGATTGACCTCGGCGATAAATCATCCGTACCGAATGGCAATCCGAATTCAAGCTCTGCAGCTATCTTCGTCGTGCCATCTACATAATGAGGCTCCTTTTTCACGAGGATGAACGGCTCTCCTGAATACGACTTCGCGTCCGCATTCCATTGCTTCCATTCATCAAGCGCTTTCCCGCCGAATTGCAGTTCAAGATTCTCCAAATCGACTTCCCGGCCAAAATCCGCTTCAATCGTCACATCCCGGATTTCCGTCAGCGACAATACCGATCGGCTGATATCCAGTTCGACGGTATCGGCAACTTGGACAGCTTCAACCGATTGGACTGCCTGTGCAGATAGCGGCACCGCCGTCGCAAACACCATGAATAACGCTAAAAACCCAACCAAAAACCGTTTCAACATCTCATCCCCTCTACTCTTTTTATATTGTAGGACAATAGGCTACAATAATCTGACCATATCAAATTGGCAGACAGATAGATAGCGATTTATTTCGAAAATAGAAGTATGTATGAAAATGTGCTGAAGGATTCAGGTCTTGGATACTAGTTAAAGTGGCAATCCAGAAAAATTATCCAAAAAACCTGAAACTTTTACCAATTACTTGCGTATAAGTAATATGTCCGTCATTTTTAGGGCAAAAATTTTTGTGGGGGGTTATGTTGTTGAGAAAATTTGCAACATGGGCCTTGGCGTTTGTATTTGCTCTTTCATTCGCTTGGCCAAGCATGCCGGCAGCAGCTCAAGAGGGGTCTTTGAAGCTAGTTGTCGATGGAGTTGAAGTGGAGGGCTATGAACAACCGTTCATGTCTCAAGGCAAAGTATTGATTCCGGTCGATAATTTGTTCCAAGAAGCGGGCTTCAACGTTACGAAAGAAGCACCAGGTAAATTAAATGTAACGAATACGTATTTGACACTCGATTTTGACATTGCCGATCAGCAAATTAGTGTAAATGGCAAGGCGACGAATGAAGTGTTCCCACTTACGTTAAGAAACTACGGGAATTATATTACGAGTGATTTCCTAGATTCATTGGAAGGTTTTGACGTGACTGTGTCCGAAGAGGATAATACCGTCAATGTCACGACGAATCGTGTGCAAGACATCGATGCATTCCTTGAGAAGTTGATGGGGGCGGACTTGCAAAGCTACGAAGCAAAAATGACGTTGGACCAATCGATGGAAGCCGATACGGAAGAGCTCTCGATGAACATGCTTATGGATATGGATATGAGCGTCACGACGGATCCGGTCGGACTCTATATGACGCAAAAAATGTCCATGAACATGGGTGAAGAGACGGAAGAACTTACGACTGAAGCGTACTTCACAGAAGATGGCTTCTTCCAATCGGATGGCGATCAATGGCTCAAGTTCCCTGCAGAGCTAACGGATGGCCTGTTGGAAGCTTCCATGACGCAAGCCGATCCGGTTGCGCAATTGCAGCTCGTGAAAGCGTTCATGAAAGGCATCCACGTGTTCGAATACGATGACGTCTACATCATCACACAAACGATGACGAACGAAGAGTTCAAATCGATGATGAAGGAAGCATTGTCTTTATTCTCAGGATTGCTTCCGGAAGGCGTTGACTCCATCGTAACAGAAGCGGAAGGCACTGTTGTGGAAGAGGAAGAGGCTGCTGAGGAGGCAACTTCTGAGGAAGAAGCCGCTGCGGAGGAAGATGCAGTTGCTGAAGAAGAGGCTGCCACTGAAGAAGAAGCGACTGAGGAAGACGCGGTAGTGGATGCCTATCTAGAAGATGGAGAAGCAGAATTCGACATGGGGTCGATCCTTGACATGCTCGACATTAACATCGAAAAATACTTCGTCGTAACAGTAGTGGACAAGGCGACATTGTTCCCACAATCGACTTCAGGCACGACGATCATTAAAATGTCGATGGACGGCGAAACAGTTACAATCAAACAACTGATCGACGGCGTGTTCAGCAAATTCAATGAAGTGAAGGCAATCAAAGTACCAGCCGACGTCATTGAAAAAGCAGTCACGTGGGATCTCGGTGCAGAACTCGAAGCAGAAAAAGCAGCCGAGTAAGCGATCTGCAAATAACTACTAAAATAAACGGGGAGTCAACCAAAGAACAACTGGTCGACTCCCTGTTTTTGATTTGGTGAATTGTTCGAATTGAGGGAATTGCGTCGGCGCCTGTGCATGGTGCAATTATGACTATTCAGGTAAATATATAAAAATTCAATAATGATATTGCAACCACTTGATTTAATTGGATTCCCTTTTGTTTATTATACAATTGTAGTGCATAGTCTGAATTGTTTGTTGCACAGGCACCGAATAAAAACATTGATTCCTTCAAAATATAATTTCCCCTACGTTATCCCGTTTAAAAATCGATTTCACCCCCTTTTCCCCGTATAAAATTTATTTTTCCGTTTTCTGATCAATTCCGTCAGTTGTCAGTCTATTTAAGAAACGATAAAGTTGAGGAAAAAGAAAGTGGTGACATACAATCGCTTCAGTAATTATGAGTGTAGGGTTGAAAGGTATGAAGGGACAGAAGGTTGCTGTTGAGGCGAATAAAAAAATTAACTGTATCACCCGGACAATAGCAAATTTAGCAAGTCCAAAACGTATTTCAGAAATCGCATTGCAGATGACCATCAAATGGAAATGCATTGCTCCCGAGTTGTATATCCACTCGCTTTCGGTGGGGAGATGAAATGGCGAGAAGACGACGCTATTGGAATCCATACGGTTATTTCCATGTGACGATGCGTGGCAACAACCGACAACACATCTTTCAAACGGATGAAGACAAAAGGAACTTGATGCGCGCCTTCGATTATGCGTATGATAGATACCCATTTTCGATAGTGTCCTATTGCATTATGTCCAATCACTATCATTTGCTGATCCAATCCGAAGTGAATTTAAGTCGAGTCATGGCCCGCATTAATCGAAGATATAGCGACTATTATGCTAAACGTTATGACCATGTCGGTCGCATCTATGAGAAGAGATATTTTTCAAAACTCGCAAATGGACTAAGAGCTATATTGGACATCAGCAGCTACATCCACCGGAACCCGATTGACACTAAGATTCCGATGGTGAAATCATTGGAAGACTACTCTTACAGTTCATTCCAGTACTATGCAGATGTTAATAAAACGCCGCCACGCTTTTTAAACACGGAACTTGTACCAACATTCTTACCAAAGCCATTCGAAACGTCGACTCATGCGTACTGCCTCTATTGCCTAGTTTACAAACAGGACATTGAAAAGGTGTACGAGGAGATGCCTTCCGAAGATGTGTCGGTGCCTGTGCAAGACACATTTATGACAATTCAACAACAGGTATATAAATACAATCAGAAGCCGACCAAAGTTTGATATGGCCGGCTTCCTGTTTTTCATTATGCAATTGTAGTGCATTGTCTGAATTGTTTGCTGCACATGCACCGGATTCTTAAGGATTACATGACTTCAATACTGTCTCCACAAACCTTGACTCTGTTCGATGTGGTTCGATATTCCACGGCACTTTACTATCCCTTGCAAAATAGACATGGCACTCATATTGAGCCCTCATCGATTCGGTATTATCCCACTTCTCATCTTCCCCGTGCTCGACCTCAATCACATCAAACGAACGTTTAATATGCTGTTCATCCAGTTGTCCATCCTCGTTATTGAACACCGGGAATTTCGGGTAAATGCTTAAGGACACCATACCGTTTCTATTAATCCACTCTATTTTTTCAAAGTAATGCTCACTACCGAACTTCGAATAATCTAGCCTACCTTTTTGCTCTTCATCTACTGTATCGTCCTCTTCTTTCTCTACCCCGTCCACTTTTTCTTCTTTATCTGGACTCGCTTCTGACTCCTCAATATCGGTTTCAGGCTGTTCGGGCATGATTTCGTCTTGGGATTGTGGAGAACCCTCTATTGGAGTGTATTCCTTGTAGATCGATTCCGTCTTTTCTTCCGCAGCCTTCTTTTTATCCTGATGACTGAACACACCTTTTGTCATTACATCGGGATGATTCCACTTACTGTTATAAAATTCAATTGGCGTTACTTCAACGCCGTATTTATCCGCATTTTGTTTTGAATTGGTGAACCCTATTACATAAGGAATGACACCTGGAGCTTTTTTATATTTCTCCACGAGCGCTAATAACCTCTTATCCTCTTCTTCCTTATGTTTTAACCACGCTTCATTACCAAAATCCGCAATGTACTGATTTACCCTTTGGATATGCCTTTCAATTAATGCGCCGTAATAGAACTTATTCCTTGTAAACTTTCCATCCACAACGTCGTAAAATGCCGGTTGAAGCAACGCATCTGCAGCATAGAAAAGGCTCATATCCCCGGTCTTCAAACCGTATTCCATTAACCCTTTTCTAGATTTGTCCCCGTTATATCTTTCTAACGCTTTGAGAACGTCTTCCTGTGTATAGATATGCTCTTCGTCATATTTGTTAAGAGCCTTCACACTTTGTTCCGCTGATACTTCCCCTAAATTCTCTGAAATCCCCATAGACAGTACTAATCCCGCTGACATTATCCCTATTCCGACAATCCTTCTAACTCCCTTAATTTCCTTCATTGCTTCATCCTTTTCTAGATTTAAAATTCCGGGTTATCGAGGGGCGATTTGAGGCATGTTTATATTAGGAATATGAATTAAAGTACTCCCATCTCTAGGAGCTTGCCAGGGTTAGCACAAATTGTGTCGGTGCCTGTGCAAGACACATTTATGACAATTCAACAGCAGGTATATAAATGCAATCAAACGCCGTCCAAAATTTGATATGGCCGGCTTCCTGTTTTTTATTATGCAATTGTAGTGCATTGTCTGAATTGTTTGCTGCACAGGCACCCAAAAAAATAGGCACCCAAAAGAACGGACACCAAATAGCAGGTCCGTTTAAAGAGCGTTGAATAGGGAACACTTTAAGATTGATGGTACACAAATAATCTTTTAGAGAAAGGGTGGCAATGATGAAAGAACAACTAATGAAAATGTTGGAGCAACGCAAGGATGAAATGATTCAGATCAGGCGTCATTTGCACGAGAATCCGGAGCTATCGTTCCAAGAAGAAAAGACAGCCCAATACATTGTCGATTTTTATAACGGAAAAGACGTTGAAATCCAAACGAATGTCGGAAATGGATACGGCATAATTGTGACGATCAAAGGCGGAAAGCCGGGTAAAACAATCGGCCTTCGTGCGGATTTTGATGCGTTGCCGATTCATGAAGAAACGGACGTGCCTTTCAAATCGAAAAATGAAGGCGTCATGCATGCTTGCGGGCATGATGCGCATACCGCTTATTTGCTTGTGTTGGCGGATTGCTTAATTGAGCTGAAAGATGAGTTGGCTGGGACGATTAAAGTCATTCACCAGCATGCAGAGGAAGTGCCGCCGGGCGGAGCGAAAAGCATGGTGGAATCAGGTTTGTTGGATGGTGTGGATGCTGTCTATGGCATTCATTTATTCCCAACGGATCCTGCAGGAGTTGTCGGGTACCATAGCGGCTATTCGATGGCAGGTCGGACGTACTTTAACTTGAAAATCCAAGGCGTCGGGGGCCACGGGTCATCTCCACACCTGGCAAATGACGCGATTGTCGCTGGAGCGCATTTTGTCACGGCTATCCAAACTATTGTCAGCCGCCGGTTGGATCCTTTTTCCATGGGGGTTATCACGATCGGTTCATTTGACGGAAAAGGTCAGTTTAATGTCATTAAGGACAGCGTCGAGTTGGAGGGCGATGTGCGGTATATGACAACGGAAGTCCAAGAGTTGATTGACAAGGAAGTTCACCGAATCACCAAAGGGATTGAAGAGGAATTTGGGGTGAAGTGCGAACTCGATTACGTGTCGGACTATCCACCACTCTTCAACGACCCGGAAATCACGGCGGGGGTTGTCGCCGCCCTTCAAAGCTCCACGGAGCCTGAAATTACATCAGTAAAAGAATTCCCTATGTTCTCTGGGTCTGAAGACTTCGCCTACTACGCAGCGAAGTACCCTGCCTGCTTCTTCTACATCGGCTGCAAACCAAAAGGCGTTGAAAAAGCGTATTTCAACCACCATCCGAAATGGGACATCGACGAAGACGCCTTGCTCGTCGCCGCCAAAGCAGTCGCCGAGGTTGTTTGCAGAGGCTAAGGGGTATGTGCCTTTAAGTGGTGCCTGTGCAAGACATATTTATGACAATTCACTAAGCTGTATATAAATTTAAAAGGAAGCTGACCAAAGATTGATTTGGTCGGCTTCCTGTTTTCGTTTATGCAATTGTACTGTATTGTCTGAATTGTGTCGGTGCCTGTGCGTGGTACATTTATGACTATTTAACTTTATGTATAATAATGCGGAAGGAGGCTCTTAAAATCTTAATATGACAAGCTTCCGGTTTTTGATCATACAATTGTAGTGAATAAACAGAATTGCGTGTTACACAGGCACCACTTAAATATCACTCAGATCCCCACCGGTACGATATATATCCCGGCCTCTCGATCATGTTTGACGACGACGTTGACGCCGTAGATGTCGTGGATCAAGTCGGCTGTGATGATGTCTTCGGGTTTGCCTTTGGCGGCGATGCGGCCGTCTTTCATGACGATGATGACGTCGCTGTATTTGATCGCTTGGTTGATGTCGTGCAATACCATGACGATGGACATGCCGTGTTGTTTATTCAAATCGCGAACGAGCTCCAGCAGCTCGTACTGATAGAAGATATCCAAGTAAGTCGTTGGTTCATCCAAAAACAAATACGGCGTCTTCTGCGTCAACGCCATCGCGATCCAAACTCGTTGCATTTGGCCGCCGGACAGGCTGTCAATTGGCATATCACGCTTATCAAGCAAATTCGTGCTTGCGAGCGCCCATTCAATCGCCTTTTCGTCCTCATCCGTCGAGGAAGAGAAGAAATTCTTATACGGTATCCGCCCGTACGCTGTCAGCTTCTCGACCGTCATATCGGAAGGCGCGTTGTTTTGCTGGTGGACGACCGCAAGCTTCTTCGCAAGCTCTTTCGGCCTAAACTCCGCCAACGACTTCCCATCCAACAACACATCCCCGTTTTGCGGCTGGTAATGATTCGACAAAACGCCTAACAAGGTTGATTTCCCGCACCCATTCGGCCCGATGATTGTCGTCACTTTGCCGATGTCAATCGAACTGTTGATTCCGTGTAACGTGTCCCTCTTCTTGTCGTATGAAAATGTGACTTCCTTAATGTCCATAAATGCGATCACTCTTTCTTAGCAAGAATATGAGGAATGGCCCGCCGATCACCGCCATGATGATCGATGCCGGAATTTCATTCGGTGCAATTAACGTCCTGCCTAACGTATCCGCCAATAAAATCAACAGCGCGCCCGCCAACGCGGAAAACGGGATCAGCACTTTATGATCATTGCCGACAAGCGTCCTTCCAATATGCGGCACCAATAACCCGACAAATGCGAACATGCCCGCAATCGTCGTCGCAATCGAAGCCAACAAAACCGCAATGATCGAAATAACAAACCGCGCCAAGTTCACATTAACGCCAAGACTTTTCGCCGTCCGGTCCTCAAGAGATAAATAATTGCACCATCTATATACGAAAAACGACAGCAAAAGTCCGATCGAGCCGTAAAGCGCAATCACTTCCACTTCGCTCCATTTTTTCATCGTCAGCGTTGACGTCGTCACTTGGCTCATCGACTGCGTCAGACCACCCCCACTGAACCCGATCGCCTGACCAAGTCCTGTAAACAGCGCGTTCACCGCGATACCGATCAAAATCATCCGCAGCGGATCCAAACCCGACTTCCACGATAATGAATACACTAAGAAAAACGCCAACGCACCGCCGATAAACGCAAACAGCGGTACGAAAAAGAACAACGTCGGGAACATCGCAATCACCAATACAGACATGAAGCTAGCACCCGCGGAAACGCCGATGATCCCTGGATCCGCCAACGGGTTGCGCATAACTGCCTGAAGCAAGACGCCCGCCACCGACAAAGCAGCTCCCGCAAATACCGCGATCAATATCCGCGGCAGACGCAAGTCCTTAATGATGGCGACATCATCGTTCGTGCCAGTCACAAGCCCGTGAATCAATTCGAAAGGCGTCACCGATATGCTGCCCGTCAATGCGGATTGGACGAAAACAATCCCCAAAACGAGCGCAACGACTATGAAACTGATGCTTTTCCGATTGATTCCCGACATAATTTTACCTGCCTTCATTTCGCTTCATGCAACATTTTCATCAACTCATCGAGCGCTTCCGCCGCAGCCAAATTGCCCGTCGTGCCGAACAGCGTCTCCTCCAAATCATAGACGCGTCCGTTTTTCACCGCATCGAAATGCTTCCACACATCATTCGAGCGGAACTCCTCGTCGAACATCTGGATCACTTGCTCAGGCATGCCGTGCGCCGCCCGCAAAATGACGTCCGGATTCGTCTGCTGCAAGTATTCCGTATTAGAGGAAATGAACTCAACATCCTCGCCCGTAATGACATTGACGCCGCCAGCCCGCTTCACGAGATCCCCGATGTACGAATGCTCCGTCGCCACCAAGTAGCTTCCCGGAATCCCCATTAAGATAAGCACGGAAGGCTTCTCTTTCCCTTCAATCGCCTTCTCGATTGCGGCAGCCTTCTCCTCGAACTGCGCCACAATCGCTTCCGCTTGCTCCATCCGGTCATACTTCTCACCGATTTTCAAGATTTCTTCGTGCATCGCGTCGATGCTTTCGAGGTTCACATACGTCATATCGATCCCGCGTTCCTCAAACATTTCTTGCAAGTCATATTTCAACGTTGTCACCGAAAAAATTTCTGTCGGCTTCAACGACAGTAGCATTTCCATATCCGGGCTCATCGGGTTGCCGACTTCCTTCGCATCCGCGTAGCGTTCAGGCAACTCCTTGTAACTCGACGGAACGCCGACCAAATCGATGTCAAGCGCGTCCATGATTTCCGTCAGCGCAACCGTCGTAGCAACGATCCGATCGCCGTCTTGCTCGCCGATTTGTTCATTCGCCTTATTCCCGGCACTCGCTGAACAGCCGGCAAGCATGATACTTACTAACAAGCCGAAAAGGCCGATCGCTTTTTTCATTCCAGCACAACTCCCTTATTTTCGAGCTCGTTTCCTTGCAATAGAAAATACGACTGCGGCGCCAATGATTGCACCAATCACGATGATCGCAATGAGGAATGTATTCGAGGACTTTTCCTTTTCATCCTTGACCTCTTCTATTGCAACTTCTTCTACAACTTCGTCTTCTTCAGCCGCTGCGTCCATTTCATCCAATGCTACGTCCATGTCAGCGTCTTCCGACTGCTCGTCCTCTATTGTCGTTTCATCTTCTTCGGCCTGCGCTTCCTCAGATTCCGTTGCGGATTGCTCCGATTTATCTTTTTCGGTTTCATCCCCAACCGATTTCTCTTCTTTTTTCGTTACACTTTCCGTCGTTTTAGCCGCATCGGTTTTATTCTCAGCTGGCTTTTGGGCCGGCTTTTGAACGACTTGCTGAACCGGCTTTACTTCAGTCTTCGTCGGCGTTGCCGGTTTCGTTTCCTTCGCTGGAGGCGGTGTCACTACCGGTTTTGCAACAGGAGGGGCTGGGATGGATGAAGTATTGAAATTAAAGCGGATATCGTATTTATTGTCGTAGTCAAACCCTGGAATGCCCGTCACGATAATGTGGATTTTGGCATTGACGAGCTGTTTCAGATCAGACACCGTAAATCGAACGACACGCTGATCGCCCGACTCGCTCACGACTTGCACGTCCGAGAAACTGCCGCCGTTCTGCACTTTAAAGTACTGCCACCACGAGCTGTTTTTCAACGTGACCGTCACCGTCGCGCGGTCGTTCACCAACTGCACTTTCGCCGGACTCACCATATAGTCCGCCGTCGTGGACCGCTCGTTGCTCGTATCCTTCAATACCGTGAACGGAACGGTATATTCCCCGTCCGCAAACGTCGCAGCCGAAGCGTTCAGCGGCATGATCGGAATGAAAAGCGCCGTGACCAGGAATAGCGTCATTGCTACAATCAAATGTCTTTTCATGTCAAACTCCTTCGCTCCACACACAACGCCGGCTGTCACAAGTAGCGTGACGCCGGCATCTGTGCGAAATTATTTAATTACTTCAAGCACGTTGTAAACCATTTTTGCTGCATGCGCACGAGTCGCAGTAGCTTTCGGGTTGAACACTTTTTTACCTTTTACAACGTCGCCGTCGAGGATGCCAAGACCGACTGCCAATTGAACAGCGTCTTTCGCATAGCCGCTAATGTGAGCCGCATCTGCGAACTCAACAGTGGTTTCAACGTCTTTCAATAGGGAAGCATCTTTATATTCGATTGCACGGATGATCATCGCCGCCATTTGCTGACGAGTGATTGCCGCGTTCGGGTTGAACTTCCCAGCATCGCCCAGGATGATTCCAGCGCGGTTCGCCGCTTCCACTTCGTACACGAACCCTTCCATGTCTTTCGTCAAGTCGGAGAATGTTCCTTGGTATTCTTGCTTTTCAAGGTCCAATGCGCGAGCGATAATCAATGCAAATTGCGCTCTCGTAATTTTGTCGTTCGGCGCAAACGTTTCAGGGGATTTGCCTTTGACAATTTGCTTAGCAGCTAGTGCTTCGATGTAAGGCTTTGCCCATGTTTTGTCGATATCTTTGAATGAAACCGTTACTTCCTCTTCCGGTTGTTCTGGAGTTTCTGGTGTTTCAGTTGCTGCCGGCTCAATGCTGTCTTGATCGAACGCAAGACGAATTGTGTAATGGCCAGTGTGGTTCATTGCCGCAACGAAAACTGTCACTTTTGCGTTTATGATTTTCGTGAAATCCGCAACTTCGAATGAAACAACGCGGTGGTTCGCTTCTTCATCAACGCTTACAACCGTCGCGTCAACGAATTCGCCGTCTTGCTCAACTTGGAACTCAGTGATTTGCTCGTTGTTTGTCAATGTGAATGAAACGACTTGCTTGCCGTCTTTTACAGACAATGCTGCAGGTGTTTCGATGTAGCGGCCCATTGCTGAATCTTTATCCTCTTCCTCATGCAATGCTTTGAAGCCAATTGTGTACTCGCCGTCTTCAATTGCTGCTGGTGCTTCAGGAGTTTCAGGTGTTTCTGGAGTTTCTTCTTCGTCTTCAGTAGGAACTTCGCTTGCATCGAATTGGAAGCGGATGCTGTGCGTTTGATCATATTCACCAAGACCAGGAATTCCTGTCACGATAATATGCGCTTTTGCATTCATTGTTTTTTCAACATCTTTTAATTCGAATTTCACAAGACGTGTTTTCTCTTCTTCGTTTTCGCTTACAACTTCAACGTCAACGAACTTGTCGCCGTCTTGGATGCTCAATGACTGCCAATATTGGCTGTTCAATAGTGTCATATAAATGAATTTCTTGCCGTCTTCCACTTTCACTTCCGCAGGGCTTTTCACGTAACTGCCTGCTACAGAAACTTCATCAGCCTTTTCTTGCAACACTTTGAACGGAAGCTCATACGCCGCCTCCTGTGCAGCCGTCACTTCAGCAGCTGCTGGAAGTGCAGGTATTGCCGTAAAAATCAGCAACATTGCTGTGAATAAAACCATTAAACTTTTCTTCATTCTTGTAATCTCCTTTTTACTTTTTCGAGCGAAATAATCGCAAGGCAACAAATAGCGTCGCTATAATAACGATTGCCGTCGCAATCCAAAACCAAATTGTGCTTCCCGTGCTTACAGAGTCAATCCACTCCTGGTCCGTCTCCTTCATTGAACTCGAATCGATTGCAACTCGCACCGTATACGCATGATCATACGGGATCTCCAACTCATCAATCACCACATGCATCTTGACAGGAAATGGCTCGGCCAGCTCGCCGTCTATATTCAACTCAATGACGCGCGTATCCGCCTCTTCATCCTCCGCAACGACCTTCGCATCCGCAAAACCATCGCCGCTTTGTTCCTGTAACTCTTGAACCCACTTACTATGATTTAACGTCAACTGCAAAACCTGCTTATCTCCATCCACCTTCAACAACGCCGGCTTCTCGAAATAATCATTCGCAATTGACACCGAATCCGAATCACCTTGCAGCAACTCATAGTCCACTGCATATGTACCGTCAGACAACGACTCCGCCCCTACAGGCATCAACGTCATCGCCCACAACAGCAAAACAGCACCAAGCAAAGGCGCTACCCGTCTCCTCATGCAAACTCCTCTCCCACCTTCTCCACCTACAAAACTACTAGTGAGAACTGTTATCAACTATTCCTCGTCCATCATAGGACAAGGGTTACTAGTTTTAAAGCTCCCCCGCCATTATTCACACATTGTTCACAGAAAAAGGAATGAAATGTGACGGAATGCGTGAATTGCGCCGGTGCCTGTGCACGACACATTTATAACAATTCAGCAGAATTTATATAAATACAAAAGGAAGCCAGTTAAACTTTGATATAACAAGCTTCCCTCTTCTATTTTATGCAATTGTAGTGAATAAACTGAATTGTTCACTGCACAGGCACCGCATTTGAAGGTCACTCGCTTATAATCATCTTCACTTGTGTCAAGACTGGACAATATTATGAGGGCGGGAGTTTTCGGTATGAACAAGGCTGGTTCAATCAGTATTTTGCACGTAATCTTTTTGTCAATGACGGTCATCGGACTGAAAAATCACGTGACCATTCTTCCATCACTGTTGATGCATGCTGGGCGTGATGCCTGGATGTCTGTTTTCATTGCCGCCGTGACAATGATTCCATGGCTTTTCCTTCTCGTCTACATTCATCGCAGCTCAAAACAGGTTTCACTCACTGATTGGTTGCATACAAAGATCGGCAGCGTCCCGACTGCCATTTTCCGATATGTCACTGCTCTTTTCTTCCTATTGATGGCCGTATTTACAATGGGTGAGACTTTGCAGTGGATCAAGTCGACATTCTTACCCGAATCGCCTTTAGTTCTCATGATTTTAATTTACTCGATTCTATGTATCTTCCTAGCATCCACAAACTTGCAAACGATTGTAATGGTAAATGTCGTTGTCCTGTTTTGGGTAGTCGTCCTCGGCTTTTTTGTCGCCATCACGAATATACAGGTGAAAGATTATTCATTGCTAAGACCTTTCTTTGAACATGGATTTAAACCTATCATTTCTTCATCGGTGTATCCGGCATCAGGCTTCATTGAACTTCTATTATTCCTATTCATCCAGCAAAATGTGAAAGGCCGGTTCCGCTGGTATCATTATGCAATCATGCTCTTTATCCTGCACAGTTTGACGATGGGGCCACTTATCGGAGCCATTACAGAATTCGGGCCACACGAAGCAGCAAAGCAAAGGTTTCCGGCTTATGAGGAATGGGGGCTCGTTTCAATCGGAAGGTTCATCCAGCATCTTGACTTCTTATCCATTTACCAATGGTTGACAGGCGCCTTCATAAGAGTGTCATTCATCCTGTATATCGTCACGGATTTATTGCAAACGAAAGGGGATCGTATTCGCACTTGGAGAATACTGGGCCCTGCATTCCTCTTTTTGAGTTTGTCGCTATTTCTAATAAATGAACCTATTTTCCTCAAAATAAAAGGTGACTATTTATTGATTGCTACGTTCTTCTTCATGCTATTGCTGACGGTCTTCTTAACACTCATGGCGTTAATTAAAAAAGGAGCGGCAAAAGAAGTATAAATCTTACTAGAAGATGGTGAGTGCAATGCAATCGTCCCAGAACGAAATCGACAGCGCATCCTTACGACAGTTATTTCAGAAGTCGGCAGATATTCATTTTCAAAATTACACGTTCAATGGCCATTCAGTCATCTTCATTACATGTGAAGCGATGATCGATCAACAACTGCTCCATGAAGTCATTGTGCCACGTGTCAACCAGTTCATCAGTACGTTAGAAGAAAAGCCAACCGTGGCAATGGTTGAGTCAAAATTGCACATTCCTGATTTGAAAGCAGGACATGACTTGGAAACAATCATCCCGCTCGTTTATACGGGGCATGTCCTGTTTTTCTTTGAGGATTCCGGACTTCTCTTCACAAGCAATATCGCAAAAAAACCGAATCGCAATCCGGAGGAAACACGATTAGAAGTGCCTGTCAAAGGTCCTCGGGACAACTTCATTGAAGACGTTTCTGTCAACATCGCCTTAATGCGGAAAAGGTTGCCGACAAACTCATTATGCGTGGAAAAATTCGAATTGGGGATACGCTCCAAAACAACTGTAGCACTTTTATATTTCGATGATATCGCGAGCAAAGAGATACTGTCCGACATAAGGATACAGCTACAGAATGTGGATATCGACATTGTTATCAGCCCTACACTTCTAATGGAACTTATAAATAAAAACTCCACACTTTTTCCACGGATCGATTATACGGGGCGCCCGGATAATGCCGTTCAGTCACTTGTAAGAGGCCGATTCCTAATCTTTGTTGACGGAGCTGCATACGGCGTCGTTCTACCTGTTAATCTGTTTTTGCTTGTAAAGACGGGGGAGGATAATGAAACTCCGGTCATCTACGGTTCCATGCAGCGTTTAATGCGCATCTTCGGATTATCCATCGGCTTAACATTGCCGGCATTTTGGCTTGCCTTGACAACCTATCACCAGAACCAGCTGCCATTGCAATTATTAGCGACAGTCGTACAAGCGAATACTGGGCTTCCCCTTCCTTCATCCATTGAAATGCTCCTCATGCTGCTCATGTTCGAGCTGTTTCGGGAAGCCGGTTTGCGTCTGCCGACTGCGTTAGGAGGAACGATCGGCGTCGTCGGCGGTTTAATCATTGGCGACGCCGCCATCCGGGCAGGCATTACAAGTCCCGCGATGATCGTCGTTATCGCCATCTCAACAATTGCAACATTTACGTTAGTGAACCAATCGCTAGTGAACGCAGTGAGTGTTTTGCGCATCGGCTTCATCCTACTCACTGCATTTTTAGGGTTATTCGGCCTTTTTATCTCAGTTTTCCTTACGCTTGTTTATTTATCCAACATAAGGACTTTCGGCGTCCCTTACTTGAATATTGCGACCGACTTAAGCTTTAAAACAATAATGAAATCACTATTACGGCTTCCACAGAAATCGTATACAACACGTCCTAAAATGATGAACCCGACTGACCAAACACGTATGAAGAAGGTGGATAAGGATGAATAATAAAATGCTCGGTTTCCTTCTACTCCTACTAGCGACATTGCCCTTATCCGGCTGTTGGGATAACAATGAACCTGAAAGGATGTTGTATATCAACGGGGTCGGCATCGACTATAAAAACGGACAATACGAGCTGTATGCCCAAATCATTAATTTCGCCAATACGGCCAAATCCGAGCAGCCGACAAACAATGAAACAACACAAGCTGAAGTAGGTCATGCTTCCGGTAAATCATTGGATGAAGCAGTTTCCAAGTTGTATCATACCGTAGATCAAAAGGTCTTTTGGGGACATTTATCCTACTTGGTCTTTTCAGAAGAAGCAATGAAAGAAGTGAAATTAAGTCCGGTTATCGACCTTTTTATCCGATACAGAGAAACACGCTATCAAATTTGGGTATACGCAACAAAAGATCCTGTAGAAGAAGTTCTATTATTGAGACCCGTCATTAACAAAGCCATTACGTTGTCAAAATTAGGCGACCCAAGAAACTCCTACGAACAGGAGTCATTTATTAAATCGACCAATATCCGAGAATTGCTAATCCAATTGAACGAACCGAGTCATGAAGCTAAGATTCCACTTATCACGATTAAAGACAATTGGGAATCAATTAACGAGACGATAAAAGCCCCCTATCTAGCCGGAGCAGGAATCGTTACCCCGAATGGCTTCAAAGGATTCATACAAGATGTTGAAGCAAGAGGAATGAGGTGGATGACGAATGATACAGTGAGATCGCAAATGACCGTTCAAACGGAAAGTGGAAATGATATCTCACTTGTCATAGAGAATGTAAAGGTGAAAATCAAACCTGTCATTGTACACGGAACGGCTAAGTTCGACATTGACGTATATGGCGATGCCATTGTCGATATCATTACCGACTCGGCAACACCAAAAGAGCTAGAAAAGTTGGTGAAGAAGGAAATGGAAAAACAAATACTTACGACTTACGAGGAAGCATTAAAAATTGATGCCGATATCTATCGATTATCAGAGCAATTGTATCGACAGAACGTAAAAGAATGGAAACGGCTTCACAAAGATGGGAAAGTTGAACTGACTAAAGACTCAATCCGAAACCTCAACATCACAATCGAAAAACTTTCCTCCCCACGAAAAACATTCGAACAAACAATAGACTGAATTGCGTCGGTGCCTGTGCAAATTGTGTCGGTGCCTGTGCATGGTGCATTTATGACAATTCAATCAAACCTATATAAATGCAATGGGAAGCTAGTCAAATGGCGATTTGATCAGCTTCCCCTTATTCATTTATACAATTGTAGTGAATAAATTGAATTGTGGCGGTGCCTGTGCACGGTACATTTATGACAATTCAAAGGAATTCATAATAATACATCAGTAAACTTACCAAACATTAATTTGGTTGGCTTTCCATTTTTTATTTATGCAATTGTAGTGAATAAACTGAATTGATTGCTGCACAGGCACCGCTTTTACTTCGAGGGGCATGAACTGACAATGTAAAGGAGATAAGTGTAGAATAGAAAAAACTGCTTAAAAGAGGAACAACAAATGCCTAAAACTCA
Organism: Sporosarcina sp. Marseille-Q4943; assembly: GCF_943736995.1. Taxonomy (GTDB): domain Bacteria; phylum Bacillota; class Bacilli; order Bacillales_A; family Planococcaceae; genus Sporosarcina. The sequence continues at coordinate 609,996 of NZ_CALSFT010000002.1, read as the reverse complement.
ACAAAAAACACCTGTATGGAAATTGTTTGCTCGCGGCGCCATGGTTATGCTCGGTGCCCTCATTGCCGCCTACGGATTAGAATCTGTGCTCATTCCAAACAAAGTATCTGATGGAGGCGTGACAGGTCTAAGTATCGTCGGATCCGAATTATTCGGTTTTCCATTAGGACTTCTCATTGCGATTTTGAATATTCCTTTCGTCTTTTTAGGCTATAAACAAATCGGGAAAAGCTTTGCCATCTACTCCGTGCTCGGAATCGCCACCCTTGCGATCAGCACGAGTTTGATGCACCATGTTCCGATAATCATTCACGGCGATACGCTATTAATCACGGTCGTCGGCGGAATCATCCTCGGTTTCGGAATGGGGTTAGCTCTGCGTAATGGCGGGGCTCTTGACGGAATTGATATGTTAGCTGTTTTGCTTTCCAGAAGAATGCCCTTTGGTACAAGTGACTTGATTTTGTTCCTGAACGTCTTCGTTTTCGCTATCGTCTCGACGGTTTTCGGGCTTCAAGGGGCTTTCCTATCCGCCATCGCTTACTATATCGCCACTAAAGTGATCAGCATTGTTGAAGAAGGACTGAGCGGTTCTAAAATGTATAAGATTATTACGAGCGAACCTGAAGATATGGTCGAAACGATCCGCGACCGTCTAGGCCGCAGCTCGACTTACAGTATCGTTCAAGGCGCGTATTCCAATGAAGAATTCAGGGAGATCACGTGCATTATCAATCGGCTGGAAGATAGCAAAATGAAGGAAATTATTCTTGAAATCGATCCGTCAGCGTTTGTCACTGTTTACGAAGTCGCCGAAGTACGAGGCGGAAGCTTCACAAAGCGGAACATCCATTAAGAAATTGCGCGAGAATTGTGTCGGTGCCTGTGCAAGGCACATTTATGACAATTCAATAAAACTCATGAAAATACAAAGGGAAGCTGATCAAATGTTGAATTGATCGGCTTTCCTATTTTTTTATACAATTGTAGTGAATAAACTGAATTGTGCGTTGCACAGGCACCGGTTTAATTATTAATATACTTCTCAAACACGTCGCCGAAATCTTTGACGTGGTATTTGTCACGGGCCGATGTTATCCATGAGAAACCGAATTCGGTCAATTGTTTGTATTGGTCAGCCATTTGGATGTCGGACGGTCTTGAATTCTCCAACACTTTGGCGGCCTTATCTAGACTCTGTGTCGCTATTTCGAATAGGACATTGTTTTCATGGGCTTTTTCCGAAATGTACACCAATGCTTTGTACAGATCATTCAATTGCGCGAGTTGCTTTTTATCGACGTCGATGCTGTATGATTGATTTCCTAACGTGAACTTGATTTCAACATCCAAATCGATTTTGCCCGCGGTCTCCAGAAGGACATCAGTGATTTGATATTGCGAATATGGGTACCGTTTCAACACGCGCTTCGAAGAGACGGCCTTGTCGCCATCAACGTGAATAAAAGCTATGTTCGTAAAGCAATACTCATCCGCCTTCGTTTTAATTAAGAAATAAATCTTTTCATTATCCTCATGTCGAATATAATCATCCGCATCCGTCTTATCATAATCCTCAGGTCCAATGATTTTACCGATATCCGATAAACCAAGCGCATCTGAAGCCAGTTTTTTCAGCATCTGAACGACCTCTTCCTATCTTGAATTCTTACACCTGAATTATAACATTTATATAGATGAATGAAATCCATTTATTTGAATTGTGTGGGGTGCCTGTGCATGGTACAATTATGACAATTCACTTTCAAGAATAAAAATACAGTTGCGTCTAGCTCAAATGTTGGTTTACCGCGATACCCGTCCCCACTTTATGCAATTGTAGTGCATAGTCTGAATTGTTCGCTGCACAGGCACCGGTGATCTCACATGAAACCTTCCATGAACTGTGTCGTATATGAATAGTATTACTAAAGGGCATAGGAGGAGGTGGGCAGCGTGTTGTTTGTTTATCTTGCGATTATCATTTTTTCGATCCCGGGCGTGATGGTACTGTGGTCGGCGATTGATGTGAAGTCGGGAAAAAGGGAAAGGGTCCAGTGGAAAATTCCGGTCATCCTTTTGCTCTTATTTACTGTGATCGGCGTCAGCATCCAAATTTATTTAGATCAAAAATACAACTTCCCATTTTTGCAAACGAGCGTTGAGACTATCATCGCCATGAGCATTATCGGGCTTATTTCCGGCATCATCATATTCATTAATTTTATTATCACAAAAACCGCAGGGAAAAGACTGCCTAAATCCGTGCATGATCCGAAAACCGTAAATTATCTCGCGGCGGCTTTTGCGATTTATTTCTTCATAACTTTTTTTATTACATTGCCGACTGGCAAAAAAATCGCCTTCGCAACATCCATCAATCAAGCGATTGAAGCGACGAGCACAACTACGGAAGCTTTCCCTCTTGTGTTAGTGACTTCCGAAAGAGAGTGTCTGCCGAAGAATAGGTCGCGCTGTCACGACGCACCATTTAACAATCAATATTTCATTAAAAACAACATAGGTAAGACGCAGGAGGTGCAAGTGAAGATTCGGGCGCTCAACAGCAATAATCAGGAAATGAAAGTGATTGATTCCAACATCATGACGTTGAAGCCGGGTGAAATGCGCCTAGTGGAAACCGAAGAAACGAACAGGGATGCGAGTATTTGGAATCAATATTCATTCCAAACAGACGGCAGAGTAACGAACTACCAGCATATGCTCCGCCATCGAGATCCGGAATGACTTGGCATTCCCTATCCAAAAATCGTTTCCATAGGAGTCAGCCCGTCGGTTTGCTATACTACACGTGTCAACGTATCGGAAGGGAGATCTTACTATGCAGAACATAGCTGGAAAAAACGCGATTATTACAGGGGCTGGGCGTGGGATTGGCCGTGCGACGGCAATCGCTTTCGCGAAGGAAGGGATCCATGTAGGACTTATCGGAAAGACTGAGGAGAATCTTAAAAAGGTTGCCGACGAGCTTAGTGAGTATGGCGTCAACGTTTCTATCGCTGCTGCGGACGTGGCGGACAACGAATCTGTGACTGCCGCTGTCGAGCATGTCAAATCGGAACTCGGTCCAATCGACATCCTCATTAACAACGCAGGCATCGGCAAATTCGGCAAGTTCCTTGAGCTCACTCCGGAGGAATTCAAACAGATCATCGACGTCAACCTGATAGGCATCTATAACGTCACCCGCGCAGTGTTGCCGGAAATGATTGACCGCCAAACAGGTGATATCATTAACATTTCTTCAACTGCGGGACAAAAAGGCGCTCCTGTCACAAGTGCATATAGCGCATCCAAATTCGGCGTGTTGGGTCTGACGGAATCACTCATGTTGGAAGTGAGAAAGCACAACATCCGTGTCACTGCCTTGACGCCGAGCACAGTTGCAACCGACTTGGCGTTTGAAGAGAACCTGACTGACGGCAATCCAGATAAAGTGTTGCAACCGGAAGACCTTGCGGAATTGATGGTCGCGCAGCTGAAACTGCACCCGCGCGTCCTGTTAAAATCGGCTGGCCTATGGTCGACAAATCCTTAATAATGAAACGTGGGACCCTATTTTAGGGTCTCTTTTTCATGTCACCATTTCATTTTGCTGAATAAATCCATCAACAACGCCTTGCCCTCCCCATTGATTTCCCAACCCGCTATTTCCTCTAACAGGCTATCTTTCGATCGGAACCCTTTGACGAAGCCGTTCAGGCGGGCGGCAAATGTGGAGTTGAGGAGCAGGCCCGATGCTGGGTACAGGTTGTGTAATTGCTCGAGCGCTTTAGGATACCGCCTCAAATAATATTTCTGGTGGCGTTCTTCTGCCAACGTAAAGTCCGTAAATTGCGCAATGTCGGTTTCAATGGCTTCACCAAAATCCGTTTCCATTTCCTTCTTCACACGCTCAGCAGCTTCAAACTGCTCTTCATTGCGGCAGCGCAGCAGCGACAAATACTGGCGCCCCTTGTACTGATCGCGGTTCGGATAGTGGTTCCGCCAAAAATGACGCAGGACGTCCTCATAACGTAAAATCGCCGGATCGAAATCGATTTCCACAGTTTCCGTATGATCGCCCATTTGCCGATACGTCGGTGAAGGCGTTGTTCCACCCGCATAGCCGACACGCGTCCGGATCACGCCAGGCAAACTTCCGAACCTTGCATCCGGTCCCCAAAAGCACCCCATCCCGAAAGTCGCCGTCTCCAAAAGTCTACCTTCGTACAACCCTTTTTCGATCAAATGAATATCCACCAAAATCCTCCTTTCTCATTTAAATTGTGTCGGTGCCTGTGCAAGGCACATTTATGACAATTCATTAAATCGTATATAAATACATATTAAAACCCAACAAATATTGAATTGATAGGATTCATTCAAGTTTATTATACAATTGTAGTGTATTGTCTGAATAGTGTCCTACACAGGCACCGGTGCAATTAGCTCAATTTGAAAAAGGCGCCTCTATCGGCACCCTTTATAGCTTACCCAATTCATCCAGAAATGCAGGACGGTTTTTGTACGTCTGTTTCAGCTCTTCTACCAAATTCAGTTGGGCTTCTCGGCCGGCTACTTTTCGGAAGCGCTTTAATACTTGGCACACTTCCTTATATTGCTTTCGATGGATTGCATTTTCGGCCATCGCTTTCACATGGTATTCGAATAACCAAATCGCCTCATCTTTGTGGGAGTCCATCAAGTATTTCAAATAACGTTCAACTGACGAGGGATTTTCACGTACATATGCAAGGATGGCATCAATATCCTCTTCAGCCTCGATAAGCTGGACATACACCCGTTCATTCTCTTTCGCCAATTCCTGCTTCAACTCATTATAAAAAGAAGGATGATCGTCCCCAGCAAGTTCCTTCAATTCCCAGTAATACTCAAATTCCCCTACCATCATTAGCTCACGCCCGATTTTCATTTGCTCTTCAAGAAAATTTAATTGTTTATACGCTCTAAACCGCCATTTTTTCCACCGTGTCACCAAGCCGCGATAGTCTTTATCCATGCGCTCCCCTTCAGCAGCCAACGCCAACACGCTTTCGTAGTTGCCTTCCTTCATTTCATACTGCATCAATTGTTTCCGGAAAGAAGGGTAGTTTATGTTCTCTTGTAGGAACTGCCTCGCTTCCTCCATCGTGCCGTGGGTTTCAATAATGTCATACAGCAAGTTGAAAATCCGTTCATTCGCATACCGGCCATAATGATTTGCAGACGAATCTTTTATCATTGATTCCAATTCATTCGTCAACGTCTTTCGCAACTGTTCGTTCCCTGCAAATTTCATGCAGACACCGAGCACGTCAATCCGAAAGTCGTCCCATCCTTCAAATACGTCGGATTTCGACAAATGAATAAGCTTGTCCAACATCTCGCTTTGCTCTGCAATCCCCAAAGGTACATCCGCTATCATATGCATCGTTTTGATCGCCCCGTCAATTAAACCGCCGATATCTCCGCCCGAGTCATCTGCATATTGAAAGGATTTCATCCCTTCTATTAACAGCAATCCCGCAATATCAATGGCAATCATCGGATCTTTCAACGTCTCCGCTTTATGGAGCACACCCGACAATTCATCCGCAAAGCCGCTAACATGTTTATATGTAATAAACCCTTCTCGGCCAACATACTTCTCGATGATGGAATCAATCATCTTCTTGCAACGAGCAAACTCATGCTGCTCATCGACGGTTGCATAGTTAAAGAGCAACTCATTATGTAAAATCGGGTCATTCTCCGCCAACTCAATCAGTATATCAATCAACTTCGCTTTGGATAGGTTTTCAAGCGTCGCAATCAAATCCGGCTGATCGGCCATTGCAGCGCCGCCCGTCGCCTCAGGTAAATCATTGCCCTTCAGTCTTGCAATTAATTCATAATAAACAGCAACCTCATGCTTACATACCAGCCCCAAATCGTGACAATCACAGCTAGACGAAAGGATATTGTTTTCCTCATCAAGCTGCACGGCAACTTCATACATATCCGCCCCTTCAACGAGTGCAGTGTACCGGCCGTCCCCTAACCGGCCAAGCTTTGAAACAAACCCAGCTTCATAATACTCAGAACCCCGGTCGACAATAGTAGCGTCCACCACCTCTTCAAACTGGTAAAGATTCATCGCCCTTCCCCCTCTTCCTCCCGCGCAATTTCTAATACTATACCTAATACGACACGCATCCGAAAAACCCTTCATTAAACCAAATTGCGCCGAAATTGCGCCGGTGCCTGTGCACGACACATTTATGACAATTCACTATTATGCATATAAATTCAATAATTGACGAAACGAAACGCTATGTGACGCAGTTATCTAGTCATTAATATACATTTTTGGTGAATAAACTGAATTGTATGCTGCACAGGCACCACCGTTTACTAGTTTCAATTGTTTGTAGTAAGTGTTATGCTTTAGATTGTATACTAATTTCATAACTATTTGACCATTAGGGGAATCCTTTTAAAGGACTGAGAGAAGAGTTGGACTCCGATACCCTTATTACCTGAACAGGTTTGTACCTGCGTAGGGAAGTGGCGTCTCTTTCGCTGTTATTTTTTTACACAATCAGTAGGCCGCTTCCTTACATGGGAAGTGGTCTTTTTAGTTACAGGAGGTATTTAATGGATGTAATTGCTGTGACGAACAGCCGGATGGAGAACTCGCAGCTTGTAGACGTTTTACTACGGATCGGGGACTTCATCGATCGTGTAATTTTACGTGAAAGGCTGAAGACGGATGCCGAGGTGATTGGACTGATTAGGCTCTTGCTGGAAGCCGGTTTTGATGAGAATAAAATCATTGTGCATGGACGTCCTGACATTGCGTTACTAACCGGAATACATCGTGTACAGCTTCCCGGTCACGGACTGCCCCTCGGTCTCTTACGATATTCTTTTCCGTCATTATCGTTTGGGCGATCCGTCCATTCCGTTGAAGAAGCGGTAATGGCGTATGAGGCGGGAGCTGATTGGCTGCTGTATGGGCATGTGTTTGAGAGCCCCTCAAAAAAGGGCTTGCCACCCCGCGGGACCGAGGAGCTCTTCAAGATGGCGCAGACCATCCCTTTGCCGATCTATGCAATTGGGGGTATTCGGCCCTGTCATGTAATTCCGCTTCAACAAGGCGGGGTTTCAGGCATTGCACTCATGTCCGCCGTTTTCAATAGCGGGACGCCCGAACAATCTTTGGCAACGTACAAGGGTGAATTAATAAGATAAACGCATTCAATGCGAATAGGAGGAGTTCTAATGGAAAAAGTCATCGAACTTAACGGGAAAAGTTATGAAGTACCGTCAGGGATTAATACGATACAGCAACTGCTGGATCACCTGAAGTTAACCGAACGCATTGCAGTTGTGGAAGTGAACCGCAGCATTCTGTCAAAGGATGCACACTGCAAACCTATCAATGACCGGGATCAAATTGAGATTATTCATTTCGTAGGAGGTGGATAAAAATGTTAACAATTGGGGATAAGACATTTAATTCAAGGCTTTTGTTAGGAACCGGGAAGTACCCTTCATTCGAGACGCAAAAAGAGGCCGTCCGGGTGTCAGAAACTGAAATCCTGACGTTTGCGGTCAGACGAATGAATATTTTTGAACCTTCGCAACCCAATTTCCTGGAGCAACTCGACCTGTCAAAATATACGCTCCTGCCGAATACTGCAGGAGCTAAAACTGCCGAGGAAGCAGTCCGGATCGCGAAATTAGCGAAAGCTTCCGGTCTTTGCGATATGGTGAAAGTAGAAATAATCGGTTGTGACCGTTCGTTGCTCCCCGATCCGGTTGAGACGCTGCGTGCTTCGGAAATGTTGCTAGAGGAAGGGTTTATCGTCTTGCCTTATACATCGGATGACGTCGTACTAGCCCGGAAATTATGCGAGCTCGGTGTCCATGCAATCATGCCCGGCGCTTCTCCGATCGGTTCAGGCCGCGGCATCGTAAACCCACTGAATTTGACATTTATCATCGAACAATCCGACGTCCCGGTCATCATCGACGCAGGAATCGGTTCGCCGAAGGATGCAGCTTATGCAATGGAATTAGGTGCCGATGGAGTCTTGCTGAACACTGCTGTATCAGAGGCGAAGGACCCAGTGAAAATGGCGCTTGCAATGAAACTCGCAATCGAGGCTGGCAGGCTCGGCTTCGAGGCGGGGCGGATGCCGGAACGGGATTATGCCGTTGCAAGCAGTCCGATGGAAGGGCTTGTCCCGAATTGAACTCAAAATATTCACGTCAAGAATTATTCGCGCCCATCGGTGTGGAAGGACAAAAGAGATTACGGGAAGCGAGCGTTTTCGTTTTAGGGGCAGGAGCACTCGGTTCTTCGGGTGCTGAAATGCTTGTCCGCGCAGGCATCGGGCGATTGACGATCGTCGACAGGGATATCATCGAGTGGACGAACTTACATCGCCAACAACTCTACACTGAGCAGGATGTCGTTGACCAATTGCCGAAAGCGGTGGCGGCCGAAAAGAGACTCAGGTCCATCAACAAAGACGTACAGATAACAGGAATCGTTACGGATGTGACGCCCGAAAACGTCCTTGACCTATTCGCCGGACATGATCTGATCGTGGATGCCACGGACAATATTGAAACAAGACTGCTCGCTAACGACGCCGCCCTGACACTCGGCTTGCCGTTTTTCATGGGGGCTTGCGTCGGCAGTTACGGCCTGACATTTCCGATTGGTGTCCAAAGCGGACAACCTTGCCTTCACTGTCTGCTCGACACACTTCCAGCACAGCATATGACGTGCGATACGGTTGGTGTCATCAGTCCAGTTGTCGTCACGACAGCTGCCCGGCAAATTGCGGGCGTTTTAAAATATTTGACGGGCACAAAGATTGAACCAAAGCTTGAATCAGTTGATGTATGGACTGAAGAGCGGGCATCCATCCAAGTGGCCGGATTTAAAAAAAGCGACTGTCCGAGCTGTTCGGAACATGCCAGTTATCCCTTCCTGACCGCCAACTTGTCAATCCGATCGGCAGTGCTTTGCGGAAGAGACACCATCCAATTGACATGGCCCGCAAACAGAAAGGTCGAACTGTCCCCTTTTGCCGAATCCATTCGGAAATCAGTATCCAATCTAAACCACAATCCTTATTTAGTCGCTTGTGAATACAATGGGCACCGCATCGTCTTGTTCCGGGACGGAAGAATGCTTATCCACGGCACAAAAAATATCGTGACCGCCAAAAAGATCGCAGCAGAGTTACTCGGATGAACACTTCCAAGCACCGCGGCGAAAGCAGGTGCCTGTGCATCGCGCATTTATGACAATTCAACGTTAGGTATATTAATACGGAGGGAAGCGAATCAGATGATGAGTTGATTGGCTTCCCTTCTTACTTTATGCAATTGTAGTGAATAAACTGAATAGTGTCGGTGCCTGTGCACAAAACATTTATAACAATTCACTACTTTACATAAAAATTCAATTATTAATGAAGCAAAATGCTAAGCGACGCAGTTAACTTGTAAGCAATATACAATTCTAGTGAATAAACTGAATTGAGTGTTGCACAGGCACCACCTAAGAAGCATTTGTTTGAAAACTACTAATTTGTGCTATAGTCTAATAGACAATGACATGGTGGTGAGTAGACAGATGAAGAAGGTTGTATGGACAAGTATTTTATCTACATTGCTGGTGCTTTGCTTGGCAAGTCCGGCCGCACTGGCGAGTGAGAGTAACCGGTTCCTAGTGGAAGTGCTTAATGAAGAAAATGAATTGATTGTTGAAAGTGTACATAAAGATGAAATTGAAAACCTCTCTGATGCGAAGGTGTTACAGCCTGATTATATCCGCACGATAGCGCTGCAAGCAGGTACGTGGCAAGCGAAGTCGTGGGGGCCGGCTCACATTGGGGCTGACGAGTTAATTAAACGGACTCAGGATCTTGAAGGAATCTCCATTGTCGCTGTCATTGACACCGGAGTCGATTTGAACCATCCTTTCCTCCGTGATCGTTTAGTTGCGGGATATGATGTATTGGACAAGAATTCAGACCCGACGGACGAGCATTTCCACGGTACACATATGGCTGGAATCATTGCCGATACGACGCCGGAAAACGTGAAAATCATGCCGATTCGCGCGGTGGATAAAGAAGGGCGAGGCTACGACAATCATATTGCTGAGGGAATTCGATATGCAGTCGATCATGGCGCCGATGTCATCAACATGAGCTTCGTCGGCGAGGAGTATTCGACATACTTGGCTGAAGCGATTGGCTATGCGCTGGACCATGACGTCGTTGTCGTCGTTGCGTCAGGGAATGAAAGCATGGATACGACCAACCTCTATCCGGCGGGTGAACAGAAAGTGATCGTTGTAGGGGCAGCCGATCGGAACAACCGAATTGCAGACTTCAGCAATACTGGATCTTCCATCGACATCGCGGCACCCGGCGTCGACATCCTTTCGAGCGTCCCCGGAGGTTCTTTCAAGAGTTATAGCGGCACTTCAACCGCAACGCCTTTCGTAAGCGCAGTCGCCACCATGCTTAAGCTGGAAGACCCGTCAAGGACAGTTCAAGACGTTGAACGCTTGCTGAAGAAATACACCACAGATTATGGAACGGCGGGTTGGGATTCACAATTCGGCGAAGGGGTTATTAACTTTTCAACCTACAATGAAGAAGTAGTCCAAGAGAACCCGTCACCTCCACGGGAAGTTGCTTCAGATATCAAATCATTTCCACCACACGAAAACGTACCGGTGAATAAAAACTGGCAAATCACATTTGACCGAGCGTTGACAGAAGGGGATAAAGTCGAAATCCGCATCAACCGTTCAGGCAGGGATGTCCCCATTGTGACAGAAACGGTAGCAAATGAAATCATCGTCACTCCGATACGAAAATTTTTTCCTCATACGAATTATCAATTGCTAATATTCGTCGAGAATGGCGGACAGTATGACATGAAATTCCGAACGCAGAATTGACTGAATTGTTTCGGTGCCTGTGCAAGGTGCATTTATGACAATTCATATATTGGAATAAAAATACAATGGGAAGTTTATCAAACCTCGATTTGATAAGCTTCCCATTTTTCGTTTATGCAATTGTAGTTAATAAACTGAATAGTGTGCTGCACAGGCACCTATCTTTCACTTTTCACAAGCAATTCCATCTTTATCACGGTCCATCTTTGTATGTGCATTGTAAATTTCTGCTGAAACGAAAGGCTTGAACTTCGTATTGCCACCTACATTTTTAACTTTGGCATTTTTAGCGACGCCACCAGAATATGTTTTATTCAATTCTGTGCAGTTTTTGAACTTTGCTGGCGCTGCCTCAGCTGAGTGGATTGGCATGGCTATCATAAGAATCGCAATAACCATTGCGATCAATCCAGTAAAACTTCTCCTCATCTTTCATCACTCCGATATTCGGTTATTTGTAAATAATTGTAACACAACCTCACCATTACGCTATTGAAATTTTCAACTTATCAAATATATAAGTCCTTCATTCCCCTGTCCCTGTAAAAGTACTAACTTCAGCCCATTGCTTCCCTTCTCCAACATGATGGATAATAAGAAGATTACACAACAAGAGAGGTTTACAGATGAAAGGAAGTTCACACGCAGCTATCGGCGTCGCCGTCGGAGCATTTGCAGGGTATCAGGTGCAGCCCGATCTATATACAGTCGCAGTCGCCTCATTGGCAGGCGGCGTATCAGCGCTTGTCCCCGACTTGGATACGAACGGATTGGCGAGCAACCGGATCACTCTTTCCAAGCAGGTCACGCAATGGCTGATGCAGCTCGTCGGTGCGGGCATTTTAGTAGCAATCGTCTACCAATACTTCAACTCAGGCTTTAGCCCATCCATTTTACTTTACGCAGGAATCGGTTTGCTCCTGTTCATCGTATCGCGACTCATTACACAACGAAGAATGTTGACCCTCACCGGTGTCATGGTGATGTGGCTCGGAATTGTCATGCATCAATCGCTCGGTGTCCTGCTTATGGGAAGCTATATCGTCATCGCGTCGTTTCTGGCCCATCGCTCCTACACTCACTCCCTTCTTGGGCTCGCTTTTTATGCATTCATTTTGAATCAATTACAGCAGGAGTGGGCGCTTGACGGTCTACTAGCAGCGGGAATTGCAGGATACGGCAGCCATCTAATCGCCGACATGAAGCTCCTCCCCATGAACCGCAGAGGCGTAAAATGGTTCGCACCGTTTTGGAATAAAGAATGGTGAATTGTGTCGGTGCCTGTGCAAGACACATTTATGACAATTCAACAAAATGGATACAAATACGAAGAAAAGCCGATCAAATGACTAATTGATCGGCTTTTCGTTTCTAGATTAGACAATTGTAGTGAATAAACTGAATTGTCCGCTGCACAGGCACCCACAAGGCATGCTGCACAGGCACCCACACAAATCTAATTATTTCTCCACAGCCACCATCTCCCGTAACTTATACTTCAACAGCTTCCCTTGCAAGCTGCGCGGAAGTTCATCCATGAAGTCGACAGATCGAGGCTTTTTATAGTCGGCGAGCTTACCATCACAAAAGTCGATAATTTCTTTTGCGTCGGCTTCCTCCCCTTCACGGAGGACAACGATTGCTTTCACCGCTTCCCCCCATTTTTCATCTGGCACGCCAATCACAGCGACGTCCGCTATTTTCGGATGGCGATGGAGGACACCTTCAATTTCCGCGGGGTAAACGTTCAGCGCACCCGACAAAATCATATCCTGTTTACGATCGACGATGGAATAAAATCCGTCTTCATCCCGAACACCCATATCACCGAGGCCAAGCCATTCGCCATGGAACGCTTCAGCAGTCGCTTCCGGATTCTTATAATATTCATCGCAAAGGGTCAAGCCCTTCACAAAAAACTCTCCCGGTTGACCCGGCGGCACTTCATTCCCATCGGCATCGACAAGCTTCACTTCCATTCCAAGCATTGGCACACCGACGGAGCGATCTTTCTGATCCTGGTACTCCGGGAATAAATTCGTCGATCCGCCATGCTCCGTTGCACCGTAAAACTCATTCAACTCAGCTTCTTTAAAAAATGCCATCACTTTTTCCTTCGTGCTGGAATGTAAAGGCGCACCAACCGAGAACAACCCCTTCATCGAACTGACATCGTATTTATTTCGGACTTCCTCCGGCAAAGCAAAAATTGCATCGAACATTGGCGGAGCCATGAATGAAGTCGTCGTTTTCTCCCGATCAATTGCTTCCAATACTTCAACAGGGTGAAACTTCGGCAAAATATGCAGCGAATTGCCGACGAAGAGATTCGGCACGGAAGTCGACAGAGCCGCCGCACCATACAAAGGCCCGGAAACCAATCCTTTGCCGTTCCTTACAATCCCAAATTCAATGCTGAACAACAACGCGACGAGATACATGCTCCGATGCGACCTGACCGCTCCCTTCGGATGTCCCGTCGTCCCTCCCGTATACATAATGCAAACCGTATCGAGTTCCCTCAATTCATAATTAATAACCGGTTCCTTTTCGGAATGAAGAGCGATCCAGCTTTCAAATTCGAAAAGCGCCACCTCCCCAGAGCCCCCAACCGATACATAAAGCTGCACATCCTTCACTCGCTCTTTAATCGTCGAAATTTCTTTGTCGAAATCCACCCCATAAAATAACGCAACCGCCTCAGAGTTCTTCAACACATGCTCAATTTCCGGGCCAACGAAGCGAGAGTTGATCGGTACGAAAACCGCCCCGATCTTTGCGCAAGCGAACATGATTTCAAAGAGTTCATTGCAATTTAATAGCATGAACGCTACCTTATCGCCCTTTTCAATACCCGCCTCAAGCAGTGCATGTGCCAACCGATTAATGCGCTCGTTGAATTCACGATAACTAAACCTCTTGCCCATGTAAGAGAGCGCTTCCTTTTCCCCGTAACGAATAGCATTCAATTTAATCGGATCTGCGAACAACATATGCTGCACCCTTAATCCCCCATTTCCAAATAATGTACTATAATGACTACTTCGCTGAATATTACGGAAACCCTCTTTTAAATTACTCCGGTGCCTGTGCAAGACACATTTATGACAATTCAACAATATGCATACAAATACGAAGAAAAGCCGATCAAATGACTAATTGATCGGCTTTTCGTTTCTAGATTATACAATTGTAGTGAATAAACTGAATTGTTTACTGCACAAGCACCCTGCAAGCACGTTTTTCACTTCAAGCAGCATCTCTTATATTTCTTCCCGCTTCCACAAGGGCATGGGTCGTTGCGGCCTACTTTTTTCGCCGGCTCCGCAGGCAGAGGACGCAAATGAGGCTTCTCAAATCGAGAAAGCTCAATCGGCGTGTGACCGCGATTTTTCCAATATCGCGTTGTGTTCGCAATGTCTGTCACCCGTTGTGCATAACTGTAGATTTGTGCTTTTTCGTTCAAACCTAATCGGCTTGCGAACGGTTGGAAGATAGAGATGATACTAGCACCTGTAACGGACAGCTCTTCGACAAGCATTCGGATTTCTCTTTCGATTCTCTCCTCAGGAAACCCCTCTTTCATCATTAGCTGTTTCAGCTCTTCATGCTGGGGTGTTGGTTCAAAATAGGCTTCCACTGCATATCGAAGAAGCTCGTCCTTTTCTGGAACGTAATACGGCTTCCCTTGTCCTTCACTCAAAATTTTCAACTTGTCAATTTTATCCAATGACCCATGGTGAAAATTCTGACCTTCCACGTATACATGCCTCATCTTCAAAAGCTCGACAGTTTGCGAGTCAGATAACAACGTCTTCATCATTTCACTTGTAATCGGCGACTTATTTTGGTCATTATAAATTTCACAGACTTTTTCACAAGAAACGATCCCGTATAAGTTCGTACACGCAACCATATAGTCCACGACCAGCTCTTTGTACGGAATGTCAACCTGCTCGACTTGCTTTGGACCGCGATACTTGTCCGATATGACATGATAGTTTTTATGATTGATACGATCCCACTCGGTTTTCTGGTATCTCATATATTTCAACATGTCGTTTATGTCATCCATATCAAATGGCTTATAGCCCTGTGCCTCCGCCCACGAACGCATCGACGAATGATCAGGATGGGTAGGATCGTCGTAAACGGTCAAAAAATGAGCAAACCCCGTTGGCCCCCCTACATCTTCAGGCGGCGCTATACCCTCTCCCGCTAAAACTGTCGGGAAGCCGAAATAGTAATCTTCCACAATCTCCTCGAGGTCAACAATGATCCGCCAATCATCTCCCGAATCATAGCGATACAAGAACTGACCATTCGCCTCCAAATAGTCATCTATTTTCAGATGTGAAGGGCGTTTAAGCTCCAATCCATTAAACTCTTTCTTATACTCTTCATGAATCGAAGGATTATTTGTAATGAACAGCCCATCTACCTCTATATCGAAATAATGATAAGGCTCATCAATCCGCTTACTTTGAAAGTTCGTGACGTTTTGAATCATTTCATGCAATCGATTAAACGTTGCGTCCGCCGGCATAACAACCCTTCTCCATATCCGCGGTTCGATATCCTCAAATGTCAGTTTTACAATAAATGCTTTCATGGAAACACCTCAACTCTACACAATTCAATTTTACTGTTACTATCTATACTAATTCTCTTTCTCGAAGATATCCAGTAGTCTTATACGAACACCCAAAACGGTGCCTGTGCACGGTACAATTATGACAATTCACATTTATGGATTAAAATACGATTAGAAGCTAATGATATGTTGTTATCATCGGCTTCCTCTTTTCCCATATGCAATTGTAGTGAATAAACTGAATTGTCCCGGCGCCTGTGCAAGACACATTTATGACAATTCACTTCTCTGAATGAAAATACAAAAGGAAGTCAATGACATGTTGATATCATTGACTTCCCTCTTTCCCCTTATGCAATTGTAGTGCATAGTCTGAATTGTTTGCTGCACAGGCACCGTTTAAGAGAGCACCGTTTAAGAAGCGTTTATTTCCGCTCCCACTTTTTCCGCTTTCCTTCTCGATAAAACAAAAGTCGCGGCGAGGAGAAGTGCAATTGCTAGGATAAGCGTGTACGCGCTTCCCGTCAATCCTGCAACAACAAAGCCGATGAGAGCGACGGATGCGTTTAACGCAGCATATGGAAATTGCGTTTTGACATGATCGAGATGATCCGCCCCTGCCCCTGTCGATGAAAGAATCGTCGTATCCGAAATCGGTGAGCAATGGTCTCCAAAAATTCCTCCGGATAGAACCGCTCCGATGCATACGAGCATATGCGCATCCAGTGAAATCGCCATCGGAATTGCAATCGGAAGCATAATGGCGAACGTTCCCCACGATGTCCCGGAAGCGAGGGACATGACGGCACCAACGACAAATAATATCGCAGGGATAATGAAAGCCGGCACGTTCCCTTTCGTCACTTCTACGATGAATGCAGCCGTTCCCATCTCCCCAATCACCTTTCCAAGCGACCACGCAAGGACAAGCGTCACCGCCACGTACACCATCTTCTGCATACCGGCAGTATATATATCAAAAATCTCATTGAACTTCTTCACTTTATAAACAATCATCAGAATGACAATCGTAATGGCCGCAAACAGATAGGCCGTACTAAGCGCTACACGGAAATCCCCGCCTGGAACGGGCGTGACTGGAAAACCCTTTGAAACGAGCAGACCGAACAACGTAACGAATAAAACAAGGAGAGGAAGCCAAATGAGAATAGTACGGCTGCCCGTCGTATATTCCTTCATTTCCTCCGCCTTCCGCAGCGGCTTCGACTCAGGCCAATAAAGCTGGCCCGTTTGGCGTACACGGTTTTCAGCCTTCGCCATCGGTCCGAAATCGAGCTTTGTCAATGCAATCAAAGGCACGAGCAACACCGTCAGAATCGCGTAAAATTGGAATGGAATCACTTGGATGAGCGTACTGAATTCAGAGTCGGCAATTCCCACCTTATCGAACTCCGCACGAATCAACCCCATAATATACACGCCCCACCCGATGAACGGGACGAGAACGGCTACCGGTGAAGCAGTGGAGTCAATGATCCACGCGAGTTTCTCTCGGGAAATCTTCACTTTATCAAAAATCTTTTCAAAAACGGGACCGACAATAAGCGGCGTGCCAAGGTCAGAGAAGAAAATGACAATGCCCCCGAACCAAGCGGATATTTGCGCATTCGCCCGCGTTTTAATATATTTGACCGAAGCAGCTGCAAGCGCCGCTCCCCCTCCCGACTTTTCCATGAGCGCAACAAACCCGCCGATGAAAAATAAAAGGACAAGAACAGCCGCATTATACCCATCCGTCAACTGCGGAAACAAATAATCCCCAATCACACCTGTCGTCGCTGTCAGCGGATTGCCTCCGACAAGCATCAGAACACCAACGAAAACACCGGAAAATAGTGAAATAATAACATTCTTCGTAACGATCGCTAAAATAACCGCAATAAGCGGAGGAATTAATGATAACAAGCCCATATGTTCCATGGTGTTCATTCCTTTCAATATTTATTAATAGTATTGCATAATAATACACAATTAATTTTTATTATGCAATGAAAGATTTTGGAAACAAGAAAAACAAATTGTGTCGGTGCCTGTGTCGGTGCCTGTGCATGATGCAATTATGACAATTCATCTTTCTGGATGAAAATACAAAAGGAAGCCAATGACATGTTGCCATCATTGACTTCCTCTTTTCTTGTATACAATTGTAGTGAATAAACTGAATTGTATGCTGCACAGGCACCTGAAAAATCAAGTTAGTATAAAACCCGACAAAATGGTGCACCAAATGTCGGACGGATACATTCAACTACTGTTATTCTATTTGTGAAAGGAGGTCATGAGATGGATTCACTGAGGAGCATGAATGAGGCAATGAGGTATATCGAGGATAACCTAACGAACGAAATAGACTATAAAGCGGTGGCTAGAATCGCACATTGTTCCGAGTATCATTTTAAAAGGATGTTTTCATTTCTTGCAGGGATTACATTATCGGAATACATTCGCCGCAGACGACTTAGCCTGGCAGCATTTGAACTTACAAATAGTAATATAAAAATAATTGATATTGCAATGAAATATGGATACAACTCACCGGACTCTTTTACGAGAGCTTTTCAAAATGTACATGGTGTAACACCATCAGAGGCAAAAAACAATGGACAACAATTAAAAGCCTACCCACGAATGACCTTCCAATTATCGATTAGAGGAGGAAATGAAATGAATTACCGAATCGAACAAAAAGAAGCATTTACCATCGTCGGTATCATGAAAAGAGTTCAAATTATTTTCGAAGGAGAAAACCCCGAAATAGCAGAAATGTGGAAGTCCTTAACTCCAGAGAAAATAGAACAACTACAAAAACTTTCCAATGTTGAACCTCAAGGAATCATTCAAGCATCCACAAACTTTTCCGAAGAGCGCATGGAGGAGAAAGGGGAACTTGATCAGTATATCGGCGTGGCAACTACTCAAGAATGCCCTGAATACTTTTCAAAACTTGAAGTTCCTGCTTTAACATGGGCGGTATTCGAGTCAGCAGGACCTTTTCCGAGTGCGCTGCAGGAAACTTGGGGAAAGATTTATTCCGAATGGTTTCCATCTTCCAATTACCAAGGAACAGAAGGGCCCGAAATTTTGTCAATTAAAACCAAAGATTTAACCTCACCATCTGTAAAGAGCGAAATTTGGATACCAGTTATAAAAGAATAAAATTTGTTACTCACAGAGCTGTGTTACGCAGCTCTTTTTTTGGAATCATTTAATTGTGTCGGTGCCTGTGCATGGCACATTTATGACAATTCACGATTCTGGATGAAAATACAAAAGGAAGCCAATGATGTGTTGATTTCATCGACTTCCTCTTTTCTCACATACAATTATAGTGAATAAACTGAATTGCTTACTGCACAGGCACCGCTGCAAAACTTCCCTTACTCCCCAAACATCGCATCATAAACCCTACCTGTTTGAGGGTCAACCCCGTACCAGCCTATTGTGGCGAGACGTTCATATTGCGTGCCGGCGTCCATAATCTCATACACTAGTATGACATAGTGGCCCCTTTCATTGTCATGGTCATAAGCCACCTTTGTTACGTCATACTCCCCGATACGAAGATACTCCTTTACTGCAATTTCTGCTTGGTCCCTGGTTAAAGGGAGTGTCGGCAGGCTCGGATTAACGGGGCCCTTTGGGTAAAGGTAATCCGGTATATCGTAACCGATGTCAGCGGTGTCCGCGTATAACCCATAGTACATTTCACCTTCTCCAAAGCTTATAATATAAACTTTTGATCCGTTATATTCTACTTCCTTCACAATCTCGACACCTGGATTATACGTTTTCATGTGGGCAAGTACTTCATCTGCGGTGACGTTAATGTGTTCTTCAGTTGACGGAACCCATTTGAATTCGTCCATTTTCCAATAGCCATCTTCCTTCACGACTGTGTAATAAAGGGTAGCGCTGTAGGAAACAATACCATCGCCAAATTCAATACTGGATGCGATAAATCGATCAGCAGCTACTTCATGTAAAGTGAACCGGACATCTAGACTCGTGCTAGGAAAGACCTTCACATCATAGTCAAAATAAAATAGAGATGCATTCCCCTTCAAGTATCCATCAGTAAACTCAATAGATGCGTAATCTAAGAGTGATGGCCGAATCATCCCGAAATAGTCGTCAGCCTCCATATCTGAAGTCACCTCGAACTGCTCCCCATGCTTCCGAAATACTTCGGATATTGAATCAAGCAAATCTTCAACGACCTTCTGCGCCTCTTCGGTAGATAAAGGCTGATCCTTAACCGCATCCATTGTCATAACACTTGCTGTCTCATTTACCTCATCTTTGATTTCCACTTCTCCAAAGCCAGGCGCAATGGCAAACTTGACGACCGGATAGAGACCAAACCTACTTTCCAAATACAACCGAAGCAATGGCTCCTCAACGTTACCGCGTATGATTTGATGCAGACCGCTTTGGTGGACCCCTTCAACAGCATCCACAATATCCGATAGAATCAGGGTATCCCCTATATCTTGCAAAGCGTGGAAAAGGGCAGCCGCTTGTTCCTCATTCCCATCTGCGCTAATCAAATTCAGGAACAAGTCTTCATCGCCAGACTGTAGAGCTGCACGCAACAGCTCCATCGACCGCTCTGGCGAAGTGATGTTTTTTAATAAAAAATGGCAACCAATAAGCATCACTCCCAAAACGGCACATACGGAAATGAGAATAATAGGCAATCTGCTCCGTCTTTCAAGTTTTTCATCAACCTCTGCAGGACGTCTCCAACCGCAGTTTCGGCAAAACAGTTCGGCAAGCTCCATATCCGAATTACATGATGGGCAACACTCCTGGTTCATGTTAATTCCCCCTAGCATATCTATCCATTGGAGAACTCCCCATCATACAGCTGATCGCTTTTTGCCCCCAACAACTCCACCAACAAACAAGCACACAAACGCCAACACAAATGTAATAGCAGCCGTTCCGATAATCGGCGCGTGGACTTTAATAGAGAAGGGTTCGGCTACGGATATGGAAATTCCCATCCGCGTCGCGACTGTAAATAAAACAAGGAGAACAGTGTACGTAGCGGCAAATAACACAATCGATGTCAGTTGCTCCACCGGCGAATGAAAAACCTTGAATCCAACGAACCCCAAAAGGATGACCGGAATGAAGATGCTCAGTTTCATCCAAATTGGCAGACCGTCTTCACCCCGGAATAATAAGACCTTAATGAACTCAATTGCGTCCGGATTATCCGGGAACGCCTTCGCAATCCCATCTGTCGAACTGAATAGATATGCGTTGACGGAGAGCATCATATCGTCCATTTGAAACTTGAAATTCAGCGGCACCAAATGCACCAAAGTAATCAGCCAAAACGGACCAAGTGCGATGAACAGCGACTCGCCCGCCGCCTCAACGCCATTCAGTTGCAGATCCCCTGCTTTGTACGTTATCAGCGTCCAAAAAGAGAGAAGTGAACCTAGCCCTGCCATCGTGCCGATGACCAGTAGGGAATAAAACCCGTATTGATAAATTGGTTTCATCGTTTTCATTACCGTAAATGCCATTTTTCCGTGTTTCGCGAAAAATGCAGCGACGCTCACAATCACAAGTGCAAGGAGCAGCGCAGTGATGAATGAAGTGACAATAGAAAATTTCAATGATGCCTCACCAGCGACGAGTGCTGCCCATCCTTTTCCGCTGCCACTAATTTTCCAACCGGCAAACAACGTGGTGATTGCTACGAAAAAGGCATAGATGACGCTCATCCATATGGCTGACGGGAATATCGGCATAACAAATTTCCTTGCACGCTTCCCAAGCAAAACCCCGCCAAGTGCGAGAATTAAAGAAGGTATGAACAGCAAATAAGGAGCTAGGTTTTTCAAATCGGCCTTTATTCCAAAGTTCGTAAAGAATAAATCCAAATTCGCCTTCAATGCGATATCTGCATTATGGAGCAATGCGACAAATGTCGTGATACCGTAGACTTTCGGGCCTGAAACATTGACCTTGTCTTCGAGCAGACCTTGCGCCATCATGTTCATTCTCTGCAAGTCCTTGGCGGAATAGGAAATTCCCGTACTAGATTCAAGCGCGTCCAATACGACTTTTTCCGTAAACATTTGGACGACGAAAGCGGACAGCAGTGCCAATATAATCGTAAAAGCGGCCGGCACCAGAGCAGCTTTGATGAATGTCGGGGAAAGAAGGGAGTCCACTCTCAAAGCAGGTTGCTTCACTTTAGGCACAGAGGATTTGACAGAACTGACATCGACCTTTTGAGCGCTTTGTTCAAACACAATCAAATGGTGCCCGCATTGTTTGCAGTATGCATCCGCCGCATCGCTTTTCCCGCCACACTTTCCGCAATAGACCAAAGGGGACGCGAAAAACCCTTTTGGAATCGGAAGTAAGGCTGCGCCATCCGCCGCGCAATACAGGTCGAACTCGTTATTATTTGCTCCACAATCTTTACAGAACAATGCGCATGGCCTCCTTATTCCTTCACGGATATTCCGCAGCACGGGCAGAAAACAGCGGATTCCGTTATATTCGTCTCACAGTTCATGCAAGCCTTTTCAAGTGTTTCTTCACTCGTTTTCTGCTGGGCAACCGCTTCCCCGCAATGGCCGCAGAACTTGTCTGTCGGCTGGACAGGATTCTTGCAGCCGGAACAGCTGGCGGTGTCGCTTGCTTGCTGGGCTTTCAAAAGTTCCAATTGCTTTGCTTTTGAATAAATTTCTTTGTCCAGTCGCTCGATAAGTGCGGATAGTTTCAGGAGGTTCTCATCCTTTTCAAGGCCTTTTCGTATTTTCAAATGAATATCATTGCCAAGCTGAATGATCAGCTTTATACGTTCCTGGCGTATCTGCTCCATTTCCGTCTTCACTTGACTCGTTTCCTGGACGAGTTGCATCTTCTGCTTGCCCGTCTGGATAGTGTCCTGCAATTTATTTAACCCGCCACCGATTTTCGTTTGAATGGTCACACTCAATTCCCCCTCATGATTTATTCTTCTTTGTATCTTCAATATGAATTTTAAGTATGCGCAAACCGCTGCCAGAGCCGTTCTTCTCGAACTCATATCGTTTTTTGCGGTCATACTCCAGCGTCTCACGCTTATCTGTATAATAAAATTTCTCACGGACATGCAGATGGATGACGTCGCCGATAATTTCAGCATCCACTACTTCGTTGGATGAAAATACATAGAAACTATCCGGATCCATATCCGCTATGAACTTCTTCATTTCCTTATACACATTACTTCCGCCATTTAAATACGGCTCGACGTACGCAAAATTCCGGAAATTCAGTGCATCCTCATACGCGCTCCTAAATGCCTGGTATGTTTCCGCGGCTTCCTGAAGAAGTGCAAGGTCCGACTCGGCCTTTTCCCGTTCTTTTCTCGCAGTTTCTTCCCGTTCCAATCTTGCCGCTTCTTCCCGTTCCAACCTTGCAGCCTCTTCCCGCTCCTTCGCCTCCTGCTCCTCCTTCACGAGCAATGGAAAGGTGAATGAAATCGAATGACCCGGAATGCCAACCACCTTTTCCGACTCCTCGGTTCCGCCGCCATCCAAACTCCGGATTGCATGGAACGTTGCCCCTTCACCAAAAATCGGCGCTATTGATGGAAGCTCCGCAAGTGTTTTCTCCGTTGATTTGCCATTCACGAAGACGATGCTGTCCGAAGGCATTCCTTCCAACTGAACTGCATAGGCAGATCGGGACAATTTGATCTCTGCATTTGTATTAAAAGAAGATCGGTCCAAAAAAATGCTCTCCTCCGTGTCAACGTATGTATTGTTCCCTCTCAACGTCAATGTGTAGGAGTCCGGCAAAACATTAATGATCGTCAACGGCTTCCCCGTCAGCTCGAATTCACGATCCGCAATTACTAAAGTCGTATCCGTAAGATCAGTATCGATGAACAACGGATGGGGAATCGGTTCAATTAAAGCAGTCGGGTACACGTAAAAGCGCTTGCCATATTTCACCCGGAACAAGTCAACTCCGCTCTCATCCACCACAACTTCAGTCAAACGTGAATTCTTCACTCGGTCGACTGTATGTGTCAGCTCGTCAAACAACACTGAAAGGTTCTCTGTTTGCAAACTCTTTGCAAAACTGTCTTTCACGTAAATCAAATCGTCCCGCACAAAGAACTCCGCAAAAAGTGCCTCGCCATCTTCATCAATAATCGCATTATGGATGCGCTTCAGCTGCTTCGTACTATCGTTCAAATGAGAAAGAATAAAATGAGTTCCAACAGCAAGCAAACAAAATGCAACGACTACCGCCAGCAACATCTTCGTCTTCCGTTTCATCGGCTCACGCGGCGCCTTCGTCCTTTTGGGTACTTCTGATGTAGCCGGAACAGACGAAGCCGGGACAGCAGTTCCACAAGATGGACAAAAAGCCAGCCCTTCCCCAATCCCGCTGCCACACTCTTTACAGAACTTACCGACCACGACAATATCCCCCCTTCTTTAAAATGATGCTATCAACCTATGAACACCACCACACGTTTATGCTCAAAGCCCCCACACCTGGCGCCTTCTAAGGTGCCTGTGCATGGTGCATTTATGACAATTCATCATTCCGGATAAAAATACAAAAAGAAGCCAACGACATGTTACCATCATCGACTTCCTGTTTTCTTATATGCAATTGAAGTGAATAAACTGAATTGTGCCGGTGCCTGTGCACCACACATTTATGACAATTCACCCACCAGTATAAATACACACCAAAAAAGCCAGCCATTCCCCATATGACTGACTTTCCCTCTCCGCAATATACAATTGTAGTGAATAAACTGAATAGTGTCCTGCACAGGCACCCCAAAAAAGCGGGCACCCAAAAGACTCAAAAAACCATCTGCAACAAATAAATCACCAACGGTCCCAGCATGACGATGAACATTGCCGGGAAGATGAATAAAAGCATCGGAAATACCATTTTCACTGGGGCTTTCATTGCTTGCTCCCGCGCCATTTGTGTGCGTTGTTCGCGGATCCGTTGGGTCAATGAACGCAGTGCCTTTGCCATGCCGACGCCCAATATGTCCGCTTGAATCAAAGAAGTGATGACGCTTTGAAATTGATGGACCGGCACGCGGCTCCGCAAGTCAGCGAACGCTTCCCGTCTTGACTTCCCAAGTTCCATATCCCGCATCGTTTGTAAAAATTCATCAGACAACGGTCCCTTCATTTGCCGACAGATTTTCACGATTGACGCATCGAGCCCCATTCCCGCTTCGATCGACAAGTTGACCATGTCGAAGAAATCCGGCATCATCTTTTGAATCGCGAGCCGCCGCTTCTTGATCAACGTACTTATATAAAATGACATGCAATACATGTAGAGAATAGACATGAGAGTAGAAAAAATTAATAAGGAGATTACATTAATGAACTGCATAAACACAAGGATGTGGCAGAGGAAGACGGTCGCTCCGACGAGAAATTGAAGGAGCCGGAAATCGGTCGGCGTCAACCCCATCGGATAGCCCGCCTCGCGCAGCCGCTCCTCCAACGCCTTCTTTTTCGCAGGCTTCGTGCGATGATCGATCCACATCTTCAACCCGCGATTAGTGCTCTCTAAAATGCCCCAATTAAAAGCTTTTCTCCCATGATCTTTTTCAAGCCGATCAATCCCATCGTCCGAACCGAAATAGTCAACCAATCTACCATAGATGGCAATCTCCCGCCTGAACAGTTGACTGAGGGCCGCTCCAATGATCATTGTAATAAACAGTGCTCCGAACACGATGAACAATACGGAAGCCACTTGCTACACCTCGATATGGACAATTTTTTTAATAAACAACCAGCCGACAATGATGCTGAAAGCTCCATAAATGATCATCGCCCAACCGACCGGGTGGGAAAACAACGTCTGGAAATACTCGGGATTCACCAATCGGATATAGGCTGCGAGAGCAATCGGCAAAATCGTGATGATGACAGACGAATATCGCCCTTGTGCGGTCAACGTCCGGATTTCGCCTTTAATCCGAGCTCGGTCGAAGATGACGTTTTGCATCGTTTCCAATAAATACGCCATATTCCCACCCGTTTTCCGTTGGACAATCAACGTATTCAAGACAATCTCCAACTCTTTTTCCGGCAGCCTCTCCTGCAAATTGTGAAAGGCCTCTTCATACGATAACCCATAGTTAATTTCCTGGATCGCTTTCAGGAATTCCGGACCGAGCGGGTCATCAATCTCTTCCGCCACCATTTTGAGCGCCTGCATGAAGCTGAATCCAGCACGCATTGCATTCGCGATAATGCCGAGCGCCTCGCCTAGTTGGTTGGCCGCCAATTGGAGACGAATCCGTCTTCTTCTCTTAACGTAAGCAATCGGCAAATAAAATCCAATGACACTTATGATGGCAACAAAGAGAAAATGCATTTCATAAAAATTCCCCATCAACAGAATGAGAATGACAATGATCGCGCGGCCAATAAACAACTCCCCTAACGAGAGCTTCACCCCCGATTGGACGAGGAGATATTCATTCTTTGACAAGTTTAACGCGGCTTCAATCGCCTTCGCCAGCGACTTGATCAGGGAATTACGCTTCTCCTCTTCCCGCCTTTCACGTTTCTTCACGACTTCCCATTCAATATAATGTTTCAGCCTTTTCTCGTACTTCCCTTTTTCCACGACAAGAACAATGAAAAGCCAAAATAGCAAAGTTCCTAAGATAAATGAGAGAGAAGTGAGCAAAAGCATTTTCATTCCCACTCCCCCTTCCACAAGAACTGGTTGCCGGACATCAATAATCGTTCATAACAGTAAGGACGGATGCCGGTCGATGAAAACTTACCGGTAACTCTCCCCAACGTGTCTTTACTCGTTTGATAGACGAAGATATCCTGAAGTACAATATTGTCGCCTTCCATCCCGAGTACTTCTGTGATCTTCGTTATTTTCCGAGACCCATCCCTCATCCGATCCTGTTGCACAATCAAGTCCAATGCCCCTGCGATCTGTTCACGGATCGCACGCACCGGCAAGTCGAACCCGGCCATGAGCACCATCGTCTCAAGCCTTGCCACTAAATCTCTTGGCGAGTTGGCGTGCCCAGTCCCCAAACTTCCTTCATGCCCCGTATTCATCGCCTGAAGCATATCCAACGTCTCCGCGCCACGCACCTCACCGACAATGATGCGGTCCGGGCGCATCCGTAAGGAGTTTCGGACTAAATCGCGAATCGTGACCTCGCCTTGACCTTCAATGTTCCGCGGACGAGATTCAAGCGACACGACGTGCTCCTGGGAAAGCTGCAGCTCGGCCGCATCCTCGATCGTGACAATCCGTTCCTTTGTAGATATGAAGGAAGATAAGACATTTAATGTACTCGTCTTCCCCGTTCCCGTCCCGCCGCTAATGAATATATTAAGCTTCGATTCCACAGCCGCTTTCAAAAAGGCCGCCATATCTTCATTTAACGTATGCTTGCGCAATAAATCATGAATCGTAAACGGCACTTCGGAAAATTTCCTGATCGTAAGCGTCGGTCCTTTCAAGGCGAGAGGCGGAATGATCGCATTCACACGTGAGCCATCGGGCAACCTTGCATCGACCATCGGGACACTTTCATCGATTCGCCGTCCGAGCGGTGCAACGATCTTCTCGATGACACGCAATATGTGAAGGTCATCCCGAAATGAAATGTTCACCTTCTCGATAACGCCGCCGATTTCCACATAGACCAAATTCGGCCCATTCACCATCACCTCTGTGACGGAAGGGTCTGCAAGCAACGGTGTAATCGGGCCATACCCGGTCAGTTCATGCGTCACATCCTGCTTCAACTGCTTCTTTTCCTCAAACGATAGATGGTTCGCTTCACTCAAAAAGAACGCATCCGCTAGCTGTTGGATGAGCGGCTCCAGCTCCTTCTCTTGATGGGCAGGTTTTTTCAGCTCATCGACGAGATGGTTATGGAGCCGAACCCATAGCTCATTGGACGACTTGTTCAATTCGATCGGTTGCAGTCCCTTAGCCGAATGACGATTCGGTTCCTGCTGATTCCCACCGAGCCGCGAAAGCAATGACATTACGCATGCCCCCCTGCATGGCCGAGCACTTCCGCCGGTTTATTGTTGGACTGGATCGGACGGACAAACACGTCAGCCATCTTCGTTATATTCCGAGCAAATCCCGACCGCGGATGAGACACTTGTACCGGAATCCCTTCATTCGCAGCTGTCGTCATCATCTTCTCCTTTGCAGGCAAAGTTGCGAACAGCCTCTTGCCGACAACTTGTTCCACCATGCCCATCGAAATCCCTTTCACTTTGAAATGACGATTCAGCACAACATTCACACGGTCTTCGAGCCCCAATAAAGCCAACGTCTCGATCAGCAACTTGCTATTTTTCAATGTCGGCAAATCCATATACGTCATGACGAGAATTTCATCCGAACTTTCAAGCGCTACGATGGTATTTTCATTCATATGGCTCGACACATCGATCAGGACGACATCGAACCGCTGCTTCAATGAATGGATCGCTTTCCGTACATCATTTCCCGTAATGACTTCAGCGAATTCCGGACGTTGGGGTGCCGCCAAAATCGAGATTCCCTGTTTGGAAAGCGTCAAATAATCTTCGATCCGTTTCCCGTCCAAGTCCTCTTTCACCCAATCGTAAATCGTCCGCTTCGACCTGGCGTCCACATACATCGACACGTCCCCGAACTGCAAATCTAAATCAAGGATGGCGACCCGTTTCGACTGCTTTGAAAGCGCCACAGCCAAATTGACAGCGACCGTCGTTTTGCCGACCCCACCTTTCGTACTCGCAACCGTTATCACTTTCGCATTTTTTCGAAGCTCAGGCTGTTTGCGCTCTAACGACACTCGCTTCTCCATCGCATGGCGAAGAGCTTCTTGGATTTTCGCAAGCGGTTCATCGAGGAAAATGACATCGTCCCCACCAGCCCGCAACGCCCGCTTCATATCGAATTCATCTTCCGACTCGAACACGAACAAGATCGGCGTCGTCATGAAGGACTGGGAGATCTTCGAACAGAGACTATAAATATCGAAAAAATTGAGATTCGGCAACAGGACGACACAATACCCCGCCATAGCCTTCAATTGCTCGAACAGCATTGATTCATTTTCGGCCCAATACATCTCCATATCGCTGCTCGCTGCAATCTCTTCCATCCGGGACACCCATTCCCCGTTTCCAGTCAAGGTGATCAATTTACTCATATCGGCCTGAACACCCCTCTATGCAAGTCATCTTCATGGACATGCGTGCGCTCCGGCTCAATTTCGTGATCTCCCTCTTCCCTCAGCAGTAGATGAAGATCATACTTTGTCGCAAAGCTCAATGTCAGTCCTTCGACCGGCGTCACTTCGATCGTCACCATCTGATAACGCTTCATTGTTTCCTCGTCATCCGCTGCGTGGCCAATCGCCAATACCTTCACGTCTTGCAGCAAAAGCGTCGCCGCATCATGTTGCGTCTCCTTCTGCTCCTCCGGCACAACCAAAATCGCGACTATATCGACATGCGCCCCCGGCTCAATGAACCCAGCCACCCCTTGCACATCGGTCACCTCGATCGTCATCGCACGTTTGCCTTCCGGAATCGGCAGCATTTCATTCTTCTGCACTTCTGGTGGTTGCTGCTCGGTAGGTTCCTGCTTGGCAGGTTGTTCAGCTTCGGTCTTCTCGATAACGACCGGAGCTGCCGGTTTACTCGTTTCATAATTCTTAACGATGACATACAACATACCGGCAGCCAGGAATCCAAACACGATTGCCACTAACCAGATTTTCCTCGGATTCACCTTTTCACCTGCTTAATTGTTTTTTGTTATTTCACAAGTTTCACACCGTAAATATTGGAGTCGGTATCCCTTTCTTCAAACGTACCTCTTGTGACATAGTCGATGAAAACGCCTTTAACTGTATTTTTCCCTTCAAATCCTTTTATCCAGAAGACAGCAAAATCAAGGATTTCTACTTTTTCTGATCGACCATTGGGGAATTCAGTAACCAAAGGCACTATTATTACTCTTTTGCATGAATTATCTGCTGTTTGGAATTCTGAACAATGGGATTTTCCCGGGTCATTCTTGTCAAGATCAATTCTATATTGGAAAGCTTCGATTACGTTTTTCCCCAAGTTTCCCGGCTCCGGATAAATTAAATCACTTACACTAAATACTGATTTACTACCGTTTTTAACTGCATTTTCCCAACTAATTTCTCCCCTGCCATCTAATGATAGGAATCCATGGTTACCGTTTTTTTTATTTGCATTATCAAGGTTTAAGGAAAACTCTTTACCTTTGTCAAACTCATACTTATCTTTTTCTAATCCTACCGGCACAATCCCATCCCTGCTCACTAATGCCTGAACCAATTCAGCACGTGCAATTGCAGAGATATCTGCATCATTAATTCCAAGGATCCTTGCAAATGTCATTTCCTTCTTAACCGTTTTCTCAATTTCAATTGCTTCGGCATCTGTCTTTAACTCTCCATCAGTAATTGAAAATCCGTTTTTGGAAGCAATATCTTTCGCCGTTTCTCCTGCTTTTACTTGCGACACTACCAAGTGCTGTGCTCCACCAAGAACAGCCGCATCCAACGCTTTCTGCAGCTGGCTTTTTTCGAAGTACATCGCGCCAACGTCGACGACCAAGGCAGTAAAGCCAAGCAATACGACTATACTGAGAGCGACAATGATTTTCGTTACACCACGCTGGTTTTTCAGGGTAATCAATAAGGCCTGACAAATTCTCTTCATCATTCCACCCTCATCACTGTTTTGTATTCCAGCTCAACGGGTCCAGTCAGACGACTGATAAGTGGTGCTAACAAATCGAGTTGGAATAAGTTAACGTAATCTCAACGCCTATCCCACTTGCCCTTTTCTTTATGAGTTTTGACTCATTTTATTTCACAAGTTTCACGCCGTAAATATTCGTCTCTTCTCCAGGCTCGAATGTGCCGCTAGTGACATAGTCGTCAATGAAGCGGCCATGTATTGTCTGGCCTTTGATGGAATCTATCCAGAAAGCGGCAAAGCCGACAATTTTCACTGTACCCGACCCACCCTTCAAATCATCGAATGTATCGATTAAGGGAACAATAATGAAACGGCTGCATTCATTGTCAGCAGTTACATAAGATTGACAATGCGGTTTCTTTGCATCTCGCGCAATCCGTTCTTCGATTGCTTTCTTCACGTTTCCCCAACTTAAGCCTGTCTCGGTATCAACTTTCATATCGACTGCCACTTCATTCTTACTTCCGTGTAAAAGTCCGTATTCTAATGCTGACCCGCCGCCATCCAACCCAAGCCAACCAAAGTTCCCTTTTGCCGCACCCCCGGGATTGAAGTTCATGTCGTAATCCTGACCCTTTTTAAACTCTCCTGCCTCCAACCCAATCGGAACGACCCCATTCCGCTTCACTAACGCTTGCACTAATTCCGCGCGAGCGACCGCATGGATATCGGCGTCATTGAAACCCAATATTTTTGCAAAGGTCAATTCCTTGTTCACTGTTTTCTCGATTTCAATGAATTCTTCTCCGGTCGTCACTTCGTCTCCGCTTACAGTAAATCCATTTTTCAATCCTAGCGAAATTGCGGTTTCCTCCGCTTTCTCCTCAGTGATTTTCAAATGTTGCGCCCCTCCGAGCACAGCCGCGTCCAATGCTTTTTGAAGCCGGCTTTTTTCGAAATAGATTCCACCTGCATCGACGACCAAGGCGGTAAAACCGAGCAATGCAACGATGCTAAAGACTACAATTATCTTCGTTACCCCTCGCTCTTCCTTCACTGGAAACAACAACGACTGAATTATTTTTTTCATTTATTCCACCCTCATTACGGTTTTGTTTTCCAGCTTAATAGGTCCAATCAAATGACTAATTAGCGGCGTCAATAAATCAATGGAATAATTCAACGTTATCGTGACCTCTGTCCCGCTTGTTCGATTCGCTTTAGGTTTCGGATCAATGTCTTTTATCAATTTGTCCTGAATCAAGCTGCTCGTCGCCAGTTCAATCTTTTCATTGATTTTTCCATCCTCCGCCCCAACTGCCGCAACTCTGGCCGCTTCCCTGCCGGCATGGTCGAGTGTCAAATACGCATGGAACACACGACCCAAATCGGTAATGCCGAATAACAAGATCAGCAATATGGGGAGGACGAGTGCGGTTTCGACTAGCGCCTGCCCCCGTTGTGATTTCACATATACGCCTCCATTACGAACGCCAATATCGCACCGATTGCGAGCGGGACCGCGTAGGGAATCGATAGTGACTTGTGAGATAGGATTTTTTCATTGTTAAATACGAGAGAAGAAGAAAGCGTTTGTTGAAGTGTGGAGCGGAGTCTTCTATTTTTCAGTAAAATAAAGAGAGAGATGATACCTCCGATGGCTGCCCCGAAAAGGGTCGTGTATATTACGAAAACTGCCCCTTTCCATGCACCGACTGCTGCCAGCAATTTGACATCGCCTGCCCCGATCCCTCCCTTGATAAACGGGATGATCAACAGCCCAAGCCCGACCAAAAATCCAAGTCCACTCATGAGTAACCCGTCCAAACCAGACGTCACACCGTGAAATAGGAAACCTAATAAAATAGCAGGCAAAGTAACAACGTTCAATATCTTTCGTTGACGTACATCGGTGACGACTGAAATAAGAAGGACAATTGCAATCATTATATTGGCCAAACGGAATTCTCCTTTCATGTGGAAAATAGCCCAACTGCAGTCGGGCTATTTTCTAAACTATTTTTAATTCCTTTTAAGGTGTAGTAGGTGCAGCTGGTAAAGCATCTACAATTTGTTGGAAGAGTGCAGCCAATTGTGGACCAAGAACTACAAGGACCACCATTACTACTATCGCAATTAACCCTACCAATAACCCATACTCCGTCATCGCCTGCCCCGATTCCTCTTTCCAGAGCTTACGAAACCATTTTTTCATGACCTTCCTCCTTCAAAATTTTTCCGTTCGAAATATCATATTATGTAAGAACCGGCCCACAGCAGGCAAATGAACTAGTAATATTTTATTAGTCGACAAATTTTTTCAGCTCCCCAAGAATAAGCTAGTTAAAAAGGAGGCTTGATTGTTATTTCCAAAACTATTTTGCTGCCATTCCAAATCATACGTGCGGATACTGTTTGGAAGAGATCTATAGGACTTTTAAGTCACAAAGGGCCGCTCATCGATAAAGGTCTTCTCCTAACACCATGCAATTCCATCCATATGTTCTTTGTACGGCATCCAATCGACGTCGTCTTTCTCAACAAATCAAACCGCGTCATCAAAACAATATCCTACCTTAGACCATGGCGAGTCGTACCTCCTGTGAAAAACGCCCACTCCACACTCGAACTGCCCCTCGGCACAGTAAAAGCAGAAAAAATCCGCGTCGGCGACACCATTCAAATGAACTACCTAAACTAATTGTGTGAATTATACTAATTGTGTTGGTGCCTGTGCACCACACATTTATGACAATTCAACTAAAGGTATGAATATGCAAAGAAAAGTCAGCCATTTGCTTGAATGGCTGACTTTGCATTTCAACAATATACAATTGTAGTGAATAAACTGAATTGTGCGCTGCACAGGCACCTAAAATGAGTTTGTTGCACAGGCACCTCAATTTATACCTCGAACTTCTCATGCACTTTCTTGAAGGTCGCGATAAATTCACGTCTAAATTCCTCAACGTCAATGTCCAAGCATACATGCACATGTCCGTCTTCGTTATAATGCGTAATCGTACACCCCGATGCCTCGCCTTCCGTGACAACATTGACGGCTGCCCGTTTACCTGTAAATAGTTCCGGTCTCGTCAAATAAAAGATGGTGCACAGATCGTGAATTGCAATATAGTTCTCAGTCGATGAAGGGCTGTCGTAGTTACTTAGTAATTGACTGACCATCTCCCCCACTTTACCGTAGCCCTCTATTTCCTTTATATCGTCGGTTGAAATGCGTGTCTGCAGCGTCGCATCCAATCCACACATGACGATTTTAATTTGCTCATCAAAAACAATCTTTGCTGCATGTGGATCTACGAACATATTAAATTCAGCTACCGGTGTCATGTTGCCCCCTTTCGCTGCGCCACCCATGAGGACAATCTGTTTAATATTGTTTTTTACTTCAGGGTACATTTTCAATAACAATGCGATATTCGTAAGAGGTCCAATCGGCACAAGCGTGATCGGCTCATTTGAATTGAGAATGGCATCTCTTAATTCCTCAACTGCATGCTTACTTGAAAGCAGCGTACAATTCTCTATTGTTTCGAAATGGTAGCCGCCAACTCCACTTTCTCCATGAACTTTTGCAGCCGATACTAATTTATTCAGTAACGGTTGATCTGCACCTTTCGCAACCGGTATATCTTTCCCTAAGAAATTTACCAAGTTTACAGCGTTATTCGTCGTATTTTCAATTCCGACATTCCCACCGACCGTCGTGATTAATTTCACATCGATTTCTTCTGCAAACAACGCTGCAGTTATGGCAATGACGTCATCAATCCCCGGGTCAGTATCGATAATAATCGGTGTTTTCATAAGATCAATCCTCATTTCAGTAATTTGAACAAATGATAATATATAAATGAAAAGATTAATTCCACTCCAGTGTTCACTTGTACTTCTCCAATTATAAGAGAAGGTTGGGTAAACATCACGCTTCTTTTGCGCTACGAGGTATGTTCGTAATTGTGTCGGTGCCTGTGCATCACACATTAATGACAATTCAACAAAAGGTATGAATATGCAAAGAAAAGTCAGCCATTTGCTTATATGGCTGACTTTGCGTTTTGATAATATACAATTGTAGTTATTTCGTATAATCTCACAAGTATTAATCCTTTTTTCTTCGAATTATGTTAATCTTTATATAGGTCAAATATCATGTCACAAGGAGGGTTCTTAAGTATGGGAAATGAGGGGAAAATAAATATACTTTTGGTAGACGATCGACCAGAAAATCTAGTAGCGATCGAAGCAATTATTGAAAAAGATGAATACAATTTAATTAAAGCTTCTTCAGGAGAAGAAGCGCTTAAATGCTTACTAAAAGATCGATTCGCCCTCATTCTATTAGATGTCCAAATGCCTGGAATGGATGGTTTTACGACAGCGAAAATCATTAAAGCTCGCGAAAAGACCAAACATATCCCGATCTTATTTATAACGGCAAATAATATGGAATCGGAACATATTTTTATGGGCTATTCTGTAGGTGCTATTGACTACATACTCAAACCTGTTGATCCACTTATTTTAAAAGCAAAGGTGGAAGGGTTTGTCGACATTTACAAAATGGAACGTAAGCTTGTGCAACAAGCAGCTATGTTAACTACTAAAACAGAAGAGTTAAAGGACGCTAATAAAGATCTTTCTGAAACAACTTCTAAATTACTATTATCAGAAGCATTAGCTAATGTTATTAGTGAAACGTCACTAGACTCTATGATTATCTTAGATAAAGACGGAGAAATTTTACGGGTGAATCCTTCAGTTGTCAAGAAGCTTCAATATCAAGAAACAGAGCTGCTCGGCAAAAATATTAGAGTACTGTTTACCGAAAACAAATCGGCAGATTATATAGAAAGTCTTTTTATGAAAATACACCGCTATGGCAATCTACGTGGTTATGAAAGTTTTAAAGAAATTCATGTAACGAGAAAAGATGGGACAACTTTTCTTTCGGAAATCCAAATTGGATGGAAAATTATCCAAGACAAAACGATCATTGCCTATACTATACGGGATATTACGGAGCAGAAAAAAAGTGAAGCTTTAATTAAACATATGGCCTATCATGATTTCTTAACAGACTTACCAAATAGACGGGCATTCAATGAAACACTAGTCGGTCATTTGAAGAAAGCAAGAGAAGAAAATCAACCATTAGGGATTATGTGTTTAGATATGGACCGCTTTAAATATATTAATGATTCTTTGGGTCATTCGATTGGCGATCGTGTTCTTCAAGAGGTTTCATGTAGACTTACCGGTAGTATAAGAAATATGGACTTTTTGGCAAGAGTTGGTGGGGATGAATTTAACATTATCTTACCAAACACCGATAGGGAAAGCGCATTAGAAGTTGCGGCTCATATATTAGAAGAACTTCAAAAGCCGTTGTTAGTTAATGACTACGAGTTGTATATTACAACGAGCATTGGACTAAGCATCTTCCCGTATGACGGAGAAGATTTTTATGAACTCATTAAAAATGCGGACATTGCATTATATCAGGCAAAGGAACAAGGAAAGAATAAATATCATGTATTCCATACAGGAATGAATATGCAATCCTACCGATCTTTTATTATGCAAAATGATTTGCGAAAAGCAATTGAGCGGGACGAGTTTGTACTTGTTTACCAACCTCGAGTGAATGTTGCCACCGGAAAAGTGGAAAGTGCTGAAGCTTTACTCCGTTGGAATCATCCAAACTGGGGTTCTGTACCACCGAGCGAATTCATTCCTCTTGCAGAGCAAACCGGACAAATCATAGAAATTGGCGATTGGGTGTTACGGACTGCCTGTCAACAAATGAAGCGTTGGGAGGAAAATGGTTACCATTCCATCCGTCTTGCAATAAACTTTTCTGCACAGCAATTTATGCAAAAGGATCTGTTGTGTACTATAGAGAGGATTTTAGAGGAGACCAAAGTAGCTGCCAATCTTTTAGAAATTGAGTTAACCGAATCAGCTTTGTTAAAAAATGAGGATTTTATCATTGAGACATTACAACGGTTAAAAGAATTGGGCATTACAATCAGTATTGATGATTTTGGGACAGGTTACTCTTCCCTACACTATTTAAGCCGTTTACCAATTAGTGTACTTAAAATCGATAAATCCTTTATTCAAGGAATAGTAGATGAGACAAGTGATAACAGGACGATTACTTCAACAATTATTACGCTGGCAAAATCCTTAGATTTAGTGACCGTTGCTGAAGGCGTAGAAACTGAGGAACAGCTTGAATTCTTGAGTTTGCATCAATGTGACGAAGTCCAAGGATATCTATTTAGCCCACCTGTTCCACAACGAACATTTGAAAAAATGTTACAAGACAACGATATGGTTTTTAATAGTAAGGTTCAGCATGAAACTATAAAAGTAGTTAATGAACAAATCGAGAATCCCATCCCAGTAGCATTAGAACAGCTTCAGAAGCAATATTCGATCACTGCTAGAGAAATAGAAGTTTTTGATTTACTACTAGAAGGGTTAAGTAATAAAGAAATATCACAAGACCTCTATATAAGTGAACATACAGTAAAAAATCACATTTCTCGCATTTTCCAAAAATTAAATGTAACGGATCGAGCGCAAGCTATGGCGATGGTGTATCAATATTGTGTTAATAAATCAGATGGTGTTATTGGCATTTAGCAACTTCCCCATTAGGAAGCTGAATGCTAGAAGGGATGATAGGAATTGAAGATTAGAACAAAATTATTGCTGTCATTAAGTCCGCTATTACTACTCCTACTTATGCTTATCGTTTTTGGAAGAGTCCAAATGAACAGTTATAATGATACGTCCACTACGTTGGAAACGAATTATAATCTATCCGTCTTAGCCACATCAATTCAACGAGATATAAAGGATGAAGCAATAAGTTTGCGAAATCTTATACTTTACCGAGATGAGGATATAATCCAAAGAGAAATAGCAGCAATCGAAAAACAAAGTGAACGAGTCGCCGAAAATATTGCTCTTCTTGGAACTCAGGCATATTCAGATGATCATAAACAGATAATGCGTGAGATAAACAATAACTATATAGAATTTGATCACTACAAGGATCAATTAATTGAATATGTATTGAATGGCAAAAGGAACGATGCAATTGTCCTAATGAACGATAAGTCAGCAGATATTCAACAAGAATTCCAAGACTTGATTTCAAATCTCACAACAGCACTCGAAACAAATATGTATGCTTCCCTAAAAGATGAAAAAGAGAGATTCACAAAGAATGTCCTCATTGAATCGATTATATCAACTTTAATAACCATTGTTATTATCATTCTGCTGTTTAAAGGAATTTGGTCCTTCTCATCTCGTTTAAACAGAACAGCAAGCGTTATGAGTGGTATTGCGAATGGAGAGTTGGCCTTGACTACAGAAGTAGAAGTAAAGGGCAAAGATGAGTTTGACGAAGTAGCTACATCCTTTAACCAAATGACAGACTCGCTTGCAGAACAAATGAAAAAACAAAAAGAGCTAACGTGGACAAAATCAAATATAGCAGAGATTACAACGAGCATTAGTGGAGCAAGAAACGTAGAGTCATTGGCAGAGACGTTCTTATCTAAGATTGTTCCCCTTGTGCGTGGAAATCATGCTGTTTTTTATGTGGTTGATGCTGAAGAGGAAGAAGCGATCTTTAAATTACGTGCTTCCTATGCTTTTAAAGAGCGCAAACATATGACAACATCGTTTCGTGCTGGTGAAGGGTTAATAGGACAATGCGCCTTAGAAAAAACACCAATTACTTTGTCAAAAGTTCCGTCAGACTACATTACCGTGAAATCCGGACTTGGAGAAGCACCTCCGTTAAAACTGTATCTTTTGCCAATTCTTTTCGAAGGCGAAGTTAAAGGAATTGTAGAAATTGCTTCGTTCGAGTCGTTAGGTGACAAAGAACAGACATTGCTTGAGGAACTCATAAATGATTTAGGCATTATTTTGGAAAGTATAATCGGTAGAATCAAACAGGCAAAACTATTGGAAGAAACGCAAATGCTTATGGAAGAAATCCAGACACAATCGGAAGAATTACAGTCTCAACAAGAAGAGCTACGTGCAACGAATGAAGAATTGGAACAACAAACGATGACACTTCTCGAGTCGGAACAAAGACTCCAACAACAACAAGAAGAACTTGAAGAAACGAATACGGAATTAGAAGAGAAGACAAATCGCTTAGAAAAACAAAACAGATTGTATGGCGAAAAAAATAATCAACTTGAAATTGCAAGAAGTGAACTAGAAGAGCAAGCGAGACAGCTAGCATTAAGTTCAAAATACAAATCAGAGTTTCTAGCAAATATGTCTCATGAACTCAGAACACCACTCAATAGTATGTTGATCTTATCTAATTTATTGGCGGATAATAAGGACGAAACATTGACGGATAAACAAGTTGAATTTGCTAAGACGATTCATTCATCCGGAAAGGATTTACTCGGTTTAATTAACGATATCTTAGACTTATCTAAAATCGAATCGGGTAAATCGAATGTGAAGGCAAGTCGCGTATTTTTAAACGAGTTGGCGGAAACGATTGAAAGAAGCTTCAGGCCAGTAGCTAATGAAAAGCATCTAGGTTTTTCGATTGTACTGCATGATGACTTGCCAGAATTCATTTATACGGATAATGCAAAACTCCAGCAAGTCTTAAAAAACTTATTAGCGAATGCCTTTAAATTTACCGAGCAAGGCGAAGTAAGGCTAGAAGTTTCCAATGTCTATACGAATGAGAATCGTCCATTCATTCAATTCTCCGTGAAGGATACAGGAATCGGCATTGCTAAAGATAAGCTGGATCTCATTTTCGAAGCCTTCCAGCAAGTTGACGGGACAATAAGCCGAAAATACGGCGGCACAGGTCTCGGACTGTCCATAAGTAAAGAAATTGCTATGCTCCTTGGCGGTAAAATCACTCTTGAAAGCGAAGAAGGAAATGGAAGCACATTCTCCTTACTCGTAAGCGATTATCAAGAAGAAAAGATTGAAACACTCGAGAAAGTATATGAAGAGGCAGCAGTTACAGTTGAAGATGTTCAGCCTAAACTGCAAAACACTTCCATTCTATTTGAGCCTGCCATAGAGAAACAGTCAGTAGAGGAAAATAGTCATATTTTAAAGCTGCTTATTGTGGAAGACGATTTGACACAGAGGAATAGTATGATGGAATTACTCGGTGATATGGACGTCATTATGAAAGCTGTCTCAACTGGCACAGAAGCACTTGATGAATTAAGGAGAAATAATTTTGACTGTTTGATTCTTGATTTGGGGCTAACCGACACAACAGGATTTGATTTGCTTGAAAATATAAAAGATAAATACGATCACTTAAAAGTATTTATCTATACCGGCAGAGATCTAACACTTGAAGAGGAAAATAATTTAAATAAATATGCAGACATCATCATCATCAAAAATCAACATTCGCCACAAAGATTAAAGGAAGAGCTAGGGTTATTTCTGAACAAAAGACAAACGGAGAGAGCGAATGTCACACCGGTAGATATTGATAAACAACTGAACAACGAGGCGCTTGAGGGGAAAAATGTTCTTCTCGTTGATGATGATATACGTAACGTTTATGCCCTATCCAGCACGCTTGAACAATACGGGATGAATGTTAGCTTCGCAGAAAATGGGTTAGAAGCTCTCCGCATATTAAAAGACGATCCGAGCTTTAATCTTATTATAACGGATATTATGATGCCGGAAATGGATGGATATGAAGCGATGAAACAGATTAGACAAATGCCTACTTACAAGCATCACCCTATTATCGCCTTAACTGCTAAAGCAATGAAAGGAGACAGGGAAAAAAGCTTACAAGCTGGGGCCTCCGATTATATTATGAAGCCCGTTGACACTGATCAATTACTTTCATTGATTAAGGTTTGGTTGTTTAAACACGAAGGGGATTCCGAGTTAGAATGAAGGATCGACAAAAAACGTATACTAGTTCTCCACAGGACCTTGAAAGATTAGAAATAGATTTATTCTTACAAGGGATATACGAATGGTATGGCTATGATTATCGGGATTACGCCTACCATTCCATTAGAAGGAGAATATGGCATCGTGTTCACGCAGAGAAGTTAACCACTGTTCTTGAATTATTGAACAAAGTATTGCACAACCCAGACTGCATGCAAAGACTGATGGAGGATTTTTCAATAAATGTAACTGAAATGTTTCGGGATCCTTCGTTTTTCTTACACTTTCGCAAAGAGGTAATACCCATCTTACGGACCTACCCTTCTATTCGAATTTGGCATGCAGGTTGTTCAACCGGAGAAGAAGTATACTCCATGGCAATCTTGCTTCAAGAGGAAGGGCTGTACGATAAGACCAAACTG
This sequence comes from Sporosarcina sp. Marseille-Q4943, assembly GCF_943736995.1. Classification (GTDB taxonomy): domain Bacteria; phylum Bacillota; class Bacilli; order Bacillales_A; family Planococcaceae; genus Sporosarcina. The sequence goes on along the minus strand of NZ_CALSFT010000002.1, from coordinate 569,262 downwards.
TATGCTACAGATATTAATACAAATGTACTTCGAATCGCCAAAAGCGGGCAATTTCCCTTATCCAATATGAAAAAGTATACGAATAATTACTTGGAGGCAGGAGGGAAACGGGCGTTTTCGGAGTATTATAAGGCGACTACTACTAAAGTGAAATTTGATGCTTCATTATCCAAGAACATTGTTTTTGCACAGCATAATCTTGTCACAGATCGTTCCTTTAATGAATTTCACGTCATTTTATGCCGGAATGTTTTAATCTATTTCAATAAAGACTTACAAGAAAAGGTTCATCAGCTGTTCTATGAAAGTTTAGTTATGTTCGGCCTTCTTGGTCTCGGTGATAAAGAAACGTTATCTTTCACGTCAAAAGCAGATTGTTACAAGGAATTAAGCGGAAAACAGAAGCTATATCAAAAGATGAAATAAAAAAGACAAAAATAGAAGTGCTCCCCGAAGAGTCAGATGATAACTCTCAGGGAGCACTTCTATTAGCTAATAAGCAAAGAATCGTCATAAACAAATTCGGTACCGGGAATTTCTTGGTTCCTATTTCGCAGTGCGCTCATCTTATTGATGACGGATGCTAAGCGCTTCTCATCCTTTCGGCATAAATTAGAAGCAATGCCATAGTGATACGTATCTCCTTTAGCCTTGTCTTTCCATCGTAGTGTACCTTTTAAATTGAATTGCTCGTCCATCACGATAAATTTGAATTTAAACTTGAAATCGGCATTAACCGGTAGTTTCAAAGAGGATTGCACCTTCACTCCTCCTAGACTAATATCTTTAACTAATATTTCGGTTGCCCCAACATCCACTCTTCTATTATTCACTTCAGTAATCGTCATCTGTCCCAGTACTGGGAATGGAAAGTCAAATCGATAGAACTTTCTTTGTTCATGCGCCGGTTTAACATCTTGTTTGACTGGTTTAATATAGCCAACACGAAGCAGTTTTTCATACATATCAGCTGGCACAGGTTTAGAAAAAAGATATCCTTGAATATAATCACATTCTTTTTGTTTCAAAAAATGAAACTGATCGTATTCCTCTACCCCCTCAGCAACAATTCTCATGTCTAATCCCTTTGCTAAGTGAAGGATTGAAGAAACGATAACCTTGTCCTTTTCATTTGTAGTACTCATATTTTGTATAAATACTTGGTCAATTTTTAACGTATCAGCGTGGAATTCACGTAAATATTCGATGGATGAGTAGCCAGTCCCAAAATCATCAATCGCAATTCTAACACCAAGTTCTTTTAACTCTTTTATAGTGGAAAGGACACTTTTATCAAATTTTAATAAGGAGTGCTCCGTTATTTCAAATTCTAAACAGGTAGCTGGTATATTGTAAATCTCTAATTGCCTCGTAACAAATTCCACTAACCCCTTTTCCATTAATCGTACCGGCGATATATTAACAGAAACTGATTGGACAGTTAACCCCTTTTCCTCCCAGTTACTCAATTGACGGCAAACTTTTTTAATTACCCAGTCACTGATCCGGTTAATAAGATGGGTTTCCTCTGCTATAGGAATAAATTCTCCTGGAGAAACAAATCCCCATTCATGATGATTCCAACGCAACAATGCTTCTGCTCCAAATATCATTCCTTCCGTATTAACTTGAGGTTGATAATAGATGTCAAAATCTTCATTCTCAATCGCTTTTGCCAAGTCTTTTTCAATCTGAAGCTTCTTATTAAAATTGGCGTTTGAATCTATCTGGGATACGTTTGTTTTATTATCTGGCTCTGCAATCGTGGAAATACTACAGAATCTAAGTAGTTTAGAAATTACACGCTTCATAATGAAGATCTCCTTTCTTTTCATGGAGTCTTTCTATTATTTTATGAATATCATTAAAAAATGGCTTGACCACAAAATCCTTTGCCCCTAATCGTAATGCCGCTTTCATATTTGCGTTAGTGGAAAGGGAAGAACACATAATGACCTTTGCTTTCGAGTTCATCTCCATGATTTCTTGTAATGCTGCTAATCCATCGATTTTAGGCATAGTTATATCAAGGAAAACAATTTCTGGTTTTACTAATCGATACATAAGAACAGCTTGTTCCCCGTTGGAAGCCTCAGCAAAATTGGTGTGTCCATATTTTTGTAAAATCTGTTTTAACCAGTTCCGCATAAACTTTGAATCATCAGCAAGTAATATCATCTATGTCTCCCTCTTTCTTTTGTAATCTCTAGTAATTAACCTTATATTCATTCTCGTATATGCAGCTAAAAAGAACCATCACCTGTCCTTCTCATTCTTTACAATTCAATAGGAATAGAGGATAGGAAGTCCTTCCTAGTTCTAGTTGGTGGATGAGACGTATTAAAAGACGTTGTGACACGAAAAGTTGTATATAATGGAAATATATAATGGAAAAACTCCATAACGAAGGAAGTGCAGAACAATGGATTTAGAAACGGTAATGCAAGAACTCGAATCTCTCGGGAAAGAACGGACGAAGAAAATATACATATCCAATGGCGCACATGACCCGCTATTCGGCGTGGCGACAGGTGCGATGAAACCGATTGCGAAGAAAATCGGAATCGACCAAGCTCTGGCTGACGAGCTTTACGATACAGGCAACTATGACGCCATGTACTTTGCAGGCATCATCGCAGATCCGAAAGCGATGACCGCGGCGGATTTTGACCGTTGGATGGATTCGGCTTATTTTTACATGCTGTCCGATTACGTCGTGGCCGTAACGTTGGCAGAAGCGGATATTGCGCAAGAAGTGGCCGATACGTGGATCGCGAGTGGTGAAGAGCTGAGGATGTCAGCCGGCTGGAGCTGCTATTGCTGGCTTCTAGGAAATCGCCCGGACGTTGAATTTTCCGCGGACAAGCTTGCTGGCATGCTCGAAAAAGTGAAAAACACGATTCACGAAGCGCCGGAACGAACAAAGTCCGCCATGAATAACTTCATGTACACGGTCGGCGTTTCATTCGTGCCGCTCCATGAAATGGCGGTTGAAACAGCCAAGGCAGTAGGTTCGATTGAAATGAAACGGGAGAACAAGAAAAGCAGCATCCTCAACGCTTACGAGAATATTCAAAAAGAAATAGACAGAGGAAAAATCGGTTTCAAACGCAAATATGTAAGATGTTAAATCCCCAAATATCAAGGGCATTGATCCAAGGATCATTGCCCTTTTTCCATACATCCGAATTCATATAACCTATAGGTTGACCAACCAAGGACTCCTCCTATTGCGACATATAGTAAGAGTGAAGCAGTAAGGAGGTTATCGTATGAGCTCACAGTATTGTTGCTGTTCGAATAGAAGACATGAAAATTACGAATGCAAAGGCAGGTGTTGTTCAGCATGCTGCCATTCCGATTGTTGTAAGCACTCCCACCACCGTCATGGTTGTTGTCGGCAGAGTGGCAGCCATCATTTCAGGATTCGATTGGCCGGATTGCAAGACGGGCTTCTTTACAGACTACATCGATTGTTATGGAATGAAGCACAATTCAAGCTGGAGGATGGCACGGAAGTGAAAGGGACAATCGTCTCGGTCGGGTCAAATTTTGTTGAAGTGCTCCTGGAAGACACCAATTCCCAAGAAGACGAGACAACCCTCGCCTTGGAACTGGAAGGAAATGAAGAAGAGTCGGCAACCGAAGAGCGGGAGCATCCAATCGGACGGACGTGGATTTTTTCCATCGATAAAATCGCGTACGTGGAAGTTCCCCGGGGAGAAGCCGCACTGTCCTAGTCCTAGCAATCACAATCCAATCAGAATGAAGTCAGCTAACGCATAAGCTGACTTCTTTTTTTCGTAACTACACATGAATCAAGCAAATTCGACCCATCGGGATTTCAATTTCCTTTTCATCTACGGATAGACAGATCGTGTCCCTGTTCACCTGCTTTAAATTACCAAAAAACGTTGCATCTTCCGTCACGACTTGAAGTGAGCGTGATTCCAGTGTCAATAAATAGACGTCCAACCGCATTCTGAAAAAGAGATGGATCAACTCAGGCGAGGAAGCTACCATCTCTCCGAAACGATGGGTCAGTGCCTGCTGACAACCTGGGGAAGCGTCCTTCAGTGTCGGGTCAGGAAAAGGTTCGGCAAATCGACCGGCGGGCTTGATCTTTTCGATTTGTACATACGGTAAAATGAACGTACCTTCCACTGCTTGGAGTACGACAAAATCGAACCCCGCGAGCGTCACCTTTCCCACGACAGGCTTTCCAGCTCGAATGGGAACTTCAACGGATAGGCCAATTAATCCATCGAACACTTTTTGATACGTTTCATTCGCCGATCGATCATCCGATAGAGCTAGATCGAGCAATAAGTTATTGGCGTCATAGATTTTTTCAAGGAGCTCAGGAGGCAAGTTATCCGTTGGAGAAGGCAGTTGATGGTTGGAGGGAGTTTCCGGACATCGCTTCCGATCATCTTCATTTTTCATGTTGCATACCTCCTTTCTATGTGAAAAAGAGAAGAGAAAATCCTTCTCCTCTCCCTACTGCTCCAATGGCGGCAGTTCCGCAACCAATTTATCGTGAACGCGCATAATGCCCCACATGCCTTGTTCGATATCCCATCGGATATTTCCAGATCGGTACAAATAGTCCCCCGGGAACTTCCCGTAGGCCCCTGCTCCTCCAAGCAACTCCAAGTTTTTCACCGCTCCCGCGACGTGAAATCCGACAAAGGCTTCTGTCCGCGATTCGATGTCTTTCGTATCAAATCGCCAACGATGTCCATGCAAATGGAAAGAATGCGCTCTTCTTCTTTCAGCCGGCGTCACTAGCCGGATCGTCACGGGATCTCCTGCATAACATTCAAAAACGGGAGTCGCCGGATCCCCGAACACTTTCGAACTGAACAACTCATGCAGCTTCGGATGTTTTCGATAGCGATTGATCAATCGTTCGCTTCTATAATTAATCCCTCTGGAACCTTGGTCGTACGTATCGAGTAAATCTTCGTCCAACTCTGGCGGCGGGACTAGAATTCCGTCAACCGGATCAAAGATGACCTGCCCTTGCTTATCGTACAACCGCAGCCCGTCATGCAGTATGACGACAAACTCTCGAATATCGGGCAAGAACGGATTTCGCAACACAACATTTGCCCCCGATTTCACGGATTGCAACGTATACGGATCGACATACTCCGTTCCTCTCGGCTCCGCGATGAAAGCCCCAAATGCTCCTTGTGATCTATGGTTTCGAATATCCGCCATATCCCATAGCCCACAAGCGCCTACTTGGCAATCGACCACCCAACGATACGTCCGCTTCTCCCCCGGTCCTACTGTTTGGTCGCCATTGAATCCGACGGTTTCCCCGGCAGACGTTTTGACGTCGTATTGAATTAATTGAGGATGCAAGGAAATGCGTAAAGAAGGTGGATAATATGCTTGTTCTTTTACGATCGGATATGGATAGATCCCATCCAGAAACGGAAACTTCTCCAGCTCCAACTCGCTCGTCAATGTCACTTCTACGGTATCCCCTACATTGGCCCGGATAATGAGAGGCTCCGGCTTTTTCGTTCCATTTACAATGGCCTCCTGATCTTCTCGCAAGGCGAAAATGATGCCATGCGGATCATGATCACCGAATTCGTTATATGTCAGCTTCGTATGAAAAGCGACAACGTCAAAATAGCGGACCGGCCCCTCGACAGGGTGAATCGTCGGATCTTCTGCTTGCGGCGGCTTGTTGCCCGTGTATTCCGGCAACGGCTTGGAACGCTTTAACGGCTCCGGTCGGTCGGATAATGAAATTAAATCCGGCACTTTCTCATCGTACGCCCGGATCAACCCCCATAGCCCGTTCCATAAATCCTCCTCCGTTTCAAACGCCCATAAGTAGTCGCCCGCTCTCTCGATATACGTTTCCATCGTAAATGATTCCGAAATTCCGATATGCTGCTGTTCTTTTAATGACGAATTCAAACTGCCCCGCTCTTTATGCCATCTTAGCCCGTGCACGTTGAAGCTATGGGACTCTTCTTGCGAGCCTTGCAACAGCCGAATCCGGATCGAATCCCCTTCATACGCCCTCAAAATCGGTGTAACGGGATCTCCATTTTGATAAGAGCTGAACGTATAAGCCGGATCACAGTCTTTCCCTAGCCGGAATTGCAACGGTTCGTTTTTGTAATTCACGCCGAATAAACCCGGATCGTCATCGGAACTTGGAAACTTTGGCGGTTGCAGCGGTTTTCCGTTTTTATCAAACAATAACGTGAAATCCTGTACAAATAATGCAAAATCCCGGTAATCCGGAATCAATGGATTCTTCGACGTAATTTGCGTTCCATGCACGACAGGCTCTCCTGTTCGCGAGTCGAGGAATTCCGTAAAGCGGGGATGGACCACACCAGAGCCGAAAACACCATGCTGTTGATGGGCGTTCGGATAGAGGTGGTCATGGAAAAACCACGCTTTCAATTCGGCCTCTGCATAATAGCAATACGTTATCGTTTCGCCCGGCAATACGGAGGAATCGTAGTTCCAGCCGACATTCGCCCCATCATTCACTAACACATCGAATTTAACAAAATGGATATGAAAGCCAGTTTCATATGTCCGGGTGACAAGTTGGAACGCATCTCCGTCCAAAATATGCGGCAGACGATTCGTATAATTTATTTTAAAAGACGTATGCGCAGGCGTATGGATGACGAGTGGCTCCGGCTCTTTTCTCCCTGCACAAATATCGTCCAAGTCTTCATCCAACACATATATTCTTCCTTTAGGATCATGCCATCCATGCTTATTGTACGTAATCGGCAGCTCGATCAACGAGATGTTAAATTCCCGTTCGGGTGCGCCTTCGGGGCTCGGATCCGTAAAGACGGCTCCCGGTCTCGGATTTTGGATCGCAGCATGCTTCTCCAACTCGGTTAACCCCCGCCCCCCTACGATGCCAAGCGGTGGACGTGGTGCTTTATAGCCTACCTTGCCGGGAATGAAATTCGGAAATCCCGGTCTTTCGGCTGTCGGCATAGGCGGCGCTTTCCGGTCGGGCAGCGGGTGCAGCGGCTTGATCGGAACGCCATTTGGATAACACTGGCTTCCATCTTGACGCGTATCAAATACCCGGTTCAGTCCCCACATGCCCGCCGCAAAATGCGGGTATAAGTGGCAATGAATGACCGAATCGCCGAAAGAACCTTGCAAGCTGCCTAATCCGTAAAGCGGTTCCACTGTATAATGGGTTTGGGGACTGATCGATTGGGCGTCGATGATCTCGGATTCAAGATCATCCGGATCGCTCAGCCATTGATGGACATGGTAATGAAAAACATGCGTCTCCTTCACACCCCCGTGAACGACCCGGATTTTTGCGGGATCTCCGACATAGCCTCGTAAAATAGGGGTCGAGGGATCTCCATACACCCACGAATCATGGTGGACTTCCTCCCCTTCACAATTGGGACAGACGACCCCTTCGGCAATCAACTGCTGCCGTCGATTAATCGGTTCGAACCGATAATTCGCGCCGTGGAACGAACTTTCCTCCTGGTTCGTCAAATGATGGATCGGCCGATTCCCGGTCAGATCATCCACTTCCATTTCATCATGGAACACCCATGCATACTCGCGGAACGATGGCAAAATAGGATGGTGGATATCCGCGTACACCCCACTATTCATCGGCTTCCCCGTCTCCGGATCCGTCCACCACGAAAAACGCCGTTGAACAAACAGAGCTCCGAATAATCCATTTCCATTCGAGCCATTCTCGCTGCTGGAAGGGTGCCCCAAATCCGAAAAGAAATAGATTCCCTCTTTCACAACGCGGATCCGATATAGATAGGATTCGCTAGGCGGCACCGTACTATCTTCATTCAACCCGACGTTCGCGCCATCCGCGGTACGGACATCATACTCTGCTTGCTGGAAATAAAGCCCAACGTGAAACGGCAATTTATTCTCCAGCATGATTTCCACCGTATCCCCTTCATTCGCCCGAATAATGAGGGGCTGTACGAGATCGACCGGCATGAACGGATTTTCCTTGACCAACTGCTTCACTTTCTCTTCGTTCTCTTTCAACACATACATCATTCCGTTCGGATTATGGTCGCCGAACGTGTTCAAGACGATCCGAATCGGAATAGCGACTACGTGATACTTTCTGAGCATTTACAACCCCCTCTTTTCTAGCTGTCTTTCAGATGAGGGATTTTGGCACCAATCCCTGTTTCAATATAAAAGACTTCAATGGAATGGATATGCACCGACCATTCCTTTCCCTCCAATGCAGGGACGGATGTCGTCTCTACATCCAAGACGACCATGTCCTCAACAATCGACTTGATTTTCCCAATGAACATAAAAGGAAAGGCTTCGGTTAAAATAAATACTCTGCGCCCCATATTCTTTCGAAAAGAAAGGATGATCCCTTCCTCTTTTTTGTCATTGAATGATTTACGTCCATCTATCCGAGCCAATTGCGGCCCCTCCTCGCTTATGTTAGTGGAAATGCCATATCACTCGGCACATCAGTCGAATACGAGACGATCTGCTCAAGGGGAATGCTTAACGGAAAGGGAAACCGATAAAACGGGGCATTCACCATTTTGATAATGACGGGTGATAACGTCAGATGACCTTCTTGGACATCCGACACCGTCCCTGCAAAAATAGGCCGGAATACTTGACCTAATAGATTCAATTGTGTCGCTTTCGTAATGACGAGCAGCTCTTCCCCTTTCAACAGTTCCAACTGTCCATGCAAGTTTTCTTCTATTTGTCCCATTCACTACGCCCTCCATCCCTTTATTCTTTCGCTACAGGCCGTAACGACTTGTTTCCCGAACCGTTTCCAGAGAGAAGCTAGCCCGATCGTTGTGATCGATCGTATTTCGGATAACGGGATTCGTTGCTCCGTACTGTTTCGTTGTAAAACGCAAACCGTTTTGGAAGCGCCTTTCAATTTACCGAAGACTGACGATTCTACTGTGTTGACCTCCACCCAGACACCTTTCCAAGTCGAAAGATTCGTATGGAGGGTTTCCTCAAAAAATTGGCGAACCAATGCATCTTTAGAAGCTACGGTTTCCCCAAAACGCAACACAAGTTTTTGCTGAAGTTGGTTGTCGTAAATATGGTGTTGATGCGGGGTAGAATAAGTAGGAAACCCAAAGGGGATGGTTGCGGAGTCGATCGCTTCATAAGGAATCCAAATCCGCTTTTTCAAATCGGTCACCATGACAAAATCTCTTCCGATTGCAGCAACCTTTCCTTCGGTTGTAATCGTTTCATTCTGCTTGTTTGCTGAAATAATGACGACTTGCTGATGCCGCTTCATTTTAAAAAACTGTTTCAACAGTAGGGTTTTCCGACGGGATTCATCTCGACGAATGACATGAAACAGATTTTTCTGCTGGATATATTCCGTGAGAATCCGGGTTTCCTCCGCTGAAACCGCGCTCGTCGGCGATGAGTATGGTGGAAAACTCGGCTTGTTGGACTCCGAATGCTCCCCTGTCGCCAACTCACTGAACTCTTTCGACATGTTTGGGCCCCCTTCCCTTATTTGATGAACTGCTCCAATTGGTCGGCAATTTCCTCGATATTCACTCGTCTCGTCCCAACCGCCATAGTATGTTGCGATCGGATACGGTCTTGCGGATCGACGATATACATAGAAGTGGAATGGGTGACAAACCCCTCAGCATTTTTCGTATAGGTGAAATGAAAGCTTTGTGTAAATTGCTTCGTCTCCTCTTCCGTGCCTCGTAAAAACAACCAATTCGGGTTCAATATCCCCATATTTTCCGCATATTGACGTATTCTTTCTTCCGTATCAAATTCAGGATCCAGTGTAACAGCCACGATGATGTACTCATCGTCCGCGATTCCTTTTTCCTGCATCACCCCCTGGAGTTCTTGTAACTCAATAAAGGTCATCGGACAAACATCCGGGCAATTCGTAAAGAAAAAGGTAACGAGCTTCGGCTTATCTTGCTGTGACACCTCTTTTCCATTCACTTCAGTAAATGGCCATTCGTTCACCGTTCCAATTTGTGGGAGTTCAAGCGTGCGGGGCCACAACAAGTAGAATGCAACCAATCCAAGCGTGAGGATAACGATGCTCCATACGATTCTCAGCAGCTTCATCCCTTCCTTTATTTTGTTAGCGAATTGCGTATGAAATGATGGACAACTGTATGGAGCGCGGCACAAAAAATGACAAGACTCATTAGATTAGAAGCAAGTGACGCTTCCGTTTCAATAGGGATGTTGCAAATCGCCGGGTTTTGAAGGACAGCGCCAAACATCATGCCCATGATGCCGCCAAGAGCCCCGTTATACAGGCCGTTCAAAGAGGCAGGAGCTTTCATGAACGAACCGAATTTCCAACCGATCCAAAGTCCAGCGAAGGATGGGAGATAATACGTAATGGAATGAAGCGGGAGAAGCAGTTGTAAATAAAGGGCGATGACGAATGAAGAAATCGTGGACAGCGCCATACACATCATTTTGATATACCGATCGTCAAAAAGGATATGCTTCTTCCGAAATACATTGTAAATATAAACCATCTCGCCGACATTCCACAGAAGCAAAACGAGGATGAGCAACAAGGCGCCTCACGACCTTTTAATGGAACTTAAAATGACAATCATACTAATCGCGAATAAAATATGCAGCCCCAAAACGAATAGCCTGGGCATCTCAACAACGGTTCCGATCATCGGTGCCATTAATCCGACAACCGCCCCATTCGTTAGGCCTGTCACAAACGTCTGATAATCGAAAAGTTTGCCGAATAAGGCCCCCGTTCCCATTCCGATCAGAGCGGAGAGCATTGTAATATACGTAAAGTGGAAAGGAAACTGAAGAATGAACAGCACACCGGACAGCATTGCCGCCATTCCGCCCATAACGATGCTGACATTCATCCCCAACTGAAAACCGATTCGCTTTTTGATTCTCCGCACATACAAATAAAAGATGAGAAACAAACAACTATCCACATAGATGAAAAGCCAGATTGGCATATCCAATTCTTCCCTTCTACCTACGCTATGGCGGGATGATTTCAAATGTAACTAGTCCCATTGAATTCATCAAAAAAGGACAATTTGATTCAATTGTCCTCCCTCTACAAACGCCTTGGTCATATATTATATTCAGGGGATCTGCCAAAGGAGATGCAAAAAGCAATTGGTGTCCCTTAGTAATCAGTTTAGGAGGGATGTTATGAAAGTTGGTCCCATCAATCAATTCGATGGTTTCCCAGTTTGGTATAAGGATGATAATGGCTTACGCCTTCAATTGAACGTCGACCCGACGGATCCATTCTCCGGCATTACATTTGCCGATTTACCCGACCCTACACAACCTGTATCATTTCCAGACAACTATCCGGATGAAGCTTTTTATCTACAGGCAGAAGCGGAAATGACAACAGGTACGGGAGAAAGGGCGAGACTCGTATTGGCGCTGGAGGCTGCATTTGTGAATGAAGTGCCGAGGGTTAATGAACAAATCGTATTTGCAAGAGTCCGAGTACGTGTTGACGGTTTACAGGCGAATGCACAATACACCGTCACGCACCCGTATGGAGTTGACACGTTTATAGCGGAAGCGGATCCTCGTAATCCGACGGTCGGAGAGATCAATTTCACGGAAGACTTTGGAGGAATGAACGGCGGAGATTTTGACGTTGTATTGAATAGCCGTGTCCAACCTTTTTTACAATGGGATCCGAATGTGGCACCAGCCGCTCCCGCAGGATACATCGGTAATCCGGACGTGCTTCACCCCATTATCGGAAGTCCATTTGTCGATCAATCCGGGCAACCACAAAACTATTTCCGCATTGAAGGTCCCGGCATCGGAATCGGCTCACCAGATCGTTCCACTACACCGGGATTTGATCCGGACCACTGCATTGAGACGAGAAACTTCAGTCTGTTAGGTAAAATCTCCACAATTTCCGGTGTCGATGTCCCAAGGGCAACGTTCACCCAAAACGCAGATGATGTTGGGGTTATCGATGTGTTTGCTACTTCCGACGATACGGATCAATCGATACAAGTGACGGGCACTGGGATCGACCCTACCGTATTATCCGGAAGCAATGGACAGTATTTTGCCAGAGTCCAATTTACCGGAAACCGTCCACCTCGTTCGATCACTGTTACAAATGTGACCGATGAGCCGGACAGTCGTAAAGATGTCGTACCTGTCGATTTCATTACAGCATCCGCCAACTATGATATCGATTCGCAAGACTTCACGATCGAAGCATTTTCTAGTGACGCGATCGGAACACCGACATTATCCGCAGCAGACTTTGGACTCGGTGAGCTCGTCATTCCATCGACCGGGCTTTCGATGAACCTTCCATCTCCCCCCGCCACTGTGACAATTCGCTCTACTGCTGGTGGAAGTCGAACAATCCCGGTAACCGTGAATGGTACTCCATCTCCACCGGCGCCAGTAACAGCAAACGCTGGGGATGATGCGACTGTGCTTTTCGGCGCAACGGTGACACTGAACGGTTCCGGATCGACAGGAACAATCATTTCATTTCATTGGACCCAACTGTCAGGTACACCCGTTGCATTACTAAACGAAGATACGTTAACCCCCTCTTTCATAGCCCCTAACACAACAGAAACGCTCATCTTTCAATTATCCGTCACTGGCGAAGATAGAACGTCTACCGATGAAGTGCACATCCATGTGATCGATTCCACCCCGGTACCTACAGGTAATCTAACGGTCACCCGGGCAGAATTCCGGACACGGGATGCAGAATGGCGAATTACCGGGACCTCGGATGTGCTCGGTAGTGGTGCCGCCATTTCAATCTACATCGGAAATGAAACAGCAGGTGCTCTTCTTGCTCAAGTGCCGGGCGACGCACTTGGCGAATGGGAATACCGCGTCGAGGGGTCTACCATCCAACCTGATGAAACGAGGGCAATCTCCATTCAATCCAGCTCTGGCGGCACACTTCCATCTGTACCAATTACGATTCGCAGATGAATGCCAATCAGAAACATTTCACTGAAAGGAGGAAATGTAATGGAGCGGTGTCCAAAATGCAATGAAGATTTCTTCTGTAAATGTGGCAGTGAAAACAGAGGACGAAGAGGTCCGCGGGGCTATCAAGGACCACAAGGAGAACCAGGGCGCCCAGGACCTAAAGGAGAACAAGGTCCACCTGGTCCAAAAGGAGATCGGGGACTCCGAGGCTTCCAAGGACTGGATGGAAAGCCGGGCCAGAAAGGAGAACGGGGTGAAAAAGGGGAACGCGGCGAAAGGGGTGAAAGGGGGGCCCAAGGGGAACGGGGTGAAACGGGACCTCAAGGACCTCAGGGGGAACGCGGCCCTGCCGGAACGTTTGATACGACATACGGATATGCCTATACAACAACAAAAAGCTCGGCATCAGGGACTGTCCATTTCCAAATTGCCGGACCGTTACAAGACATCAAAGTCGTTCGCGAAGGATTACAAGTCTTAAAGGATGGCATTTTCCAACTTAGCTATACCGTCGTTCTCGAATCGAACGTCATAAGCTTCACCCCTTCAACATTCCGGATGCAAATCAATGACAACATTCAAGTCCATTCATCCGTAACGGAATCCTTGATTTCCACGACATTGTCGACCAGCCAACTCGTCTCCTTGCAGGAAGGCGACGTCGTCAAACTGATCGCTGATTTACAAGAACATTGCAGTTATAAACTGGCTAGCTTGCAACTTATGCGAATTGGATAGCGAATTAAGGAAGACATCCTGACAGTATGCATTCACTGCCAGGTTGTCTTCTTACATTGACTAGTTTGAAAGTCCTGTTTTGGTGATAACTTTACATATTCGATAGATAACTTCATGGATTCAATAGATAACTCAGCACATTCAATAGATAACTCACCGAATTCAATAGAAAACTACACCGATTCGATAGATATTAAATAAGCCATGCTACCACTCCCAATGATCATTTACTAAACTAACCCTAAGATGGTATACTTAACTCCTAAAGTGCAACAAGTCATAATATTCCAAACCAAAAACACAAAAACTAGGAGGAAGTTATGGGTAGATTAATTCATTTCGAAATTCATGTGGAAGACATGGAGCGGGCACAGACGTTTTATGGGGAGGTATTCGGATGGTCGTTCCAAGATTGGAGCGATTTTGCAGGGATGCCTTACTTCGGAGCAGTGACAGGCGACGACAGCGAACCCGGCGTCAACGGTGCGTTGATGCAAAGACAAGGTCCACCGCCTCAAACGGGACAAGCAGTCAACGGATTCACGTGCACAATGAATGTGGAGAATTACGACGCGACGCATGAAAAAATCATGGCCAACGGCGGCACGGTCGCATTACCAAAACACGCCCTTCCCGGCATGGCGTGGCAAGGGTATTACCTCGACACGGAAGGCAATGTTTTTGGAGTGCATCAACCGGATGAGAATGCGAAGTAATAGGTAATGTAAATTAGGGCTGTCAATGAAAGTGGTATCTTTCGCTTTCTAGACAACCCTTTTTTATATCCAGACACAAGCGCCGCCTCGAATCAAAAACTACCCGCCCTATCATCTTCTCTACCTATCACCTATACTATAGTTAATTAGAATATTCATTTTTCAAGTACAAATTCTCGATATCCGGGGGGAATTAAAATGATAAAATCAGCTATAAAAGCTTTCCTATATGCATTGGTGGCAGGTGTAATCCTCATAGCCGCCCCTGCTCATGCGGCGGTCACTTCATTCAAAGATGTACCGAAAAGCTCAGATCACCACGATGCGATTTTGAACTTGGCCGAAAGAGGCATCATCAAAGGGTATGAAGACGGCACATTTAGGCCGGGCGCGACATTGACACGGGCGCACGCTTCGAAAATTCTTGCCCTCTCGCTCAAATTAAATACTAAAAATGTAAAAGATCCTGGCTTCAAGGATTTAAATAAAAAACAATGGTACTACGGCTATGTAGCAGCGCTCGCGAATGCGGGCTACATCTCCGGCTTCGAAGACGGTACGTTCAGGCCAAACACACCGATGACGCGCGCACAGGCAGCGAAAATCATCGACTTGAGCTATAATCTTCCACTCGAAGCGAAAGCGGATTATCCGTTCGCCGACGTCGGAAATTCCGCTTGGTACGCCGGCCATGTCCAAACGCTCGTCGAAAACAAAGTGACGAAAGGCAAAACGGCGACGACGTTCGAACCGAATGCCAACGTCACCCGCGCACAAATGGCTTCCTTCGTCGTTCGCGCAGAAAATTTACAAAAAGTTGCCGAAATCACGGAAGAGACAAAAGCACAGATTCGCGCAATCGTTCTTGAAAACAGCGTCATCGAAAAAGACGGAAAAAAGGTGTCGCAAGCCTCTTATGACCCTAAAACCGACACACTGACATTGACTGCTTATAATCTTGACGAGGGTATGACAGCTGTCCAAGGGCTAAGCTTCTTCTCTGACAAGCTCCTTGCCCTCGGTGTTTCTCACATCCGCATTGCGGACGGTGCCCTGATCAATGTCGTCGATAACCGCGCAGCGGCCAAACAGCAACTTCAAGACTCTATGGTTGATTTGCTTAAGACTCCGAGCGATACAACAGATGGAAACTTGATTGCGAACAATATCAAAGTAACGCTATATGGCGAAAGTGAAGGCATTCAGATTTGGCAACACTTCAAAGTGAATTTGCGAGTGTTTTCGGGGCAGTGATGGAATGAGTAAGACCCCCTTGGCAGTTCGAACTGCCGAAGGGGGTTAATTTATAAGGCGTACAGCGAATTAATTAAGACAGTTTCTTATCAATTACCTTCACATCTGTTTTACTAGCAATGATAATCGTATCGGCTATTCCGATGAACAAACCTGTCTCTACAACCCCAAGCATCTGTTTCAATTGATGATGGAGTTCTTCTGGATTAGCAATCTTTTTAAAATCACAGTCAACGATGTAGTTTCCGTTATTGGATATGAAAGGCTTCCCCTCATCCATCCTCAATCGAGGGTTACCTCCTATTGCAGCAATTTTCTCAGCTGTCAGCTCCCAACCGAACGAAAGGATTTCAACAGGCAAAGGGAATTTGCCGAGTTGAGAAACCATCTTGGATTCATCCGCGACAATGATCAATTTCTTCGAATGAACATCCACGATTTTCTCCCTGACTAATGATCCTCCTCCGCCTTTAATAAGGTTCAAGTTCGGGTCGATTTCATCAGCACCATCAATCGCTACATCCAACATCTCAACTTTCGAGAAATCAGTAAGTGGAATATGAAACTCGCGTGCCCATCCCTCTGTCCTCTTAGACGAAGGAATCCCTTTGACATTCAAGCCTTGCTCAACTAGTAGGCCTAACTTTTTCAATGTCCAAAAAACAGTAGAGCCGGAACCAAGTCCAATGATCATGCCATCTTCAATATATTCCACAGCCTTTTCCCCAGCTGCTCTTTTTAACGTATCGATTTGCTCCTTCATTCTGCACCTTCTTTGGTCTGTAGTACGTTATTCAACTTAAATAGCTGACAACCTCTTCTACCGCTTCCTCACAATCTTCACCGATTGCGCTGACAACAAGATGATCCCCATTTCGGAGCTGCAATGTGATAAGGCCAAGAAAGCTTTTTAAATTTATTTCATGGATGGATCCATTTACATTCTTTTTAAGATAAATTTCAGATGTGAATTTTTGCGTTGCTTGACTGACCTCGATAATTGTTACATCCTTGGAAATATTGACGACAACATTTTTACTGGATTTTTTCTCCATGCACCCTTCTCCTTTACTTTGCATCTTTTTCTTTCAATTTCACCATTTCTTTCACATCTTTATTTACGAAATAGGTTGGATAAAAACCGGATAAGACATCTGCAACATTTTGTGCGGTTTTCATTTTTAGTTCATTTTCCGCTTCTATAGAATAAAAGGCTGCATGAGGTGTGAGGATTACATTATCCATTTGTAACAATGGGTTTGTCGGGGCAATCGGTTCCACTTCAAGAACATCTAGTGCAGCCCCCGCAATCTTCCCTACTTGTAATGCTTGGATCAATGCTTGCTCGTCAATGATTGGACCTCTGGCAGTATTAATAATAAAGGCCTCTTTCTTCATCCTATTAAACTGATTAACACTGATCATTCCTTCTGTATACTGATTCAGCGGGACATGAACAGAAATGTAATCCGACATTTCACATAGCTCATCTAAACTGACCAAACGTATATCCAATTCACTTGCCACTGTTTCAGGCACGAAGGGATCAAAAGCAATTACGTCCAAACCGAATACTTGTGCTTTTTTCGCCACTGTCCGTGGGATATTCCCTAATCCGACGAGACCTAGTGTACGTCCTCTTAAACGAAAAACAGGAACAGAAAGGTTAAAATCCCATATCCCTTTTTTAACCGCGTTATTCAGTTTTGTTATTTTGCGGGCACATGCAAGAAGCAAAGCGATAGTATGATCCGATACTTCATCCAAACAATAGTCAGTCACGTTCCCGACAACAATTCCTTTTTCTGTTGCCGCCTCCACATCGATTGTATTGAAGCCGACTCCATAGCGGGCAATCACTTGACATTTTTCAAGATTTTCAATGACATTCCGGCTAATAGGCGCATATTGACTGATCAAAGCATCAGCATCAATACAAGCCGCAATGACTTCCTCTTCTGTATGACATTGCGCTAAGGTCAGTTCTACACCGATCTCACTAAGCACCTCTTGCTCAGGCGCAAATGTTTCGTATTCATAATCTGTCACTACGACTTTAAAACGGCTCAAACCGGCCACTCCTTTTTGCCTTAGCTTCGCTCACCACTCAGCGATAGTTCCATCTTTATGACGCCACACAGGATTCTTCCAATTATGCCCTATCTTTGCTTGTTCCCTTACAAACTCTTCATTTATCGAAATACCGAGTCCAGGTTTATGTAACATGTCAACATAGCCTTCTTTATAGTCAAATACCTTTGGATCATTCAAGTAATCCAACAAATCACTGCCTTGGTTATAGTGAATACCCAGACTTTGCTCCTGAATGAAGACATTATGAGATGTCGCATCCACTTGAAGACATGATGCTAATGCAATCGGACCGAGTGGACAATGTGGTGCAACTGCAACATCATACGCTTCAGCCATCGAGAAGATTTTTTTACACTCCGTGATTCCACCGGCATGGGACAGATCAGGTTGGATGATATCCACATAGCCATCTTCGAGCAGTTTTTTAAAGTCCCATTTCGAATACATGCGCTCCCCGGTCGCGATCGGAATATTTGTGACACGAGCAACTTCACGAAGGGCTTCGTTGTTCTCAGGTAATACCGGTTCTTCGATGAACATCGGTCTGAACTGCTCCAGTTCCTTAGCCAATATTTTAGCCATCGGTTTATGTACACGTCCGTGAAAGTCAATTCCAATCCCAATGGTATTCCCGACAACTTCGCGAACGACTGCGATTCTTTCTACTGCTTCATCGATCTTTTGATAAGAGTCAATATATTGAAGTTCTTCCGTCCCGTTCATTTTTACTGCCGTAAACCCGGCAGCAACCGCCTCTTTAGCCGCTTTTCCTACATCGCTCGGACGGTCACCGCCTATCCAGGAATAAACGCGGACCGAATCGCGACAGGCACCGCCCATCAATTCATAAATCGGCGCATTGTAAAACTTTCCTTTAATATCCCATAATGCCTGGTCAATCCCTGCGATTGCGCTCATCAGGATTGGACCTCCTCGATAAAAACCGGCCCGGTACATCGTTTGCCAATGATCCTCTATACGGAGAGGATCTTTGCCGATGATATACTCGCTTAATTCCTTGACGGCCGCTTCTACAGTGGCCGCACGCCCCTCGACAACCGGCTCTCCCCATCCGACAATTCCTTCATCCGTTTCAATCTTTAGGAACAGCCATCTTGGCGGTACAATGAATGTTTCCATCTTCGTGATTTTCATGTTAAGGCCTCCATTTATTGCAATATCAAACGGGAAATTTAGTTCCTTGCCTGTTGAATTTTCATGATAAACTGCTTGGCAGTCTTAGTTAACTCGTCATAACGCTCTTCAGCTATCGCTTTCCGATCAACCAAAGTTCCACCAACCCCGACTGCAACTGCGCCGTTCTTTATGAACGATTCCACATTATCCAGGCTCACTCCGCCAGCTGGCATCATCGGTATATGCCCAAGAGGACCTTGTAAATCTTTTATGTAATTGGCACCAAGTGTATCGCCCGGAAAAATCTTGAGAATATCTGCCCCCGCTGAATAGGCATGGACTATTTCTGTCGGGGTCATAACACCAGGGATAGAGATCTTTCCATAGCGATTCGTAATCTGAATCGTTTTCACATCGAAACAGGGAGAAAAAATAAAATCTGAACCTGCATCAATTGCCGTTTTTGCCGATTCAGCATCTAACACCGTACCTGCTCCGACTAGGACTCTATCTTTGAATGTTTCTTTCAAGCTTTTTATCATGTTAAAAGCGTGGGGGGTATCAACTGTTATTTCCAAAGCACCAACTCCACCGTAAACGAGCGCTTCCGCTATTAAATGGATCTGCGATTGTTGAGGTCTCCGGATAACAGCGACCAAACCAGATTCTTTAAGCCGTAAAAGATCCTCCCATTTTTTCATGAGTGCGCCCTCCCTTTATCATCTTTTTACATCTCGTACAGCTCCTGTTGGTTCCATGAATCGTTCTACAGTAGAAAGTGTCGGCAAGCCTTCTACATCACCATCGACACCGACAACCATTGCTCCGATGGCATTCGCCCGCTTGACGACAAGGCGCAGCGGTTCTTGACGTAAAATTCCACTAATGATTCCAGCTGCAAAACCATCGCCTGCACCTACAGGATCAACTACTCGCTTAACAGGGAATCCTTCTATATAAGCTTTTTCGTCCTTTGTCTGGTAATAAGCCCCTTTACTTCCGAGCTTGATAATAATCGTCTTATCGCTATCACCCATTAAAACATCAGCCACATCTTCCACTTCCACCATGCCAGTCATAAATTGCCCTTCGTCAAGTCCAGGCAAAATGACATCTGCGTAAGAAGCTATTTCATTGAACACGTTTTTCGCGCACTCTGCAGACCAAAGCTTCAGGCGTAAATTTGGATCAAAGACAATCATCATGCCGTTCTTTTTTGCGATTTCAATTGCTTTCATTACAGTGCGATAACATGATTCACTCAGGGCGGGCGTTATCCCCGTAATGTGTAGAATTTTGGCTTGTGCAATATATTGTTCATTCAAATCAGTTTCTTCCATTAAACTTGCCGCAGAATATTTGCGATAATAGTAAACGTTTACATCTTCTGGCGTCAATCGCTCTTTAAAAATCAAACCTGTTTGTGCGTCATCTGTCAGAAGACAGGAAGAGACGTCCACGCCTTCTCCACGAATATTTTTGAGGATGTATCTTCCGAAGGGATCATTCCCCAGTTTACTGAACCACCCGACTGAATGTCCCAATCTCGTCAAACCGATTGCAACATTCGATTCAGCGCCGCCAATACTTTTAGGAAATTGATGTACATACTCCATAGGAAGAAATTGTTCAGGTTGAAAAAGAACCATCGTTTCGCCTAGTGTAAACACTTCTATTTCATACATACTATACAACCTGCCTCGTCTATTTTTATCATTTCGCGAGTCCTACCAAAAATAACGAAAGTTGCGGAACAAATGTAATGAGCAATAATGTGAATATCATTGCAAAAACGAATGGAATGACCGCACGGGATAACGTCTCAAGCGAAAGTCCGGAAATTCCTGAAGCGACAAACAGATTCACTCCAAGCGGCGGTGTGATGAACCCGATAGCCAAGTTGACTACCATCAAAATTCCGAAATGGATTGGATCATAGCCGATCTGAATAGCGATTGGCAAAAGGATTGGTGTTAAAATGATGATTGCAGCGAGTGTGTCCATGAACATGCCGACAACCAATAAAAGTGCAGTGATGAGCAAGATGATGATAATTGGTTCACTGGAAAGATTTAAAAGAGCATTTGCCACTTTCGTTGGGACTTGTTCGATTGTCAAATATCTACCGAACGCTGTTGCTGTCCCAACAATGATTAATACCGTCGCAGTCGTCAATGCTGAATCGACCATGACTTTCGGCAAATCTTTAATTCGAAGCTCGCGATATAAAACAACTGAAGCGAATAGACCATAAACAACCGCGATGACTGCTGCTTCTGTCGGTGTGAAGTATCCTCCGTAAATCCCGCCTAAAATAATGACTGGAATTAGCAAAGCCCATTTAGCTTCCCATATAGCAATCCCTATTTTCTTTAAGGACGTTGGTTCGTCCATCCCTTTGAACCCTTTTTTCTTTGAATAAACATACGCGTAAGTGATCATCGAAAGTCCGACTAGAATTCCAGGTACTATTCCAGCAATGAAGAGATCCCCGATTGATGCGTTTCCAACGACACCGTAAATGACCATTGGAATACTCGGAGGGATAATAACGCCGATTGAACCCGCAGCAGCGACTACTGCTGTTGCAAATTTCTTGTCGTAGCCATTACGGACCATTGCCGGAATCATAATTCCACCGATCGCCGCAACAGTTGCGGGGCCGGACCCGGAAATGGCAGCGAAAAACATACAGGTGATGATTGTCGCAATCGCAAATCCACCTGTCTTGTTCCCGACAATTGCATTCGCCACTTTAAATAATCTTTCGGAGATTCCGCCTTTCCCCATGATTTCCCCTGCGAGTATAAAGAACGGGACGGCCATTAAAGGAAAAGAATCGACAGAAGTAACCAACTCTTTCACTAAGAACTCAATTGGCAAAGTGCCGGAATAGAAAATTGTAATAAGCGTTGCCAAGCCGATTGAAATCCCGATTGGCACACTTAGGAATAACAGCAACGCAAAACTACCAAATAAGACAGCAGTAGTCATCTCTTAAACCTCCACGATCCTTCAGAATCATTGTCCCGAATTTTTTATACTTCCGTTTGTCCTTCGAGTACTTCTTTCCCTCGTAATACTTTAAAATAAGTAATAAGGTTTTGAATAAGTCGAATGATGGTCAATCCCATCCCGACCGGCGTTGCCATATAAACTAATCCCATTGGTATATGTAATGCAGGAGATTTTTGACCGAAAGCCAATAACTTATTCGCGATATCATACCCGTAGTAAACTACGAATATTGCAAATACCATAAACAAAACGGTTGATAGGATATTTAATATAACCCTCCATTTTTCGCTTAGAACAACGAGCAGGACATCCACTTTGATATGCCTTTGCTTTTTAACTCCATAACTAATCCCTATGTAAACTAACCAAATGAAACAGTATCGGGCCAATTCTTCCGACCACGATAATGAATTATCAAGTTGTCTCATAACGACCTGAACAAATATGACCGTAACCATAATCGAAGTAAAGATTGTCAACAACAGTTCTTCAATATGCCGATCAAACCATCGGATGATTTTCATTTCAATCTCCTCTTTACTCAAAAATTTACATTTCGACTACTATGCAACCGTATTTACAAATAAAAAGACTTAGGGGGACGCCCCCCTTTAAGTCTTTTTAGATTCTCTTACTTGGAAACTGCTTCAATTGCATCGAATACTTCTTGCACGGTTTCTTTACCAATCTTTTCTGTATATTTGTCAATCGCAGGTTGTACAAGTTTCACCATCTCTTCACGTGCTTCAGGAGTGATTTCCGTGTAAGTGATGCCTGCTTCTTGAAGATCAGCCAAATACTTTTCGTTCGCTTCACGATTCAATTGTCGTTGGTACACACCTGCTTCGACTGCTGCATCCCGAACGATCTTTTGTTGATCTTCTGTCAATCCATCAAAGAAAGATTTGCTCATTAAAAATACAAACGGGCTGTATACATGATGGGTGTTTGATACATGTGATTGCACTTCGTAATACTTTTGAAGGTAGATAGTAGCCAACGGATTTTCTTGTCCGTCTACAGTTTTTTGCTGCATTGCTGTAAACAGTTCAGTGAATGCCATAGGAGTCGGATTTGCACCTAATGCACGAAAAGCCTCTAGATGAAGGTCGTTTTCCATTGTACGTAATTTCAATCCTTTGAAGTCCGCCGCAGTTGCGATGGCATGTTTACTATTCGTTACATCACGAAAACCATTTTCCCAATACGCTAGCCCAACCAAGTTTTGGCTTTCGAGCTTGTCGAGGAATTTTTGACCCACTTCACCATCTAATACTTTATCCGCAACTTCTTCACTTGGGAAAAGGAACGGGAAATCAAATACGTTGAACTCAGGAACAAAGTTAGCTAGTGGTGCAGTTGAAGGGATCGTAACTTCCTGCGAACCTAATTGCAAAGCTTCAGTCATTGTACGGTCATCGCCAAGTTGGCCGCTATGATACGTTTCAACGGTAATGTCACCATTTGTTTTTTCTTCAACGATCTCTTTAAACTTCAATAAACCAAGGTATTGTGGATGCGAATCATTTAAACCGATTCCTCCGCGGATTGTTTTCTTTGCACTTGAGTTTTTACCTTCAGCGGCACTACCTTTCGAATCGCCGCTGTCGCTACCGCAAGCGGCGAGTGCCAAGACCATAATTGCCGCTAGTAAAACAGTCAAAAATCTTTTCATACTAATTACCCCCTGTTTTTTATGTTGTAATTCTTACTTACCGACAATTTCATGCCCACCAAATTCATTTCGTAACGCAGCGACTACTTTACCCGTGAAAGTATCATCTTCCAAAGAACGGTATCTCATTAGAAGAGACATTGTAATAACAGGTGCAGGTACTTGCAGATCCAACGACGTTTCTACCGTCCACTTCCCCGATCCAGAAGAATTCATGATTCCCCTCACCGCTTCTAACTTAGGATCTTTTGAGAAAGCGTTTTCAGTCAGTTCCATTAGCCAAGAGCGGATTACAGAACCGTTGTTCCAGACCTTCGCCACTTTTTCAAAATCATAGTCAAAATCACTTTTCTCTAGAATGTCGAATCCTTCGGCAATGGATTGCATCATTCCGTATTCAATTCCGTTATGTATCATTTTCAAGAAATGACCGCTACCTAATTTACCTGCGTAAAGATAACCATTGTCCACTGCGGTGTCTTTAAAGATTTGCTCAATCGATGTGAATACTTCTCTATCTCCGCCGACCATCGTACAAATCCCATTTCTCGCACCATCCACACCACCACTCGTACCACAGTCAAGGAAGTGGATTCCCTTGGCCGCGAGCTTAGTGCCTCGACGAATTGAATCTTTATAATTTGAATTTCCGCCTTCAATGACGATGTCCCCTTTTTCTAACAAACTCTCTAAGGTTGCTAGAATGTCTTCGGTTACATCACCTGCAGGTACCATTAGCCAAACGACTCGGGGAGTTTCAAGTTGTTGAACAGCTTCTTCCAAGCTAGTTGCTGCAATAGCGCCTTGCGCGGTGATTTTCTCCACTGCATCTCTATCAACATCATAAGCAACTACTTCATGTTTGTGGTCAATGAGGTTTAAAGCTAAGTTAAAACCCATCTTCCCAAGGCCAATCATAGCCAATTTCATTAGTTGTAACCCCTTTCATAATGCATTAAAAAGAAAAAATATTTCATATATGCTCATTATATATCGAATTTTTTTTAATACAATAGTTATTCGAAAATTCATTTGTGAAAAATTAGTTATTACTAAGAAAAAATATCATGTATGATAAATGAAAGATTTAATCGAGGGAGACGAAGATGATGAGAGATGTTACACCCCATTGCTTTACACTCATACGTGCTATCTATACGCAATTGAGTGATAAGGAAAGAGCGATAGCAGATTTTATACTCAATCAACCGGAACGTTTCATCCATTCAACGATCAGTCAAATAGCTGAGGAACTGTCCGTAGCAGATGCCACAGTTTTCCGCTTTTCCAAACGGTTAGGTTATAAAGGTTACCAAGCTATGAAAATAGCCCTTGCATCTGAAATCATTTCAACGACGAAAGATATTCATGAAACGATCGCGGAAGGTGACGATGAAAAAACGATCGCGGAAAAGGTTTTCAAATCAAATATCAGAACACTGGAGGACACACTCCAAGTAATTGATCCCAAACAACTCAAAGACGCAGTAAACGCATTGGCCTCCGCTCGAAAAATCGAATTTTACGGCAGCGGCGGTTCCGGTTCCATCGCATTGGACGCTCATCACAAGTTCCTTAGGAGCGGCTTGTACTCGAGTTGTTATACAGACGGACATCTCCAGGTAATGAGTGCTGCACAATTGAATGATGAAGATGTCGTTGTCTGCATTTCTCACTCAGGGACAAGCCGGGATGTCCTCGAGGCATTGGAAATAGCAAAAAAAAATGGGGCGATCACAATCGGAATCACCCATTTCTCAAAGACACCTCTAAGCGAAAAAGCTGACATCGTTCTTCAAACTGTCTCTGTGGAAACGGAATACAGATCAGAAGCATTGGCATCCCGTCTCGCACAATTAAGTATTATTGATGCCTTATATGTAAATGTGAGCATCCGTCTAAATGACCGGATGAAAACATCTTTGCAAAAAATGAGAAGCGCAATTTCTGTGAAAAAACTTTAATCTAAAAATGATTATTAACAAAGAAGGTGCCTCAATTGACTAACTCAATCGTTATAGGACTTGATATTGGGACTACTAGCACTAAAGCCGTTGCATTCAATAGAAACGGTATTGTTGTCGGTGAATATGAAGTGGAATATCCATTGCATACTCCTCATCACGGCTGGGCGGAACAAGACCCACTAGAAATTGAAAACGCAGCAATAATGGCAATTAGTTCATTGATAAAAACTAGCACAATTGATCCTGATACCATTCTGGCAATCGGATTATCGAGTGCTATGCATTCCCTTATTTGTATCGATGATGAAGGTGAGCCTTTATCCCCTTCCATTACATGGGCAGATGGACGAGCAACGAACGAGGCAAGACGCTTACAAGAGCAGAATTCGAATCTATACCTATCTACAGGCACACCAATCCACCCGATGTCTCCGCTCGTTAAGCTCATGTGGATGAAGGAAACAGACTATCCCCCTTTTCATACGGCGGCCAAATTCGTTTCGATAAAAGAGTTTTTATTATTCCGCTGGTTCGGATCACAGCTTGTCGATTACTCAATTGCATCAGCTACCGGTATGTTCGATTCACATACGTTGTATTGGAATCCAGATGCACTTAAGGTCGCTGGCATTATTGAGGAGAAACTGTTCACTCCTGTTCCTCCGACAACAGAAATCAGAGGATTGAATCGAGAAATCGCATATAAAACAGGTTTACGGGAGAATGTTCCGTTCATAATTGGAGCAAGCGATGGGCCATTGGCGAACTTGGGCATAGGAGCGATCGAACCGGGGGAAGTTGCTATCACAATTGGAACGAGCGGGGCGATCCGGCAGTTGGTCCCTCAAACAAAAACAGATCAATTACAGCAGACTTTTTGTTATACGTTTACTGAATCGTTATCACTAATCGGCGGACCGACAAACAGTGGCGGAATCGTGTTGAAGTGGTTAAAGGAATTAGTAGGGGAAAACATGAGCTACGATTCAATGAGCTCTTTAGCGGCACTGGCTCCTGCCGGATCGGATGGCCTGCTTTTCACACCTTACCTTAATGGAGAAAGGGCCCCCATATGGAATTCTAACGTGAGAGGCAATCTATTCGGGCTCTCCTTGCAACATAAAAAAGAGCATCTCATCCGAGCAGGCTTGGAAGGCGTCGTGTTCAGCATCTACCATGTAGGCCAAGCATTAGAACGACTTGCTGGTAAACCGGATAAAATAATGGCGAGTGGTGGATTTGCCCGTTCACCTCTTTGGCTCCAAATACTCGCAGATGTATTCAACCAGCAAGTGGACGTCCCCCTCAGTCACCAAAGCTCCGCGTGGGGTGCAGCTTGGCTTGCATTGTACAGCATAGGGGAAGTCGATAGTCTCGAAGCCATCAAAGAACACATCCCCATGCATGGACATTTCATACCTAACATTGAAAACCACCATGTCTATATGAAATTGTTCTCTCTGTATAAAGATCTCTCGGAGACGATGGATAAACATTACCAACTATAGTATTTGTTCGAGTTGTTCGAGTGCCTGTGCAACACACATTTATGAAAATTTAACTAAAGGTATAAAAATACAACAGAAAGCCAATCGATCGCTTGATTGATTGGCTTTCCATTTTAGAATATGCAATTGTAGTTAATAAACTGAATTGTTCGCTACACAGGCACCTATCACGGGCACCAGTCATATCCCCTCCGCAATCTCCAAAAACAAATCAATCAACGGCGATTTCGCCTCCACATTCCAAGCAATGCAGTTTTTCAACGTATCATCACAATTGTTGATTGGCAAGAACACGACTTCTTCCCTTCTGAAGTATGCTAGCATTTCCGGCACAATGGCTATTCCCATATTTGCGGCGACTAGAGGGATGACCGTTTGCAGTTCGTGCGTTTTTTTCCGAATATGCGGGTTGAAGCCGGCTTTATTGCAAATGTTGATGATAGAGTCATAGTAAGCAGAGCCGATTTCACGCGGTGTCATGATGAAATTTTCTTCCTTCAAGTCAATCAAATCAATGCCGCCCTCCTCATTCGCCAATGGATGGTCGACCGGGAGCACGACTTTGTATCGGTGCTCCGCCACAATTTTCGATTCGATGTTCTGCCTTTCGATCGGTCCCGGGAGAAGGCCGATCTGGATCTCTTTTTTATCCAACGCTATCAGCTGCTCCGACGTCGGCATTTGCTCCAGTTGGATTTGGACATTCGGGTATTCCTGCTCATAAATCTTTAGTATTTTCGTCAATGTGCCGTAATCGGGACCAAACCCTATTTTCAATGTGCCTAACATGCCACGGTCAATTAATTTCGCATTCTGAATCGCCGTGTTCAAATTGCCGTGAAGCTTCGCCGCCTCCCGATAGAAATATTGGCCGGCTTCCGTCAACGTCACTTTCCGCTTCGTTCGATGGAACAATTTCACATCCAAAGATTCCTCTAAATTCTTGATTTGCTGGCTCAACGGCGGTTGCGTCATCCCCAGTTTCTTGGCCGCTCTCCCAAAGTGCAATTCTTCCGCTACCGCAATAAAATACATCAGTTGTCGGATTTCCATACTACCTCCAGTAAGTCGTTTTTCATATGAATAGCTAATAAAATCGAATTAGAAATATATATTATTATAACGTATACTAAGTTTTACGAATAGTGTGCTAATTTTACAATATTTGTAAACTGATACAAAGGGGGTTGTAAAAATGGGCATTGAATTTAATCCTAACTTACTCTGGTATGTAATCGGCTATGGGGTTTTCATGATCATTCTAGGAATCGTCTACTCCAAAAAAGTTTCAACGAGTGATGACTTCATATTGGCCGGAAAATCACTTGGGCCGGTCGTCTTAATGGGGACGTTGCTGGCAACATGGGTAGGAAGCGGAACAGTCACCGGGGGACCAAACTCATTGGCATTTTCATATGGACTATGGCCAGCCGTCGGTTATGTACTACCTTCATTAATTGGCATCATCGTGCTGATACTGATCTCTTCAAAAATAAGAAACTATGGAAAGTATACGATTTCAGAAATTCTCGAAGTGAAGTACGGGAAATTTGCAAGCATCGCTGCAGCAATCATCATCATTCTCGCTTACGTCGGAATCGTATCTTATCAATTTAAGGGCATCGGATTCATCTTGCACGTCTCCACAGGCGTTTCCGTCGAAACCGGAACAATCATCGGAGCCGTCATCATCATCTTCCTGGCGACAATCGGAGGATTGATGTCCGTTGCGCCGACCGATGCGTTCAGCGCCTTCCTCATCGTAATCGGACTCATCGTTGCAGTCCCAATGATCATTTCTTTTGGTGGGGGTTGGAATGAAATCACTGCTGCGGTTCCGAGCGAGCATTTGAATTTATTAGGCAGCCTGACGCCGTTGCAGTTTTTAGGCTTCTACATTCCGGTTCTTTTCCTCTTGCTAGGCGACCAAAATATGTACCAAAGGATTTCCGCCTCGAAAAACGACCGGACGACGAAGATCGGGGCGATGGGCTGGATCGTAGGAACATTCCTAACTACGCCAATCGTAGCCGTCATCGCATTCAGCGCGAGGGCGATCTTCCCTGACATCAATCCGGGCATGGCGTTGATTGCGACGACATTGGTCATCCCGACATTCATCGGCGGTTTATTGATTGCGGCAGTGACCGCCTTCATCGTCACAACCGGGAACTCCTATTTGCTGTCCGCCTCAACGAATGTGACGTATGACATTTACGGAAAATACATCAATCGGAATGCGACCGATAAACAAAAATTGATCTTTACGAAAATATTAATACCGATCCTAGGGATCATCGCCTTTGTATTGACGACATACTTCCCTTCCATTCTGGCGATTCAAATGTACTCGTACACCGTTTATGGCGCGGGCATCACCCCAGCTTTACTTGCGGTATTCATTTGGCCGAGCGTCACAAAACAAGCCGGCATTGCCTCGATGATACTCGGAGTCGTATCGACACTCGTGTGGGAGTTCATGGGGAATCCATTTGGCGTCAATAGCGCCTTGATTTCGATTCCGATTGCGATTCTGACATTGATCATTGGAACTATCGCTTCAAGGAATAAACTACAGCCTACTGCAAATTAATTCGGGGAGGATGATACGATGTTTACGCAAAGAATCAATAAGCTACGTAATGACTTTTCCACGTTAGGAATCGACGCGGCAATCGTGTTGAACTTTGAAAACCAGTTTTACTTTTCGGGATTAAAGGCGATTACGTACTCCCGTCCGATCGTGCTCGGCATCGATAGCGGGACGACCCATTTGATCATCCCTTCTTTGGAAGAGGAACATGCAAAACATAAGACATCGATTGAAAATCTGTATGTGTACCATGAAACGAAGCTGCGGTCCTTTGAAGGGGAATCCTATTTGGATCATTTCGTGAAACTGCTCGACCAATTTCCAGAAAACGGACGGATTGGCATCGAGTTCTCGTCCCTTCCGGTTATCCTCGGGAATATCCTTAACGAAAAGGGATTTACCCTCGTCAACTTGGACAAGCATATTGCGGCAATGAGATTCGTGAAGGATGAGGAAGAGTTGAAGCTCATCCGGGAAGCGGGCAGGCTAGTGAGTATCGCCCTCAAAAACTCCTTGGAAAACGCCCGGGCAGGAATTACCGAAATGGAACTAGATCAGTTCGGGAACAAAGCGCTCTTCCAAGAAGTCGCTAACAATCACCCTAATTCGACGCTAGACTTTTTCGTCATGTCCCCTTCCGGAGTGAAAAGGACGAATATGCCCCATGTATTCTCCAACACAAGAGAGTTGGAAGAGAAGGACATCATCATCCACAGCAGGCAAGTCGGGTTTAACGGATACCGGGCGGAATGTGAACGAACATTTTTCATCGGAGAACCTACGAACGAGCAAGAAAAGTTCTTCAACATTGCTGTAGAAGCTCAAGTCGAAGTACTAAAGCAAATCAAAGTCGGCATGCGAGCATACGATGTAAATGAAATCGCAAGGCTCATCATCGCAGACGCCGGCTTAGAACCATACATGAACCACCGGACAGGTCACGGCATCGGCATCGGTCTACACGAAGAACCATCCCTCAGATTCGATAACGAGTTAGTCCTAACAGAAGGCATGGTCTTCTGCGTCGAACCAGGCATCTACGTCCCCGACATCGGCGGCTTCAGGCATTCAGATACAGTCATCTTAACGAACAACGGTACCGAAATCATTACCGAGTATCCTAGCTCTCTAGAGGACTTGATATTTTAATTGTGTCGGTGCCTGTGCAAGAAACATTTATGACAATTCATTAAAACACATATATATACAGACAGAAGCCAATCAAACATTTAGTTGATTGGCTTCCTCCTTCTCAAATATGCAATTGTAGTTAATAAACTGAATTGTGTACTGCACAGGCACCATTCACTAAAGCCTATCTATGATATGGGCACCACCAATTTGAAAAGCCCCCCTGGGATTACATGACCCCCGGGGTGCTTTTCAATGCTTTGCCCTAAGTTGATGAGCGCCTTTACACCCTTTCAATCGTTGGATGCGGTTACTTCTTTTTGTTAGCATTACATATATGTCCAATTGCCCAGCTTCTGAAGCCATTGAGATAGTGTGATCAATCCTGATCACTTGAAAAGCGACTTGGTTAATCACTTCGGGCATGACTCGATTCACTTTTCCTGGCTTACACTACCACTTCACACAGAAGGGCTTTTCCTGACTGGCATGCCGACAAAGCGACTGCTTGAGCTACACTATCAACAACCCTGCTGTCAAATGGATTGGGGATGACATATTCCTCAGATAATTCCTCTGTCGAAACCAGTGAAGCAATGGCTTTGGCGGCTTCTCTCTTCATATCTTCAGTGATTTGACTTGCGCGAACTTGTAGGGCGCCCTTGAAGATTCCCGGAAAGGCAAGCAGATTGTTAATCTGATTTGGATAATCCGAACGACCAGTGCCTATGACGCGTACGCCTGCTAATTTTGCATCTTCTGGCATGATTTCTGGTATAGGGTTTGCTAACGCAAATACGATGGGATCTTTGTCCATCGATTCGATCATTTGAGTCGTTAATGCCCCCGCAGCTGACACTCCGACAAATACGTCTGCGCCTTGGATGACATCTGACAAATCCCCCTGTTTGCGTTGGAGGTTTGTAAATTCAGCAAGCAAGTCTTTCAATCCATTCATCCCAAGCGGGCGCCCTTTGTAAATAGCGCCCTTTGTGTCGCATACGATAATTTCTTTTGCTTGGAATGAATGCAACAGTTTTGCAACCGCAATACCTGCCGCACCTGCTCCATTAATTACAATTTTCATCTCACTGATTTCTTTGCCTACAAGTTTTCCAGCATTCAACAGGGCAGCAGCTACAACAATCGCTGTTCCGTGCTGGTCATCATGAAAAACAGGGATGTCCAATTCCTCTTTTAGCCGCTCTTCTATATAAAAACAATCAGGAGCCGCGATATCTTCTAAATTAATACCACCGAATACAGGGGCAAGGTTTTTAACGGTACGGATGAAATCTTCAGCATCACGTGTATCCAGGCATAGGGGAACAGAGTTAATACCCGCAAACCGTTTAAAAAGCGCGGATTTCCCTTCCATTACCGGGATTGCCGCCTCCGCTCCAATATCGCCCAGGCCTAGGACAGCTGTCCCATTGCTGATAACTGCCACCGTATTACCTTTCATCGTATATTTATAGATTGATTCCTTTTCGTTGGCAATTTCAATACAGGGACCTGCAACTCCTGGAGAGTAGGCCTGACTTAGATCCTCCGCATTATTAATAGGTGCTTTGACCGTAATCTCTAATTTCCCTTGCCACATTTCATGAAGATCCAAAGACCTTTGATAATTCCTCAATATTATCCACTCCTCTTCTATTCTGCTCACTCGGGGGTTACAAGCTGTCCAGTTGGTTCGGAAGGAACTAGAGTAAAATCCGCAAGCTGATTGCAATTGATATTCTTCCGTTTTACATTAGCTACTCATTCATTATTACTCCCAAATACAGAAAAAACAATAAATATACTCGCAAATTCGATACTAATTTTTACTTGTACTATACAGATAATAGATTACATATAAAATATATGCATAAACAGTAACCTTTAACCTTTTTGGCAACCTGCTATGGAGTTTAAAGCTATCATGGACAACATAAAACCCCTCCCCGATTCTCCAAGGGAAGAGGCTGTAAATATTCGAAGATTAACGTTTTGTGAAATGAGGTACACGACACGCACCTTTAAAACCGTATTTTTTCGTTCATTCCGACACTCCTATTACTAATTTCCCTCTAAATAATAGCCCGGTTCTTCCTTATCTTTACCAACAATTTCCTCAATCGCCTATTTACCAATTCCCAATCAAACTCGGGACACGGACGGCACCAAATTTGCGAATCCGACATTCTCTGAGAGGTAGTTAGTTGGATAGTATTTGTAATTAATGTAACGTATGGTTGTAATATAGAAGAAAACCAGGAGATTTGGAGGTCATTCATTTGAAATACAAGTTCTTATCCGTCGTTGGATGCGGATTACTTCTTTTATTAGCTGCTTGTGGAGCGGAGTCTAAAACGACAGATGCAGGAAACGCGCCAAGCAGCAGTCATGACAAAGAGGAAGAAGAGCTAACAGTAACCGTCGTCAATGAAGTTTTTGCATCGTGGAAAAGAAAAGAGGCTGTTATGGTTAGTTATTCAGCTGAATTAAAAAATGAAAACGATGTACCTGTCATCATTGATAGAATGCTTGTAGAATTTCTTGATGAAGAAAAGACAGTTCTTGATCATGGAGGTGTTCTGCTTAATTCCATCCCCACGATCATTATGCCAAACGAAACAGCTTACGTAGTGGATTCACTAGAAATACGGGACGAAGGCTTCACGGATCCTGACAAAGTGAAAAGCATTAATGTTGAAATCGAAGTGAATGAAACCGATGAAGAATTATTGAAGTTGGAAATCGATGATGTACAGTTTGAATTATTATATGAAGATGACAGCCTCCCCTATGAAGTTACAGGAATCATTACGAATCCCCACGCAAAAAAAATCGATCTTGCTGAAGTCGCCGTTGGATTGTATAACGACAAGGACGAATTACTGGCTGTACTTAGAACAATGATTGAAACGAATTTAGGAGAAAATGATTCCGTGGAATTCGGAACTTTTTATCCGCGATTATCAGACGATATTTATGGGAAAGTAACAAAAGTGAAGGCTATAGCTTATGAGGATCCGCAAAATTAGTTAGATAAGTAAATCTATAAGCTCTTTACGATTTATGAGAAATGCGTAATAATATTAGATAGAGAGATTCCAATTTGAAAACCATAACAGTAAAACTAATCGTAAGTGTACTGTTAACAGGAGTGGCTCTTTCTCCTGGTACGGGAATGGTGCAGGGAGATCGTATTCATTCTCTTCTGGAACAACAGCAAACAACAAATATCCTAAGAAAGTGATGGAGTCCGTTCATATGAGTTTAGACGTTGATAAACACTCTACTGAAAGGGATAGCCAAATTGAGACAATGAGAAAAGTTAATCTAATGGATAAATACCTTGAATCCTTTGGTAAAAAAGTAAAAGGCAATGAGGTTCGAAAAGCTGTTCAGGCTGTATTTAACATTGATCTAGATAATATTTCGAAACACAATTACGGTAACAAACTAAATAGCTATGAACCTGCTATTATGGAAACCCTTCGGGAATCCGAAAAACTGACCGATGCAGAAATCATGAAATTACCAAAAGCGAAAGTCATGGACGCCTATATTAAAGCTCATGGCTACGTCTTAACGGGTGCTGAACTTCGAATCGTCATCAATCAAATCTTCGGAGTAAATCTGGACGGCATTTCTGGAATAGAAGGACTGCAACTTGGAATAAATTCGAAAGGCACATGGATCAGCAAGACACCAACGGATATGTTAGTCATTTCATCCAGCTTGGATGACGTAGAGTTGTATGTACAGACAACCGATTATTGGAAACAAGTAACAGGAACAACCGAAGTGCCTGATTCATTAAAACAATACTTGCTGGATAACGACTATACGTATGAAGAAGCAACTGGCAAATTCACTTGGGTGAATCCTACGGGTGAATCTGCTCCTGATTCGGTTAAATCAGAAACGATTGGGAAATTAATAGAAACGATTATACAAGTGAATGCCGATTTATAAGAAATAGAAAAGCCAAGAGAATGATCTCTCGGCTTTTTTCTGTCCTTTCCTTTGTGCATACTAAAACTGCATAGTACTTCTATATTCTAAACAAATATGTTTAAATGAAGGTATACCATTGTTTTCAGCTCTATCTTGAAACTGGCCGGTTTCAGAAGTTCTGTATTTTGAACTTTTCTACAGACTGGAGACAGTGGTCTTTTTCCATCTCAGAAAGTAGTAAAGTTACAGGTTGCGTTGCATTAGAGTATTCAATGATTCTATCCTTCACTTGATGTATATATTCTTTTACAACTGGATAGCGAATAACACAATCCGGAGAAAAGACAATCCTCGAAAAATCAGTTTCCTTGCAGATTTCTTCAATTTGTTGATTAATTCCTTCAACATTTCCTGAAGTGATATACCCCCTTTTCAATCCTCCGACAATCAATTTATCGCTTTCCTTCAAAAACTGTTTTATGGAAGGATCACTATCCCACACGTGCCAGTTAATGGCCTGGACAGGATAATCTTTCACTTGATCGAATAAAACCTCCTCCCCATGTAAATGCATCACATTAAACCATGATTCATCTTTGATGGCTTCAAGAACTTCCATGTCAAATGGTACACCGAATTCCATGTATTGTTCTTCGGTAAGTAGTTTTCTAGAAGCAGTTTGATTTGCGAAAAACACCCCATCACAACCACGTCTTAATGCTTCTTTAGCAAATCGGATAATCGTCTCTGTAATAATTTCAAGACCTATTTTCAGTTCATTTGGGTGGTGATGTAAATAATAACCTATATTATCCGTTATTTTCTGCGCCATAGTAAGTGGTGAAAAAATAGTACATATTAGAGGTTTTGCACCATCCACCCTTTTAATCAATAAATCGAGTGCCTTCAGCTCTCTTCCTAACGAGCCGTATGTCGGTTCAAGAACTTTAAGGTTTATCCAGTCCTTTTCGTTTTGAACCGCATACTTCTCAACTTTTGCCACTCCCCCTTGTTCGATTTCATTGAAGTTGCATACACAGGACCAGGCCTCCGCCATATAAAGCCCATTTGGCATATGTTTTATGAAATCCACGTCAAATTCTTGGGAGAACTCATAGGTTATTTCTGCTTGCTTTTCAGGAATTAAATCTATACCCGGGAAATGTGTCCAAAAGCTATAAGGTAACCGATCAATAGGTTCCTTGTTCAATAGCGCCCTGATTCTTTCAAAGGAATTCATCATGTATTTTCAGCACCATCCAACTCTTGCTTTCTCTTTACTTTCAGCATTTTTTTGAATTGATTTTGTATTGGTGTACCAAACAACGCGAAAATAATTAGAACAATCAATATTAATGAGATAGGTTGCATTGCGGCTGTACTTAAATCCCCTTGTGTAATTAATAAAGCTCTTCTTAATTCTGATTCCGCTAGAGGTCCTAGGATAAAGCCAAGTACCAACGGAACTAAAGGGAAATTCAGTTTGATCATAAAGTAACCTAGTATTCCAAAGGTCAACATGACGACTACATCTGCAAGCAAGTTTCGATCTGCAAATGTTCCGGCCGTACTAATAATGAAGATTAAAGGCGCCAATAGGTATACTGGAACAATTGCTAACTTTGAAAAGAACCGAGATCCCAAAAGACCGATGACGATCATAACGAAGTTTGCGAATAAGAAGCCCCATATTAAACCATACGTTATTGTTGCATGAGTAGTAAATAATGCTGCACCCGGTCGAAGACCGTGAATTAGTAAGCCTCCCAGGAAAATTGCTGATACTGCATTACCGGGAATCCCCAATGTCAGTAAAGGAATTAGTGATCCACCGACGACGCCGTTATTACCCGATTCAGAAGCTGCGACACCTTCAATCTCACCTTTTCCAAAAGTCTCTGGCGTTTTGGACTTTCGGCGAGCAGCTTCCCAGCTTACGGCAGAGCCAATGCTCATTCCTGCGCCCGGCGTTATACCGGCAAACGTACCGATGACCCCACTTCTAAAAATGGTTCTGATCGTCTTTTTCATATCCTGGAGGTTAGGTAAAATATCCCGTTTACTAACTTTTATACCTTCAGCTTGTATAGTTGAAGACTTTTGTTCACCTAATTCAAAGACTGCCCCCAATGAGTAAATCCCGATAATTACAGCCACAAGAGGGAGTCCTTCATACAATGAGGGCAAGCCCATCGTATACCTATAGGTACCAGTTATTGAATCTATTCCGACTGTGGCAAATAGGACACCCAATGACCCGGATAACAAACCTTTAACCATCGAGCCTTTCGATAACCCGACAATGATGGATAATCCGAAAATCGCAAGGAGAAACATCTCGAAAGATCCAAAGAGCAAGGTCAACTTAGAAAGCGGCGGTGCCAAAAGGAAGAGAAAGATGGCACTAATACTTCCGCCTATCCATGAAGCGATTGCGGCCATGCCCAATGCTTTTCCGCCTTGCCCATTTTTCGTCATATTATAGCCATCCATGGCAGTAATGATATTCCCTGGTTCACCGGGGGTATTAATCAAAATTGCCGAGATCGATCCGCCGTATACTGCACCCGCATATATCGCAACTAATAAAATCAAACCCGTATCAGCTGGGAAAGCGAATGTTAACGGAATAGTCAGGGCAACTCCAACTGATGCATTAAATCCAGGAACACAGCCTACAATAATCCCAACAAAGGTTCCTACAAATAGGACTACGAGATTATGAATACTTAATGTATTGATCAATGCTTGTAATATTGCATCCAACTCCGTCACCCCCCATTATAGTTTCAGAATCCCCTGTGGAATTGTGATATTCAGTAATGAATTAAAGAAGAAATAGATTACGATTGTAAAAACAATCGAACTGATAAACACTACCGATTTCTTTTTACCACCCAAGAAGAACATAATACTTATTAAATAGATGGGTGTTAAAATTAGAAAACCAATAGGTGCTAACAGTAGAACATAAAGAATTGATATAGCAGTAATGACGTAAAATTGCTTCGATGGTTTTGGTGATTCTGATTGGTCGTGAGCTTTTGATTCCTCGGTTATCTTTTTTCTTTCTTTTAATGTTTGGTAGAGATAAATTGTATTGATCACAATAATAGCTCCACTAACCATCTTAGGAAATATCCCTGCGTCTCCACCAAACTTGGTAGACTCATAGTAGAAATAACCACTGACTATATAGATTGCAACAATGACCCCAAATGCCATTATGCCTCACCTCTTTCAAACGTAAGTTGAATAGTTACACTGAATCACCAAGGGTTTTTATCGAATTCTTCTTTAAGTTCTTTGTTGTAGTTTTCCAAGAACTCTTTGTATTCTTCTGGACCCTTATAATCTAGTGGCAATGCCATTTCTTTTGCTTTCTTTATAAACTCTTCGTCTGCCATCGTTTTCCTAATAGCTTCAGCTAAATAGTCCTGTTGTTCTTTGCTGATTCCTTTTGGTGCGGCTAGACCACGCATCGATACTTGCGTCAACTCTAAACCTTCTTCTTTATATGTTGGGACATCGGGTAAGAGGTCAACTCTCTCATCTGAACCAACCGCTAGTACTTTTATTTTCTTGTCTTCATATTGAGTGATTATTTCAGACGCATTCGTTATTAGAACGTCTACATGACCGCCCATCAGTGCAGCAACTGCAGGTGAAGTCCCTTCAAAAGGAATTTTATTAAACTCGATACCTTTCATTTCCTCTGCTCTTCTTAATGTCAGAGCTTCAGAAGTGCCCGGTCCACCATATGCCATATTTAATTTGCCATCTTTAGCAGCCTCGAATAGGTCATCAAGTGTATTGATTGGACTATCCGCATTCACTACAAATGCTCCTGGATCTGTAACGATATTCGCAATCAATGCAAAGTCATCTAAATTATATTTCACTTCATCAGGTCTTTGAATTGGGTGTAGTAGTGTTGTTGGAGGATTGATCATTCCAATCGTATATCCATCCGTCGGAGCACCTGCCAAAGCTGTAAATCCAATTTCACCTGCCGCTCCCGGCTTATTGATAACAGCGAAGCTAGTTCCTGCATGCTGTTCAGTAAAATTCAAAATGGTTCTCGCGGCAACATCAGTACCTCCGCCAGCATTAAAGGCAACAATAACCTCGATTGGTTTTTTAGGATAATCATTGTCTGCTTCCTCCGCCTTCTTTTCAGAACAAGCTGTCAAAATAATACTTACCATCATCAGTAGGGATAGCACTAGTAAATTTGACTTTCCAATTCTCATAAATATCCTCCTAGGATCTTTTTTATTTAGAATAATTCAATTCCATTAACGTTTCTGCAGAAACAACCGACAATGCATTGTTCAAGTCTTCAATAATATCCTTCGAATCTTCTAAACCTGCCGACAGGCGAATCAATCCATCCGAAATTCCAAATTTCTCCCTTTGCTCCTTTGGTATGGATGCATGCGTCATAGATGCAGGATGTTGAACTAATGTTTCTGGATCTCCAAGGCTGAAGGAAATCATCGCCAAATTTAATTGGTTTAAAAATCTCTTTGCCGTCTCAAAGTCACCCTTCAGTTCAAAAGTTACAATCCCACCCATGCCCTTCATCTGTAGTTGGGCTAACTCATATTGAGGATGAGATGGTAAACCTGGATAATTCACCTTTGAGATAAAGGGATGTTGTTGTAAAAAGTTCGCGATCGCCATTGCGTTGTCATTATGCTTTTTCATACGAATGGCCATCGTTTTAATACCACGTAAAATGAGATAGGCATCCCAAGCATTTAAATTCTGTCCTAAATCACCCATTAAATTTTTTCTTATAAAAGTGATGTCATCTTGATTGCCAATCATTAACCCAGCAATCACATCGCCATGACCATTGATATATTTAGTTGCGCTATGGACAACTAAGTCTGCTCCTAATTCCAATGGCCTTTGGAGAAGCGGGGTCATAAATGTATTATCAATAACGACAGATAGACCATGAGCATGTGCCAAATCAGATAATGCCTTAATATCCAGTACAGTTAAGCTTGGATTGGATGGAGTTTCAATGTACAGGACTTTGGTGTTTTCCTTGATTGCTAATGATACCGCTTCCAAATCTGTGCAATCGACAAAATCAAATTCTATCCCAAACCTGGGGGCTAGAACTGTTAAGAAGTGATGCGTTCCTCCATAAATATCCTTGGTTACAAGTACATGATCACCCGAAGAGAGATAGCATAATAAAGCATTTGAAATGGCAGCCATTCCACTGCTTACTGCCAATGCTGCTTCTCCCCCCTCCAAATAAGCAATTTTCTCTTCCAATAGCTTAATTGTCGGGTTACCATACCTGCCGTAGTACACATCGTCATTTTTTCCCATTACTGTTTCAATGGCACTCTCAACATCTGAAAATGCATATGCAACTGCCGGTACTATTGAGGGTGAAACTGCCCTCGTTCTACTATCCGGTTTAGACATTGCATGAATAACTTCAGTTTCATAACTTCTAGTCATTAGTAAACCCCTTTCCGCATCATCTAGCTGCGACTTCATGAGATACTGTCTTCGTACGCCGTGACTACTGCAATTGCAATTTCCGCACTTTTTAGAATGTGCTCCTCCATTGCAATTGCAACACCTTCAAAATCCTTTTGAACAATTAACTTTAAAATCTTCTCATGATCACTTGTGCCAGATTGACGAGATTTCTTCTTTTCGAATGGTACAAGCCTACGATATCTATCAATATGATCATTCAATTGTCTTAGAATCCTGACGGAAGTTTCTAATTCACTCATTTCATAGAGCAAATTATGAAACGCCTTACCGTATTGGAGAATTTCATCAAACCTTTCACTTTCGGACAAAAAGGAAATCATTTGAACACAATTTTCAAGCCTCCCGATATCCTCTTCGGTTGCTTTCTTAGCGGCATGGACAACGATAATCGCTTCGAGTGCACTACGAATTTTGAACAATTCCTTTAGTTCACTAGTAGATATTGAAGCCACTTCCAATCTTCCATTCTTCCTTCTGCTAACCAACCCCTCCCATTCAAGTCTTTGTAATGCTTCTCTCAAAGGTGTTCGACTAATCTCCAGATTTGACGCCAACTTTTCCTCAATTATTGGATCATTCGGAGACATTTCACCCCTAATAATCAGTTCTTTCAATTCAAAATAAGCATAATCCTTAGCTGATAATTGTTTCTGTCGTAAATCAAAACCCTCGTTCATAAATGCAACCACCTCAAAACGTATAATTGTATACAATAATACTTAAATACATAGTAATTAATGGGCAACCAAAAGTCAACTGTTTTTTTAGACTCTTCAGAAGTATTAAAACATATTATTTCAATATTGTTTTGCCTACAATGCAATAAACAATAAAAAGATCCCTACAGATTAAACCTTTAAGATTGATGAAGCGCCTGTTCCTAGTAAAATACCGATAACAGTAACGATACCGGACGTAATTCGGAATATGAGCACGTTAATATCAAAAACTGCTTCCATCTCTAATAGCTGGAAGCAGTCATTAAGCATGCATCGGAAATGTAGTTTTCATTTTCAAATTACTATAAATTCATTCACCTTCCCCAGCTTCCCAAATTCTCGCCTCTAACTCTCCCCAGTGCAATTCCTTTTCCTCTTGTGTCCATCCCATCACGACGGCCATGTACTCAATGACTTCTCTTTTCCACTTATTTACCCAGTCGATGGCAAACAATACTCCGCCTGTCCGTCTTATGAAATAGTCGGCCGGAGTAAGGGCCATTTCTTCTTCGATCGCATAGTGGAGGGTCAGTTTGATGGCTAGCGGCAAGTTGGTTTCAGCAAGTACTTGGCCGGCGTTCCCTATGACGGTATTTGTATTTGTGCCGTATGTTGCAAGGATGCTCATGGCATCAACTGGTGATATTCCTATCTTTGCAACTTCTTCAGCTCTTTCGTGTATGAAGCGCTTATAGTCTTCGGGCTCCGCAAATTCCCCTCCCGATAATTTTAAATGCTTAGTCACTGATTTCGCGCTTTGCAAGCCATCCCGTTCAAGTTGCTGGCATACCATATCCGTTACCGTTTCGGCCATTTTCCGGTAGCCTGTTAATTTTCCTCCAGCAATTGTAATTAACCCTGTGTCTGATGTCCAAATTTCATCTTTTCTTGAAATTTCGGATGGACCTTTGCTTTCCTCCCGGATGAGCGGGCGAACACCTGCCCAGGAGGATTCGATATCTTGCATGCCCAGCTCCACTTTCGGAAACATGAATGCAATGCTCGCTAATAAGTATTGCTTATCCTCTTCTGTTATTCCAGGATGTATTAAATCGCTATGATATTCGGTGTCTGTTGTTCCTACATATGTTTTTCCGTTCCGCGGGATGGCAAATACCATCCTGCCGTCTGGTGTGTCAAAGTAGACAGCTTGTTTCAAAGGGAATTTCGAACTATCAATTACGATATGAACACCTTTTGAATGGAATAAACTCTTCCCTTCAATTCTTTTGTCCATCCCAATCACGTCTTCAACCCAAGGACCAGTTGCGTTAATGATCTTTTTGCCGCGCACAAGATATCGATCACCGTTGAACATATCTTTCACATACAAACCCGATACCTGTCCATTCGCGTCGTAAGTGAATGTCTCCGCCTTTGTATAATTGAGCAAATCCGCCCCATTCATAAAAGCGCTTTTCGCCACTTCAATTGTCAATCTGGCATCGTCCGTCCGATATTCCACATAATAGCCTGCACCTAGTAATCCTTTTTTATTTAATAAAGGCTCTTTTTGCAACGCTTCTTTGACTGACAACATTTTCCGGCGCTCTTTCTTCTTCACGCCCGCCAAGAAATCATAAACTTTTAGCCCAAGGGATGTGGAATACTTCCCAAACGTCCCCTCACGATAAATCGGCAAAAGCATCCATTCCGGGTGAGTCACGTGGGGGGCATTCCGATAGACGACCTCCCTCTCCTTCCCCACTTCTGCAACCATGCCGACTTCAAACTGTTTCAAATAGCGCAGTCCCCCGTGGACGAGCTTCGTGGAACGGCTTGAAGTCCCAGCTGCAAAATCCTGCATTTCGATTACAAGTGTTTTCAATCCTCTTGTGCTGCAGTCAAGGGCTATTCCCGTCCCCGTAATTCCACCCCCAATTATTATGACGTCATATTGCTCTTTTTCAATCCTTCCCAACAGTTCACATCTGCCGGTAAAAGAAAATGATTTCATCAGTAAAACGCTCCCATCATTGAAAAAGACCATTACAATAGCCTTGCGCAATGCAAGGATTGTAATGGTCTTTTCTCATAATCTCCGACCTTATAAAATTTTCCTTTTCCTAAGTAAATGCTATGGTATTATAATAGTAACTAATTTGTATTTTTCGAAAGGATGAATAAACTTGAGTATAGTTGACATGGTGGAATC
This sequence comes from Sporosarcina sp. Marseille-Q4943, assembly GCF_943736995.1. GTDB lineage: Bacteria > Bacillota > Bacilli > Bacillales_A > Planococcaceae > Sporosarcina. Next base: position 526,069 of record NZ_CALSFT010000002.1, on the reverse strand, counting down.
ACAAATGATTGCCTCCGTAAAGAATGAGGAGGATTTACAGCACGCTCTTACATCTAATTCCAACATCGTCTTTCTTCTAACTGGCAACCTAATGACCATTGCAGACTATATTCAACAGCTGCGAGAAGCCGGTAAACACGTCTTCCTTCATCTGGACTTTATTGACGGACTCTCCAACTCCCGTAATGCAATTAGTTATGTTGCTGAATATTGGAAGCCGACTGGAATCATTACAACAAAGAGCCATATCGTCAAGACTGCAAATGAAGTAGGACTGAAAACCATTCAACGAATCTTCCTGATTGATCGTGCTGCCATTAAAAAAGGAATTGAGATGGTCAAATCCTGTCAACCAGATGCCGTCGAAATTCTCCCGGGCATTATTCCAAAAGTCATCGATCAACTTTCAAGAGAACTAGACTACCCGATTATTGCAGGCGGATTGATCACCAATCTATCAGAAGTCCATGAAGCTCTACAAGCAGGCGCATTGGCGGTGTCTTCTGGAGATCCAAAAATGTGGAAATTCGATTTATAACGCTGCAATATCCTTGACGCTTTCCAACACGAATTTAGGCTGATGTTCAGTACTCTCTAGCATTTCTTCAGTCGTTATCCCAGATAGGACTAGAACAGAATGAATGCCGGCGTCATTCGCCATTTTAATATCCGTTTCCAAACGGTCACCAACCATATAGCATTGCTCCGCTTTCATACCTAACACATTTTTCAAAACGTACTCAGCCATTAATGACGAAGGTTTTCCAGTAATCATTTTGACCCGCTCGCCCGTCGCTCCTTCAAGAGCACCAATCATTGCGCCGCAATCCGGGATTTCACCATCCTTTACAGGACAAGTTCGATCCGGGTTTGTCGCCAGGATTTCGGCCCCATTTCGCCATGCTTGGAAGGCATCGTTCAATTTGTCATATGTAAATTGCCGATCCCACCCTAATACAACATGAGATGCGCTGGCGGGTATATCCGCCAGCTTTATATTTTCATTTGCCAGTTCATCGAACAGAGGCTCTTCGCCTATTACGTATACAGCGTCCTCGGCCTTCATCACCGTTTTCAAATAATGAGCAGTTATATAATTGGAATTAATGACCTCGCTCAGTTCAACTTCAATCCCTAAAGAATTCAACTTTTCAACGTACTCTTTGCGTGTCGCAATTGATTTATTTGTCAGGAACACCACTTTATCTCCACGCTCTTTAAGAGCTTTAATCGCTTGCGGTGCCCCATCGATAATATGGTCGTCAAGATAAATCGTTCCATCCAAATCAAAGATAAAACCTTTCAACACTCTCACTCCAAATCAGTTATGCGCCAAAATAGATAAGCTGTTTCAGTTCGTACTTCTCCCTATTAAAGACGTTGTTTTCTACCAATCAGATTGGCGATGCCTTGTAAGACTAATACCAATGCTACTAGAACGACAGACATGGCTGCTGCTGAATAGTATTCCGCCCGAAGTATGTTTTGGAAGATCGCCAAACTCATCGGTGCCCATTCAGGTGGGGCAAGCAAGATGGAAACACTTGCTTCTTTAATAACCGTAATGAAAACAAGTACGGATCCAGCTGCAATACCTGGCAGCATTAAAGGTCCTACGATTGTAATTGCCGCCGTCAGAGGGGTGGCACCCAGATTCACTGCCGCTTCTTCGATATCCTGTTTGATAGCCCGCATAGATCCCATAGTCGAACGGACCATATAAGGTAGTCGTCTAATTGTATAAGCGATAATCAATAGCACAGCAGTTCCCGTCAATTGAAGAGGTGCCGTATTGAATGTCTGGATTAACGCTATACCGAAAGCTATCCCTGGTACGACTAACGGAATGGAAGCGATGAAATCCAATTTCGCTGAATTCTGCCGAACGACAAAATACGATACAAACGTTGCGACGATGACACTTAAGACCAATGCGCCCGTCGCGAGCATGATACTGTTTTGAATATTCCCCATGGACGTTGAAAAGATTGTTTTATAGTGTTTCAATGTATAACCGCTCGGCAATAAATCCTTCCCCCATGTTGTAGCTACGGATTGAAGCGCTACGGAAAGCATCGCCAAGAGTGGAATCAATACGACAAATAGAGAATAGCCAGATAGAACGCGCGTCAATAATTTATTCTCTATGAGCTTCTGTTGTTTCGGCTTTCCAGATACAGAGCCATAGTTTTTCCCCTTCGTGTATAAATGCTGGAGATAGAAGAAGAATGCTGCCACAATCACCATGACAACTGTCAGAATAGCCGCCCCGCCCCAGTTGAAGAATCCTGAGATTTCTCGATACGCTTCAACTACGAGTAAATTCAACTCTTTGGGCGCAAGGACGATTGGACTTCCGAAATCGGAGAAACTCACCGTAAAGATGAGCAATGCACTCGAGATGACGCCCGGCAATGCAAGCGGGAACGTCACAAAGAGAAAGGTGAACCAGTTCTTCGCCCCAAGATTTTGAGAGGCCTCTTCCAAACTGATATCACTCACTTTAAACGCCGCCACTAACGGCCATAATGCATAAGGGAAAAAGAAAAATACTTGTACGGCAACAACCCCCGCCATCGAATATGGGTTCAATAACATGCCTTCCCCGCCAAGTGCATTATATATTTGCGTCACCCATCCAGCCCGTCCGAACATGATGATAAAAGCATATGCAGAAATGAAAGTCGGAACAATTAATGGAATCATGCATAATGCGGAAATCGTCTTTTTAAATGGCATTTTCGTCCTTGCAATTCCATATGCAAGGGGAATACAAACGAGGATAATGATGATGGTAACGGTAAACGCCAGCACAAGGCTGTTCTTCAATGCAGAGAAATAACCGGCGCCCGAGAAGATCCGCTTATAATTATCCAATGAAATGTTTTTGAACTTTTCAAGCGTTGAATTGAAAATAGCTGGATCAGTCAGAGAGCCTAATAGATTCGTAGGTTCTCCGGTAAAACTGACAACGAAAACAGAGAGAAGCGGCAGCAACATGAATAGGCCAAAGAATACATAGATGAGGACCTTAACGACCGTCAATCCATTGAAGCTGTTTTTAAAACGGTTCATATTAACAGCACCCTCTCGTGATCCACAGTTAACTTCACTTTCTTTCCTTCTTTAAAAATATTAGCACCCGAGGAATACGTCGTATCGACAATCAACTCATAGGAACCAACTTGGACGTCGTACCTGACAATTGACCCCAAATACGTAGACATAATGACAGTTCCTTCGATTACATTCGTTTTTGCATGATCAATCACACTATCTGCGTCTTCTACCTTTACGTGCTCGGGACGGATGATGACATCCACTTCTTTTTTCTTCGCCTTATTGGACGATCGGAGCAAAAATCCTTCCCCTTTGACGACAGTAAACCCATTCTCTTCGCCTTGGACAGTACCTTTCAAAATATTGGAGGTCCCTACGAAATTCGCGATGAATGGCGAAGAAGGATTACTGTATAAATCTGTCGGAGTACCGATTTGAACGATATGGCCTTTATCCATGACCGCTACCCGGTCCGCCATACTCATCGCCTCTTCTTGGTCGTGGGTGACGAATATCGTCGTAATGCCCAAATCCTGTTGGATCGTTCGTATCGTGTTCCTCATGGAATGCCGTAATTTCTGATCCAAGTTGGATAACGGCTCATCCATGAGCAGAACCGCAGGCTCCATGACTAACGCTCTTGCCAACGCGACCCTTTGTTGCTGGCCACCTGATAATTCACTTGTCAATCGCTCCGCAAGATGTTCCAATTCAACGTACTTTAATATTTCCATTACTTTATTTCTCAGATCGTCCGGATATTTTCCGAATCGCTTCGTTAAAAGACGCGCATATATCCCCATTTGTTTAAGCGGGTTGCTTGCATTGAGCTGTTTGATGTTCAAACTATATGCCACGTTTTCAAACACATTCATATGTGGAAATAATGCATAGCTTTGAAAGACCATACCGCAATTCCGTCGATTTGCCGGAATTTTTTCCACTTCACGATCTCCTATGTAAATGGATCCCGACGTAGGATTTTCAAATCCAGCAATACACCGCATCGTTGTCGTTTTCCCACATCCCGAAGGACCAAGAAGAGCGAAAAATTCGCCCTCCTTGATGTCAAGGTTAATGTCGTGAAGAGCAGTAAAGTCCCCAAACGTCTTTGTCATGTTTTCAATTTTTACTGACCCCATACATATTCACCCTTAATTATTGAAATTTGTCTTTCCATTCATTACGAACACGGTCGTAGTTTTCATTCACCCAATCAATATCTAAATCCACAGCATGCGCTTTTACTTTTTCAAGCGTCAATGGCGTTTTTGACTCAACGTCAGGATTGATTGGAATGTGGTACCAATCCGCCATGATTTGTTGAGCTTCCTTAGATAGAAGGAAATCCATGAACTTCTTACCGCCTTCAGCATTCGGACCGCCTTCAATCAATGTTGCAGGGTTAACGAGCACCGGCGTTTTATCAGGAACGATGAAGTCTACCGTTTCACCTTTTGCTTTTTGCTCATAAGCCATGAAGTCAAAACCAACACCGATATGAGCTTCACCCATCGCTACCGCTTTAGTTGGAGCTGATCCGGAGTCAGGAATCGAGTTTGCTTGCTTTACAAGCTTTTCGAAGTACTCCCATGCTTTGTCTTCACCTTGTTGCATCATTTGGTCCATAACCATTAGAGTTGCTGTACCAGATGCTGCAGGGTTCGGGAATTGAATTTTCCCTTCCCATTTTGGATCAAGCAAATCTGCCCACGTCTTCGGCGCTTCTTCTTCAGAAACTAAATCTGTATTATAAGAAAATCCTAAAACGAAAAGTTCAACGCCGACATACTTTCCATCTTGGTGCTTTAATTTAATGCCATTTTCAACAACATCCCAATCTGCGGCGAAATCCGGGATATACGAAGCAAGAATTCCGCGATCTACTGCAGCCTCAAAAGGAAGGATACCTCCCCCTCCGTACCAAACGTCTGCTTTCGGGTTGTCCTTCTCTGCCATCATCTGATTGACAAGGATATTCGTTCCAGCGTAGTGCACATCGACTTTATCGCCATGTAGCTCCTCATATTTCTGAGCCAACTCCTTCGTAAAGTCAGGTGTTTCCGGTGAATAAAGAGTAATCCTGCCCCCTTTGCCATCTCCTCCGCCTTCTGATGCTCCCCCTGCACAACCGGCTAACAATCCTGTTGCCAACAGGACGCTAGCAGCTAATCCACCAAATCTTTTCATGAAAATCCCCCTAATATTTTTTTAGGCAAGAAAAAAGAGAAGAACGCCAAATGAACCCCTTTTCAGGAAAGGGCTTACACTTTAGGCTTTCATCTCATCGTCTCTGCCTATATTCAACTACCCATAGTATACAGTAGATTCATATAATTGCAATAGTTAATTACTTTCTTTTGAGACTATTTGCACCCTTCATTCACTTCCATATTTCAGCTATTTTAAAACTAAAACCCTATTAGATAAACTAGTTCCTAAGTTCCTAACTTTTGTGCTATCTAGGTTATATAGAATTATTATTGTTGTCATTTTGTTAATTCAACTTTCAAATAATTAAGAATCATGTATACTTCTATCCGATTGCTTCCTAGGTTGCTAGAGTGGCAATCTAATTCGAAAGGAGGAAGTGGGATGAAGAACAAAAGAAATGGGTTTATGAAGTGGATCACCCTTGCAGTCATCGCAATGGTGGGGGGTATCGGCTATTTGTTCGGAACAGGCAATTTGGCAAGTGCGGAACAGGCTGTTTTAGTCGAAGAAGACTTTGACCAATTGGAAGGTGGACTGCCGGAAGGTTGGAGTGTCATTCAAGGACAAGCTTCTATTGAGAATGGAAAGTTGGAATTATCCTCGCCTTCGTCAGCTTCACCAGCAAGAGTGCTTGTGCCGCTCCCTGATAAAAATGGCAACATCATTTTTGAGGCGGATATGACTTTCGTTTCTGCAGTAGAGGATACACGCTGGGCATCTATGATGTTTCGTGTGCAATCGACAGATTACCCATATTATCAATTCGCAATTCGGAGAGGAACTACAGCTCTAAACGGAGCGGAATTTGCAGAGCGGAATGCCCAAAACAAATGGGTTGTTCCCGAGGCAACATTTTTCACGGAAAAATTCGAGTATAACAAGACTTACCGCATTAAAATCATTGCGAGTAATAACCGTGTCCAGCAATTCATTAATAACAAACTTGTGATCAATACAGATCAGGCGTCCGGCTTGCTTAACGGAGATATCGGTTTCCAAGCGAACGGATCTACTGTCCTATTCGATAACGTTAAGGTATCAACGTTCGAAGAGGAATTACCCCCAGTTGAAAACGCAGGCGCATTCCTTCCACAAGAACCGAAGACGAATATTGTTAACGCGCCTACGTTAATCGGGAAAACCTTGTCCGCTGCACAATCTTCAAATACGGCATCTGTTCTTCTAAAAGTTGAACAAAATAGCGCTGGTGAATTGATAACGAATGGCATGCCACTACGTGATGCACTGGTTAACGTACAAAACAAGCATATTCCTATTTTGCATATCGAAAAAAATGGCATTGAAGGAGCAATCATCGATAGCTTGGAAGCTTCACTGACGACAGACGTCCATATTGTCTCGTCCCAGCCAGAAATCGTGAAAACAATTACAAACCTGATGCCAACCGCAAGAGGTGGTATCGTCTACACGAAAAATTCATTCAACAAGCATGACCTGAATGAGCTCGTCCAGACAGTCCATGCAAACAATGCAAAAGTGGCATTAGTTCCGGAGAAACTGCTTGATGCGGAAAACGTCCATTACTTGCATACAAGGATGGTGGCAGTATGGGGAATCGGTGCAGTAGATGAAAATAGTGTGCATGCGCTCATCCATACAGGAGCGGACGGCATCATCACCGATAACCCTGCCACTTCCATTGAGGCGCTCGGGAACTATCCTGAAAACACAATCGTTAAAAGACCGATTGTTGCCGCCCACCGCGGAGTACCTTCACTTGCCCCTGAAAACACGATGGCAGGCTACCGACTCGCTTATGAGCTGGGCGCAGACCAAATCGAAACGGATTTACAATTGACGAAAGATGGTCACCTAATCATCATGCATGACCTAACGGTAAACCGAACGACAAATGGAACCGGTGCAGTCAGCGATCTGACGTTCGAAGAAATCCGTCAACTCGATGCAGGCATCAAGTTCAGTGAAGAATTTACTGGAGAGCAAGTGCCGACATTCAAAGAGTTTCTTCAAGAATTCAAAGGGAAAGACGTCATCCTTCTCGTAGAATTGAAAGGTGCAGGCTTCGAGGAACAGGTAATTAAGGAAATCGAGGAAGAAGGAATGGTCGACCAAGTTGTACTTCAAAACTTCGACTTAGGCAGCATGATTGTTGCTAACGAACTGAAACCTGAAATCCCTGTCGGCTATCTGTATTCTGCCGCAGTACCTGGAACGACAGAGGCAAAGATTAAAAACGCCCAAAAGATGATGGATTACGGAACATCTCATAATGTCACATTGAATGCTAGCTACGGCAGTACGTATCAAGAATTCCTCACGTACATGCGCCAACGCGGCTTACTTACAATGCACTGGACATTCCGTGCCGAAGAGCCATTCCGTGATAAACTAGCCGAAGGACTCGTCGGCCCGATCACAGACTACATGCAATGGCTGACAGATTCACCGATCAAGCTCGAAACACCTATCAAGAAAATCAATCTGAAGCAAGGAAAAACATCAACAGTACAAGCAAAAGCCTTTGTCAATTTCCGCACGGTTAAAAAAGAGAATATCGCCTCAGAACTATTCGTTGCAGAAGACAATGGCGTCGTCAGGCTGGATGGAAATACGATTGAAGCTGTTTCCCCTGGAACAGCCCAAGTGTTTGTGAAGCACACATTCGAGATGCTTGGAACAGAATGGAATATTGTTGGAGAACCGGTTGAAGTAATAGTAGAGTAACTATCGTTCGGCACAGGTGAAGGATTGTATTCTTTCACCTGTTTTTTAATGCTCAAAATATAACTTTTAATTTATTTCCCCCAAAAAGTATCCCTCCTGACCCCTCCCCTCTATATAGAGGATAAAGGGGGAAATAAACATGACACACTATCTAAAGGAATACGCACGCTTCGCCACTATCGATGAAATGGACACAGCTGCGGAACAGCATTTATCACTACACTGGGACAATCTGACGAAATCGGACCGCCTAGTGCTTGACGTCATTCGTCGCTATTCAGTGAAATACGGGGCAGCTCATTTGAAGCACGGAACGATTGAAGAAGCTACGGGGAAATCAAACGTAACGGTCAGACGCGCGATCCGTAAGCTCGTTAAGCTAGAGATCATCGAAAAAGTCCACTACATCCGTCCAGTCATGAGCGGGCTTGGCGCGAACATTTACATCATTTTACCGTTCAATGACCAGGGGAAAATGAACGACCGGGATGATGACGACAAACCGCATGATAACAAGGAAAACGAGCCGAAATCCGAAACCGAAGCTCTACTTTCTAAATCTCTATTAAAATCTAAAGATCTTAACTACACGTCTCCTGTGGAACCGTCAAAGTTATCCACAAGTCTATTCAGTCGAATGAAAGATCTGCTTGCCACAACAATCGGAGATACAAAATTGGCCCGTGAGTTCTACGGAATTCACAGGGCCATCTCTGGACGCATGTTGAAATACGAAATCTATCAAGACGATAAGCATGTCTTTGAAGACCTTGCCTATCGTGCATTGATGATCACTGTGATGGCGACGAAAAAGAAGGCGATCCGCAATTTGCCGGGGTATTTTAAAGGCGTTTTGGACAAGTTGGTGGAGGAGACGTATTTCAAGGATATGTTCATGCTGTTTTATGTGCCGGTTGAAGCTAAGCTGATGTCATGAGGGTTGAGGGTATTCTGCAGTTCATTGCTCAGCAGCCCACAACCTCCTATGGTAAAATAACTAAAAACCAACCTAGGAGACTGTGCAAATGAATATCAACTTCACGAAAAAGCAATTCAAAACGTTGCTGGATCTCGCCTTTTTAGGAGAATGGACAGCGAATTCAGCCCGATCCCACGACGATCGATTTGTCGACTATGAGGAGCTGTTCCAATATATTTGCTCACATGCGAAGGACATGGGTTACGAGGACTTAGTCCCCTACGAACGGGAATTAAACGGCTTTTACCCATCACAAGAGTTCGAAAATCAGCTGCATCCAATCATTGATGACAATGAAGAACACGTATTCTGGGAAAAACTGTCCGGTTACCTAGCCAAGAGAGATCTTGATCAAGAAGGGATAGCGTATGACACACTAGACGACCGTTTCCGCAGATTATGTGAAATCGAAGACCGTTACGAGAGGGAATTCGAAGAAAACGGATTGGCGAATGTAATCATTAAAGACGACAAATGAAAAAAGTATCAGGCACCCGCACAATTACGGGTACCTGATACCTATCATCACCTGTTACTCACATCGCGTATTCTGTAAGTACCGTCCGTGTGAATAACGACTTCATAATTTTTCTCTTTCACATAATACTTTTCATTCCCCGCTTTATTGCGGAAGTTGAGCGTTTCGTATGTGGAAACAAGTGCATGTTCATCATAGATGATTACTTCCGTTACGCTATTCTCAATAAAATCGAAGCGCATGCCTTCACCGGAAATCTCATCGAAATAGTCATCAAACTCTTTATATGCACGGCTTCCCGGCAATAAATATTGCTCGATCTCGTAAAAGTTTTCGTTATACAAGGCTTCCTCATAGACGGTCCGGAATTCCAGAATGAATTCCTGCAGCCATCCTTCGTAAAAGTAGACGTCCCCTTCGTACTCTTCAACTTCGTCTTGACTAGAGTCGTCATCATAGGAATCATTATTGTAGAAATTCGAAGCCCCATAGTCATCGTACACACCAAAAACGGATGCGACCTGCCTCTCATTCATCGGATTTTTAATCCAGTCATCGATTAAATACGTCATCGTGTACAAAGGAATGGAGAAACCAATACGCCTATTTTTTTCGAGCAAAAGCGAATTGATGCCAATCACTTTCCCCGTCTTGGCGTCAATCAAAGGCCCGCCGCTGCTGCCGGATTCAATCTGCACATCGACTTGATACGCTTTTTCATAGACGAACTCGCTCCTGATATCTCTGCCCACACCTGTCAAATAACCGACAGAAGCGGTGTTTTCCAATCCATTTGGGCTGCCTAAAGCGATCACTTCAGTGCCGACTTTCGTTTCATTGACTTCTGCCTTAAGCGGATTGATATCTTTATACGCATCCGACTGGATAAGTGCGATATCATATGTATCAGAGATCCCGATCACCTTCCCAGGGGCTTCCCGGCCGACCGAATTCCTCACTTTCACATCTGTATAGCCCGATACGACATGCGCGTTCGTGACAATAAAACCGCCCTTGGCATACAGAAAACCTGAACCGAGACTATCCGTCGTCACAATTGTAAATACCCGCGGCAATGTTTCCTCAATAAGAGCTGTTTTCTCTTTTTCAATCGGCTGATTTTTAGGACGTTCCGCAACTTCCCGTTCAATGATATGGACCGGTTGAGCGACAGGCTCTTCTTTTGGATTTGCATCCGCTAGCGTCGTTGTTTTCACTGCTTCCTCTTTATTGATTTGAATGAACGCATATCCCACTCCGCCAAGCACACAGAGACATACAAAAATGACCAGCAGCATCCATCCTGTATGGCTCTTCTTCCGCATCGGCTTACCGCAACTCCCGCAAAAATTTGCATCCTGAGCATTTTTAAACCCGCATCCCGAACAAAACACAGAAACACCTTCTCCCTTACATCTTTATCCCTTATATCGGTCGAAATAATCAGTTCTAAAGTCTCGCAAACAACTACCATTCGCATGGAAACTTCTTTCATTGAATAAATCACGTTCAGTTGCATTAACAAGAAGCACCTTCCCCCTGTCATTTTAGGTCGAAATATGCAGTCGAATCTACCCGATAAATATTTCTCTAATTTTATAGGTAAATATGTTTACAAAGTGTATAATGGAAGTGTTAATATTCACATAATGCACAACCTTTTACACGCTATACATTCAAGGAAAGGGGTATCGTATGGCCAAGCTATGGGGGAAATGGATGTGCAAGCTGTCCGGGTACCATCGGATTAGCTACTATTCCAACAAATGCGTTCGTTGCGGGCATGTTAGAATTAAGAGATAGAAAAGGGAATAGTAGATTGGGGGAAAGCATGCCGAACGGTATGCTTTTACTAATTACCATAGAAGGGTTGGGACAACATGATTTCTTTACAAGATGTTAATGATGCCAGAGAACGAATTAGCGATATCGCGCATATCACGCCGATTCTACAATCAGAGCAGCTCTCAAAACTTTGTGGAAATCAGCTGTTTTTAAAAGCGGAGCACTTACAAAAGACAGGTTCATTTAAAATACGAGGCGCAAGCAATAAAGTCATCCATGAGATTGAAAACGGTGCGAAGTATGTGACAGCAGCATCATCAGGCAACCACGGGCAAGCAGTTGCCTATGTTGCAAATAAATATGGAGTTCCAGCGACAATTGTCGTCCCTGAAGATGTTAGCAAGTGCAAAGTGAATGCAATCCAGGCTTACAATGGCAAGGTCGAAATGTGCGGGACGACTTCCGCGGAGCGATTACCAAGAGCACAGGAAATTGCCGACCAAGAAAACGGCGTATTCATTCCGCCTTATGACGACCCATTCATTATGGCAGGGCAAGGAACGGTTGGATTAGAAATTTTGGACCAGGTGGAACATATCGACGCTATCATTGTCCCTATCGGAGGCGGTGGCCTTCTCTCCGGAATCCTCACTGCCATCAAAGAAACGAACCCGAAAATCAAAGTGATTGGTGTAGAGCCTGAGCTCGCAAATGACACTTACCTATCAATGCAAAACAAGAAAATCACCGCAATCGAAGCTGCCCCTACCATTGCGGATGGATTACGAACGAACCAGCCAGGCGATCTAACCTTCCCTGTACTGACGAAATATCTAGACGACCTCGTCCTTGTAAGTGAAGACGAAATCCGCCAGGCCTTCAGCTTTATTATGGAACGGACGAAACAACTGATCGAACCTTCAAGCGCCACGACGGTAGCAGCAGCTTTGTTCAATAAAGTGAACATTCGAGATAAAAATATTGTAACTGTAATTTCTGGTGGAAATGTAGATTTAGATAAAGTTCAGCAATTGATTGTAAGTATCACGGAGTGACTAGATATACTTCAGTTTGTTAAAAGATGTACCTTAAACGAACATCCAATGCGGATGTTCGTTTCTTACGCTAATATCTCGCATCATCTACTTATTATTGAAATCATGAACTTTAACCTGTGTACTACTCTTCCAAATGAGAGGTATCACATTTAAATAAAATCTCATTGGATACACTGTTTATCTTAACCAAAGTTAAACTTGTTGAAGGTATAGCTGGAGAAGACCATAGATTTTCAAGCATATTATTTTCAAAGTAATTCATCAGTAGTTGAAGCGCAATAGAATGAGATACTATACAAACAGTATCAAAAGGATGCTGTTTAACTATATTGTTTATTGTTTTAACCATTCTTTCTTGCACTTTAATAAAGGGTTCAACTGTATCATTTGAAAAAAGATGGGGAGTTTCCCAAAAAGATAACCAGTCTTCGGGGCTTTGCTTTTCATTTTCATCAAACGTTTTACCTTCCCAACTTCCAAAGGAAAGTTCTCTCAAAGTGTCAATTTTAATTACTTCCAGGGGTCTTTCCCCTTTAATTATTTCAGCAGTGTTCACTGCCCTATCACTCGTACTAGAATAAATAGCGTTCAATGGGACATCAGATAATCTTTGAGATAATTGTCTTGCTTGTTTTATCCCTTTCTCTGTTAAAGGCGAATCCTTCCACCCCTGCATAAGCTTCTTCGTGTTCCAAACAGTTTCCCCGTGTCTTGTTAAGTATACGTGTGTGCTCATTTTTTCCCCCAACTATTTTTTTCTACCTATTAATACAGAACCAGCTTTGTAACTATTATTTTAACATAGGATTCGTGAAACCCAGTTTATCTTTACCTAAGAAGCGGTGCCTGTGCACCACACATTTATGACAATTCACCTCCATGCATAAAAACCCAAACAAAAATCAGCCATTTCACCAAATGGCTGACTTTCACTTTTCAAAATATACAATTGTAGTGAATAACCAGAATAGTGTCCTGCACAGGCACCACAGAGGAATCACCTCAAAGAGACCCCTCCTCCATCACCTCCCGCATTTTCTTCAACAACCGCTCCCTCCTCTTCTTCACACCCGGCACGCTGATGCCTAATCTCTTAGCACACTCCGCCTGCGTACACCTGTCTATAAACAGCCATTGCAACAACTTTTTTTCATCATCTGTCAACTGGTCAACGGCTTGTCTCAGACCGTCCATCCAGCCGTACTCCTCGGATTCATCTCCACCGATCAAGTTAGTCAGCTTTTCATCTTCCGCCGGCATGAAGCGCTCCTCAAACCGGCTCTCCTTTTTCATTTCGTCCAACATCGCCCCGCGGATGGAACGGAATGCGAACGGCGTGAAATCGCCCTTCTCCGCATCAAACCGTTTCCACGCTTGCCAAAGGGCGACCCGCCCCGTTTGTCTATAATGAATGTTCATGTTCACGATAGATGTTCAATTTACGAATATTTGCAGTGATCATTGGTTCATATTGCGCTAACACGTCTTCAAAATTCAACACTTGGTTGACCTTTCCGATCGTGCACGATTCTGTTTATTCCCGGGTACCTACATCATAGGAGGAATAAAAACAGACATCCAATGAGCGTTTATGACGTTTGGCTCACCATTCTTTATATATGTACACACCATACGATTGGTTAGTTAAACCAATTTTAAGATAAGTAAGTATTTTTGTTATCTTTCTACTAGTTATATGGTAGAATAGGTGCAATGCTAAATTTTAAAGGAGGATTAGTATGAAAGATGATAGTTTACTACTTGATTATCGGGCATTGGCGTTAAGATCAGCCTTTTCCACTGATTACTTGTCCGAGATTATTACGACGCATGGAACCTACTATTCGAAAATGAGTCCGATCGAGCTGCTAGAGGAAGCATGCCTGCGTCATCACTCTTCCAAGAGAGGGCGCAAGGAGGCGGCTAAGAAACTGCTGAAATTCCATAAGAAACCGCCATTCCTCATCTCGGATGATGTGGCCGTGTTTCCGACGATGTCGTCAATACATCCGGAATGCACTTGGATCTTCAGCCACTTTTTCGAAGAAGAATTGATAGCAAAAGAGGAAACCAAAATAAAGTTCCACGATGGAACAGAAGTCATAGTCCCGGTATCACTCTACACCGTTCAGCAACAGAAATTGAAAGTACTAGCGCTGCTCAGCCATGTACAACAATCTAAACGAAAATACATACCGGAATATCCCTTATTCGGAATGAACCCAAATCCGCCAATGCAACAGATGTAGTGGCCTAGCAAATTGCAATCGTTAATAAAAGTAAAACAACCACCCATCCACAAATACTTTCGTGGGTCGGGTGGTTGTCGTTTGTTCATCAAAATCATTTCATCAAAAAATTTTCACCAAAAAGTATCCTTTCTGACCCCTCCCATCTATATAGAGGGTAAAGGAGGAAGTTCACATGACAAATTATCTAACAAAATACGCTCGCTTCACGACAATCGAAGAAATGGACGCAGCTGTAGAACAGCATCTATCACTACACATGGATGAATTGACGAAATCCGATCGCCAAGTGCTCGACGTCATCCGCCGCTTTTCGATGGAACACGGCGCTGCACAGTTGAATCACGGAACGATTCAGGCAGCAATCGGGAAAGCAAACGTTACCGTTCGCCGCGCAATCCGTAAATTCGTCAACTTGCACATCATCGAAAAAGTCCACTACATCATCCCCGAAACGGGCGGACTCGGCGCTAATATTTACGTCATTTTGCCGTTCGAAGACAAGGGGAAGATGAACAACCTGAATCATATTGAGGTGTAACGACTGCCCCCGCAGTCGTTTTTTCACTTCATCAAATACAGCTCCATCAATTCCTCCGTCCGGTTTTTCAGGCGGACGTTCAAATACCGTCTTTGCTCCTCCCTGCCACAGTACAGAAACGTATAGGACGTAAACGTATCATCTACAGTCCCGCGTACAAGTTTGTACTTGCGTTCCCGCAAATAGTCAGCTGACTCTTTCATGTCTTTCTGGACCGCTTCAATCGCGCGATCGATTACCTTCATGTAGGGCGAAGCCAGCTTGAAACCTCCTCTCTCAACTAGCTGCCGATCCTTGGCCAATACAGTGAGCACCATCGGCAAGTAAATCGCGTTTTCAAAATGCGGCAAAGCATCGGATGGAATAAGCATAGGTATCCTCCTTTTTGATTAGTATATGCGAATGTATGTTCTTTAATCAACCAAATAAAAAACAAAAAACCTTTTTCGGTTTCTTTGAATCGCGATTGGAAGACACCTATGCAAAATTTCTGTCCCGCATAAAAAATGAAGCGATAAAGTGGGGTTATCATTTATTATGTTAATCCTAAATGTTCACGGAAGGTATGACCTTCATATTTCTTTCGGAAAATACCTCTTTTTTGCATTTCAGGAACAACTAGTTCAACAAAGTCTTCTAAACTACCAGGTAATGTAGGAGGCATAAGATTAAATCCGTCAGCGACACCTGCTTCAAACCAGACTTCCATCTGATCCACAATTTCGTCTGGTGTACCTATCAACGTGTGATGTCCACCGCCTGCATTAAGATATCCTAATAATTCTCTTACTGTAGGTTGTGTATCATTAATAATTTCCAGTATCGTTTCGTAACGTCCAACTGGACCAGTAAATTCTTCTACAGGGGGTAATTCAGGTACTCCTTTATCAATTTCCCAATTAGAACAGTCTTGTTGAATAAAGAAACTCAACTGTTTTAAAGCTGTTTCAATAGGTAATTGTTCATCTAATGCTGCTTTTTTGGCTAAAGCTTCTTCATGAGTATGACCTACATAGGTTACTAAGCCTGGAAATACTTTAATATGTCTATTGCTGTCTTCCCTTCGTTTAACTTGTTCATCTATTTTTTCGCGAAATCTTTTTGCTTGCTTCAAGTTCCACGACACTGAATAGACTGCATCGGCATATTTTGCGGCTAATGCAATGCCTTGTTTAGATGCCCCTGCTTGCATGGATACCGGTTTGCCTTGCGGACTTTTTGGCGTGGTAGATGGGCCATACACGTTAAAATAAGTACCATCGTGGTTAAAAGGCTGAATGTTTGAAGGATTTATCAATTTTTTCTCTTCTCGATTATGTAGAAACTCATTACTGTCCCATGAAAGAAATAACTTATTCATTAAAGCGGCGAATTCATCGGCCTTCTCATATCGTTTGTCATGAGAAGGCAGTTCTTCCATACTATGATTCAACGCCTCTGCATCAGTCATCGACGTAACGAGATTCCACCCAACACGTCCTTTTGTAATATGGTCTAAACTTAATAATTGTCGTGAAGCTGTGAAGGGATTCGAAAAAGTGCTTGAAATCGTTGAAACTAATCCCACATGATTTGTCACTTGAGAAATAGCTGTTAAATTCACTATTGGATCAAACCAAAATGCCGGCATATCACCAGAATCTTTAGCTGGAAATGATTGATTATCAGCAAAGAATACGGCGTCAAAACAACCTTTTTCCGCTATCTGTGCTAAAGACTGATAATAGGAAATGTCTCCAATACGCTCAATGCTCGAGTCAGGCATTAACCAAGCAGCTTGATGATGTCCACAACCATACAGCAAAACACCTAAGTGCAGGTGTTTTCCTTGAGTTTTTGTCATTTGTTCACACCTCAAAATACATCATTATCAACTGTCTTGTATTCTCCGTTTTTGAAAGGTTATCGATTGTGATGTAACCTATTAGTTCATTGTCAAACCGCCATCTACTGTGATATTTTGACCTGTGATACCGTTCGCATGTTCCGAAGATAAATAAGCGACCATATTGGCTACATCTTGAGGCGTGGTCACCTTCTTCAATGGCGTTGATTGAGCAATTAAATCGAATACTTCTGGCGTTGTAACTGCACTGGCGTTCGTCGTTTTTAATAATCCACCTGACACGACATTCGCTCTTATTCCATATTGACCCAATTCAGAAGCGATATTACGTGTAAAGCCTATTAATCCAGCTTTAGCTGTTGTATATTCGTGGTAAGGTACTACAGGATTTTGAAATAAATTAGTACCTATATTTATAATACTTCCATTTTGTCGTTCAATAAATTGAGGAATGACGCTTTGAACTGTATTAAATGCCGCTTTTAAAGTACCGTCCAGTTGTTTTTGATAATCATCCCAAGTGAGTTCTGTGAAAGGTTTCTGTTTGTTTGGATCAAACTTGAAGTCTACTAATGCATTGTTGACGACAACATCGACTTGACCAAAATAGTTCATTGCTTTTTTTATCAATTCATCTACTTCTTCACGATTTGTTACATCAGCCCGAATTGCAATCGCATTCTCTTCCCCAATCTCAGAAACGAGCTTCTCAGCAGCATCTTTACTTTGATAGTAATTGATAACGACTTGAAATCCTTGTTGTGCCAATGTCTTTACAATCGTTGCTCCTAAACCTCTACTACTACCAGTTACTACTACTGTTCTAGTCATCCTAACAACTCCTATATTTTAAAATGATGAATAAAATAAAAATACGCAACCTCCCCATAGGAAAGTTGCGTAAAAACATATAACTACATAGTAAGAATACGGCATAATTACTCTTTAAGTATGTAATGGAGTTTTCACTTTCCTACGCTAGTTTCAGCTAGATCAGGTTCAAAGGGTTTGAGTTAATAACTCATCTCAGTTTAAAAAACACCCCTAGTGAATATATTGAATTATATCCAATGTTATAGTATTTAGAATTTATGTCAAGGAAATATGGCTAGTTGAAGTGTTTTATAAAAATATTCGGGCTCCCCCCCTTAGTCCCGCATAAAAAAGAAATAATTGTCCCGGTGCCTGTGTAAGGTGCATTTATGACAATTCAACTCAGTTTTTAAATATGCAAAAGAAAAGTCAGCCGCTTAGCAATGCGGCTGACCTCTTTCTTCCCCATATTCAATATCAGTGAATAAACTGAATAGTATGCTGCACAGGCACCTATCATAGAATTACTTGACCTTACCTTCTTTAAAAGTCGCTTTCAATTTATAGTTTGCACTTGTTATTCCGGACCATGAATATGGCGTGACCTTAATATAATAAGTGCCTTTTGCTAGCTTTCTTGAAATTTTACTAACGCCACCACTCTTAGAATGAAAGTCATGAGTTACAGCATTACCGTTGGCATCATATAGTTTTAAATAGAAGCCGCCAGTCGTTTCATCTAATACAATATTCACTTCGCCGTCTGCAGTAGTTGTAAATTGATAAGTATCAATATCGTAGAATGTTTCACTGATGGATTTATAACTTATTCCAGATTTTATTGCCATGCTCGTTTCCATTGTATCATTAGGTTCGAAAGTAGATTTATTTCTTGAAATAGCTGAGGCATATGTGGCTTTCAACCGGTAATTAGCACTGGTAATTCCAGACCAACTATGAGGTTTAACTTTTACATAGTAAGTCCCTTTTGCCAATTTTTTCGAGATGTAACTTACATCACCAGCTCTCGTGTGAAAATTTAATCCGACTCTATTACCATTGTCATCGTATAGCGTCAAATGGTAACCACCAGTAGCTTCGTCCAATAAAATATAAACTTCACCGTCTTTATCAGTTGTAAATTGATAAGTATCAATATCAAGATACGATTCACTACTCGATTTATAAGCTACGCCGGATTTTATATCCATGCTTGTTTCAATTGTATCGTTAGGTTCAAAGGTAGATGAATCTCTTGAATTAACTGCAGAAGCATATGTGGCTTTTAGTTTGTAAGAGGCACTAGAAATTCCTGACCAATTATGAGGTTTAACCTTTAAAGTATAAGTTCCCTTTGCTAATGTTTTCGAAATATCACTCATACCACCAGCTTTAGAGTGAAAATTTAACCCCACTGAGTTACCATTGGCATCATAAAGTGTCATATGGAAGCCGCCAGTCGTATCTTCAAGCGTGATATAGACTTCCCCACCATCTTTTTCAGTAGTAAATACAAATGTGTCAACAGATGTATTGGATGTCATTTCCCCATAAAAAGGTACACCTGAAGATAAGCTTTTGTTTTCATCAGCTAATGTTTGACCACTAATACCGATTGTTAAAAACAACACTAGAAAAGTGATAACAGATAAGCGTTTCATTCATTCATCCCCCATATTATATAAATAGTTACTATTTCTTCTAATTTATATATATGCATGCAAATGTACCTATATAACCTATAGTCCATTTTTCAGAGTTCACTATGGCTTATAGATCAAATCTACAGATTCAAGCCTATCGCTGTTCATCCCATATTGGAAACCAAGTTCTAAGTCGTTTCCAATCGAGAACCCCATAACAAATCCAAAACCCTCGGCTGCATGTTCGCCTTGATATAGAGGTTCACCGAAATAAGAGATCAACTCTTCAGGTGTGAAATTTTGCCCGAATCGATATACCCTTATTGCGATTACATCTGCTTCATCATCTTCCACAAATGTATCTGTTGCATAGGCAATCTGATTACCGAAAAAGTGAAATTCTGCTCCTTGTAGATTCACGGCATCACTATATGCGCCTGTTTCATCAATAATTTTTTTGAGTTTTGTACCTATCGGATACGTTCCTTTCACCAAATAACCTTGCTTCACGATATCCAAAAACTCTTCATTAATCGCGAATTGGATTAAAGCATCCGTAAATATAAATGTATGTTCGAAATTGATTCCCGCCCCGTGCCATGCTAAGCAATCGGGACTTTCTTCAGTAGTAATCGCCCCATCATTTTTCGTTAAAGTAATTTCACACCCATACTCATCTTTGGTTGATTTAGCCACATTCCCATCGATCGCGGCATACACATTTTGCAGTTCTCCTAAATGACCCGACGATACGAAAATGTCAAAATAAAATCCTTCCGCAGTTTCATTGTAGATCGCCAGGTTTCCATACATATACTCATTTTCTATTTGCCAAAAACCGTTCCACTGGGATGTTTCTTCTGAGGGTACTATTTGGTTGTCTTGATTTAAAGTCGTACCGACGGCATTCGGTTGATTACCTTCTTCGGAACTGTCGGTGTCAAATTTTCCACTCTCTTCTTGCTGTAGGCTTATCCCCTTATCTTCATTTATCGTTTCCACTATCGAATTCACTGCATTTTCAGCAAGTCCGCAGCCCGTTAGTAGTATCAAAAAGAACAATATGATAACAAATCGATTATTTCTCATTTTGATTCCCCTTTGATTTAATGTGGCGATACCTGGGATAAGTGTTTTCGCTTTTTAAGTAACACCACAGATACCCCACTACCTTATTCAGCTTCTCCAAACGATATACGTTTTCTCACGTCAAGACGGTTCATTTTATAGACATATAGATGCATATAAGGAGTATGTGCCTAATAACATAGTAATGCCGTTAAGGGATATGAAGGTGTGTCTACTTTTTTTACAAGGGGGAAGATGTGTGAAGAAATTAAGTTCTTGTCAAGGAATATTTGGTGCTGTACTTGCTACTCCTAAGGCTTCTGGTGCTGGTGCAATAACGAGACCGACGCTTCCTTTGTCGCAAAGCCATGATTGGAGGAAATGCATATGAAAGACGTATTGAATCTTTCGCGTGAGGAATTATTAGAAAATGTAAATCAAACATTAGGGTTGTTAAATAAGTTTATGGCTGTTGACTCAAGTATTAGGTCTTTCTATAAAAGCACACCAGACATCTACGAGAAAATCGCTGTAATCGTTGCTTTTATTTCATTCCTTCCATTAATAATGTTCGGAGTCAATGTTATGAGAATTTTTGATGATTGGTTTTTAGGCATTCTTGTAGGGTTTCCTCTTGGAGTAGCAATGACTTGGTTTTTATTTGTATTTATTCGGAGAAAGTTAGAGGGTAATTTTAAAATCAAGCAGAAGCAGTACTTGGAAGACAATTACGAAAAAATACAGGCTTTGAACGTTGAACTAGGCGGGATTGCTGAAACAGTGTTTAGGACGACAGTTGTACCAGAAGATTATGTGACAAGACCAGCTTTAGAAAAATTCAGTTCTTATTTATCAAATTATCGTGCATCTAACCTACCGGAATGCATTAATTTATATGAGAATGAATTACAGGCACAACAAATGAGAGATGAAATAAATCAATTTAGACAGGAGCAGCAGAGAACTACCGATATGCTTTCCAAAGCACGCTCAGAGCTATCTAATACAAATCGCCATTTAAGCGAAGCAAATGTAAAGTTAGGCGGAATTGAACACGAAGCTTATAAAAGTAACTTCCATAGGTAATTTCAGAGCCAGGTTCCAAAACGATCTAGAGTCGGTTTGGAACCTGATGTATGTCTTGCCCGTCTCAAAAAATGTCATGATAAAGGGGAAAAAAATGAAAAGATATTTAGGTGTAATAAGTGCAATAATCATTTCTTTACTATTATCTGCTTGTAATTCAAGCATTCAGGATGCTACTACTAAAAGTCCAGTAGAAGAATCTCAAGAGGTCGATATTGATGTTGAAAAGAAAATCCGTGAAATCAAAGAAAATCTACAAGAAGGGTTCGAAGTAACCGTAGTAGACAAATTCTTTTTAACTGGCAATACTACTCCAGAAATTGTAGAAATAACAGCGGAGATGGTGCCTGATTTTGAATCGGGAAAGGTAGTCGTTACTGTTTATCAATACTCTTTAAAAACTAAAGAATGGGAAGTTGCGCTAAAACGGGAAGAGGAAGATGTGTATGAAATCCCTACATTAATTAGTGATGAAGGGCAAGTCGCAAAAGATGGCCGTGAGCAAGTTGTTGTTAGCAAGTGGGAAGGTAGTGGGGGCTTTTTAAGTTTTTTCATTTTAGGCAGTGTTGATAAAAAAACTGTTTCAATCCTTTTAGATAAATGGAGCGGTGCTTATTCTGATGGCCAAGTTCATTTTGAAAAAGGGAAAATCGGTATATCTGAAAATGGAACGATTTCCAACACATTTAAATGGGATGGAAAAAGTCTACTAGCGCTTGATGATTACAATGATGCAAGCTATCAAGACAATCTGGAAGAAGAGAATTCTTCCCAACCTAATGAAAGCGCTATTCTTCCAATCACATACGATGAGTTACCTATAATAGGAGGCTCAATGGCAGATTACTTATCTAAGTTCGGACATAAAATGCAAAAATTAAATTATTTTCATTACGGATTTGAATTTTGGTTTGGAAAAGAAGATGACGATGGCTTTGTCGTTGTTTCTCCACCATACCCTGAAAACGATGAAGATCCTATGTATAGAATTTTAGGAAGAGAAAATCCTATGCATGAAATTATATCAAGTGAAGATGAAATATATATATATATTTTGTGGTTAGAACATGATTTGGAACCAGAAGAATTACGTCAAATAGCATTAAAGACTCTTCCAAGCGACGCAGAGTTTGTGCGGGAAGGACCCGATGCATATACAAAAAACTCTCATCTTTATTTTTATAAATCTGATTCTATAAAAGCGCGAACAGGTTTTGGGTATATTGAAATAAGGTTATTTCGTGGGTATGATGCAAGAATACTTCTTTTTGGTGAAAGTGATGAGGGGGCTAAGAATTATATGAATTCGAATTTAGGAGAGGAAGAAGATTAATAGGCAGGTTTCTCCAAGCACCCACGCGCCATTCAGCTGACTCTTTCATGTCTTTCAAGACTGCCAGAGCTCACAAAAAACCAGATTCCCACGTTTGGAATCTGGTTTTATAATTGATGAATAAAAACAGCCACTACCCTACTTTAACATCTAAATCACTATAATTACCGGCTGTCCTATGTTTAATAAGCTGCCTTACAAACCAAGCGAGTACAGCCAACCAAATAACCGCTCCTAACGCCAGAGAAACACCATAGTCCAAGTTAAAGCCTTCTGGTGCATAGAAGAAATACGTACTGACCACGGCTGTCATGAATAATGCCGGAATACTACAGATCCAATGGAATTTGTTGTTTTCTACGAGGTACATAGATGCCGTCCATAACATGACCGCAGCAACGATTTGATTCGATCCACCTACATAGCGCCAGAGGAAGCTGTAATCAATCGTTGTTAGATATAGCGTTATTCCTGCTACTGGTACGATGAGTACTGCTAATTTCCCTTTCCCATTAAAGTCTTTCTTCGTCATTTCCGTTAATAGTTCAGCAAGCATCATTCTGGAGGAACGTAATGCCGTATCACCGGTCGTGATTGGTAGGATAACAATACCTAAAATGGCAATGAAGCCGCCAAATGCACCTAGCGTTGATAAACTAATTTCATTCACGATTCCAGCTGGACCTCCTGCTGCCAGTGCTGTTTGCAATGCGCCCGTACTGCCAAAAAAGGTCATCCCTGCAGCTGCCCAGATCATCGCAATAATCCCTTCGCCAATCATTGCGCCATAGAAAACTTTTCTACCTTCACTTTCCTTTTTTAATGTTCGAGCTAAAATCGGGCTTTGTGTACTATGAAATCCAGAAATCGCCCCGCACGATATTGTTACCATTAACAATGGCCATATCGGCATTTCTCCAGGGTGTAAATTACTGAATGTCAGATTCGGGATGGAATGATCAAAGAAGAATAATCCAATTCCAATCGATACAGCCATGAATATTAAGATAGCTCCAAAAACAGGATACACTCTTCCTATGATCTTATTAATCGGTAGAACCGCTGCAAGTATAAAATAAATGAAAATAATAACTAACCAAGTCGTAAAGTTAAGTGGTGTGATTTCCGTAAGTAGCTGGGCAGGTGCTGAAGTGAATGCCGCTGCCACCAAAACCATTAAAACGATCGAGACAATCGTTATAAGGAATTTCATTTTACCGCCTAAGTATTTTCCGACAAGTGTTGGAAATTGAGCTCCATTATGTCTTAGCGACAACATACCCGAAAAGTAATCGTGTACCGCTCCAGCAAAAATACTACCGACCACAATCCATATAAATGCTACTGGACCATAAAGCGCCCCCATGATTGCACCAAATATCGGGCCGGTCCCAGCGATATTCAGAAGCTGAATCAAACTCGCTTTCCACCAACTCATTGGCATATAATCAAGACCATCGTTGCTTGTATAGGCAGGCGTCGGATTCTTGTCATCGATGCCAAAAATTCGTTCAACCACCTTCCCATAAACGATATACCCAACAATCAACAACAAAATGGATGTTATAAAAGTGATCATTGCTGAAACCTCCCTCTTTTCTGAATTTTAAATACAATGATATAACGAATAGAAACAACAATCAATAGCTTTTTTCGATGTTTTTCGACAAATCTCTGTCCAACTTCAATTCTACTACAGCTCCCTCATCGGAAAATAGCTAGATATGTATGTGAAAATAAAAAGCCCATCGCCTATAACTGCAATGAGCAACCTTAATATTATAGAATTGGGTAAGGACTTGCCCGAAACTCATTTGAACCCTGTTCGCTTTTCAACCAATTCAATAAAATCATGCATATTCAATAAGCACTTCTTTAATGAACGTAGAAGTTCTGGTGAAGTACTTGCCATCCTCTCAATTTCTAAAGCAACTTCATCATCAAATGGAACTCGTGCCAATACTTCAGCTAATGACATTATACTTTCCCTTTCCACTATCCCCATCCCTCCATTTAATGTATTTGGCTTCCCCAATCCCTAACTTCACATATCCCAAACTATGAAACTGTGGTACTATTTATTTTAAAATAGAGAAGGGGATGAAATGTTGAAAAATTTCATATTTAGCGTTTTGTGCATGGTGCTTTTGTTTACATCAGGGATTACTTCATATGCCGCCGCGCCTTCCTTCGGTGATATCCCTGAGAATCATTCTTCGAGTAAAGAAATTGAATACTTATTGCAAAACGGTATTCTGACAGCTGCTCCTACATTTGGTTTCAATGAGACATTGACTCGGATCGAGGCAGCCGAAATGATCGTAAAAGCTGTCGGTTTGGAGACAGAGGGGTTGCCAGATGTAGATTTTATTGATGTCCTTCCAACGTATGAGCACTACCATATCGTTCAGGCAATTGCAGCTGCGGGCATTATGGGAGGCAATGCCGATCGTGAATTCATGCCAGATGCGTCCTTAACACGCGCCCAAGCTGCTGCAATCTTAGTTTCAGCATTTGACTTAAAAGGGACGTCGATAAAACAATTCCCTGACGTACCGCAAACGTTTTGGGCAAACGATGCAATAAGCACGCTGGTAGCGAATGAAATCACTTTCGGCTATCCTGATGGCACATTTAAACCGACTGCTCCTTTGAACAGAGGTCACTTCAGCGTCTTTTTAGCAAGAGCGCTAAACCCGGAGTTCAGGGAACGTCCTGCCTGCTATACGACGAAGAGTAAAAAAACGTATGCCATAAACGTCCCCGTGACGAATGTTTGGCATAAACCAAATAACACAAGACCAATTGATGCCATTTCCATTCAACCGCAACCCGACATGAAAAGATGGTCTACGCAATTGACCATTTCTCAAAAATTATGGTTGATCGGAAGAACGGACACACAGGCGTTATACGGTGATCCTGTCGAGATACTTAAATCAAAAGGGAATTGGCATTACATTGCAATCAAAGACCAAGTGAAAACAGGCCATAAAAACGGCTATCAAGGCTGGGCGCCTCAATCGCATGTTGCGTCTACAAATATCGACAGTACAAACTGCCCGATCGCTATCGTAGATGCCAAAATTGCTTCATTATATAATGAACCGAAATTACACGACAAATATAAATGGCTGGACATAAGTTACACGACAATCCTTCCTGTAGTGAAAGACAACGGAAATTGGCTGGAGGTACTGACAGTTTCCGGCGCCATCAAACATATACAAAAACAGGATGTCAAAGTGCATGCCAACTATAAAGCGGTACCAAAACCTACGCAAAAAGACATCGTAGATAGTGCAAAACGGTATCTTGGGTTGCCCTATGTCTGGGCGGGCGCCTCCGCATACGGCTTTGACTGTTCAGGACTTCTGTATTCCGTTTATAAAAATCACGGAATTCTCATCCCGCGAGATTCATTCGTCCAGGCAACTCACGGAAAAGCGATTAGCCGCAAACAGCTGCAACCTGGAGATCTCATGTTCTTTGCACACAACGGAGGAAAAGGAAAGGTTTATCACGTTTCGATGTACGTAGGTGACGGCAAAATGATCCACGCACCGAACTCTTCGAGGAGCATTGAAATTATTTCGATTGATACACCACTGTATAAGAAGAACTATTCTGGGGCGAGAAGGTATTTAACAAACTGATATAAAACATGTGAAGTGATGTAGCCCTTCACATGTTTTATATTTTTATAAGTACTCACCTATACTTCGAACTCTACTCCGTACCACCACCTCCTCGACTCCTTTTATTCTCTACAAACTAATAAAAAGTCGACGCCCCCCAATAACAATCTCTTCTATAACACGGATGTCTATAAACAATAATTAATCCCCACCTAGCTAAAGGCAGGGATTAATTATTCAACTTTCGGATTGAGTGTGAAATTATCGGTTTTAATTAAAGGATTACAAGTTTTGGAATAACCCCAATTCAATTGAAACTAATGCTCGAAATTTATGCTTACTTTTTGTAGGTATTTTGTTCCTCCTTGTCGAATAGTGACAATGGAGGAGGTGAGAAAGATGGAAATGATTCCAGTTGTATCATCGAATTTGGAAGCTATTGGGTACGATAAGATTGATGAAATCCTACGTGTGAGATTTTTGAATGATAGTGTGTACGACTACCACCTCGTTCCAGAGCACCATTATCAGGGTCTATTGAATGCTCCATCACACGGTCGGTATTTAGACACCTATATCAAGAAAGGCGGATATCGATACACGAAGCGACGTTAATCGATATTAATCAGGATACGTGCCGGACCAGTAGATTCCTGTTCACCCTGGTCTGTCACTATCTTGAAAGTTTCATGGGGTCCAATTACAACTTCTGTAACTCCCTCGCGCTTTGCAAGTTCTTGATGCAATACCTTTGTAGTTTCGTTTTCCATTACTATCACTCCTTTCGTATACTTTCTCACCTACCGTGTATAGTTTGACCTTTCCGACGAATCGTAATTCTTCATTGTGGAACTTTATGTAATCAGAAATTGGCCAATTTTCGTGAGTCACCTATAAACCGGGCGCTCTAAATCTAGGAATTTATGATAAGATGAAGTGATTTGGATGGAATGTACTGTTTGCGAAATCGGTCCTGTGCGCGTACAGTTCGACGGGCAGCCGCTATGTATGGACTGCAATAATACTGTAATGGCGGAGGAGTTCGGGGTGGACCTCCCTAAGCTGCCCAAAACATTTTCCGCGGACGATATAAATGGAGTTCAACGTATTTTCGAAGTCGAACGGCGGGTCACAGGTACCATAATTTTGCTGACAGCCCGTGAACGATGGGAGCACGGCAATGAATTTGCAATGGATGGAGAGCTACTTGCTAATCACCATTCACTGTTTGACCAACTCAAATAGACCAAACAGGGACTGTCGAAGACTTATCTCGAAACAGGAGAGTTGCCAAGCAGCGAGCCGTGCACCACTGTTAAAGGCGATCACTTGAGATGCATGCTTTCCTATATTGAAACCAACAGCGAAGCCACCCTCGTCATCATAGACGGCAAACCTTAAGTCGGCCGTCTTTTGCAGGCATTTGAAGTCTTTCAGGTAAAAATCGAAATGAAGGATTTGGCGGATGAGTGGGTCGAATGAAATTGTTAGTATACTTTTAGTGTCACCTGCCGAACTGCTTGTAATACGTCAGTTTCACAATCGAGGAGAAGAGAGGAGAAAAAACTTTCTGGACAATTAATAAGCTCTTCTTTTGTTCATCACCAGATTAATGTAGATAAAAACTAAATAATTGAAATGTGCAAAGTTCCAGAACAACTCCGAATTCAACAAGAAACAGAAATTAGGTACCTGTGCTTTCTCGTTGGCTATTTTGATTAATACCTAGGTTTACCTATGTCAATAAGATTTATTCGAAAGCCGAATTTAGATTCATTTTAACAGAAAATAGTATAATATAATGAATTATATTTTGAATGACTTAGAACTTTTTAATACGAGAAATTATAGGAGGACTGATATTTGTGTATGATTGCTCAAAAGAGTTTAACAAATTTTATCGGACAAAAGTCGTGCTTTCAGAAAAAGAAAAAAATGAACTAAGAAAAAAACGCAAACTGAATATAAAGAGATTAAAAGACGGTTTATTAGAATATAACGAAGAAAGGAGAAAAGAATATAAAATTGCAGAGGAAAGAATTCAAGGTAGCATGGCCATGCACACTATTACCCAAAATGACGAAAATGAGTATGATATAGATATCGGTATAGTATTTGAATCAGACAACCTGAGTAATTTGGGACCTCTTGCTACTAGAAATATGGTGGCAGATGCATTGGAAAGAAAAACCAAACAATTTGCCGAAGAACCAGATGTAAAAACAAGCTGTGTACGTTTGAAATATGCTTCTACAGGTTATCATGTAGATTTTGCTGTGTTCAAGAGATATAAAGAGTATTCATGGGATGATGAGTATACTTATGAACATGCTGGATCTGAATGGTCAGTTAGACATATAAAGGCGCTGGAGGAATGGTTTAACGATGAAATAAAAAATAAAGGAAATGATTTAAGGAAAGTCATAAGACTATCCAAGATGTTTTGTAAATCAAGAGATTCATGGAAAAATATGCCCAGTGGTTTAATTCAGACCATTGTGTGTAATGAAAAACTTACTACAACCTACTCACGATTGGACGAAATATTCTATTATACAATGATAGCCATTGTAGATCGTTTAAATTTTCATTTGGAGGTTGAAGCTCCAATTGACAATGGAAGAGCGTTGGTAACTCGTGAAGTCGACTACCAAAGAATGAGAAATTGGAAAAGCCGTCTTGAATCCAGTCTACAAAATTTAGATGTGTTATTTGATGCAAAATGTACTTATAAGGATGCTGTTAATGCTTGGGAGACATTCTTTAATCATTCTTATTGGGGGGAATTGGAATCATCGGTAAGCAAAGGGTTCAGCGAGGATAAATTACAAGACTTTAATGATACTGAAGAGTTTATTGAAGATTTATACCCTATTCATGAACAATACGATGTAACAATTGATTGTAAGGTATCTGGTAATGGATTTTCAGTAATGCCGATTTTTGATTACTTGGAAAAGTTTGCACCGCGTTTCAAAAAATTTATACCACATAATTTTTCTGTAAAATGTAGAATTGGAAATACCAACTGCCCGTCGTACGATAAGGTATTATGGAAAGTTTTAAATGTAGGAGCAGAAGCTGTACGACGTAACGACATACGGGGTCAAATTCAAGATAGAGGTAAGGAGATAAAAGAGAATTCAAAATTCCTCGGAGAACATTATATTGAATGTTATTTGATAAAAAATGGTGTATGCGTGGCAATTGGTCATATAGATGTTCCAATTGGAGGCAATTGATTTGAGAGAATATAGTTACAATATAAAAATACTGAAAATGCTAGCCATCCTAATTGGTTTTACTATATGTATAGGGAGTATAATTTATTTTGAAATAAATGCAATTTCTGTTGGAGCAACTTTAGGAGGTTTAGTTGCAGGATTTCTACTCCCATATCTATTTCTAAGCATTGTTGATTTAAGTGATAATAAGAATTGGAAATCCTCTCAGCGTAAATTAAAAAGAGCTGGTTTGCTACAAAAAGATACGTTTATTAGAATTTCATTTGCGTACTTATTTAGAATAAAAATTGATGGGAGGTATTTTTTAGTACAAAATACTAGAACTAAAAAGTTTCAGCCAGTCGGTGGAGCATATAAGTTTTACGAAGAAGAAGCGAATTATTTAGCTGATAATATTCCAGTTGAAAGTGATGATCGCATTCCAGTAAATAAGATTACGAAACAAGATTACAGATTACTGGTTAAGAGTAAAGACCTAAGAAGATTTGTTAAAAGATTTGATAAAACATTTTATAGAGAGAATATAACTAATCTTAGCAGAGAATTTGTTGAAGAACTATTTACAACAAATATTTTAGATGACAGTACATTTGGTGATTTATCATACAAGTATTGTGGAAGGCATATGACAGATGTTGAGTATGGTAATGTGTTTAATCATTATGAATTACTTCTAGCAGATATTATTGAAGTTCAATTGACAACTAAACAAGAAGAGTTATTCAGGAAGCTCGCGGAAAAGGATTGTAATAAATATCGTTTTGCACAAGCTAATGAAATCAAATCATATGGTGTTGTTGAATATGGAACCAACAAACTTACAGATGATATTGCCAACCATACCCCTAAAATTCTAAGTGAAAACACAGATAAGTTGATAATGAGAAACAAACATAAAAAAATAATTACGGTTCAACCGTAGTAGATTTTAATGCCCATTGTGAAAAGAGTACCTATTTCACTTAGGGGAAATATCTATGTCATGCTCATCGACCTGGAATTGGGAAAAATACTAAAAGAGGAGATGTTGTGTCAGTATCGGGATAGCTGGGGAAGGAAGTAGATTCTTATACTCACAACTTTACAACGAGTGGCGGGCAAGATAGCCTCGGCGGAACAAGCCAGCACGCGTTGCTGGTTGCCTGGCTTGGGACTCATGCCCGCTGAGGCTCGTTGTCAAGTTGTTAACTGTACATGCCTCTTTGTGATAACCCCATTAAAACCGCTCTCCCCCAGCGGCTACGCAATCTTACTGGTACTGGTACATGTGTTGGCGTTGTCTAGTTAAACCCTTGGCGATCAATGGTATTATAGATGTCACAAGTGGTAAAATCACGTGGCCGTCATCACATGCAGATGAAAATGCTTCTGACAGTAATGATGCGTCCATCGTTACACGCATCGTGTACAGATCGGTCAGCTTTTTGCTGACAGGTGACGCGGATGCTGGCATTGAACAAAAGATGATGGCTGCAGATAATGTGAAGAGCACATACTTAAAGGCAGGCCATCATGGATCCAACACTAGCAGTTCTGCAGCATTCATTAATGCAGTCCGCCCAGTCGGCACCATTTTGTAGACAATTCATACGGCCACCCGCATGCTGAAGTCGTACAGCGTTTAAATGCAGTCGGCTCTAAAATTTATTCGACAGCTCAGTCCGGCGACATCACCGTTACGACAAACGGAACAACCCATTCTGTATCGGCGAAAACGTGGAATGGAGTACCACCAAAACCACAACCGAAGCCAGAACCTACACCGGCACCAACGCCCGCACCTAAACCCATGCCTAAACCGACTCCAAAACCAGACTTGGGTTCAGGCTTATATGTAATACCTGGCGCTCCAACCACTTTCAAAAACTGTACAGCAATGAGAGAATATTATCCGACCGGGGTTAAAAAAGGTCAACCGGCATACGACACGAAACATGACCGAGATAAAGATGGGTGGGCATGCGAAAAATGATGGAGAAAAAGCGATATACACTTGATCGAATAGATGATGTGTTTTTGGAGTATCCAAGGGAAGAGGAAGAGTTGTTAATCCCGGTATCTAAGATTTCTCCAAAACTTTCGGAGGGAGATGTCGTTTGTATTAGTAAAACAGATACTGATTATGTGATTGAAGTATTGGAAGATGAAACGGAAATCATGAAAGATAAAGTTGCTACTTTGCTCGAAAAGTTGAAAAATAAGAAGTAAAAATAGCGATCATTCTCTCAATGAGAATGGTCGCTTTTTTGATTACTGCATTAGTATTTTAAAAATGATTCGTTGATTGGAGCGGAGAGCGGCGACTCCTGCGGAAACAGCACGAGCTGAAGACCTTGGACTGAGCGCAGTGAGGGAAGCGGCTGAAGCCGTGCCCGCGGAAAGCGTCCGCTCGCAGCGGAAATCAACATTGCAAGCAGATTAATAACCGTACAGAAACGTGTATGTCGTAATATTACATCTGTAGTAGCGCGAATAAGCTACCTACGTTCCCCCAAATAGACAGCAAAAAGTCTTTCACGTTCATTGAACTTTTAGTAAATATATTGGATTCTATGTTACACAGGTACGGAACTTTGTTAAATTCAATCAAAACACTAAGGGCCACCAAACACATCGCTAGGTCGATGATAGGTGGCCCTCACTAATTAGGGGAGATGACTTTCTGATTCCATGGTAATGTTCCTAACTACGGGATGTAGGTTTGAACCCTCTAGGGTGAGAGGGTCGAAGGACTTTCACCCTTAGGTTGACCCCCTTTTCATGTCCGGCTCATTTATTCGCCAGGGTCCACCCCGCCAATAGGTGTATACCACCGGTGTTGCAACAACTGTGTATTGGCCGAACTTGGAAAAATCTATAATCTGTAAAATTGCATTCAAATCAAAGAATCCCACGCCAACACCTAGAAGGACTAGCACAGCGACTAGCACTACCATTTCTTTTTTTATTGATTTTCTCATACTCATCTTCTCCCTTATTAGTTAGTGTAGCTAATAAGGTGAGCATTTACGCACTCTTTAAATGATGGCTGCTCCTAAGCCTACATCCACTTAAGTAAGCCAATATAATAGTAGTTAAAGAGAAACTAAAAGGAAGGCCTTACAAGCGTTCTATGCAGAACCTTCTTTTTCATTCAGATTTGGGCGCTAGGTGGTGGCATCATTTATATTGCTACCTGGTACTCAATTTTCACCGCCTAGCGATTACCCGTGCCGGACAAATAAAGAAAAGCCACCACAAAGTTTAATTTGCGGGGGCTTTTCGTCTTTAACCAGTTATAAAAACTGTTCTATATTTTCTTATTCAATTCTGATTGTTGCTGATAATTTATGTCCCTCCAATCCTTCGATTTCGGATTGCGCCTCTGCATGGGATGCCAAAAACTGCACGCCTTCCCCCGTAATCTCCTGGTGGGTTGCAACCTTGACATAACTGCCTGCCCATAGTCCCCCTGTATATCTTCCAGCCCTTTGAGTCGGTAATGTATGATTAGTTCCAGAGACCTTATCCGAAAATACAACTGAACTATCTTCTCCGATAAATAATGAGCCGTAATTATATAGTTTATCAGTAAACTCATGGCTATTTTCAGTATGCAAATGCAAATGTTCAATAGCGTAATCATTACAAATAGCTAATCCCTCTTGTAATGATTCAGCAAAAATCACTTCTCCTCTAGTTTTCCATGACTCATGTGCAGGAGATGAATCTGTAAATGTTTCCAATATAGCCGCTGCCTCTTCAATCACACCCTCCGCAATAGAACGAGAGGTTGTGACAAGGATTGCACGAGCATAGGGATCATGTTCTGCCTGTGCAAGTAAATCAACAGCGATCTTTCGTGGCGTAGCTGATTCATCTGCAAAGACCATTACTTCACTTGGACCCGCAATAAGATCAATCCCTACCTTACCAAATACTTGACGTTTAGCTTCTGCAACAAACATGTTTCCTGGTCCCGCTATCATATCCACTTCTGGAATCGATTCGGTACCATAGGCCATTGCAGCAATTGCTTGCGCACCACCGATTGCAAAAATATCAGTGGCACCTGAACGTACGAGCCCGTATAATACAGCTGGGTGAATGCCCCCTTTATAATTAGCTGGACTACAAGCAACGATTTGTTTTGCACCTGCTACTTTTGCCGGGGCAACAACCATTGGGCCAGATGATAGTAAAGGGAATCTCCCCCCTGGGACATAGGCACCAACTTTTTCAATTGGTATTATTTTATGTCCCATTCTAATACCTTCCCCAAAATCTTTTTCAAACGGTAACAAACAACTCAATTGAGCTTCTGCAAACTTCGAGACTCTGTCAACTACACGGTCAATTAACACCTTCGTCTCTTCTGGAAGTGTCTGCATACAATTCTCAATTTCCTCTTCACTAACACGGACCGGACGATCTGAATTACCGAACTTTCTTTCATATTCTTGTACAGCCTTATCACCGTTCGCTTTGACATTCTCGATAATTGCTTTTACAGTGTGCTCTACTCCATCTGAAGAACCTTCATCAATTAATTGCGCTTTTTTTATGTATTCCATTCTAATTCCTCCCGTGTTAGGCAAAATATACTTTTATAGATTTCATTATTCAGTTGAAATCCGATTGCTGTATTACATTGGATTAGGAAATACCTATGAAGTTTCCATCTCCAACATTCTCGTAATCCTCATCAGTCTCTAATTCTGCAGCGGTAGGTAAATGTATTTGGCGTAAAACCTCCATTCCATCAAACAACATCCACTCTTCGGCAATTTTCTCATTGCGAATTTTGTAATGGCTAATCCCGGTGATATCTATCATTTTCCCGCTAGGCGCGCCAAAATAACCCGTTCCTTCATGCAAACCTTGAATTCTCCAACGAACTGCCACATCCCAATCACTTTCTGATCCTCTCTTATTGCAAGTTACTCGTTCCAAAATTACTTTTCCATTCGGGACAGAAGCGAATAAGCTAATAAACATTCCTTGGATTTCTCGAATACCAATGATGTCTCTGTTACAAACATAATGCAAAACCGCATTTTCTTCATAATAATCTTTTACAAAGTTAAACGAGCGACGGGCCCAAATCCGATTAAATACAAGTTGCATAAACTCGCCGATTTCAAATCGGTCAGAAGACGGGTTAAACACTGCTGGTGGAAGACCTGTTTCAGCGGTTTCCGGAAGGCCAAAAGAAATAGACGGCGCTAACTTATAGGACCCTCTTGCAATTCGTTTAGCCACCTCAACCGGATCTAGACCTAATTGCTTCACTAAATGATACGAATCCATGACCAACCATTCTTCATGAATTTTATTATTTAAAATCATGCAATCAGCACTAGCCCTTAACACCACTTTTTTCCCCGTGGCTGGACCGTAAAAGCTTTCGCCAAGATTTGTCGCAACGTCAAGACTTCTATGTGAAGTGAAGAACCCCGTTTGATCATCGCCAGACCAAATGACGCTCCATCCTAAACCTTTTCGATCCGGGAAGGCTTGCAAAGTTTGTAAAGTACCAGATATAACCTCATTTACTCCGTGGGAATTAATAAGTCCCTTATGAACTGAAACACTTGTACTATACGTATCGTAAATCAGTCCAATATCTTTTTCTTTCCAAATTTGTCTTGTGATTTTTAGAATGTAATCTACAATATTGTTATACTCCGGACTAAAGCCTTTCATACTTTGTTTCTTTTTTTCGGATTCGTCGATGTTTATATAATCATAATCATCTTTTGTATCAATCATGTTCACATCATCAGCATCGGCATAAAAAATGTAATTAGCTTTCGTGCTTTCATTTGAAAAAACCTTTCCATCCCCTATCACAACAGTCACCCTTTTCTGATATTCACTTTTTTCAAATTTGCCGATTATACATGATTGGATCAGGAAACCCCTGTAAAATTCCCATCATCCAGCCCATCTACTAAACCTTCACCCTCCTGGCTTAAAACATTCGGATCCGGTGCATAGATTTGGCGGTACACTTCCATTGCGTCAAATAGTAGCCATTCTTCTGCAACTTTCTCATTCCGAATTTTATAATGACTGATACCAGAGATATCAATTGCTTTACCGCTTGGTGCACCAAAGTAGCCTGTACCTTCGTGAATGCCTTGAATTCTCCAGCGAACGGCAACATCCCAATCACTCTCTGATTCTCGTTTATTACAAGTAACTCTTTCAAGAAGAACTTTTCCGTTCGGAACAGAAGCGAATAAGCTGATGAACATCCCTTGAATTTCTCTAATTCCAATGACATCTTTGTTGCAAACATAGTGTACAACCGCATTCTCTTCATAATAATCCTTCACATAATTAAACGAGCGGCGGGCCCAAATACGGTTAAATATAAGTTGCATGAACTCACCGATTTCGAATCGATCAGAAGATGGAACAAATTTCTCAGGAGGCAAACCTGTTTCTGCAGTTTCCGGTAAGCCAAACGGAATAGACGGTGCCAGTTTCGCCGAACTTCTTGCAATTTTTTTGGCAAATTCAATTGGATCTAGCCCTAATTGTAGAATAAGGTGATAGGTATCCATTACAAGCCATTCTTCATAAATTTTATTATTCAAAATCAAACAGTCTGCGCTCGTCCTAAAAACCACTTTCTTTCCAGTCGCTGGCCCGTACAATCCATCTCCAAGATTGGTGGCAACCGAACGCCCCCTATGTGAAGTGAAAAATCCATTTTCATCATCACCTGACCAAATGACGCTCCAACCTAAACCTTTTCGATCTGGAAATGCATGCAAGGTTTGTAATGTCCCTGAAATAACTTCATTGATTCCATGTGTATTTACCAACCCTTTATGAACAGAAATGCTTGTACTATACGTATCGTAAATCAAGCCGATATCTTTCTCTTTCCAAATTTGTCTTGTGATTTTCACAATATAATCTACGATATTGTTGTATTCCGGACTAAAACCTTTCATGCTTTGTTTACGTTGTTCAGCCGGATCCAAATTCATATAATCATAGTCGTCTTTTGTATCAATCATATTTACATCTGCTGCGTCCGCATAAAATATAAAGTTTGCTTTCTTTTCTTCCTTTGTTCGTGCATGTGTTGATTGAACCGGTTCTGCTATAATTTCCTTGGGTGCTACTTTTTTCTCTTCAGCCATTATAGATCACTCATTTCAACTATATTTTTATGAAATACTTATCTCATAAGTGTTGTTACTTTACTCCGCCTGATGTCATACCAAGAATAAACTGTTTTCTTACAAGCAACATGAAAATTACTGTTGGCAAAACAAAGATAATTCCTGCTGCAGCCATTTGGTTCCACATTACACCTTTTTCTCCAATGAAAAACGATAATGCAACCGGTAATGTAACCGCTTCTTGCTGGGTTAATACAAGCGCAAACATGAACTCGTTCCATGTGATAACAAAACAGAAAACAGTTGCAGTAATAATACCTGGCATAGCAAGGGGTAATAAAATACGCCATAATATTTGGAAACGGCTCGCCCCATCAATTGCCGCTGCCTCCTCAATATCAACCGGTATCCGATCAATAAAACCTTTTGTCAACCAAACTGCGTAAGGGATTGTATGACCAAGATTCACGATAATTAGCGCAATTGTCGTATCAAGAAGTCCCCATTCTCTAAACATTAAATAAAAGGGAATGACGTTTACAATTAGTGGAATAAATTGCGTTGCCAAAATTGCAAACATAAACGTTTGCTTACCCTTCATTTGAAAGCGAGACAAGCTATACGATGCAAGGATACTGACAGGTATTGTAATAAGTAACGTGACAAAGACAACTACGGTACTGTTCATATAATACTTGCCTAGGTTAAAACCAGAACCAAGTACCGTTTTAAAATTATCCAGTGTCGCCTGGAAAAATAAACTTGTCGTATAAGTAGCCGCTTCCGTTTTAAATGCAGTGATGAAAATCCATAAAATTGGAAGGAACAAGAAGGTAACTACTAATAAAACTAATAAAAACTCTAAAATCGATATTAGCTTTGGCGACGATTTTTTACTTACTGGAGATCCATGTTTTATATAGGCCATAACATGTGCAATCAATTCCAATCGTCTCCTTTCACTAATTTTCTCATATAGATGACAACGAATATAATCGTGATAAACGCAAGAATATATCCAAGTGCTGCAGAATATCCCATATCAAAGTAACGGAAACCCGTTTTATAAATGAAGAAGTTTAAAACTTCCGTAGAAGTTCCGGGACCACCCTGCGTTAATGTAACAATCGGATCAAATGCTTTTAACGTGAACATTGTCATTAAAATAGATGCAATAAGTATAATTGGCCTTAGCATTGGCAATGTAATTTTAAATATAATTTGCAATGCGTTTGCCCCGTCCACTTTCGCGGCTTCAAACACCTCAGCAGGCATGCCGATTAATCCGCTTATAAACATCAGGCTCATAAAAGGAAGCCATATCCAGACGACAACCGATATAAGTGCCAACATCGCTGTTGTACTTGTTCCAAGCCAAACGACGTCTGCTAGCGGAGGGAATAAAAATCCAATGATCTTGTCAAATAATCCATAATCGGAGTTCAGCATAAACTTCCAGGAATATCCAATCAAGGCAGGGCTCATGGCAAATGGAATAATCAATACCGCACGAATATATGAAAGGTATTTCTTATCCTTACTAAGTAATAAAGCCACAATAATACTTAGCGTAAGTGTTAACAAAACTGTACTGGCGGCGAATATAAATGTCACCCCGACACTATTCCAAAACTGTGAATCTGAAAAGGCTCGAAGGTAATTATTAAAGCCTACAAAACTTCCCATTTCCACTGATTCTTTTAGATCCCAATTATGAAGACTGATCCAGAAAGATCGTATTAAAGGAAAAAATGTGGTTGCGGCTATAAGTACCAACGCTGGGGCTAACAAACTATATTTAAAATATTTATTTTTCATTTTTAGTACTCCCCTCGCGAGTAATCAACAACATCCAGTCTTCTTGCATCAAATGTTGTTTTGAGACGGCCCCGCTCTTTCAATAGATATCATAGGACGGGGCTATCCAACCGTTCAATACGATTTCTTAGTAATACCCCGCTTCGTCAAGGAGTTTTTCAACTTTCTCGGCAGCGTCATTTAACGTGTCCTCGACATTCTTGCCCGTGGCCATATTAGAAATCGCGGAACTTAAAATATCAGCGACCCGAGGCCATTCTTTTATCTGGGGAAGTGTTTTAGCATTCTCAAATCCTTCAGCAGCAAATGCATAAAAATTATCTGATAGGGCATTTAGTTCCTCATTTTTCAGATTGTCAATTTGTGTGACTACAGTAGAATACTCTTTGGCAGGTATTTCTTCTTTCCATGTTTTCGTTACAATATCCAACTCTTCTTCGGGAGAAGAAATCCATTTCAGTACCTCCCAAGCGGCATCTTTATTCCTAGAACCTTTCATCATTGCCATTGGGAATGAGCTAACATTTGCTGAACTTGTTTTCCCCTCCCAGCCCGGAACTGGAGCAAATTTCACATTGCCGGCAACTTCTGGGGACGAGGATTCTGTGTCGTTAAACTCAGAGTACACCCACCACCAGCCTAACCATGATGCTGCTTTACCTTGTTTGAAATACGTTCTTGAATCTTGTTCACCGAAAGTAACGGATCCACTCGGTGCCACTTTATCCTTTACAAGAAGGTTGATATAACGTTCAGTAGCTTCTATTCCTTCAGGACTATTAAAAATAGGTTTCATATTTTCGTCAAAAATATCGCCATAGTTACTCCACAAATAGGCTGTCCACATAAATAGGTTCTGACCGTTATTTCCAGGTCCATAATACGGTGCGACACCTTCCATGCCCGCTTCTTCCGTAATTTTTTTGTTGGCAATATCAAACTCTTCCCACGTTGTTGGCACCGCCAGATTTAGCTTGTCATACACATCTTCGCGATAAAATAGCATTTGGACATGCGCACGGACTGGCAAACTGTACAATTTATTTTCGAATGTTGAAAGCTGCAATAAAGAAGACGGCCAGCGATCTGCGTTATAATTATCTCTCTTCATATAATCGTCTAACGGCTCAAGAAACTGTGTGACAGATGACCCCATTGAATCAAGAAAAACGACTAAATCATACGTGCCACCATTGGCAATTCCATCAGAAGTAATATTTTCAAGTAAGTTTTCATATGGCGTTTCTGAAAACTCAATTTCTATCCCCGTTTCTTCCGTAAAATCTTTACTTCTTGCTTTCCATGACATGAATTGCCCCGCATCTCCAGCAGATAGCAATACCTTAACCGGTTTACCTGATACATCGCCATTTTCCTTATCAGAACTACACCCAGCAACCAAAAGCATTAGCGTTAAAGTGACAATCATCAGAAAACGTGAATATCTTTTAATATTTCTCATTGAATATCCCCTTTTCGTTTTTTCTTCTAAGCTATTTAGCATTTTAAATCTTTAACGAAATACTAAGACAGTGTTACTACACTATCAGCGACACCATGCCTTAAAATCTGCTTTGCCTGTCTGCGTATAAATCGAGTAAAGCAAACTGTTCATACGCATATCCAACTCGATACAAATTATCTTCTCTGTGATAATCAGCGATCAATTGTATCCCTAACGGCGCTCCCTGCACCATTTGGTCAACCGGCAATGCCAGCGCCGGATGGCCTGTGATATTGAACACATTTGTATAACGCACCATCGTATCATCCAGTGACTCGCCTTCTAATAAACCTTTCCTTACTCCGACATCAGGTGTGGCAATAGGCATTGCAGGGGTCAATATTACATCTACCTCTGAAAAGATAGCTGAAAAGGCATACAGCCATTCCTCTCTTTTTTTCAATGCATTTAAATAGTCAAATGCGGTGATTTGACGGCTTCTTTTAAATGTTTCTTGCATCCCTTCGCTAAAGAGATCGCTGATGGAAGCAATTTGTTGTTGAAAAACAACGCCCAATTCGGAAGTCCCTATCGTTCTTGAGGTCATTACCGTGTCAGTTAGAATAGATGTATCCACTTCCACCAAAGTAGCTCCAAGCTCAACCATTTGTTGAATTACTTTCTGATACATCTTCGCTATTTCCTCCGTCATATCCTCATTGAAATAGGACTTTGGTAAACCTACACGAACACCTTTTAAATCAGGTAGGCAAACAGGGGCATAAGATACTCCTGTCATTGTTCCTAACACAATTGCAGAATCCTCGATATTGCTCGTTAAGATTCCTGCATCCGTCAATGTCCATGAGAAGGCATCAATTCCGTTCATGCTCAGTTTATGATGTGTCGGTTTTATACCAATGACTCCACAGCAAGCGGCGGGCACACGTATCGATCCTGATGCATCTGTTCCAATAGAAGCTAAGCATAAGTTTGCGGCAACTGCGGCTGCTGAGCCGCCACTCGAGCCGCCGGCTGTCTTATTCTTATTCCACTGATTCATGATGTCACCAAAGTACGGGTTTTCAGAAATCGTTGCTCCACCATATTCGTACATATTATTTTTCCCTAGTAAAATGGTACCTTCCTCTTCTAATAAAGACACAACGGCAGCATTTTCATCTGGGATTCTTTCCTTATCAATAATTGAACCATTTGTTGTTAAAATGCCTTTCGTGTCAATAGAATCCTTAATTGAAATCGGCACACCTAGCAACGATCCTGTAAGCCCCGCATTCATTTTTTCTTCAGCTTTTTTCGCCTGTTTGAGCGCTGTTTCTTCTGTTACTGTAATATAGGAATGTAGCTCAGCATCCAATTTTTTGATTCGTTCCAAGTACCATTGTGTAATTTCGGTAGGAGAGAACTTTTTTTCCTGATATCCGTCCAGTAAATTCTTTATCGAAACAACCATCTTCCACACCTCATCTGGACCTATTTTTTAGATGCTTCTGTTGATTTAACAAAAGATGAAAAAGCATTTGAAATGATTGATGTACCAACTGCTACAACGTATATCGCCCCATCTTCAATTGCTTGGCGTGCAGCATGTTCATTTCCCGCTACTGTTCCAATTGGCACATTAAGCTTTTTACCTTTTTCATAAATAAGAGCTATGGCCTCTTGTACTTCTTGATGGTGAGGACCGTCCTGATAGCCCATACTGACGGATAAGTCTGTTGTTCCTAGGAAGGCTAAGTCGATTCCTTCTACACCCATAATCTCTTCAAAGTTTTCAACGGCTTCCTTTGTTTCGATATGCACAGCAACCAAAATTTCACTATTTGATTGCTCGATGAATGCTTTTCCTGTATCCATGCCATACCGTGCAGCACGATGTGAATAAGCCACTCCTCTATTCCCTACAGGAGGAAACTTTGCTTTTTGAACAACTTGCATCGCATCCTCTTTCGTACTTATCATCGGAACTTGAATACCTTTAGCTCCTCGATCCAAAGCTTTTTGAATACTTGCGTTATCATAAGATACACGTACAATTGGCGCCAAGTTTATTAGCTCAGCAGTACGTATCATATTTTCAAGCTCACTATAACTGAAAGCCCCATGTTCATCATCAATGACTATAAAATCAAAACCTGCATGTCCGCACATTTCAACAATAGCCGGTGAATAGATTCCTATAAAAACACCTGTAATCTGTTCACCATTCTGAATTTTTTCCTTTACTGTTTTACACATGATAATTGCCCCATTTGCAATTTAATTTATATAGATACATAACTTAAATCCATTATGGACGGACGAATAGCGACCTCTGTCTCTGAGTCAAAAAAATGTGCCTTGTTCATATTTAATATAATTTTCAGTGTTTCTCCTGCTCGAATATTAAGGCTTGAATCCAAACGTGCAACGAAATTTTGATTTTCAATGTCTGCAGATACCATCGTTTCTGAACCAAGTAGCTCTGATACAACAACTTTGATGCCTATAGCAGGATTTGAATAGATATCTACAGGAGTCGTTTCATCATAGATGTCTTCAGGACGTATACCCAAAGTAAGCTCTTTCCCTATATATCCTTGTTTACGTAGAAACTTCATTTTTTCTTCCGGAACTTGTAATTGATGCGATCCAATCTTTATATTGTCTTCGCCAAGTGTTACCTTAAAGAAGTTCATCGGAGGTGATCCGATAAAACCAGCTACGAAAATATTATTAGGGTTCTCATATACTTCTTTCGGCGTCCCGATTTGCATGATTTTCCCGTCCTTCATAACAACAATACGGGTTGCCATAGTAAGCGCTTCCGTTTGATCATGCGTAACATAAATTGTCGTCGTTTGCAGACGTTGGTGAAGCTTGATGATTTCCGCCCTCATCTGAATACGTAGCTTCGCATCCAAGTTCGAGAGAGGCTCATCCATCAAGAACACTTTAGCATCCCGCACGATTGCTCGACCTAGTGCGACACGTTGACGTTGACCGCCTGACAGAGCCTTGGGTTTTCTGTTTAAATACTCTTCCAAGCCAAGAATCTGAGCAGCATTTTGTACCCGCTTTTCGATCTCGGACTTAGGCATTTTACGCAACTTTAAACCGAAAGCCATATTGTCATACACAGTCATATGCGGATATAGTGCGTAGTTTTGAAATACCATTGCAATATCACGATTTTTAGGCTCTACATCATTGACACGACGCCCATCAATAAGGAAGTCGCCCTTCGAAATTTCTTCGAGTCCAGCTATCATCCGAAGCGTTGTCGATTTCCCGCAACCGGAAGGACCAACAAAAACGATAAATTCTTTATCATGTACGTGCAAGTTAAAGTTTTCAACTGCAGTAATACCACCATCGTATACCTTATAAATATTATTTAACTCTAGTTCTGCCATCTTTGATTCCTCCTGCAATCATTCTCATTTTCTATTTAAAAATCCATTTATTTATAAAGTCATATAGAGTAATGAAAATGAATGGGTAATAACCATGACTTATTCGGACTAGCGAAATTACCAAGGCTCTTTTTCCACCAATCCATTTCCGTTACGTACTGCGCCTGTATTAAGAAGCCACTTCTTCAAACGTTGACTAACATTTTCAGGTTGCTCTAGCGTTATTAGGTGACCCGCGTCTTCAATGATTTCCAACGTTGCGTGCGGAATTTGGGAGGCCATATACTCCGACATCGGCACTGGGCAGACAACATCATCTTTCCCAACCATAATCATTACAGGGCACGTGACAGAAGATAAAATACGGCGCTGGTCTTCCCTACTCATCACAGCCTTTAATTGATTCACGTACGCCTCTTCCCCAATTGCTTCAGCCATCTGCAAAATAGTCAAGACAGTCGCTTCATCATCTTGCTTATCTGGATGAATTAAAACCGGTAAAAGATGCTTCTTTGTGATGTCCATAAACTGATTGTTATCAATCATCTTGAAAAAATTGTTCCAAGTATCCTTTTGCTCTGGTCTAGGAGGATACGGATTTGTATCCAGAAGGGCCAATTTTAGAACCCTTTCTGGAGCAATTCGCATAATTTCTAATGCCACCATGCCCCCAAGGGATAATCCTGCGAGAGCAAATTCCTGAGGTGCTTCTGAGAGAACTTCCTCCGCCAAGGCTGTGAGTGTATCATGATTGGAAA
This sequence comes from Sporosarcina sp. Marseille-Q4943, assembly GCF_943736995.1. Taxonomy (GTDB): domain Bacteria; phylum Bacillota; class Bacilli; order Bacillales_A; family Planococcaceae; genus Sporosarcina. The sequence continues at coordinate 481,770 of NZ_CALSFT010000002.1, read as the reverse complement.
TATTCGCCACGGCCAAGTCTGCAATATCTGCTAATGACTCCATTTGATACTTCCATAACCTTTCATCACATAGCGTCCCTGGTAATAAGACAAGCGGTATTCGTTTCGCCATTTATTTTTCTCCCATTTTTAACCTATCAGCGATTTCCTTTTCTAATTCTTTAAAGTTATCAGGCTTAATCATCTTGCCAAATTCGTCTGCCTTAAATCCATACTTTTCAGCTTCTGCAACTATTTTTTTCGGCCAATATGGATCTTTCCCTTCGAAAACTTCATGTTGCTCCAAAACTGCAAAGATCCAGGATTCATCTTCACTTATATTTTCAAACCCTCTCCACAAGCCTGGAGGTAATGAGATCAAATCCCATGGACCGATAATTGTCTCTCCTTCAATTTCTTCCTCAGTATTTCCCCAATAAAACCGCCATTTCCCTGAAAGCGGCAAAAACGACTCGATATAATCATGCGTATGGTATGCTGGTCCACTTCCTGCTGCAGCTTTCACCATTCCCAACTGGAAGCCATGTGGCTCGGTAATTTCAGGCGTAAAATCACTATTTTCACTTGCTGTATCTCCAATTAATGTATAGTTAATACGCTGATGACCTGGAATGATACTGTCTATGAACATTAAAGGAATTCCTTTCGGTCTTAATTCATCGTGTCGAACAATCCAGTTTTTCTCCATTTCTTCATTTGTTATATTTTTTCTTATTTTTGGCTTGTTTGTCATTTTATATCTCCCTCTCTAATTTCTAATTTTTTTATTGTGTAAATACGGCTAACTTTAATTCTGACATTTCTTCGATTGAATACTTGATTCCTTCTCGACCTGTCCCACTATTTTTGACCCCGCCATAAGGCATTTGGTCGACCCTGAAGCTCGGGATATCGTTGACGATCACACCACCAACTTCTAATCTGTCTACAGCATCGAACGATTTTTTGACAGATGTTGTATAGACACCCGCCTGAAGACCATATTGGGAATCATTCACCAAATCTATTGCTTCGTCCCATTCTTTATAAGATGTTACTGAAACGATTGGCGCGAATACCTCTTGGCAAGAGATGGCTAAGGTAGAGGCCGGATTTATAATAATTGTGGGTTCAATCACTGCACCATTTCGATTTCCACCTTGAGCTATGCCTGCACCCGACTCCTTGGCCACTTGTATCCACTCTTCCACCCTTAACGCTTCTTTTTCATTAATAAGTGACGAAAGATCTGTATCTTCCTGTTGAGGGTCACCAATTTTTAATTCACTTGCCTTTTTGGTAAATGCTTGTAAGAAATCTTCGAGTATCATTTCATTAACAAAGATCCGCTGAATTGAAATACAAACCTGACCCGAGAATGAAAATGCTCCTTCAACACAACGGGCGGCGACTGCTTCGATATCGTCTACGCTGTCAATAATAACTCCCGAATTGGAGCCTAACTCTAGAATTACTTTTTTCAGCCCAGCTTTTTCTTTAATAGCTAACCCTACTTCTACACTTCCCGTAAAAGTGATTAGCTTTACACTAGGATGTGTAACTAGCAGGTCCCCAACTTCACCACCCTTTCCAATAACGACATTCAATGCTCCAGGTGGAAGCCCCGCCTTTTCAAAGATTTCGGCAGTCATTATTGCACTCAATGGTGTTTGTGAAGCTGGTTTAAGTACAACTGTATTCCCTGCCGCAAAAGCAGGACCTAACTTATGTGCAACTAAATTAAATGGGAAGTTGAATGGTGTAATTGCAGCTATCACACCTAATGGCTCTTTTTTTGTAAAGCCTATGCGACCCATTCCACCTTTTGCAGCATCCATCGGAATCATTTCACCTACTAGACGCTTTGCTTCTTCAGCAGCAAATTTATACGTTTCGATTGTTCGTTGAATTTCAGCCCTTGCAGACTTGATAGGCTTCGCATTCTCCTTCACCAAAATCTGCGCACATTCCTCAAATCGATTTTCAAACTCCTGTGAAACTTTTTCTAAAATGGCTGATCGTTCTAGCGCTGTCAACTGCTTCATCTGCGCTCTCGCTTGTTCGGCACTGTCTATCGCTTCATAAACATCGTTTTTATGTGCAATAGGAATCCTTGCTACTACTTCGCCACTATACGGAGATTTCAGATCATAAAGAGATGCTCCACTCCGCCAAATTCCGTTGATAAATAATTGCTTTTCGCTAGTCATTTTAATAATTCACCTACCCTCCCGTAATATGCATTTTGATAGATTGTTAAGATTTTATCTTCTGATAATTGATAAGGCGTATTTGCCAGAAGACGATCTACTTTTGATGCTTGTTCTGCAAGTATGGGTAGGGACTCTTCAGTAACTCCTAACTCCTTAAGTGATGTAGGTAAATTAAGTTCACCTAGTAAATTAAAAAGATAATCTACTACAGCATCTAATGCCAAATATCGTTTATTACTAAAGTCACCTAATTCTAGAAACGATGCTACATCTACCATTTCATCCACACATGTCTTGCCAATCACATTAAATACAAAGGGCATTAGCAGTGCATTAGCAACACCGTGTTCGATATGATACGTTCCGCCTAATGGATAAGCCAGTGCATGAACTGCACCAACCCCTGCATTCGCAAGTGTTACACCTGCAAGAACACTAACCCAACTCATACCACTTCGGGCCTCGATATCTTTCCCATTATGAACTGCTTTCGTAATATATTGCGGAAACAATTTCATAGCTTTTTCTGCATAAATCTTTGTAAGTGAAGTTGCATTTACCGATATATAGGATTCAATTGCATGTGTAAAAGCATCTACACCAGAGGCAGCCGTCACTTTGGGAGGACAAGAAATAGTTAGTTCAGGATCAATAATTGCTATATCTGGTAATAATACAGGACTAACAATACCTCTTTTGATTCCAGCAGCTTCATCTCCAAAAATAGCATTCATCGTTACTTCAGAACCCGTCCCAGAGGTTGTCGGAAGTAAAATACAATGTATTTTTCGGCTCTCAATCGCTTGACCTTCAAAGAGATAAGGGTGAAGATTTTGTTTGTCTCCTAATGCAGCGGAAGTTTTTGCAACATCCAATGCACTTCCTCCTCCAATGCCTATAACCAAATCACATTGCTCTTCTAGTACTTTTCTAGAAGCTTTTTCAACTAGTTGGAAGGTCGGTTCGCCTTCTAGTTCTGTAAACGTAGTGATGGCAACGCCTGTAGGATTTAGAAGGTCAATTACTTTTTCAACTAGCCCAACCTTTTCAAGCCCTTTATCACTCACAATACAAACTTTTTTGACCTTTAATCTTTCCACTTCTTCTTTAATAGAAGTGAACGCTCCTTGTCCAAAACGAAGAATATCTGGACTTCGAAAGTCGGTTACACTAATATTGCCCGTCTTCATAGTCGCTTGTTTTTTTTCCATTCTTTTTTCCTCCGTATTCCGAATGAATGCGCATTCAAAATTATTTTTACCAAACAGTCCACCCTCCATCAACCACTAACGTTTGCCCTGTAACCATATTAGATGCATTTGAAGCTAAGTATATAACTGCTCCAAAAAGATCTTCTGTTTTAGCCAGCCTACCTAGAGGAATTCTACTTAATACTTCGTTTTTAAACTCTCGATCTTCAAACATGGGCGCGGTCATCGGTGTTTCAATGAAAGTTGGGGCGATTGCATTCACATTTATATTGTTAGAGGCCCACTCAATTGCAAGCGCTTTCGTCAACTGCGTAATTCCACCTTTACTAGTTGAGTATGCACTTCGTTTGTAATACCCGACAAATGCCATTTGAGAAGAAATATTGACTATTTTTCCTCTATTATGCTCTTTCATATATTTACCGGTGGCTTTAGACATGAAGAATACACTCTTCAAATTGATATTCATGATTGTGTCCCAGTTTTCAATGGAAACTTCTTCTGCTGGTTCGGGAATATTTATTCCTGCATTATTAATCAATATATCAATTCTTCCAAAGTGCTTATAAATATGATCAATTACTCCTTCAATTTCATTCGTCTTCGTTAAATCAAATGATATAGGTAATGCTTTCCTTCCTAATTTTTCAATTTCAGCAGCAACATCTTCTAACTCCTCTTGCTTTCTTGCAATTAAAGCAACATCCGCACCCGATTCCGCCAACAACAATGCGATTTCTCTTCCAATCCCCTTACTAGCTCCTGTTACAATCGCCGTTTGGTCTGTTAAATCAAAATAGGATTGGATATTGATCTTACTCATAGTCAAACCCCTTTCTTACTGGTTTGCATCCAACAATATGAACTATTTTAATACTAGCCATTACTTCTAATTTGGACGTTAATCCCAGTTGTTTTGCGAATCAAGAGTTCTGGTTCCAATGTAATCTGTATTAATTCGTCACTTTTATTATCGATAATCGATATGAGTTCCTTTAATACTAACGACGCCATCTTCTTTTTTTGTTGAGAGATTGTACTAAGACCAATATAGGGACTGCTCGCTATATCAATATCATCAAATCCAATAATCGAAATATTATACGGAATATGGAAACCATTCTGTGCCGCAGCATCCATTACTGCAAGTGCTATATGATCTGTAGAAGCAAAAAAACTAGTAGGTCGGTCTTGATCACGCATTAGTTTCAGAGAAAACTCAAGCACTTTTTCATAGGAAAGCTCATCTTGATAAACTAAACTTTCATCATAATTAATTCCATTTTCTTCAAGTGCGGATTTGTAACCTAGAAAGCGATCATTAAAAGTTGAATATGTACACGGACCCGATATATAGGCAATTCTTTGGTGGTTCAGCTGAATTAAATGATTAACGGCCATTTTTGCTCCCAATTCATTATCTATGACAACAAAGTTTGCCTGACCATCATCATCTATTTTTCTGTTATAAAAAATTAAGGGGAAATCCCTTTGAATCAGCTCACTAACTTTTTGATTTGTTTTTCTAACAGAGGCAATAATAATGCCATCCACACGTTTGCCAATTAACGTTTGAATCGATCGATCAAAGTTACTATCATCTGTATCCGTATCTACAATTATTACGTCATAATCATATTCTCTTGCCTCTCTCAGGATATAGTGGGCGGTTTCCGCATAAAATGGATTCGAAATATCTCCTACAATCAGACCTATTGTGTGTGTCTTTTTGCTTGCTAAACTTCTAGCGATTTCATCCGGCGTAAATCCAAGTTCTTTTATCGCTACAAGAACTTTCTCCCTTGTAGACTTTTTTACATGGGAATAATTATTTAGCACTCTTGAAACTGTAGATTGTGATACTCCGGCTAATTTTGCAACATCATAAGCATTTACTCTATTCCTCATTTTAAATGATCCTCTCTTCTTTCAATTTTTGAATGCGGATTCAAAGAGGATGTTGTCAACTAATTTAACACACCCCTAATTATGTTACAAGTCCAAATTAATATAATTTTAAAAAGAGTCACTGTGGTTTGAAATCCACCTCTATTCAAACATTTAGATTGGCGTTTCAGTAAGGATAGATAAAATTAGGCTAGTATCTCAGCAAATGAAATGGCATATTGGTTATTGAATAATTTCTCAGGTATGTATCAACATTATCTAAACGATAATTCTCTTCCATATACAGACGACAACGCATTGTTAGTACTTCCTACATCGAAATTTTTCATTTCTTTCCGAATTTTGTTCCCTAAAGTTCCTTATTTCAAATCGATATCATTGATCTTTAAACTTTACTGTTTATGACACTTCTATATGACCAGAAGTTGACGGCATTGCCTGTCCAGAAGTTGACGAGTATAATGTCTTCATACAATTCCGGAGAATGGAAAAGACGCCTCCCTAAACAAGCAGAGTACTCGCAAGAGTATGACGAAGCGAATGTAAACCTTGTCTATTACCCCGCGCTACGAACGACATCGGAAACGGTGTTGCTTGAGTGTCAGTGCTAGAACTAATCGTTCTTTGACTGACTCCCTCAAAATACAGTTCCAGAATCCTCCGACAATTAATCATAAAAAAAGCCTCCTGTACATTAGTGTCATGCGTGTTTGCATGCAAACTAATTGTACAAGAGGCTATTTTTTATATTGGTGGCCTTTCGTCCCGCAGACAGTGGCTCTTTTCCCCGCACTTGGTCCCGGACACTTGCTTCAATAATGACCTTATGCCCTTTCATCCCCTCCAGACCAACACTCATCCACATTTGCGATTCCCACCCACCCCTTTGCTTTTCACATACCATATATCAGAGGCGGATCGGTGTGAATTTTCCCAAATTCGAGATAACTGAGTCTTGAGCCTCAAGCAGCGTGTGAAATTTGATTTAGGCGGGAAAAAGGCTTTAATTTAGTTTTGTAGGCTACTGAATAGCCCCACGGAGATTCCTCTCTGTGGAGCTGACGACTCAGGAGTATTCTGAATTGTTTCGGTGCCTGGCACCCAAATTTATACTACAATTAATGTATTTGGGAGCTACTTCCCCTTTTCACAGGTTAAACTTAATAATATACTTAACCTGTTAGCAGTAGACCGGAATGGAGGCGCAAAAACCTATAATTACTACTTCCACTCCGGGATACCTAATCCAAGTTCCTTTGACCATAATTCAAATGCGTTTGGCTTACCTTTCGAGCCGTCAGGGCATATAAGTTTATTTGCTTTTCTCCAAATATCCCGAGGTAATTTGTTAAAGTAATAAAATGACTTTAACACCAGCCTTTTTCCTAAACCTTTAGGAAAACGCATTTGTTCTGAAATCATAATTTCCTTAAGAATCTTCACGATAATGGCTGGACTTAACTCAAATTCTCCAACATGGTCACCGACAGAAATGTCAATATAATTTCCATGTTTTTTAAATAAAGGTAAGACCTCGACGATATCTTTTTCATCTAAAGATAGCTCTTCTAATATGCAGTAATAAATAGGATAGTTACATGTATCAGATAAAGATAAAAACAGATCTTCAAAGGTTGCTGTCCATCTATTTAATTTACCATTACTGTCATCAATATATAGATAAGAAACGCGGGTATCTAATACACCTTTGGGTCCTTCCAAACCTAAAGAGTTTTTATTTCGTGTTATTAATCCATATGTTTTTCTACCGTCATCGTAATCAAGATAAATTGCTGAAATAATTGTTTCTTCAAGTGCTTCATCTACCATAGAGTTATTAAGACGTTCTTCTCTATCCATTTGATCTTTCACAATTTCATAGTTATCACTGTACACAAAAACATCATTCTCATATTCTACTGTTTTATACTGAACTTCATAGACCTGCCTAATACCATTTAATAATTTATCTGGAAACCCAATATTCCTTAACTTTTCAATATCAACTTTCATTTGAACCACCTCCAACAATTGATATTACAATATATTAGCCTGTTCTTTAACTCATTCTATTTAGATTTTTTAAGGTACCATTACTTAATAAAAAGCATAAAAATATAGGTCGCCACCAAAAACGTCGGCCTATAAAGGTTCCGTCTTATATTGAATTGGATTGAATTAACTTAATTTAACTGCCTTGTTTTAAAAGGGTGCCAGATTCCGAGACAATTCTTGATTCAATTAGAACCTGGTATCCAAAATTGTTATTTAGTCGTCGTTCTCTCTACATAAGGAGCTTTTGGTTTTTATTCAAGAAAAAATTTCGAATATTTTTTTATTTCCATGTTTTTTTCCAATGGTTCTTCTTCTCCGCACTCATTTTCAACCATATCGCCTATATCCCTACTTCACAACAGCCATTTTCAAATAACAGGCTAAGTGAATTTTCAAGAGATCATCACTATCGTCAAAGTCCATTTGCAGCAGTTTCTCAATTTTTTTCAAGCGCTGGTAGAGGGTGTTGGGATGGATGTGGAGCTGTTTGGCCGTTTCTTTAGCTGACCGGTTAGTTTTCAAGTAAACGAGAATCGTTTGTTCCATCTCCGTGTTTGCGTCATTTTTAGAAGTCAAAGGAGAAAATACTTCATCGATGAATTGCTTGATAATATGTGGTTCTTGATGTAAAAATAAGCGATTCAAGCCGATTTGTTCATATTTCATCCATTCGAAACGATTGCGCTCCGCCAAGTAAGTGACCGTATCTTTAGCTTCGTTGTAAAACTCCCTAATATTCTTGAGCCCCTTATAAACGGCACTTATTCCGCCTATAAAAGGAGAACTTTCACTCTTCATCCATTTGGTTTGAATTCTCATCAGGTCATCCACTAGTCCGTCAACTGCATCGGGATTTTCCAGCGAGGAAAGGATGTACACTCTATTTTGCATGCCGAAAATCATTTTTCCGAACGGATTCAAGCTATTTTGGATTTTCAAGACCAATTGATGGATCTCTATTTCAAGTCGTTGCAAATCATTGTATTGTGGGATTTCGATGATTGCCATACACCAGTAAGAATAGACATCCACTCCCAGCCGGCTTCCGAACCGCTTGAACTGTTCTTCAGTCCTGTATGCAAGCAATTCACGAAACTGCTCATAGGTTTGTTTATAAAAGTACTCTGTCATTGTCTGCTTTTTGATTAACTCGATTGCGATAATCGAGCTTCCTTGCTCGAGTGTCATCCGATCCGATTCGGAGATTGTTCCTCTGGTCGGGACAATAAAACATCCAAGGAAAACACTTCCGTTGAAGACGGGAAGCAGATAGCATGTCCCGGCTTGCACACTGCAATTTTCAACATATCGCGGTTCCTTGTCTGCATTGAAGAGTTTACGGAATTCCTCTGCTTGCGGATCAGATAATCGGCTTGCATTTGGGGAATACAGCTGATGATCAATGACATTGTAAAAATGGACAGGCTTGGAAAGCATCTGATTGAATTCGTGGATGATTGCTTCGAACCCCTTATTCTCAAGCGAAAGATTCGTAAGTGCTTCATGGACTTCATATCTCTGTTGTAGCAAGGAATTTCTCTCCTCAAGTTGATTGCTCAAATCAGTGATTTCCTTCACCCTGTCATTCACTTCGGTATAATATTGGGCGTTCTGGATCGCAATGGCTGCCTGTTCGGCAAACCCTTGCATCAAGAGGAGGTCATGTTCATCAAATGGCTTTCTTCCGTTCCATTGAAGGACGGTCATGACGCCAATCCTTTTTTCTGCTATTGAAATCGGCACAGCAATGAGGGAGCTGGGGAAGCCTGGACTTCCTGAAGCCGTGGTGATGGATTGATAGTTCTCCTCCGTAATATGATTTAGCCGCATTTCCGCCTCGACTTCCTCTTTGGACTTGAGAACCTTCCCGATTCCGTCTCTAAATACCGTCCCCGTAATCGATTCTCCCACTTTTACCCGGAACCCGTAAATTCGGTGGTCGTACCCTATCGGCGCTTTCGGGATTAGACGCTCCTCCGCAACATCATAGAGGAGTAAGTATCCCCCCTGCGCTGATGGAATTATCTTCAACACATTGGTCATAATCGTTTCCAAAACCTCACCCAAGTCGAGACTCGAGGTGATGGAACGGATACTCTCCACTAAAATAGTCAGTTCAGAGTCTTTCAGCTTGCCCTCCGAGAAGAAAGGCGCTTCATTGCAACCATTCATCCAACTGTCCCCCTAGCATTTATAAACTGTGCAACCTCACATATCCCCTAGGTAAACTGTGTGCATCCACACATTGTTTTTTATCTATCGCCATTGTATACTAAGCCAAATAAAAAGAATAGTCCGAACGTTCAATCGCCCACTCATCACTACTGTCGCGTGCATTCAGAAGGGTAAAGGAGGAAAAGCAATGGCTGAGGTATTGAAAATCGCAAACAGTTTTCCATTATGGATCATCGCATCACTTGTAATCGGGCTTGTATTCTTTCAAGCTTTTAAGTTTATGAGTCTTGCATCCAAAGCAAGTAATTCAGTCGGCATGTCAAGAGATGAGGTGAAATCGGCGATAAGAGCGGGGGCAATCAGTTCCTTGGGACCTTCCTTCGCCATTTTAATAATCGCCATATCTCTATTGTCCTTGATCGGGAATCCGGTGACATTAATACGGATCGGGATTATCGGTTCCGCCCCTATTGAAATGTTAGGTGCAAGTTTAGGAGCCGAAGCAACTGGTGTTGAGCTTGGATCATCCGATTTCACTGCAATCGCTTTCACGAATGCCGTTTGGGTAATGTGTCTGGGCGGGATGGGATGGCTTTTGTTCACTGCACTCTTCACCAAGTCACTTGGAAAAATGCAGGCAAAGGTGACAAGCTCCCCTAAAAATGTAACGCTGTTTCAACTCGTCTCAACCGCAGCTATGATCGGGGCATTCGGGTATCTTGGCAGCGCCCAAATGGTGAAAGGGGTTAACGAGTCGATCGTATTGGTGGTCGCTTTTCTAGTCATGCCGATTCTTCTAGCGGTCGCAAAGAAGTTTCATGTCAAATGGTTGATTGAATGGTCGCTCGGACTCGTAGTCATTGTCGGTTTAACAGTTGGATACTTATTAAGCTAATTGGAGGGGAAATGATTATGACCGTAAGTAAAGAAGCGAAAAGCATCGTCACAACAAGCAGCGCCAATGTGCCTGAAACTCTCGATTTCGAAGCCTTCCATGCCAAATCACATTTTTGGGGCCGCCTGACTATCTGGGGCGTCATCTTATTAACTCTTCTGTTACCGCTTTACCTATCCTTCGTACTAGGATTTCATCCTGGTTGGTCTGCAATCCTTTCAGGCTTTCTGGCGTATGCTGCCGTCATCGCCGCCGTCTGGGTTATTGAACCGATCAGCTACTACCCGATCCTAGGCGTTTCGGGAACATATCTGGCATTCCTGAATGGGAATATCGGGAATATGTGCCTTCCAAGCGCTTCGATTGCGCAAGCGACAATCGGCGCGGAACCTGGAACAAAAAAGGGTGAATTGGCGGCAACACTTGCGATCTCCGCTGCGGCTATCGTCAATACAACGGTTCTTATTTTCGTTGTTCTCGGAGGGTCCATTGTTATCTCGCTTTTGCCGACTTCATTCGTTGAAGCATTCAGGTTTGTTCTACCAGCGGTCTACGGCGGGGTCATCGCGCAATTCGCGATTAAAAAGCCTGTCTGGGGGATTGTCGGCGTCGCGTTCGGTTTATTCGTCAACTTAGGCCCGGTGCCTCGGTCCCTTCAGACGTTCCTATGCATTTTAGGCACTGTGGCAGCATGTATGCTATTGGAAAAAATTAAAACAAAGAAAGCAGGGAGCTAATTGACGTCAATGCAATCAACAGAAACAATCTCATTAAAACAAATGTTATTGGCCACGTTGGAAAACCGTGAAGAAGAAATGATCCAAATCCGGAGATATTTGCATGCGCATCCCGAATTGTCGTTTCAAGAAATGGAAACCGCACGTTTCATCGAAAAATTCTATGAAGGAAAAGACGTTGACGTCCAAACCAACATCGGGAATGGGTTTGGAATCATCGTAACAATTAAAGGCGGAAAGCCCGGTAAAACGATCGGACTGCGAGCAGATTTTGACGCACTTCCGATCGAAGAAGCGACAGACGTTCCGTTCAAATCAAAAAATCCGGGTGTCATGCATGCGTGCGGCCATGACGGACATACAGCCTATATGCTCGTTCTGGCCGACTGTCTGATCCAATTAAAAGAGGACCTCCATGGAACAATCAAAATCATCCATCAGCATGCGGAAGAGACACCGCCGGGCGGTGCAAAGAGCATCGTGGAGTCCGGAATCCTCGATGATTTGGATGCCGTCTTCGGCACGCATCTCATGCCTGCTTTTCCGACGGGCGTCATCGGTTATCGAAGCGGCTTCTCCATGGCTGGAAGGACATACTTCAAACTCGTTATTAAAGGCAAGGGAGGGCACGGGTCCTCACCCCATCAATCAAACGATCCGATCGTAGCAGGCGCATATTTTGTTACCGCAATCCAAACGATTGTGAGCCGTCGATTAAACCCATTTGAAATGGGCGTCGTCACCATCGGATCATTCGATGGAAAAGGGTCATTCAATGTGATCAAAGACAGTGTAGAACTTGAAGGCGATGTGCGCTATATGAATGAAGAAAGCCAGAAAGTGATAGCTGAGGAAATCCATCGAATCGCCCAAGGCATCGAACTGGAATTCGGCGTCGGCTGCGAACTCACATACATTCCGGATTACCCGCCTTTATACAATGATCCGGCAGTGACTGCAAACGTCGTCTCCATTTTGGAACAGGCCAACGATCCGCACATCCAGGAGATTATAGAAATTCCGGTCAGCCCCGCGTCCGAAGACTTTTCCTATTACACGGAAAAAATACCCGGGACGTTCTATAACATCGGCTGCAAACCGAAAGGCGTTGACAAGCCGTATCTCAACCATCATCCCAAATTTGATATTGACGAAGCCGCACTCCTCGTTTCTGCAAAATCTGTAGCACATGTCGTGTGCGAGTATAATCATAATGAGGGATTGCCGGTGTCTGACGCGTCAGGATAATGAAACATAAAAACACGAAAAAATCCAATCAAGAGCGACATGATTGGATTTTCTTTTATTTATTGGGATGGATGGTAAGCTACTTGTCTTTTAAAAAACGCTCAGTCATTAAAGACAAAGCACTTTTCCATCTTCATGGAGAGAGATAGACTATGTATGTATTTTGTAGTTCTAGTTCTTCGTCAATGACGTTTAAAACGCCGCCGCTTTTTATCAGTCTGAAATTCATGTATGAATCCAATCACGGTCTTAACCTTCCATGCGTGACCACCTCCCCTTTTGGATGGTGGGGTGTAATAATAGTGGAATTCGGTTATATCGTTCATTCGCGAATTTTCTACAAATCCTTTGCCAGCATATATAATATCACCTCCATTCTTCACCCTATATTGCGGCATTTCCTCATCGATGACAGTTATGAGGTCAAATCTATAATCCAGCTGTAGTTGTTTAATCAAATACTCTGTTTCTGGATAGTTCCCCCAAATGATATGATTTCTAAACATGGATTATACTCCTTCCATTTTTTACAGCTATTATATCATAAGAGAGATAGTTTTTGGATAATTTGAAATGCAACTAATATAAATACTTTCGGAGAGAAATATACGAAAGCGACCATACTCTTTATAATGAGCATGGTCGCTGCTTCTTCAGATTTCCCATATATCTATTCGTAGGCTTTACTGTTTTCCATAAACTTCATGAACAGCTTCATCACTTTTCAAGCTATTACTCGCCAATAAATGCTTCCTCAAAACCTCTATAACTCTCTCCTGCTCCTCCACCGTCATATTAGACCCCGACGGCAAACAAAGCCCTTCAGCAAACAATCGCTTACTTACTACATCACCTTTGCCATGAGGATAAAACTTACATCCTTCAAACAACGGCTGCATATGAAGCGGTTTCCACACAGGACGCGCTTCGATATTCTCTTCTTCCAGCAGATCAATCAGATCGTAAGGGGTTACCTTAATGACTTCAGGATCCAACGTCAACGCCGTCAGCCAACGATTCGAATACGTCCCTTCCAACTCCGGCATGAAATGGACGCCTTTAATGTCCCCTAACGCTTGCACGTATCGGTCAAACACATCTCGTCTGGCTTGTACACGCTCATCCAACACTTCAAGCTGAGCACGGCCGACACCGGCAAGTATATTACTCATCCTGTAATTATATCCTACCGTACTATGCTGGTAATGCTTCGCTGCATCTCGTGCTTGTGTCGCCAAAAAGCGTGAACGTGCTAACGCCTCAAGGTCATTTGATACGAGTATGCCGCCACCTGAAGTCGTAATGATCTTGTTTCCATTGAATGAATAGATGCCAAAATGTCCGAATGATCCGCTCTTCTTACCTTTATAGAGAGAGCCAAGCGACTCTGCCGCATCTTCAATAATTGGAATTTCATATCGCTCACAGATTTCCATCAGTTCATCCATCTTCGCACTTTGCCCGTACAAGTTGACGACAATTACCGCTTTGGGTAACTTCCTTCTAGCCTGGGCATCCTCAAAAGCACACGCCAACGCGACAGGTGACATATTCCATGTCTCTTCCTCGGAATCAATGAAAACAGGCTCAGCTCCGACATACAAGATCGGGTTCGCGCTTGCAACAAAAGTTAAACTCGAACAGAAGACAATATCACCATGGCCAACGCCGAAAAGTTCAAGTGCCAAATGGATTGCAGCTGTCCCGGAAGAAGTTGCGGCAGCACCAGCCGTACCTGCATAAGTTGCCAATTCCTTTTCAAACGCATTCACATTTGGTCCAAGTGGTGCAATCCAATTCGTTTCGAACGCTTCGTTTATGTATTTATGTTCGTTCCCACTCATGTGGGGGGAGGATAACAAGATTCGATTATCCACACTATCACTCCTCGTTAAATTGATTGATCCAGATGTATTTTTAATACTATACCTAATTTATTGCCATGTATTTTTTTATTTAATAATCGCACTTTTCTGTCGAACCAATCATTCCACAAAACCGTCTTATATGTTTTTACTGTATGGAGCAAGTTATTCAATAGCTTTAACTGGTATACAAGGTGTACCCATAGCAACATAATTATCCGGAATTTCTTTATTTACTACTGACCCTGCACCTATAATAGAATTCCTACCAATACGAATATTAGGAAGTACAATACTCCCTAGCCCAAGAAAAGCACATTCGTCTATATATCCACCTAAATTCGTGCCCGGGCATGCTTGAGTATAATTACACATCGTTACATTATGCCCAATAGTTGAGTTCTTATTTAAGACCACATGATTCATGATTATTGCCTCTGGATCCACACTGACATTAGGTAGTATAATATTTCCCGTTCCAATTTTTGCATATTTAGAAATAACAGCGGAATTATGAATAACATTTACATAGTTTAGATTTGGGTATTTCTCATCTATTTTCTTTCTAGTTTTGTTGTTCGCAATTGCTATAACAAAATCTGCGTTCTGTGAAAATTCCACATCAATTAGAATCTCTGATAATTTCCCTAATAAAGGGAAGCCTAATATAATTGATCCAGTCTCAATTTGATCATCCACAAAAGCAATAGAACTTTTTTCGTAGATTTCATTGTCCACTAAAATACTAGCAGTCATTTTCCCTAAACTACCTGCACCTATAATAATTATTGTTCGCTTATACTTATTCTCACTTTTCCATAATTCTAGATAAGAATTCATTCGATTTCATCCTTTGTCTTATGGTCAGAGCCTTTAAATTTATCCATAGTAATATTCTCACTTTTATTAACACCCTCAGATTTAAATACCTTTTTCATCGTAAGGAGTAATATTTTTATATCTAGCCATATTGAGTGATTATCGACATACCAGACGTCATATTCAAATTTTTCTTCCCAACTAATAGCGTTACGACCGTTAATTTGAGCCCAACCAGTAATACCTGGCAGAACGTGATGGCGTCGCGATTGTTCAGGAGAATATAAATCAAGATAATCCATTAATAGTGGTCTTGGCCCCACCAAACTAATATCCCCTTTTAATACATTAAACAATTGCGGCAATTCATCAAGACTAGTTTTTCGCAGTAATCTTCCAAATTTAGTAATTCTTTGTTCATTAGGCAACAATTTACCCGTTTGGTCAGTATCATTGGTCATTGATCTAAACTTATAGATATAAAAAGGAACTTCATTCAAGCCAGGACGTTTTTGCTTAAATAACACTGGTGTACCAATTTTCCAACGAACAAGTAACGCAATTGCAACAAACACTGGTGATAATAATAATATTGCTATCAGGCTAACGCTGAAATCAAATACTCTTTTTCTCATATGAAACTATCACATTCCTAATCATTTTTTTATCAACTATTAGTCAAGAAAAAAATATATTGATACCAGATTCCCTTGCTGATCACTCTTTTGTTATATATACAAACAACCTATAAATATTACTTAATTAAGAACTTGTGATTCTATTAAACAACTGTATCTGTTTTGTTAATACCTTTTCTTCGTCAAATAACTCTTCTACAAGTTCCCTGCTTCTTAACGAATATCTCAATCGTAGACTTTCATTGGCCGCCAATAGGCTCATAGCACCTTCAAGACTATCAATATTTCCTTTTTCAAAAAGAATGCCATTCTCATCGGGGAATACTTCTTCACGACATCCTCTAATATTAGTCGCTATTATAGGTTTCGCCATTGCCATGGCTTCAATAATTGATCTTGGTAAACCCTCTCTGTGTGAAGGCAATATGAATGTATCTGAAATCGCCATTAACTGCGGGATATCTTTCCTGTATCCAATGGCTTGAATATTCGGGTGAACTAATTGCTCCGACAACCTTTTATAACTTTCCTGATCTCTTTCACTCGTAGGCAGCACCCCAATAATAATGAGTTTACATTGGGGATACTTCTCAACTACTCGCTTGAAAGCCTCAATTAACTCAAATATTCCTTTCTCCTTAACAAGTCTCCCAATGAATGAAAAAACAATATCACTTTCAGTCAAATTCAACTCTCTAGTTAGTTCATTTATTTCAGACAACAATATTTTCTCGGGATTAAATTTATTCCATATATCTACACCGTTGCTAAGGTGAATTGTTTTTGCTGGGGTCTTAAAATTATTTTTCAAAGCAAGTTCATAATCTTCTTTGCTTTGTAGCAAGAGCCAATCAGTCATCCACTTTGCAGCATATTTCTCTATATTGAAAAATAATCTATACTTTCTTTTAGACATTTCTTCATGAAAATAAAACCCATGTGCAGTGTAAATAATGTTTTGTATCCCGGCAAGTTTGGCTGCTATTCTCCCTAATAATGCCGCAATAGGAGTGTGCACATGGACTATATCGTATTTCTCTATCTTCATAAGCCTGTATAGTTTCCAAATTGATTTCAAATTTTTTACCGGATGAATCCTACGATCTATAGGTATATCTACCATCGTTAATCCTTGCGATTCCAGCGATTCAAATCTCCCTGTATTAGTACATGCGTTATGGACTTCATATCCCTTATCCATTGACCTTATTATCAAAGGCTTTAGAAGTGAATAAACGCTTGCATCAATTGCACAAACCTGTAAAATTTTCTTTTTAGTCAATATCATAGTCTCCACAAATCAATTTTTTCAGGCTTACTCTCTTTATCCAACACGCTCTTGATATCCACAACAATTCCTTTACCATGCTTCAATAGCCTATCAAACTGTGACCAACCGGCTTCGATATATTCATTATGCGAAACCGCTAATACCGCTGCATCTGCAGGGAGTAGCTCATCAAATGGCTTTAAAGTCAATCCATATTCTCGAACCGCCTCTTCAGGATCGGCATGAGCGTCAGCCACTTGCACATCTACACCATACTCTTGCAATTCACGGATGACATCAATCACTTTAGAATTCCGCAAGTCTGGGACATTCTCCTTAAACGTTAACCCAAGGACAGTTATTCTTGCACCTTGAACCGGTAGATTAAGTTTTATTAATTTCTTTACTAATGCTCTCGCAATATACCTACCAATACCGTCGTTTATACGACGTCCTGCTAATATTACTTCTGGATGGTGTCCGACCATTTCTGCTTTATGTGTCAAATAGTACGGATCGACTCCAATACAGTGACCACCAACTAGCCCAGGGGTGAACTTAAGGAAATTCCACTTCGTTCCCGCTGCTTCCAACACTTCAGAAGTATCAATCCCAATACGGTCAAATATTAAAGCCAGTTCGTTCATCAAAGCGATATTCACATCACGCTGCGTATTTTCAATCACTTTTGCAGCCTCCGCCACTTTAATGGAACTTGCTTTATGTACTCCAGCACTTACAACACTTGCATAGACATCTGCTACAATGTCCAACACTTCTGGTGTTTGTCCAGAAACGACTTTAGTTATATTGGTAAATGTATGTACCTTATCCCCTGGATTAATCCGTTCAGGGGAGTAACCAACATAAAAATCTTTACCGCAATGTAGACCTGAAGCTCTCTCCAATACAGGAACGCAATTCTCTTCTGTGGCTCCCGGATATACAGTAGATTCATAAACTACGATTGTTCCTTTTTTTAGATTCGCTCCAACTGTCTCAGATGCCTTCAATAAAGGAGTCAAGTCAGGCTGATTGTGAGCATTTATCGGGGTTGGTACTGATACAATAATGAAATCCGCCTCTTTCAACCTCTTCCCTTCATTAGTAAATTCGAGTTGTGCTTCTTTCAAATCTTCAGGTTCGACTTCGTTTGTATAATCAACGCCTAATTTCAAGGTTTCAATACGTTGTTCATTAATATCGTATCCAATGACTGGGTACTTCTTTCCAAAAGCAACAGCAACTGGTAGTCCAACATACCCCAATCCGACAACCGCAATTTTCCGATTCATCTATACCATCCTCACAGTTTCACTTTGTAGTAATCGATATACCAATCTACGAACTTTCCTACTCCGTCCTTTATTGATGTTTGAGGGAGGAAATCAATAGCTTGATAGAGATCCTCAACATCTGCATAGGTGGCAGGTACATCTCCTGCTTGAAGTGGCATGAAGTTCTTTATTGCCTTCTTTCTAACCTTTTCTTCAATAGCTTCAATAAAATCCATCAGATTTACCGGGCTATTATTTCCGATATTATAAATTTTGTATGGAGCATAACTTGAACTTGAATCAGGATTCTTACCTGACCATTCAGGATTAGGCTTGGCCGGTTTTTCAACTAACCGGGAAATCGCTTCAACAATATCATCTACATATGTAAAGTCACGCATCATTTTACCATTGTTATATACATCAATTGGCTTTCCTTCGATAATGTTCTTGGTGAATTTAAAGAGAGCCATATCCGGCCGTCCCCAAGGACCATATACAGTGAAGAAACGAAGTCCGGTCGTAGGTATATTGTATAGACTGCTGTAAGTGTGGGCCATTAGTTCATTTGCTTTTTTGGTCGCAGCGTATAAGCTTAATGGGTGATCGATATTGTCGCTTGTTGTGAAAGGCAATGTTGTATTTGCACCGTATACTGAGCTTGAAGATGCATAAATTAAATGATCAACGTTATTATGACGGCAGCCTTCAAGAATATTCATGAAGCCTACAATATTAGAATCTATATAAGCATGTGGATTTTCAAGGCTGTACCGTACTCCCGCTTGCGCGGCTAGGTTTATAACAACATTTGGTTTTTCTAATTCAAATATCTTGTCTAAAGCTTTTCTATTCTCCAAATCAATCTTGTGCAAATTGAATTTATTATCTTTTAGTTCTTTAATGCGATTTTCTTTTAGAGTTACTTCATAATAATCGTTGAGGTTATCAATACCTATAACTTGAAATCCCTGCATTATTAACTTACGCGTTAAATGAAAACCAATAAATCCAGCTGCACCAGTAATTAATATTTTCATTTTCTGTTTATCTCCCTATCAATAAATTCAACCCAAAAACACTCTCTTCTGTCATTTAATACGTCCGCAGTATATTCTTTGGCTCTCAAATAATTCTTCTCTGCTTGATTGAGCATGAGGGTTTTGTTTTTCAATAAGAGCTCAATCTTTTCACTTAATTCTTTTGCAGATTTAGGCTTATGAATAAAATTTCTATTAATTAATTCAGGTATGCCACCTACTTCAGAAGCAACACAAGGAAGACCGCGACTCATTGCTTCAATTAATGCTCTTGGCAATCCTTCAGTTAAGCTAGGCTGAATGTATAAATCCAAAGTATCTAACCATTCAAAAACTTTTTCTCCTCCTGGTAAACTACCTGCAAAAACAATTTTATTTTCAATATCAAGTTTTTTAGAAATCTCTTTTAACCATCTGTTGTTACCATCCCCAAGCACAATCAGTGTGCAATTAAAACCCAGTTCATTTAAATTCTTAACTGCTCTTATTGCTGTATCTATCCCTTTATATTTTGAAGAATATGACCCTATCAGTCCAATACTGACGTTTTTATTTACATCCATTTTATTTATTCGATTTATTCTTTTTTCAAGGATTTCTTCAGAAACCATTTTGATATCTACATTAGAAATGTTCGTTGTATTAGCTCCTCGTTTATATGGGTACTTATCTTGTAAATAACTTTCTGTTACGTAAATGAGGTTTGATGACTGTTTTATAATTCTCTTGTATTTAACATAACTGATGGGGGCCAATATTTTCCCTAAATAATTTCCATGACTCCATAAAGCAGCATAAACATCTCCTACAACTTCTATTACATAAGGTTTATTTAACTTTCGTGCTATTTTTATTGCGTGATATGCATGTCCACTTGGCATTCTAGCTATTAACACATCTGTATTATTCATTAATAATTCCAAGTCAGCCTTTAGAACTTTCAGATTCTGAAATCTACTCTTAATTTTTGACAAGTCCGGTAATATGAAATGTTCTACACTCGGACCACTAGATATATTTAAAGTTTCCTCTCCTATTTCTCTTCCCCTTCCCGCAACTATCATTTTAGTAAAGTATTTTAAATATCTTTGTTTCCACATTTCATATGTCAATTTACCATCTGAATAAAAGTTATTGTTTTCATCGTATTTAAATACATGACTATGTACAAACAATAGTTTCATAAAACCATCCTTTAATAAATATCTTTAATTTTCCTTGCAGGTATTCCCCCTACAATTGTATTCGGTAAAACATCTTTGTTTACCACAGCTCCTGCAGCCACAATACTTCTTCTATACAATGTTACATTTGACAATATTCTACATCCTGTTCCTATCCATATATCATTTTGTATAACTATTCTTTCTTTTTTCACCTTATTATACTTTATAGGAATATTATCTTCTTCCCACGTGTGTTCAAAAGATATCAATGAACTTTGATTTGCAATAGAAACATTATCGCCTATAGTAATACCTCCAGCTGCATCAATGTAATTATAGGCATGAATGCTTATATTGGATCCTAAGGTTAAATGTTCTATATTCTTTAAAATGACACCTTTACCGATATAAATGTTTTCGCCACAATCATTTGAATATTTCTTTACATATAGATACCTAATTAAAAGCGCAACCTTAGATTCTGAACTATCCGAAAACCGCCAAAGAAATACAAAAAGAGGTTTTGGAACAAATTTGCTTATAAATTCAATAAAACGAATTAAACGTCTTAATTTTTTTAACATATCTCTACCGCTCAACCTTTTCACGACCTTTCATTGTATCCAGTAAGTAATCTCTATTTTTGTTAGGTAAAATTTGTGTTAATATCCAGTACAATATATATAATAGAAAAAGAGGTATTACCACTTGTTTTATGACTCCTGAGAAAAGATTTGAGAAGTCGGCCCTCAAGATATATATAAACGTAGGCATTGAAATTATATATATTAGTAACGTAAGGCTATTTTTTCTACTGTAAAAATACAGGAACTTAATAATCAGACCCAAAATAGCCATCCAAATTAACATTCCAGTTAATCCAAAATTCAGATAGCCTTCTCCTAAAAAAGAGAACCCCCTACCTCCTCCCGTTGCGATAACTTCTGGGAAAAAGATCTCATTAAACCACTGGGTTGTAGAATGATAATCAGAACTAAAAAACCTTAAAATATCCCAAATAATTGTTTCTCCTTTCTTATATTCTAAGTTTGCCTCATAAATAATACGGAGATTATTTGAAGCTGAAGTAAATTCACTAGAGAATATGTCTACAATCCAATTTCCCGATAAAGTTTTATTAGTTTCTTTCGTAATCCAAAAGTTCTTTAAATTATGCATAACCGGAATCATGAATATCGTAACTATACCAATCAAAATTAAATATAAACTTTTTATCCGTTTATATATGGTGTAATAAAGTACAAACGAAATTAAGGTTACTCTTAAAAACAAATCCCTCTCACCATTGATTAAAAAAGCAATAAACATAAATGACAAATTGAAAATCACAAACTTATACGGATAACTCTTCTTAGATAGAATAGAGATTGCTAAAATTATCGAAAAAACCAAAATGAGTAAACTAAACCCTAAAGAGACACTAAATATTTGATCGGAATTAGAGTTTATTTCTCTTTTATTTGTAAATCCAGACAAACTTATTGAAACAAGAGATAACGAGTTTAATAATAATGCTCCTCCCCAAACTATAAAAAAGAAATAAATATTATTTCTTTTATTTGGCTTCAGCGCATGATATTCACCTATCTTAGTGTTAATGATTAGCAGCAAAGGAAGCATACTGAACCACGAAGCTTTAAGTAAAAAAACAACATTGTCACTAAAGGGTTTTACATCTTGCCATGTTAGAACTGCACTTGAGCAACTATACATAAAATAAAAGGGAAGAAACCAAACAAAAGGATGATGCAGAGTGAATTTCACACAAATCATGGAGTATAAAATAGTTACTAAAAATGCAATCAGAATGATTTTATAGTTATCCGACAAGTATATATATATTGCCATTAATGACAAAAAGATATAATAAAGTCCTTTTTTAAAATATATTGAATTCATGTTTCCCCCATCTTTTATTAAATAATTTGAGCAATGTGTGTGTTATGACTAAATTGATTGATCGTATCTCATTAAAGAGTTTAATTTTTGATTAACAAAAAGAATTCTTAGCAAGAGTTGAAGACTGTTAGTAATTATTATTGTATATGTCGCACCATAAATACCATAATTTCTTATTAAAATGTATCCAATAATAAGATTAACAACTAGAACAAACACTGAGATTTTCGGCTGTATACTTATAAATCTCATCGCTAACAAAGCTGTATCAAAATTCATACTAATAAAATTGATGGCAATGGAAAAACTTACTAATATTAGAATGTCTACGAACTTTGCATACTCTTTACCATAGAACATACTTAAGAAAATCTCACCGAACAAATAGGAAAATAATATTAATAAAACACCCAAAAATAAAGAGAATAGTGAAAGGTCAATGAATACGACCCTTTTAAACTTCTTGTAGTTATTTATTTTTACCTCCCTGGATAGATATGGTAAAAAGTTTTGGGAAACTGCATTCATCAGTATGTTTCCAACAACCAAAATATAAGCTATAGCTGAAAAGTAACCTAGTATTTCAGTTGATTCGAAGAACTCTAAAAGATATCTTGGATAAAAAACATTAAAAGAAAAAATCATTTGAACAAAGCCTAATGGTAAACCTAATAGAATTACTTTCTTTACTTTCCCGAAATTGAATCTTTTACTATTTACTTCATAGTTTCTTTCAATACCTTTTTTTTCAATTAAATAGAAGAATAAAATCTGTATAGTTAGCTGAGTTATTAAACTAAAAACAAGATTTTCTGTCATTATTAAGCTCACAAAAAAAGTAATTAATGTGATTATGTGTTTTAAAATCAATAACTTTGCAATATAACTCATGTTCTCTTCTTTATGAGGTAGGGCATAGTAGAGATCTGATTGCAAATCAAAAACTTTCATTAAACCAACAAATAAAATTATATAAAAATACTGGGGATATATAAAAAATCCAATAGCAGTGAGAACTATAATTGATATTAAGCTTAAAAGCTTTCTTGAATTATTATAGTCACTGAAGTCGTTTTTCCTTTCAGTAATATACAATGAACGTAATTTCATATTAGCAAAAAGTGTTATAGGTGCCCCAATGGCAAATGCTAATGAGTAAGCCCCAACTTCAGCAGGCGATAGTAACTTGGCAATAATAACCAATAGAAGCCATTTTGTAAAGGAAACAATTAAATTAGCGACAAAAATCCATGATACATTTCGTATTAATTTCATTTTTCTTTCTCTCTTTTCCATTAATAAGAGGTACTGCTGTCAGAGGAATAAGAGATGACGTTTAGTCAAGTTTTATAACGACTCGAACTTTTATTAATATGGCTATACAACCGAAAATTTACTAGGCACTTCCACAACTTTTCGATTAGCCATTCCAATCAAAGTCTCCTTCATCTCGCACATCTCCATATCTAGCAGCTTTTCCAACACATACTCCATCTCAAGCTCACTAATCGGTGTAGCCTTACCAACATAAATCTTCGGGTACACATACTCGCTCTGCCGTTCACTCTCATTCAACAGTTCTTCAAACAACTTCTCACCAGGTCGAATGCCTGAAAACTTGATTTCAATCTCATCTTCTCGATATCCTGATAGCCTGATCAAGTTCTTCGCAAGATCGACAATCTTCACCGGGTCCCCCATATCAAGGACGAACACTTCTCCACCACTTGCTAGTGTGCCTGCCTGTATAACGAGTCTCGATGCTTCCGGAATCGTCATGAAGTAGCGGGTCATTCTAGTATCAGTCACTGTTACCGGTCCCCCCGCTGCTATCTGCTTTTTGAAGAGCGGAACGACACTCCCACGGGAGCCGAGTACGTTCCCGAAACGTACTGCAGCATACTTAGTTTTACTGTTCTTGGCAAGATTCTGAACTATCATTTCAGCGAAGCGCTTCGTCGCACCCATAATATTCGGTGGGTTGACCGCTTTGTCAGTGGAAACGAGGACGAAGTGCGAGACGGCGAATGTGTCGGCCGCTTCCGCGACGTTCTTCGTTCCGAATATGTTGTTTTTGACGGCTTCCATCGGGTTCGCTTCCATGAGCGGGACGTGTTTGTGTGCCGCGGCATGGTAGATGACGTCCGGTTTGTATTCCGCCATGATGTCGAAGATCCGGTCGCGGTCCTGGACGTCCGCGATGATTGGGATCAGTGTTGTTTCAGGTGAAACTTTTTGGCGGAGTTCCATGTCTATATTGTAGATGGAACTTTCTCCGTGACCAAGGAGGATGAGGCTTTTCGGCTTGAATGCCGCCACTTGGCGGCAGATTTCGGAGCCGATCGAGCCGCCTGCGCCTGTCACGAGGATTGTTTTATCAGTCAATTTCTCCTTGATCGCTTTCATGTCGAGCTGGACCTCGTCGCGGCCAAGGAGATCTTCTGTTTTTACGTCGCGCATATCGTTGACGGACACTTTTCCTGTCATCAAATCCTCGATGCGTGGGATCATTTGCGTGCGGACGCCTGTTGCGACGCATCGTTTCATGAGCCCAGTCATTTCCTGCTTTGGCATCGACGGAATCGCGATGACGATTTTTTCGATATGGTTGTCTTTCACTTTTTCTTCAAGATAGTCTGTACCGCCCATTATTTTGATGCCGTACAGTTCGAGTCCCTTTTTCATCCGATCATCGTCAAGGAAGAGGACAGGCTTCATGCCTGACTCCGGATTGTTCATCAGTTGACGCGCAACCATCGTTCCGGCTTGTCCGGCACCGATGATCATCGTGCGTGTCATCCCTTGCTCATCCTTTTTGCGGAACGTATCGCGTGTAAGGCGCCAGCTGAGTCGCGATCCCCCAATCAACAAAATGTGGAGCATCCAAGTGAGGAAAAGCGCCCGTGCATTGACGTCTCTCGTGAAGACGAGCTGTGCGATGACGACGACTGCGATTGTGTAGGTGACCGATTTGAAGATCGCTTTCAATTCGCCGATGGAGGCGTATGACCATACTTTCCGGTATAGTCCGTAATGCCAAGCGATGAGGTGGTGCGCGATTTGGATTGTCAAAGCGCTCATCAAGATGATTCCATCTTGAATGATGACGATGTCTGGCCGCAATATATAGTAGCCTAGAAAGATTGATAGGAACACGATGAGTGAATCCAATAAGAAAAGCATGGTCATCCGCTTTTTCATTGTCATACGTGAATCTCCCTCCGTTTTTCGCTGCAGCAACAGAACTACAATTCTACTATTACTCTTCCATAATATCGGAATGATTCATAGTCTTATAGTATCATCTTCCCCCAAGATGTTCTAGCCTATTTTTAGTAGCATGTCCTTTTTGACTATTTTTCTAAATTCAGTCAGAACTTCTTAAATGTCCTAATCCCTTTGTCTGATTGAAGTGGAGTAATTTTCATTACGTTTTTTATCCCTTTAAATATTTTAATTTGTTTAACAATTTAACAAAGACCTATCATCCAATGAAGCCGAACAACTTTCTCGGCTTCGCCAATTCCGGTTCCAAAAGGAAGAATGGTTCATTCCTTAAGATGCGTTCATTATTCTCAAGTAATAAATCGGCAATATCATACAGCCGTTTCCGTTCCAATACGTCGAGCCCTTTCCCGAAATGGAATGGCCTCGTTTTCAAGTTATGGACATCCGAGCCGTATGTATGGACGAGATTCGCCTCGATGAGCTGGAGTGATAGCTTTTGGATCGTTTTGCCGAAATGGCCCGATAGGCTGCTTGATGTGATTTGGGCGGTGGCGCCGTGACGAATGAGCCGTTCGAGCCGCTCCGGTTTTTCCGCGATGGCCCGGTTCCGTTCGGGATGCGCGATGATCGGGATGATTTCCCTTTCGAGGAGTGATTGGATAATGTGCACCGTGTATACGGGAATCGTCTGCGACGGCAGCTCCAATAGAAGATATCTCGAATTTGCGAGCGTCAACAGCTCATTGTTGTCGAATCTTTCGATCAGGTCTTCCGTCAGGCGGATCTCCTGCCCCGGGTGTAACTGAATGCTGAGCCCTGCTTCCTTCATGATGTCTTTCAGCAATGTAATTTGGCTCAACACTTCGCTCTTCTGCACATTGAATTGCGGGTGTCGTGCGTGTGACGTGCTGATCATGTCGGTAATCCCTTCTACCTGCGCCTTTTTTATTAATTCGAGCGTATCCTCAATTGTTTTAGGCCCGTCATCGACCCCGAACAGTAGATGGGTATGCATATCAATCATAAATTTCATGCTCCTTTAATAGAAAAGAGAGCAAAAGGGCGTGTTTGCCCCTTTACTCTCCAGTTCCGTAATATTGATAGTAATAATGGTCCTTCTCGAGCACGAAATTGTTCAGGAGAGTACCTAGAATATTCGCTTTTGCGGATACAAGTGCATCTTTCGCCTTAATGACGCTATCTTTTTCTGTCACGCCGGAATTGACGACAAGAATCGTCCCGTCACATTTATTCGAAAGGATTTGCGCGTCTGCTACCGAAAGTATCGGCGGCGTATCGAAAATGACAAGGTCATATTGCGCCGTTAGCTCCTCGATCAGCGCATCCATCGATTTAGAACCGATGAGCTCGGCAGGATTCGGCGGAATCGGACCGCACGTCATCAAGAATAGGCCTTCGATATCCGTGACTTTCGTCACTTCTTCAAGGCTCCATTGCTTCGTGAGCAAATTGGACAGGCCCGTCGTGTTCGTCGTGCGGAATGTGTATTGCATTGTCGGTTTGCGCATGTCCGCGTCGACAAGGAGCACTTTCTTCCCTTCCTGCGCAAAGACGATTGCCACGTTCGCAGCGCTCGTTGATTTGCCCTCTCCAGGAGAGGAAGAGGTGAACAGCAATGTTTTCAGTTCTTTGTCAGGCATGGAGAAGTTGATGTTCGTCCGGACCGTGCGGAACTGCTCCGAAACGATTGACTTCGGATTATGTTTCGTCACAAGTTTACGCGCAACCGTTTGCATCGGCTTCTTCTTTGTCTTGAACATGGCGATCACCTCTTCCTTCTTCTACGTTGTAATGCCTCTTTTGCGTTCGGCATTTCATTATCTGTAATCGGACTGACGAGGCCTAAAATCGGCAAGCCCAGTAACTCCTCGATATCTTGCTCCGTTTTCACCGTCGTATCCAAATACTCGAGCAGGAATGCGATCCCTACACCGAGCATGAGTCCGACGACCGCCGCAATCGCCATATTAAGGAACGGATCGGGTTTGATCGGCTTCGGGTTATCCGATAGTACAGCGGGCGAAAGGATGTTGACGTTATCGACATTCATTAGCTTCTGGATTTCTTCCTGGAACACTTCCGCCGTTGTATTGGCGATATCGACCGCCATATATGGCTCCGGATCTTGCACGCTCACATTGACGACTTGTGAATTTTGTGCGCTGTTCACGGTAATATTCTTTTTTAGAGCTGCTGGCGTCGTATCGAGGTCTAAGTTTTCAATCACCTTAGACAAAATCGCAGGGCTTGTAATGATAACGTTGTATGTATTGATCAGCTGAAGATTCGCTTGGATGTCTTGCGAGTTGAACTGGTTCTGTTCCACCTTCTGCTGATTCACGAGGATTTGCGTCGATGCCTGATAGATCGGTGTCAATAGCAGGAAACTGATGACCCCTGCCACCGTCACCGCCAGCAGCATCGTCAGCAAAATGAGGATAGCCCTCTTCTTCAGCGTCTTGAACAGATCCTGAAGACTGATCGTTTCTTCCATATGGTATATCCCCTTTATAGCAATCTATCGAAACTTGTCCTATTATATCATACTATGTTGAAAAAATTCTCGTAATTTGAATACATTGTGATATATTTGAACCATAGGACTTATTATGGGAGGAATGGCTCATGATTGCAAGAAAAATTGCCGTCGCCATCTTCATCCTCGTCTGCCTCGCCGCGCTTCTATTCAGTTACAACAGTTGGAAACAAAAGCTGGCCGGCACTTCGAGCGATGAAACGGTAGTCGAAGCCCCTTCGGGAATCGCGGCAACAGATGGTGAACAAGGGGTTCCGGCAGATAAGGAAAGACCTACAACTAGAGACGACGGTAGATTGAAAGATTCAGAACTAGCCACTCTTTCCGCGAACTTGGACGGAAGAATGGCCGGTTTACTAGATTCACGCTTCCAAGCGGGCGAGCACGTCAAACTGCTCATCGTCGGCTCGCAGGCGATCGAGCAAGGGGGAAACGGCGGTGCCGCGGGTCTACTCGCGGATAGTTTGGCAGACGCATACAAAGGGTTCATTGAAACAGACATCATCTCATTCGCGGGCACGTCCCGCGAATTTATTGAGCAGATGGATGAGCTCGTCGACTTCGGTGTGTATGACGTTGTTTTGTTCGAACCATTTACGTTGAACAACAACGGGCGGGTTGTCATCGAAGACGAGCATCGGCATATATTGCGGGGTCGGGATGCTTTGCAGGAAGTGAAGGAAGATGCCGTATTGCTCCTCATGCCGTCGCAGCCGATATTTAGACCGAACTTTTATTTAACCCAAATCCGCTCGTTGGAGAACTTTGCGGCCGTGCGGGGGATTCCTTATGTTGATCATTGGGCTGCCTGGCCAGATGTGGCGGATGATGCGATACTTAATTACCTTGATGAAGACAGCGGGCCGAATGATGCGGGTGCGGAAGCTTGGGGCTCTGTGCTAGTTGACTACTTTACCGGGAGCGGCGAGTGATTACACAGCTTTTGACATCTCAATGTTTACATACATACAGAAACCCCTTAGCACGCTACAAGCATTCGAAGGGGTTTTCATTGTCCGAACCCACAACGAATCCCCCTGACGTTGAAAACACAGGGGGACAGTTGCATAGTTTATTTACTAAAACTGAAAGTATACGTGTCGGTGAATGTACGACCGTTTACTTTACCAGTTACAGTCGCGGAAATACTTTTACCTTTAAACAAAGTTAACTCTTCATCGCCCTCAAGACCGACTCCGCTCAGTGCTTCCGAAATCAATTCATTAAACGACTGGCCAGTAGTACCATCTCCTACTTCAACTTTCCCTCCACCAGGGAGAGTTACAGTCCCTTCAGTCACAGTAACAGCGGTTCCTACTCTATCGAAAGCAGTTTCAGCAGCTGCAATGAAGTCCGAAACTGTTGCACTGTCTTCATTGACCGTTGCAGTAAATTTCTTGCCACTCAACACGATGGAAACATTCCCGACGACTGGATTCCCTGCACCGATATGCTGTAGAAGCAAGTCATTCAACACTTTTTCTGCAGAAGGTGTCGCTGGTGGTGGTGTGACGTCACCGCCTCCTCCGCTACTTGGTGGTGGTGTAGGTGTCGTATCCGGGGTTGTCCCTTCAACTGTCGTAATTTGGTCTTTTACGCTGTCATAGTTTTCGATGACATCTTTTGCATCCACTCCAGCAGGTAGGACAAGTGTGTCGATTTTCGCGTCTTCGCCCAATGTAATTTTCGCGTCTACCGAAGTGATCGTCAGGTTGCCTACGTTAGCGTCAAGTGTCAAGTCGGTTACGCCTGCCGTCACAGTGACTTTAGGAATTGTAACTCCTGCATCCGCTGTTAACGTGATGTTGGACGAGACAACAACTTCCTCAACCTTTGTAGTCCCTTTCACTTCAACTGCTGCGCCTTCTTTCGACACTTCTAATGCACCCAAAGTGGAATTAGTGAAAACGATTGTCGGCTTTTCCGCGACTGCCGCTACTGTAAATGCAGATGCGGATGCCGCGCTGTCGGAGATGACCGTCTTGCCAGTAACCGTCACATTGTCTGTCGTAAAGCTGTTCTTCACGTTTTGACCGACATCCAAGTTCCCGTTCACTGTGAGGTTTTTCAGAGCAACATAGTCCCCGCTCACTGTGACATTCCCTGAAACCGCCGCTCCGTTGCCGTCAAGCGTAACACTGTTTTCAGCAGTGCCGTTCGCCTTCAGTTCAATGGAAGTGACTTTCACAAGTGTACCGTTTTCCAAGTCACCTTTTACGACAGCTCCTTTAAGAGCCGGTAAGTTGGCACTGCTGAAAAGGCCTTGCAAGCTAGCACCTACATTGTACGTTCCGTCGGCTAATTCCAACTTGCCATCAACAAAGCCGACGACTTCGCTATTGACTGATGTCTCAGGTGCTTCCTCTGGAATTTGCTTCAACTCGCTTCGATAGATGAACGAAGCAACTTGTCCACGCGTAACGAATGCGTTAGGCGAGAAAGTAGTGGGAGTTGTACCTGTTGTAATCTCATTCGAGTACAATGTTTGAATGTAATTCGCAAACCAGTGCTTGCCGTTCACATCTTTGAATGGCAGATTGGAGAGGGACTCCTCTTCAAAATCGAAACCTCTTACGAGCATTTGTGCAATATGAGCTCGTGTCAAATTACCATTCGGTCTGAACGTATCGTCTTCATACCCTCTAATGACTCCCGCTTCCACAAGCGCAGCAATATGTCCGTAATACGGATGGCCCTTTTTCACATCTTTGAATCCTGGATCTTTTACGTTTACCGTATCAAGTCCTAATGCAAGTGCCATGATCTTTGCAGCGTGAGCCCTGCTAATGTTTTGACCCGGACGGTATGTACCATCTTCGTAGCCATTGATGACGCCTCTCGCTGTTAAATTCATGACCGCTTCATAGAAATGATGAGATTGCTTCACGTCCGAGAAAGACTTCGCTTCCGCCGCCGACGTATACACTGGTGCTGCCGTGACGAGTGCTCCGGTTGCTACAGCCGTCGCTAAAGTTGCGCTGAACAATTTCTGGTAAGAACTTTTGTACTTTGTCAAATTACAAACCTCCTAATTATATATTATGAATCTATTCTCTATTCTACCATATTAGTAGATGAGTGTTCCATTTGTATACTAAATTGATTTTTTTCAATGAAGTTAGAGCTTCTGGAAGCTAGTGACTTGTTCCTTCATAATATCAAAAACCTTCCAGCAGCATGGACAGTAACCCCCTAAATATGATACGGTCACAACATGAGAAAATTCCTATTTTTACTAATCATTGTCGGCGTATTATTCTTTTCATCAGGCCAAACGTACGAGCAGCAGTCACTCATCCCGACGTTGGAGGAACAACTGCCTAGCAAGCCTCTCGAAAGCCAACTGGCGAACCTACAAATCCCTTATTGGGGGAAGATTGTTTCAGTCGAGGAGCGGGGTTATTACGCCTTCGTCGAGTTCCTACTACGGAAAGCAGCTCATTTCTTCATTTTCGGACTGCTGGCAATCGCCGTATACAGCATCTTACCGAAATTCCGCTACCGAACGATCGTCGCGCTCGTCATCACACTCGCTCTCGCAATTGGGGATGAATACCACCAGTCGCTCACCGGCGGACGAACTCCTTCCTCGAAAGACGTTTTATTGGATATGACAGGGGCATTCACCTTCTTAATCTTGTTCCGCCTGATACAGCTCGGACTTGCAAACCGCAAGCCAAAACGAAAACCGCGCAAGTCCAAAAAATAGGACCCACGCGGTTTTATATGTTTTATTTACTGCCGACAGCTTTCTTCAAAATGCCATCACGGCGTGCTTTTTTCGTCGCTTCATACTCATCGATGAAACTTTGAGCGTATGATTTATTATATCCATTCGCCGCCAACTCAGCTTCCACGGCCTTGATCACTCCATAAAACGCCGCATCCGTATTCGCTTCCAAATTGTTCGCGGCACTCATATATTTATTATAGAAATAGCCATAGCTAATACTCTCGCCATTCGCCTTCTTATCGGAGTACTCCTTCTTCGCCCGGCCAATCAATGAGTTTATCTTTGCATCAGCTTGTCCTTCAAGCTGCTTGAACACAGGCTCATACTTCCCTTTCACATCGGCGACAGTCACTTTCTTATTCGTTTCAGTCGTACTCACTGGCTGTTTGCTTGAATTTGTAGAAGTTCCTTTTGATTCGCTCTTAGGAGGAGTTACCCCAACCGTATTACCGCCAGTCGAACTCGATTCACCAGAATCCCCTACTTCAGATTCCCCGTCTGGACTGCCTCCGCCTTTTTCACCTTTAGCTACCGTATTCCCCTCCAACTGGTTAACCGATCCATCCTCACCAATAACAAGCTTCGACCCATCCGGAAGCTCAATCTCATACGGATTCGCAATAATCTCCTGTACCTCAACATCCGCCACATCGTATTCCTTAAATTTGAATATGTAAGCCAAATAAGCCCCCGCACCCAAAACAATTGCCGAAACTACCGCTATACTAATCTTCCATTTTTTCTTCATGCAAACACACCCGCCTTTATTGTTACTAGCAGTTTATCATGAAATAGTAGAGTAAGGTAGTGAAAGGTGATAGACTATGGCGAATTTAGGGGTAATTTATCGAAACGTGAAGTGTTTGAATTTGCTATTGTCTATCTGATTGGTGTTTCCAATCATATCCTGCCTCAAGTCAGTTCATTTTGTGCCGATATCCATTTAGACAAGGCGAATAAAATGAACGCTGAGGAGGCTATTGAGGAATAGCGCCGCCTTCTATATGTAGGCATGACCCCCGGAGAAGAGGAATAATTCATACGTTCGCCAAAACGCATCTACGAGGAAGACTTCTGTTGTTTCTTACTCGAAGCGTATGCATGCATGACATGTAACTCACTTAACAACAACATCCAGAGTGTTTTTTAGCCTGAGGTAGAGGGTATACCTCGTTGCTATCCCTGTTCCGTATTTATGAATTCGTAAAGCTGTTAAAAAGATTCCTTCAGATACTGACACTCTTACTGTAATCGCCGAGGAAACCAAGATTTGTGAGTTCAATTGGTTATTCACCGAGCACAAGCCTTGCCTTTTCATCAACTGAAATGTCTTTTTAATTGGATATCGACTATTTATTCTGATCTTAACTTGAGGAAAATTGTCAATTGTACCCTTCCACTATTAATTAAATACATACTGGTACAACCATATCCCACTTACCAAATTAACTTTGGTGATGGGATATTGTTTCTACAGAATACAATTTATATCCCATTACAATTTAAAGAAAATAACTTTATGGAGACGACATGGTATAATTTACATATATAAAATCCAAGTAAGGTTTCCTCAAGTCCATGTATTTGAAATTAGATGATTATACACTTAAAGAGGTGTGTTTATGCTTAAAGCAATAAATGTAGAGAACAATCAGGTGATTAATCTATTAGACGAAGAATGGAAACAGAAGAGAAGTTCCTTGAAATACTTTTCACAGAAAGCCAAACTAATCTGTCCTCAATGCAAAAAGAATGTTCGGCTTCACTGGGCCATACCCACAAGAAAAATTCCGCATTTTAAACATCAAAGCAATCGTGATTGCATTTACGGTTCAGGCGAAAGTGACGAACACAACAAAGGAAAAGTTATACTTTTCAACTACTTCAAAACTACATATGCTAGCGAGATCAAACTCATTGATATAGAACATTTCATTCCTGAAACTAATCAAATAGCTGATATTTATATCCAATTGAAAGATGGACAAAGATGGGTTGTGGAATATCAAAGATCTAACATCTCGACTGAAGAAATTCGTAATAGAAAGGATCTCTATAAGACAAATCAGATCAAGGATATATGGGTTGTGGGAGAAAACTTGATAAAAGAAAATGGGATGGTAACCAGGTCCATTCATAGTTCTGCACAAGAATTGATATTCACTGATTTCACGGGTGAAGCTTCATTAATATCTTTTGATCCAATAACCAAAGACGTCTTAATACTGCGGGGCTTACTAAAGCTAAATCAAACCACTTACACGATTGATAATGAATATCCTTATAACATTAATGACATCTTTTTTAACCGATGGGGACAGCCTTTCGTCGTTGATGATTACCTTAAAGTGAAACAATTAAGACCCGCAATCAAACGTTTCGGTACTCTGAGTTTAGATGTTCATGTAGATAGTCTGACTCACGCGCATCCATACTATATTGCTAAAACATCATCCAATAAACATGGCAAAGAAAATAAGCAAGCAAATATGTATTTTACTATCCCCCCTGAATTAGAGAATTTTATTCCACTGGGCATGCAAGACCTAGTTATAAATGTAGACTTCATTCTTGATCCAGACGAACAATTAACAGGAGAAAATCCATTTATTAATGATGTTTATCCATCAAAATGGGCTACGTCTATTAAAGCTAATAATTCTGATCCTTTTTTGGAGCCTGCAAAATACGGAAATCTATTCAATTTGTTGGTAACCACATATCAATCACATTACCTTACCTGTGATGAACGAGAAAAAGAATTATCCATACTTTTAAAAGGAAAACAGGTCTCCCATGAAACTAAATATAACTATTTAAAGAAGATAGGTGTAGTAGATACATTCGTTTCAAAAGATTCATTCATGAAAAAAGTATCGCTAGAAGAGATCTTGGAATCTTTTCTTAAAATGATGAAAGTGGATTTCGAAATTGGCACTTCTATAGAACAAGCTCTCCGATATGAAATTATCATGCCGAACGAATTAGAATCGCCGCTCACAAATGGAATTTTACTAGAGATCTATAAACGTATCGATAGCCACCTTCACAAAGTTTTGCAATAAATTATCTTCAAGACGTAGAGCATATTGAGATAAAATAAGGGGGTTAACCATGGGAAATCCTAAACAAGGCGGAGATTTATATAGACCTATACATAAAGAAGGAACTCATCTTGCACCATCCAAGAATACAGAAGGGGCATTTCGAGGTACCCTTTTGGATAATGAGACAAATCAGCTTGGAAAACAGATTCAGTCTTGGAAGACATTCCTGCAAAACCATCATCATGAAATGTGGGCAACCGACTTCTTTACGATTCCTACACTCACCTTTGATGTGCTATATGTTTTGGTCATCATCCATCATAAATCTCGAAAAATCATTCATTTCGGCGTAACAACTAATCCGACGGCCGAATGGACAATCCAGCAATTCAGAAATGCAACACCATACGGTAAGGTTCCAAAATATTTAATTCATGACAACGACCCAATCTTTTGTTCCAAAGCGTTTCAATTATTTTTACAATCATCGAGCATTATTTCAAAGAAAACAGCATACCGATCACCTTGGCAAAATCCCTATGCTGAAAGAGTCATCGGCACAATCAAGAGGGAGTTGTTAGAACAAGTTATTCCACTGAATGAGCAGCATCTACATACTCTTCTAAGAGAATATATTAGAAACTACTACAATACCGATCGAACGCATCAAGGAATAGACGGCAAGACACCAATTCCATCACCTGTATACCTTCCTACTCCTGCGGAGAGTACGAGATTAGAAGCCAGACCAGTATTGAATGGTCTCTATCATGCTTACAAGAAAGTAGACTAATTTACCAATATGACCTTTTTCACCCTCGAAAAGGGTTTCTTTGTCATGCCCTTTTTTATACTCCCCTATCCCACTCCTATGAATTTACAAAGATTCCTTCAAATTCACGAGATCCAGACAAAAAAAGAAAAGTCTATCCTGTAGAATTAGCATTAGTTTTCTACGGATAGACTTTTTGAAGGGGACAACAGAGAAAGATCGAGTAGGAGGGAGCGATTAACTCCCGACCTCTCACACCACCGTACGTACCGTTCGGTATACGGCGGTTCAATTAAGATTGATGACGCAAATCTTCGTAACGAGATATCAAACTTTTGAGCCCTCGGGAACTCCAATAGGAGTTCCCGAGGGTTCTGTGTACTATTGGACTTTTGGATATTCTCCAGTAGCCCTTGCGTGAATTCCCCCATTCATATGCCTTCCCTATCGGGACGCCTAATCCGATGAGTTTCCTCGTCTTTGTACTGGGTTTCTTCCAATCCTTCCACATACACATCCGGAGTCTTCTCTTAATCCACGAATCGAACTTAACTAACACGCTTGGTGTGTCTGCCAATGCGAAATATCCACACCATCCCATCAGGTATTGATTGAGTTTGTTTATCCGATATTCCATGGAGTAGGGTTTCTTCCTTGAAGTGATTTCCCGGATTTTATTCTTCATCCGTTTTACACTTTCCTTGGCAATACGAACCTTCGGTTCCTTGCCACTGGTGAAACTGAATCCAAGAAATTTCCTCTTCCACGGACGGTCAACTGCGGATTTATTCGGATTCACCTTCAGCTTAAGCTTTCCTTCAATAAATAAAGTGATTGAGCTCATGACCCGATTCCCTGCTTTCTTTGATCTCACATAGATATTGCAGTCATCAGCGTAACGGACAAATTTGTGGCCTCTCTTCTCCAATTCCTTATCCAGTTCGTCGAGAACTATGTTGGAGAGTAGGGGGCTTAGTGGTCCTCCTTGCGGAGTTCCTTCTTCATTGGTAGTCACGAGACCGTTTATCATGATGCCCGATTTCAAGTATTTACGGATGAGCTTAAGGAGACGCTTATCTTTGATTCGTTTCGTAAGTGTCCCCATGAGTTTATCATGGTTCACCTTGTCAAAGAATTTCTCCAAGTCGATATCGACAACCCAGCGATTTCCTTCCTGTATGTACCCTTTCGCTTTCCTCACTCCGTCATGGGCACTTCGATTTGGTCGAAATCCATAACTATGGTCTGAAAATGTAGGATCATACAAAGAAGTTAACACTTGGGCTATCGCCTGTTGAATGAAGCGGTCTATCACGGTAGGGATGCCTAATAGACGCACACCTCCGTCAGGTTTCGGGATTTCGACCCTGCGGACAGGTTGCGGTTCATAGGTTCCCTGTAGGAGTTCCATTTTCATGGATTCCCAGTGTTCCAGGAAATGCTTCCGTAGGTTTTGTACAGGCATTCCATCCACACCATGGCTTCCTTTATTGCGTTCCACCCGTTTCAGGGCAGAAAGCAGGTTTTCACGTGACAGTATTCGTTCCATCAACATGTGTTACGCCTCTTTCCGTGAACAACGATTCTTCTTATGCCAGTCCTGCTCCACCATCCTGAAGTCCCCCGTGGGATTCACCACTTCCTCCTTCGGGCATGCCTTATCGGTTATCTGTGTTCTACACAGGTTACTGAATGCAAAGATGTTGTTCTCTCTTAATTGTTCAGCCCTTCCCATTCTTCTCGAGTTCAAATGGTACTATGGCTTCTGCTGACTTCTGATTGTTCAGCTATCCATCACTGGATAGGTTACCAAGTGTACTTGGCGTATCAATCAGACCTCCCCAGGTAAGGACGTAGTCTTTCCCTCCACCTATCTGCTTCATCTACTACAAACGACCTTCGGCAGAATGGGTTTTGTCTTGTTTGGCAAACTCACCCAATCGCATATAGCCTTATATGAAGTTCGTGTTCCTCAGACCGGAGGTTTGCCGCCCGCTTCCTTCAGATTCCACGTCGCCATGGACACCCTTGCGTTAGGCTAACCGCTACTTCTGCCTTCACAGTTCGGGACTTGCACCCTATAGACTACGCCCATGCTGGGCACACCAAAAAAAGCCTCCTGACCGGTTTTCTCGATCAGGAGGCTTTTGCTATTAATGTATTATTCTTGTAATTCAGACCAAATGACTTCTTTAGAAGGTACAGATACAGCCTTGAAGTTTACATTCTCACCGTTAATAGTAAGTGTAACATCTCTAAGTGCACTGCCTTGGTTTGCTGTTACTTTAGCAACCAAAGAGCCGTCATCATTCTTCCAGTTACTACCTTTCGCAGTACCATTCCATGTATAATCAGCACCGTCAAAAGTAATTTTTGAAACTGTTACACCATTGTCTACACGGTGTAGAGCACCTGCATAACGTGCAAATGTGTTCATGACATAAGAGTCAATTGCATAGTCAAATGCATCTTTTACAATGCCGTCTGCTCCGGTAACTTTACCTTCAACATTTTTATCCCCTAAGCCATTGTAGATAGCCCTAATAGCCGCGTAATCTGCTTGAGTAAAATCAGCAGTTACAGTTTTTCCTTCAACAGATAGTTTACCAAGGTCCATCCAGTTAGAAACTACTCCATTATTATTTGCGCTTGATGCAGCTTGCGCTAAATATGCAGATAAAGCTTCGCTAGTGATGAATTCAACATTTTTACCACTAGAATCTGTAATGCTAGTTCCTGATTTTGCAATAACAGTTACATCATTTGGAGCATCTAAAGTTAAAGTGTTTACATTTGAAGCTACTTCAACATTAAATGAAGAACCAACTAAAGTAATGTTAGCACCATCTTTGTTAATGAAGATTGTACCAGTGAATGTACCAGCATTTTCAAACTTAGCATCAGCATCATTGATTTCAACGTTACCACCAATTGTTCCACCTAATGCATTTTTGAATGTAGAGCTAGCTACTTCATTAATAATAACATCTCCATTAATGGTAGCAGTGTTTTCAATGTGACCGTTTGGAGCGTTTACAGTTAAATCGCCAGTAATCGTCCCTGAACTGATATTCAATGTTCCAGCAGTATTACTATTAATGCTTACATTACCAGTTAGAGTTTGACCATTCAAATCAATGTTAACTAACTTAGTAAGTGCTATGTTAGCTGTGATAGGTGCTGTTAATTTGATTGTATCTCCATCCCTAGCTGACCCAATTGCTGTTGCTAATGATGATGGATTGTTTGCTATAAATACGCTATTCCCGTCTTATACCACATTCCTGTGGCTTTCGATTCGGGCCTACACCGTACAAGCGGCTTTCACCGCATACGGCGTGCCATCAGCAGGTAGTCATTTAGTATAAGTGTGTATAACGAATCATTATACCTATATAATATCCAAAGATAGGGACCAACCATTAAATCATGATTGGTCCTATCTAATTTGAATGCTTAGTTTTGGGGAAATAAGCAATTCAGTAAATTAACTACCACTGACTGGGTTCCTTCGCTCCTACTGGTTTTATCCTTCTCGTATGTTACCATACAAGTCCGAGCGGCCAGTAATCAACACTACTATGAACCCGCTGCCATCTTGCTAGTCTCGTAGGTGCTGAAACACCTCTTCTAGTAAGACTTCAAACGTTCCGCTATTTCCATCCCTCTTTTTGATTCCCTTAGGTTTCCACTATCCAGGTGTAAGAACGACCGGATTAATAGTCAATTCCTCGATCGCCACTATAGCATTTCAACTATAGGGATGTAAAGTGAGTTCCTAGCTTATTTCGCACTATACACTAACTTACCCTGCCTACATGGATTCGTCTACCTAACCATAGGAACCTTTTAAAGAGCCCCGCCCCGAGATCACCGGGTACGACTTCACCTGACTTCATCCCTTCTGTGTATTCAGCACATCACTGGATGCAGGAGGATTAGGCACTTGTATTTGACTGTTTACAAGAGCAGGAGTTTCACCCACTAATTGGAAGATAGCAGTTAGAAAGAAACCCCGTGTACTACCAAAAGGCAAGACACGGGGTATTCGTTTCCACTCATTTCACTGAATAGATCAGTTTATAGAGTAACGTTTCGTTTAGTTTTATTAAGAAACTGTTAAACCAGTTTGTGCTGCAGATTCTGCATTTGTTGAAGTTGCTTTAACTTTAACTGAATATGTTCCAGGAGCTAAAGTAAGTTCTCCAGAAGCGTTAGCCGTTGCATCTGTCCAAGTAGTACCGTCAGTTGATACTAGATATACAGTATTTGGAACACCACCAGTTAGTTTACCTGTGCCGTCCACTAATTGTGGTGTTGCTGTTGGCGCTAATGTTACTACTAAACCAGTTTGTGCTGCAGATTCTGCATTTGTTGGAGTTGCTTTAACTTTAACTGAATATGTTCCAGGAGCTAAAGTAAGTTCTCCCGTAGAACTAGACGTTTTTTCTGTCCAAGTAGTACCATCAGTTGATACTAGATATACAGTATTTGGTTGAGCACCAGTTGCTTTTAATGCACCACCCGTTAAGTTTGGTGTTGCTGTTGGTGCTACACCAGATACTACTACACCAGTCAAGTTAGATGTAAATGCAGAAGTATTAGCCGGTGCATTTGTTGTTTGACCAACAATAGTTGCGCCATTTCTAGTTAAACCAGTAACTGTTAATGACGAAGCAGAATTGTCACCAGCTGCTACAGTGTAATTGAATACTAATGTATTACCTGTAGTAGATGCATGAGTAGCAGTTTTACCATTGCTTAATGTTAGTGCTGGAGGAGTAGATCCAGGAGTAACAGTAACATTTTCAGAGAATGTCAATGTAATACCAACTGTATCTCCAACATTGTAAGTACCTGCTGATGCACTTGCAGCTACTGTAGGGTTAGTTGCAGTTCCAACTGATGAATCTTGTGCTTGAATTGCAAATGTTACTACATCGTCAACTACTGTATATGATGCTGTAACTTTATTTTGAGCAAGAATTGCTAGGAATCCAGTAGCTCCATCAGGAATAGTTACTCCACCCAAACCTTTAAACACATAAGTTCTTCCAGCTTCTCCAGCATATTTCACTGGGTTTTTGCCACTGAATGTAATTGTTTTATTAACAGTGTCGTATGCAGTGATTACAGCTGTATAGCCAGACGTTGGTACTTCCCCAACTTTAGTAAATTTAGCTGTTGCTTCTTTTGCAGTGAATGCAAATGTTTTTTGAGTGTTAGATACAGAAT
Source organism: Sporosarcina sp. Marseille-Q4943 (assembly GCF_943736995.1). GTDB lineage: Bacteria > Bacillota > Bacilli > Bacillales_A > Planococcaceae > Sporosarcina. The sequence goes on along the minus strand of NZ_CALSFT010000002.1, from coordinate 440,782 downwards.
CCGTATACGTAGCATTACCAGTAGCAGTTACTTTAACTGAAGTTGTTGAATCAGTTCTTGGTTTTACTTCTAGATTAGCAACTGGATTTGGTGATACTGAGAGACTACGATTTGGTGATACGATCTTCCAGTTTCCGTTATCATTTACTAGAACATCTTCTGCACCTGTGTTTGTAACAGTATATGTTACATTTGCAATTGAAGATCCAGCGCTATACGGTAACCCACTTTGGTTTGTAACAGCTGTTTTGAATGTAGCTGTTTCAACACCCGTAAATGCAGTTGTTTTTGAAGTTCCTTTATAAGCTGCTAAAGAAGCACCTTCAACATATTCTTGTTGGAAGTGAGTGATTGGTCCAACAGCAGTTGGCTCACCATTATCAAGTACCGCATCAGAAGCATTTGCTGTATTGATATCGATCCAAGCAATTGGTGTTACATAGTCGTTAATTATACTGCTTCCAACTACGAATGTAGCCTCACCTTTAGAGTTTGTTTTCACAGTGATTTTCTTCGCTTGTGCGCCTGTGTGGAATACTTGATCATCACCTGATGTGTCAATGAATTCAGCAGAAGTGCGAGTTGCGATTACTTTATCCAAGTCCTCGTTAAACGCAACATTTACGATTTCATTGGCAGCAAGTTTACCATCTTTATCCTTAACAACAATTTTATACTCACGACCACCGTTTGTATCACCGATAGCAGCAACTTCGCCACCTTCACGTGTCATTTCAAGAGTATATGCAGCTTGCAACGCAGAGAAAGTTACTTTTGGAGCTCTAGCTTGTAATGCTGAAGCCGTATATGCTTGAGAATAACCAGTTAGTGATCCACCAGCGTTGTATTGTGGAGTAGCAGCAAATACTACAGGTGTTACTGTTGCATGGTTACCCGATACTGTGAATGTAGCTTCACCTTTAGAGTCAGTTACGATTTGTGCTGCACGTGTAACAGTGTTGTTGCTGAATTGCGCAACTTCAATACCATTTACTGTTACATTTTGTGCTTTATCAGCAGTTACATTGATGTTTTCTAATGCAGAAACATTTAATGTTACGCCTGACTGTGGATTACCTGTTGTCGGGTTTTTGTAAGTAACTTTATAAGTTTTGTTAGCGCCATTATTGATAGTGTCGCCTGTAGTTACTTCTTCAATATTGATAATCGTATCAACACCCCAGAACACATAACCTAGGCTACGTACAGATGGTGCGCCTGTAGGATAAGCTACAACTGTATCAGTTCCGGATGCATATTGTGTGTATGAGAATGTTGCAATACCGTCTGCGTTTGTAACAGATTCAAATACTTGATCTTTATTCAAAGATGTTCCTTGAGAATCGACGTTGAACGTTACAGGGATCCCTGCTTGTTTAACGCCTACATCAGCAGATACGATTGCTTGTTGTCCAACTTTACCTTGTACGGATTTAGTTGTGATGTCAATCTTAGTAGGAATTACAGCTGAAACGCCTTCGAATGTACCGATTTCTTTTCCGTCAACAGCAACAGTATATTTCTTACCGCCTTCTTGAACTGCAGTTGTCAATACAACTGTTTTGTTGTCGGATTGTTTAACTGCTGCGTTAGAAACAGTCAAACCGTCGATAGTGAAGTTCAAAGAGTTTACGTTTTCAACTGCATCTTTGAAAGTTACTTCAACAGTAGTAGCGTTAACCGCCTTAACTGCTGCAACTCCAGGAGCAACTACACCAGTAGCAACTTCAGAGTAGTCAGTTTCAATTGCTTTGTTTAAGAAAGAAGCAAATTGAGCACGGTTTGTCGTACCTTTAGGGTTGAATGCTGGTGCAGCTGGGTTCGTGATATCGAAGTAATCAAGAACGTCGATAGCTGGACGAGCTTCAGCCTTTGCAGATGAACGGTCGTTAACATCTTTTTTGAAATCTTGTCCTGCAACGTATGTCGCAAGGTCGATGTCATGTACGCGGTCAAATGCGCGAACTAGAACGATCGCCATGTTTTCACGAGTGATGTTACCATTCGGATCAAGTTTACCATCTGGAGTTCCTACAAATACGCCGTTATCTTTAACAACTGCAGCATATTGTAGAAGCTCATCGTTAGAAGCAGAAGTCAAATCTGTGAAACGTGGGTTTGTTTTGTAATCACCAGGTACTTTGTATCCTTGAGTATTTACAAGCCATTTACCCATCATTTTAACAACATCAGAACGCTTCAATGTTTGAGTTGGCTTAAAAGTGCCGTCAGGATATCCTGTGATAACACCTTTTGCAACTAGTGCGTCGATAGATGCTTTGTGAGAGTTTGTGTCGCTCACATCAGAAAATGTTGCTGCGCTTGCTACTGGTGCTACTGCAGATGCTACTAGGGCAGCTGATGCAGCGCCAACTACAAACTTGCGATACTTCGTTGGTTGGTTAGCCATTGAATAATTTCCTCCTCTTATTTAAGAAATAAAATTTGTCATCTACCCCACGGCAAAATGGAAGTAGAAGCCATTACACAATAAAGTATAGATACTAGCAGCAGGGATGTCAATTACTTATTGGTATTTTGCTAGATTGCAAGTCCCAAACCTATGTAATTTACCGCTGCTTCTACTATTCTACCTTATCTCAAAAATATATCAAGTATTTCTATCATATTTCACTAAAAGTCTTAAATCATCTTAATTATCTTACTGTTTTTGCGTGGCTTGTCTTGCAAGGGTTTTGCAGATTTGTTAGTTCCTAATACTGGTAGTAATCGGCCATTATGGCGGTCGGTCCTCCTTACGTTAATCTATTAATGCAATAAATGTAATAGAATTGTAGTAGGAAGAAATTGTTTTTATAGCAGTGATTAGTTGTCCTATTAACCGACTCCTTGAAATTTTATTAGTGAAAAAGTAATTGTTTTTTGGAAATAAAATTGGTTGTCCCATTTACCAACACTTTAGAATCTATTATTTCAATGAACGTAATAGGACCTTAATAGAAAGAAGTTGTGTTTTAGTGCTGCATGATCCTGCTTGAGACAATAAACGAGAGTAGTTTTGGCTAAATATGCTTATCACACGGGAGCTTTTGATTGCAAAATACCTGCTTCGTAAGGTATTTAATTAAATCTATTGAATCTATGCTAGGGAAACTATTAATAGAAGTAGATTAGAGGAATAGTTTTGGGGATTTTGTCTAGGTGCAGGTGGGAACGAGGCTAACAGCCTCAGAATGCTGCTCCAAACGCTAACGCTTAAGCTTTTCTATGTCTAGCTCCAGGCGCCAGGGGCTCGAGGTCATAAGACGAATCTGCTTTGTGGCAAAAGGCGCCACGCCGCAGATCCGCCTTATGCCTAGCGCATCTGAGCGAGCGCCTTCCGCTTTTCTATAGAATGCAAAAGGACTTGAACAGATGGGAGCTGTTCAAGTCCTTTTGTGCGGTCAACCAACCGTTTTCGTCCTGCGTGGCGTTTAATAATATATGCTACAGAGGAAATTATCCTTACATTTCGTATTCTATCACCAGTATTACTAGATTACAAGTGTCATTATTTTATTTTTGGCGAATTATTTCAAAAAGGAATTTTGGCAAGTTCATTTGCCGTTTGATGCGGCTTGGCTCCAGCAATAGCCGGTAAAACCATTCCGCTCCGATCTTTTGGAATGCGGCTGGTGCGCGTTTGATGTTGCCTGCTAGCACATCGAATGATCCGCCTACTCCTTGGTAAAGGATCGGGTGCAAGTTGTCGCGATGCTCTTCGATCCATAGTTCCTGTTTCGGCGATCCCATGGCGACGAAGAGGATGTCGGGTTGAGCGGCGTTAATTTTTGCAATCACTTTTGACGTGTCCTTTTCATAGCCATCTTGTGTTCCGGCAACTTTAAGATCGGGATAGGTTTCGATCAGTTTAGCAGCTGCCGCATCTGCGACTCCCGGTTTCGCGCCGTAGAGGAAGATGGACTTTCCTGTTCGGGCGGCTTCCCTCACAATTCGGTCCATCATGTCTACGCCGGTTACGCGGGATTGTATGTTGCCTTTTTGGATCTTGGACGCAATGATGACGCCAATGCCGTCCGGAATCTGGAATTCCGCCCGGTTGAGCAAGGCTTTCAGCGCCGGGTCGTCTTTTGCCTTCATCAACTTTTCAGGGTTGATGGCTACGATTAATGATTTCTTTTTGGCGTCGATGTTGTTGAAGAGTTTCGGGATGAGTTCATCGTAGTTCTCTGTATTGACGTCGACGCCTAGTATCGTTTCTTTCATTTAGCTCATGACTCCTACTGGTGAGCCGTCGCCGAGTTTGAAGTAATGGAATCCGGCTTGTTCCCATTTATCTCGAGAGAGTGCGTTTTTCGTGTCGAGGATGAATGGTTTCGGCTGTTTTGTTGTGAGTGTGTTCGGGCTGAGCTGTTTGAAGTCGGTATGATCCGTCGTCAAGATGATCAGGTCAGCGTCTTGTGTTGCTTCTTCTAATGTTGCTTGTTGCGTCGTGTGCTGCAATGTTTTAATGTGCGGGTCGAAAGATTTCACTTCGATGCCGCGCTCTTGCAAGGCTTCGATCACACTAACGGATGGGCTTTCGCGCATGTCGTCGACGTCGCCTTTGAATGCGAGGCCGAGAACAGCTACTTTGCCGTCCGTGATGCCTTTCGCGTCCAACAGGAATTGCGCTTTTTGAGCGACGAATTGCGGCATGGCGTCGTTTGTAAGTCTTGCTTTGTGAATGATCTTCGCATTTTCCGGGTTGAGTTCAACTAAGAACCATGGGTCTACTGCGATGCAGTGACCGCCTACTCCTGGTCCCGGCGTATGGATGTTGACGCGCGGGTGGAAGTTTGCAAAGCGAATCGCTTCCCATATATCTACGCCGATTGTTTCTGCGATTTTTGCGAGTTCATTCGCAAATGCAATGTTGACGTCACGATATGTGTTCTCCATCACTTTGACGAGTTCGGCTGTTGTTGCGTCCGTTAGGTGGATTTCGCCTTGGACAAATGTTTTGTAGAGCGCTTTCGTTTTTTCAGCGGATTCTGGTGTGATACCGCCAACGATGCGGTCATTGTTGACGAGTTCTTCGAAAATCTTACCTGGGATTACGCGTTCAGGCGAATGTGCGACGAAGAGATTTTCGCCGAGTACTAGATCCGATTTGCGAAGCTCTGGCAGCATGATGTTTTCGACTGTTTTTGGTGGGACAGTCGACTCCAAGATGACAAGTGCGCCTGGTTTTAGGAATGGCACAATCGATGCTGTCGCTTGGCGGATGTATTCCAAGTTTGCCGTGTTGTCTGGGTTGATCGGCGACGGGACGGCGACGATGTAGACGTCTGCTTCGACTGGAGTTGTGGAAACGGTGAGGTTTCCTGCGTCAATTGCTTGGTCAAGTCGTTCTTGGAGTCCGTTCTCTTCTATATGTAGTTGCTTGTTGGCGATCATGTTGACTGCTTTTTCGTTGATGTCGACGCCGTGGACTTTGAGTCCGCTGTTGGCGAACATGACAGCTGTCGGTAAGCCGATGTAGCCGAGGCCGATGACGCACATAGTGTTGTTCATGAGTGATGTTCCTTTCTGAATGGGGGTGCTTTTATTAGGTAATGCTTGAAATTTTATTGAAATACTTTCGCAGGGGCCGATGTTGCTGGCACCCTGCTCTTTTGAATTTACATTCGTTGATTATAGCATAGTTGAATCGGTTGTACATATTTCCACTATTACGGGGCTTATTTCACCGTGATAGGTGTAAAGATGCCCTGCTTTGTCGTCCGGCCGGTGTCGTTAGCGATCCCTGGGTGGACGACGAGGAAGTATGAGCCGCCTTTTTGCATTTGTTTGAGTGGTGTGACGTCGAGCATGTCCGTGCCATTCGGTTTGATGGAGATCGGGACTGCGACGCCACCTACTTTTATGAGTTCTACTTTATTGGACGTGTTTGTGCCGGTAAGGTTCATTTTTTGTGTGAAATGGAGATGGAATGTTTTGTTAGTCGGGACTTCTTGCAGCTTATCGACTTGTTTATAGCTTTTTTGTGACAATGAGTCTTTCAATAGGCGCGCATGTATAGTAGAAAGCTCTTGGTCATGTTCGCTGGCGATTGTTGGCGAGATTCCGGTGCGATGGATTTTGGATTTCTTTGGTCCAGTGAATTCGCCGATTGTCAGTTTGAGTGCCGATCCGTCTTCAAATTCGAAGAACGATTGGATGGTGCCCTTCCCTTTAGTCTTTTCGCCGACGATGATAGCGGCGTTCTGGTCTTTGAGGGATGCCGCCACGATTTCGGATGCGGATGCCGAGTATCGGTTGACAAGTACATAGGTTTGTTTCGGGAATTTTAGTTTCGATTGAACGGGCTTTATGGTTGTCGTGCCTTCTCTCGTTTTCATTTCGTAGGCTGTTTTGACGCCTTCGAAGTGGCCGAGGAGCTGTTCAGCGCTTTCAACGTAGCCGCCACCGTTATAGCGGAGGTCAATAATGAGTTTGTCGGCACCTTTGTTCTTCAGGTTTGTGTAATGCTTCGTGACGGCTTTATCCATATTGGCGGAGAAGGTGGTGATTTTCATATATCCGATGTTGCCGTAAAGCATGTGGGATGTGACGGCGGGCTCCGTTAAATTATGGAGGGCCAGGTCGTCGGCACCGACTGCTGCTACGTAGTTCATGTATTCGTCGGCTGACATGTAACGCGAGTATTCGTCGAGAGAATCTATGATTTCGTTGATCGTCGTCATGGCATGAAGGTTTTCCGGGATGTCTCCATAATAGAAGTTTTCGACGAAGAATTTGATGTCGTCGACACGTGCGGCTTCCGCTTCGGCGGATAGTGCTGTCTGGGCCGATGCGTAAGGCGCGAGCAGGATGATAGTCATGAATGCGAGTAGGATGGATTGGATTTTTTTCATGCCGGTGACTCCTTTCTAGAGATTGTTGTTTACGGTTATTATACCCATATTATTAAATTAAAGACATGGTACGGGAGAATAGTTTTATAGAGTAGGTCCCTTGCACGGATAAATAACGACAACATACACATCCTATTCTTGTTTAGGAGGTGAAACATAATGGTTAATCAACAAAACGGTAAAAGTAAGAAAAACGTCGCGGAGGGCATTAAGGATACAGCTGGATCCGCATTCGAAACAGCTCACAATGCTTTAGAAACAACAGAAGATATTGCAATGAACACTGTAGATGCTGCTAAAAATGCTGCACAGAAAATGACAGGAAACATGAAAAACAATCAAGGTAAGCAGAGATGATTATGTGAAAACGCCAGTCTCTGGCGTTTTTCTTTTTGTACTATTTGGAAGTACGGCATTACTTTCCAATCAATTCGATTTGTAAATATCCATAGGGACAACGGTCGGTATTTGTTAACACAATCTTTATGCAGCGTTAAAACTATCAATATAGTAGCTTAACATCCCTATTCTAAACTGGATTTGAATCTAATTTAGATAGGAGATGGAGAAAATGAGCAAACAGTTACTATTAGAAACAGGAGTAGCCTTATCATTATTATTCAATCCGTTCAGTCAGCTCGCAGAAGAACCAACAGTTGGAACGAGAAAACAAGTTGATAATGTAGCGCACCGTGGTGCTTCCGGTTATGCACCTGAAAATACGATTGCTGCTTTCGATCTCGCAGTCGATATGAAAGCTGATTATATAGAAATCGATGTTCAACGAAGTGAAGATGGTGAATTGGTATTGATCCATGATACGACAGTGGATCGTACGACAGATGGAACGGGCCATGTCGGGGATTTGTCATTTGAAGAGTTGAGGAGTCTTGATGCGGGTAGTTGGTTTGGGGAAGAGTTTAATGGAGAGCCCATCCCGACATTTGAAGAGATTCTTGATCGTTACCATGGGAAGATTGGCGTTTTAATAGAGTTGAAGGCTCCGGAGATTTACCCAGGCATTGAAGAGCAAGTAGCGGAAGCATTAATAGAACGAAATCTAGATAAACCACAAAATGAAAAGATCATTATTCAATCGTTCAACTTTGAGTCGATGAAGAAAATGAATGAGCTTCTTCCCCGAGTTCCAATCGGTGTATTGACTTCTAACCGTGCTGACACAACATTGAAAGCTTTACTAGAGTTTTCAACGTATGCGGATTGGGTTAACCCGAGTTATGGAATTGTGACGGAGGAGTTGGTGGGCCAAGTGCACGCTTTAGGAATGAATGTCGGTTCATGGACGGTGCGTAGTCAGGAAGCGGCGGATTTTCTATTTGAAATGGGCGTGGACGCGATCATTACTGATTATCCGGATTATGTGGATCCTCGAAACTAGTATTTTTATAAGATTGTTTTAGTAAAGGAGTAGTTGCTGCTCCTTTTTTTGTTTGTTCGGGGGCGGTTATGCGCGAGTTTTGGAGTTTATGCGCTTTTGGAGGGATTTATGCGTAAGTTTAAGGTGTTATGGACTTTTGGCAGAGTTTATGCGTGTTTGCAGAGATTTATGCGTGGGTTCTGATGTTTATGCGTTTTTTGTAGGATGGATGCGGAGGTTTCCGATTCGCTGGGGGTTGGTGAGGCGCGATTACACGAAAAAGACGGCTGGGGTCTCCTCCCCTTCGCCGTCTTTCTATCGTTATTGGACTGAGAATTGGTGGACCCAGTAGGGGGTGCCGTTTTTGTCGATGGCATAGCCAATGCCGATGTTGGTGAATCGGGGTTGGAGGATGTTGGCGCGGTGGCCGGGTGATTCCATCCAGCCTTCGACGACGGTTTCAGCTGTTGTGTACCCTTTTGCGATGTTTTCACCGTAGCCTGACCATTCGTAGCCGAAGTGGTCGAGCATGTCGCCGACGGAGCCGTATGTTGGCGAGTTGTGGGCGAAGTAGTTGTTCTCTGCCATGTCATCGGCTTTCGCTTGGGCGATGGTTGAGAGCGACATGTCATGTTTGAGTGGTGCGATATTTTGTTGTAGTCGTTCGTTGTTAACTAGATTGATGGTTTGTGCTGCTATCGACTCGTCCATTTGGCTCGGAGGCGGCTCAGGGATGGAGTAGACTTTTTCGACGTATTTTTGCTGGGCTTCGTCATAGTAGATCTCGCCGGATTTGCGTTTAGTATCGAATTCGATGGCGCGTTGGATGAAGGCGGCCATATGGGCGCGGGATACGGGATCGTTCGGCTTGAATTCACCGCCTTGTTCGGTTGTTGTGATGCCGAGTTCGGCAATTGTTGTTATGTAGCTATGGTAGCCGTTGATTTTTTTGACGTCGCTGAATGAGATCAGGTCGTTGTCGTCCACTTTGATGTCGTAGGCGAGTGCGATGATTTTGGCCATTTGCCCGCGCTTGAGTGATGCATTCGGATTGAACGCTTCGCCGTTGTTGAAGATGCCGCGTTCGGTGAGCGCGCGGATGTGGTCGAATGCGCCATGTGCCGGGGTGACGTCTTTGAAGCCCGGTGTGAAGTCGTGTGTCGGCTTCGTTTTTGTTGCGAGTGCGACGATTTTAGCGGCTTGGGCGCGAGTTACGGGTTGGTTGAGTCTGTATGTGCCGTCCGGGTAGCCGTTGATGATGCCTAGGTCCGAGATGGCGTCGATCGGATCGTGTGCCCAATGTGATTTCGGGACATCAGTGAATGATGCGGCTTGTGCCGGTTGGATTGCGGGTGTGAGTAGTAGTGCTGTTGTGAGAAGTGCAGTTGAGATTTTGAGCTTCATAGATGTTTCGCCTCCTTTTCTACGATTATAGTGGATTTTTGGTGGAGGGTGGGAGTGAAACGGTTGGGGGTGAGCGGCGTTATGCGTGGTTTTTGGCGTTTATGCGTATATGGGAAGGTTTATGCGTTTCTGGGGGGATTTATGAGCGTTTGCTGGCGGTTATGCGTAAGTTTTGGAATTTATGCGTTTTTGGAGCAGGTTATGCGGGATTGCCAGTGATCGCGGGAAGTTATGAGGGACTGCCCTCCACTGTTCGCGCTGAATGGTTTTGACAAATTAGGGGTTGAGTTGTTGGCGGATTTATGGGCAAGAAAAAAGCTTACTTTTGAAGGTAAGCTTTTATCGCCAAAAGGTTGTGCATTCTGCTTTGTCTGCAATGTTGTAATCGATCATTTTCTCGAGTAATTCGTAATCGAACGGGCGGTTCCATGGGAATTGGACGAGCATTTTCGTGTGCTTGTAACCGGCTTGGACGATTTGGTCAGAGAAGTGAATGACTCCTGCTTCTTCGGGTGAGACAGCGAGATGCTGTTTGGATACGCTAAAGCCGATGATGTATGTACCGTGATCGGTGAACATCGGCTGATTCCACTTGATTACTGGGCTTAATTCGGGATATTTCTCTTTTACCCACGTTAACACTTCTTCTGTTCGTGCGCGATGTTCCGGGTTATCAATTTTCGCTAGAAATTCTGCGAATGCTTCCATGTCGTTCCCTCCTATTGGTCGTTTCTATCTGGTCGGTGCTAGATAGGTTCTGTACTTTGCATTATATAGGTTAAGCCGATTCGTCGACAAGGATATGTTGCGAGGGAGGTTTCAGGCTGCCCCTCTCCCCTTGTCGTTCTCAATGGTTTTGCGTTTCTTCCATAGTTCCTCTGCAGCACCTGATCCTAGCATGACGCCGATGATGATCAAGAGGAAGCCGATTAGGTGGCGGCCAGTGATGATTTCTCCTAAGAAGAGGGCTGAGCTTGTCAGGGCGAATAATGTGTTCAAGTTCATGAAAATGGCGGCTTTCGATGGGCCGATCTGTGCAATCGAGTAGTTGTAGAGCATGTGTCCGACGGCTGTACTTAAGATAGCACTTGCGGCGAAGACGGCCCAGAAGTTTGGTGGGACGGTTGTGAATTTAACGAATTCGCCGGGCTCTTGGATGAAGCTGATGATGAACAGTAACAGGCTCCCGACAATCAGCATGTACGCGGTGAGAAGCCTTGGGTCCAGCGTCCTTGCCGCCTTAGCGATTACCAAAAACGAAAGGACTTGTACAAGGATGGCGATGAAGATGAATGCGTCTCCGAGTTTGAGGCCGGATAGTGCATCGCCGCCCGCGAGGACGACGGAGCTGATGCCGATGAAGCCGACTGCTGCGCCGATCCATTGGACTCTTGTCGGGTAGTTGCGCAGGATGAGTGCTGTGCATACTGCTGTTAGTACTGGGCCGGTTCCGAGGATGAGGCTGGCGTTCGTGCCGGTTGTGCGGAAGAGGCCCATGTTGAGAAAGTAGTGGTGGAGGACGACGTTGAGTGCGGCTCCGCCGATTATGTATGTCCATTCTTTTCTGGTTGGGAGGCGTACGAGTTTTAGGGCTCCCAAGATGGCGAATACGGTGATGCCTGCTGTTAGGATGCGGAGTGCGGTCATGGTGACGGGGTGCATGAAGGTGAGCAGGTATTTGAGCATGGGGAGGTTGATGCCCCAGAGGAGCATGGTGATGGTGAGGAGTGTGTAGAGTTTCCACATGGTTGGGTGCCTTCTTTCTTTTGGTCGATAGAGTTTAGTTTAGCATATGGGAGGGGGTTAATGCGGGAGTTAGTAAAAAAAGGATCTCAATAGTTGCGGTGAGATCCATCATCATGTTGCTTGTTAAGGTTCTTCACATTACTCATCCTCTCTTATGTATTTATCAGGATTCTGGTGAAACTTATCATATAATCTTTCACTTTCCCTGATTGCTTTTTGGAATTCCGGGGGATTTGGATCGCCTTTCTTGATAACTGCTTTTGTAAATAGTAACAGTTGCTCTCCCTCGTATTCATATTCGAAGAAAATGGCTCTAAAAGCACCAGGTTTCCTTCGATTTACTCTTAATTCATTTAATGGACGATTACATATAAGCTCTTTAAAAAGCCGAAATGTCCTTTTATGTCCATTCTCATTTTCCCCAATCATGATAAGTTCTTTATTAGCTGGAATGCCTACAGAAGATAATTGCTGAAGTCCTTGCCGTAAAAACTTCGCCAATTGTTGTGCGTTGCTATCTCCTTCGATTCCCATTTGAATAATCTTTGATATTTCCGATATTACCTGACTTTTACCGTTCTCTTTTAAATAGAATATTATAGCCATAATTATATTGTGAGGAATATAAAACTTTAATTATTTTATACTCCAAACAATATTTTCCCCCTTTCGTAACTATTTATCTTATATGTGTATATCACCTATTACTTTATTGAAAACTAGTGGAGAGTCGCAGGAGTTTAGCTGACTTGTGTCCGCGGAGAATGTTTTGGACTACAATCCCTTGTTCGCGCTTAATAGTTTTGACAAATTAGGGGTTGATTGAAGGCGTTATGCCCAGGATTTGGGATTTATGCGTGTTTGTAGACGTTTATGCGTGATTGGCGGGAGTTATGAGTGGATAACGGAGTTTATGCGTAATTTGGGGAATTTATGCGTGAGTTTTTTAGTTTATGCGTTTTTACAATGGAAAAAGCGGACTCCTCGGTTGTGGGAGTCCGCTTTTCATTTAGAATCTGAAGGCTTTTCGCTGGATGGCGAGGGAGCCGATGATGTAGGCGATTAAGGACAGGACGACGGGGATCGTGACTGTGTGGACGCCTAGTAGGTTGCCGTAATTTGCGTTGTAGAAGTGGATCGCGATGTAGCTTGCGATGCCGGTGATCATACTGAGTATGGCGCCGTGTTTGTTGCCGTATTTCCAGTACAGTCCGAGGACGATCGGCCAGATGAAGGCGGCTTCCAGTCCTCCGAATGCGAATAGGTTCAGGAAGATGAGCAGGTCAGGCGGTTGCAGGGCGAGCAGGAAGACGATGATTCCTAAGATGCCCGTAACGCCGATGCTTATTTGTTTGACCCGCTTTTCGCTCGCTTCCGGTTTGATGAAGTTCAAGTAGACGTCTTTGACGATCGCTGAACTGACGAGCAGCAATAGCGAGTCGACGGTCGACATGATGGCCGCCATCGGTGCCGCGAGGACGATGCCCGCTAGCCACGGGGGCAAAACTTCGAGCGCGATTAACGGAATGACCTTGTCCCCTACGGTGATTCCCGGCATGACGGGCCTTGCAAAGACACCGATCAGGTGCATGTTGAGCATGATGAAGCCGGTGACGATCGTGCCGATGACGAGTGCCCGGTGCATGGCGCGGGAGCTTTTGTAGCTCATGGCGCGGACGGCCATTTGCGGGAGGCCGACGACGCCGACGCCGACGAGTATCCAGAAGGACGATACGTAGGCGGCCGTAAGAGTTCCGTCCGCTCCGAATGGCGTGACGAGTCTCGGGTTTTCATTCAATAAATCCTGCATGATCGCAGGCACTCCCCCGCCCGCGATGATGACGCCGATGAGCAGGATGAGTGTGCCGACGACCATGATTGCTCCTTGGACGGCGTCGGTCAGGGCGACGGCACGGAATCCGCCGATCGTCACGTAGACGAGGACCGAAATCGCGAAGATGAAGAGCGCCGATGTGTACTGGAGCCCGGTGAGCGATTCGATGAGCCGTCCCCCGCCGACCCATTGCGCGGTCATGGCGGAGAAAAGGAAAATGATGATGGCGATGGCTGATAGAATTGCGACGACCGGGCTGTTGTAGCGCGCTTTCAGGAAGTCGATCATCGTAACGGCGTTGTATTTGCGCCCCAAGATGGCGAATTTCTTCCCAAGGATGAGCAGGACAAAATAGCCGGTGACGACTTGAGTCATGGCGAGCAGGATCCAGCCGAAGCCGACTGTGTATGCGGTTCCGGGTCCTCCGAGGAAGCTCGATGCGCTGCCGTATGTGGCGACCATCGTCATGGCAAGGACGAAGCCGCCGAGTTCGCGTCCTCCGAGGAAGTATTCTTGGAGGAATCCGCCGGTTGAGCTCATTTGTTTCGACGCGATGAAGCCGATGGCGAAGATCGCGACGAGGAAAATGACGAGCGGGATGATGACTTGGATGTTCATGATTTTGGGGATTCCTCCTTTGTTTCAGCGTACGGGTCCGCGTCGAGCGGGACTTCTTTGAGTACGAATTTAGTGATGATGATGACGATTATAGACATTAAAATAAAGCCGACGACGCAGCTGTAGAAGAACCAGTCGGGCAGGCCGAAAATGTATGTATATTCTTCAGGTGGGCGGGATCCGAGTCCGTAGGCGAAGCCGTACCACCAGATGAAGTTGAATATTGCTAGTCCAATGCCGATGAGTGCTTCTTTGTGCGCGATTTTGAAGCGCGGATCGGGCTTGTATTGTTCGGGCGGCTTGGGATTGCTGGACATTTGTTGATAGCTCCTTTCGTTTGAAGTTCGTTTTAAGTCTTTTAGGTTGATTATACAGGAATTCCTTGTTTTTGGGAGGGGTATTTGGAGTTTGATAGGATTTGGGAGGGCGGGCGCGGAAGGTTATGCGTGAGTTCGGCGATTTATGCGTGGAAATTGCGATTTATGCGTCGCTGGCGGCGGTTATGCGTGGTTGTGGGAGTTTATGCGGATTTAGCGGCGGTTATGCGCGGTTGTGAGAGTTTATGCGTTTTTGGGCGAGTTTATGCGGCTTTTCGGGAGGTCGCGGCGTTTCTTCTATTATATAGAGGGTGTGGATTGCGCTGAATGGTTTTGACAAATCAAAAAATGCTCCTGGGATGGAGCGCTAATTATGGGGATGGAGTTAGTTCTTTCATTAGTACATAGTGAGCGGCTTTGCGTTCGCCGATGAGCTGGAGGCCGGACTTGGCTAGCAGGCTCCGGGCAACATTGCGGTTGTTGAGCTGGGTGAAGTAGCGGAATTCGCGGTTCGTCATTTGGGGTTTGATGAGCATGAACCAGTCTTGGACGGTTTGTTGGTGTTCGGTTTTTCCGGCGTGGCCGCACGATGGGCAGTTCCACTTCTCCCTCCCCCACCTCATGCCAGGCCGGTCGCAGCTTGGGCATATGACGCCGGGTGTGATGTCTTCGGGGGCAATGGCGTATAGGTCGGCGAGCGGGAATGGATTGTAGTCTTTATGGTGTTCGAGCATCGCGGTTGCCAAGTTATGGATGGCGTGTCCGTCGAGTATGTGTTCATTCATGGGAAGCGACCGGAAATGGGCGGGCGCTTCGTATGTGAAGATTGTTTTCATTTCGGGCGACGGGTGCTCGATGGAGAGTTCGTTCGTATGTGCAAATATGAGAAGGCCGTCGATCGGGATTTGGATGCCGCGGATGTTGAGCCAGTTTTTCAGGAAGTGGATTTTCCGGTCGATTTCGATGTACGGATTGCGCATCGGTTTGCGGTCTCCGTTTTGGAACACTCTAATGAATTGGGTTGGGTTCGCCTTGATGACCGTTTTGTCTTTGTGGTTTTTCACTTCGACGACGGTGATCGATGATGGCGTAATGACAAGCGAGTCGATTTGGAAATAAGCGCCGTCTTGTCGTAGGTAAAGGTCGTGGAGGATGGCGTGCGGGTAGTCCGGCTGGAATTCTGCGATATGGGCGTCAAATTCGAGTTCGCCGTTGTAGCCTGCTTGGCAGATAAGGAGATTTTTTTTGACTTCGTGCTTTTTCATATGGTTGTTTGGCAGGCGTTTGTCTAGGGATAGGAGTGCTTTCAGTTCGTTTGGCATTGTCCGTTTTTTGTAGATCAATTTATTCACCTCATGTTTAGTTTAGCTTGCTTACTGCGCGGATGGAATACTTTGGGTCAAGATTGCATTTTGGGGCGTTTTTGGCGTTTAAAATTGCGTTTTGCTTCGATTTCGGCAGTTAAAATTGAATATTGCTAGTTGGTTGATAGAGTTTATGCGTGGATGTGGGAGGTTATGCGGATGTTTTTTGGGATATGCGTGATTCTTTCGGGTTATGCGTAAGTTGGCGGCGTTATGCGTTTCTGGAAGGGTTTATGCGTGAGTTATTGGATTTATGCGCGTTTGGGAGGGTTTATGAGTTTTTGGAGAGATTTATGCGTGATTTAGTGCCTACGTGGAGAATTGATGGTTCGAATGACGTTGATTGATCGCGCTGAATGGTTTTGACAAATTAAAAAACCGCCACTTTTGGCGGTTTACTGGGTACAGTATTGGTAGATGGCTGCGGTTGCGAGACAATCGCCGATTGCGTCGTGGGCGTCGTGTTCGAGTTGGAGGTGCTTCGCCAGTGTGCCAAGTTTGTGGTTGGGCGTTTCTGTAATTGTTTTGCGTGCCAGTTTGACGGTGTCGATGACGGTGTATTCGGGAATTTTGATGCCTTCGATGTTGTCGAGGGCGTAGAGAAAACCCATGTCGAAGCTGGCGTTGTGGGCTATGATCGGCAGGTCGCCGATGAATTCGAGAAGGTCGTCGATTTTATTCTCAATGGTCGGTGCCCATTGGACCATTTCGTTCGTTATGCCTGTGAGACGGGTGATGGACGCCGGTATGTGGCGTTGCGGGTTGATGAAGGTGTTCAGGACACCGACACGCTCGTGGCCGATGTATTTGAGTGCCCCGATTTGGATGATGCGGTCAGCGCCAGCCCGGAAACCTGTCGTTTCGAAGTCAAGGACGATGTAGTCTGTAACGTGCCTGGATGTCGTTTTGTACTTCCTGATCCGGGAAGCGCGGCGGGCGCCCCAGTTTTGGATGTCCGTTTTTGTTTGCAGCAGTTCGGAAGCTTTTTGATTTGGGCTCATCTTGGATGCACATCCTTTATTTTTACGATTGTTTCAATTCTATTACTATATTACACCTTTTTAAAAGTTTTAAACTAGATATATGTTTTAACTGAGATAGTTTATGAGTATTTGAGTACACGCGGGGATGTTTTTGGCGTGGGATTTGTCTATCGCGCTGAATGCTTTTGACAAATTAAGGGAGGCGTTATGCGTGAATTTTAGCATTAATGCGTTTCTGGGCGGGTTTATGAGCTTTTGGGAGGATTTATGCGTGATTAGCTCCAGTTATGCGTTTTTGATGCGTAATGAAACCAGCCTTTCCGGGAAGCGGAAAGGCTGGTTTTGGATTAGTTGGTGGCTACGAAGCTGCCGCCAGTATTAGCGGAGAAGCTGACTGTGCCGTTTTTGACGTTTGCTTTTTTGGCAACTTCTTCAATTGTGTTCGCGTCGATCACGCGGACTTGCTTGCTGCTCGTGTTGACTGGCATGACGATATCGATTGAATGACCAAGGCGCGTCACTTGTTGTTTCGCTTCCCCGATTCCGGTCCAGAAAGTGATTGAGTAAATGTCGGAAACCGCGTTGGCTACTCCCGTTGCGTCATTACTTGCTACCGAAATCGTGATGTCACCTTTCAATGCCTTCAATAGATTTTTTTGAAGGGAGTAGACAGCACCATCTTTGTGGATGACAACGTCTTTCTTAGAACGTTCGATTGCACTCATGACGGAAGTGTTAATTACGATGTCGACTTCCCCTTGCATTGAAGTCACATCAATAACGATCTTGTTGCCGGATTGTGAAACAATCTCTTCCGTGACGACGTAGCTATTGTCCGGTTCTGGTTCTGGCTCCGGCTCTACTTCAGCTGCGACAGTTACGAGGACACTTTCCGAGAAGTCTTTGTACGTGACAGTGATTTCGGTCGTGCCCGCAGCAACTGCTGTGACGTTGCCGTTTTCGACTGTTGCAATTGAAGCGTCAGCAGATGTGAATGTCGCTTCAGCCGTGACGTCCTTCTCTTCTGTCGTTCCGTCCGCTTTCTTCGTCGTTTCAGTTACTGTCAATTGCTCTGATGCGCCGACTTCAAGCGTAAGTGATTCGTGATTGACGGAGTATGCGACTTCGTCGCCTACTTGGTCGCCGGCATTGTAGATGATCGCTTCGGCTTTATTGCCAGCAGCGTCTTCATATTTCACTTTGACGGAGTTTTCGTTTTTGTTGAGCTCAGGAAGTTCGAAAGTGAATGTGCCGTCTTGCTCGAGGTTAACCGGGCCGGATGCGACGACTTCCTCACCTTTCAACACTTCGTAAGATGCTTTTAGTTTTGTGTTGATGTCGTAGCCAATGCCGTATTGCGCAAGTTCCTCTTGGTAGACGATATAGGCATCATCGATTTGGCCGGATGCTGTTGTACCTTCGACCGCGCCTTCGATTGTACCTGCTGTCGATTTAACGACGACCGGTCCTACGAAGTCACTGATGATAGGCGGATTGCCGGATACCGTCAGTGCCGTGAAGTCGATCGTGTAGAGGCCGTCCGGAATCATTGTTGGACCAGTGCCGCCCCATGGCCTGTATTCTCCAGCTATTCTGAGCTGGTACGATCCTGCGCCTAATGCAGAACCCGCGTGCAGGTAGCCGATGTAGCCGTCCCCGTACGCGCCGCCATCAGGGTTCATGATGTCCCAAAGCTCAATATAATTTGTTGTGACGTTGCCCGTGAGTGTGAAGTAAAGCATCGCTTCATCCTTCACACCGTCGCCGTTGAAGCTCAAGTCTGTTTCCGAAACGCGCATGTCTTTAATTGCATCTGCCGGTGCATCGCCGAAGTCGGCTGCGAATGGCAATGATGCAGTTGTGCTGCCACCTGTAATGTGAATATATCCAAGAATTTCAGATCCAGATGGTGTGTTCACATTTTGGGAAGCCGTCAATGTAACGTTGAGCAGTTGCTCGCCGGATAGCGTGAATGTCGGCTTGTCGATTGTGACGGCTGCGTCTGCAAAGCCTTTTGTCACTTCGACAGTGGCGTTGTACGTGCCGCCGTTGCCATTCATGTTTTTCACGACAATCTGTTTTTCGACGGAGATATCTCCTTCTTTAAGGGATTGTGGTCCGAATGTCACTGTCCCTTTTTTGTTTTCAACAGTTTCTCCGTTATTGTTTGCGGTGTCGATTGCGTATGCAAGGATTTCAGGGTGCGCTGCTGCGTAAGCTTGTACGCGGCCTGCCCCTTGTGCGAATACGTCGTACTTGTCAGTGTCAAGGACCTTCGCTGTGTTGGAAAGCGCGACTTTTACGTCGAAGGCATCCCAATTCGGATTCGCTTGTTTCACTAGCGCCGCGATTCCCGCAATATGTGGTGTGGCCATGGATGTTCCCGTTTTACGAGTGAAGGCTTGTTCGTAAGTTGCATCTGGGAAGTCCGCTTTGTACATCGGGATTGTGGACATGATGTTCGTTCCCGGTGCTGTGACGTCAGGTTTGATGTCGAAGTTTGGTGTGGACGGTCCGCGAGAGCTGGAGTTGTTCACTTCGTCACCTGCTGTCATCGTTTTATCGAAATTACCGAATGAAATTGTGCCTTCCGCTTGTGCAAGTGCTGCACGGATTGCGTCTCCGTCCGTTTGGGACATGTCGAATGTCGGGATGAATTCGAATGCGTCTCCAAGGAATGTGCCGGATGCGCCTGGTGCGCCTGATCCGCCAGCAAAGTTGTGGACGATGATCGCGATTGCGCCGTTGGCTTTCGCAGCTGCGATTTTATCGACGAACGGGATTTCGCCTCGGGAGACGAGTGCTACTTTGCCGTTGACGTCAAGTCCCGTGTAGTCTTTTGCTGCGCCTACGCCTGGGACTGCGACGAGGCTGTATTCGCCGTCAAGTTGAGTGGCGAGGTCTTGGCCGTAAGTCGTGCCCATTAGGCTAAGCTTTTTTGATAAGTTGTAGCTGCCGGCATTGACGTTGATGTCGCCGGAGTAGTGCGCTTCAGGATTCGTCGTGTTGCCGACTGCGATGCCGAGGCGGGATGTGGCTGGTGTGCCCATCGTTCCGCGGTTCGGTCCGGAGTTTCCTGTTGCGATGACCGAGATTGTGCCTGCGAGCATGGCGTTGTTGATGGCGAATGATGCGCCATCTGTTTCGGAGTTAGCACCGCCGCCTAGCGACAGGTTGATGACGTGCATGCCTTCGTCGACTGCTGTGTCGATTGCTGCGATGATGCCTGATGTGGATCCGCTGCCGTATGCGCCGAGTACACGGTATGCGTATAGGTCGACTTTCGGTGCGATCCCTTTAATGCCGTATTCATTGCTGCCGATTGCTGCGATCGTTCCCGCGACGTGTGTGCCGTGGGAAGTGTAGAACGAGCTGCCGTTTGCGTTGAATTCCGGACGATGTGCCGGACGGTCAAGCGGCGATGTTTCGGAAGCGTCGTCGTCAGCGCGAGGACGGGCGTAGTCCGTATCGTTATGCGGGACGAAGTTTTTGCCGCCTTTGTAGATGCCTTGGAAGTCTGGGTGATCGGCGTCGATTCCTGTGTCGAGGACGGCGACTTTGATGCCTTGTCCTTCATAGCCTTCCGCCCAGAGTGCTTCGATTCCGAGGAAGCCGATGCTAGTGTCCATGGCGATGTCGACTTGTCCATTTCCGGCTTTCTTTTGTAGATTCGAGTCGGATGGTGATGGTTTCTTCAGGTCGTTTCCGTTTTCGAATGCGTGCACGATCGTGTCCGGTTCGACGAGTGTGACGCCTTTCACTTCAAGAAGTTTCGGAAGGTCGTCTGCTTTGACAGTCCCGGACATTCCGTTCAGAACTGTGTCATAGCTAAAGCCTTCGTTGAATTGGATGCCTTTGATGACCATTTCTTTTTTCGCAGCAGCTTGCTGGTTGCGCACTTTTTGTTTTGTCTGTTGCGCTTCTGCGTGGGAGAATGATTTTCCTGCCAGTTTTTGGATTCCTTTTTGGAGTCCTACTGATTTTTCAGAGAGATGGATGATGACTGGGACTTGTTGATTCCCTGTTACGTTTTGAAGCTCTTCATGCAGTTTCGCTTCGCCCCCGAGCAAGTTGAGCTGTTCGGCGATGGCGGCTTTTTGCTGCATAATGCTCTCATCGGCAAGGTTCTGTTTGAACGGTTTTGTTGGTTGGTCAGCTGTTTCAGCCGGATCCGTGTTGGCGGATGCAGTGAGTGGCGTCAGCATTGTTAGCACGAGAATGATTGCCAAGAATGTGCTGAACAGCTTTGTGAAATGACGATTCTTCAAAATACCTATTCCCCCTTAGTAGTTTGGTAGAATGTTGCCATTTCACAATATCATAGTGAGATTTATTTGAAAATAGCTACTGATGTAAGGAATAGCGATATTTCTGAAAAATCGTTCAAAGGATATGGATGTTTCTGGGTGCGGGTAGTTCTGACGATATATGGATGAAGATGGAATTATGAGTATTTGGCTAAGTTGCTTGTTTGGGAGATTTGATATGGAAATCTGGAAGTTTGTTGGCGATAGGTTGGATAGTGTGATTCATTTTTGGTGAAGGCTTTTGGGTTATGCGTGATTTCTCGGTTTTATGCGTGGATGCGTCAATTAATGCGCATATCTAGCGATTTATGCGTTTCTGGCGGAAGTTATGCGCGTATTTGCTGATTTATGCGCAAGTTCTCGTTTTAGGGGGAAAAGTTCTCATTTATCGCCGAAGAGTTCTCGATCCGCCCCAAAGAGTTCTCGTTATTCGGTAAGAACTTCTCATTCCGTCTTAATGAGTTCTCGTTTATCAGCAAAGACTTCTCGTTCTATCTCAAAAACTTCTCGTTTTCGCGGCAAGAGCTCATATCCACTACGACAGTTGTCGCGCTGCATGCTTTTGACAAACTAAGGGGTTGATTCAGAGAAGCGGGTCGCGTAGGAAGTTCTGGATGATGTGGTTGTCGGGTTCGTACGACTTAAAGCTGTAGCCTTCTTTTTGCAGCCATTCGATGATTTTTGGAAGGGCGATCGTCGTTTGGCTGCGGTCGTGCAGGAGGATGATGATATCCTTGTCGCCGGACTTCGCCGCTGTTGTGACGCCGTCTTGGACGTTTTTCACAATTTGGTCTGCCTGCTTGTCCGTGTAGCGCCAGTCATTGGAGTCGACGTCCCAGTCCCACATTTTCAGTCCGCGGTCAATCAAGCTTTGTTGCATTCCTTTTGTGACGAGCGGTTTGCTGCCATACGGGACGCGTACGAGATTCGAAGTCTTCCCTGTCAGTTGTTCGACGAGTTCCGCCCCGCCGACCATTTCGGCAATGAACGATTCGGTCGATCCGTAGACGAATGCTTTATCGTGGGTCATGCTGTGCGACCCGATGTAATGGCCGCTTTTTGAAACGGTCTTGACGATGGACTCGTTCTGTTTCATTTGATTGCCCAAGAAGAAGAACGTGGCGGGCACTTTATATTTTTCGAGCGTCTTATGATTGATCAACGTGAATTGATTCGGACCGTCATCGAACGTCAAGTAGACGGTCGCTTTTTTCGAAGTCGGTGCAGGCTGCTGTTTCGTGCCATGCGCTTTAATAACTTCCTTGAACGCTTCATGGCTTATATGATTGAATTCGTCGCGATAGATGCGGATTGTATGGTGCTCTTGAAAATACTCGAATTGGAACCCGGTTTCGCGGGCGATATATTTCACGCTAATGAAGAGCTGGCCTTCAATGGAGGCGATTGGCGTCCATGGCTGATCCACTCCGTCCAATGTCGTTGCCCCTGTTGAATGATCAAATATGATTTCTTTCCCTCGTTTTCGGATGATCGTCTTCCCATCTGTCGTTTCGACGGGCAAATAAAGATGTTTTGCGATGTCTTTGAGCGGCACTTTCGTGTCACCGTCGATGACGCGGATGTCCTCGATCGGCAAGATGCGATCGTGCAGTCCGACATACCGTTTGTTACCTTCGCTCGCCGCTTCGGCCTTCCCCACTGCTGTGAATAAAATGCAAATGATGGCTATGCAACAAATCAACGTCCATTTCTTCATCTGCTATCCCGTCTCCCCCCAAATTTTTTCCGTTTTTCTACTATATTGAAAGAGGGACATGTCTAGAAGCGGAAATTGAAATAGGGTTGCGTGAACAGCAAAAAACCGCCACTTGGGCGGTTTCAGAGTGTAGACAAATTCGTTCTTTAACTTTGTCTACACTCAATTTTAGGATAAACACGATAAACAGACATTTCCTCAGCCTGATTGAAAACGCTTGTCAAGGAAGGCAACCTAAGAGCGCCACGGTCCTGTGGCGACGGTTGCATGACTCGCTTCCTGCGAGCCCGCGCCAAGTGGAGCGAAGACGCGAATAGAACTAAAGTTCATGAGTGGACGAGCGACACGAGCAACAACGGATGCGAGCGTTTGTCAACAGGCTGAAACCGCCACTTGGGCGGTTTTTGTCTCGTCTTTATTCCACAAATCCGTATTTCACGTAGTTCTTCCAGCCGAATGTTCTCCAGTCGCTTTTCGATGGGAGTTCGAGCGGGAGGGGCAGGAAGACGTTTGATAGGTTGTCGGTTTCGTCGATGTTGCGGTTATAGATCGCAACGTCACCGGTTGTCAGTCCTTCCGTGATGACGGCGCGGTTGTTCGTGATGAATGGGACCGTGACGTTCGTTTTCGCCGCGCGACCTTGTTCATCCAACTTCCATGCAACGGCGCTGTTTTTCACATGCGCTTCGAGCCAGTGGATTTTCACGGAGACGGCGTCCGCTTCGTTTACGATGATCGATGCGTTGACATTCACCCCGAACGGCAAGCTGTGCAGTTGTTCGAGCGGCATGATCGTAATTTCATACAGATCAAGCGGGTTGTTCCGTTCTTTCGGATCGAGCTTGTCATATGCTTCCCGCCATCTGCTGTCGGTTGCCGGCACTTCGGAGATGGAGTGGACCGTCCCTTCGATGACCTCATCCAGATGACTTTCCTGGATACGGACAGAATTCCCTTCCTCGATTTTCTGCCATTCGTCGAGTTGCACGTACGTTGTGACGAATTTTGCGTCACTGTAAATATCGGCGGCGAGTGTGAAGCCGTGCTTGTGAACTTTCGAAACCGTTCCGTCCACTGGGCTAATGAGCGCGGGACGGGTGGCGTCTTGTTCGAGCTGTGTTTGGACGACGGCGAGCTTCCGATCGATGTCCGACAGTTCGCGCTCCGCTTCGGCGATTGCTTGGGCGAATGCGCCGTCTTGGTGGACATCGACTTGGACGTCGACGTTCAATTCGACTTCAGAGTCGCCCGGTGTTTCGGTCGTATTGACGTGGGAGGAGTTTTTCCGGGCGCTTCCCCTCTCTGATTCGAGGCTTGCAATCGTTGATTCGATTGCGTCCCGCTGTTCAAGAAGGCCTTCTTCCTCCGCTTCCCATGCCGCGAGTTGGCTCTCTGCGCGTGCGGTCTGCAGCAATGCGATTTCATCCCCGACCTGAACTTGATCGCCTTCCTTGACGAGCCATGATTCGATGACTTCATCGTCGCCGACGTAGACGGTGTAGACGTCTTCCGGCGTAACGAGTCCTTCTTTTGGTATTTCCTCCTCATGATGTCCAGGAGTCATGCGCTCGTATTTATGGACATACAATGATTTTGGCACCGTGCTTTTGTTTGAATAGAGCAGGTGGACGTTCACCGCGATGAAGAGGCTGATGATAATGGCAACGGTGATGCTTAATCGTTTATTCATCTAGAAGCCACCTCCGAATAGTGAATTGAGGATGGAATCGAACGGAATGAATGCGACCGCCGCAGTGATGAGTGCCATTGCGACATGCAATCCAATCAATATCCAAAGATGCTCCCTCCATCTGCCGTCCACGACGAAGCCTCGGATGAAACGGTATTGCAACGTGATGATCAGCGCGCTTGTAATCGTCAATTGGTTCAGGAAAAGGATCAAATACCAATTTTCCATAACTGTGACGGCGAGCGGGCCAAATGATAGGAATGAAAGGCTGACGGTAGATCCTTTCAATGCAAAGACGATGAAGAGGATCGCCTTTTCCATGAGCAATAAGCCCGTAATGAGCACTTGCAGCGGAACGAGTTGCCGGTATGGAATTTTCGTCAGCGTCGAAAGGATTAGTGCGACTCCAAAAATATGGAATGCTATGTATAGAATTGACCAAAGGAATGTGCCTGCAAGTGAGGCGTATCTTGCGATTATGTAGTCCGTTGTCGTCATTGTCGTCATCAATGACGTCAGTGCTTCGGTGCCCATGCCCCATATTTCTCGGAGCAGGAAGAGGACGATGCCTGCGAGGAATACGATGAGCAGCCGTCTGTTGAAGTGCCGCATCGTTCCGGTTTGCATCTGGGACGCAAGGTCATAGGGCCTCGTCAAAAAGTGCCAAAATTGGTAGTCGAAAAACAAGCGCGACCATCCTTTCTGCGGATATTTTTTGGTGCTATATACATAACTGTATCAAATCTCGTGAATTATTCAATTTTTAGTAGAGTAATATGTATGAATTTCTCGGGAATTGGCCAGTCTAGTAGCTAGTTTATTCCCTAAACTGCCTTATTTCCCGGGAAATCGACAAAGGAGCGGATTTTGATGGATCAAGACGATAAACATCGATTTACTATGCAGGATTTCTTGTTCGGATTGACCGGTTCCACTGTTTTCGTCATTGCCTTGCATTTTTTTACGAGTTGAAGCAAGCGAGCAAGCTTTATATACCCTATCAGTCTAGTAACTGAAACCACTATAAAGGAAAAATTAAAAACACTCATCGTTTTTTTGTACGATAAGTGTTTTTTCATGATTTGTTTTTCAATTTTATTGCATTCCTTCCGTCAGTTGAGTGAATAAGGTACGATTGTTTGTTTCGAGTGCGTAGTCTATCATGCGCATGCGGTTTTCGGATTCGATTTCTTTCATCAGCTCCTCTGCTTCTTGGATGACGACTTCCGGTATTTCCAATTGCAAGTTCAACGTCCCTTCAAGAATCGACGACAGATGCAGATGAAGATCCGAGATGAGAAGGAGTTGGTACAGCGGCAGCCGGATGAATCGGTTGCCGCGTTGGAAGACGAACACCTCACCAAGGTTTTCGACTTGGAGGCTCTTCACGTTGACGACAATTTCCTTTCCTTCAGAGGGAACGAATTGGTACACTTCACCGCCTTTTATGATCGAGAAATATTGATAGGCGAACACGAGACGTAGACGGAAGTCCTCTTGGCTAGTGAAAAAAGGCGTCATACGCTGGACTGAAAGCATGTTTATCCCTCCATCATTGAATATTCCGATTATTATTATTCTATCATAGTTCACCATTTTTTGTGAATGATTTGTTTTCTATCCTATTCAACGACGTTTGGATTGATGATTCTTCTCATTGGGGTGCAAAAAGAATTGAGTTTGTACAGGTTCGAACGGTATATTCCTTCTCAGGAGCTGATTGAGAAATTTATTTTCCTTGTCTAAGAACAATGTCACTTCATCGGATTGATAATTGACGACGACCGATTGGGTTTCGGGTTCCGGCATCATGAAAGTTTCTACTGCAATGAAGCCGCCCCCATTTCCGTCTTCCACATAGATATGGTCAATTGACGTATAATCTTCCAACAAAAGATAGCGTTTTTCATAAACTTTAGGTACGTGTAGCATCAATTGTTCCATTTTTGGTTCCCCCTTCATGAAATTTATGTATGTTGTTGCCTTACTTTAAATGATATCATTTACGATTCACGCTTAAAAGCCTTATAATAAAGGGAATGCTTAAGTTTAGGGAGTGAGCCGATGCACATGTCAGTGGAACGATTTTCGTATTTACATGAGCGTGAAATAGATGAATGGATGAGTCGGATCAAGCATTCGTTTCGTCCGGATGTGCAGAAGGAGTCCGAGCAGATCCGGAAGGCGGTAACGCTTGTCCGAAAAGGCGCGTTTCTTGACTTCCGTTTTGTACAGGGTGTGACTACCTTCGTTGCGACATTGGCTGATGAAGGCGAGCAAACGGTGAAGCTTGCCCCTTCGGTACCGTTCACCGATTGCACTTGCGGTGAAGGCGATTGGTGCGTCCATAAGATCGCGACTGTCTTTCATTTATATTCACAGTTCCATTCGTTGACGGAATGGCTGCATGATTGGCAACGGAGAGAGACGGAGCAGATGGTGCTCACCGTTTCGGAACGGACGCCCGAAGCTTGGAACGATGTGTTGTACAGGCTGACGAAACCGTTAAGGGATATCGGGCCTGGCGACAATCCGAACGTTTTCATCCATGAAAGCTCGTTGTTGGACCAGAAAGTGATCCCGCTGTCCCCTTACGAATTCGAATGGAAACCGCTGTTCGAACTGTTTTACCGGCTGCATCTTTTGGAAGCGGGCTGGTCTTTTGCGCATGGGCATCTCGAGGAGGCCAATCATTTTACGTACCGCCAATGGCAAGTGAAGATGTGGCTCAATGAGCAGATCGAGAAATTGCGCGATATCGGCAAGGCGCTCGGAAAGAATCCTCGGTTGTTCGAGACGGACGCGTTTTACACCGCGCTGAAAACACAATTCCGTGAGTTTGTCTTGCGGAATGACGGTCTTTTTGAAGTCCGCCTTGAGATCTATGCGATCCTGTGGGAGTTCCTGTACAAGGACAAGGCTGCACAGGAGAAAGAGCTTGCCCATCTTCTTGATGATGATTCGGTGGATGCGGCCTTCTTCGCCGCTTACTTCAATTTGACGAAAGGCGACGAGGAATCCTTAGCGTCAATTGCGGAACGGGCGGGCGGCGAGCTCGTCGGCCATTGGCTTCCGCTTGCTGATCTTGCTGCCGAGATGGAGGACGCAGGTTCGCTTACCGTCATCATGGATACAATCTATCCGCATATCGGCACGTTTTATGAGCGGATTTCGTTTTCGACCGATCGGTATCATTTCATCCGGAAAATCGACGGCTTGCTGGAAGAGGCAAATTTTCCGGAAAAGCGCCGGGAAGAGCTTTTCATGATTTACGGGGAAGACGGCGTCAGCGCGTTCGGCGATTTCCTCATCGAGCGTGAGCGTTTTGCCGAATGGGCGGCGCTCATGCACCGGTTCAATATTCCGTATGACGGACTTGAACCGGATACGTTGAAGTTCGTCCTCGCGAATGACCCGGCCTCCGTCATGCCTTTGCTCCATACGTACGCGATGCGGTTCATCCAGGAGAAGAACCGGCATAGCTACCGCCGTGCTGTACGATTGTTCAAAAATATGAAGGCGGGCGCGAAAAAGAGCGGCAAGGTTGATTTCTGGAACCGCTACATCGACACGGTGCGCGAACAGTATAGAAGGCTGCGCGCCTTGTCGGAAGAAATGGAAAAGGGGAATTTGAATTTATGACGAAAATGGATACGTTGAATTTCCTTTTCCAATTGGCGATTGAACGGGATGAAGGAGGGCGGTATTCGGTTACTGCGACCGATTCATCCGGACGGGCGATTGCCCCGGACAGGCTCTCTTCATTCCTGTTCTTCAATAATGAGCAGGCGTTGTACGGCTTGTTGCCGGCGACTGATGCGGAAGCCGTCCATTTGAATACGAACGAGTTCCTTCAGGTGTTTGCGGGCAAGACGCATCCTTTCGCATCATTTGAAGGTAAGTCGACGAATGACGAGGCCCATTTATCCGCGTTGCGGGAAGCGGCCCGTGTATGGAATGAACCCGATTTCTGGCAGCATGCGGAGCTGGACGCAGGGACGATTCGATTCGACGAGGAGAAAATCGGGATTTCCGCCCTTTCTTCGATGATTTTGCATGATGCGATTCGCGAAAAAATCAATGCTTCGGCAATACGGCTCGATCAGTTACCGGCGCTGCTGCCTCATTTGCGCAAGTTCGGGTGGCCGGGCGAGTCGGTTTCGACGATGCCTGTCCGTGTCGCTTTCCGTTTGACGGAGCCGGATGCGGACGAGGATACGGAGTGGCTGCTGGAAACGGTCGTCGTCAGTGAGCGCGGAACGCATTGGACGCCAGCTGTCCGGAAAGCGAATGCGGAAATCGGTGACGCGCTTCCTGCGAAGTGGAAGGATTTCGCTGATGAAATCCGAGAGAAGCAGTCCGAGATGGTGTCTTTCCTCCGTTCGGTCGAGGCCGAGCCTGGGAATCGATTTTTGTCGATGTCGATGTCGGATCCGGAAGTGCGGATGTTCATTCAGGAAGATCTGCCCGTGTTCCAGTCGTTCGGGTATCCCGTCATTTTGCCGGCTTGGCTGAAGTCGGTGACGGAGTCGCGGATGCGCGTCCGGACGAGTGCGAGTGTGCAGTCGTATCGTTCCGCTGCGGGTCTTGATGAAGTCCTGTCGTTCGATTGGAACTTTTCGCTTGCCGGGAAGGAGATCGATCAGGATACGTTCCGGAAACTCGTCGATGAGAACCGCGAGTATATCCGCTCGGGCGACGAGTGGTTCCATATCGACCCGCTTTGGCTGAAGCGGATCCGCGAGCTGATGGAGCAGGCGGATGCGGGCGAGTGGACGGTGAAGGACTTGCTGTTCCAAGAGATTCCTGAGGAGATCATTCCGGTCGATGAAGATGACAGCGCCGACGATCCCCTTCTTGCGTTTTCGATGCAGCAGTCGTTGCGCGATTACGTCGAGATGGTTGGGAATAAGCAAGGCCTTCCTGACGCCGGCATTCCGGCCGGGTTGAAAGCGGAGCTCCGTCCGTATCAGGTCGACGGGTATAATTGGCTCGTCTTCATGCGCGAGCATCATTTCGGCGCTTGTTTGGCGGACGATATGGGGCTCGGGAAGACGATTCAGCTCATTACGTATTTGTTGAATGTGCATGCGCGCCCTGAGACGGACTCCCCTTCGCTCATCATTTGCCCGACGAGCGTGCTCGGCAACTGGCAGAAGGAGATTGAACGTTTTGCGCCGTCGCTCGTCGTGCATACCCATTACGGTCCATCGCGTGCCCGGGACGAAGAGTTCGATGCGCTTCTCGAGGAGCGTAAGCCGGATGTCATTTTGACGACGTATGGCACCGCGACGCAGGACGATGAGACGCTAGGCGGCACCGTGTTTGCGAGCATTACGCTCGATGAGGCGCAAAATATAAAGAACATGCAGACGAAGCAGTCCCGGGCAATTCGCAAATTGCATGGCGACCATCAGATTGCGCTGACGGGGACGCCGATCGAGAACCGGCTGTCTGAACTATGGGCGATTTTCGATTTCATCCATAAAGGGTATTTCGGAAGTTTCCGGACGTTCACCGAGCAGTTCATCGTTCCGATCGAGCGGGATGATTCGGAGCTCGAGAAGCGAAAACTGCGTGCGAAAATTCGTCCGTTCTTGCTGCGCCGTACGAAGAACGATCCCGATTTACAGCTGAATTTGCCGAAGAAGCTCGAACAGAACGAGTATTGCCCGTTGACGACGGAGCAGGCTGCG
The DNA here is from genome assembly GCF_943736995.1 of Sporosarcina sp. Marseille-Q4943. Taxonomy (GTDB): domain Bacteria; phylum Bacillota; class Bacilli; order Bacillales_A; family Planococcaceae; genus Sporosarcina. The sequence continues at coordinate 410,868 of NZ_CALSFT010000002.1, read as the reverse complement.
CTCTATGAGAGTTTCATCGAGGATACGAAGTTCAAGCTGGATACGTTGACCGGCTTTGAGCGGAAAGGGCTCATTTTGAAGATGTTGAGCCGTTTGAAGCAGCTTTGCAATCATCCGTCGCTGTTTTTGAAGGAGCCTCATGCGCCTGCGGATCAGATGCTGGAGCGCTCGGTGAAGCTGAACCGGATCGTGTCGATGGCGGCGGATATCGCTTCCAATGGGGAGCAATGTTTGATTTTCACGCAGTATATCGGGATGGGTCAATTGATCCGCCAATGTTTGAGCGAGCTGTACGATATCGATGTGCCGTTCCTGTCGGGCAGCATGCCCAAAGGGCAGCGCGATCATTTGGTCGAGGCGTTCCAGGCTGGTGAATTCCCGATTTTCATCCTGTCGTTGAAGGCTGGCGGCACCGGGTTGAATTTGACGGCGGCGAATCATGTGCTGCACGCAGACCGATGGTGGAATCCGGCGGTTGAGAATCAGGCGACGGACCGGGCATACCGGATCGGACAGACGAAGTTCGTGCATGTCCATAAGTTCGTGACGGTTGGGACGATTGAAGAGAAGATCGATAAGATGCTTGTCGAGAAAGCGGCTCTTTCCGCGGATTTGATCCAGTCGAGTCAATGGCTCACGGAGTTGTCCGATACGGAATTGGACGATCTTCTGTCATTTGAAAGATAAGTGCGCGACCTCGGTTTCCCTTTTGGGAGCCGGGGTTTTTTCGTTCACGTCCGCTGTGCCCGACGCCGCATATGTATAGGGATGACTTTTCTTGCAAGTTCTTTTTCCTCCAATTCATTGAGCCGCTCGTTCAATCCGGCGATGATGCGGATGAGTTGTCCGACTTGGAGTTCCATTCGGATGAGTTGTTGTTTGTGCTGTTCCATGTTGTCCCCTCCTTTATGATTGGATTGTGCGGCGGGAGCGGTCCCCGCCGCGTTTTATTGGCCTAGATCATCCGGTCTATGCAGCAAGCATTGCCTATAGGCAGACGGCAATGCTCCCCTGTGGATATGGGAGGATCCCCACCCTTCCATTTCCTGATTTCCTTTTACTTCTTTTTCTCTCGTAGATATTTTTACTCCACTATTCTGTTTTGCGTACCTGTGTCTTTCGGCGGTCCTCCTTTATCCGTGTTTTCCCTGCCTCCTATGTATCATCCTTGCGTTCAATAGATAGGCAGTCCCTCTTTTTCATCCTGCGGCAGATGGAAATTCGAGCTGACCCTCTCCTGTTCGGTCTTCCTTTCATCGCCGCCGCTCTGTTGCACATGGACTTCAGGCTCTCCGTACAAATTGTCGTTCTCTCTCCGTTTCGTCGACAGGAAGCGGATTTCCTCGCCGATCACTTCCGTGACGAAGACGCGGCTTTTGTCTTCCCGTTCATACGTCCGCGATTGGATCCGCCCTCCGACACCTATCAAAGACCCTTTTCCGCAATGCTTCGCTGTGTTTTCCGCAACTTTCCCCCAAGCTGTGCAAAGTATGAAGTCGGCATCCACTTCGCCCTGCTGGTTCTTGAATTTGCGGTTCACGGCAAGGATGAAGCTCGTTTGCAGTCTTCCTTCCGATAGCCTTCTTAAGATCGGATCCTTCGTCACGCGCCCTACGAGTGCAACTTGGTTCACTGTTTCCCCTCCTTTCTACCTGTGGTGCCTTTATCTTATAACGATTGGAATATTGGCGCAAATCAAGAAAATTAGGTTTTGATAGTGTTTTGACGCCTATTTTTCGGGTTTAAAATGAAGAAAATGTATGTTATCAACGTTTGTAAGTTTTCATTTTTTCGAGATAATTTAATCTTGGCTGTTTCTGAAGTTTTTTTCCGGCGTATGGTATACTTGATGCAAAAGTGAGCGGGGTGGCGCGAATGAAGACATTTAAAATGATTTCTGTCGGTATTTTAGTAGACGATAAAATTCAGGATTTTCCGCTGGTCGATGGTATTATTATCAATCAGGAGAATAGCCACCGGATGTGGATTCTCGAACTTTTCATTGATAAGGAGCACCTGCAGCTGTTTGAAGGTTGGAAGGAATCGGGCGAACTATTGGAAGCGCGCGTCGTCATTTCCTATCCGGAAAACGAGCCAGCAGGATTCCGCGTGGCGGTCGACACAGTGCAGCAAATCGGCGATAATATTTCCGTCTTGCTGAAAGGCCGGTTGAAGCGCGCCCGCACCCAGTACGCGGAGCATTTATTGGAGGAATTGATCACCGAAGGACTGAGCGGCGAGGAGCTGCTGAGACGCTTCGAGTCAGATATGCGTGAACGTCCACGGTTGAAAAAGGATAGAGAAGAAGCGAAAGAAACATGAGGAAAGCTGCCTGGAATGGGCAGTTTTTTTGTTTATGCGTAATTGCGGGGATTTATGCGTGAATATATGGATTTATGAGGTTTTACGGCAGTTTATGCGTGAATTGCACGATTTGTGCGCGAGTATGACGATTTATGCGTTTTTCAGAATTGTGTCGGTGCCAATTGTGTCGGTGCCTGTGCAGCACACATTTATGACAATTCACCTAAATGAATAGAAATACGATATTAAGTCAACCTTTTACCTGTATTGCTGACTTCCTGTTTCACCATTATACAACTGTAGTGAATAAACTGAATTGTGTACTGCACAGGCACCGTGGAACACCGTGGAACACCGTGGAACACCGTGAAACATTATTCGAAAAACAAGAAAAACCGCCGGGGGGTGGCGGTTTTTCTTTCGGCTTGCGGTTAGCGGTTGTTGTTATTGTTCTTGCGGTTGTTGTCATCGGTTAGGATGTCATCATTCGGTGCCGTTGTGTTGTCACCGTTCATGTCTCCGTTGTTACGGTCTCCATCATTGATGATTCCGTTGTTTACACCGTCTCCATCGAGTCCGTTATCGATGCCATCCATGTCCGGTCCTGCGCCGTTGTTGACTCGTGGAGTCGTGTCATTTAGCCCATTGTCCAGGTTTTCCATCGGCGTTTCGTTGTTGCCCGGAACGTTGTTGCCGTTGCCGTTGTTGCCGGCGTCGCCACATGCTGTCAAGACAAGTCCGGAAACGAGTACGAACGGTATCGCTTTTTTGAACATGAAAATTCCCTCCTTTCCACAAGCCTATATCATACAAATCGTATGATACTCGTAGGTTGGCTAAAAAGGAGGGAACTATCCATACTTTTTATTGTTCTTTTTCGAGGCGATCTTTAAGTATCGTTTCGACAAAAACGGCTTCAGCTTTACAGTCATATGTCAAATGCGTGTCCAGTTTTTCTTGCATCATCTGGATGTTGGCGATTTGTTCTTCGGATGGCGGATCGGTTAGGATGCGCTGGATGACTTCATTGATTCGCTGGGCGAGGTCTTCGTGGAATTTCGGATCTCTTTTCATGTCGTCCGGAATTCTCTCGTACCAAAGCGCTCTCGTCGTTATGTATTCGCGCCATAAATCGATGAAGTCTTCGATGTCGTACAGTTCTTCGTCCCATGCGATGTTCGTCATGTATTGTTCAAACGTTTGGGTGATAGAGCGCGTAATGCTGCTCTTTATATTTGGAGAAAGATCATTGTACATAATTGGTTGGTACCTCCCACTCTAAACGTGCGTGTGTCGTCGCTAGCAAATAAACACACTGCACTTTCCATTGTAGCTGACATTTTGCACGTGCGCAAATTAATTTGAAGGTTTTGCCACTGGACCTAGTGCGAAAGTAATTTCCGTTTCGCAAGCAATTTCACCGTCAACGGACGCAACCGCTTTCCCTTTTCCGATGGTGCCTCTCATTCTTGTAATTTCCACTTCAAGCTTCAATTGGTCTCCTGGAACGACTTGGCGTTTGAACCGACAGTTGTCGATGCCTGCAAAGAATGCGAGGCGTCCGCGGTTTTCCTCTTTTTGAAGGATGGCGACCGCGCCGACTTGAGCAAGCGCTTCGACGATCAAGACGCCCGGCATGACCGGATAACCCGGAAAATGTCCGTTGAAAAAGTCTTCGTTGACCGTGACATTTTTTAGGCCGACGACCCGTTTCCCTTCTTCGATTTCTGTAATCCGATCGACTAACAGGAAGGGATAGCGATGGGGAATGATTTCTTGAATTTGTTCTGCGTTTAGCATGTCCTTTATCCTCCCGTAACTTTATGTATTGATTAAATGAAAAAGAGCCGTTACGACTCCTTCCCATTTATGATATCGAGTATATGGGTCCATGTTTCTTTTTTCAGCGCATCGGATGGCTGGCCGTCGCCGACGTAACCGTAACCAATCATGGCTCCGAGAATTGCTGCGCCCGTGAGCAACAGAAGGACGAGCACGATCCGCAACCAGATCGGCAGCAAGCGGATTTGGACCCAAATGCGCCGCTTGTCGCTCGTTTCCTCTTTGACGGACTTCTGCTTCTTCAATTGGTTGCGTTCCAAGCGAGACGCGACGATTTGCCGCTCGGTGACGTCATTTTGTTTCATATGGTCCCATTGAGGATGTTTCTGTTTTTCATCTATCATATCGGATTCTCCCTAGCGCGGCTTATCGAATGTTATTGATCAAACCTAACATTTGATCGGCGAGCGTGACCGTCCGCGCGTTGAATTGGTAAGAACGCTGGACATTGATCAGGTCTGTCATTTCTTTTTCGTAATTGACGTTGGAAGCTTCGAGCTTCAGGTTTTCCATGCCGATGCGGTTGCGGTTGGCCCCGTTCATTTCCGTCAGGATGTCCCCGGCAGCGACGCCGAGTTCCGCCACGTTATCCGGAAGCGCCAATAGCGTATCGGAAAGGCGGCTCATCAAGTTCGGGCGTTCCAAAGTCGTGACACCCATCTCGATCCGCTGAACATTTCCGTCGTTGTGCGTCACTTCAAGCACACCGCCTGGAAGCATGTTGTAATTTTTGACGTTATCCGCGAAAGTGATCGGCTGCCCTGCGCTATTCGCGACTGGATAGCCGTCTCCATTGACGAGCATCAAGTTGCCGCCGTCAACAGGCGAAACGTAAAAATTCCCAGCGCGCGTGTAAACCGTTTGCTCCCCGTCTTCTCCGGGCATGATAATGTTGAAGTACTGCTTCGGTTCGGTCAATGCGAAGTCGAGTTCGCGGCCGGTCATCTGTAAAGAACCGACCTTCCAATTCATTTTCGCCGGACCGAGTGCTGCACCTACGCCATACCGGATCCCGGCCGGTGACAGTCGCTGCGCCGTGTCGGCTTTATCGTTATTGAATTGCTGGTATAGCAGTTCATGAAAATTGGCTTCACTCGATTTATACCCGTTTGTCGCCGAATTTGCAAGGTTATTCCCGATAATATCGAACTGGCTTTGCAGTTGGTTCATCGTGTTAACCGCTGTCGTCATTGATCGTATCATTCGTTTCGGCTCCTTTCAAAACGCGTCATCCGTTGACACGCCCAATTTCGTTCACAGCTTTTTCCATGCTCCGGTCATACGCTTGAAGGATTTTTTGATTCGTTTCGAATGCGCGGTACGCGGCAAGCATGTCCGTCATCGATTTTGCAGCGTCAACGTTGGAGCCTTCCAAATAGCCTTGTTGGAATGAATACCCCACTCCTGCAATATTTTGTGCTTCAGGCAAGTTGCCTGCCGTGCTTGCAAATAGGCCGTTCCCTTGCTTTTGGAGGGTGCCGGGCTGTTCCGCGAATGAAACACCGAGAGTTGCGACAGCCGCTCCCTCTTGCATAATGTCGCCAGCATCTGAAATGCTGAAATCGTCATTTTGCAATTGGATGCGCTGACCGTTCGTATCGAGTACGTAGTACCCCATCGGATTCGTCAAGTAGCCTGCCGCGTCGAGTGTGAAATTCCCGTTTTTCGTGTAGAGCTCATTTCCATTCCCGTTTTCAAGGCGGAAAAAGACGGCTCCCTGTTCACCGGTTTCCGGGTCGATCGGCAAGCTTCCGTCCAATAACGCAACGTCCGTCGTCATGCCGGTTTCACGGATAGACCCTTGCGTGAATAGCGGCATCGTCTCTTGCATGTAGACACCCGTCGATAGGGCTCCGACCGGCGACAAACCGTTCAGTTGAATGCCTTTTTCTGTCGGGATGCGCTTTGCATTGAGGCTCGACATGAACATTTCCGGAAATGAACGGATGCTCGACTGTTCAGCTTTGAAGCCCGGTGTATTGGCGTTGGCGATATTGTTCGCAAGCATTTCCGTCCTGCGCTGCTGCGCAATCATGCCGGAGCCGACTGTGTAAAATCCACGGAACATGATGCCCGCCCCCTTTCGATTATTCGTCCTTCTATTATCTTCGGTTGAATCCGTCATTTATTAATCAAACAGACGTAAGATTTTTCGAGTTTATTTGCTAATGTTCTCGAGGAGGATTCCCGTCCCGATCGCCACACAGCTGAGAGGGTTGTCCGAAATGAATACCGGAACTTTCAATTCCTCGGCGAGCAGCTGGTCGATTCCGTGCAATAAAGCACCCCCGCCTGTAAGGAAGACGCCTCTGTCGATAATGTCCGCGGATAGTTCGGGCGGCGTTTTTTCCAAAACGTTTTTCGCAGATTGGACGATCATAGCGACCGACTCGCTCAGCGCTTCCCGCACTTCTTCAGAGCTGATCGTAATGGTGCGCGGAAGTCCTGTGACCATATCGCGGCCACGGATGTCCATCTCTTCCTTACGGCTGCCCGGAAAGACGGTGGCGATTTCTTTCTTGATCGTTTCCGCCGTCCGCTCCCCGATGAGCAATTTATATTTTTTCTTGATTGATTGAATAATGTCATTGTCAAACAGGTCGCCAGCGGCTTTGATCGATTCGGATGTGACGATATCCCCCATCGACAGCACTGCGACGTCCGTCGTGCCGCCGCCGATATCGATGACCATATTCCCGCTCGGTTGGAAGATGTCCATGCCGGCACCGATCGCTGCGACTTTTGGCTCTTCTTCGAGATATACTTTTTTGCCGCCGGATTTCTCCGCCGCATCCTGGATCGCTTTCTGTTCGACGTTCGTAATGTTCGTCGGACAGCAAACGAGGATCCGCGGCTTCGATAAGAAACCTTTGACATTCAATTTATTAATAAAATGACGCAGCATCATTTCCGTCACGTCGAAATCGGCGATGACGCCATCTTTCATCGGACGGATAGCAATAATGTTGCCTGGCGTCCTTCCTACCATTTTACTCGCTTCTTCGCCAACCGCCAATACTTTGTTTGTATGTTTGTCGATTGCGACAACTGCAGGCTCGTCTAGAACGATGCCTTTCCCTTTTACGTGAATCAACACATTCGCAGTCCCAAGGTCGATTCCGATATCCTTTGCAAACATCAATCCCGTTTCCCCTTCCAACCATAGTTCGGTCGTCTATTCTCCTAACTATAGATTGTACCATAATGGCTCTTTAATGAACACAAAGTTTGACAGGATTTCCGTATATTTTTATGCAGTTATTTAGGTCTTGGGGAATAGTGTCGTATGGGGGTTTTTTACAGGTTGTTTTGGGGAGTTCGTAATATGACAACTGTTTTCCTATAGTCCTTTTTCAATCCCTACTAAAAGGCATAGGTAGATTCATTAAACATTTCCACAGTGATTTGTCGTCTTTTCACATTGTCCAGCTGGTTTTTTCCCATGCGAAAAGACAGGGTGTCCGCCTTCCTACAAGGATGGTCGATGGTCCCCGTCTATTTCCGTCAAGTGTTGCGGGCTTTCTTATTTTCGTTCATCCATTTCATCCGTGTTGCTTCACCGCCTCTTAAATGTCTGACAGACTTATGATAGGCAAGTATTTTGGCGACTTCTTCAGACAATTCCACATCCACATTCGGCAGCCGCTCCGTCAAATCCTTATGGACCGTGCTTTTGGAATAGCCCGTCGTTTTCGCCAGCGCCCGTACGGTAAGTCCAGTGTCCAGCAACATTTTGCCGAGGCGCACGCATCGCCTCCGAATTTGCTCGTGCACGCCCTCTTCCTTTCCTGTCAGCTCCATTTCTTCCTTTATCCTATGCGGCGTAGGCGACAGTTATGTCAAAGCGCGATGGCGGTGGCTTGGTTATTCTTTTGCGGGGTTTGATCGGATGATTTTTGGGCTTGGTGGGCGATGGTTTGGACGCGGGACTCGATATTTTGGACGCGCAGCACGATGCTTTGGACGCGGCACTCACTTCTTTGGACGCGCAGCACGACGCTTTGGACGCCTGGCACACCTCTTTGGACGCGGCACTCGCCTCTTTGGACGCGCAGCACGACGCTTTGGACGCGACACTCGCCTCTTTGGACGCGCAGCACGACGCTTTGGACGCGGCACTCGCCTCTTTGGACGCGCAGCACGGCGCTTTGGACGCGGCACTCGCCTCTTTGGACGCGCAGCACGATGCTTTGGACGCGACACTCGCCTCTTTGGACGCGCAGCACGACGCTTTGGACGCGGCACTCGCCTCTTTGGACGCGCAGCACGATACTTCGGACGCGGGACAATCTCTATTGGACGAACATCACCATTCGCGCCAAATGCCTTTGACAAATAATAGATCTGCTTCAATTGCATAAATAGTATAGATAGAGATTCCATTAGACAAGGAAAAATTTATTTGTTAATCGCGAAATAGCGTGACAAATCAAATAGAAATTTCCGCATTCATACTTCACATAAAAAAGCCGCTCTCCCAATGGAGAGCGGCTTGGCTGGTTAGAATCCTAGGAATGTGCGCGGGTTGACTGGGTTGCCATCTTTGTGCACTTGGAAATGCAAGTGTGTGCCGGCTTTGGCATTCCATTCGTTGCTTGTGGCGGTGCCGAGTGATTGGCCTTGGATGACTTCGTCGCCTTCTTTGACGAGGATTCCAGTCAATGAACCGTAGATTGTCGTCATTCCGTTCGTGTGTTCAAGTGTGACTTCGGCGCCTTTGAATTGATCAATAATGACTTCTTTCACTGTTCCGCTAAGTGCTGCGACGACTTCAAATGGTTGGCCATCCATCGAGATCGAAACGCCTTTATTTGTAAGATATGTTTGATTGAAGACGAGTAGTGCACTTTCGCGCGTTTCTTCATCGGCTTCTGCATCATAGTACTCTTGTATAATAGCCACGTTGTCGAGTTGGTCCTCGTTGAACGGGTATTTGAGTACTTCGGTTGCAGCGTTTGTTTCCACTAGCGGCGGAGCGTTCGGATCTGTTGCGTCCGCTGTTTCGTTCGGCCCTTTTTGGATGAAGGCATTGTAGCCCCAAATCATGCCGACGAAGACGATTGCAATACCTGCGTAGATGGCCGGCCAGAACCATCTACTCTTCTGACTCTTATTCTTCTGAGAAGGGGATTTCGGTTTTTCTTCTCGCATTATCATCACCTCACTTGCTATTGTTTGCAAGTGTTGGCGATTTTAAACATTCAGATTCGTCTACTTCAAACTTTTTTATTGTGGTGCCGGAATAATAGTAGGTCAGTATGTTTTCAGCTGTCCATCCTTTCTGGGCAAAGGCTTCGGCGCCGTATTGACTCATGCCGACCCCGTGCCCGTATCCCTTCGTTTTGATGAGGACGATCTCGTTCGTGACGTCGTAGGCGATGTCGAAGTCTGTGGAGGCGAGCCCGAGCGCTTCACGCATGTCCCTTCCGCTCATTTCGAAGCCTGAGGAGACCGCTTTTTGTACGCGCCCTGTCTGATTGCGGACGAGCTGGAGGCTTTTGAATCGATCGGCTTTCCAGACGGATCCGAGCGCTTCATTCCACTTTGCAATCGGCATTTCGATGTGCCGCTCCACTTCCGCAGCGACGACTTCCTCCCCCGGGCTTTCTACGCTCTGCAAGTAGGGAATCGGGCTGCCGCTATAGTTTTGCGCGGTTTCAGTCTTCCCATTCGACGTTGAAAAAAACATTGCGGTAATCATTTCATCACCATACACAATCGTGTCCCCGGCGGTCGTCGCGACTATTTCACGCAGCTTCTTTTCATTTTGCTTGAACTTCTTCCCCCAGCGTTCCTTCCGTTCTGCTGCGGTTTTGTACACTTGTGCGGAGACGGTCGCTTCGATCGGCTTCTTGCCGCCATCTGTCGTCCGCAGTACGTATGTCCGAGCCGCAATCGCTTGTGCCCTCAAGGCTTCGTCGTGGAAGTCGATCGGCATTTCACCGGCGACGACACCCAAGACATACTCCTCAAGCGGCAAAGGCTTGTCCACCCCTTCCACAGTGATAGTGATTGCGCAAGGATCTTCCATTGCCACGTTCTTCTCGGGTTCGACTGTCGTTTTCATGAGGATGGGAATGAAAAATAGTAGTACGATGAATAAAACGGCTAGTAGTTTGTCCATATTCGATTGTATGTTGAACCCCCCGGTTTCATTCAAAAAAAACTGCCCCCCGTCGAGTTGACGAGGAGCAGTTATGGAAGCTTCGGATACAGTGTATAAAGAGTACTGTTTAGACGAGTTGCTTCTCTGTTTCTGTTTTCGTTTCTTCCATTGAGACGCGTTCGATGTCTGCGCCGAGCGCTTTCAATTTCTTATGGAAATCGACATAGCCGCGGTCCAAATGGTCGAGTTCCGTAACGCGTGTTACGCCTTCTGCAACGAGGCCTGCCAAGATGAGGGCAGCTGCTGCGCGCAAGTCTGTCGCCGCAACTTCGGCACCTTGCAGATTGGATGGTCCTGAGATGATGACCGAGCGTCCTTCGATTTTAACACTTGCGTTCATACGGCGGAATTCTTCAACGTGCATGAATCGGTTTTCGAATACCGTCTCTGTGAGCACTCCAGTTCCGGATGCCGTCAGCATAAGTGCCATCATTTGTGACTGCATGTCTGTCGGGAATCCTGGGTGCGGCATCGTCTTCAGATCGACCGCTTTCAAAGGATGCTTCGCTCGGATGCGTAAGCCTTCGTCCAATTCCGTAATGACAACGCCCATTTCGCCAAGCTTGGAAATTAACGCAGCGTTATGCTCGGGAACCGCATTTTCAATCGTAATGTCGCCGCCCGTAATCGCTGCGGCTACCATGAATGTACCTGTTTCAATACGGTCTGGGATGATATGGTGAATCGTTCCGTGAAGCTTATCCACGCCTTCGATTCGGATTGCATCCGTACCGGCACCGATCACTCTTCCGCCCATTTCATTGATGAAGTTCGCTAAATCGACAATTTCCGGCTCTTTCGCCGCATTTTCGATAATAGTCGTCCCTTTCGCCAAAGCTGCCGCAGTCATGATGTTTTCCGTAGCGCCGACGCTCGGGAAGTCCAAATAGATTTTGGCTCCTGTAAGGCCGTTCTCCGCTTTCGCTTCGACATGTCCATGTCCGAATGTAATTTCCGCGCCCATCGCTTCGAATCCTTTCAGATGCTGGTCAATCGGACGAGAACCGATCGCACATCCTCCAGGTAAAGCTACGCGTGCAAAACCGTTGCGCGCGAGCAATGGTCCCATAACTAAGATTGACGCACGCATTTTACGTACATAATCAAAATGTGCTTCACTTGCAAGTTTTTCTGTTGAATCAATGATCACTTGGCCTCTAGCTGGATCGTATTCGACCTTCGCATCCAGGCTCTTTACTACTTCGTTGATCGTGGAGACGTCCGAAAGATTCGGCACATCACGAATGATATTGGGACCGTCAGACGCAAGTAATGCAGCAGCCAAAATTGGCAAGACCGCATTTTTAGCGCCTTCTACACGGACGTTACCGTGAAGAACGCGTCCACCATTAATAATTATTTTATCCACAAAAAGTCCCTCCGACTCAAAAATTTATACTGGTTGCCATAATATCTTCTGTTGATTTTTTTCGTCATAAATTAAACATAAAAACACATACTATTCTACAACGCTCTACATTATTAAACAAGTAACTACAGAGCTATTTTCCCGTCTATCCACAAGATAGTCTATAATATGTACCCATATGTCGATTTGTGTGCTTTCCTTAATAGGCATTTGTCAGTTGTACTTATGTACTTCCCGAGAGTTATCTGAAAGTAAACATTTTTTATTTCATGCCATCGCCCCGTACACATCCGTAATGTAGACGCGGCGATGACATGGATCAGTGGCATATGAGCAGTTTTGACTGAGACGATAGCCTAATGACTATCTACCCGATTTCCCCTTCACCAAACCCAATTAATTGAATAATGTAGGGATCCTTCCTGACCAATAGGATATGTCCAAAAAGAAATTTGATACGGCAGAACCTATTGCAAAACTCAATAAAATAAACAGCAATTGCGCTTGAAAAACGTGGTGCTTTTTAATGATTTTTTCCGGCATGATTGATTGCAATGCATAAAATGACAGGCCGATGAAAAAAATATGCGAGACGATGGCCAGCATCGGGTTATGTGCAAAAACATCATTCATAGTCCTGCCTCCTTTTTTGAAGCGTAATGGGGAGATCTCGTTCCTGCGCTTAGAGTTCTCGTTTACCGATGAAAAGTTCTCGTTCACGCACCTGGAGTTCTCGTTTACCCATCCAAAGTTCTCATTCATGCGCTTGGAGTTCTCGTTTAACCATGAAAAGTTCTCGTTCATGCGCTTGGAGTTCTCATTCACACATTAAAGTTCTCGTTCACGTGCTTGGAGTTCTCATTCACACATTGAAAGTTCTCGTTCATGCGCTGTAGCAAGATTTCGTTTATCCCGAAAAACCCTCCATTAGCTAAGATTCCCAGAAAGAAAATGCGGGCAGAAGAAAGACTCCCTCTGCCCGCCAACTAGTCACATCTATTATTTCTGTTCGTAAACGTTGATTCGGTTGATGGCCCGTCTGAGGTCGAGTTCCGCCAACTGCGCTTCAAGTTTGTCTGCTTTGGCTTGTAGTTTTTCTTCCGCACGTTTCGCTGCGCGTTGGGCGCGGGAGATGTCGATGTCGGAAGCCAATTCAGCTTGTTGTGCTAAAACGGTAACAACATCCGGACGAACTTCGATGAACCCGCCATGGACGGCGACATTAACAGTCGAGTTGTCTTTTTTCAGGCGAAGGGCACCGATCTGGAGTGGTGCAACCATTGCGATATGGCCGGGAAGAATCCCGATTTCACCAGTTTCCGTGGCGGCGATCACCATATCCGCTTCAGTTTCACTAACAGGTCCGTCGGGAGTGACGATATTGACTTTGATTGTCTTCATTTGTTTCCCTCCTGATCCTGTAGATTAGACTTCTACACCCATGCCTTTTGCTTTTTCGATGACTTCTTCGATGCGTCCGACGAGGCGGAATGCATCTTCCGGAAGGTGGTCATAGCGGCCTTCCAAGATTTCCTTGAAGCCTTGAACAGTTTCAGCAACCGGCACGTAAGAACCTTTTTGGCCTGTGAACTGCTCGGCAACGTGGAAGTTTTGCGATAGGAAGAACTGGATGCGGCGTGCGCGTCCTACGACAAGTTTGTCGTCTTCGCTAAGCTCGTCCATACCGAGGATCGCGATGATATCTTGTAGTTCACGGTATCGTTGAAGCGTCGATTGTACTTGACGTGCCACTTCGTAATGCTCTTCGCCGACGATTTCAGGGCTTAGTGCGCGTGAAGTGGAAGCAAGCGGGTCAACCGCCGGGTAGATACCCATTTCTGATAGTTTACGCTCAAGGTTCGTCGTAGCGTCCAAGTGAGCGAATGTCGTAGCTGGAGCCGGGTCCGTGTAGTCATCCGCCGGTACGTAGATCGCTTGGATCGATGTAACGGAACCTACGTTAGTTGAAGTGATACGCTCTTGAAGCTGACCCATCTCAGTTGCAAGCGTCGGTTGGTAACCAACGGCAGATGGCATACGGCCAAGAAGTGCGGATACTTCAGAACCTGCCTGAGTGAAGCGGAAAATGTTGTCAATGAACAATAGAACGTCTGCGCCTTGTTCGTCACGGAAATATTCAGCCATTGTCAAACCAGTCAAAGCAACACGCATACGTGCGCCAGGCGGCTCGTTCATTTGTCCGAATACCATCGCCGTTTTGTTGATAACGCCGGAATCGGTCATTTCATAGAACAAGTCGTTTCCTTCACGTGTACGCTCACCAACACCTGCGAATACGGAAATACCACCGTGTTCTTGTGCGATGTTGTTGATCAATTCCTGGATAAGAACAGTCTTTCCTACACCCGCACCACCGAAGAGGCCGATTTTACCACCTTTAATGTATGGTGCAAGCAAGTCGACAACTTTAATACCTGTTTCAAGGATTTCAACTTTCGTTGAAAGGTTTTCGAATGTTGGAGCTTGACGGTGGATCGGGTCGCGGCGTTCTGATGCCGGAACTTCCTCCCCAAGGTCAATGATCTCTCCGAGTACGTTGAATACGCGTCCAAGTGTTACGTCGCCGACTGGAACCGAAATTGCTGCGCCAGTGTCTGTAACGACAGCCCCACGCTGAAGGCCATCCGTGGATGACATTGCAATCGTACGCACCGAGTCGTCCCCAAGGTGGAGTGCGACTTCAAGTGTCAACGTTTCTGGTTCAGCGTTAGGACGTTGGATTTGGACCTTCAATGCGTTATAGATTTCTGGAAGCTGACCGTTTTCGAATTTAACGTCAACGACCGGACCCATAACTTGAAGAATTTGTCCGTTACTCATGCTTTTCCCTCCTGTCTTACTTTTCCCGTTCAAAATGCTTTATTCGAGAGCGGCAACTCCGCCGACGATTTCAGTGATTTCTTGCGTAATTGCTGCTTGACGTGCACGGTTGAATTGAAGACTCAATGAATCGATCAATTCGCCTGCATTATCTGTAGCAGTCTTCATCGCTGTCATACTGGAAGCATGTTCGCTCGCTTTTCCATCAAGCACTGCCCCGTAGATGAGGCTTTCCGCGTATTGCGGGAGAAGCGTTTCAAGAATCGCTTCCGCGGAAGGCTCAAATTCATACGAAGTCAATGCTGACGCTGATGAAAGGTCCGTGAGCGGAAGCAATTTCTTTTCCGTCACTTCACTGGAGATGGCGGAGATGTAGTGACTGTAGTACAAGTACACTTCATCGAATTCGCCTTCTGTGAACATGCCAACAGCTCGATTCGCGATTGATTTTATTTCATCGAATGAAGGGTGGTCCGATACGCCGACGAGGCTTTCAACGACTTCATATCCGAGACGCCGGAAAAATTCAAGCCCTTTCCGTCCGATTGCGACGATTTTCACGTCGTCCTTCGATGCGTGACGTTGCTCGATCGCACGTTTCGCTGCACGGAAGATGTTGGCGTTGTACCCTCCAACGAGGCCGCGGTCAGAAGACACGATAATATAACCTGTCTTCTTCACTGGGCGGTTGACGAGCATCGGATGTCCGGAGTCGCTCGTCGCGCTTGCGATGGCGCCGACGACTTCCTCGATCTTATTCATGTAAGGGACGAACGCTTTCGCATTCATCTCCGCACGGTTCAATTTGGAAGCCGACACCATTTGCATCGCTTTCGTAATCTGACTCGTCTTCTTTGTCGATTTAATACGGTTTTCTATATCGCGTAATGATACCACTGGCAATTCACCACCTTATTGTATAGTTAGATCAAAATCCTAGATACGTTACGAATTAAGATTCGGACGGTACGAAGTTCTTCTTGAATGCGTTGATCGCATCTTTCATCACTTCATCAGACGGAAGGTCTTTTGTCGTACGGATATGATCATACACTTCAGTGTGGTTAGATTCGAGCCAGCTCGTCAATTCGCTTTCGAAGCGAAGGACGTCATGCACGGCTACGTCATCTAGAAGTCCGCGTGTCAACGCATAAAGGATGACAACTTGGTATTCCACTTTCAGCGGCTTGTTTAAGTCTTGTTTCAATACTTCAACTGTGCGCGCTCCGCGGTCAAGTTTCGCTTTTGTCGCTGCGTCAAGGTCGGAACCGAATGCTGCGAACGCTTCAAGCTCACGGTATGCTGCAAGGTCAAGACGGAGTGTACCCGCAACCTTTTTCATCGCTTTGATTTGCGCGGAACCACCTACACGGGATACGGAAAGACCGGCGTTGATCGCTGGACGTACACCCGAGAAGAAGAGATCCGACTGCAAGAAGATTTGTCCATCGGTGATGGAAATAACGTTCGTTGGAATGTAAGCGGAGATGTCCCCAGCTTGTGTTTCAACGAATGGAAGAGCAGTAATGGAACCTGCGCCCAATGTATCGTTCAACTTCGCTGCACGCTCGAGTAGACGGGAGTGCAAGTAGAATACGTCACCAGGGTAAGCTTCACGGCCTGGAGGACGGCGAAGTAGCAAGGAAAGTTCACGGTAAGCAGCCGCTTGTTTTGAAAGGTCATCATAGACGACAAGGACGTGCTTGCCTTGGAACATGAACTCTTCCGCCATCGTTACACCTGTATATGGTGCTAGGAATAGCAATGGAGCCGGTTGTGAAGCGGATGCTGTTACAACGATCGTGTAATCAAGCGCACCGTTTTTACGGAGTGTTTCAACAACCCCACGAACTGTGGATTCCTTTTGTCCGATAGCGACATAGATACAAATCATATCTTGGTCAGCTTGGTTAAGAATTGTATCGATTGCGACAGTCGTTTTACCTGTTTGACGGTCACCGATGATCAATTCACGCTGTCCACGGCCGATCGGTACGAGTGCATCGATCGCCTTGATGCCTGTTTGCAATGGCTCATGAACGGATTTACGTGCCATGACGCCTTGAGCTGGACTTTCGATCGGACGAGTTTTCGTCGTTGCGATCGGGCCCAATCCATCTACCGGCAAGCCGAGTGGATTCACGACGCGTCCAATCAGTTCTTCACCGACAGGTACTTCCATAATACGGCCAGTACGACGTACTTCATCGCCTTCTTTAATGTCTGTGTATGGTCCTAGGATAACGATACCAACGTTGTTCGCTTCCAAGTTTTGCGCCATACCCATGACACCTGTAGAGAACTCAAGAAGCTCTCCGGCCATGACGTTGTCGAGGCCATGAGCAAGAGCGATACCGTCACCGATTTTGATAACCGTACCGACTTCGCTTACTTCCATCTCAGACTGATAGTTTTCAATCTGCTGCTTTATCAGCGTGCTGATTTCTTCAGCTTTGATGCTCATGTATGTCACCCCTCAATTTCAAATTAGGATCCGATCAATTTACGTTGCAGTTTTTCGAGCTTCGCGCTCAAGCTGCTGTCGTAAATCTGATTGCCGATTTGGAGACGGACGCCCCCGATCAAGCTTGGATCGATGATATTTTCAATGCGTAAAGATTGTTTACCAACTTTGTGGGCGAAAGTTGACGAAATGGCATTCGTCTCTTGCTCCGTCAATGGACGTGTCGAGTACACTTTCGCTTCTGCGATTCCCGCAGCGTCATCGGCAAGTCCGAGGAATTCTTCGAAAACATTTTGGGCTTCATCCATGCGCTTCGCATCAAGCAATACGTGCAATGCATTCAATACGAGCGGATTTGCGCCTGCGAAAATGTTCGTGATCATTTCCTTCTTCTTCGCCAATGATAACTTCGGAGAACTTAATAGTTCACCAAGGTCTTTATTGTCACGGAACACCTTTGTCAATTCTTTTATTTCTTCTTGAATTTGACCGATTTGCCCATGTTGTTGAGATAGTTCGAAAAGTGCTGTTGCATAGCGTTTTGCTACGACCGAATTGCTCATCGGCTTTCGCCTGCCTTCACAATCGTTTCTTCAATCAAAGCACGGTTGTCTTCCTCAGAGATTTCTTTACCAAGAACTTTGGATGCCGCCAAGATTGAAAGTGAAACGAATTCTTCGCGGACAGCTGCAACTGCTTTTTCCTTCTCTGTCGCGATTTCGAGTGTTGCGGATTCTTTCATCCGGTTCACTTCAGCACGTGCTGCCGCCATCAGCTCTTCACGTTGTGTTTCACCTTGCTTACGAGCATTTTCAACAATCGATTGTGCGTTGTCACGCGCTTCCTTTAAAAGGGCACGTTGTTCTTCCAAAAGCTTTTGAGATTCCAAGCGGCTTTTTTCAGCTGCTTCGATTTCATTTGCGATCAATTGTGCACGTTGATCCATCACGCCCATAAGTGGGCCCCATGCGAACTTCTTGAGTAGAACCATGAGGATCGTGAAGAATAGTACTGTGACGATGATATCGCCTAGATTCAATCTGCCATTCAATGCTGACAAAAATCCTCCGCCGTTAGCCGACAATAGGATGAAGGTATTTCCAAACACGATTGTTTCACTCCCTTCAAGAGCTCATGTCAATTTTCGATAGTGTATAAAAAGAACGTTATTCTTAATTTTCAACTTCAACTTACTATTTCAAACGTCAGTTGTTACATAAATGAATGGCGAAGGGCAGTTACGCCGCAGTCTTCGCCATTTGTAAGATTGTCTTTCGATTATTGGTTCATTACGATGAACGCGATAACTGTCGCGATGATCGGAAGGGCCTCAACTAACGCTACCCCGATGAACATTGTTGTTTGAAGCATACCGCGCGCTTCTGGTTGACGAGCGATACCTTCTACTGTTTTAGAAACGATCAAACCGTTACCGATACCTGCACCAAGTGCACCAAGACCAACTGCAAGAGCTGCTGCTAATAGACCAACTGAACCTACCATAGTGTAATATCCTCCTAAAATTTCATGTTTTTTATTATTGTTTACTAACCCTGAACAGGGGCAATATATGTTTAATGGTCTGTTGAGACTTTATGCGCCATGTAGACCATCGTTAACATAACGAAGATGAAAGCCTGGATCGCTCCGATGAAGACTGAGAAACCTAACCAAGCGAGTGACGGGATGACTGCTCCAATTAGACCAAATGCACTGCCAGCCCCGAGAGTTGCAAGTAGACCGATGAGGATCTCCCCTGCGAAAATATTACCGTAAAGACGTAGACCGAGTGTCAATGTGTTTGCAAATTCTTCGATGACTTTAAGTGGTGCCAAAAATGGCATCGGTTGAAGATACGTTTTGAAGTATCCTTTCGTCCCCAATTGTTTAACGCCATAGTAATGGGTTAAGACAACGACCATCGAAGCGAGCGTCATCGTAATGACAGGGTCCGCTGTCGGCGATTTCCACCAAAGTTTATCATCCCAAATGATTGCAAACGGCAATCCGAGCATATTTGCAACGAAAACGAACATGATCAAGGTGATTCCGAGTACGTGGAAACGGCCACCTGTTTTCCAGTCCATATTGTTCTTAATGATCCCTTTGACGAAATCCATGACCCATTCCATGAAGTTCTGCATGCCGGTCGGTTTGATTTGCAAATTGCGCGTCGAGAGGACGGCAATGATGAAGACGACTAGACATGTGACAAAGAGCATGAGGATGTTAGCTGGGTTAAAGCTTAAGAATCCGATAGTAATCTCCGGATTTTCATGGTTCACGTTTCGTTCACCTCCCTTATGCGTGTCAGTTAAAATGCTTGACGTGGACTACGATTCTGTCAACAAGCAACAGAACGTATGGAATCATCAGTCCGATCACTGTACCGATCAGATCAAATTTTTCCGGCATCGACAACGCAATGGCTGCCGCAGCCACACCGGATCCGAATCGCAATGCGGTTCCTCCGATTGATTTTGTTGCTTTCCCTTCCGAAATGTTCTGATCAAATCTTTCCATTCTACGGACAAGAATATAGAAATTATACAGTCCGAACAATGAGCCTAAGATTAATCCGCCAAAAACCGGTTTGAATGCACTAAAAGCCCATCCGATGACAAACAATGCGAGCAAAAAAAAGAGTGCTTTCTTCTGCCTATTAAAAATGTGTCGCAATGTATGCATGATGGGTGATTCTCCTGATTCGTATTTTCCGGGACTGGCGATTTCGAAAAGCGGGTAGCGTACAAGGTACGACACAAAACGACACGAGTCGTCCCCAATTAGGGCTTGTACTGATAGAGACTCCGAAAAAGGTCGGAACCTATGTTTGTAGTGAATCGCCGTAAGCAGCTGACCACCAGGAGGCGTTGCCATCGAGCACGCTCAAGGGGTCCTTCGTGGAACGACGTCCATTGAAGGATGATAGAATCGCCTTGAAGCTTATCCCCGAGGCGCTTTTCTATGTATGGATCCCTATCATTCTTACCCTTTGTTAGCATACAATAGGGGCATTTTGATGTCAATTAATTCCCGTGAAATTATTCACAAACTGTTCATATTGTCAAACAATCGACATATTTGTTAATGTAGGAATTTTTTGTCGTAGTGGATAAGGGATTTCTTCTATTTAAAAAGGCAGTTGCTTCGTTCCAGCAGTTTGCTTTCCTAATGGAGCCTACGTACTGGAACGCCTAGCAACTGCAGATACGCATAAAATGTTTTAGATACGCATAATTGGCACTAAACGCGCATAAATTGAGCCAGTTGCGCATAATTCGCTATAATTCCGCATAACCGGGTCGAAATACGCATAAAGTCATTTATTCGCGCATAAATGCTTTTATGCGCCTTTGAATGGATTTATGCGTGATTTGCGGCGGTTATGCGTTTCTGCTAGCGTTTATGCGTCTTTCTTGCAATTTATGCGTTTTTCTACGGGTTTATGCTTCTTTCGCGGGATTTATGCGTTTTTACGCATAAATTAGAACCCGTTTCTGATTAATTTAATGAAGAAAGGTATTCCTTCAACGCGCTGACGATCCGTTCGGACGCGTGGCCGTCTCCGTACGGGTTGGATGCTTTCGCCATTGCGCTGTATTCCGCTTCGTCGGATAGAAGTGTGTCCGTCAAGTTGAAGATCGTGTCTTCGTCGGTTCCGGCAAGTTTCAATGTGCCGGCCTCGATGCCTTCCGGACGCTCCGTCGTATCGCGGAGGACGATGACCGGTTTGCCGAGTGACGGCGCCTCTTCCTGGATGCCGCCCGAATCGGTCAAAATGATATGCGAACGTGCGGCGAAGTTGTGGAAATCGACGACTTCGAGCGGTTCGATCAGATGAACGCGTTTGTTCGAGCCGAGGATTTCGTCCGCCACTTCACGCACCGCCGGATTCATATGGACCGGATAGATGACTTGTGTGTCCGGATGCTTTTCAAGGATCCGGTTGATGGCGCGGAACATGTTGCGCATCGGTTCGCCCAAGTTTTCGCGGCGGTGCGCGGTAAGAAGGATGAGACGATCTTCGCCGATTTCGTCGAGAATCGGATGATTATAGTCGTCTCGCACCGTCGTCTGCAGCGCGTCAATTGCGGTGTTCCCCGTAATGTAAATGCGGTCTTCTTGCTTTCCTTCATTTAATAGGTTCTGCGCAGACTTTTCGGTCGGCGAGAAATGAAGGTCGGCAAGGACACCCGTCAGCTGGCGGTTCATTTCCTCCGGGTATGGGGAGAATTTATCCCATGTGCGGAGTCCCGCCTCGACGTGGCCGACTGCAATTTTATTGTAAAATGCGGCGAGGCTGCCGATGAATGTCGTAGATGTATCGCCATGGACGAGCACGATATCAGGCTGCGCCTCTTTCATAATTTGATCGAGCCCTTCCAATCCGCGTGTCGCGACATCGATGAGCGTCTGCCGATCTTTCATGATGTTCAGATCATAAGTTGGTGTGATGTTGAATGCATGCAAAACTTGGTCGAGCATTTGACGATGCTGCGCAGTCACCGTGACGATCGATTCGATCTCTTCGGGATGCTTTTGCAGTTCGAGTACAAGCGGAGCCATTTTAATAGCTTCCGGGCGCGTACCGAATATCGTCATCACTTTCCATTTCCGTTTCAATCCATTCACGCCTTCCCCATTATTTTGTTCCGTGATTATTTAGTTCCAAACAGGCGGTCACCTGCGTCACCAAGTCCCGGAACGATATATCCTTTTTCGTTCAATTTTTCGTCCAATGCAGCAATGTACACATCGATGTCAGGATGTGCTTCCGTGAATACTTTCACGCCTTCAGGAGCTGCAATCAAGCACATGAAGCGGATGTTTTTCGCACCGCGTTTTTTCAATGAATTGACAGCTTCCACCGCCGTGCCGCCTGTTGCAAGCATCGGGTCGATGAGGATGAATTCACGCTCCGATACGTCGGAAGGAAGTTTTACGAAATACTCAACTGGTTGCAGTGTGTCCGGATCACGGAACAAGCCGATATGTCCGACTTTCGCTGCTGGAATCAATTTCAAAATGCCATCGACCATGCCGATGCCTGCACGAAGTATCGGTACGATACCAATTTTTTTGCCTGCCAATACATTGGATTTTGCTGTCTGGACCGGTGTTTCCACTTCCACTTCCGTCAACGGAAGGTCGCGGGTAATTTCATACGCCATCAGCGTTGCCACTTCGTCGACGAGCTCGCGGAACTCCTTCGTTCCTGTGTTCACGTCACGGATATGTGTCAATTTATGCTGGATAAGCGGATGATCAAATACATGTACTTTTGCCATTGCTAATCGCTCCTTTTCGGAATGTCCTGTACATTATAACAGAAACATGTCGATTTACACATTGGGAATGAAGATAATGTCGGTTATGCGTGAAATAAGAATTTTATGCGTATTTGTAGCGGTTTATGCGCGGAATTTCTGATTTATGCGCGGTTGTCAGCGGTTATGCGTGGGAATTGCGATTTATGCGCTTTTGGCGACATTTATGCGTATCTAGAAGCGTATATGCGCAGAAAATGAGTTTTATGCGTTCTTTCTTGAAAAAATCCCCGCTCTCGCGAGGAGAGCGGGGATTTATCAATTATGCATATAGTGGGAAACGGTCTGTCAATGCTTTGACGCGCTCAGCCGCTTCCTTTTTCACCGCTTCGTCTTCGTGGTTTTTCAATAGGTGGGCGATGATGGAGCCGATCTCTTTCATCTCTTCCTCTTTGAAACCGCGTGTTGTGACGGCTGGTGTTCCGATACGGATGCCGGATGTGACGAATGGGCTTTCCGTATCGAATGGAATCGTGTTTTTATTGACAGTGATGCCGACTTCGTCAAGGACGTGTTCAGCGATCTTGCCTGTGATGCCGAGTGATTTCAAGTTGACGAGCAACAAGTGGTTGTCCGTTCCGCCTGAAACGATGTCGACGCCTTCAGCCATCAAGGATTCCGCAAGGGCAGCAGCATTTTTCTTCACTTGCTGGATATGCGATTTAAACTCAGGCTTTTGGGCTTCGCCGAATGCAACCGCTTTTGCAGCGATGACGTGCATGAGCGGGCCGCCTTGGATGCCAGGGAAGATCGTTTTGTCGATTTTACGGCCGAATTCTTCAGCGAATTCCTCGTTCACGAGGATCAATCCGCCACGTGGGCCGCGCAATGTCTTATGCGTCGTCGATGTGACGAAGTGTGCGTATGGCACTGGGTTCGGGTGCTCGCCTACTGCGACAAGGCCTGCGATATGAGCCATATCAACCATCAAATAAGCTCCGACTTCATCAGCGATTTCGCGGAATTTCGCAAAGTCGATTTCGCGTGGATACGCACTTGCACCCGCAACAATCAATTTCGGCTTATGCTCAAGCGCTTTTTGACGGACATCTTCGTAATCGATGCGCTCGTCTTCTTTGCTGACGCCGTATTCAACGAAATTGTACAGCTTGCCGGAGAAGTTTACCGGGCTGCCGTGCGTCAAGTGTCCGCCGTGGGAAAGGTTCATGCCGAGTACAGTGTCGCCCGGCTCAAGAATTGTGAAATAGACAGCCATGTTCGCTTGCGCACCGGAGTGGGCTTGTACGTTTGCATAGCCTGCGCCGAAAATTTCTTTCAGACGGTCGCGCGCGATGTTTTCAACGACGTCAACGTGCTCGCATCCGCCGTAGTAGCGCTTGCCCGGATAGCCTTCAGCGTATTTATTCGTCAAGTAAGAGCCTTGCGCTTCCATGACTGCTTCCGTCACGAAGTTTTCGGATGCAATCAATTCAATATTGGCGTTCTGACGGTTCTTTTCCGCCATAATCGCTTCGTAAACTGCTGTGTCTTCGCGTTTCACATTGCTTAAATCCATGATTCCATTTCCCCTTTTCTGTTTGATATATCCTGTTGCAGGCACCGTGGAATTAACAATCACTCTTCCACTGGGCGGTTGTAGATCGCGCGCTCGCCGCCGATCAGTTTCGGCCGGGTCGTCGCTAACGTCACGACTGCATCCCCGATCTTGTCGATGGACGTGCGGAGTGGAACGGCGACCGGCTTCAAGTGCATGCCGATCAATGTCTGGCCGATGTCGATCCCTGCATTCGCACGGATGGACTCAACGACGACCGCGTCTTTGAAATGTTCGAATGCATATGCAGACATCGAACCGCCAGCTTGTACCGCCGGAATGACGGAAACGGTGTCGAGATTCATTTTTTCCGCCGCTTTGCGCTCGATCGTCAAGGCGCGGTTAATGTGCTCGCAGCCTTGGAATGCTAAGAACAGGTCATACTTCTTAGCGAATGCGTCCAACGGTCCGAATAACGAGTCGGCGACTTCAAGGGCGCCTCCCGTCCCGATCCGTTTGCCCGCGATTTCGGATGTCGAGCAGCCGACGACGAAAAATGTGCCGGGCGTGAAAGTTGTCTGCTCTTCCATTTCCGATAGCAGCTGTTCAAGCTGAAGCTTCCATAAATTCAATACATCATCCATTGTCTTGCCCACCTCACTTAATTTTCGAGCTCTGACAATTTGGCGACGCGACGCTCGTGGCGGCCGCCTTCAAATGAAGTGTCCAGCCATGCTGTCGCCACTTCCCTTGCAAGGCCCGGTCCGATGACACGTTCTCCCATGGCAAGGATATTCGAATCGTTATGCCCTCTTGTCGCCTTCGCGCTGAAGACATCATGGACGAGCGCACAACGGATCCCTTTCACTTTATTCGCAGCGATCGACATGCCGATCCCTGTCCCGCAAATGAGGATGCCCCGATCGAACTTCCCGCTTGCGACGCCGTCCGCTACAGGCTTGGCGTAATCCGGATAATCGACAGATTCATCGGAGTCCGGACCGAAGTCCTCATAGTCCAATCCTAGTTCCGATAATAAGTCCATGATTTCATGGCGCAGACGATTGCCGCCATGATCCGAAGAGATTGCGATTTTCATTGCGTCCCCTCTTTTCTTAATTTACTCACAAATCATTTTACCATTGTTCCACAAAAAAACACAGCCCTCGCTTTACTATTTCGGGCTGTGAAATGAATTGGAAATGATTGATAAATAGTTAGGAACGATCGAACTGGCTGATGACTTTATAAAGGTCTTCGGATTGCTTTTTCAGTTGGCTCGCCATAATGTCGGTCTGCTCGATCGATTTCACTTGCTCTTCCGTGGCGGCGCGTACTTCTTCGGCGCCAGCAGACGTCTCTTCCGCGATGGCCGCGACTTCCTGCGATTGCATGGCGGTCGTTTCGATGTTGGATAGCTGGTGTTCGACGAGCTCCGAAATTTTGACGACGGAATCGGCCATGCCGTTCACTTTTTCCGCCATCGCTTCGACGTTGCCGCTCGTTGCATCGGCGCGGTCCGCTTCGTTTGCTGCCGTCTTCACTTGCCTTTCCATTTCCTTCACGACTTTTGAGACGTCGGACTGGATCGTTTTCACAAGTTCATCGATGCTATGGACCGCTTTCGCACTTTCATCCGCAAGGACTCGGACTTCCTCCGCGACGACCGCGAAGCCTTTTCCATGTTCGCCTGCCCGCGCCGCTTCGATGGACGCGTTCAGCGCAAGCAAATTCGTCTGGCCGGCGATGCTGCCGACGAGCTGGACGATTTCGCCGATCTTCTGCGCATTTTGGTCGAGTTCGCGGATCGTGCCGAGCGACTGCTCGCTCTGATTCGACATGTCCCGGATTCCTTTGACGAGCGTCCGGAACACTTCTGTCGTACGCTCCAATTCCGCAAGCATCTCTTTTGATTGTTCGGATGAATCTTCCGCACGTCTGCTCACTTCTGCTGCAAGCGTCCGGACATCCTCGATCGCCTCCGCCGTTTCCTGGATGGCGACGGCCGAAGCTTCCGCACCCGAGGAGATTTCCATGATCGTTGATGCGACCGCATCCGCCTGTGACGTCGCACTGCTTGTCTCACCTGATAATTTGTCGACCGTCTGCGCCGTCTTCTCGAAGTTCGTTTCGATTTCCGCGACGATCGTCCGCAAATTGACGACGAGCTGCTGGAACGCTTCCGCTACCGAGCGGATTTCGTCGGACGACTTCGGCAGTTCGATGTCCGTGCCGATCTTCCCGTCCGCCACTTCGATCGCCGCCTTCTCCAAGTTTTGCAGCGGCTTCGTCAAAATCGTGCTGAATAAGGCCGCCAAAATGCCCGACCATAAAATTCCCATTGCATATGTACTAATTTCAAATACAAACGGCTGTACATTCGGAAAGAATTCCGGCCGGATATAGTTGATGAACAACGCGCTCGTCGAATACGTGACAACTGCAAGCACCGTTACGAATAAAACCAATTTTTTACGCAAGCCGAATTTCTTCTTCATTACCCATCCTCCGTCAGCTTCATCTTCAACTGTTCGATCAACCTACCCAATTCTTCGAATGTCGTCCG
Source organism: Sporosarcina sp. Marseille-Q4943 (assembly GCF_943736995.1). GTDB lineage: Bacteria > Bacillota > Bacilli > Bacillales_A > Planococcaceae > Sporosarcina. Next base: position 384,491 of record NZ_CALSFT010000002.1, on the reverse strand, counting down.
GTACGTGGCCAAACTGCCACCATACGGATCGTGCACATCTCCGAAATCACCGGGAGTTGCGAACTCTTTCAACGTAAATGTCTTCTTTTCAACTTCCGGGAATGAATGCAGCAGCAGTTCCTTATGCGACGTCGTCATCGTCAACACGAGGTCCGCCCATGCCAGATCTTCCGCGTTGACCGCGTTGGAAACCGGCGTATAAGGCATGTCCGCCTCTTCGATAAGCGTCTTCGCATTCATAGAAATCGGCAACCCGTCAACCGTACTTACCCCAGCCGACCGGACCGTGACGCCCTCTATCGCCTTCGAACGGAGTATCGCCTCCGCCATCGGACTCCTGCACGTATTCCCTGTGCAAATAAAATAAATATTCATTCATGATCACCTACCTTTAGAATACCCGATAGCCGTGAATAAAGAAATAGATAATTTCATCAAAAACATGACAATATCCCCATGATTAATAAAGCCAATCCGGCAACGATGCGAAGCAGCCTGCCGTTTTTGATATTCAAAAACCGTCCGAAATAAAGGGCCAAGCAGGAAAAAATGAACGAGAGAGCTCCAGCGGCCAAGATGAACAGTAGTTTATTCAAATGAAGCATGCCAAACGAAACACTGATTGAAAAGGTGTCCAAGCTTACGGCAAGCGCAATGAGCGCCGGATGGAGCTGCCGTTTCAGCATGCTGTTATCATCATCCTGCAGAAGCATGTGGATGCCGATCATTGCTAGTAGTACGCCCGACAGAAGATTGCTCCACACTGAAAAAAGATCGGCCGACCAGTCCCCCATGACGAAGCCCGCGAAAGGCAGCACCAAGTTCAGGAATGTTATCCACAGCGCGAGGACAAGCCTTCCTTTTCGCAATTGTAATAACGATAATACTACGACGACATCGATTGTCGTAACGCTTGCAGCGAATATTTCCAACAATGAATTGACCTCCCAACTTCCGCATCCATCCATCTTATGCGCTCGTTTAGGAGGTCATTCATATCCGATTAGCAGTTGAACATAGAAACTCACATGATATTATCCGTCGAACCGTTTTCCGTCCGCCGCTTTCAGGAGCCGATTCATGACGGCGGCTCCGACTCCTTCATGATCCGTCCCTGCGGCGAGGATGAGATCGGCGTCCGTCATATCGCATTGCCGGATCGCCCCGTATAAATTCACCGCCATCGCCTCGTTGTCATGAAGCGGGCCGACACGGAAATACCAGTCGGCTTCCGCGATGTCGAATTCGTCAGGTCCGATGACCGCAACCTTCTTCCCTTCGGAGTGAAGCTGCCTGACCGCTTCCTGGATCGTCGTTTCGTCCGGCTGAATGACGAATAGCGGCGACTCCGGAGCGTAATGCATATATTTCATGCCGGGTGCACGTGGCGCTTCTTCATCGTCGAGGGTTCCGGATTCCTTTTCGGCACGAACAGGACCAATCACTTCCTCGATCATCTCGCGCGTCACGCCGCCCGGCCGCAGGATTTCAGGAGGATTCGCCGTCATGTCGAGCACGGTCGATTCGACGCCGACGCCTGTCTTTCCACCGTCGACGATAAGCGGAATCCGGCCATTCAGATCGGTCAGCACATGCGCGGCTTCCGTAGGGCTCGGTTTTCCGCTCCGATTCGCGCTCGGTGCGGCAAGCGGCCCGTCAAGCGTACGGAGAAGTTGTAGTGCCACGGGATGATCGGGCATCCGCAACCCGACCGTGTCGAAGCCCGGTGTGACATTTTCCGCAATGACACCGGGCCTCTTATGGAAGACGAGCGTCAGCGGACCCGGCCAAAATGCATCCATCAGCTTTCCCGCATTTTCCGGCACATCCACCGCGTAATTATCCACATCTTCTTTCTTGCCAATATGTACGATAAGCGGATTGTCGGACGGGCGTCCCTTCGCTTCGAAGATCCGCTGCACAGCAACCGCATCCGTCGCAAGCGCTCCGAGGCCATACACCGTTTCGGTCGGGAACGCGATGACGCCGCCATCTTTCAAAATATCCACAGCCCGTTGATAACTTACCGAGTTATCCATATCTTTATCCACTGAAACGATTTCAGTTTCCACGGTTCAAACCCCCATTTATACACAATTTCATCCACTTATCCACAATTCAAGTGGATAACTTTATTCAAACAACGACTTTATCCACTCCCAAATGAAGAAAGTGACCTTTTCGTCGTCTGATTCTTCCACTTCTTTGTCAGGAAAACAGACCCTTGGGAATAAAGAGCACCACCAATTGTCGCCACGCCCGCTGCCGATCTTCAAAATATACGCGTCATACGGCGCTTGCGGCGTGATGACCAAGCCCGAACGCTTCGGCGGAAACAAAGCCGCTGTCCGCTCAAACGTAACGTCTTGTCCACCCGCCATCGATTGGGCGGTTTCCAAAATGGTCGATTCAATAGCCACTAAGTTATCCACAATTTCTGATTTCGACTTCGCTTGCGTCATCGCCTCATTGATCATCGGCTCGATGACAAGCCGGATCTCTTCCTTCAACTTTTGGTCGGCAGGCGCATTCGAATGTGACAGGATCCGGAATCTGATCTCCTCTTCCTGTTCCGCCTGGCCTGTGAATAATAGCAACGCGGACTGGATGAGGAACAGCACGAGAATGAACTCGACTACCGCCATCCAACGATCCGCCCGCTTATTAGTTTGAATTTTAGTGATTTCATAGTCTTGCAACATATCGATCCCCTCCTGACCACATTGTCGCCAGGGTTAAGGGGTTTTATTCACCAATCTCGCAAAATATCATTCGATCTTTTCCGTTCACATCTTTTTCGATCGTTACCCGCGCATTCGGGAACGCCTTCTGGAAAAGCTCACTCACTGCCTGCCCTTGCAAGTAGCCGATTTCGACGCCGATGAGCGACCGGGGATTCATGAGCGTCGGCAGTTTTTCCGCTAATTGCTTGTAGAAGAAAAGGCCATCATCATCCGCAAACAACGCGCTATGCGGCTCAAAATCGACCACCGTCGAAGACATCTCCTCGGACTCCTCCCAGGAGATATACGGCGGGTTCGACAGGAAGACATCCCACTTCTCCCCTTCGATCGGCTCCGTCAAATTGCCGAGCCTGAACTCGATGTTGACCTCGTTGCGCTTCGCATTCCGCTTCGCAACTTTTAGCGCGGATTCACTTATGTCCGTCGCCGTGACAAGTGCGTCAGGCCTTTCTTTTTTGAAGGCAATCGCGATTGCGCCGCTCCCTGTACCGATATCCGCCACGCGGCATTCGGCGAATTTGCGGCTCCGTTCGAGGGCGCCCAATACGAGCTCCTCCGTTTCAGGCCGCGGAATGAGCACGTGCTCATTCACCTCGAACGACAGTCCGTAAAACTGTTCCGTGCCGATAATATGCTGGACGGGCTTGCCTGTGAGCAGCTCTTCGGTTTTATTCCAGAAATCGTTGTGCTGTTCGGTTGTGAGTGGTTCACGCAAGTCCGCGAGCAATGCTGCGCTCGATTTCTGTGTGACATGCTCCATGAGCAGTTGGGCTGCGTGTTTGTCCAAGTTTTTTGATTCGAGAAGGGATTTCGCTTTATTGAGCGCCTCATGGATTTTTTCAGTCATGTTGATCCAAGCTTTCCAATCGTCTCGCCTGGTCCTCGACGATGAGGGCGTCGATCACTTCGTCGAGCTTCCCTTCGATGATCTGATCGAGTTTTTGGATTGTAAGTCCGATCCGGTGGTCCGTCACGCGGTTTTGCGGGAAGTTGTACGTACGGATCCTTTCGGAGCGGTCGCCCGTCCCGACAGCGGATTTCCGCTTTTCGTCGTATTCGGCTTGCGCTTCCTGCATGAATTTATCGTAGATGCGAGCACGGAGGACTTTCATCGCTTTCTCTTTATTTTTAATCTGCGATTTTTCGTCCTGGCAGGATACGGTGATCCCTGTCGGCAAGTGCGTCAGGCGGACGGCGGACATCGTCGTGTTGACAGATTGCCCACCCGGTCCGGATGATGCGAATGTATCGGTGCGGATATCTTTTTCGTGGATGTCGATTTCGACTTCCTCTGCTTCCGGCAGCACGGCGACGGTCGCTGTCGACGTATGGATCCGGCCGCCCGATTCCGTTTCCGGCACACGCTGGACGCGATGCGCTCCGTTTTCATATTTCAGTTTGGAATACGCGCCGTTCCCGCTGATCATGAAAATGATTTCCTTGAACCCGCCAAGCTCCGTCGGCGAGGAATCCATCACTTCGACTTTCCAATGGCTCGTTTCCGCAAAACGGCTATACATCCTGTACAAGTTGCCCGCGAATAGCGCCGCTTCATCGCCGCCCGCCGCCCCGCGGATCTCCATAATGACGTTTTTGTCATCGTTCGGATCTTTCGGGACGAGCAATAGTTTCAATCTCGCTTCAAGGGCTTCGATCTGTTCATCGAGCTCGGCGAGTTCCATTTTGACGAGTTCTTTCATTTCATCATCCAAATGCTCTTCCAGCATTTCTTTCGCATTGTCATACTGCGTCGTCGCGCTTTTATATTCACGGTACGCATCGACCGTATCCTGCAAATCGGACTGCTCCTTCGAATACGTCCGCAGCTTAGTCATATCACTTACAATATCCGGATCGCTCAGCAATTCATTCAATCGCTCATATCGATCCTCAACGGCTTGAAGCCTCTCAAACATAGTCATTGCACCTCTTCGTCCTCAGTCTGTTTTGTATGTTTATTGTACGGGAATAAGGCGCTGAAATACAGTGATTTCTTTGGGTGGCGGTGTGTTGCGGGCGGGCGGAGGAGCGTGCGGGGCTTGTTTTGGACGCGCGAGGGATCGCTTTGGACGCGTGGGGGCTTACTTTGGGCGCGCGGAGGCTTGCTTTGGACGCGCGAGGGATTGCTTTGGACGCGCGGGGACTTGCTTTGGACGCGCGGAGACTTGCTTTGGACGCGCGGAGACTCGCTTTGGACGCGTGGCGGCTTGCTTTGGACGCGCGGGGACTTGCTTTGGACGCGCTGAGACTTGCTTTGGACGCGCGGAGACTTGCTTTGGACGCGCGGCGGCTTGCTTTGGACGCGAAGCAAAGGAGATAGATGGCGCGATTAAAAAAACGCTTTTTGAAAAAGCGTTTGAATAATCATCTTATATAAAATGCTGTCCTACGATGACCTTTCATGACTAGACCCGATTTTTTTAATAATCTTTTTGCAATCGGCTGATGTTCGACCCCTGAAAAATAGCGAAATTGACGATTTGTTATGTAGCTATCCATTAAATAGAACCAGTCGTCGATTAGGGGCAGATGACAATCGCCGGCACTATAAAAACAGCTAGGACAATGCCATTTCTTCATGCTCCATTTCATTCCATTAAGCTTGCACTCTGGGCAAATGACTCCTGGTGTTATATCCTTTTTAGCAATATTTAAAGTCTCTGTTAAAGGGAAAGGGTTATATTCTTGATGCGCCTCCACTAGATCGCGGGCGATATTACTGATTTTATTCCTACTCAACATTTCTTCCGTAATTTCCATGTTATACAATCGAATCGGAATTTCATGTGTAAATAAAATATCAGTATTCGTTTCTTCTTCGATCAACAATTCGTTTGTGTAGGCAAGTCCTATCATTCCTTTAATAGGGATATTAATTCCCCTTTCCCTCAACCATCTGTCCAAAAATATTGTTTTCCGTTCTAGTTCAGTAATTGGACTTTGAATGATTTTTCTTTCCCCTTTGAGTTCTTGAATAAATTGCGTCGGATTTGCTTTAACGGTAAGTTTTCCACCGAGGTTCTTTATCTCAAATATGATAATTTTATCCGGCTGTATAAGCACTGTATCCATTTGAAAATATATTCCATTGTATAGAAGGCAAAGATCATGAATTATGCTGAATGGATATGATGGACGGAATTCATTAATGTGCTTGTCAAAGTTCAATTCACCTCCGTACCCAGCCTTTCTTCTGAGATCTTCCTCGACTATTGCATATTGCTTATGATTGCTAGGCAGCCTTGCTATTAATGATTGCAAACCTAGCAAAGACAAGGGCTCACTCCGTTTTTTCATTAGCATTTTCATCACCTCACAAGCATTGTATCAGGACGTAAATATTCTAAAATGAGCAGAAATTTGATTTTAGCCCTGATATGCGGAATAAATTTCACTTTTGAGGCGGAAAGCGTCCATAAAATAAAATTTTCAAGTTATACTCGGGCGTGCGAGAGCTAGTTTTGGTCGTGCGATGACTTGCTTTGGACGTGCGGCGGCTTGCTTTAGACGTGCCGGGACCCTCTTTGGACGCGCCAGGACCCGCTTTGGACGCGCGGAGGCTTGCTTTGGACGTGCCGGGGCTCGCTTTGGACGCGCGATGACTCGCTTTGGACGCACGGAGGCCCACTTTGGACGTGCCGGGGCTCGCTTTGGACGCGCGGAGGCTCGCTTTGGACGTGGGAGCCTCTACGTTATGCGCAATATAACAACTCACTTAAAAGCATCGACATATTTCTCCGCCGTCCTAATTTCAACCGTTAGAAAGTCTTTGCCGTAGATGGCTTTAATAAGGAACGGGGCTCCCGCGGTGTTTCGGAATCTGAAGTCGAGGCCGCCGTAGGAGACGGTCGCATCCCTTCCTTTCGGGACGTAGCCGATGTCTATTGAATGATGATGCCATTCAATGTATTTTACTGAAAAATGATCGACAGCATTGAATAAAGTGGAGGATGTTTGGCAAACTCCTCCGCCTATTCCCATGACAAGTTTTTTGTTGATGATTTCCGGGGCTGGCTGGTAACCGTTCGCTTCATCTCGTGGTCCGACGACAGTGTTGAAGGAGAATTGATCATCTTTGCCGACGATGATTTTGTCAATCGCAGCGGCTGAAAGTTCGATGTTTTTATTCCGGTTTGTGTTCGCCGGGTTGAAATAGGTCGTATACGAAGCGATGACAACGTCTTCCAAGTGCCTGATATCCTCGGGATCATAGCCGCTTTCAGTTATTTCGATTGGCAGTTCAACAGTGCCTCCATCGGCAGACGCTTCCATTATCCGCTCCACTAATATGCTTTCCCGTAATATAATCTGCGGGTTGCCTTTGATGAGATTGCCTTGTTCGTCTAGTTTGTCGAGTACCATTCTTTGATCGTAGCCGGCTTTCCCATCGGTTCCGCGTGCGAGCTCTCTAGCTAGTTGTTCGACTTTCACTATGTACGCCGCGATGTCCATTTCGTAGCCTAAATCGATTGGGGTTAATGTGTGGATCAGTTTATTAGAAACCGGATCAATGATGTTGATAACTGGGACCGGTGCCGGGATAATTTCCGTTTGGGCAACCGGTTGCTTGGTCGATTCTGTTTGCTTTGGTGTTTCCTGTTGTTCCGTAGGTTCTGCTTCGGGTGTTTCCGCGTTGTCTTTATGTTGATCGGTCGCCGATTGCTTTTGACAGCCGATTAGTCCAATTAAGCAAAAGAGTGTAAGGGCGACAATCCATCTTCTCAATTCATCCACCTCCCGTTAAAAGTGTTGCCAATAGACATAGTATTCAACGGTTGTGGATAGTGTGTTGGTGATTTTTCAGCAAATAAAAAAACAGCATGGCGCTTGCCCATGCTGTCTGTCGAAATTATTTAACTGCCACGTGAGCGGTTACGCCGTTTGGGACTTCGTGGTGCATGCGGCATCTTGCTTCGTATGCTTCGGATGCTCCAACGAGGATGATCGGGTCATCGTAGCCGGCGGGTTGTCCGTTAATAAGCCGTTGTGTACGGCTTGCGGGCGATCCGCAAACAGTGCAGACGGCCTGCAGTTTTGTGACGTTTTCTGCTACAGCCATGAGCTGCGGCATCGGTCCGAATGGTTCGCCGCGGAAATCTTGGTCGAGTCCTGCGACGATGACGCGGAATCCACGATCCGCCAATTCCATGACGACGTCGACGATGCCTTCATCGAAAAATTGCGCTTCGTCAATGGCGATGATATCGTAATCGTCCTTCACAAATTGCTCAATTTGAGTTGATTCGGCAACGGGCGTCGCAATCACTGTCGTTCCGTTATGGCTGACGACCGCTTCTTCGCTATATCGATCATCGATTTCCGGCTTGAATACTGCGATTTTCTGTTTGGCGAATTGTGCGCGTCTCACGCGTCGGATCAATTCCTCGGATTTTCCTGAAAACATGCTTCCGCAAATCACTTCTATCCAGCCGCCTTGCATTGTTACGTACATGTTGGTTCCCCTTTCAATTGTTGCTCTATGTAAATGTGTTTTTTTCATTGTTGGAATGTCTATCATACATCAAAAACCTGTGGAAAGGACGTCTTTTATTTCATGTCAGAATATGTTATGGAGGGATTTATTGGGCGCCAAGCACGGCGCTTTGGACGCGGATCGCTTCATGCGTCGCGCAAAACCGTTTTGACAAATATAGGGGTTGATTCAAAAAGAATTCTATTTGGTTTATTCCCAAATTGAAAACCCGCCAAACAATGTTGGCGGGTTGGAATGTTCTTATTCTTGTCCTTCTTCTTTGAAGCCATATTTCTTGTTGAAGCGGTCGATACGTCCGTCCGCTGCAGCGAATTTTTGGCGTCCAGTGTAGAATGGATGGCATTCTGAACAAACTTCTACGCGAATGTCCTCTTTTACAGAACCTGTTTCGAATGTGTTTCCACATGAACAAGTGACAGTCGCTACTTTGTAGTTTGGATGAATTCCTGCTCTCATCGGTCTCTCTCCTCTCGCCCTGAACCATCTGGAACAGAGTATTATTGTAGGGTGTTGCATAAGACTGATGCCTTACACGGTCCGTGTATGTCAACCGCATATGCAGCAGATGGCTATAAACCATACTCAAGAATTATAACAAATTCATTAGGTATATGCAACTATTTTATTCGAATTTCACACTGTGATTTCACTTCATTATTCTTGCTCGCAACGCTGCGCTTGTGCTCGCAAACGCCGTTCTTCGTGACGGCGCTTGCAACTATTTTTATTTCGTATTAAAGGAGTCCTTTTCCGTTGCGATGGGCTTTCATTTCTTCATTGAGCTTGTCGAAAAATTCTTCGTTCGATTTGGATTGACGCAGTTTTTTCAGGAAGCGTTCCGCGAAATCTGGTGCGTCGGAAAACGTCTTCCGGATCGCCCAAAGTTTTTCGAGCTGTTCGGACGGGATGAGCAATTCCTCTTTCCGCGTTCCGGAGCGGCGAATGTCGAGTGCAGGGAAAATACGGCGTTCTGCAAGGCTGCGGTCAAGATGCAACTCCATGTTGCCGGTCCCTTTGAATTCCTCGTAAATAACTTCATCCATACGCGAGCCCGTGTCGATCAAAGCGGTTGCGAGAATCGTCAAGCTGCCGCCTTCCTCGAGGTTTCGCGCCGCACCGAAAAATCGCTTCGGACGGTGGAACGCAGCCGGGTCGATACCGCCTGAAAGCGTACGGCCGCTTGGCGGGATGACGAGGTTATAAGCGCGTGCCAATCTCGTGATGGAATCCATAAGAATGACGACATCGCGTTTATGTTCGACGAGGCGCATTGCGCGCTCCAATACAAGTTCAGCGACTTTCACGTGGTTTTCCGGCACTTCGTCGAATGTCGAGCTGACGACATCGGCATTGACGGAACGTTCGATGTCCGTCACTTCCTCAGGACGCTCGTCGATGAGGAGGACGATCAATTCTGATTCAGGATGATTCGTCGTAATGGCATTCGCAATTTCTTTCAACAGCATCGTCTTCCCTGCTTTCGGAGGTGCGACGATCAGTCCACGCTGGCCGAAACCGACCGGCGACACTAAGTCCATGATGCGGGTGGACAATTTCTGTGGTGTCGTTTCAAGTTTGATATGGCGGTCCGGATAAAGCGGTGTGAGCGCCGGGAAATGGACGCGCTCCCTGGCGACTTCCGGGTCTTCCCCGTTGACGGCTTCCACTTGCAGCAAGCCGTAATAGCGTTCGTTCTCTTTTGGCGGACGTACTTTCCCTGTCACCTTATCCCCGTTTCGCAAGTCAAATCGTCTGATCTGAGAAGCGGAAATGTAGATGTCCTCAGAGCTTGGCGAGTAGTTGATCGGACGGAGGAATCCGTATCCTTCCGATTGGATGATTTCGAGTACGCCTTCCATGAAGAAGAAACCTTCCTGTTCTGCTCTCGATTTTAGGATGGCGAAGATGAGTTCTTTTTTCGTTAGTTTGCTGTAATAGGAGATTTTGTATTCTCTTGCAAGCTCATATAACTCTTTTAGGGTCATATTTTCCAAGCTGGCGATTGTTAGAATTGGCATAGTATCATAAGCTCCACTCTTTATTTGTTTTCGTTTGTAAGGGTGATTGTTTCATCGGGTAGGTGAATCAATTAATAGAAGTATGCCCGGCGAAATGCCGGGCTGAGGCTTGCTATTTTTAATTAAAACATATTCAATCTTGCATAACCAAATTCGGTTTTTTCTTCATGCTGTGGCGTCCTTCTACGAAACGGATTGTTCCGGATTTGGAGCGCATGACGAGTGAGTGGGTTTCGCTGTAGCCGCCTTTGAATTGGACGCCGCGCAGCAATTCGCCGTCTGTTACTCCCGTTGCGGCGAAGATGGCGTCGTCGCCTTTTACGAGGTCATCCATGTAGAGTACTTTCGTAATGTCGATTCCCATTTTTTCGCAACGGAGGCGCTCTTCCTCATTTGAAGGGATGAGCTTGCCTTGGATTTCGCCGCCGAGGCATTTAAGTCCGACTGCGGCGATGACGCCTTCAGGAGCTCCGCCGAGTCCGAACAGGATGTCTACGCCTGTGTCGTCGAATGCCGTATTGATCGCAGCAGCCACGTCCCCGTCGTTGATGAGCTTGATGCGTGCGCCTGCAGCTCTGATTTCTTCGATGATTTTCGAATGGCGTTCACGGTTGAGGACAGTTGCCACAACTTCATCGATCGATTTGTTTTTCGCTTTGGCTACGGCTTGAAGGTTATCTGCGATAGATGCGTTGATGTCGATTTTGCCGACCGCTTCAGGTCCGACCGCGATTTTATCCATGTACATGTCCGGCGCGTTGAGGAGGTTCCCTTTATCTGCGATTGCGATGACCGCAAGCGCATTCCAGCCTCCTGATGCGACGATGTTCGTACCTTCCAGCGGGTCGACGGCGACATCCACTTCCGGACCTTCGCCTGTTCCGAGCTCTTCGCCGATATAGAGCATCGGTGCTTCATCCATTTCGCCTTCGCCGATTACGACGACCCCTTGCATCGGGATCGTGTCGAACACAGTACGCATCGCTTCCGTTGCGGCGTCATCCGCTTCGTTTTTCAAACCGCGCCCCATCCAGCGGGAAGCCGATACTGCCGCCGCTTCTGTTACACGTACTAATTCCATCGATAAACTGCGTTCCATTATGATTGTTCCTCCCGTTTTGCGCATTTCATTATCCATTAACAAGTTATACGCTTTTCATTAGCTGTTAAATTCGTCTCTAGTATAGCATAAGCATAACTTCACTTTATTCACCGATCGTCGCTTTTTCCGAAACCGAAACTTTCCTGATGTCCGCTCCGATGCCGCGAAGTTTCTCGATGAGGTCGCTGTAGCCCCGTTCGATATGTTGGATTTCCTGAATTTCCGTTTCACCTTCTGCAAGCAGTCCCGCGATGACGAGAGCCGCACCTGCGCGAAGGTCGGTAGCGCGGACGGTCGCAGCCTGGAGTGGAGTCGGTCCCGAAAGAATGACCGATTGCCCCTCCACTTTTCCGTCGGCATTCATCCGCCGCAATTCGTCTATTTGCTTAAACCGCGCGGAATAGATCGTATCCGTTATGACGGATGAGCCATGCGCCTGCGACAACAGCACCGAGAACGGCTGTTGCAGATCGGTCGGGAATCCCGGGTAGACGAGCGTTTTCACGTCGACTGCCAGCAAATTCTCCGTTTTCGGAATGAATATATGCTCTTCCCGCTCCTCCACTTTGACGCCCATCTCGCGCAATTTCGCGGTCAACGCTTCGACGTGGAAAGGGATGACATTATCGATTGTAATGCCATCTCCGGCTGCAGCCGCCATAATCATGAATGTGCCTGCTTCAATTCTGTCCGGAATGATTGTATGTTTCGTTCCGTGCAACCGTTCGACACCTTCAATTCGGATGACATTCGTCCCTGCACCTTTGATGTTGGCGCCCATATTCGAAAGCAAAGTGGCGACGTCGATAATTTCAGGTTCTTTCGCTGCGTTTTCGATGATCGTCCGCCCTTTGGCACGGACCGCCGCGAGCATGATGTTGATGGTCGCCCCGACAGAGACAACGTCCAAATAGATTTTAGCGCCGCGCAATTCTTCAGCACGCAAATAGATCGCACCGTGCTCGTTCGTCACTTTTGCGCCCAATGCTTCGAAGCCTTTGATGTGCTGGTCGATCGGCCGCGGCCCCAAATGGCAGCCTCCCGGAAGTCCGATCGCCGCGTGCTTGAACCTGCCGAGCATAGCCCCCATCATATAATAGGAGGCTCTCAGCTTTTTCACATTGCCGTTCGGAAGCGGCATGGCGACCATTTCCGACGGATCGATCGTCATCTTGCCCGATTCGAATTTCACTTTCCCGCCAATATCTTCTAGGAGCGCTTGGAGTGTGAGGACGTCCGAGATTTCCGGAAGTCCGTCAATCGTTACAGGTGAATCGGCCAAGATGGAAGCCGGGATCAACGCGACGGCACTGTTTTTCGCTCCGCTCACTTTTATCGTTCCACGTAGAGGATTCCCACCTCTAATTTTATAAACGTCCATTTCAGTCTCCTTTAGGCGTTTCACTTGTTCTTTCTTGATTCCCAATCTTCGAGGAATTGTTGGATGCCTTTGTCGGTCAACGGATGGTTGAATAATTGCTTGAGTACGTTGAATGGTGTCGTCGCGATATGCGCTCCTGCAAGTGCTGCATCTGTAATATGCTGCGGGCTGCGAATGGACGCGGCGATGATTTGTGTATCCATGTCATGAATTGTGAAAATGTCCGCGATTGTGCTGATCAGTTGAATTCCTTCTTGACCGATATCATCGAGTCGTCCGAGGAATGGGGATACGTATGTGGCTCCAGCGCGCGCTGCAAGCAATGCTTGGTTGGCACTGAAAATGAGGGTCACGTTTGTTTTGATGCCTTCTTGTGCGAAAACGGAGCACGCTTTCAGTCCTTCCGGCGTCATTGGTAGCTTAACGGTAATGTTCGGCGCGATTTTCGCAAGTTCGCGTCCTTCTTCGATCATTCCTTCTGCGTCGAGTGCGATGACTTCCGCGCTGACAGAACCGGGTACGAGTGAAGTGATTTCACGAAGTCTGTCGTGGAATGAAATATTCTCTTTCGCGACTAGAGATGGGTTTGTCGTTACGCCGGAGATGATCCCCCAACTATGTGCTTCCTTGATTTCTTCAAAGTTTGCCGTATCGATAAAAAATTTCATGTATATTGTTCCTCCTTCGATGTATGGAAAAGAAGGAGAATGCATCTGTTTGGTGATGATTCTCCTGATGTTGCTAAATAAATCGTTGATTTCCGTTGCGGGCGGACGCTTTCCGGGGGGCACGGTTTCAGCCGCTTCCCTCGCTTTGCTCAGTCCAGGGTCTTCAGCTCGTGCTAATCCCCCAGGAGTCGCCGCCCTCCACTCCAATCAACTAAACTTTGCACAAAATATAACAGTGCCAACCATTAATATTTTCAAGTTAAGCTTTCCCCGAGCTGCCGAATTCGCGCATTTTGCTGATGACTGACTTCTTGATTGCTTCGCGCATCGGTGCTAAGTATTTACGTGGATCGTAGACATCCGGGTCTGCGTTCAATGTTTCGCGGACCGCTTTTGTGCCTTCAATCTGGTTTTCAGTGTTGACGTTTATTTTTGCAGTTCCGAGTGAGATGGCGCGTTGGATATCCTTCGTCGGGATGCCTGTTCCGCCGTGAAGTACGAGTGGAAGGTCCGATTGGCTTGAGATTTCTTCCATTTCCTTGAATCCTAAATTCGGTTCGCCTTTGTACGGGCCGTGAACCGATCCAAGGGCTGGCGCCAAGCAGTCGATGTCCGTCGCTTCAACGAGCTCCTTACATTCTGCCGGGTCTGCATAGATGACACCATCAGCGATGACATCGTCTTCCTGCCCGCCGACAACGCCGAGCTCCGCTTCAACGGAAACGCCTTTTGCATGGGCATATTCCACAACTTTTTTCGTAATTTCAATGTTTTCTGCTAGAGGTTTTGAAGATGCGTCGATCATGACGGATGTGAAGCCCGCGTCGATCGCCTCTTTGCATTTTTCGAAACTGGATCCGTGGTCCAGATGGATAGCGACAGGTACGGTGATGTTGTAATCGTGTATCAACCCTTTTACCATGTTGACGACTGTCGTAAATCCGCCCATATAGCGTCCTGCCCCTTCGGAAACGCCAAGGATGACAGGGGAATTCTCTTCTTGCGCAGCTTGCAGAATCGCCTGTGTGTATTCAAGGTTGTTCAAGTTGAACTGACCGATTGCATATCCTTCTTTCTTGCCTTTGATCATCATTTCTTTCATTGAAACAAGTGCCATGCAAAATCCTCCTCCGGATCGTCGAGATGAATTTATTGTTTGTTACGATATTTACCTTTTTATCATAACAAAAACAGACAGTATTTACTACTGTCTGGGTTGTGGTTGCGCCGCGTCGCTGAATTCCGTTTTTTCATTCCCCACGATGCAGAATTTCTTTGACCGCGTCACGCACTTCGTAAATATTGAATGGTTTCGTAAAATATTTCTCTGCCCCGTTTTCAATTGCTTCTTCCGTCAGTTCGACTTCCCCGTAAGCCGTCATCATGATGACAGGAATATGGGGCCAGCCTTTCTTTAGCCTTTTCAGCACTTCCACTCCGTCGATTCCCGGCATTTTCATGTCCAGTAAAACACAATCGGGTTCTTTCTCTGTAACCGATTGGAGGGCTTCCGCGCCATTTGCGGCCAACCTCGCTTCAAACCCCTCTTTTGTGAATACCTCATTTAATAAAAGTCGTATTCCGGCTTGATCGTCGACGATTAGCAAACTCTTCAAAAGGCCCACCCCTTTTTTATTTATTGACCCTGTATGTAGTACAATTTGACAGAAAAGAAGAATCTCCTTCTTTTTTCATTCATTATTTCAATATTGTTTTAATTCGAGGCATCTCATTGGAAAACTTGGTTTTATTCACGATAGAAAATATAATGGGAAACGAGGTGGTATAGATGAAGATATTGACGACACAAATCGGCGGGCTGTTGCAGCGTGCCGGTTCAAATAATGAAGAGGCTGTCGAGGAGACGGCGCGGTTGTTAGCCCAGGCAACGATTGGGGAAGGCCGCGTCATTTTCGCCGGCTTTGATGAGATGGAAGCAGTCGGAATGAACGCGTTGCATAGCGCGGAGCCGTTCCGGGGAGCCGTCAAGTATGAAGAAAGGATGGAGATCCTTTCTGCGGACAGGGTTTGGCTATTTGCCCGTTCTGCTACAGATGCACGGGCGCTTCAGTTGGCGCAGAGATTAGCGGAGCAGTTCATCCCGTTCGCAGTTGTGGCAGGCGAGAAAGCGACTGAGGACAACGAGCTCGCGGATTTGGCGTATACGTATATGGCGACGGGCGTCGTGAAAGGGATTTTGCCGGGCGAGGACATCGGCAGCCGGATCGTTCAGCCGCACGTGTTAATCGCACTCTTTTTGTATGAGGCGGTTAAGATGGCGTATGACGAGATGGTGAATGAAGAGGATTGAGTGAGGGGCTGCATTTATGAGCGGTTGCGGAGTTTTATGATCACTTGCTGACGTTTATGATCACTCACAGAGATTTATGGTCACTTGCCTTTCATCAATCTAAATAAAAACAGAAACCATCATTTGCGGATGGTTTCTGTTTTTTTATTGGCTATTAGCCTTGATGTGTCAATGCAGCGCGAATGAATTCGCGGATGAGCGGCTGCGGGCGCGTTGGACGTGATGCGAATTCTGGGTGGAATTGAGTTCCGATGAAGAACGGATGGTCCTTCAACTCGAGGATTTCCACGAGATGTCCGTCCGGGCTTTCCCCTGCCACGATCATGCCAGCGTTTTCGAATTGCTCGCGATAGATGTTGTTAAACTCGTAGCGGTGGCGGTGGCGCTCGTATACCAATTCATCGTTATACGCTTCTTGTGCGATCGTGCCTTCCTTCAACTTGCATGGATGGGCGCCGAGTCTCATATGCCCGCTCACTTGCTCGATTTCGGAATGCGCCTCGAAATCACGGTTGTTTTCGATGACGGCATTTTCCGTTTCATTGTCGAATTCGATTGAATGTGCGTCTTTTATTCCAAGGACATCACGTGCGAATTCCACTGCAGCAAGCTGCATGCCAAGGCCGACACCGAAGAATGGAATGCCGTTTTCACGCGCGAACGTGATCGCTTCCATTTTACCTTCGATGCCCCGGTCGCCGAAGCCGCCTGGAACGAAAATGCCGTCCGCGTCCTTCAAGATTTCACCGACGTTTTCTTCCGCCACTTCTTCGGAGTTGATCCAGCCGATTTCGATGTCTGTGTCGAATTCATAACCGGCGTGGCGGAATGCTTCCACCGCGGAAATATAAGCATCTTGCAGCTCGACATATTTCCCGACGAGTGCAATTTTCACTTTCCGGGACAGATTTCTTACGCGGTTCACGAGTTCTTCGATTTCCGTCAAATCAGGTTCCTTCGTTTCTAGACCGAGGAAATCGACGACGATCTTGTCCATGTTTTGTGCGTGAAGTCGAATTGGAACTTCGTATAAAGTTTCCGCGTCAAGCGCTTCGATCACTTCTTCCGGTTTAATGTTACAGAAGAGTGCGATCTTATCCTTCATTTCCTGAGGGACCGGATATTCGCTTCGGACGACGATCATATTCGGCTGGATCCCGAGTCCGCGCAATTCTTTTACGCTATGCTGTGTCGGCTTTGTTTTCATTTCACCGGCAGCATGAAGATACGGGATAAGCGTGTTATGAATATACATGACGTCATCTTTGCCAAGGTCCGTCTTCATTTGACGGATTGCTTCAAGGTATGGAAGCGACTCGATATCGCCTACGCTTCCGCCGATTTCAGTAATGACAACGTCTGCGTTCGTTTCTTGGCCCGCTCTTTTTACGAGGCTTTTAATTTCATTCGTAATGTGGGGGATGACTTGGACCGTCGCCCCTTTGTATTCGCCGCGGCGCTCTTTCCGCAGCACGGAGGAGTATACTTTCCCCATTGTGACATTGGAGTATTTGTTCAATTTGATGTCGATGAACCGCTCATAGTGGCCGATGTCCAGGTCGGTTTCAGCTCCGTCTTCCGTGACGAAAACTTCACCGTGCTGGTACGGGCTCATCATGCGGGGATCGACGTTGATGTATGGATCGAATTTTTGGTTGGTGACTTGCAAACCTCTGCTTTTCAATAGTCTCCCAAGGGATGCGGCATTGATTCCCTTTCCTAAAGATGAGACAACTCCGCCGGTTACAAAGATATATTTTGTCATCTATAGCTCCTCCTTCGTGATGGGGGTCGGTCGAATAATGTAGTAAAAATGAAAAAAAGCGCTCCACTGTAGTCTATCTACAAGAGGAGCGCTTATACACGGATTCATGTGTCCTTTTTCAAGGAGCCCAACTAGAAGCTTAAATCCTTAAACGCCCGAAGTCAAGTGGAAAGTATCAGAGAAGGTCCTCTTCTTCTTCGTCTTCCTCTTCTTCTTCGTCTTCATCGTCAATATCCAATTCGTCGTCAGGAACGATTTCGAGCCCTTCCTCGTCATCGATGAGATCCTCTTCGATTTCGATGATTTCCTCTTCTTCTTCCTCTTCATCCAGTTCATCTTCATCGTCATCGAGCTCGTCGAATTCTTCGTCGAACAACTCGTCCTCGTCGATTTCTTCTTCCTCTTCTTCTTCCTCGTCATCATCGTCATACGCTTTTTTCTTTTTCTTCTTGCGGACTTTAACGACAGGAGCCGTTTCTTCCTCGATCTGATCAACCGGATACCATTCGCGCAAGCCCCATTGGTTGTTGTTAATGGCAAGGAATCTTCCATCGATATTCATATCTGTGTAGAATTGGAGAAGCCTGTCCTTCATTTCGCTCTCCGATATTCCAGTCAATTCACGGATTTCATTCATTAGTTGTTCGAGTGTCAATGCTTCCCGTCGTTCAGTCAATACGGCATAAGCAATATCGATCAACGATTCTTCCTGTAGTTCTTCTTTCGTCAATTCATGTAAATTCAAATTCATCGTACGCACGTCCTTTCTCTGTACAAAAGCATACTTATCATTATATACAATGAAGTGCCTGTTATGCTACCATCTTCTACTCTTCTTGAAGCGTTGGAATTCTTTGACGCTGAGGAAGCCGAGATAAAGGGCGGCAAGCAAGAACGGGACGGCACCGTAACCTACACCGTATAAGGAAAAGATGAGGATAATGATAACTATGATAATCAATACATGATGATAAAGTTTCATCTCCTCACCTCTTTCCCTTTGTAATTTTTATTATACGTGGAAGGAACAGGCAAAATCCACTGTTCGTAATGATTTTTCAAAATGTTTTTTATGGATCTAAAGACGTTTAAAAAAGAACGCTCTTTATAAGAGCGTTCCATTGTGTAGACAAATTTATTCTTTGACTTTGTCTACACTTCTAGGGGTATTCATGATTAATATGCATTTCCTCAGCCTGATTGAAAACGCTTGTCAGCCTAGGCGCGAAGTGGAGCGAAGACGCGAATAGAACTAAAGTTCATGAGCGGACGAGCGACACGAGCAACAACGGATGCGAGCGTTTGTCAACAGGCTGAGAGCGTTCCCCATTTATGTCGTTACATATTCCTGCGGTACTGGCCGCCCACTTCGTATAACGCATTCGTAATTTGACCGAGGCTGGCGACTTTTACGGTCTCCATCAGCTCGGCGAAAATGTTGCCGCCGGTCACTGCGACTTCCTGCAATTTCCGCAAGGCGGAAGCCGTTTCGTCGCCATGCTTCGATTGGAAGGCACGCAAGTTGGCAATTTGCGTCTCTTTCTCTTCCTTCGTCGCACGAGCGATTTCCATATTATCGATGTCTTCTTCGGAAGGCGGGTTCGGGTTCAAATACGTGTTGACGCCGATGATTGGCAGTTCGCCCGAGTGCTTCTTCATTTCGTAGAGCATCGATTCCTCTTGGATTTTGCCGCGTTGGTATTGCGTTTCCATCGAGCCGAGGACGCCGCCGCGGTCGTTCAGTCGGTCGAATTCTTGGAGGACGGATTCTTCAACGAGGTCCGTCAGCTCTTCGATAATGAAAGATCCTTGGAGCGGGTTTTCATTTTTCGATAAGCCGTGCTCCTTCGTAATGATCATCTGGATCGCCATCGCGCGGCGCACCGATTCTTCCGTCGGCGTCGTAATCGCTTCGTCGTAGGCATTCGTATGGAGCGAGTTGCAATTGTCCTGCAATGCCATGAGCGCCTGCAACGTCGTCCGGATATCATTGAAGTCGATTTCCTGCGCATGCAAGCTGCGGCCGGACGTCTGCACGTGGTACTTCAGCTTCTGGCTCCGTTCGTTCGCACCGTATTTCTCGCGCATCGCGACCGCCCAAATGCGGCGTGCAACCCGTCCGATGACCGTATATTCCGGATCCAGCCCGTTCGAGAAGAAAAACGACAAGTTCGGTGCGAAGTCGTCGATATGCATGCCGCGGCTCAAATAATACTCGACGTACGTGAAGCCGTTCGCGAGCGTGAAGGCGAGCTGTGAAATCGGATTCGCTCCCGCCTCCGCGATATGGTAGCCGGAAATCGAGACGGAGTAGTAGTTCCGCACTTTCTGGTCAATGAAATATTGCTGGATGTCGCCCATCATGCGGAGTGCGAATTCTGTCGAGAAGATACACGTATTTTGCCCTTGGTCCTCTTTCAAGATGTCCGCTTGCACCGTTCCGCGAACGACTTGCAGCGTCGCATTCCGGACTTCCGTGAATTCCTCGACCGTTAGCACGCGGCCGAGTTCCTCTTCCTTCTTCTTCACTTGCTGATCGATCGCCGTGTTCATGAACATCGCAAGGATGATTGGCGCAGGACCGTTGATCGTCATCGAGACGGATGTCGATGGCGCGCATAGGTCAAATCCGTCATACAGCTTTTTCATGTCATCGAGCGTACAGATGCTGACGCCCGATTCCCCGACTTTCCCGTAAATGTCCGGACGCTCGTCGGGATCTTCCCCGTATAACGTGACCGAGTCGAATGCCGTCGACAGTCGTTTGGCGTCGTCATCTTTCGACAAGTAATGGAATCGGCGGTTCGTCCGTTCCGGCGTTCCCTCCCCCGCAAATTGGCGCTTCGGGTCTTCGCCTTCCCGCTTGAACGGGAAAACGCCTGCCGTGTAAGGGAATGAACCCGGGACGTTCTCTTTGTACACCCAGCGAAGAATTTCACCATAGTCCTTGAATTTCGGCAATGACACTTTCGGTATCTTCAACCCTGACAAACTTGTCGTCGTTAACAGTGTACGAAGCTCCTTATCGCGGATTTTCGTAATGAATTCATCACCTGCATACGATTCTTTCAAAGTTTTCCAGTTGTTGAGAATCCGCTTTGATTCAGCTGAAAGCTCTTCACGCACACTGTTTGCTAGAGATTCGAGCGAAGTGGTAAGTGCATTGTCAGGTGATTTTTCATTTACAGCCTCAATCGCGCCTTCGAGCTGGAATAAACGGCGGGCAAGGTCGACTTGCTGCGCGGATTTCTTATGGTAGTCGCGGATTGTGCTCGCGATTTCACGCAAGTAATGGACGCGGTCGTTCGGGATGATGATGTTCTGCTTCTGCGTCTTCACGAAGTCGGTATAGGACGTCTCCCAGTTGAGGCCGCATTTTTCATTCAACTTCGAAATGAGCGCGGCGAACAGCGAGTTCGTCCCTTTGTCGTTAAATTGGCTCGCGATCGTGCCGTAGACAGGCATCGTGTCCAAGTCTTTGTCGAAGAGGAGATGGCTCCGCTGGTACTGCTTCTGCACTTGGCTGAGCGCGTCTTCGGATCCTTTCCGCTCGAATTTATTAATGACGATGAGGTCCGCAAAGTCGATCATGTCGATCTTCTCAAGCTGTGTCGGCGCCCCAAATTCGCTCGTCATGACGTACATCGACACGTCGGACACTTCCGTAATTTGAGCGTCTCCTTGCCCAATCCCGCTCGTCTCGACGATGATCAGGTCAAAGCCCGCCGTTTTCACGACGTCAAGCACGTCCTTGATGGCGCCTGATAATTCGGAGCGTGATCCGCGTGTCGCCAAGCTTCGCATAAAAACGCGCTTGTTGAAGATAGCGTTCATACGGATCCGGTCGCCGAGCAATGCGCCGCCCGTTTTCTGCTTCGTCGGGTCGATCGATAGAATCGCAACTTTCTTATCCGGCAATTCGCGCAGGAAACGGCGGATCAGTTCATCCGTGAGCGAGCTCTTCCCCGCTCCCCCCGTACCTGTAATCCCGAGGACCGGCGTGTTTTTCGAGAGTTCCCTCGCTTTTTCGATTAGTTGAATCGCGTCACGGTCTTCCTTGTTATACATCTCTTCCGCGTACGTGATCAAATTGGCAAGCACTTCCGGATTGTCCGTGCCCACTTTTTCCAGATTGGCCATCTCATCTTCGACCTTAGTAAGGAAATCGCATTCCTCCACCATCCGGTTGATCATCCCTTGCAGCCCCAACTTGCGGCCGTCCTCCGGCGAGAAGATCCAAGCGATCCCGTAATCATGCAATTCCTTGATTTCCTTCGGCAAAATGACGCCGCCTCCGCCGCCGTAAATCCGGATATGCGGAGCGCCTTTTTCCTGCAGGAGGTCGTACATGTATTTGAAGTACTCGACATGCCCGCCTTGGTAGGAGGAAATGGCAATTCCTTGCACATCTTCCTGGATCGCCGCATTGACGACTTCTTCCACTGAACGGTTATGCCCCAAGTGGATCACTTCTGCGCCCGTCGCCTGGAGGATGCGGCGCATAATATTGATCGACGCATCATGTCCGTCAAACAAGCTCGACGCCGTCACAAAACGCACATGATGCTTCGGCTTATAAATTTCAGTAGTGGCAGTAGTCGTAGTAGTAGCAGTAGTATCTTTAGTAGTCATTTATCACACACCCCTTAACTCTTTTTGAAGTGCCTTTTTTACGGTGCCTGTGCAGCATACAATTCAGTTTATTCACTACAATTGTATAAAATAGAAACATAAACGTTGTTGAATCAACAAATTTTGTTTACACGGATGTATATTTATTTATTTTATCGAATTGTCATAATTGCACCACGCACAGGCACCGACACAATTCCCACACAATTTATTGGTTCTTCACGATTCCCTTGAACAATTGGTCCGTCTGATAGCTGATGAAATCTTGGATGGTGTATGTTCCGCGCAATGCCCATCTGCGGAATGCCCACATTTGGCCTTGGACGACGACGTGGTGAGCAGCCATGTCGACCTCTTCGTCGCTGATGCGTAACTCGCCCGACCGGACGCATGCGTGCAGCAAGTTCTTGAATAAGGCGACCATTTCCATCTCTTTTTTAAGGACATATTGGAGGGCGTCCTTCGGCAAGGATTTCGATTCCTGGTACATGACGACGAATTCGTCCGACATGTCGTCGATCAGGTGGAAATATGCATCGATCGCCATCCGAAGCCCTTCCACATTCCCTTCCTGGTCCATCAATGTGGACAGGCGGCTCTGCACTTCATTGTAAATGCTGTCGCAGACGAGATAGAGGACATCTTCCTTCGTCCGGATATATTCATAGAGCGTGCCGATGCTGAAGCCCGCCGCTTTGGCAATCTCTCTAGTCGTCGCCCGGTGGAATCCCTTTTCCTTGAACAGCTGGACCGCTCCATCGATAATCTGCTCACGCCTTTTTTCAATCAGACTTTCATCTTTGACCGACGATTTTACTTCGCGTTTCAGTTGCATTGTGCACCCCCGATTATTTTGTCAACATGCGGGAGATGACGAGACGTTGAATTTCCTGCGTTCCTTCGTAGATTTGCGTAATCTTCGCATCGCGCATGAATCGCTCGACCGGATAATCTTTTGTATAGCCGTAGCCGCCATACACTTGGACCGCTTCCGTCGTCACTTTCATCGCTGTATCCCCTGCCATCAGTTTCGCCATCGCAGATGCTTTTCCATACGGCAAGTCGTTCGACTCGAGCCATGCGGCCTGGTATGTGAGCAATCGGGATGCTTCCGTCGCCGTCGCCATATCCGCCAGCTTGAATCCGACGCCTTGGTTCGCCGCAATCGGCTTGCCGAACTGGACACGCTCCTTCGCATAACCGACCGCCGCGTCAAGCGCCCCTTGCGCGATGCCGACCGCTTGTGCTGCAATCCCGTTCCGGCCGCCGTCCAACGTCTTCATCGCGACAATGAACCCTTCGCCTTCCGCGCCCAACATATTCTCCTTCGGCACGCGGCAATTGTCGAACATGATTTCCGTCGTTGGAGACGAACGGATGCCGAGCTTCTTCTCTTTCTTCCCGACCGAGAAGCCTGGGAAGTCCTTCTCGACGATGAATGCACTCGTGCCTTTATGCTTCGACTCCGGATCCGTCACTGCGAACACGATGTAAATGTCAGCAATGCCGCCGTTTGTAATGAAGATCTTAGAGCCGTTCAGAATATAGTCGTCACCATCAAGCTTCGCCGTCGTGCGCATGCCGCCAGCATCGGACCCTGAGCCCGGTTCAGTCAAGCCGTACGCGCCGATTTTCGTCCCTTCCGCCATCGGACGAAGGTACTTCTGCTTCTGCTCCTCCGTGCCGAATTTGTATACAGGCCATCCAGCGAGTGATGTATGAGCGGATAAAGTAACACCAGTCGACGCGCAGACGCGTGACAACTCCTCCACCGCGATACAATAGGCAAGATAATCGCTGCCGATGCCACCGTACTCCTCAGGCCAAGGAATCCCTGTCAATCCAAGTTCAGCCATCTTATGCCAAATATCCATATCGAAGCGCTCTTCCTCATCGCGCTCCGCAGCTGTCGGCGCAACATCCTTCTCTGCAAAATCACGCACCATCTTCCGAATCATTTCATGCTCTTCCGATAATTTAAAATCCATCTCAACTTCCTCCTTGGGGTTCTATATAGGGATTTTTTGTGCGGTGCCTGTGCACCATACAATTCAGTTTATTAACTACAATTGCATAAACAAGAAACGAAAATGCTGTTAAATCGCACTTTTGCTAGTTAATCAATGTATAACTATTCAACAAATCGAATTGTCATAATCGCACCGTGCACAGGCACCGATGCAATTCAGAAAACTCATCTTGTTAGGTGTTTGTTGATGACGATGCGTTGGATTTCGCTGGTGCCTTCGTAGATTTGCGTCACTTTTGCGTCGCGGAAGTAGCGCTCGACCGGGTAGTCTTCGGTATAGCCGTAGCCGCCGAAGATCTGGACTGCTTCGATTGCGTTATCCATTGCAGTTTGCGACGCGAACAGTTTTGCCATCGAAGCCTCTTTGCCGCATGGCTTCCCTTCCGCGCGAAGCTGGGCTGCGCGGTAGACGAGCAGTCGTGCCGCTTCGGAGGCGGTCGCCATATCGGCAAGCTTGAAGCCGACGCCTTGGTTCGCCGCGATCGGTTTTCCAAATTGGACACGTTCTTTCGCATATGCGGCAGCCGCTTCGAGCGCCGCTTCCCCAATGCCGAGTGCTTGGGCTGCGATGCCAATCCTGCCGACATCGAGGTTGGCCATTGCGATTTTGAAGCCTTCCCCTTCTTCGCCGAGGCGGTTTTTCGCGGGTACTTTCATATCTTCGAACGTCAATTGCACCGTTCGCGATCCGTGAAGGCCCATCTTTTCTTCGTCTTTTCCGATGACGAGTCCCGGCGTGTCTTTATCGACGATGAACCCCGTAATGCCGTACGTCCCTTGTGTCGGGTCGGTTGACGCGAAAACGATATAGACGTCCGCCTCTCCGCCGTTTGTAATGAACACCTTCGAGCCGTTCAGTACGTAATGATCGCCCTTTTTCACGGCTTTCGTCTTCAGCGAGCCGGCATCCGAACCTGCGCCAGGCTCTGTCAGGCAGAATGCGCCCAAGTATTCGCCGGACGCCATTTTCGGCAAGTACCGGTCTTTCTGCTCTTCATTCCCAAAATACATGATCGGGTTCGTGCCGACGGATGTATGGACGGAAAGGATCACACCCATGACCGCGCTCACTTTCGACAGCTCGTGGATGGCGATGATGTAGGAAACGAAGTCCATTTCGGAACCGCCGTATTTCTCGGGGACGGTGATGCCCATCAAGCCGAGCTCGCCCATTTTCGTAAGGATTTCTCGTGGAAACTCCCCCGCTTCCATTCTTGGAATGAACGGCTCGATTTCCGCTTTCGCAAAGTCCCTCACCATCGTGCGCATCATCTGTTGTTCTTCGGTGAATTGTAATTTCATTGGAATAAACTCCTTTGTAAATGAAATTCCTTGTGAGAAGGCTAGTTCTGGAATGAATATCGATCAAATCCATGGAGTTATCTATTGAATATGGATAGTTATCTATTGAATCCTCGTTCTTATCGATCGAATAAAGAGGTTTATCTATCGAATCCAGGAAGTTATCACCATATCATGACCTAAGAACTAGCCCAATTTCGCATCATTAATATTCATAAAAGCCGCGGCCCGATTTTTTCCCGAGCCAGCCTGCATTGACGTACTTCCGGAGCAATGGGCAAGGGCGGTACTTCGAGTCGCCGAAGCCTTCGTGGAGCGTTTCCATAATGTATAGGCACGTATCGAGTCCGATAAAATCCGCCAATTGCAGAGGTCCCATCGGGTGGTTCATGCCGAGCTTCATCACTTCGTCGATCGCTTCCTTCGAGGCGACGCCTTCGTACAGCGTGTAAATCGCTTCGTTGATCATCGGCATGAGGACGCGGTTCGCGACGAATCCAGGGAAGTCATTCACCTCGACCGGCGTCTTCGATAGTTTACGAGTCATGTCCTCGACCGCTTCATACACTTCGTCGGAAGTCGCAAGTCCGCGGATGATTTCAACGAGCTTCATGACCGGCACCGGGTTCATATAGTGCATGCCGATGACGTTTTCCGGGCGGTTTGTCGCTGCCGCGATTTCCGTAATCGGAAGGGATGATGTATTCGTCGCCAAAATCGCATGCTTCGGCGCGATGCCATCGAGTTTCGCGAAGATCGTTTTTTTGATGTCCATGTTTTCAATCGCTGCCTCGATGACGATGTCGACGTCATGTGCGTCCTGCAAATCGAGCGACTTTGTAATGCGCCCGAGGACTGCCGCTTTTTCATCTTCCGTCATACGCCCTTTCTCAACGTTGCGGGAAAGATTTTTCGCGATGACCGCAAGCCCCTTTTCGTAGAACTCCTCTTTAATATCATTCAATTTCACGTCGAAGCCTGCTTGCGCACACACTTGGGCGATACCCCCACCCATTTGCCCCGCTCCGATGACCATTACTTTTTTAATTTCCATAATGAAATACCTCCGTCTCCGTCTACCAAGATTTCCACTTGCAAATACGCATAAATTCATTCAAATACGCATAAAACCATTTAAAGAAGCATAAATCACGGTAATCCCGCATAAATCGCCACATTCACGCATAAACGGCCACAACCGCGCATAATTCCCGCGAATCACGCATAAATTCAATTCCATTCGTCTATCGAGCTATCATTCTTCTCCAACTTCAATCATAATCGCATCGCCCTGACCGCCACCTGAACAGATCGCCGCAATCCCAATGCCGCCACCGCGCCGTTTCAATTCGTAAGCGAGCGTCAAGATGATCCGTGCACCGCTTGCGCCGATCGGATGACCGAGTGCGACCGCTCCGCCGTTGACGTTCACTTTTTCAGGATCAAGTCCCGCGATTTGGGAACTTGCGAGCGCGACTGCCGCGAATGCTTCGTTTATTTCAAACAAGTCGATGTCTTTCAGCTCTTTCCCCGTCTTCTTCAGCAATTCATTAATGACGAGGCCCGGCGTCTGCGGGAAGTTTTCCGGCTCGATCGCAACTTCGGCGTGGCCAATGATCGTTGCAAGAAGCTTTTTCCCTTCCTTCAACGCACGCTCTTCATTCATGAGCACGAGCGCACACGCTCCGTCATTGACGCCTGGCGCATTACCTGCCGTGATCGTGCCATCGTTGCCGAATGCAGGGCGCAATTTCGAGAGTGATTCAAGAGATGTATCACGCCGCGGTGCTTCGTCCGTGTCGACGACAATCGGATCCCCTTTCCGCTGCGGGATTTCAACCGCGACAATCTCCTCCACGAATTTCCCGCCGTCAATCGCGGCATTCGCCCGCTCATGGCTGCGCAGCGACCATTCGTCCTGCATTTCACGTGTCAATGAAAATTCGCCAGCCGTCTGGTTCCCGTATGTCCCCATATGAACCCGGTCCGGTGAAAATGAACAGGAAAGGCCGTCATAAATCATACCGTCCACTAGTGGCGCGTCGCCCATCTTCAATCCGAAACGCCCTTTCGGCAAATAGTACGGCGCGTTGGACATCGATTCCATGCCCCCTGCAACGATGACTTCCTCGTCTCCGAGCCGGATGAGCTGGTCTGCGAGCGTTACGCTGCGCATGCCGGAAGCACATACTTTATTAACCGTCTCGGTTTTCACGGACCATGGAAGCCCCGCCTTAACCGCCGCCTGCCGCGAAGGGATCTGCCCCTGACCTGCCTGAAGCACCGTTCCGATAATCACTTCATCGACTCCGTCTTCCCTCACACCCGACCGCTTCAATGCTTCCTTAATGGCGACCGCCCCTAGATCACTTGCTGTTTTCGTGGATAAAGCACCGCCAAACCTACCAAACGGAGTCCGTGCCCCGTCCAAGATGACTGTTCTGCCCATTCCCTTCTCCTCCATTTCAGCATGATAACGTTTTCATTTCTCGCAAGGAGCGACGACTGAACGCTCGCTCGGTAACTGTTCGAAAAAAAAGGGAGTACTTGGACTCCCCTTTTTCACAGGAGCAGAATAGCTCCTAATTTTCTTAATTATATCGTTCTTTCCAAACTCTCGCAATATACTTACTGCATAATCGGTTCTTCTTCCTCCACAACAGCAGGTTGGTAGTCTTCTCCGAAAATGGATCGCTCGAGCAATTCCGCGATGTCGTACGTACCGACTTTATCTTCCACTTCGATCGCTTTCGTACCGTCCGAAATCATCGTCAAGCAGTATGGACAGCCGGAAGAGATGATGCCCGGGCTCACTTCCATCGCCTGTTCCGTACGGGCAACGTTGACGCGGTGACCGGTATCCTCTTCCATCCACATGAGTCCGCCGCCCGCTCCACAGCACATGCCGTCTTGGCGGTTGCGCTTCATTTCGACGAGGTTGACGCCCGGAATCGCCTTCAGGATTTCCCTTGGCGGATCATACACATCGTTGTACCTGCCGAGGTAGCACGAATCATGGAATGTGATCGTTTCATTGATTTCATGGACCGGCTTCAGCTTCCCTTGCATGACAAGGTCGTACAGCATTTCGGTATGGTGGACGACTTCCGCTTTGAAACCGAAATCCGGATATTCATTCTTAAAGATATTGTATGCATGCGGGTCGATTGTGACTATTTTCGTGACACCCGCTTTTTCGAATTCATCGATATTGGATGTCGCGAGCTCTTGGAATAAAAACTCATTCCCTAAACGTCGCGGCGTGTCGCCGGAGTTCTTTTCTTTATTGCCAAGAATTGCGAATTTGACGCCCGCTTCGTTCATGAGATGAGCGAATGCTAGCGCAATCTTTTGCGAACGGTTGTCGAAAGCACCCATCGAGCCGACCCAGAAGAGGTATTCGAACTCTTCATCCGCCTTCTTCAGTTCTTTCACTGTCGGAATATGAAGGTCCGGACGGGCATCGCGCCAGTTCTCCTTCTCTTTCCGGTTAAGCCCCCACGGATTCCCTTGGCGTTCGATATTCGTCATCGCACGCTGCGCATCCGCATCCATCTTCCCTTCCGTCATGACGAGATAACGGCGGAGATCGATGATTTTATCGACGTGCTCGTTCATGACCGGACATTGGTCTTCACAGTTCCGGCAAGTCGTGCACGCCCAGATTTCCTCTTCGGTAATGACATCGCCGATAAGGGATGGGTTGTAAATATCGTCCATTGTCGCGCCTTCCAAACCGGCAGCGAGCGCAATCTGATTCCCCTTCGTGTTTCCGAAAGCGAACGTTGGCACCCACGGCTGTTTCTTCGTGACGAGCGCACCCGTATTCGTCAAGTTATCACGCAGTTTTGTAATCAAGTCCATCGGGGATAGCATCTTGCCCGTCCCGGTCGCTGGACACATATTCGTACAGCGTCCACATTCGACGCAAGCGTAGAAGTCGATCATCTGCTTTTGCGTGAAGTCGGTGATCTTGCCGACTCCGAGCGCAGGCATATCGTCTTCAGACTCAGCTTCTTCAAGCGCTTCAAAATCGATCGGCGCAAGCTTGCCCCGGCGATCGAAACGCATCATGTACGTGTTGACAGGCCCTGCAATCAAGTGCGCATGCTTCGATTGCGGCACGTACACGAGGAATGTCAGCAAGGTGAGCAAGTGGATCCACCAAGCGATGAAGAAGACGACCGCAGCCGCCATCGGACTCATGAAGCTGAAAACGCTTGCAATTCCCGATGCCATAGGCTCCGTCCACGTCGTTTCATGCCCTTGCCAAATCATGTTCATCCCGTTCGATACGAGCGTCGACACCATGAGCGTGCCGATGAAGATGAGGACGAGCCCCGATTTCCATCCGCGCTTCAAGCGGACAAGCTTCTCAACATACCGGCGTTGGAACGCCCAGACGACCGCCACTAAAATCATAAAGACGACGATTTCCTGGAAGAACGTGAACCCTCCGTAAATCGGTCCGAACGGCAAATGCGAGCCAGGCTTCAGCCCTTTCCAGATGAGGTCGATTGCCCCGAATTGGACGAGTAGGAAACCATAGAAGAACATGACGTGGATAATTCCACTTTTCTTATCCTTCAATAGCTTTTTCTGCCCGAAAACATTTACCCAAACTTCCTTCAGACGGCGTGAAATATTACTGTCGAACTCTTCCTTCCGTCCAAGCTTTATGAATTGGATCCGCGTCCTGATCAAATAAGTGAACAGCGCAAGCGCATATGCCACAACCGCCAGGAAAAGGATCCAGTTGACTATTAATAATGCATCCATTTCGTATTCTCTCCTTCCCTTATCGGAACGTTATGAATATTGTAGTAGAAAATAGGTACTGTGTCGATGTTCTATTTATTAGTCTAAGTTATGAATGAGCATTCAGTCAATGGATATTTTTATTTAGTTGATACTTTTTAGAGAATTAAGGTTTGTTGGTAAGTGGTAGAAAAAAAGCCTCCGGTCATGTTTCATTCCGGAAGCTATCAATTACGCGTATCTTATATAGGTGTCCGCCTAGCAACTGGCGCGCTTTTTCGATGTTAAGGGCGTCAATTCCAAGGAGTACCGACGTTGAAGGACCCGCCGTTGAATGAATATCGACGTCCGTTTCAATCTCGATCTTCGAATCCCCCATCAACCTTCTATATTCAGCCAGAATCCCTTTCGATCCGACCGGCCAAAGCTGCTTGACGATGTCGTTGCCGATCGCTTCCTTGATTAACCGCAGCGAAGCAATTTCGTTGCACCTGTCAAGCACTTCATTCCCAATGAGCGGCGTGCCATATACATACCATTCCAGATCACCGATCTCCTCAACAGGCCGCTGCTTGCCGATCATCGTAACAGCGACGGCCGATTGCAGGAGCTCCATATTCGTTTCCGTGCTGCCCATGATTTTCGGTCTTTCCAAGTTTGATTCCCGGAAAACCTCTTTCACGCCAGCCACGTATGATGCCCAACTTTCCTCTCCGCTAAAATTATGAATGAGGACGGAAACCGGATCCGCATGCGCCGCCCACTGCTCGAGCAACGCGACACGTGCGGCGAAATACGCCGTCACCCGATCCGGAGCCGCGACGACATCTCGCAGCTTCTCCCCGATGCCACCTGAATTATCCGTCGTGACGACGAACCCATCGCCGAGCGCAATCGCATTCCTCATCGGACGAACCCAAATCTGCCGCCAGCAGCTTTCGCAAGGACCGGCATGACAACTGCCGCCACTATGGCGTTCACGATTGTAGCCAATAAAATCGCCGGCACCGCCCCAACAAAAAATGCGGGAGATACGAGGAAATAAAACGGCAACGGCGCAAGCAACCCGTTTGCAACGATGAAGAAGACCCATTTCAATACTTGATGTCCCGCTTTATGAAGACGCGCGAAACCATAAAGGATAATCATCATTTCAATCGCGATCAGGATGTGGAATGGACCAAGCGGAAAGCCCGCGTACATGGCGGACGCGAGATGTCCTGTCAACGATGCGGCTCCGACGAGGACGGGCGGCAAAAAAGATGCCGCAAGCAACGCCGGTACGGTATCGAGCGCCAACGAGCCGACGCCGGACGGGATTTTGATAAACCCGCCGACCGCGCAAAGGGCCGCGAACAACGCCGTCAGCGTTATTTTTCTCAGTTTCATCGTCAATCCTCTTTCTTTTCCGCTTTCCCTTTACCTGTCCGGAACACTTTCGCGCTGCGGACGTATTCATTATCCGGAACACCGAGCCGCGCGTTAACGATGCGAGCCGCGACGAAGAGATAGTCCGACAGACGGTTCAAGTACTTTTGGACAGTAGCCGGCACGTCTTCCTCCGCCTTCATCAACGTTACCGTCAACCGTTCCGCGCGTCGAGTAACCGTACGTGCAATATGCAATGTCGCAGCTGCTGGCGACCCGCCCGGCAAGATGAATTTCTCAAGCGGCGGCGCTTCTTCCATCAAGTCGTCAATACGCTTTTCGAGCACTTCAATCGGATCTTTGGAAAGCTTATAATGGCGCTCTTTCATCACATTCGCCAAATCCCCGCCACCGTCGAACAGCTCATTTTGAATCGCTTCGAGATCCGCTAGCAGATCCGCAAACTTTTCGCCTTCAATCTCCGTCATCGCCTTGCCGACGAACGAATTCAATTCGTCCATCGTCCCGTATGCTTCAACGCGGAGGCTGTCCTTGTCGACACGCCCTCCGATCAGGCTCGTCTGCCCTTTATCCCCTGTCTTTGTATAAATTTTCATATGATTTCTCCCCTTCTCTTCAATGTTTGTGCAAGTCCATACCAAATTCTCGTCACTTCATCCGCCTGCGCAATCAACTGCTGATACAGCCTGCCGCATGCATCGCGCAGCTTCCGCTGTTCCGCATCCATCGGCACGATGCCGCGTCCGATGTCGGTCAGGATGAAAATGACGTCCTTGCCTTCGATTTCTTTCTTAATAAATTCTACAGCGTCCGCTTCCGGCAGTTCCGTCCGTGCGAGCCAATGCTCGACACGGTCAACGACAACTTTGCACCCGGTCGGAATTTCCAAATCGCTGGCGGAACAATCCAACCAATATTGTGGTTCTTCCGCAAGCATCCTTTTCACATACTTCCTTTTCCCGTTATGAGCACCTCCGATAACGACACGCATCGTCCGCCCTCCTTCAATTCGTCATGATTGCGCCATTCGAGCTTCCAAATCGAGCCATGCGGAATTTGCCATGACCAGAAATCCTGCGGTTCTGGCGAATACCGGGTGAGCGCGATGCGGATCGGTCCGCCATGTGTGACGACGACAGCGCCATCCGGCAATGAAACCAATGCTTCCAGGAAACGCTGCTCCACGTCAGCCAAGCTTTCACCGCCGCGCGGAGCAAATGAATGCGGATTATCAATCCAATTCCGGTAGTCCTTATCCCATTCAAGGTCCGCATACGTTTTCCCTTCAAAATCGCCAAAATGGCATTCCCGCAATCTCGCATCCGGGTGATAGTCCACACAAGGAAATAACAGCGCCGCACTCTCCTTCGCGCGCCTCAAATCACTCCCGTACACGATTCTGCTAGCCGGCAGAGGCAATGCCCGAACCAAATCCGCGGCTGGCTCGATCGGCTCATCCGTCCACCCGATATATTTCTTCTCACGGTTTCCCACGGTCGGCAGATGCCGGATCAAATACAAATGATGATCGCTAGCCATAGCAACACCTCCGTCCCTTCGATGAACGCCCCGCATAAATCCCCCGAGACGCCACCGAAATGTTGTAATGACCAGCGTCGGAAAAGAAATGCCGCTGTTGCTACAACGCCGAGGAGCACAATCGGCACAAAGATGGAATGAAGGACTAAGCCAAGTGCCACAATTGTAGCTGCCCCTGTACCAATCGACCACGCAATCAACTTTCCCTTTGCAAGCTTTCCTTTGAAGAAATGCGCAATCCCTTTTTCCTTCGCAAGGCGCGTCGTTGAAAAATAAACGTTCATGCCTGCCCGGGCCAGTAACGGGACGGCAATGAATAAAAGGAGCAGCCCGTCGTTACGATGGAGCAATTCTTCGAACAAAGCGATTTTCACGACGATCAACAAGATGAGCGCCATCGTCCCGAACGCGCCGATACGCGGATCGTCCAGAATTTCAAGCCGCTTTTCCTTGTCGCGATACGAAAAAAACGCGTCTCCCATATCCGCAAATCCATCCATATGCAGGCCGCCCGTCAGAGCTACGCCGGCCACGACGATCGACACGGCCGCGAGCAGCGAGCCCGTGCCGATTCCATCCGTAAACAGCACTGCAACGCCGTACATCGCGAGCCCGATGAGCCCCCCGACGAATGGCAGCGCGATATACATCGCCGTCACATCTTTCCGTTCCATCGGCAGCTCTTTACGAATCGGGAAGGACGTGAAAAATTGAAGCGCGAGCAGCAATCCGTTCACGTCAGTCCACCTGCCCGGCGATGACCGACAGGACGAACGGCCAATCGATATGCGCCTTCACATGCGCTGCCCAAGCGTCGTACACATCCGTTCCAGTCGGCGCTTCCGACATCGGCCGGTCCATGTCTTCTTCTTCAATCCCGTGATTCAGCTTATGCGGAATGACCCCCGCCACGCGAATGCC
Source organism: Sporosarcina sp. Marseille-Q4943 (assembly GCF_943736995.1). Taxonomy (GTDB): domain Bacteria; phylum Bacillota; class Bacilli; order Bacillales_A; family Planococcaceae; genus Sporosarcina. Next base: position 350,438 of record NZ_CALSFT010000002.1, on the reverse strand, counting down.
TGTGTAGGACTCAATAAAGTCGACACCTTCCTGGAATAAAGCGGCGTCTCCGTGGAATTTATTGATGATGATCCCTTTCACGCGTGCCCGATGGTCCGGAGCGAGCAATTGAAGCGTCCCGACAATCGATGCAATTGCGCCGCCCCGGTCGATATCCGCGACGAGCAGCACAGGCACATCCGCCATGTCCGCAACCCGCATATTGACAATTTCTCGATCGTTCAAATTCACTTCGGCAGGGCTTCCCGCCCCTTCGATGACGACCGTATCAAACGACTCCGAAAGCTTATCAAGCGCCGTTCGGATAGCCTTCACACCACGGTCGAAAAACTGCTCCCGGTATTCCATCCCGTCGACCGCGTCAAATGTCTCCCCGAAAAACCGCACGTCAGCTTTTCGATGATCCAACGGTTTCAAAAGAATCGGGTTCATTTCAATGACCGGCTTCGTCCGCGCCGCCTCCGCCTGCAGAAACTGCGCCCGGCTCATCTCTTTCCCGTCTTCCGTCGTTGCGGAAAATCGCGACATGTTCTGCGACTTGAATGGGGCGACCCGCATCCCTTCGTTTGAAAGAAGCCTGCATAATGCGGTGCAGATCATCGTCTTTCCGACATCCGAAGCCGTTCCCATCACCATGATCCCTATCATTGCACAGTCACCCGCCCTTCCTTTTTCCAGTACAGCGGCAGCCCGTGATCCATTTCGATCGCATCGTCGCTTATGCCGACGAGCATTTGATGCAATTTGCCGATCCATTTGCAGTATCGCCGCGTCTCTTCATAATTTGAAACCGGTTCGTCCAGCACTTCATTCGAAACGATGGTGAAATGAACTGCTTTCTTTTGGATTGTGGCGACCGTTTCCATGAGTCGTGCTGCTTTCTCTTCCATGCATCCTTTTACGTGGATGCAGTATGTACCGTCTTGCTCGGTGTACAATTCATTCGCCAGCCAAGTCGTCAAGCAATCCCATAGGACGAAATCGTCTGGTTGAATGAACGGCAGCACTTCTTCTAGCTCGACCGGCTGCTCAATCGTTAGCCAAGCTGCATCTGCCCGGTCAAGCTTATGCTTTTCAATCCGTTGCTTCATTTCTTCATCAACGGCGCGGCCAGATGCGATATAGACGAGCCTGCCTTGAACGGCGGAAGCCCCCTCGACAAGCAGATTTTCCGCGAATGCGCTCTTCCCGCTTCGCACACCACCGCTAATGAACGTTAGTTTTCCACCCATGAAACCGGACCACCATTCTAGTTATTTTCCTTAGTTTGTTAACTGAATCGGCCGCGAGATATTTGCGAGAAGAACTTGGCAAGCCCGCCCACGGTTTAGTAGGAAGAGTTCTCGTTCAGCTCCGAAGAGTTCTCATTCTCCGTTAAAGTGTTCTCGTTACCTCTCAATAAGTTCTCGTTCTCATGCCACAAGTTCTCGTTTAGCCTTGAATAGTTCTCGTTTTCCACAGAAAAGTTCTCATAATCTCTTAAAGTTCTCATTCCAATGAAACGCTTGCTTCGTCATGACGATAATTATTTATTTCTGCGTCGCCCGCAAACCAATCCGCAAGCTCCCGCCGCAATTTTTCCATCTCCGCGCTGCTTTTCATCCCGATGCGCAACCACCGTCCGTCCATCCCCCGGAAATTTTCCGAATGGCGGAGGACGATGCCTTTCGCAAGCATTTCCTTGTACAGTTTCCCGGCATCTTCCGGTTTGAACGAAAGGAAATTCGCGACTGAATCAGTCACCGTGCAGCCAAACTCCTTCAAAAAAGCTGTCATTTTCTCTCGTTCCTCCCAGGCATGGCGGATCGCCGCTTCGCGGTATGCATCCTGCCCGAGGCACACCGCCCCGATTGCGGCCGCCATGCCGTTGACATTCCAATGCGGCGCCGTCGTTTTCAATGAAGAAATGACCTCGGGATGCGCGACTGTATACCCGAGGCGGATGCCCGGAATCGCATACATTTTCGTCATCGACCGGACGACGATGACGTGCGGAAATTCGTTTAATTCAGGAATGAAAGACTTGCTTTCATCTATGAAATCAATAAACGCTTCGTCGAGGACGACTTCACATCCAACCTTCCCCGCTTTACGGATAATCGCAAGCAGATCCTCACGCTCTGGCATGATGCCCGTCGGATTGTTCGGCGTGCATAGATATAAAACGGATGCCGCCGAAAGACGAGGCAATACCTCCTCAACCGGCAAGCGAAAGCCGTCCACTTCGGAAGCGATGATCCGTTCAATCTCAACTCCTTTCGCTCGCAACGTCGCTTCGTATTCCGAAAACGTCGGGTGGATGACGATTGCTCGCCTCCCCCGGTACCGCTCCGCTATGAACGACAAGATTTCTGCCGCACCATTGCCCGCAATCACCGACGTTTTCGAGACGCCGTGATAATCCGCCGCCTTCGATAAGAAAGGCTCGCCGCTCGGGTCCGGGTAGGCGTGTAATCGCGACAAAAGATCCGGCCACAACTCGACAACTGCCCGCGGAGGCCCCGCCGGATTGCAGTTTTCGCTGAAATCGAGGATCCGCGCGGGCAGGGTCATGCCTAGCTTTTCATAGACGTGCCGGGGATTCGCCCCATGTTCAGGCAATTGCATAGAAAATCACTCCTATGATGGTCATGAGCATCCAAAAGGCGAATGAAGCCATATGCATTTGGACAATCGTCAATTTAATATCCGCGGCTTGCAACGGCCGCAGTCCGGGGCCGATTTCCGGTCGCACCGATTCGGTTCCCCTATATGTACTTTTGCCACCTAATGTGACGCCGAGCTGCCACGCGGTTGCTGCTTCGAGAAATCCGCTGTTCGGGCTCGGGTGGTTCCTGGCGTCTTTGCTCCAGCCGACGAACCGCTTCCCAAGAGGGATTCCGCCTTCATTCTTCATGAAAACGAGGATAAGGAAGCCGGTAATCCTTGCGGGAATGAAGTTCAACACATCATCAGCGCGTGCGGAAAACTTGCCGAACTCACGGTAGCGGTCATCTTTGTAGCCGATCATCGAGTCGAGCGTGTTGACGGCTTTATACATCCATAATCCTGGCGCACCGAAGAGGAAAGCCCAGAACAACGGCGACGTAATGCCGTCGGCTGTATTTTCCGATACCGTTTCGATCGCGCCACGGGCAATCCCGCCTTCTTGCAGTGTGTCGGTGTCGCGGCCGACAATCCACGAAAGCTTTTTCCGTGCTTCCTCGAGATCGTCAGCTGCTAGCGGCTCGTACACATCGAGTGCAGCGTCCCGCAAGCTTTTCTGGGCGAGCCCGATGGCGATGAGGATGGCTTCGACGACAATTCCGACAGCGATATGTAGTTGGTAGGCAGACCAGACGATAGCGAGAACAATCGCCGTAACGATGAAAACGACGATGAACAGCATCCCTGCGCCTTTCAGTACGCGGGCGCGCCCGTTGTTTAGGACCGCGGTACATTTCGAGATAAGAGTACCGATCCATCGCACGGGATGCGGCCAGTTCGGGGGATCCCCGATGGCGCGGTCGAGGATGAACCCGATCGCGATTGCCATGAAATGGGCCTGCATTACGACGTCCAGCCTTTCGCTTCTTTATAGGCGCGGATCGCGCGGACGGTGCAGTCGTAAACGCCGTGGCCGATCAGTTTGCCGAGGGGGGTGATCGGGCCCGCGTATGGCAAGTGCTCCCCTTCTTGCGTCGCTGCAACCAAAAGGCTGTCGGTCGATGTGCCGGTCGCGATCGTGCCGGTGAGCGGATCTTTGACGTTTTCGGTTTGGAGCGCTTTCGTTTTCGCCTCGGTTGCGGTGATCATCGCCTGGATGAACGCCTCTTCAGGCAAATGGCCGTTGACGATGACCCATGTGTTGATCGTGCCGACGCGTTGTTCGCGGTCAAGTGCTCGCGAGACGTCGACGGCATTACCGACGCCCGCTGTCACCATGACGAGGACGGAGCCAAAATCGCCTTCGTATTCGCCGATTTCCGCATGCTCGGTCGTGACGGCGGTCATCATCCCGACGGTGTCTGAAAGTGTATAGCCTTGTTGTTCGAGGTAGGCGGACATTTCCGCTTGGACGTCGTCACAGTTATAGTTTTCGTCGACGTGGCGGTTGACAAATACGCGGTACCAGCCGAGCCCTGCGTTCACGACGGCGGATGAGACGGTTTTCAATGGTTGGTTGACCTGTATTGAAACGCGTTCCGCAGTGACGGTGAAGTGTCCTTTATTGACCGTGAACGGTTTGCTTTCCTCTATTTTTTGAGGGAGAAGCGTCATTTGCGGCTTCGGCAGTTCTGGATGCGGCTGCGTTTTGACGCGCGCATTGTACACTTTGCCGATCGTCGACTCGCGGATGACGTCCTGCGGGTCGCCGATCATGGCGACCTCCCCTTTTTCCATGAGGAGCAGCCGGTCGCAGTAGAGCGAGGCGAGGTTGACGTCATGGAAGACGGAGATGACGGTGACGCCTTTTTCGATGGCATGGTTGCGGATCGTGTCGAGCAATTGTTGCTGGTGGGCGATGTCGAGATGGTTCGTCGGTTCGTCGAGCAGGAGGATCGGTGCCTCTTGCGCGAGCGCCTGCGCGACGAAAACTCGTTGCTGTTCGCCTCCCGACAGCAGTTCGATCGCCGTATCTTTGTAGCGGGTGACGCCGGTGTAGGCAAGCGCCTCCGTCACCGCCCGCTCGTCTGCATCGGACCAGGACGAAAAAAGCCCGGTCTGGTGCGGGTATCTGCCGAGTGCGACGGTGTCTTTCACGGTATGGGAGAAGGCGTGCGCATGGAGCTGCGGAAGGACCGCGACCTTTTTTGCGAACTGCTTTTGGGAATAAGCTTTAGCGTCCTCCCCGTCGATCCGGACGGTCCCCTGTTGGGCCGGCAAGATGCCTGAGATGATTTTCAGCAGCGTCGATTTGCCGCTGCCGTTCGGGCCGAGGATGCCGAGGACTTCGCCTTTATTCACACGGAATGAAATGTTTTTGACGATCGGCTCTTTGCCGTAGCCGCCTGTGAGGTTGTCGACTTGCAGCATATTACATGGCCCCTTTCCTTCTCTGTCTGTAGAAGATGTACGCGAACACCGGCGCACCGATGAACGCCGTAATGACGCCGACCGGAAGTTCCGAAGGCGAGATGATCGTCCGGGCGATGAGGTCGCAAATGATAAGCAATGACGCGCCGTTCATGAATGATAACGTAAGCAAATGCCGGTGGTCAGCCCCCCACAGGAGGCGTGTCATATGCGGGACGACGAGGCCGACGAAGCCGATTGTTCCGGATACGGCGACAGCGGACCCTGTTAGGATCGAGCCACCGATGAGAATCATGAACTTGCGGCGTTTGACGTTGACACCTAAATGATGGGCGCGTTCTTCACCGAACAGCATCGCGTTCAGTTCCCTCCGGTTCATCCAGAGAATGAAGGATCCGATGACAACGAACGGCAGCACCATAATAATATAATTCCAGCCGCGCATCGAGACGCTGCCGAGCAGCCAGCCGATGATCTGCCGCAGTTCCTCTCCGGTGAGCGCGATCATGAGCGACAGGACCGAGCCAAGAAACGATCCGAAGATGATTCCGGTAAGGATGATTGTCTCCATTTTCATTGAACGGTCGACGAGCCTTGCGAAGCCGATGACGAGGAACATCGTCAAGGCAGCCCCCGTCATGCTGAAAACAGGCAATGTGTATGTGCCTAGTATTGGAATCGATAAACCGAAAAAGAGTGTCACGACAGCACCCACCGAGGCGCCGGATGACACTCCGAGTGTGTAAGGATCAGCGAGCGGATTTTTCAGCAATCCTTGGAAGGCGGCCCCTGATATGGCGAGTGCCGCGCCGACAAGCCCTGCTAAAATGACGCGGGGCATCCGAATTTTCCACAAGATGTTAGAAGCGGTCGTATCCGACGAATCCCAAAACGTACTGATCGGAATTTTGACGGTTCCAATCGAAACACCGAGCCATACCGCCACTAGAAGCGTGGCGGCGGACACGATGTAGGCGAGTGTTGCTTTATTCACCAAACGCCTCCGGATAGATGGCTTTTGCGACTTCTTCCAGGCCGATTGCGAGACGTGGACCTGTGCGGCTCGTTATGTCTTCATCGACTTGGACGACCGCATCTTCTTTGACGGCAGTGATGTCACCGAAACCGTCCCGTTTTTTCACACTCTCAACAATGTCAGGCACGTAGCTGTACATGATGAGGATGACGTCAGGGTTCTGGCTCACGATTTCCTCCGGGCTGATCATCGCCCAGCCTTCTTCCGTCACGATATTTTCAGCGCCGATCATATCAAGCATTTCCTGCATGAATGTATTTTTGCCCGGTGCATAAATTTCTGGCGCATCCGAGTTTTCTATGAGTACGCGTTTTTTATTCTCGACAGTTGCTGTTTTCGCGAGAACTTCTTCGACTTTCGCTTTCATGTCCTCGATGATTGCAGCGGCTTCTTCCGTCTTGCCAGTCGCCTTGCCGATCGTTTCAATCGTTTCGTACGTCTCTTCGAAATCCGCCGCATTTTTCACGACGAATACATTGATTCCCGCGTCGCGGAGCTGTTGCAAGCCCTCGTCGCTAATGCCGAGCATCGATTCATGCGCGAACACGATATCCGGTGTCATCGAGACGATCTTTTCGACATTGAATTCCTGTCCGCCGATTTTCTCTTTCTCCAATGCTTCTTCCGGATAATTGTCCCAATCGTTGACGCCGACAATTTCGTCATTCAGGCCGAGCGCGAACAGGATTTCCGTGTTGCTCGGAATCATGGAGACGATTGTTTCAGGGGCTTTTTCGAGTGTAATGTCATTGCCGACCGCGTCTTTGAGCGTGAGCGGGAATGCCGCTTCCGTCGTTTCTTCTTTCTGTGTATTTTCTGTTGCTGGTTTGTTGTCTTTCTCCGCGTTTTCCGTGCCGCATGCCGCGAGCAGGAACGTCGCCAGGATTGCTGTTAGCCAAAGCTGCCACATCTTCTTCATTCCGATTTCCTCCTGTTTGTTCCAAATAAAAATCCCCCGTTTTGTGGACGGAGGAATGTGTTTAGTAAAAATACAGCAACAGAAAAGCGCTGATTTCCACCAAACCTATCCTCGTAGGGTACGGGTGACTCATGAAGGCAGGTCTCCTGGCTTGTGCTCATCGCGTACCGCGCCTTCCCGGAATAACTTCCAGTGGCAACTTGCGGATTGCGAGCACTTACAGTGGCGGGACCGCGCCGGAATCGAACCGGCTTCCCTTTTAACCCCAGCGTTGACGGCGGGGCACCTTCATGTTTGGTTATGTAATTGTTATTCGCATTAATTATACTATAGATTTGTGCGATGTCGAGAGGGTGCATTTTCGGGTTTATGCGTAATTATTAGGATTTATGCGTCATTCATAGCTTTTATGCTTCTTTCCGGGAATTTATGAGTATTTCACAGCTTTTATGCGTATATGCGCACAAAAACGCCCCTCCAAATTCGGAGGGGCGTTTCATTATTACATTCTTTCCGGTGCGGCAACGCCGATGAGTTTCAGTGCGTTGGCGATTGTCGTGCGTGTTGCTGTAATCAATGCGAGACGTGCTTCGGACAGGTCGCGATTGTCCGGGTCGAGCACTTTTTCGGCGTTGTAGAAGCTGTGGAATTCTGCGGCCAGCTCCTGGATGTAGTTTGTAATCCGGTGCGGCGAGCGGAGTCTTGCCGAATCGCTGACGGCGCGCGGGAAGTCGCCGATTTTCTTCAGCAATGACAATTCCTTTTCCGTCTGCAATAGCTCTACATGATCCGTCGATGCTGCAAGGTTCGCTTCATCCGCTTGACGGAGAATCGATGAAATACGTGCGTGCGCGTATTGCGAATAATAAACCGGGTTTTCATTGGATTGTGAAATGGCTAAATCCAAATCGAAGTCCATTTGTGAATCGGCAGAGCGCATCGCGAAGAAATAACGGACTGCGTCCAATCCGACTTCTTCGACGAGCTCGCGCAACGTAACCGCTTTTCCGGTACGCTTGCTCATTTTGAACTTCTCGCCGTCTTTGTACAGTTGCACCATTTGGGCAACTTCCACTTCAAGCGTGTCGCGATCGTAGCCAAGCGCCTCGATCGCCGCTTTCATCCGCGGAATGTAGCCATGGTGGTCGGCTCCCCAAATGTTGATGAGTTTGTCGAAGCCGCGGCGGAGCTTGTCTTCGTGGTATGCGATATCCGGCGTCAAATATGTGTATGTGCCGTCATTTTTAATGAGGACGCGGTCTTTATCGTCCCCGAACGTCGTCGAGCGGAACCACGTCGCGCCGTCCTCTTCGAATACATGTCCGTTCGCGCGCAATTTATCGAGCGCGATGCCGATTTTGCCGTCCGTATAGAGCGACGTTTCCGAGAACCAATTATCGAACGGTACGCGGAAATCTTCCAAGTCCTTCTTCAGTTTCGCCAATTCGAATTCCAGTCCGTATGTCCTGAAAAAGTCCTGACGCTCCTTTTCAGGGACATTCACGTACTGATCGCCAAATTCCTCGGCAAGCTTTTCGCCAATATCGATGATGTCCTGTCCATGGTAGCCATCCTCCGGCATTTCCTTTTCAAGACCCAATGCTTGGAAGTATCGCGCCTCGACTGAAAGGGCCAAGTTATTCACTTGATTGCCCGCGTCATTGATGTAATATTCCCGTGATACGTCAAAGCCGGCAAAATCGAGGATATTGCACAGTGAATCACCGATTGATGCACCGCGCGCATGCCCTAAATGCAAGTCGCCTGTCGGATTTGCCGAGACGAATTCGACTTGGACCTTTAAATTCTCGCCATACGTTGAACGACCGTAATCGGCTCCTTGGGCAAGCACCGTTTTGACGACTTCCCCTAAATAATCGCTTTTCAGCTTGATGTTGATGAACCCTGGTCCCGCAATCTCCAATGAGTTGATGGAAGTCGAAGACGTGTCCAATTTCTCAAGGATCGCTTCCGCAATGGCACGAGGCGGCTTTTTCGCGATTTTCGTCAATTGCATCGCGATATTCGTTGCATAGTCCCCGTTCTCTTTGTTTTTCGGCGTTTCGAGGATGATATCCGGCATTACGGATTCCTCCGCCAGTCCCGAAGCGAGCACCGCTTCGCGGAATGCGTCTTTTATTTCCTGTTGGATCTTTTCAACTGCGTTCATTTTTGTCCCTCCGTATATGTAATCGTCAATTCGTGTCTGCCAAGCAATGCGCCTTCCGCATGCAGCTCATAGTGCGCCGTAAATTTGTCCGCCCCGACTTCCAGCTTCGTCGTCTTCACGAGGAGATCGAAAGTTGCCGGACCGTTGCCGTACGTGCCCGGTCGCATTTCGTCGAGCGAGAACGGCAAGCGCATTTGAACCGCTCCGTTCCGCATGATCAATGCGTCTCCCTCTTCCAGCTTCACCATCGTCCGCACTTGTTCACCGTTCAAATCTTCCACAAATCGCAAATAAGTCTTTCCCGCTTTTTCAATCAATGTACCCGAAGCTTCCAGTTCATGCTTGTCCGCAGCTTGGCCAACATGCCGGATCGTTGATTGCAGCCGGACATCGACGATTTGTCCATCCTTATTTGATTCCACTCTTGCACCGCCCTTGACGTTCAAAATATCTATTCATTATATCGTTTTTCTCGCTACTATTCCAATACATCGTGAATTGTCGGAATCAAATCTATGTTTTTATCGAATTCCCGTTTAATCTGTCCGCGCCTGTTCCATACTGACTGGAAAGAACGGTGGGAGAAGGGATTGTATGAGACGAGTCGATTATATAAAGAAAAAGAAAAGGAAAAACTTCACTCGACGGATCGGCCTGCTGATTGTAACGGCGCTGACGGCTTTTTTCACTATGTTTCTATGCCTTCGCCTTTATGCGCAAATTACGGGCGCCCCTTCGTTGAGCGTGCCGAAAGCGAGCGTGTTCCTCGATAAAAACGGACGGCAGATCGGCGACAAGTTTTCCGCGGAGCGTCGGTATTGGGTAGGTTTAGATGAAATTTCCCCGTTCCTCATCGATGCGGTCATCGCGACGGAGGACCGCAATTTTTATGAGCATAACGGGTTTGATTACAAACGGATTGCCGGGGCTGTTTTGAAAGACGTGAAGACGATGCGGAAAGCGGAAGGCGCGAGCTCCATCACTATGCAGTATGCCCGGAATTTGTTTTTGACACATGAAAAATCGTGGAACCGGAAAATAAAAGAATCTCTCATTGCGTATCGATTGGAAACTTTTTACGACAAGGATGTCATTTTGGAAGGCTATTTGAATACGATCTATTTCGGACATGGAATGTATGGTGTCGAGGCGGCGAGCAGATTTTATTTCGCAAAGTCGGCTGGGGATTTGACACTTGAAGAGGCCGCGGTCATTACAGCGATTGCGAAAGGGCCATCCGTTTACGACCCGTTGGATAATCCGGAGCGTTCCCGAAATCGCCAATTGCTGATCCTCTCCCTCATGGAGGACCAGGGTTTCATTACCGAAGTACAGCGGCAGCGCGCGGTGGACGTGGCGGTGACACTGAAGACCGAGGACTGGAAGGACATGAAGCGGGTCGCCCCATACTTTTTGGATGAAGTGTGGCGGGAAGCGGAGCAGATTTTGAATAAAAAAGGGCGCTATCCTGCGGAAGGCGGCTGGACGATCCGGACGACGCTCGACCCGCATCACCAGCAGACGGCGGAGGAATACATCAATAAATGGATGCCGGATAGCGGGCTGCAAGTCGGCTTCATGTCGATGGAACCTGAAACCGGGGCGATCACTTCGCTCGTCGGAGGAATTGATTACAGAGAGAGCCCTTTCAACCGGGTGACGCAGGCGAAACGGCAGCCGGGGTCCGCGATGAAGCCGATTTTGTACGCGGCGGCGCTCGAAGAAGGCTATAATCCGCTCACGTTCCTATCGACGGAACGGACGATCTTCACGTATGACGAAGGCCGCTCGACGTATGAGCCGAAAAACATTAACGGCAAGTTTGCGGGACATCCGATCTCCCTAGCGCAGGCAATCGCCATTTCGGATAATATTTACGCCGTGAAGACACTTGAGGATATCGGATATAAAAAGTTCAATAAAATGGCGGAACGGCTCGGGCTTGACGTTAAGTTCCAAGAATCGCCAGCTGTCGCTTTGGGCACTTCGACCGTTACGTTGCTGGAAATGACAAACGCGTATAACCGGCTTTCGTCAGGCGGATTGGAAGTGGAACCAACGACGATCCTTTCGATCACGGACGCGGATGGGAAAACAGTGTACGAACAGCCGAAGAAGAGCACGAAACGGGTCATCACCGAACAGGATGCATTCGTGCTCACCCATTTGCTGACAGGTATGTTCGACCCGGTTTTCAACGATTACTCCATCTCGACGGGGTTGTCGATGCGCTCGAAGCAAAAACGGCCGTACGCCGCAAAATCGGGCACAACCATTTCCGACCAATACTTGATCGGCTACACCCCTTCGCTTACAGCGGGAATCTGGACGGGCTATGACGTCGGCCAGCAATTGACGGAGCCTGAAGACAAGGCCGCCTCGAAGAAAATTTGGATCGACTTCATGGAGACCGTCCACGCAGGCAAAACGCCGGAGCCGTTCATCCCTCCGAAAGGCGTGAGCGGCGTCATCGTCGACGTCGAAACCGGCGGCATCGCAGTCAACGAATGCCCGAAGCAGCGGCTCATGTATTTGAAGGAGAAAGACATGCCGCAAAAGCTGTGCACCGACAAAAACTTGCGTGAACAGCGAAACGGCGAAGATGACGACTCCGGCACATTCGAACTGTTCCCGTTCTCTTTCTTTGAGTAAACAAAAGCGAAAGCCGTTACAGAGAACGGCTTTTGCGAGCACAAGCGAAGCGTTGCGAGCACAATATGGTCTGGTGCTCGCCTAGAAGCGACAGGCATAAGGCAGATCTGCGAAACGGCGTACTTTGCCGTGCAGCGGAGCTGACTTATGACCCCGAGCTTCTGGCGCCCGGAGTCTAGACGATAAAGGATGTTGGAAATCAAAAAAGCTTTGCCCTTCTGAATTGAATCAGTGGGGCAAAGCTTTTTTACCGTCGAATGCGGTCTGCCAAATGATGGAACAATGCTTGGGTTGTGTTGAACCAGCAATTGACAGATGGCGCACTTTCCGGTTGTCCTAGCTTACAATCGCAAGCTGTAATTTCAGTGTACTTCCTTTTTCGTAGACATTCAACCTCCGAAGTGGCAGAGGTCACCAAGTTTCACAGTTTGTTCATAATTGCGGCGATTCGGTGCCGAGATCGATACGCAATTTCGGTTCGCTGCGCTCCCACATTTCCTTGTTGTGAGTTGAAAGGAAGTCTGCGAGGATCTGTTTCGACTTGTCGTCCATATGATCAACGATAATATTCCGTTTCATCGATTTGTCCATTTTATTCACATGATCCGCAAGAACCTTGTACCCTCTGCGCTTTTCACGGTTTACGATCATTTCACATGCAGTGACACCTGCATAATAAGGGCCTTCCTGCTGGAAATCGATTGTCACCCAGACGAGCCAGTACGGTTTCCCGCCTTCGGAGTCTTCGCGGTTCGTCGTGAACTTCACACCGCGCTCCGTGTCGCTGCGGGCATGCATCGCCCCAATTTCGATGCGCGCTTCCCCTTCTTCGATATCGATGATGACCGGCGAGACGTTTTCCAATGACAATGCCCCGATTCCGAATCCTCCGTGTCCATCGGTCGGATCATCTTTTATAATGGTGAATCCCATTTTCCGTTTCGGTTTCTGCTCATTCGTCATTTCTATAACCCCTCCCATTCTGCTATTATATACACTATACCTAAATATGAGCGAAAGGGGGAACTAGTATGCCAATCGTAACCGTAAAAATGATTGAAGGCCGCACGGACGAGCAGAAGCGCAATCTCTGTGAAAAAGTATCTGCAGTCGTCGCTGAAACGACGGGTGCTCCTATTCAAAACGTTTCTGTCATCATTGAAGAAATGTCGAAAAACCATTATGCAACCGGAGGCAAGCGCCTTAGCGATGCTGAATGATTAAGTGATGCGAGAATCTTAATTCTCGCATCGTTTTTTTGTTTGGAGGAAGGCTTGCTTTGAGCGCGGATGACTCCTCTTTGAGCGCGGTTGGCTCCTCTTTGAGCGCGGGGTGGCTTGCTTTGAGCGTGGATGGCTCCTTTTTGAGCGCGCGGCGACTTGCTTTGAGCGCGGATGGATCCTCTTTGAGCGTGGGGTGGCTTGCTTTGGGCGTGGATGGCTCCTCTTTGAGCACGCGGCGGCTTGCTTTGAGCGCGGATGGCTCCTCTTTGAGCGCGCAGCGGCTTGCATTGGACGCGCGGGCAATCACTTTGGACGCGCGAGCAATCACTTTGGACGCGGTACCTTCCATGACGCGATTCCAACAAAAAAACCCCCTCGTCAAAAGGGGATTTTCGTCACTTATACTATGACCGAACACGCCTGCAGTTCTGCAATAAAATCAAATGCTGCCTGCATTTCGTCCTCGGTGAAATTCAGTTTATTTTTCACAATATGCACTTTCGCAACTTGCTCGTCCTTCGGCAGATAATCGAAATAGAGCAACGTCGATACGAGCTCCAGGAATCTTGAGCTTTTTCCGTTCAGCCGATCAATGCAGTCCGCAAGTTTTTCATGCGCCGCTGCAGCCGTTTCGAGGAATCGCCCGCCTTCTTCCGTCACGTTGTAGCTGTATTGGACGTACGATCCCTTGTCCGTGCAGCTCTCCGACAGGAAGCCCATTTCGCAAAGCTCCTCGACCCGGAGTGTCAATTCCTCCGAATAAGGGCCGTACATATGCAACTCGTATTTTTCAGCGAAAGGGAAATCCATCTTTTTCGCGATATAGATCATCTTCTGCAGTTTCTTCCGCCCGCGAACTTCTTCTGCCATGGAAATGAATTGCACAATCCTAGCATGTTCCTGCAACAACTTACTCACCTCTTAACATTCGTAAAATCTTTTCATAAAGCGGATTTCCCTCTGACTCTAAAACATCTTGGGGGAAATATATTTTATGGTCGGTACGCCGTTTGCCTGAAATGGCATCGACGATTTCCGATGAACGCGACAACTCGCTCAGCTCGCCATTCGACAGTTGCAAATAGATCGGCACGCGCTCATTTTCTTCGCCGGGCCGGTAAAAATCATACGGCAGATCTGAAGAGGAATCCGTAACGAGATAATATTCCGGATCGATGCCCGCTTCCTTGAACAGCTTTTCAAGCTCGCCGATTTTCCGATATTCCGACGCCGGGTCGAACTCGGCATATTGGAACAGTCTCCGGTTGAGGAAACGGTCGCACAAGTCCGCTAATATAACATCCTCTTCTTTGCGCCACCATTGGAAATACGTCATGAGCACGCCTTCGTCCAATGAGAGGTACTCCTCGAGGCCGAATGTGCGATCGAAGAACGACTTGAAGTGGACAGGCTCATACTTGAACGGATAACTAGTATTATGTAGATATTTAGCACGGTGAAGGATTTTCATGAGGATGACTTCAGCACTACGCGAGACTGGGTGGAAATAGACTTGCCAATACATTTGGTATCGGCTCATAATATAATCTTCCACTGCGTGCATTCCGCTAAACTTGATAACTACTTGCTCCTCGGCCGGCCGCATGACGCGCAAAATCCGCTCCATATCGAAATGGCCGTAGGAAACGCCTGTATAATACGCATCCCGTTGCAAATAATCCATCCGGTCGGCATCGATCTGGCTGGAAATGAGGCTGACGACAAGCTTGTCCGGGTATGTTTTCCCGATGACATCGGCCACTTGCTGTGGAAAATTGGACGAGACGCGGCGAAGGACTTGATTCACTTCCGTCTCTCCTGTTAAAATCGCCTGCGTAAACTTTTCGTGGTCGAGCGCAAACACTTTTTCGAATGCATGCGAAAATGGACCGTGGCCGAGATCGTGCAACAAAGCCGCGCATAGCGTCAACAACCGTTCTTCATCGTTCCATTCGGCACGTCCGCTAAATCCGTCGTCAATGATCCGCCTTACAATTTCATAGACGCCGAGCGAGTGTTGGAAGCGGCTATGTTCCGCCCCATGGAAAACGAGATACGTCGTCCCGAGCTGGCGAATCCTGCGAAGTCGCTGGAATTCCCGCGTCCCGATGACGTCCCATATGACTTTGTCGCGCACATGGATATACCGGTGGACCGGATCCTTGAATACTTTCTCTTCGAAAAGTTTTTCGTTTTTATAGTCCATCGCGCACCTCCGTCGACGCATTTTAATTAAGTATATCAAAATCTGAGCGAGAGAAAAGAATGGTTTTCATAAAAATGATTGCAATTATTTTGACCTACGTTCAAGTTTGGATGAATAAAAGGCTTGAACACTGTACACACTGACCGTAAGAAAGAGACTATGAACATGGCAGGAGGCAAGGAGATGGTGAAAGTTAGACAGGATGCTTGGCTTGAGGAAAATGATATTTTATTAGCCGAGACGGTGCTACGGCACGTCCGGGAAGGCAGTACACAGCTAAGCGCGTTCGAAGAGGTTGGCGATAAGCTTAACAGGACCGCGGCCGCGTGCGGTTTCAGATGGAATGCAGTCGTCCGACGCGATTACGAAAAAGAGCTGGCAGAGGCGAAAAAAGAACGGAAGCAGGCTATGCGAGTTTTAGGCGCGGACTTTAAACGACGCAGCCAGCAATTATACAATCCTGCGCAAGGTGTTGACCAGGATGAAAAGACTGCTGTTCCACTATCCGCTTTATCGCTTGATACAATCATTGCTTATTTGATTCGTTTACACCATACAGGCGCAGGCGATTCCGAATCACTCAGATGGAAGCACACTGCTAAAATGGCAAACGACAAAATCGAGTCTCTCGAAAAAGAGATCGAGAAATTGCAGCAGGAGAATAAAACCCTCCGGAACGACTACGAACAATTCGTACAAATCATGAACCGGGCACGCCGCCTCGTCACATTGGAAGACGAAAACGAACGCACGGCCCCCGTCTTCAAGATGGAGCGGAACGGAAATCTCGTATCCAAAGAACCGCCGATCAATCACTGATCCGGCGTTTTTTTTCTTTGGACAACTCTTGAATTGTCAAAGGCATTCAGCACGACATACAGTACTTCATTCACGCATAAAAGCCGCGAAAAACGCATAACTTCAAACAATTGCGCATAAATCATCCCAAAAACTCATAAACGTAGATTTTCACGCATATTCCTCTAGAAATACGCATAAATGAATTTTCCCACGCATAAAACGCCATAAAAGCTCATAAATCAATTTCCCGACGCTGTAAGTGACCTCTCGCAAGCATTTTCTGATTGCGCTCGACGACCCGATTCAAATAAAACAAATAAAGCTCCATCTCTTCAGGCGTAAAGCCGCCCGTCTGGACTTCCTCCTCGGATAGCGCACGAAGCAGCAGCTGAACGCGGATGCCCACCTCTCCAACCGTCTGCGGTTCGCCGATCAGCTCCGACAGCGATGCCATCACTTCCGGGCGAATTTCCGGATAGGCGAACTTCGTCTCCTCTCCTTGCAAACCGACTTCATATAAATCGCGAATGAGGCGAGCGCGCTCGGCACCGCTGCCTTCCACGCACAAGTACACTTGGACCGCGACGCCTTGGCGCAAACGACGCTGCGAAATCCCCGCAAACTTCCTGCCGCCGATGCTCAAGTCGTACGAGCCCGGACAGTAGGAACCGACAATTTCATACGCCTCGATCTGCTCCGCGACTTCCGGGAACAGCATGCGGACAAATTCCACCATCGCCTCATACCCTTCCGGAATATCGATGGACCCTTCCTGCTCGGAAAGGACGATGGAAATATTGAGCACACCCTCATCCAAAACGACCGCGAGACCGCCTGAATTCCGGACGATCGCCTTATAGCCGGCTTCTTGGAACATCGGCAACGCCTTTTCGATATGCGGAAGCCGGTGATCCTGGATGCCGAGGACGACCGTTTCGTCATGCACCCATGTGCGGACGGTCGGCACCGACATTTTCTGACCGACGAGATGGCAGAGTGTATCGTCCATCGCGAAGGACTCCAATGCAGAACGGTTTTTGGCGGTTATTGATTCGTCTATGAAACGCCATTGGGGAAGTTGTAAATTGGACATATCTATATCTCCTGATGATCTTTTTGCTTTCGTTTTTTTCCGATATAAGCATACACCAGTTCCGCGGGCGGGAACAGTCATTCATTCTTGTCAAATGTATGACTTCTATGCGCAATAACCGTGTTTTCGATTCGTTTATGCTACACTAAGGGTAGAATCACATCACGTTTAAAGGAGTTTGAATTCATATGAACGAAGCAGCTATTACACTCGATGGTTGGTATGTGCTACATGATTTGCGCTCGATGGATTGGGCGTCCTGGAAGTTGATTTCAAAAGAGGAACGCCAGGCAGCTATCGACGAATTCATGGCTTATTTGGATAAACTTCAGCAAGCGGATGACGCGAAGACGGGCAGCCATGCGTTTTACACGGTCGTCGGGCAGAAAGCGGATTTCATGCTCATGATCTTGCGTCCGACTATCGACGAACTGCAGGAGCTCGAGGCTGAATTCAATAAATTGACGATTGCGGATTATACGATTCCGGCTTATTCCTATGTATCTGTCGTAGAGTTGTCCAACTACCTTGCGGGCGAGTCGGATGAAGATCCGTACCAAAATCCGTACGTGCGTGGACGTCTATATCCGGAGCTGCCTCGCAATCAATACATCTGCTTCTACCCGATGGACAAGAAGCGCGATGGCGAAGACAACTGGTATATGCTCAGCATGGACAAGCGCAAGGAATTGATGCGCAGCCACGGAATGATCGGCCGCGGATACGCAGGCAAAGTGAAACAGATCATTTCCGGCTCCGTCGGTTTCGACGATTTCGAATGGGGCGTAACATTGTTCTCGGATGATGTGCTCCAGTTCAAGAAGTTAGTATACGAGATGCGCTTCGATGAAGTGAGCGCGCGTTACGGCGTATTCGGTTCGTTCTTCATCGGAACGATTCTGGATGGCGAGAAGAAGCAGTCGTTTTTCACAGTTTAAATTGAACAGAGCCTCTTTTGAGAGGCTCTGTTTTGATTTATGCGTAATTGTAGGCGTTTATGAGCTTTTGGAGGGATTTATGCGTACATATTCGGCGTTATGCGTATATCTATCGATTTATGCGTGAATATCCGGATTTATGCGCTTCTGCAGCGATTTATGCGTATTTCGCACACTATATTATTCCAGGAAGTTCGAGACGACTTCCATGAACAGGCGAGGCTGTTCTACGTTTGGCGCGTGGCCCGATAACTTGAATTCCAGGAAGGCACCAGCTGGAATGAGCCCGGCCGTCTCTTTTCCGTAATCGGGCGGATTCAGTCCGTCGTGCAAACCGCCAATGACGAGCGTCTCGGCACTGATCCGATGCAGATCGTCCCGGAAATCGAACCCTTCCAACGCTTTCGAAGCAATCGCTTGTTCATGCAACGTCAATTGTTCACTGTTTTCAGCCGTTTCGTGGAGCCATTTTCCAACAGCCTTCTGATTGTGGAACATGTATTTCGAGGCGGCGACCATTTTATCGATTGGCGTCATGCCTTTCATTTCATCGGCATACCGCTCGAAAAGCTCTTCCATGGAAGCCTGCTTCCCATGGGATTTCGTCGCGACAAGCACGAGCTTCTTCACCCGGTCGCCCAATTCGATGGCGACGCCCTGCGCTATGTAACTCCCCATCGACACACCGATCATGTAAAATGAATCCAGTCCAAGATGATCGACGAGGGCAATGACATCACGTATATGATCGTCCAATTCATAGTGCGGCGGCTTCCCTGAATTCCCATGTCCGCGGGCGTCAGGTGCGATGACCCGGTAGCTCTCTTTGAACTGGTCAATTTCATGCCGGAACATCTCGCTGTTGCTCGTCAAACCGTGCAACAACACAAGCGGAAAGCCCTCACCTTCCTCCTGGTAATAAATCTCTGTCCCATTCGAGTTGAATGTTGGCATCCTACCACTCCTCTGCAAAACACTTTGCTTATCCATACCCCAAATTCGTTTTTTCAATAAAGAGCCCGTTTTTTTGCCAAAAGCATTCAGCGCGACAAGCCGCACTTCATTCACGCATAAGTTCCGCGAAAAACTCATAACGCCAAATATGTACGCATAAATATCTACATTTACGCATAAACGTAAATTTCCGCGCATAAACGGGTGAATTTACGCATAAAGTTGTTTTCTCACGCATAAATCGCTAAAACGACGCATAAAATCCATTTTCCGCGCATAAATCTCTATAATCACGCATAAACCCGAAAGAAACGTTTTCCGCAAACAAAAAAGAGCCATCCAGGACGGCCCTCATCGTTCATTTCCCTAACCACTCCACTATATCCGCCTTCAAATCATTCCCATTCCAATATGTCAGCGCAGCATCCTCCCCGATCCGCTCGACGAGTTGTTCGACGTAGTCCGTACCAAGGATGTAACCGATTCGGTTATAACCGAAATAAGCGCCGCCAGATAGACGGAACCATTCTTTTTCCTTCGCCATATCCCATTCCCCTAAAGCGTCTTCCAAAAAGCGCCGTTTCACTTCAGCTTTATTGTCCTCATAGCACTTCACCCACGGCTCGCCTTCGTCATCGAATGAAAAATAGACCGGCTTCTGAAGGCCCGGGACTGTCCGTTTCGATAAATACGTGGCCGCCCCTTCCGTGAAAAGCGTCGTCAAGCCATGACCCCAATCGACGGTGGACCAGTCCAACCCGTCTCGTGTTCCCATCGCAAAATGCGTGACATGTCCGATTTCATGCGCAGTGATCACTTTCAAGTGGTCGCGCTCCGCGGAAAGCTTTTCAACGGCAAAATAGATTTCGCGTCGATTATCCCTCGTTACGAATGCGTTCGACCCGAACGTGCCGACCATCAGTTTGAATGAAAGATCCAAGCCTAAACCGAATGTCTGCTCATACTTCTCATCCACTTCCTGAATAACGGTGGGCAAACTGGCCGATATGGAACGGATGTCGTTAATCTTGCCTTCGTATTTCTGGAGTGCTGCCGACAATCGCTCTTCCGTCTTCGGACAGTGCATCGGAAAATACTTTTCATATATTTCCGCATGCTCATTGAGATACGATTCCAAGTCGTCGAGTGTAGGCTCTTCATTCGATTCCCAGAACTCCAAGAAAACCGGAATATTATTTTCATACTGCATTTGATCTCCCCCCCTCCCCACTAGTATACATATTTTTCAGTCATCAACGAAAGCCCAAAAGCATATGGTGGAACCGAGGGGGTTATCCCGTGGCGCATTGCTTCTATTCCCCTACGGAACAGGATTGCCCGCAAGCTTAAAAATGAAAGGATGAAAAACATGGTTCAATATTATTGGTATCCCGGTTTTCAACAGCAGCAGCAAATGCAAATGCCTGCAACACCGCCGCAAATTCCTGCCGGAGGAGGAAGGCCTCCATTCCGGGAGGAGTCGTATATCGAAAACATCCTCCGTCTCAACCGAGGCAAGCCCGGCGTATTCCATTTCTCTTTCGAACATGCCATTGAACCCGGAACGAATACGCTGGCAATCCCGGGGATGGTGGAAGCGGCAGGCCGTGATCACGTCATTTTGAGCACAGCGACCGGCAAACGCTATTTATTGCCGATGATCTATTTCGACTATGCGGAGTTTAACGAAGAACTAAATTACTTTAACCAGCAACCAATGTAATTAAAAAAATCTTCCATTGCTCCTCGCAGTGGAAGATTTTTTATTATCCCAACTTCTTTTCAAGCGCATGCCGGAATCGTTCCGGTTCATCCAAACGGATAGCGGTGGAGCGGAACTCCCTTTCCACACCCATAAACAAGGTCGCCTTCAGCGGCTCCTTAAAATAAAGGATGCAATTCGGCTTAGATTCCTCCATATCCTTCGCAATGAACTCAATGGCACCCGCCGCCTTCAACGGGTAACGGTCCGCCCCATCACCCCATTCGATTTGTTCAATCGCGTCATAAGGAATTTCCATGCGTTTCCCGAGTCCAAGGGAAATGTGCATCCGATTTTCTCTCATTGCCAAAGGATTGAGGCGCACTGTTTGAATATCCGCAATCACATAAATGACAGAGTAGATATTCAAGACAAGCAAGACAATGGACAGGATCATGGATTTCCCATGCAGCCACCAATGAATGCCGATTGTCTCGATAACGATTGCATGAATGAGCATCACATAAAATGCAATCATGCTCGTCTTCTGATGCAATGTAAACATGGTTTCCCCCGCGGGCGGCTTCCGCTTCCACGAAGCAAATGCATAATAAAACATGAGCGATTCTGCAGTTATGATGGAAACGAACGGATGGGTCGATACATTATTCTTCACATGCGCTGGGAAAGCAAAAAGCGGTCCGGCGTTTGTGCTCCTCACTTCCTTCATAATCGTCGGCAAATGCTTTGCGAGCAAAAACAGAAGGCCGAGTTCCGCCAGTAGGAGCAATCCTTCGAATCCAATCGCAACATAAGGGATAAATTTGAAAGGCTCGAAATACTCGCCAGGAATGACGAACCGGGCCGCAACGAGACCGATCACCATGAATGTGAAAAAACGTTTCAACGTGAAACCCTTTTTGCGCGTCATTGCGACTATGAGAACCGGTGCAACGATTGCCAAATCCAGCATAGAACCGATGACAACACCACGCGGATCGGCCGGCAATGGTATGGCAGGAAGCCGATAAGCCAAATAATTACTTACAAGGACAAGCAACAACAATACGGCAAGGATGCTTTGCTTTGAACGTTGACGGGTCAACACCATGGAAACTCCCCCTTTTCTTCTAGTTTACTAAGAAGTGGGAAAAGGATTACAGGATAGTATTGACAGATTTATGGAGAATTTCATGAGTTTGGGCGTGAGGAGACTCACTTTGAGCGCGGATGCAATCGCTTTGGGCGCACGGGGACTTACTTTGGACGCGGAAGACCACTCTTTGGACGCGGGAGCAATCGCTTTGGACGCGCGAGGACTCTCTTTGGGCGCGGAAGCAATCGCTTTGGGCGCGCAGGGACTTACTTTGGGCGCGGAAGCATTCGCTTTGGGCGCGCGGGAGCTCACTTTGGACGCGGTAGATCCCGCTTTGGACGCAGAAGACCAAGCTTTGGACGCGGCCCCCTCCCCATGACGCGATTCAAAAAAAACGGTCTGAAGAACTGATTCTTCAAACCGTTTCCATGTTATTTTCCGAACTTCACCGCTGCGATGATGAGCATGATCCAGCCCACGATGAAGGCGACGCCGCCGATCGGGGTGATGGCGCCCAATATGCCGATGCCGGACAGGCTGAGGATGTAGAGGCTGCCGGAGAAGATGATGATGCCGGCGAGCAGCAAGTATCCTGCCCACGTTAAAGAGGTCGACGGGCCGAAGAGCGATGAGCTCATGAGGATGCCGACCGCGATGAGTCCGATCGCGTGGAACATTTGGTATTGGACGGCTGTTTCCCAGATGGCGAGGTACCGTTCGGATAGGCGCTCTTTCAAAGCGTGCGCTCCGAATGCGCCAAGTGCAACGGCAAGTGCCGCGTTGACGGCGCCTGCGATAATGAAAAATGGCATATGATTTCCTACTTTCTGTTTGTGTAAAATCTCTCTATCTAATTATAAACATTTCCAGCTTATAAAATATGACAATTAGAAGTCAAAGATCGAGCCGCCGTTTGCGTCGTCTTCCTCCAAATGCCTGCCTTCCAATGACGAAATTTGCGGCTTATGGGAGATTGCCATCGTTCTCGGCGTAATGATCGGCTCGTCTTTCTTGTCGTTGCTGACGAGAACGACTTGGCAGAGCGCCCGAATCGCTGTCAGCGCCTCGCGGACGGCTTGATCGTCGTCCGCGGTTTTCGCGTAATTGAGCTGGCGCTGCATTTCCTCGATGATCCGTTCAGTTGAAATCATTGTCTAGCACCCCCTTTCTTCGGTACGTATTTCAAACATTCCATGCCCGATGATCGCTTCACAACGATGGACGGCAGTTCTCGGGTTTTGAAACCATACGCCTTGCACCCACGCGGGCTTTTCGGATCCCATGTTACGAAAAAGTATTGACATTGAAAGCAATTTACAGCCATGCGACCACCTCTTCCCTTACAGCCCGTCGTCCGTTCGGCACCAGTCGATCGGCGTTTCATTCCACTGTTTCAAAATTTCATTCGCCTTGGAGTATGGACGGCTGCCGAAAAAGCCCCGGCTTGCGCTAAGCGGGCTCGGATGGACTGCTTCGATGACAGCATTTTTATTTAAATCGATGAGCTTCTTTTTCTCCTGCGCCGGACGCCCCCAAAGGATGAAAACGACCGGCTCTTCGCGTTCGGACAAGCGACGGATCACTTCGTCGGTGAAAATCTCCCACCCTTTTTTCCGGTGGGAATGCGCCTCCCCTTCCCTCACAGTGAGGACGGTGTTCAGCATGAGCACGCCCTGCTTCGCCCAGCCCGTCAATGTCCCCGTTTCCGGAATCCCGCACCCGATATCGGACTGCAATTCCTTGAACATATTCCGTAAGCTCGGCGGAATCTTGACGCCGGGCTTCACCGAAAAACTGAGACCATGCGCTTGTCCAGGCCCGTGGTACGGATCCTGTCCGAGAACAACCACTTTCACGTCGTTGAAGGGGGTCAATTTGAAGGCTGTCCACATATCATCCATGAGCGGATACACGTTATGGCTTTCGTATTCTTTTTTGAGGAAATCGCGAAGCTGCAAGTAGTATGGTAGCTGGAATTGCTCCGCAAGCACTTCATCCCAATCATTCCCGAATCTATTTTTCTCCAAGCCTCTCACTCCTTGAATTCAATCGTCACGTCGTATCCCGCGAATGAAAACATTTCCTTCAACGTCTTTTCGGCGTTGAATTGCGCCGTCTTCAGCACGCCTTGACCTGTGGCCTCCTCGACGATGAGTTTCTTCGCCTCAGCTGCAAGTTCGTACGCCTCTTCTATGTCCGCCTTTTGACGGAAAACGCCTTCATAGGAATACACTTCGACTTGATCGAAATAAATTTCCGCCCCTCCGAGGAAGGTCGCGGCTGGCAATGTGAGCTTCGCGGTCTTATTTTTTTCATCTATGATGACATCTTTTTCAGTAAGCTTGGACAAATCGACGCCTGCCTTCACCGAACCCGGTACGACGACAAGAAGCTGCCGCTTCGTCCCCGGCACATTCAGGCCGATGCTTTGTCCGAATAGCTGGTTGTCCTGGCGTTCGATGATGACTTTCGTATACGCCTCCGCTGTCGCCATTTCATTCAAATCTTGTATATGTTCGAGGAACACGCCTTTTTGCTCCGTGAAGGTGCTCCCTAGTTTCATAAATTGGAAGGCTACGAACGGAAGGGAGATGACGACGATTAATAGAAGGACGGCGAGCAATAGAGCCGATCGCTTCCACATCGAAAGAAACCTGAACGGCATGCGCGGTCGCCAAGATCTCCTTTTCCTGCCGATCGCCTCTTCGACGGTGACCGCACTTTCGGATTCAGACGCCTTCAATTCTTTCAACAGTTTTTCAATTTCTTGCAGTTTCTTTTTATCTTCCATACCCTTTTTCACCTTCCTTCGACACTCGTAATCGCACATTTTTACATATAGTTGTACGTTTAGACTATCTAAAAGTTTCGTAGCCGACAACAGATAAGCCTATGCAATCGATCCTTTCATTCCAACACTCACAACTACGCATAAATCCGTAGATTCGCGCATAAATTCATCTACTCACGCATAAACCACTGCAAATGCGCATAAAATATATTATTTGCTCATAAATCCCCATATTCGCGCATAAACGACGAAAATCACGCATAAACCGCTCCCACAATTGGAATAATTGTATTTTTTCATAAATTTGATTACTATTAAATGTGAATGTAATCCAACACGAAGGAGACATCCAGCTATGACTATGAAAAAGACATTGACGATTGCAGGATCAGATACATCAGGCGGCGCAGGAATCCAAGCCGACCTGAAAACGTTCCAAGAGCACGGGACATACGGCATGACAGCTTTGACGGTCGTTGTGACGATGGATCCCGATAACAATTGGAGCCACGGCGTCTATTCACTTCCGATCGATGTATTGAAAGCGCAACTCAAAACAGCTCTTTCGACAGGCATCGACGCCATTAAGACAGGCATGCTCAGCACGGAGGAAGTCATCCAGACGGCTGGAGAGGCGATTGCGGAATCCGGACTCGACCACGTCGTCATCGATCCCGTCATGGTTTGTAAAGGCGAAGACGAAGTCCTCAATCCGGGAACTGTCGACGCGATGGTGGAATACTTGCTTCCGAAAGCGGAAATTGTCACACCGAATTTATTCGAAGCAGGTCAGCTGGCGAGCATGAAAACACCTTCAACGATCGAGCAGATGAAATCGGTTGCCGAAAAGATCCATTCACTCGGCGCGCGCAACGTCGTCATTAAAGGCGGCAAGCAGCTTCAGCACGACAAAGCAGCGGATCTGTTCTACGACGGCAAGACATTCACGTTGCTCGAAGCGGAAAAAACGGATACGCACTATAACCATGGTGCGGGCTGCACGTTCGCCGCTGCCATCACTGCGAACCTCGCAAATGGCCTAGACGTGAAAGAAGCGGTCATTGAAGCGAAGAAATTCGTTACAGCCGCAATCGCGAACGGCTGGAAGTTGAATGAATACGTCGGTCCCGTCATGCACGGCGCAAAAAACCGTGTAGGCTCACCGGACATTACAACAACAGAAATTTGATTTTTTAAAGGCCAGAAGAGCGTGCGATTCTTCTGGCCTTTTTTTGTGCCTGTATAAAGTTATCGGTCATTTCCCGGCGGTTATCGGTCATTTCCTGAAAGTTATCGATCAATTCGGCGAAGTTATCGGTCATTTCCCAAGAGTTATCGCCATTTCATGACCTTTAGCCTACATAACCATAACCATCCGCTTATGTTATCGTCTAGACTCCGGGTGGCAACTGCTCGGGTCATAAGTCAGCTCCGCTACACGGCAAAGGGCGCCGTTTCGCAGACCCGCCTTATGCCTGTCGCAGTTAACCGCCACCCTCCGCTTTTGTATAAGCACGCTAATCGCATTCATTTACACTTTTCTATATACTTGGGATATGTGCTTTTGTAAGAAGGAGGATTTTTCATGGACATCGTGAAACCGGATCGGTTGCAGGAATTGCTGAATTCCTATGCGAATAAAGACGTTTACATCCATCTTGAAACGACAAATGGCGCGTATGCCGCCCATTTCCAAGAAGGATTTTTCAACGCGGGGGCATTCATTCGGAATGTCGTCGTCAAATATGAACTTGGCAAGGTGGCGGGCGATTCGCCGCATCGAGTCGGATTGAAGCTTCCATCGGGTTGGATCTATGCGCAAGGGATCACCCATTACACGGTCGACGAACATGACCGGCTGCTCATGGCTGGGCTCGATCCGGACGGAAAACTTGCAGTCGCGCTCGAAATTAGTGAAACACCGTTTACATATTAACCTGTTTGATTGTTAAGGAGGCTTTTCGATGATTAAAGAAGAACGCCACGTACTCGTCATTTTTCCGCACCCGGACGACGAAGCTTTCGGCGTGTCGGGTACGATTTCCACATATATCGAAATGGGGGTTCCCGTCACGTACGCTTGTCTGACGCTAGGCGAAATGGGACGGAACCTAGGAAATCCCCCTTTCGCAAACCGCGAAACGCTGCCGCAAATCCGCAAGCAAGAATTAAAAAACGCGGCGGCCGCCATGGGACTTACGGATCTTCGGATGATGGGATTGCGCGATAAGACGATCGAATTCGAGGATGACGAAAAGATGATCAAGCTCGTCACCGATTTGATTGAAGATACGAACCCCTCCCTCATCATTACGTTCTACCCAGGACTCTCCGTCCACCCAGACCATGACGCAACAGGACGCGCCGTCGTCCGTGCCGTCAGAAGGATGAAGGAATCCGAACGTCCGACGCTGTATACAATTGCCTTCGCAAATAATACCGCGGAAGTACTCGGCGCACCCGACATCCTCCATAATGTCGAAGGGGCTGCGCAAAAAAAGCTCAATACATTAAATGCTCACGCTTCCCAAACCGTTTGGATGATGCGGGACATGGAAAAAAGATTGGCTGAAAAAGACCCTGAAGCATTGAAATGGCTGCACGAAGAGAAGTTTTTCACGTACCGCTGGGACCGGGATTTCGAATGACATGAAGCAGCTGCGCCCCGTCGCAAACGCAGACGGGGCCTTTTCATAGCTGAACCAAAAGACTGAATAGATCAATTTCTTTCCATTGTATTTACAACTGGACGAAAAATCGATAGTATGTATGATTATACAAGAATACTGATACTTTATTCATAAAGGGGCAAGAGAGAGTTGAAAACACATCATTTATCCACATGGCTCTACTTTCTAATTCCATCCATACTCGGCATTATCCTCTTCATGATTCCTCTGAAATTTGGGGAAGAATGGAAGGTTCCAATCGCAAAACTTGCGGATATCCTATCCGGCTGGCTTGAACCTGCCATGCCGATGACGGCAATGATTATTATTGTAATCGCGGCGCTCGGGTCGTTGCTGTATGCCTTCATCCCGCGTTCAAGTTCTAACCCTTCTCTTATGGAAGGATTGTTCAAAGTGACGCCATTTTGGGTCGTCACTCGTATTATCGGTGCTATTTTCGCCATCATGGTCACGTTCAAAATTGGGCCTGAGGCAATCTGGAATGAAAACACGGGCGGCTTGCTACTCGCACCGGATGGCCTTGTTTCGTTCTTATTTACGATTTTCCTATTTGCTGGTCTTTTATTGCCATTGTTATTGAACTTCGGTCTTTTGGAGTTTTTCGGTACGATGATGGTGAAGGTAATGCGTCCATTGTTCAATTTGCCAGGACGTTCCTCCATCGATGCGCTCGCTTCATGGATCGGCGATGGTACAATCGGCGTCCTGCTGACGAGCAAGCAATATGAGGACGGCCATTATACACAAAGGGAAGCAGCGATTATCGCAACGACGTTTTCAGTTGTTTCCATTACGTTCTCACTTGTCATTATCGATACGGTCGGCATGTCCAACTACTTCCTTCCGTTTTACGGAACTGTGCTTTTGACAGGTGTCATTTTAGCGCTCATCATGCCGCGCATTTATCCACTCAGAGGCAAGAAGGCTGAGTATATCGACGGCCGGAAGTTCACGGGCGAAGAAGAGCAACTGCCTGAAGGTTATAACGTGTTCAGCCACGGTCTGGAAAATGCGTTGGATACCGCTTCGAAGAACCGCTCCATCGGGAGAATCTTCACCGACGGTATGCGCAATGTGCTTGATATGTGGATCGGCGTCGCGCCAGTCGTTATGGCATTTGGTACGGTTGCACTCATGCTTGCGGAATATACAGGCGTCTTCACGTTCTTAGGGAAGCCGTTCGAGCCGATTCTTGCTGTATTGGGCATTCCGGAAGCTGCGGCAGCGGCACAGACGATGGTTGTCGGTTTTGCGGACATGTTCTTGCCAGTCATTTTAGCTGATGGCTCTATCACATCACCAATGACGTTGTTCACGATTGCGACGATTTCAGTCGTTCAGCTTATTTACATGTCCGAGGTCGGCGGTTTGATTCTCGGAACAAAAATCCCTATTAATTTTCTAGACTTGATTGTCATTTTCCTATTGCGTACGCTCATCGCACTGCCAATCGTTGCAGGCGTTGCGCACTTATTATTTTAAATAACGAAAAGCGGAAACGACCGCTTAGGCCTGACAGGCATAAGACAACCCAGCGTTGTGGCGCTTTTTGCCACTTAAGCTGGGTTGACTTATGACCCGAAGGCCTGGTCGTTGAAGCTAGACAATCACATAAAAGCCGCTGATCCCAATTCCGGATCAGCGGCTTTTTCATATTACGCATTCAATTTCTTTTTCAGTTTCTCCAACATGTCGACTGTCATCGAATCCAAATCGTATGTCGCACGGAATCCCCACTCCGCAACGGCTGCTGACGGGTCGATGCTATTTGGCCAGCTGTCTGCAATCGCTTGACGGACCGGATCGACATTGTAGGACATTTCAAAGCCAGTGATATGCTTACGGATGGAAGCTGCTATCTCGCCTGGCTCAAAGCTCATCGCTGTCACATTGAACGCATTGCGGTGCGTCAGTTTCGCAGGATCCGCTTCCATCAGGTCGACGATTGCTTGCAAAGCGTCAGGCATATACATCATGTCCATATACGTACCTTCTGCTATGAAGGACTCGTACTTCCCTTCCGTAATCGCCTTATAATAAATATCCACTGCATAATCCGTCGTTCCCCCGCCCGGCTGCGCCACGTAGGAAATCAATCCCGGGAAGCGCACACCTCGCGTGTCGATGCCGAATCGGTGATAATAATAGTCGCATAATAGCTCGCCCGAGACTTTATTGACGCCATACATTGTCGTCGGACGTTGCAATGTGTCTTGCGGAGTGTTCACTTTCGGAGTCGAAGGGCCGAAAGCTCCGATTGAGCTCGGCGTGAAAAATTGCATATTGAGCTCGCGCGCCGTTTCAAGCGCATTCATGAGGCCACCCATGTTAAGGTTCCATGCGAATAGCGGATCATCTTCTGCACGTGCGGAAAGAAGCGCCGCCATATGCATAATCGTGTCCGCGCCGAAATGCTTCGCCACGTCATACATCTTCTTGCCATCGGTCACATCGAGCACTTCAAACGGTCCCGCAACCGGTTGCAACGGCTGGCGGATGTCTGTCGATAGCACATTATCTTCACCATATTCTTTTTGCAATTTGCCAATCAATTCCGAACCTATCTGGCCTAGTGCGCCAGTCACCATGATCTTTTTCAATCTTAACTCCTCCTAAAATTCATATGTATTTATGGGCAGGACATTGTTTTTTAATAAATAAGTAAACTCATTCATATCAACACAGAAAGATTATATTATGTGTTCCTGTAAAACACAACAGCTATTCCTCCTATATCATCTTTTCCTTTTATTTTTCTGGTATACTATAGAAAAAACATTGAGGTGCACGATGTTCAGTAAATATGCCAATTTTATAGTAGTCATTATTATCAGTGCCTTATTGGCTGTTGCATTATTTTTATCAGGACTGCAGATATGGCTCGTTTTCACGATTATTATGTTGTTCACTTTCATTTTGACGATGGGCTACCCTTTCTATATTATTTACAGATCAAAGAGCCTGAAACTGATTGACCGCTATTTGGCCAACCATCGGAATAAACCAATCTTCAGCTATGCTTACGCCTTGGCCCACGGAACCGATAAGGAGATTCACGATTCGCTGAATAAAATATTGAAATCCTATCCTCATGCGGAAGTGCAAGACGTGTATAATGCCAATCTGCTAGTGTTCCAAAAGGATTGGAGACGTTTAATAGAAACATCGAAGAAGATGACGACTACTTTCTACCGTGATTATTATGCGGGAATTGGGTATACAATGAGTAATAACAAGGAGAAGTCTTCTGAATCTTTGTCGAAGGTACGGACTCCGTGGATGGTCCACTCCCTCAAAGCGATCATCGCCTTGAAGCAGGGACAGAAGGATGCATTCCAAACTGAAGCTACGCTAGCAACGAGAAATGCAGTCGGCATGCAGCGTTATGTCACGCATTATATGTTGAAGAGAATGGCAGAAGGAGTCTTTTCGACCAAGGAGGTGTGAAAGATGGACTTCATGGAAGAGGCTTTCGTGGAGTTGAAGGATGGGAGACGCGGCCTGATCGTCGAAATACGGCCGAATGAACCGATGCAATACGACGTCGAACTCCCAGACGGAGAACTGACGACCGTTTTCCACGACGAAGTTGCCAAACAAGTCCACTTGCCGACGAGGTAGATGAAAATTCAATAACGCAAAATAGCCCGTCTCTATTTTTCAGAGATGGGCTCAGCCTGTTGACAAACGCTCGCATCCGTCGTTGCTTGTCTCGCTCGTCCGCTCATGAACCTAAGTTCTATTCGCGTCTTCGCTCGACTTCGCGCCTAGGCTGACAAGCGTTTTCAATCAGGCTGGGGAAATCCCTATGCAAGACGGCTTACTAATTTATTTATAGTGCCTATCCTACGGATTTCACGAATAATTGTCCATTAAGCAACAGGCATGCGAGCTGGCCCCTCGCTTCGAGATCCGTCACAATCGCTTCCATATACCACCGATTGTTTCCATCAAACGGCGTCAATCGTTTCAACGTCCTGTTCGATAGCTCTTCGAATGAGATGATGCCCGCTTCACGAATGATCATGAGCATCACTTTTTTGATTTTTTCATATCTGAATTTCACAATCGACGCTCCGGCTCTGCCGTTCGATTGCAAAAGTTGGACGCTTTCATTGTATCGCATTCGTGGCCCACCTTTTCAAAGTGATCTGCTTCGTATCTATTACCCTTTTTCCTGAAAGATAAAACTCAATTTATACGTGAAAAATAAAAAAACTGCCGCATCAGCATTATGCCGATACGACAGTCGTCTTTCATCTATTCTTAAGAAATGACGCCGAGCTCTTTTCCGACTTTTTCATAGATAGCAAGTGCATCATCGAGCATTTCCTTCGTGTGGGAAGCGATCGGCATATTGCGCACGCGCCCTTTGCCCTTCGGAACAGTCGGGAACACGATCGATTTCGCGTATACGCCTTCCTCGATCAACCGTTTCGAGAATTGCTGCGTCAACTTCTCATCGCCGACGATGCATGGCGTGATCGGCGTTTCGGAAACACCGATGTTGAAGCCCAATTTCTTCAAGCCTTCCTTCAAATAGTTTCCATTCTCCCATAGCTTGTCATACAGCTCTGTAGACTCCATGATTTTGTCCAGCGCACCCATGATGGCTGCAACGTCGCCTGCAGGCAAAGCTGTGGAGAATAAAAACGGACGGGAACGCACTTTCAGCCAGTCGATTAACTCCTGCTTCCCGGCAACATAACCGCCGACAACGCCGATCGCTTTCGATAGCGTTCCGATTTGGAAGTCGATCTCTTTCTCAAGTCCGAAATGCTTCACGGTTCCTTTCCCTTTGCCCGTTACGCCGGATCCGTGCGCATCGTCGACATAAGTGATCAAATCGAATTCTTTCGCGATCTCCACGATTTCAGGAAGCTTCGCGATATTGCCGTCCATCGAAAACACGCCGTCCGTAATATACATGATCTTGCCGTATTGTCCGGACTCCTTCGCCTCTTTCGCTTTCGCACGCAAATCGTCCATATCCTGGTGCTTGACGCGGATGATCTTCGCGCCGGATAGGCGGCAGCCGTCGATGATCGAAGCGTGGTTCAATTCATCCGAAAGAATTGCGTCCTGTTTATTCATGACCGCAGAAATCGCAGCCATGTTGCAATTGAAGCCGGATTGGTAGGAAATTGCAGCTTCCGTCCCTTTGAATTCCGCAAGCTTCTTCTCAAGTTCAATATGAATATCTAGTGTTCCATTGATTGTACGGACTGCTCCCGCACCGACGCCGTATTTTTCCGTCGCCGCAATCGCAAGTTTTTTCAAATCTTCGTCCGTCGCTAACCCTAAATAGTTATTTGAGGATAGATTGATTAATTCTTTCCCGTTAATTTTAATAACAGGACCGTTCGGACCTTCTACCGGATCGATTACATTGTAGAGACCTTGGTCGCGCAGTTCCTGTAAATTTTCCTGTAAAAACGCATCGAGCACTTTAGACAAAATGATCTTCCTTTCAAACGATTGATGCCCCCATTTTAGCATAAGTGGGCGATTCTCGCAGAAGGAATCGTTTCATCCATCAATCCATTTTGAAAGTTGACGTACTTTTTCCTCGAAAATCTTTCTAATAATCGCCTGATCGACGACTTCGCGCAGCCTGTTCTCGCTGTGTGCATACGCATGCATATACCCTGTCGCGTCCATGATCCTCTCCTTGTATCGCCCACTGATTTCACGGATCTTCTCTTCCGCTTCCGCATCTTCCGTGCACATCGAGACGAGATCGAGCACTTCATCCAATGGACTTTCAGGATCATATTCATGCGGCTGGGTCGCGTCGAACAAGCATACCGACAACTCCGGCAACAGCAAAATGTCGACACTTGTCGGATCTAGGCCGCACCAGCCGTAGAGCACGTCAATCCCCCGACGCTCCGCCTCTTTGCCGAGGTTTTTCAGCATCGTCGATTTCCCCGTCCCTGACAACCCTTTCATAAGGATTCTCCTCTTCGTCCAGCTCGTAATGGAAGGAATGAAATCACGGGACCCGCCTGGAGATAAAGAGCCGGCAATCCGGTGCGACACTGTCGATTTCTTATGCAGCTTCATCGTGCCGAAAAGTTCATTTTTCAACGACTCGATCAGCTGCTCATGTTCACGCCACATCATCCTGACGATATTCACTTGCTCCCAATCATCGTGAATCCCCTTCGCTTCGGACATTGCCTGCATCATTTTTGTAAACACTCGACTTGATTCGTCTGCAATTTGGGCCATCTCAGTCGTGCGGCTTTGAAGTTTCCCTTCATCGTAAGCATCATAGAAGCTGATGACGTGGTGGCGCCCGCCGATTTCGGTCGGCTCAATCGAAACAGGGTGGGACGCTTGGAGAATAAATAAGCTAAGATCTTTCACATATATGGCATCCGTATTGTCAGGCTGGACTGGATTGTTGAAGCGATCCACGTCATAGCCTCTTTTGATGAAGTGTGCAGCCGCATCGTTCAATACTTTTGATATTGCATTTGTCGGCGGTGCTTTCAAAAAAATCGTCTTGTTAGCGGTGGCGATCAAAGTGTCGTATTTATGCGCGACCCCGAGCCCTGTATAGGCTGTCCCCATGTATTCCGTAATTGTCCCGTATATGATGACCATCCTTTCCCAATTGACTACTTGCATTTCTACCATATGCCCAGACAATAAAAAAAAGCACGGCTTGTCTGCTAACGCATCAAGTAACATTCTTTTCGGAGACACAATTTACAATTAGTGTCTCCAGTTAGTGTTGCTACTTCAACACTTCTATAGATTTAATACATTACCTAGCACATCGATTCGCATACAATGTACTCTGAGTGTACGTACAGAAGAAGGGCAACAACCAATTAAAGCTGGAGGTGGTGATTCGATTGGGGTATTTGTATGCTATAAGTTTTTTGGTTCTCTTTGTTTTGGTTTGGAAAAAGGGCATAGCTAAACGACAGAGAGAAAAAGAGAGATTAAGAAAATGGAGAAACAAATTTTTGTTGGATTTTCACAAGACCATCAATAGCCTTTTTGCGGCAAACCTTCAATTTGAGGGAAGTTATGATTTCGTGTTGAAAAGGAAGGTGTTGTTAAAACCCGGGAACAATTCGAGGGGGGTGGAGACCTTTTTCGCAGAGCGAAAAGGAGACTCCCAGCTATACACTGTTGAATATGTCGGAAGAAGGGAATTTAATCGTGCGAAAACGGGCGATATCATCCACTGTGGAGTAGTGAGGCATATTGAAAAAGAAGACGTTTTCTTTGTTGTAATGGAGATGGAAGAGGAAAGTGCGATCAGAAAAATAGTTCGGAGAACCCGAATGCTATTTATCGCATATCTCATTGCCTTTCTTATGGTCGCCCTTGCATTGCTCACGGCGGCTTTTGCCGTGTTAACTATTATGGGGTAGGTTGATGGGGAGAAAAAAAGTAAAAGGAGTGCAAATCGCACCCCTTTTACTTTAATGAACCTTCTGTTATTCCTTCTGTTCGCAATCCAGGCGATAAAATCTTCATCATCCAACAAGTTCAGCAGGAATAAGTTGACCACTTCACTTTCGCTATGCTCCGTGTATTCTGCATAGCTTTTCAGTCGGATGCTTTCCCGTAGGAGTCGCCGACTTCCTCTTCAACCAACGAGCTACCTGAAATCAATAAAAAGGTTAACCAAAATATTTTTAAAATAAAACTTCCTCGTCTTCCTCGCCGGCAAGTTTCAGTAGCAGCTTGCGACATTGCGGCAAGGCGTAGTGGACGATTTGGCCGAGGAGAAAGGCGATGATGACTGTGCCGATGCCTACCGGACCGCCTAATAACCAGCCCGCGAAACCGATAATCACTTCATTCATCGTCCGTACCTTTTTCATGCTAATTCCAAGCTTGTCGACGAGGATGAGCATAAGGCTGTCCCGTGGGCCTGCACCGACATTGGGCGCGACATAGATGCCGACGCCGTAAGACATGACAATGACACCGAGCGTGAAGATGATCACTTGCCCTGTCATCGTTTCGAATTCCGGCAACATCCAGTTGAACAAGTCAATGAATAGGCCGAGAAGGAGCATGTTTAGCCAAGTCCCGAGCTTCGGCCATTGTTTAATCATAATGGAGGTTAAAGTGATGAGGGTCAAGCCGCTGATGATGCTCCACGTCCCGATTGTCAGCCCGAAGTGTCGGGATAGGCCGATGTGCAGGACGTCCCACGGGCCGACGCCAAGGCGCTGCCCTTTAATCGTCATCGTAATGCCGAGCGACAACACGATTACGCCGACAATAAAAAATGTCCATCTCCATACAAAAATCTTTTTCATCTGCATTCTTCTTTCCATGCTACTCCATCGTGGATAGCGAATTCTCTGTTCCATTGTAGCACGTGTCGAGAAGGCAAGATATATGCGATTAGTCTTTAATAATGTCGCTGAAAGACGCTTCGGCAACACGGCCAAGGTCTGTCGGGGACAGCTTCATCTGCAATCCCGGCTTACCTGCACTGACGACAAACTGCTCCAACTTTTCAGCAGAAGCGTCAATCACGGTCGGATACTTTTTCTTCATGCCGATTGCCGAACAGCCGCCCCGGACGTACCCGGTCTCTTTCGTCAAATCTTTCAACGGAAGCATATCGAGCTTCTTCACACCCGCCGCCTTCGCCGCCTTCTTCAAATCAAGCTCTTCCGCAACAGGGACGATGAAGACGAAAAGCTCACGGGGTCCAGCGATCGTGACGAGCGTCTTAAAGACCAATTCCTCCGCTTGCCCCGTCTTGGCAGCGACCGACACGCCATCCAACTGCCCGTCATTAATGTCATATTCCATCAGCTCATACGGCACTTGTTCATTTTCCAATAGCCGTACTGCGTTCGTCTTCACAGATTTTTTCTGCTTCGCCATTTGCTCACACCTTTCCGTAATCAAAGAAAGGCCGCCATGACGGCGACCCTCCTCATCAGGCGGTTCTATTAATACTTGGCCATTCGGCAATGAAACCATTCCGCTTTGCTTCCACTTGGATCGAGTAAGCTGAAATCGCCTGTGCAAAGCGTTTTTGTTCCAGGAGCACTTCCCGTTCAACATCTGTCGGAAGGTCCATGGCTGCCACTTTGAACGCTTCCGCTTTTGCCCGGTTCGCTTCTGCCTCCATTTGCGACTGCTCACGCTTTTGGAGGGCGAGCCTTGCTTCCGTTTCCATGATCTTGGCGGAAGCGGTTGCCGCCAGCTGATGATCCGCGGTCGTCGGTTCCTGTACCGAAACCGCTTCCCTGCGGACATCCCGCCACGCATCGATCGTTTCCTCCAATGTCTTCCCGAGCGGAAGTGCGATCTGCTTCACTTGCCCTGCATCCAGCTTCTCGAACTCCCGGCTTTCCTGTACGGCTTCCGGCTCGTTCTTCCCTATCAGCAATGCTTCCAAATCATTTAGCGTCTTCTGGTTCCGGCCATTGTAATCCGCATTGCGGTAATAGGCTTGTTCGGCACTTTTGCGTCTCACTGCGTCATACCGTTGCATTTGATCTGCAGCGGTTGCGAACGTCATGATGGCATTCATGTCACTCACCTCCCGATACGTATCCACTTTCAGTTATGTGTATTATAGCCAGTTTTCATATAAGGAAACATCCTGCGAAAGAGCTAAAGTCTGATTATTCAAAAGGTATTTTCGACTGATGAATTGTGCCTATGTTTTCGACGATTTATCTCTTTTATCGACCATTACTTACAGAGCAGTTTTGCCGTTCGCTATGCATTACTTCTCGAACATCTTTTTCAAAGCATCCGCGAGCGCGGTATTCACCGGCTCTTCCTCCTGCTTTTTCATATACTTCTGCACGTCGCGTTTGTCCGCCTTCTTGCCGCCAGACTGGGCGCGTCTTTTTTCAAAAGCGGAAAGCTTTTCGCGGTGGCCGCATTTGCAGACGAAAATCCTTCCGTCCCCTTCTCCGCGCAATTCGAGCTTCTTCTTACAGTTCGGGCATCGCGCATTCGTCAATTGGGATACGTTGCGACGATGGCCGCATTCCCTGTCCTGGCAGACGAGCATCTTGCCGCGCTTTCCATTCACTTCAAGCAATGGCTTCCCGCAATCCGGACACATTTTTCCTGTCACATTATCGTGTCTGAACTTTTTATCATCCGTTTTGATTTCTTTGACGGTCTTCTTCGAGAAGTCCACCATCTCTTTTATGAAAGCCTCTTTTTTCATTTTGCCGTTGGCGATCTTCGTCAAGCTTTGCTCCCATTCGGCCGTCAACGCAGGTGACTTCAAATCTTCCGGAACGAGTTCGAGAAGCTGTCTGCCTTTTGACGTCGTGAAGATGTCATTCCCTCTCTTCTCGATGACGAACGAGCTGAACAGCTTCTCGATAATGTCGGCGCGTGTCGCAACCGTTCCGAGGCCGCCTGTGTCGCCAAGCGTCTTGATGAGATCCTTTGATTCCCCCGCCATGAACTGTGCAGGATTCTCCATTGCCGCAAGCAATGTCCCTTCATTGAAACGGGCTGGCGGTTTTGTCTGCCCTTCCGTCATGACGATGGCACGGATGTTCACTTCGGCACCTTTTGTGAAAGCTGGCAACCGGTCCGTATCTTCCTCTTCTTCATCCGTGGAATAAACCGCTTTCCACCCTTCGTCCGTGACCGTCCTTCCTTTCGCCTTGAAGATTTCTCCTTCAACTTCAAGCTCCGCCGTCACTTGCTCATAGCGGAATGGGCCGAAGAAGACAGCAAGGAAGCGCTTGACGATCAGATCATAGAGACGCTGTTCCTTATCGGATAGGTTTTGATAGATCGGCGTCTCCTCCGTCGGGATGATTGCATGGTGATCGGAGACGCGCTTGTCGTCAATGACGCCTTTCTGCGGCTTGATTGAATTTGAGCGCAACAATACATTGACCGATTTCCGGTACGGTCCGATGTCGACCGCCTTAATGCGTTCTTTCAGCGTCCCGGCCATATCGGACGTCAAATGCTTCGAATCAGTCCGCGGATATGTCACCGCTTTATGCCGCTCGTATAGGTTTTGCAGCGTCGACAACGTCTCTTTCGCAGACCAAGACCAACGTCGGTGTGCTTCCTTCTGCAACTCCGTCAAGTCGAATAGAGGAGGAGCCGGCTGTTGCTTCGGCGTCGTCTTCACGTCCTTCACCTTTCCGGAATGAACCCCGTCAAGTTTCGCCAACAGTTTTTCAATTGCTTCTTTGTTAAACGACTGTGTCTGTCCCGCTTTATCGGACCAAGTGAACCTCGCCGTTTCGGTCAAGGCCTGCAATCCATAATACGATTTCGGCTTGAATTCGCGGATTTGCCTTTCCCGCTCCGCAATCATGGCGAGCGTCGGCGTCTGGACACGACCCGTCGATAATTGCGCATTGTATTTCACCGTCAATGCACGCGTCGCATTGATGCCGACGACCCAGTCCGCCTCTGCACGCGCAACTGCCGCTTCATACAAGTTCTCGTATTGGCGGCCGTCCTTCAAATTGTTGAACCCGTCCTTGATCGCTTTATCGGTGACGGATGAAATCCAAAGCCTTTTGACTGGCTTGCGATTTTTCGCCATCTCCAATATCCAGCGTGCAACGAGCTCTCCTTCCCGCCCTGCATCTGTCGCGATGATGACGTCCTTCACATCATTTCGTCGAAGCTGCGCTTTGACAGCATTGAACTGCTTCGTCGTCTGACGGATTGGCGTCAACTTGAACGGATCCGGGATGATCGGCAAGTATTCAAGCTTCCATTCCTTATATTCATTGCCATACCCTTCCGGATCGGCGTGCGTCACAAGATGCCCGAGCGCCCATGTGACAATATATTTTTGGCCTTCCAAAAAGCCGTTACCTTTTTTATTACAACCGAGCACCCGCGCGATATCCCTCGCAACAGATGGCTTTTCGGCCAACACTACTGATTTGGACATAAATAAATCCCCTTTCTACATAGTTCAATTATAAGGGAGAACGCCTTCCGTTGCATGTCCGGCGATATTTGTTGACGAGAGGGCTTGCTTTAGGCGCGGAGCGGCTCACTTTGAGCGCGCGGGGACTTGCTTTGAGCGCGGAACGGCTCACTTTGAGCGCGGGAAGACTCGCTTTGAGCGCGGGGCGACTCGCTTTAAGCGCTGGACGGCTCACTTTGAGCGCGGAATGGCTTGCTTTGAACGCGCGACGGCTCGCTTTGGACGCGCGACGGCATGCTTTGGACGCGGGACAGCTCACTTTGGACGCGCGACGGCTCGCTTTGGACGCGCGATGGCTCACTTTGGACGCGGGACTGGTCTTCTGTCAAGAAAGTGGACACGATACAATGAGCGTTTATTTTCAAAAGCCTACCGCGCTGCGCTTGGTGTACTTTCGTAAAAGAGCAGTTAAAAAGACAACTGCTCTTCCACGAAAGTTGCGGGTGGTTGTTGAGCGTTTTTCTCCTTTTCAGTCTGATAGGCCTTCTCATAATCGTTCGGTGATACATAGTTCAAAGTGGAATGGCTTCGTTTTTCATTATAGAAAGAGATGATATAGTCCAGCACAGCCATTCTAGCTTCTTCGCGTGTTGTGAATTTTGTACGGTAGATGAGCTCCTTCTTAATCGTTGAATGAAAGGATTCTATACAGGCATTGTCGTAACAGTCGCCTTTGCGGCTCATGCTGATTTTGCATTTCTTTTCCTTAAGAAGATCGACGTAATCAGCCGATGCATACTGGCTCCCCTGATCGGAATGGTGAATCAGTCCTTCTGCAGGAGAGCGGAAGTTTAGAGCTCTTTCAAGCGCCAGTTTCGGCAGTTCCTTGGATAGGTCTGTCTGAATATTAAAGCCGACAATCTTCCGAGAAAAAAGATCCATGACAGTCGCCAGGTAAAGCCAACCTTCAATCGTCCAGATATAGGTGATATCGGCGACCCACACCCTGTTAGGGGTGTCTGCGCTGAAGTTGCGCATCAGTAGATTAGGGTAGATTGGGTGGTTGTGATTGGAGTTTGTCGTCGTCTTGTACTTTGATGGCACCAACGCACACAATCCAAGGTCCCGCATATAGTTGGCCACGGTCTTCTCAGCTAGAAAAACCTCTTTCTTCTCCAACTCTTTTTTGATTCGCGGGCTGCCATAAACTTGTCTCTTCTCGTAAAAAATCTTACTAATGAGTACTTGCGCCTCTTCCTTTTTCTCTTGGGAAGGGCTTTTTTCTTTCTCGCGCCATTTATAGTAACCGGTCCTAGAAACCTGGAGTACTTGGCACATCTTTGTCACGCTGTATTCCTCCCGATGATCTTCAATGAACTCATAGATTACTGCGGGTTTCTTGAAAAGATGTGCATAGCCTTTTTTAGGATTTCATTCTCTTCTTGCAGATCACGAATTTGTTTCTCCATGTCTCTTTGGCGTTTCATTTGTTCAGTCGGGGTAAGATATTCAACACCGTCTCGCTCCGCTTGGATTTTCTGTCTATGCTCGCTGACCCATCTTCGTAAGGAGCCCAAGGGAATTCCCATTTCCCTGGAGACATCAGTCTGCTTTTTCCCTTCCTCCAACACAAGTTTGACTAAATGCTTCTTAAGGTCATCGTCAATTCTTTTACCCATTTTGGACACTCTCCGTTCGCATATTATTGTTATCTTAATCCAAACATGCTCATTAGATTGTGTCCACTTTTTATACTACCTGCAGGACCACTCGCTTTGGACGCGGGATGGCTCACTTTGGACGCGGGATGGCTTGCTTTGGACGCGCGACGACTCGCTTTGGACGCGATTCAGCAAAATAAAAAAAGCCGTCACAGAAAGTCAATTCACGACTTTCTGGACAGCCCATTATCACGTTCAATTCGCGTCCAATACATCTTTCGAAAGATCCTTACTCATCTCTGTATACTTCGCAAACACCCTTGCCAATTCGCGCAGACGGTTATGCACATCTTCATCGATGATGCGATTGTCTTGATCGAAATGACCCGAATGGGTATAGACGAAATTCGGCGTTACGAGACAGCGGAAGTAATCTAAAATCGGCTTTAGCTGATTTTCAGGAACAAGATGGTGCTGGTATGTGCCGCCATTGGCGACGATCGAAACCGGCTTGTAGCGCATCGCATGCGGATGCAGCATATCGAATGCATTTTTCAGCACGCCCGGAATGGAACCTTGGAAGATTGGAGTCGCAATGATGTATGCATCTGCTTCTTGAAACTTCCGGACCATTTCCTGCATGTCCTCGTTATATTGTTCCGACGGACGCCCATCGACGAATTGGTGATCATAGTCCGCCATTTTCATCCGTTCAATTTGGAAATGACTGCCTGCCTCTTTCACATACTCTTCGACCGTATCAAGCACGGCGCCTGTTTTGCTGCCGATAATGGTCCCGTCCACAAACAAAACTTTCACTGGTCATCCTCCTCAAAGCTGTTTCTACAAAGACAATCGTACCATAACGATTGGTACGATTGCCTTAAAATAAGCTTATTTGGAGGTCCCGTTCGACTTCGGAGCTTCTCCCGGAATGTCCCGCTTACCTTCGAAGGAATCTTCGGCGAACAATTCTTCCAATTTTTCGTATGGAATTTCCGTGTCGCTATTTTCCTCTTCCAACCGCTCCTTCACTCGCTCAATCGTTTTTGCAGGAGATGCCAGCACGACAATTACGTCACCCGCGCTCGCCTGCAGCTCAACGTTCGGCGTGAAGAATTCAATAGACCCGTCAGTGCGGAGTATATAAAGCAGAATCGATTTATCATCACGTTCACGCAAATATTGCGTATAGCTGTATTGCTTCGTGATGAGCGTCTTCCGTATGACGTGCCCGGCGTGCATCCGCTCTTCCAAACTGTAGATCGAGATCGATGGGGAAAACAATGTCTGCCCGCCCAATATCGTGAATGCCTCGACGTCTTTTCCGACGTGGAAAGCCGTTTGGAATAAATGATCACGCCCGAGGTCCGGTTCAAAGTCCGCACAAACATGTGCATTGTACAGATCCATCTTCGTCATCGCCAGCATATACCGGTAAGGCGTCAAATCGATATGATATTCAATCTGCTCCGACAGGATATCTCCTATATAGCTATCAAGTCCGCGCCTTCTCGCATCCGCAAGCGCCGCCCACGACTCATCGATGAGCAGCACTTCATTGCCTGTGTCCTTAATTGATTGCGCCAATTCCGCTCCGAAGCGCGTTCCTCCAATGATGACGACGCCCGATTCGTCTGTCGTCGTCAAGTTCAGCTTTTTGGCAATGAAACCAATTGAAAATCCATGAAGTACGACCGTCGACAGGACGAGCGCAAACGTCAAGGCTGTGAGCAGCTCCGCATCTTCATAGCCATTTTCCAGCAAAATGGTGGCAAAATATCCCGATACGGTAAGCGCCACGATTCCCCTCGGTGCAATCCACCCGATCAGCAGCTTTTCACGGACATTCAAATCCGTTCCGATCGTGGAAATCCAAATTGACAACGGCCGGACGACAAATAGCATTGCCGCCACATAGGTCATGATCGCGGGATTGAAAATTTCTATTAATATTTTCGGATCAAGCGAAGCGGTGAGCATGACGAAAATGCCCGAAATGAGCAGCACTGAAATGTTTTCCTTGAAGTGACGCACATCATTCAACGTCGTCAAGCGCATATTCGCCATTTTCATCCCCATCGCGGTGACGGCAAGCAGCCCTGTCTCATGCATGATTTCATCCGCAAAAACAAAGGTGAACAGCACGACGACGAAGAGAATCGGCGCTTTCAAAAACTCGGGGATGCTCCCCCGCTCGAAAGCGTTCCCGATGAACAACGCCGCAAACCATCCGAGAAGGACAGCAAATGCGGAAGCTGCAAAAAAGAGCAGCAGCGACTTTAGCGTCACTTCGGCATTGATGAATTTAATGAATTCAAATGCAAATACGGCGAGCAATGCCCCGAACGGATCAACGACAATCCCTTCCCATTTCAAGATTGCCGCGGGCCGCGGCTTCAACTTCGCCTGCCGCAATAAAGGTAAAATCACTGTCGGGCCCGTGACGATGAACAGCCCTCCAATGATGAAAGCGACTTCCCATGAAAGGCCAGCCAAATAATGCGCAGCCAACGAACCGGCAATCCAGGCGATAAATGCCCCGATTGTAACAATCCGACCGACCGGCTTGCTGAAACCTTTGATTTCCCTTACGTCCAGATTCAAACTTCCCTCAAAAAGGATGATGGCGACCGCAAAAGTGATAATCGGCCCGAACAGATCCCCCATACTTTCCTGCGGGTTGATCAATCCGAATACCGGACCGACGAGCAATCCCGCCAATGCCATGACGACGATTGCTGGCATACGGTATTTCCATGCGATCCATTGAGAAAGCATCCCGATTAAGATGACGAGCATCAAGTCGAACAATAGAGAATCGAACAATGGAAACACCCCGTTTCCTAAAGAATAAATGATAGTTTACCACATTTCCTTTTTCATTCCACGTATTTGTACATAACTCGTTTTTTGCAAACATAGGGTGAAAAGGAGAGTGTTTCATACACAGGAATAGAAAGGGTGATTCCAATAGAAAACTCAAAGAAGAAAATTGTTGCATTTTACATCGCAAGGTCGGACGGCAAAGGTTCGTACCCTGCAAGGAGAGCGTCCGTGCTCGCTCGGGACATCGCAAAAGAAGTGAACGTCCTATTCATCGTCGGTGAAAACTCCCCTTCACCTCCGGAAGGATTCAAATCGATTACGATCGGCAAAAAGGCCAACCTGATACAGACATTGGCACTCATCCGTCCAAACCTCCTCATCCGCGACACAGGCCCGACGGTTTCCGAAGAAGTGGAAAAGATCCGCAACATTGTCCCATCCATTTTGCATTTTGATGATTTCGGCGAAGGAGGAAAGCATGCGGACTTCGTCATTCAAACCCTCTTGGAGGAATCAATCGACGAGCCTGCAGAACATGTTGTCGTGGATCGACAGCTTTTCATTGCCGACCCATCGATGCGTACTTTTGAAAGATCCGGTTTACGGAAAGCCCCTCCAGGCCCCCTACCCCATCTCGTCATTTCATTCGGGGAAGAGGACGAGGGGAATTTAACATACCGAGCACTCAGGCATGTGTCCCAACTGCAGATTCCGTTGAAAGTGACCGTCATTATCGGAGAGCGTTACCCGCATGACGTCAGCACGCTTCGGATGATGGCGCTTGGCAGACGCAATACGCTCGTCCAGCAGCCGCCCTATAATATAGCGGAAATCTATGCGACTGCAGACGTGATTTTATGCGCGTCGAGCTATATGCCTTATGAAGTAGCCGTCATGGGCATCCCATGCGTCGTCCTATCTCAGAATGATTTCGAACTGGGACTTGCATTCCCGAAAGAACAGCACGGCTTCGTCCATCTTGGCCTCGGAAGGAAAGTGAAGCAGTCGAATCTATTGAACGCGATCATGGAGCCGCTGCTTCACGAACCATTGAGAAAACGTTCAATCGAACGCCAACTTGCGCTCGGGCTTGGGGACGGAAAGGACAAAGTCGTCGAGACGATCTATTATTTATTGGAACACCCGAAACGCGGAGCGGG
The DNA here is from genome assembly GCF_943736995.1 of Sporosarcina sp. Marseille-Q4943. GTDB lineage: Bacteria > Bacillota > Bacilli > Bacillales_A > Planococcaceae > Sporosarcina. The sequence goes on along the minus strand of NZ_CALSFT010000002.1, from coordinate 305,626 downwards.
CGGAAAAGCGCTGTCGGATATGCTACACTAAAGGAAAACGATTGGAGTTTTCCATATGAATAAGCGACAAATCGAATCGGCAATCGCGGAATTGAAAATGGATTATATAAGCTTGCAAGGCGACGTGGAAAAGTTGGAGTCGACCGGACATGCAGATTCGGTCCATAAAGCAGAGCAACGGCTTGCCGCGATGGAAGAAAAACTAGCCGAATTGAACAAACAGCTTGCTGAGCTGTCAGAATGAAGAAAGGCTGCCGACGAACAGGGTTCCGTTCGTGGACAGCCTTTTGACGTTCAGTAGGTTGTTAGTTTCAATAATTCCTGAAGACGGTAAATGCCCCGCTGGAAGAATGTGAACTTATCTTGGTACTCCTCGAAATCGAGTGTATAGAGGGCATCTTTGTTGGTCCAAAGCCGGTCGAAATAATTGTCAATTTCACGAGACAGCTCGCTGTCATTCGGCGCGATGACCCTCAAATTCGCTTCGAGATTGTAATTGTTCAATGTCCGGTCGGTCAAATTCGCGGAGCCGTTCGTAATGTACGTTTCGAGCTCCGTCTGGACGACGACGAGCTTCGTATGGTATTGGCCGACGACCGTGTTATACCACCGGACGTCCAGCTTCCCGTCCGTCTCATCCATCATCTTCTGTAGCACCGGACGATTCGGCAAGCCCGACTTCTCGTTGCCGAACGAGTTTTCATTCGGATCCAAAATCATTTGGACATGGACGCCCCGATTCGATGCATCGACAATCGCTTCCACGATATCGGGCATCGCAATGAAAAACATGCCCATCCGGATCGTATCTCCTTCTTGGGCTGCCGCAATATCGCCGAGTAGCGCATCGTGGATTTTCTTCTCCGTCAAATATTGCACTGCGTATTCTCCGTCATGCTCCTCCCCGATGTCCACGCGCGGCAAGGAACCGCCATTCGTATAGCGGACGACCGCTTCTTCCGCCTCTAAAATATCATTTAATACGCTTCCTTCCACTTTCAAAGCGACATTTCCATGGAGTCCGCTCGCGTCATGCGGATTTCCCGACGTCACGATCGCCGATTTATCAGTCACGACCGTCTTCCGGTGGTTCGCTTTCACATTCAGTAGGATCAAATACGATCGCAACGTCATTTTCGGTGCTTTGCTCGACATCGCATTTTCAATCCAGCCTTCCTTTTCAAAATTGACCCAGCGGAAAATAGTCCGGTAGAGGCCCGAATAGATAGGCGTCGAGTCCCGCAGTTCATCGAGATCGGTGTAGACGACCTCAATGCCGGCATCCTCGAGCTGGTTGAACCATTTTGATTCATAGGAGCCGTAGCCGGTGTTGAGGGGATCAGTAATATAGATGATGTCCATTTGCGGATTCTCTTTTTTCTTTTGAATCAATTTTGAAGTCAATGTTTCTGAGATGTTAGGAAAGTCGATGTTTTCATCCGTGTAGTGGTCCATGAGGAAGAAATCGAGGACGATGAACTCTTCCGCCTCATCGATCATTTTGTAGATTTCGTCAAAGATGGAGAGCTCATGCACCATCCCGTCCCCTTTTTTGTTTTGGGCATACGTCAAATCGGTGAGCATTTGAACGTCATCCGTCCAATGGATGTCACCTTCGTAATTGACGCCTTCCGGAAGCGGTTTATATGTGTGCCAGGTAATGACCCCGACGTATAGAAATAAGAACAGCAAGATGGCCATGAGGATGAACCATTTCGGCCGTACCCATTTTTTCATTTTCTCCATTCAATCAACCCCGTAGTCTAGTTACCATTTACAAGTTCCCCTTACTTGCTGAATGCAAACTACTAATTTCCGCTCCAGGCGGACGCGTTCCGCGGGCGAGCGGTGAGCCTCCTCAGTCGCTGCGCTCCCTGCGGGGTCTCCCCTGTCTCGCTTTCCCGCAGGAGTCGCCGCCTTCCGCTTAAAAAGCCAGCTATAAAATACAAATTAAAAAATGCCCCCGTTTAAAAACAGAGGCATTGATACAGATATTTAATTAAGCAGTGACGTATTCTCTCACTGTTGTGTCGTCCATCATTAATTCCTTCAAGTACTTTTTCGCACGGAACAGTCGGGATTTCACTGTGCCGATCGATACTTTCATCAACTCCGCGATTTCGATCAACGAATATTGATAGACGTAGAAGTATTCGATCGTCGTCCGGTAAATGCCGTCCAACTCGCCGATCTTCTGCTGTACCATGAGCTGGATGTCGTTCTGCTCGATCATTTCGACGGGTGTCGGGTTGTCACTGGGAACCAAATCCAAGATCGGAACGTCCAATGTTTCAGGTTGGTGCATTACGTGTTTGCTTCTTCTGACATCTTTTCGGTAGCGATCGCGGAATGTGTTCATACAAATCGTCGTGAGCCATGCTTTCATCCGGTCAACACTGTCCATCTTTCCGCTGTAGCGGACAACCTTGACCCATACGTCTTGCATAAGGTCCTCGGCTTCCTCTTTATTGCGTGTCAGTTTTAAACATAAATGATATATGTATCGGCCATATTCGTCATATAGCTCCGTCAAGTCGATTTTCATGCGATAAAACCTCCGTTTTGTAACTGTTAACTTTATTATCAATGAATCTCCCCTTACAAACTATCGACTTCCCTTTCACTAAACTTACATTTTTGTAAGCAACAAAGAAAAAACCCCGCATTCATCTGCGGGGCATTCGTCATTCTTGTTCAATTTCCTTATCATACCGTTTCGTAATCTTCATCTTAATGATCCGACTGCGATCCATTTCCTCGATTTCGAAGTATAGGTTTTCGTATGTAAAACGTTCCCCTTCCTCGGGTACATGACCGAGCTCTTGCATGACAAATCCACCAATTGTTTCATGGTCTGTCGGCAGTTCGACGTCGAGCAGGTCGATGGCATCGACAATTTCAAGTCGGCCATGGCAGATGAGCAGGTCCTCGTTCTTTTCATAAACGAGCACTTCTTCATCGAAGTCTGTTTCATCCTCGATGTCTTGCCCAATCATCTCCTCGATGATGTCCTCCTGTGTGACGATGCCGAGCGTTCCGCCATATTCATCTAGCACGATTGCCATATGTTTTTTATTCGCAAGCATAAGTTTGAACACTTTTTCGACGCTCGCTGTCTGGACTACGAATAAAGGCTCTTCATCCATCAAGTCGGCAAGTTTCTTGTCAGGATTCATCGACCATTCGATGAGCGTCTTCGAATAGAAAATCCCGACGACCCGGTCGATGCTTTCCTCGTAAATTGGATAACGTGTATAGAAGTATTCAAGGATCGTATCTCGCACTTCTTCATAAGTTGACTCGATCGGCAGCCCGATAACATCTGTGCGGTGCGTTTCCATTACATCGGAGACGTCTTTTTCAGGAAAATCGAGCACGCCTTTCAACCGGAGCGACTCCTCCTGTTCGAACGTCCCTTCCGTCGATGCGATGTCCACCATGGAACGAAGCTCTTCCTTCGTCAACGTTGCTTCCGTCACGGCACCTTTCGAAATGATGCGTATAAATATATTCGTGAATAAAGAAAGGAGAGTCGTCAGCGGCGTCAAAAGTACGACGAATATTGAAATCGTAGGCGCGACGACATAGGCGATCCGGTCGGCAAATGTTGCTGCAATCGTCTTCGGCAGCACTTCTCCGAATACGATCAGCACGACCGTCAAAATGCCTGTCATGACCCCAACTTTCAAGCCCCTATCGATTGCAATCATCGTTACAATTGTCGGCATCATAATATTCGCAATATTGTTCCCGATGAGGATGGCCGTAATCATTTTGTCCGGCTTTGAAATCAAATTTCTAAGCTTGATCGATTTCGGGTCGCCTTGCTCGGCACGAAGCTGGACTTTCATGCGGTTGACCGCGGTAAGTGCCGTCTCACTCCCTGAAAGGAAGAACGACATAAGTAAAAAGAACCCTAGTGCTATAAACAAAAGTGATTCCTCCCGGAGTTTCTGTACTTCAAAGTTCGTTCACTTAGTAACTTTTACATATCATAACATACTCCTAGCAAATCCGTCCTTTTGAATAACTTGATTCCTACCAACATGATATAATACTTTCATTCACGAAATAATTTTGAAATGAGGGGTTTACTATGAGTCATTTGGAGAAACTTGACGCTTACTTCACATCCAAACGGGAAGAGCATTTGGAGCAATTGAAAGATTTCCTTCGTATCCCGAGCATCAGCGCGTTGTCTGAGCATAAGTCGGACATGCAGAAAGCGGCTGAATGGTTGAAGGATTCATTCAGCAAGGCGGGGTTGGAGAACTTGTCGATCGATGAGACGGAAGGACATCCGGTCGTCTACGGAGATTGGCTTCATGCGGAAGGCAAACCGACAATCCTCTTTTACGGACACTACGACGTCCAACCGGTCGACCCGTTGAACCTTTGGGAAAGCGGTCCGTTCGATCCGGAAGTGCGTGACAATAAATTGTATGCGCGCGGGGCAAGTGATGACAAAGGCCAAGTTTTCATGCATATTAAAGCCGTCGAAGCGCTTATGAATGAAAACGGAAGCTTGCCGGTGAACGTCAAATTCATTATTGAAGGCGAGGAGGAAATCGGCAGTCCGAACCTCGAGAAATACATTGCGGAGAATAAAGAGAAATTGGCCGCCGATATTATCGTCATCTCCGACACGGGCATGTATGGTCCTGGAAAGCCGGCGATCTGTTATGGGTTGCGGGGGCTTGCCGGTGTCCAGATCGATGTCAAAGGGGCAAAAGGCGATTTGCATTCAGGCATTTACGGTGGAGGCGTGCAAAATCCAATCCATGCCATCTCCGAAATCCTCGCATCGTTCCATGATAAGGAAGGGACGATTGCAGTCGACGGCTTCTACGAAGATGTGCGTCCGTTAGCCGATGAAGAGCGAACTGCTTATGAAGCGCTCAACTTCGATGAGGATGCGTTAAAGCAGGAAATCGGCGTTAACGAGCTGTTCGGCGAGAAAGGCTATTCTTATTTGGAGCGGACGTGGACACGCCCTACCCTCGAAGTGAATGGCGTCTTCGGCGGCTTCTCAGGCGAAGGCATCAAAACGGTATTGCCGTCCGAAGCCGGTGCAAAAATTACATGCCGTCTCGTTCCGGACCAAGATCCAGAAGATATCGTGAAAAAATTGAAGGCCCATATCGAAAAGCATAAGCCTGCCGGTGTTACGGTGACGGTGAGCGAGTTCGATAAAGGGAAGCCTTTCATTACACCTTTCGACCATCCAGCCATTCAGGCTGCAGGGAAATCCTATGAAAAAGTATATGAAGTGCCGACCGCTTTCACACGTATGGGCGGTTCAATTCCGATCGTGGCGGCATTCGATGAAATTATGAATTTGCCGGTCGTCCTTATGGGGTTCGGACTTTCAAGCGAGAATTTCCATGCTCCTAACGAGCATTTCCATTTAGAGAACTTCGACAAAGGCTTGCGTGTCATCGGAGATTATTATTATGAGCTTGCGGAGTTTTCGAAGGATGAATTGAAGAAGTAAGTCTGGGTGTGGGGTGGCTTTGGGCGCAGAGCGGCTCGCTTTGGACGCGCGACTCTTTTATTACAAAAAGAACTGTCTCAGAAAGTCGTTTATCGACTTTCTGGACAGTTCTTTGTATCTTACTCTTCTTCCTGTTCGTCTTCCATTCCATAAAACGTGACAATGTCTTCAAGCGGCGTGCGAACGCGGTTTTTTGGAATATCATCATAATAGCCGAATTGCAGCATGCTCATGATTCGCTCACCAGACTTCACGCCGAGCTCTTCTCGGAATTTCGGATTGTCGAGGAATGGTGGTGTTTTCCAGCAAGTCCCGATTCCTTGGTCCCATGCTAGGAGCATCGCATTTTGGATAAGCGCGCTTGCCGCTGCAAAGTCCTCCAGCCGTTCCTTCTGGCGTACATCCTCTTTGACGACGACGAAAACGACGGCACCAGGAGCGCGGAACTTCTTCATTTGCTTCTCCAAGTCCTCTTCGGACAACTCTTTCCATTTTGGAATGCCATATTCTTTCAGAACGTCTTGGAACTTTACGTATTCCTGGTTGGCAGCGACGATGAAGCGCCATGGGTTACGTAAGCCGTGGGTCGGTGCCCATCTGGCGTCTTCCAAAACGGACATTATATTTTCAAGATCGACCGGTTGCCCGTTAAAGTTCTTGACCGAGCGACGGTTGACGATCGCTTCCCTTACCGAAAGTGCCTGTTCATTCATAACTATGAACTCTCCTTTGTATCATACTGAAAACCATTATACACGAAAAGGAGACAACTGGGGAATCCTCCGTCACTTTCAGCGTTTTTCCAAATTATTTCATTCAATTGGTATTTCAAGACATTACTTTCTGTAGTATAGTAATGAAAGAAGCGAATGTTTAGAAAAGGATGACTGACTAATGACGAAAAAGCCGATAGCATGGATAACTGACAGCACTTCCTATATTACAGATGAATTAAAAAACCACCCTGATTTCTATTCAATTCCGTTGAATATACATTTCGGGGAAAAGCAATTTGTTGATGGTGTCGACCTGACGCCAGCACAACTGTATGAAAATATTAAAAACGCGACGGAGTTTCCGAAAACGTCCCAACCGTCTGCCGGCGAATTCGCCGAGCAATTCAAGAAAATCGCAGAAAACTATGAGCAGGCGATCGCCATCCATGTGTCAGCCGAGTTGAGCGGAACTCTCGCTTCCTCCATGGCAGGTGCGGAAATTGCAGGCTTCCCTATCACCTTCATCGACTCCAAGTCCGTTTCTTACGGCATCACAGGTTTGATTGAAAAAGGGATGGAATTGCAAAGCGAAGGAGCATCCGTTCAGGAAATCAAAGAAAAGCTAGGAAAAATGACAGGTACGTTGAAGAACTACATTTACATCGGCCAATTGGAGCAGTTGTACAAAGGAGGCCGGATGACCGGCGTCCAGTTCTTCCTCGGCAGCTTGTTGAAAGTGAAGCCGATTATCCAAATAACGACTGACGGTAAATTGGAAGCGATCGAAAAAGTCCGTTCCGAAAAGAAAGCACTTCAATACCTGGTCGATAAAGTGGCGGAAGGCCATCCGAAAGGCAATGGAAAGGTCTATTTGATGCAAGGCAATGTGCCGGAGCAGGCCGAGCAATTAAAATCGATGATCATCAGCCAAGTGCCTGGCCTTACCGTGGAAATCGGCGATATCAGCTCCACCCTCGCCGTTCATGCGGGCGAAGGGACAATCGCGATGTTATGGTATTAACATGGGCAGGTATGCATCACAGTCCATAAAGCGTCAAAATAATAATTAATATAAACATTTACAGCCTCTTCCCGAATATTTCGGGAGGGGTATTTTATTGTCGAGAGGTGGACTTACAACCCTTTGCATCGAGCCAAATCGTTGGAATGGCAGGACTTATAATATCTTCATTTTAAATAAAAGTCGTACTATTTGCTATTTCATCAAAGGTCTGTTATTCTAAGGAAGAATTATTTTTGTTCTTTTTCAGATTGAGTATAGGATTTTGTTATTCGTCTAAGGTATTTGAGCAAAGATAGTAACATATTGTGCGGAGATTCGCACATAGGAGGCAACAATTATGGAACAAGGTACAGTTAAGTGGTTCAACGCAGAAAAAGGTTTTGGATTTATCGAGCGTGAAGGCGGAGAAGACGTATTCGTACATTTCTCAGCAATCCAAGGCGAAGGTTTCAAATCTTTAGACGAAGGTCAAAGCGTAACATTTGAAATTGAGCAAGGACAACGTGGCCTACAAGCTACAAACGTTCAAAAAGCTTAATAATAGCTAAAAAAAGACCCTACTTGTAGGGTCTTTTTTTATGCTTACTTAGTCTCCGGATATGCAATTACTTGAAATGATCATTGATCTTAAAGAAAACATACTTCGCGTTTTCCCTCCATGCATAGGAGTCCTTATAGTCCCACGTCCGGTGATATGCATCATACGTATGGGCATTGACGAGCGGCATCGAGCCGTCCTTCGCCGTGACGATCGTCGTATGGTCGAACCGTCCGTCCCCTTGGAAGTCATAGCAAATGACATCACCGAGATCTAACTCCTCAGGCGAAGCGACTTGCCGTGCAGTCAATCCCTTCTTGGAACCCGCCAAATACCACCGCATCGAATGCGCTACCGACCAACTGAAGCTCCATGTCCCTCCTTGAATCCACCAGCCCCGCCCCCGGTTCGGGTACCCATGCATCGGCGCCCCGCCCGCGCGCAGACATTGCGATATAAAACTCGTACAGTCGACATCAAATGCAGGATAGGCTGGATTCCTTCTATTCCACCATTCATCCGCATACCTGACCGCCGCTTCCCGATTATACAATTTTCACCAACACCCCCGTGTTCCTATCGTATGAAAATGAGTAAGGTGCCATACACGAAAAAGAAGCACATTACAGGATGACCTTCCCACAAAACACTGCTCGTATGCATAATGAACTTAATGTTGGAGAATATAAAGTCATCCATTCTCCGTTTGGATTTTTGGAAATTTATATTGGAGGTTTCTACACAAATGACTCAAAATAAGAACACGAATACACGTAATAACGAGAAAAAGACAGATCCCAATACTTGGACAGCCTATGGTGACCCCGTAAAAACATCTAAACCTACTATTAATAATCAGTTTAAGAAAGGAACTTCCGCAATTGCTGAAAGCACTCAGGAGGGGAAACCCCGTAAAGATTAAGAATATGTTGGAGTCACACTACTATGGTGTGACTTTTATTTTGATTAGCAATTCAATCCGTTCTTTTTCTTTCAATCATTGAAAGTCAGCAAAACAGCTAATTACGCATCGTTCTTAGCAAGTGACAAACCCGGTAATCACCAGGGGTGGCTATACCGCTTAACAATTGAGATAATAGTTAGAATAAATCTAATTATTTCTTGGAGGTTAAGAGAATGGCAGAGAAAGTTACAGTTTTAGGTGCGGGTACGATGGGGCACGGAATTGCCCAGTTGTATGCACAAGCTGGTTATGATGTGTATATGTTTGATATTAAAACCGAGTTTTTAGAGAAGGCAATGACTAGAATCTCAGATAACTTGGATATGTTAATTCAAGAAAACTCCATTACAGCAACTGAAAAAGAAAATACATTCAATAGAATTTTTATCACTACTGATTTAAAAGAAGCGGTTAGCGGAACAAAATTTATCACAGAAGCAGTTTCAGAAAATCTAACTATTAAATTCGACTTATTCAAGCAGGTAGAGGAAGTCATAGAAGACGATACGATAATTGCATCCAATACTTCTACATTTTCCATACAGCAACTATCCGAAGGTGTTCAAAAGAAAGACCGTTTACTCATCACTCATTTTTTCAATCCTGCACATTTGGTTCCGCTCGTTGAAATAGTAAAAGGTCCAGAAACTTCTCAAACGATTATAGATCGCACAGTAGAAGTCTTGAATAACATTGGCAAGAAACCAGTTGTTTTGAAAAAAGATATCCCAGGTCTAATTGCCAATCGTCTACAAGCAGCATTGGTGCGAGAAGCATTCTATCTATTGGAGAATGGTATTGCTAATGCTGAAGATATCGACTTGGCAATTACATCGGGTCCTGGTTTCAGATGGGCATTCATCGGACCATTAGAAACAGCTGATTTTGGTGGGCTCGATATATGGAAGAGTGTCGTTGAAAACCTAGCACCCACTTTATCCAAAGAGGAAAACATTCCAGCATTTATTGAGGAAAAAGTCCAAAGTGGAAATCTTGGCACAAAAACGGGTAATGGCATATTCACCTACTCAGGAGATGAGGAAGTTCGAAGAAGAATTTTCGAACGTGATGAAAACTTCGTAAGGCTGGCCACAATTAAAAATAAAAATAAATAAATGAAACCAGGCATTAGAGCCAAAATAAAGAGGAGGCGAGTATGAATGATACTTGGCCCCTCTTTGTTTGTATTCAACGAATGAATTGAGATAATACCCGGTTAAATTTATCACGCTCTTCCCAGAAAGCACCATGTCCACTATATTTAAACGGAACTAGCTGTGAGTTAGGAATTAATTCATTCAACTCCTTAGCTTGTGAATACGGAATCACTTTGTCATGGATGCCATGAATAATCAACGTAGGGGCAACTATTTTTGGTAGATCCTCATACAAATTCAACTCTCTTAATAACACAATAATTGTAGCCGTCGACCATCCCGCAGCTTGCATTCCCATTTCGAAAAACCAATCCGAGAATTGGCTCGTTATATACTGAAAGAAAAAGCCATCGATTACTTCCTGCATCATTTTAGGACGATCATTTAACGATTGCATAAGATATCGATTGGCTGTATCTGCGGAAAATCCTAAAGGAGCTGCAGCATCGACAAGGACTAGCTGGGATACTCCATGACCGTTGTATCTCGTCATATACCGAATCGCAATGGAGCCACCCGTCGAGTGGCCTACAAGTGCAAAGTCTTCTAATTGAAGTGTACCGACAACAGCACGGATATCATCAGCCAATCTATCTAAGTTGTAGCCGTCTAAAGGTTTATCCGAATTTCCAAAACCCCTCCAGTCTATGCCGATACATCGATACCCCATTGTCGGAAGTACATTAAACTGATATTCGAACTGTTTATGGCTCAACGGCCAGCCATGAATAAAAACAATGGTCTTATTGCCCGCCGGGTTAAGATCTTCAACATACACATTTACACCTGGTTCTACGTTCACAAGATACCCGATAACGATTCCTCCGTAGTTATAATGACTTCGCCCATAAGATATTCATCGACGTATGTATATGTGCCCTGCCCTGACCATTGATTAACCAAAAAAGAACCCTATCAAATGATAAGGTTCCTTCAAGTAGATCATTAAGCAATTAGTACCCAAAAAAGACATCCTTTTTAATACTCTTTTTTGAAATATCATTGCTTTGTAAATGAGCCGAAATAGATTCCACCATCGACTTCGATCCTGCAATATAGTATTTGCCATTGTTTTGATATAAGCTGGACAATTTACTTATCTCTTGATGTAAGTCATTCCTGGAATCAAGGTAAGTTACATTTATTGAAGGATTGTTTGCAATTTCATCGAGTTCATCTTTAAAAATAAATGACTCTTTGCTATCGATATAAAGCAGATGTATTTGTTGTCCGACTCCATTCCCTTCCGCCTCCAACTGCTTTAGCATCGACCGAAATGGTGTAATTCCAATACCACCTGCAATTAGAATTAAAGGACTGTCATCTTTTAAATAAAACGACCCTACAGGTCCACTCATACTTACTTTCATTCCCTGTTCTAATTCCAACATAGCTTTCTTAAAGTCACTTGGTGAATCACTAATACGAAGTGTTATTTGAACAACATCCTCAGTAGGAGCTGACGCCACAGTAATTGGTCGAGTACCATTTTTTATTTTTTTATGAGTAATGGTAAACAACCCATGTTGTCCTGCTTTCCAAGTTAAATCTATGTCTTTTTCAAATCGAAACGTATAGACATCTTCTGATTCCTTGTAGCTTTCTATGAATGTTAGTTCCCTCTTTTTGAAAATCGATATTACATCTTGAAAAAAACTCATTTACATTTCCTCTAACAGGTTATTCAGTTTGTCTACCATACTTGACCAACCATATTTCGCGCCGTTGAACGCTGCTTGATTTTCCGCTTCAAATCCAGAGTGTTCAAGATGTAAGTAGGTTGTTTCACCCTCTTGCTTTAATGTCCATGTAACGATTGTATTGATCGGCCCACCAACCCATGTGTAAGATAATTTAGTAGGCTCGTCCACTTCCAATACTTCACTCTCTACTACTAAACCGATTGCCTCATTACGAAACTGACATTTATATCCGATAATCGGTTTGAAATTATTTTCCATTACCCATTTCGCAAGTGTTTCTGAGTTCGTTAAGGCATCCCATACTTTATTGATGGAACTCTTAAATTGAAAATCCAATGATAAATCCGCCATAATTTATTCCTCCAAAATATTCTTTAGTTTTGCCGCACTTTCCGTCCAAAATTCCTCGTAAAAGGCTAGCCAATCTTTCACTTCCTGTAAGGGAGCTGCGTTCAAACGATACCTTGTTTCTCTGCCAATTTTACGGTTCTTCACTAAATCAGCCTCTTTAAGAATAGCCAAATGTTTAGAAACCGCAGTACGCCCCATCTGAAAATGAGCAGTTAATTCGAAAAGTGCAAGCTCATCCGAGGCCGCTAGTAACCGGATTAACTTTCGTCTAGTAGGATCTGCAATGGCTACAAAAACATCACGCTCTTGGTCAGTAGTAATCAAAATCCTCCCCTCCTAACATATATACTGGACACTGTTTGGTGTCCTAATGATACGACACTAATTGGTGTCATGTCAATTCCAAATAAATAAACGGAGAAGATATCAAAGTTAACTGATACCATCTCCGTTCTTTGTTTTATTATTCGTTATTGGGCGGCCCTTGTTATTGCTTCACCAACAAAAAAACCCCATCAAATGTTAATTTGATGAGGTTCCTGATGATGGAGCATACCGGGTTCGAACCGGTGACCTTCACACTGCCAGCGTGACACTCTCCCAGCTGAGCTAATGCCCCGTATATCTGATACAATATAGATTATAACATGTCATTGTAAAAAGACAATAGATTGGGGGAGATCTCCTTGCAACATGCTGAAAAAGAACTGAAGGATGCGGTGTTTCTGTGCGATCCGAAAGGGATGTTAAATCCCGAAGCGATTGGATTTGCCCGCCGTCCTTTCATTATAAGCAATTTAAAAGGCCATTTCATGCGGAAGAAGAAATGGAATTATTGGTGTGTTTTCGGCGAGGACCTTCTATTTTCCGCGACGATCAGCCATTTGGATTATGCGGCTGTCTGTTCGGTCTATTTGCTTGATTATGAGACGCAGCGCTTCTATGAGAAGCAAGTTGTGCTGCCGATCGGGCGGAAGGTGAAGATGCCGGAGGACGTGCTCGAGAGCGTGAAATTCGTCAATGAGCAGATTTCCGTCCAGCTTGTGCATATGCAAGGAGAAACCCATCTATCTGTGACAATACCCGACTTTGATAATGAAGTGCTTCATGCCGACCTACATATTACGCATCCGGACGGAGACGATTCGTTGAACGTCGTCATCCCCCGCAACCGTGACCGGTTCCAATTCACGGCTAAGCACCATACGTTGCCGACAGCGGGCTTCGTGAAAATCGGGGAGAAACGGTATAATTTCAATCCTGATTATAGCTTTTCCGTTTTGAATTTTGCACGCGGTGTTTGGCCACGCGAAGCGGAGTGGAATTGGGCGCTGGCATCCCAGCGTTTAGGCGGACGGCGCATTGGTTTGAACTTCGGCGGGAAATGGACGGACGGCACGGGCATGACCGAAAATGCGGTGTTCGTAGACGGCGTCATGACGAAGGTTCATGAAGATGTCATTTTCACGTACGACAAGGACAATTTCATGCATCCTTGGCATATCGGGACAAAGTTCTCCGACCATGTTGACTTGACGTTCTCCCCTTTCTTTGAACGGACTGCCAAGACGAATGCGCAGCTTGTCCAAACGAACGTCAACCAACTCGTCGGCTATTTCAACGGCCGTGTCAAGCTGCACGACGGTTCGACCCTTAGAATCAGGCAAATGCTCGGTTGTGCAGAAGATCACCGAGCGAAATGGTAGGTATAGGTCAGGAAACAACCGGCAAAAATGCTGGTTGTTTTTTATTGTGCTTTAAAATTGTTTATCACCGACTTGACGGCTGTTATCACCGACTCTCGTTACTTTATCACCGACTCGGAAGAGTTTATCACCGACTCTCAGCGTTTTATCACCGACTCTCAGCGCTTTACCACCGACTTGGGTGAGTTTACCACCGACTTAGTTAAATTCCGCCCCCCAAAATTGAATGCGGACAGTTTCCATTCCTTCCCCACTCTCTGACGCGATTCCCCCAAAAAGCTCTGGGGACGTATGCGTTTAATTTCTCAAATAGAAGGAAATTAATGAGGAGAAGACAACAACAGGAGGTTTGCGATCATGAGGAACAATGTGAAGGCCGTCATGCTCTTTTTAGTTGCCGTGCTTGTTTTGGGCGCGTGCGGAAATGCGAGCAAGAATGCAGATGATCCTAGGCGGGAAGATGCGACGATTATCTATGAAGATGACAAGGAAGGCGGCACGTTGAATACAGGAGACGGGTACGGTTTCAATAAGTTCGATTTGGAGATAGAGGTTGATGGGAAAGATGTCATTGACGTGGAGTATGAAGTAGCAAAAAATCATGAGGCCAAGTATGTGAATAAGTTGGCGGGCTTGAATTTGAGGGATCAGGAAGCTTTCAATAAACTGGATCCGTTTTTCGTAAAATTCACGACGAAAAAGAGCATGGATGAAAAAGATGTCATGGACAATATTATGGAATGGTTTGGACTGGATACGTACACGAAATTCGATTTGGAAATCGATTTTGATGATGGCACGAAAATGGATATTGAAGATCGAAATTGATGATTCAGCGAATAAGACAGGCGAGGAAAACTTCCCCCGCCTGTTTTTTGTGCTTATATTTTCGAATCCTTCAACATCGTATAATAAACCCCTTGTTGTTCGATCAATTCCTCTTGGCTGCCGGATTCGATGAGTTTCCCTTGCCCCATGACATAGACGGTGTCAGCTTTCCGCACCGTATTCAGTCTGTGGGCGATGACAAAGCTCGTCCTCCCTTCCATCAGACGGTCAAGCGCCTCCTGGATTTCAAGCTCCGTGACGGTGTCGATGCTGCTTGTCGCCTCGTCGAGCAATAGCAATACAGGATCCGCGACGAGCGCCCTCGCGATGGAAAGCAATTGCTTCTGTCCTTGGGAAATTTCGCCGCCGTCCGCTGTCAGGATGGTATCGTATCCGTTCTCAAGCCTTGAGATGAAACTGTGGGCATTCGCCTTTTTCGCAGCCTCGATCACTTCTTCGTCGGTGGCGTCGAGCTTGCCGTACCGGATGTTTTCCATGACGGTCGCTTCGAATAAAAACGGATCTTGTAGAACGAATGCCATTTGGCTGCGCAATGTTTGACGCGGCAGTTCCTTGATCGATATTCCGTCGATGAGGATCTGCCCTTCATTCGCCTCGTAGAAGCGGGCTAGGAGCTGCATGATCGTCGTCTTTCCTGCTCCTGTCGCTCCAACGAATGCCGCTGTCTCGCCAGGCTTGACGTGGAATGAAATATCTTCGACCGTATAGCCGTCCGTGTCGACCGAATAGCCGAATGACACATTCCTGAACTCGACGTCCCCCGCTAAAACGGTGTCCGCATGCCTGACCGCATCGTCCTGCTCGATCGGTTCATTCATAATTTTAAATACCCGTTCCGCTCCCGCGATTGCCGAAAGGACGGTATTAAATTGGTTGGACAGATCATTGAGCGGCCTCGTGAATTGGCGCGCGTACTCAGAAAAGATGACGATCGTACCAATCGTGACGATCCCGTCCCCTTTAAGGGCTAGCAATCCACCGATGCCCGCAACGATGGCGAACGCCGCGTTGTTCAGCATATTCATCACTTTTGGAATGAATCCCGAATACGTCAACGCCCAGAATCCCGTCCGTCGCAGTCGATCGCTCTTCTCCGCGAATTCCTCCATGACGCGTTCTTCCTGTGAGAACGCTTTGATGATGCGCTGTCCCGAAATCGTCTCCTCAATCATCCCATTCAATTGACCGACCGCCTGCTGCTGCTCCTTGAACAGCAATCCCGTCCGGCGGGTAATCCACCGAATCGCGATGAACATGACCGGGACGATGAACATCGTCAGCAATGTCAAAATGGGGCTGAGGTACAGCATGACCGCGAGCGTCCCTGACAATGTCAAAATGCTCGAGAACACTTGGATGAAAGACGAATTGAGCGTCTGGCTGACGTTTTCGATGTCATTCGTCACACGGCTCATTAATTCGCCGTGCTGCCTCTTGTCGAAAAACGTGACAGGCAGCTTCTGAAGATGGGAAAACAGACTTGTCCTCAACCTGAAGATCGTCTGCTGTGCAATCCCGACCATCCAGAAGCTTTGGAAATATAGGGCAAGCGACAGTCCCG
Source organism: Sporosarcina sp. Marseille-Q4943 (assembly GCF_943736995.1). Classification (GTDB taxonomy): domain Bacteria; phylum Bacillota; class Bacilli; order Bacillales_A; family Planococcaceae; genus Sporosarcina. The sequence goes on along the minus strand of NZ_CALSFT010000002.1, from coordinate 289,563 downwards.
CGTAAATGGCGATCAGCGTACCGATCTTCATTCCTAACCCATCGAACTCCATCGGAATGATATGCGTATCAATGATTTTTCCGATTAGGAATGGGCCGAGCAATGCAAGAGCCGAGCTGACGAGTACGAGAGCAAGCACGAGGATAAGCAGCCCCCGCTGTTCATCGACAAGCTTCCAAATTCTAAGGAGCACCGATTTCCAATCATTCGCCCGCTCCACTTTCTTTTTTCCAGGACCTTTAATATCCTCTTTCTTGATGATCGGTTCATATCCGAACGGCTTACGAATTGTTCGCAACATCGGCAGCCACCTCCTCTTCCGATTGGGATTCGGCTATTTTCCGGTACAATGCCGATTGCTTCATGAGATCGGCATGCGTGCCATATCCGACGACCTTTCCTTCATCCAATAGGAGGATCTGGTCCGCCCCTTTCGCCGTCTGCACTTTTTGCGTGACGACGAGCATCGTTGCCGCTTCCTCTTTCAGCGCATCCCATAATGCATTTTCCGTTTTGACATCCAATGCGCTCGTACTGTCGTCGAGTATGAGGATCGAAGGCTTCCGGACGAGCGCCCGCGCGATCGATAGCCGTTGTTTTTGCCCGCCGGACAGGTTGACCCCTTTCTGTCCGACACGCGTTCCATACTTCTGCGGGAATAAATCGATCGATTCATGGATTTGCGCCTTCATCGCCGCTTCAATCAACTCATCAGGTTCCGCATCGCTATCCCCCCATGAGAGGTTTTCCAATATGGATCCCGTGAACAGGATCGATTGCTGCGGGACGAGTCCGATGGTATCGCGCAACTCTTTCAACGCCCACTCCTTCACTTCGATTCCGCCGACGTAAATCTTCCCTTCCGTCGGTTCGAACATGCGTGGAATGAGATTGAGGAGCGTCGATTTCCCCGAACCGGTTGCTCCCATGATGGCGAGCTTCTCCCCTGGTGTCACATGGAAGGACACTTTGTCCAAAATCGGTTCCGGCTTTCCTGGATAACGGAAAGAGACGTTTTCGAAACGGAGGTCCCCTTCCAAATCCCCAATACCCGAACTTTCCATGTCGTGGTTTTCCAAATCCTCATCCGCCAGCAGCACTTCCTCCATCCGTTCGGAGGATGCCTTCGCCCTGGAGAATGCACTAATGATAAATGCAAACATTGAAAACGCACCCGTCATCCGCATCGCATAGTTGACAATCGCAACAAGCTCCCCGACTTGCGCGTCACCGTTGCCAATCTCGATGGCACCGAACCAAAGGACCGCCATCAAGCTGACGTTCATAATGAACAGGAGTACGGGCAAAATGAGCTCCATCATCCGCATCGCTTTAACGGTATCTTTGCGGAGCGCCCCGGCAACTTTTGAAAATCTGCTCGCTTCGTACATGCCGCGTAAATACGCTTTGATGAGCCGGACCGCCTGCAAGTTTTCCTGGATGACGCGGTTCACCCGGTCGAGCCTGCGTTGTACCGTTGAAAAGTAGCCGACCCCTTTTCTCGCCATAATGAAGAGAAATATAAGCAGGACCGGCGCTCCAACAACGAGGTATAGCGCTAGCTTCACATTGACGAGAAATGCCATGATCAAGCTTCCGATCACGAGTAATGGCGCACGCATCATGATCCGCAGCGACATGAACAGGACGTTTTGCGCCATCGTCACATCGCTCGTCAACCGCGTGATCAATCCTGCTGTTGGGAATCGTAAAAAGGTGGCCATGGAGAATGACTGCACTTGGCGGAATAAAGCCTGGCGCAAATCAAACGCAAAGCCTTGCGCGGCATGGGCAGCGAAGTAGGAATTGATCGCCCCGGAAAAGAATGCGACGAACGCCAGACCCATCATGACGCTCCCCCATGTCCAAACGACGCCGACATCTTTCGCCAATATGCCGTCGTCGATGATTTTTGCTATCAATAAAGGCTGGATCAACTCTACCATCAGCTCCGTCAGCATGAGGAACAAGGCTATGAGTATCGGCCATTTGTACGGCTTTGCATATGAAAAAACAGTCTTCATCTTACCGGACCCCCAAAAACTCTTTCGCATTACGAATTATTTTTATTGTCACTATTATGACACAGGTAGGCATTTCTGTATAGGGCGTATATTGATTAGTTCGGATGTTCAGACATCAAGAGTCTTATGACTACGATATTTATTAACACGACATTCGGAGTTCTCGTTCTTTCAAATAAAGTTCTCATTCAATTAGATGCCCTCATTATTTATTCAAAAAACCGGAACCCTCTTCAAGGTTCCGGAGTAATTCCCTCTTCTTCTTTCTTCTTGCTTCCCGCCACTGAAAGGCCCGTGACGCCGAGGAGCATGATTACCCCTCCGACCATTTGCCATAAGCCTAAGATGCTGCCGAACCAGAGGACCGAAATGATCATCGCCGTCAGCGGTTCGAAGCTTGAGAGGATGCTCGTTTCAACCGGCGAAATATATTTCATGCTGCCGAGGAAAAGGAGGAATGCAGCCGTTCCAACGACGATGACGAGCAAGAGCATGAGAGATAAGTTCATGTCTCCGAGCGCATGGAGTTCTTTGCCGAAGTTCAGGATGTTCAAGACGAGGAGTGTGAAACCCCCGATGAGCATCCCCCATCCGACAGAGAGGAGGACTCCCCATTCATTCATAAGTTGTACAGGATACAACGTGTAAAATGCGAATGTAAATCCTACCGCCAAACCGAAGAAAAGCGCCTCCTTTGTCAATGCGAAGCCGGAGAGTGTCCCGTTCGTCAGAAGGAGGAATAGGCCCGCCATCGTGACGACCATTCCAATTACTTGGGCTGCAGGTGGACGTGCTTTTTGCCTGATCGAGACGAAGAGGATAATATAAATCGGCGCCAGGAACTGAAACAGCGTCGCAATAACCGCGTTGCTCGTATGGATGGAGCCCGCGAACGTAAATTGGACACCGAGCATTCCGATGATACCGAAGATGCACATTTGACGTAGCCATACTTTATGGCGAAGCGGGCGTGTGATGTGCACGCCTTTCAATTTCAAAATGAGAAGGAGCGCCAGCCCGGCAAGGAGCAACCGAATGATGAGCATGAAGGAGACGGACATTTTGCCCGTATCAAAAATCCACTCCATCATCGGCCCGGTCGCCCCCCATAACATCGCTCCCGTTATGATCATGAAAATTCCTTTTGCTCTTTTCACATCACTCACCCACCTTTCATTGTTGTCTAGTAAAATCGTAGATGTGCTCTTTCCGTCAAAAAAGATGTACTGTATATTTACTGAACTTCCTATATAATAAAATACATATGACATCCGAAAGGGGACTAAAAGATGAAATCGGCAAACCAAACAAATAGAACTGAACTGCCGCTTGTCATGGACAGTCTAATAGAGTTCTTAATGGTGACCCGTACGGATGGTGAAGGCTTGATCACTTATACGAATCACAACTTCTTAGCTTCAAGCAATTGGACACCAAAACGTATTCTCGGAAAATCTTTTTGGCAAATGTTTTCCGAGAATGAACATAACCAGGCGCAAGCCCATGCAATATGGAACCGTTTGTCGAACGGAAAGCCCTGGTTCGGCAAAGTCGAAAAACTGACGCGTCACGGTGAATCCTACTACGTTCAAATGTTGGCGACCCCGGTACTGAACGAAGAAGGCTCACTCGATTCCTGCACATTTTTAGAGCTCGATATTACTGAAGAAATCAAGCTGAAGGAGAAGCTCCAACAAATCGCCTTCATCGATTTCGAGACCGGACTGATGAGCCGGCACAAATTAGAGACGTTGGTCAATGAATATATCGAAGAGAATAGGCATTTTTCGTTCGTCTACATAGCAATCGATCACTATTATACACTGAAAGATCTTCAGTCGTATGATTCGGAATCGGTTTTGATCCATGAATTCACGAATCGGTTGAAACGGTTTTTCCAAGGGGATCCGATCGCAAGGGTCGGCGTAAGCCAATTTGTCGTGTTGACGTCCTTCGGGGATTGGTTCGTCCAAGGATTCCTTGAATTTTTGAAAGAGCAGCCGATCTACGTTGAAAACCACTCACTGCCGTTATCTGTAAGTGGCGGCATCGTGCGCTTCCCGGAAGATCAATCCTCCTATTCTCATTTATATAAAGCGGCATTGGCAGCGACGAAGACGATTACCGAGACAGGCGGAGGACGAATTTCCTCATTATCCGCCGAGTCCCATAAAGTGTTGAACCGCCGTTCCCTCATTGACAAGAAAATGCTGACAGCGCTCGACCATCACAATTTGCAGGTAGTCTATCAGCCACAATTGGATATTGCAACAGGGAAGGTTCTCGTGTACGAAGCGCTTGTCCGTTGGGAGGACGAGGAAATCGGTCATATCCAGCCGGATGAACTGATTCCAATTGCGGAAGAAAACGGCTTGATCCATGCGATCGGGGCCTACGTTATTGAAGAAGCCGCTACCCTTGCCGTGAAGCTGATGGCCGATAAGCCAGATATCCGCATTTCCGTCAATTCATCAGTGCGGGAGTTCGGCGACTCATCACAAATGAAAGAAAAACTGACAGGCATTTTGGAAAGGACGAAGTGCCCAGCGGACAAACTCGAATTGGAAATTACTGAAAAGTTTGCTTTCCAAGCTGAGCAGGAGCACGCAATCGTCCAACAAATGAAAGCGTTTGAAGAGGCAGGCATCCGCTTCACGCTCGATGATTTCGGCACGGGGTACGCCTCCTTCCGTTACATCCAGCAATTGCCGATTTCAAAAGTGAAAATCGATAAAGTATTCATTAATTCGCTGCTCACGATGCCGAAAACAAGGCAGCTCGTCGAGGGAATGATCCTTCTCGGCAAATCGATGGGGCTGTATGTCATTGCAGAAGGCGTAGAAACCGAGGAGCAGTTCGAAGCGTTGAAGGAAATGGGCGTCGATGCCGTACAAGGCTATTATATCGGAGGTCCAGTAAAAGGGAATGAGATTTCATAAGAAACGGAGCCGCTAAAGCGCGCTCCGTTTTTTTGTGGAAATGAATAGTGCGCTAAAAACGCATAAACCGGTTGAAACGCGCATAAATCACTACAATTACGCATAAAGCCCGCTACAAACGCATAAAAGCAGAGGACGCCTATGCACGCCCTCTGCTCCCCTATCATTTCATCTTCAACGTGCTGATTTCCTTAAAGGAATCGAGCGAATAGCTTTTGACTTCGTCCATGGATAATGTAAACAAGCTTTCGCCACTGTACACCAATCGTTGAACCTGTGTTTCCCACTCTTCGTATTGCTGGCCTGATGCTTTCTTTTGCACCAAATCGCCCTTCAGCACGATGCCACGGTCAGGTGTGATTTCATATACTAACGCTCCGGCACCTGTAAAGTCGACCTCGAACTCCTTCTCCCCTTCTTCATAAATGCTCACCGGGAAGCCGAAGAGGTTTTTCTTTTTATGCTGTAACAGCGCTTTATGGTCATATTGAAGAGGTGAATACGTTCCCCGCCCTCCAATGATTTCCGTAAACTTTTCTTCCGGATTATGGAAATCGGTTACATCGAAGAGTGAGATTTTCATCCCTTTTGTCAGAATCAACGGCTCGCCACCCGACGGATTTTTCTGCGCGGACGTTTCATATCCGAAACCGATTAAATGATTTTCATCCAATGGGTGCAAATAATTCGAGAAGCCCGGTATTTTCAATTCGCCCAACACTGTCGGATTCACCGGATCTGCAACATCGATGACGAAAAGCGGGTCGGTCTCCCGGAACGTCACCATATACGCTTTATCCCCCATGAACCGCGCCGAATAGATGCGCTCCCCTTTCGCAAGGCCTTTCACTGAACCGGTCAACTCCATGTTTTCATTCAAAATGTAAAGATGGTTTTTCGAAGGGTTTCTCTCGTCCCACATATTCCCTTCCGTCATGACGACCCGGAAATTCCCTTTGTATTCATCCATTGAAAATTGGTTCAAAATCGTGCCGCCCAACTCCGCCGAGCGGTGAAACTCCACATTCGTGCCGTCCAGCTTGAACTTGAAGATTTCCGTATCCGCTCTTCCAGGATTCCAAATCATGATTTCGGCTCCACGGGAATTCGTGCTCGTTTCATATTTCAATGCTGTCAAATATAAATGGTCCTTCGTCATGTACATCTGATCGCTGCTTCCGAGAAACCCTTTCGTTTCGAGCTGTGAAGTTTTCGGCGACGTCAAGTCGATTGCCGCGATGACGGAATAGGAAGGATCAATTGCGCCTGGCAAAATCGAGATATCCTTGAAGTCCATGAATTCCTTTTCTTTTTCATTCGAATCAAAAATACGAGGACGCAATGCGTCACCTTCAATTTCTTCCATCGCCCAAAGGTATGGATGCACATTCGTCACGAGATAAAGCATCCCATCCGTCTTCCGTGCGCTTTTCAAATAGCCTTCCACGCCGATTTCGCGAATTAACACTGGTTTTTCAGGCTTCTCAATATTGTATAAACGGATAGTCGTCAAACTATTCATCGGCATGATTTCCGCCTGGGAAGCCGACCTCTTCGGATAGCGCACCATTTTATCCCCGAGAACGATCAGCAAGTCGTCATGTAAAAAGAGCTGTGTCGGATAATAGTCGTCATTCGGTTTAATTTCTGCAGCGACTTTCATCTTTTTCGGATTCCGGATATCGATGACTTTCACGGATGTCCCTCCGAATACGGAGTATACATAATCGCCATCCGTTTTTACCATATCCGACTCATCGACCCCTTCCACTTGGATATTCGTCGACGAATGGTCGCCTCCGCCTACTGCATCCGATGATTCGGCTTTAGCACTTTCCATGGTAGCCTTTTCCGAAGATCCTGCCATGTCTTCGCTCACCGATACAGACTGCATATCTTTCGCTCTCTCAAAATACAATTTCAAATCTGCAGCAGAGCTGATCGATTCGATGGAATCATAGACGATGAAATCGACTTTTTTCTTCTTGAGCGATTTGAATTGGCTATTCACCGCTTTTTGCTCCATTCGCAACGTATAGTTGCCCGGCTGCAGCCCTTCCACTTGCAATGTTCGGCCTTTATCCGTCAATACCAATTCCGCCCCGACCTTCTCCCCGTCACGATCGGTCACATATACATACCCATTCGTAATGGCTTCCTTCGCCAAAGGCTCAGAGAAATGCGCCTTCCACCCGTTGTCACTGAGTGCCGTACCCGTCGCGAAAACATTCACCTTCTCCATGAACATTACGACACCCGTAACGACCATGACCATGATCATAGCTATGCCAAACCAAATAACCGGCTTTCTCAATTTCATCACCTTTCCTTATCTGCTTCTTTACAAAGTAGACTTGTTGAAAGCAATTACGTTTCACTTTTCGGAAAAAACATTTTTGCGGATGATTTCGAATATGGTAGTCTTATAGAGGTGGGAAAAATATTATAGGGGGTATAGGGAATGAAAACACTTACAAGATGGTCGAACACGATCATGGAAAGGTACTTGCCGGATCCATACATATTCGTTGCCATTCTGACTTTGCTCGTCTACTTGCTCGGTCTTGGCTTAACGGATTCCGGTCCGCTCGACATGGTCGTCCACTGGGGGGATGGTTTCTGGGGGCTTCTCTCCTTTACGATGCAGATGGTCATCGTGCTCGTAGCAGGACATGTATTGGCAAGCAGTCCTTTTTTCAAGAAATTATTAAGTTCGTTGGCGGGATTGGCGAAGTCTCCAGGCTCCGCGATTTTGCTCGTCACGGTCGTGTCGCTCATCGCTTGTTGGATCAACTGGGGATTCGGCCTCGTCATCGGAGCGTTGTTCGCCAAGGAAATTGCCAAAAAAGTGACGACTGTCGATTACCGGCTATTAATTGCAAGCGCTTACTCCGGATTTATCATTTGGCATGGAGGGCTCGGTGGGTCGATTCCTTTGTCCATTGCAACAGCGGATCACCCATTCTCTGGCATCATGGGTGTCGTCCCGACGTCCGAAACGATTTTTTCAACGTATAATTTATTCATTATCGCTATCCTTTTCATAACGTTACCGTTGTTGAACCGTTTCATGATGCCAAAGCCGGAGGATACGGTTTCTGTCGATCCGAAGTTGCTGGAAGAGGAAATCGAAGTGGATGAAGCTGAAGAAAAAACGCCTGCAGCACGACTTGAAAACAGCGTTGTCCTGTCGATGCTGATCGGTGCGCTAGGTGTTGTCTATCTTGTGCAGCACTTCGTCGGCAAAGGATTCGATTTGAATCTAAATATCGTCAACTTGATTTTCTTTATTCTCGGTATCATTTTCCATGGCACGCCTAAGCGTTTCCTTGCGGCAGTTGCCAATGCCGTGAAGACGGCGGGCGGGATTATCATCCAGTTCCCGTTTTACGCAGGCATCATGGGCATGATGGTAGCTTCAGGACTAGCGGGCGTCATGTCCGAATGGTTTGTCAGCATTTCAACAGAAGCGACATTCCCACTATTCACATTCTATGCTGCAGGTCTCGTTAACTTCTTCGTACCGTCGGGCGGCGGACAATGGGCGGTGCAGGCACCGATCATGCTGGATGCGGCTCAAACGCTTGGCGTCAGCTATTCGAAGACCGCAATGGCAATCGCATGGGGCGATGCATGGACGAATATGATCCAACCGTTCTGGGCTTTGCCTGCACTTGCGATTGCAGGATTGCGCGCAAAGGACATTATGGGCTATTGTGTGTTTGTCTTGATTTTGAGCGGTATTATCGTAAGTATCGGGCTGTTTTTCTTTTAATCAAACAAAAATTTCCGGAGTGTGCCTGAGAGGCAGCTCCGGATTTTTCATTTTGATTATATCGTTGTTTAATAACGAATTATGCCCTTGTTAAGTGAACGCATTGTGATGTTCCCGTTCTTCTACTAAAAGTTCTCGTTTATGTTAAATAAGTTCTCGTTCTCCAACGAAAAGTTCTCATTAAAAATGCCGGGAGATTAGCCTCTCCCGGCATTATCCATTCAATCCAACTGTTCAATACACGTCACGATCGCCCGTTTCAAATCTTCATGAGACCAGCTCGGCACTCGGCCGTGCTCAACTGCCAGTTCGTGGGAAGCCGGGATGTGGATGAAGCCCGCGAGCATGTCAGGACGATGTTCCTTCACGAAATGAAGGATGCGGTACATGACGTGGTTGCACAAATATGCGCCAGCCGTATTGGAGATTTCAGCGGGCAATCCGACGTGCTTCAACGCTTCGACCATTTTCCGGATCGGCATATTCGTGAAATAGCCGTCAGCTCCTTTATCAACAATCGGCTCATCGACAGGGGCATGGCCCTTATTATCTTTTGCGCCGTCGTTCACATTGATGGCAATCCGCTCGGGTGTGATCTTAAATCTACCACCGGACAAACCTAGTGATAGGACAGCATCCGGTTTAACCGCTTCGATGTGAGACATGATTCGGTCACCCGATACACTGAAGTCAACCGGCAGCACTTCACTATGGACCCGGTATCCCCCGATTTCCATCCCGTTCAATTCAACGACAATCCGTTGGGTCGGATTGACAGGATAATTCAAGAATGGCTCAAAGCCGGTTAACAGCAATGTTTTCATACTATTCTCCCCCTTCATTCCATATTATAACGGAATATAAAGGAAATCATTTTGATTTGAATCGTGCGGTTTTGTCCCAACCGATCATTTGCCGTTTTTTCTTCGCTTTCACGTAACGGGCCAGACTCCGAACGAACAAATACGCAAATAGTTGAGCGTACGTAAAGTACATGATGATGCTAATGAAAATATTGATAGGCGTGAACGTCCGCTCTGCAGCTTGGGCAGCAAACAGCTGGGACGTATAAACGATATAAGAAAGATACCAAATGAACAGCAACGGATAACTGTAGTGAACAGAAAAAATATCAAAAACCCCTAGAACGAACCACACGTAGGAAACGATAAGAAACAGCCAAAAAACGACATACACCATAAGCTGATGAATGGAGTGGACGAGCAGCTTCCCCTTAAAAAACCCCGGCTCCATCAACGTCTTTTCGACAATGTACAGATTACCCTGTAGCCACCGTGTCCGTTGCTTCAAGTAAACGGAGAGCGTTTCCGGCTCTTGTTCCCATGTGACAGATTTCGAGACGATCGGTAATAAATATCCCTTTTGAGTGATGCGCAATGTCAATTCCGCATCCTCGGCAATCGCGTATGGATCGTAACCGCCGAGTTCTTCGATGACGGACCGTTTGACGAGCATATTCGTCCCTGTCAAAGAACCCGTTTTGAATAATTGCCACCTCCCTGATTGCATGAGCAATTGAAACACTTGAAACTCGATGGAAATCATCCGTGTCAGCCAATTTGTAGATTCATTCAACGTTCTTACATAACCGACCGCTCCCGCCGATTGCTTCGTTACTTCCGCCATCGCCACCAATTTGGTGAGCGCGTCAGGTTCAGGCTGATTGTCCGCATCATACACGCAATAATATTTATTCCCCGATATACTTAACCCATAGTTCAACACCCTCGATTTGCCTCGGGGCTCGCCCGGCGGCACTTGTATATGGTGCACATTCGTATACGTGTCATCAAAAACTTGAGCGATTTCAGCCGTTTCATCCGTTGAGTGGTCGTTCAATATGTATATTTGCAAATCGCCTCGGTACTCAAGACCAACCATTGCTTCAATCGTCTCTTTAATGACAACACCTTCGTTATGGGCAGGAATGAGAATATCGACACCCGGATAGTTTTCAAGCTCGGGCAACGGCATTTTCTCCATTTTCATTCGATTGTAAAGGCCGGCAATCATTAATAATGTGTAATAGGACAAGAGCAAAAGGAATAAAGAAGTCGTAAAAAGCAGCAGGAAAAGGATATTATAAGCGGCCCCTACGATTAGTAAAACGATGAACAGAATGAAGAACAGTAGCAATAGAGCCGCACGATTCCTCACGACAACACCCCCTCACGCACCGCCGTCTGGCCTTCGATCCGCTCCGTCGTCATTCTCATCTTTTCGATCGCCCGCTCCTCAAAAGCTTCCCGTAGTCTATTATCAATTCTGCTTTTCACTGTCTCCAGGCCAGTGGAATCCGTATTTTGCAGCAACACGACTAGAGACTCTCCCGATTTTCCCACAATGTCAAAATGCTGCCGAACAGACATATGCAGTAGACTTCCAACTGATGCCAGCGCTGTCCGCTTCGTTGAACGCGGCAGTTCTGAAAGATCTACCCGAAGGAAATATCCTGCTTCCTTCCGTCTCGCCATCGTCGACAAAATGAAACTTGCCCGTTTTTCAAATTCCACTTGTGAGAGCACACCCTCTTCCGACAGAAATCCTTCCAACCGCAATATCCGTTGTCTCAGAAAATAGTTTTCACTTCGGAACTGATAGACGTACTTCGCTAAACTGTATAGGGCGAATAAATGGCAGAGGATCAGAAAATGAACGCCAATTGCCATCGCTTGATCTGCAGGAGTCCAGCTATCGCGGAATGCGAATACGAGAAACAGAAAAACCGTCCCTACCGTCAGGACGACATAAAAGAAAAAGGCCAATCGATCGGAACCGATGAAAAACAGGATGGCAACCAACCCAAAAACAGAATAAACCGCAAGCGGCACAGTATTGTATGTACATAATATGATGACGACCATTGATAACAGCCAAATTATTGAAGCGACTGGCATTTTCAGTTGACTCCAAACCGCAGATTTCTCCATAAACACACCTCCCAATCTTGTAATTCCCTATTTCTTAAAGTGAAAAACCAAGCGTTCCCTTCAAGTTTATTAGAACCCATACAGGGAATATCCCAAATAGACGACTTTTTAAGGAGGAATACTGAATGACTGAAGATAAATATGAGAAAAAGGATGAGCAAGTGACACCTCAGACACAAAATCAGCAGCCAGGAATTGAAGCGGAGATGGACCCGCTTCCCCTCTATGACGATGAAAACTATAAAGGCTCTGGCAAATTGAAAGGGAAAAACGCCTTGATCACCGGCGGGGACAGTGGAATCGGCCGGGCCGTTGCGGTCGCGTTTGCGAAGGAGGGCGCCAATGTGGCAATCGCCTACTTGGACGAGGCCGAGGATGTCGATGCGAATAAAACGGTTGAACTTATCGAGCAATACGGCGGTAAAGCGAAAAAGTTCCGCGTCGACATTAGTGAAGAGGAAAATTGCGAAAAGCTTGTCGACGACGTCATCGAAGAATTCGGCAGCCTGAATATCCTCGTGAACAACGCCGGAAAGCAATTCCCGAAGGACGACATCGCCCAAATTTCAAGCGATCAGCTGCGCGAAACGTTCGACACGAATTTCTTCGGCCTGTTTTATTTGTCGAAAGCGGCGCTCGCCCATATGAAGGAAGGCGACAGTATTATTAACACATCTTCCGTCACGGCGTACAACGGATCGCCGGGATTGCTTGACTATTCGGCCACAAAAGGCGCCATCACTTCATTCACACGCTCACTCGCCTTGAACTTGGCAGCAAAAGGAATCCGGGTCAACGCAGTGGCTCCGGGTCCGATCTGGACGCCATTGATTCCGGCGACGTTCGATGCACAAAAAGTGGCGCAGCACGGCTCGGATACACCGGTGAAACGCCGAGGGCAGCCATCTGAAAATGCGCCAGCATATGTCTTCCTCGCTTCTAACGACTCAAGCTATATGACGGGGCAGACGATTCATGTCGATGGCGGCGATTTTGTCGGGTCTTGATTGATTCTATAGTTAGCTTGGACTAGGGAGTGGCGGCTTTGGGCGCGGAATGCGACTCTTTGGGCGCAAAATGCCGCTTTTTGGGCGCGGAACACGGCTCTTTGAGCGCGCCAGCAACTTCACTCAAAATAAAAAAGCGATTTGCAGAACATCATCTGCAAATCGCTTTTTCTTATGCCTCTACAATATCCCGTGAATACCGTTTCTTGAAAATCAATGCAAAATAGCCAAACGTAATTGCGAGGCATGCGACCATGAAGCCGATCAACACACCGTTGCTTGCCCATAGATGCGCCATGTCCCCAGTGGAGATCGCCGCCTTGAAAGCTTGGACGGAATACGTCATCGGCAGCAACGTATTGAACACTTGAAGAGGTTCAGGAATTAATTCCAATGGAAACGTTCCTGCACTCGTCGTTAATTGCAAAATCAAAATGATGATTGCCATGAAGCGGCCCGGGTCACCAAATAACGACACCAGCATTTGAACAATCGCGATGAATGTGTAGCTTGTAATAATCGCCGTCAAAATGAACAACGGCAAGTTAAGCGTCTCCATCCCGAGGCCCCACTTGATAATGCTGACCGCAACTAGGGCTTGGACGAGTCCGACAATAGCAAGGACCGACACCTTGCTCGCCATCCATCCAAAAGCGCCGGTCGGCTTGATCGCCGGTTCAACGAGTGGGAAGACGATCGACAGTAACAAAGCCCCGACAAACAAACCGAGCGATAGGAAGTATGGCGCAAATCCGGTACCGTAGTTTGGCACTTCATTAATCCCCTCTTTTTCAACATCGACAGGAGATACAGCCATTTCATACGTTTTCTCATTCGGATGCACTTCACTCGCAGTCGCATTCGCTTCCGCAAGTTTTTCCTGCAACGTAAGTGTTCCTTCATCCAACGCCTTCATACCGTCTGTCAATTTCGCCGAGCCGTCCGCAAGCTCCTTCGATTTCGAAGCGAGCGTGCCGGTTCCTTCTTTCAACGTACCTGTGCCGGCATTCAACTCATTCAATCCGGATGCAAGGTCAGATGAACCTTTTTGCGCTTTCGCAACACCTTCCGAAAGCTGTGCAAGCCCGGAAGACAAATCTCCATTGCCTTGCGCAAGAGCAGAAGCCCCTTCCATCAACTTAGCGGAAGATCCGTTCAATTGATCAATACCCGTAAATGCTTGTGCATGTCCGTCACGCAATTGACTAGCGGAGCCGTCCAATTGGGCAGCACCGTCACTAAGCGCACCCGTTCCTGCTGAAAGTTCAGCCATGCCGCCTGAAAGCTCCGCACTTCCCTGCTGCAATTGGCTTAACGCCGCTTGTAATCCGGCTTGCTGTTCCTCCGGCAATGAAGCTAAAATCGGGGCCAATTTTTCGGATAGGTCGTTGATGCCCGCATTCACATTTTTCGAGCCTTCCGCAAGCTTTTGGGCAGCCCCGTTCAACGCAGCCGATTTTTCGTTCATGGTCCCAACCGCTTTTCCGAACTCGACTTCCTTCTGTGCAATTTGAGCATAGCTATCCCTTAACTGCTGAACACCAGCCGTATAGTCGCCAATGCCGTCTTTCAAATTCACAGCGCCTTCAGATGATTGAACCGCTCCTCTATGGAGATCCGCAACCCCTGTAGAAAGAGCGCCGATTCCTTTATTCAAATCAGCAGCGCCTTTCGCAGCATCCGCAGTCCCCTTCGCTAAACGGTCCGAACCATCTTTCAATGTCACTGTGCTAGACGCCAATGTTTCTAAATAGCCTTTCAACTCATCTGCGCCTTTTGCAAGCTCCCTTGCACCATTATGCAATTCGCCTGCGCCATCCGCAGCTTCGCCGAATCCTTCCCCCATCTGGCTGATGGAATCAAACAAATGCTCCGCATACGTGGAAGCGACCTTGTCATTCACTTCCGCACGGATCCGCTCCATCGCCGTCTCTCCGATTTGAGCAGACAAGAAGTTGAAGCCCTCATTCGGCTTGTATACAATCGTCAACTTTTCAGGGTTCTCGTCGAGCAAAGTCGTAGCGTGCTCCGAAAAGTTCTTCGGTATTTCAATCGCGATATAGTAGTCCTGATTATTCAAGCCTGCCTCCGCGTCCGCCTTGGAAACCTCCTGGATATTGAAATTGTTGCCTTCCATCAGCTTGTTGACCAATTCGTCACCTAGAGCAAGCTGTTCGCCATTCATTTCGGCTCCTTCATCCAAATTGACGATAGCCACAGGCAGTGCGTTCATATTGGCGTATGGATCCCAAAACGCCCATAGGAACATGCCCGCATATAACACAGGAATAAAAAGGATGGCAATCATCGGCACAAGCAATTTCCTCGTACGGAGAAGCTGCTTCCATTCCGCGAATATCATTGATTTCTTCATTCGTCATTCCTCCATTTGTACTAACTGACCGAAACTCTCATTCGGTCAATCGTGAATAAAAAAAGAGTCTCAAACTAAGAGACTTGTAAAAATGGTGCTGCGTAATAATTCCGCAATCCGTTCTTCGGAAAGCTCTTCGCCCTTATGAGTTTTCCCCCAATCGACGACAAGCGCCACATATGACTTGAACAATAGGTATGAAACAAGCTCACTGTCGCACGGCTTCAGTTCACCTTTATTGACTGCCCGTTCAATTTTCGCTTTTATATAAAAGACGATTTCATTTTCGATTTCGGCGAGCACTTCAATGACTGCAGGTGTGCGCAATTCTTTTCCTTCGTCGATCATTTTGGCGTACAATTGATGCGTCTCCCGGAATTTCAACATTTGCATGAGCCGCGCATGCGCATTTTGTTCGAAAGAAGCGCCTTCGACTGTCACCGCATCGGATGCCACCCGCATCTCTTCGACCATTTGCAGGACGATTGCGTTAAACAGCTCTTCTTTATTCGCGAAAAACGTATAGATCGTTCCTTTGCCGACATTCGCTATTTTGGCGACTTGGTCCATCGTTGTCGCTTTATAACCGAATAGCGAAAACGATTTGGCAGCTGCCTCCAGTATTTCTTGCCTGCGATCCATTTCCCCACCCCCGCTTTACTGACCAAAATACCACTCTGGTCATCTAGTCATTATAGTACTCCTATCCCCAGCGGATTGCAACAAAAAAAGAAGTTATCATAGTTTCACGATAACTTCTGTGCCGTCGTTCGCCTTGACGTTTACTAAACCCAATCCCTTATGATTTTTCAACTCCGTTACAATGGCTCTCAATTCCTTTTTATCGATTGGCGGAATGGCAAACACTTTTTCCTTATCTTCCGACTGCTCCACAATCCACTTGTTAATAAGTTTTTGAAGTCGGTCAGAAGACAGGATCAGTATGATGATCGTCAGGAACACATAAGGAATCGGGACAAATAACCGCACCTTGCCTGTCTTCACTTTGACGCGCATCATTTATTCGATAAAAACGGAAACTGTATCGCCGTCTGCCGACTTGACGTCAATGAGTTGTCCGTCCAATTCATTATCAATCGCCTCGATGAGCACATCAATATCAATATCTTTCACGTATTTCTCGGATTGAGGAATGTTCCCTGCGATGTTATGGCCCGCCTTCAATAGAACTTTGATGAGCTTGATCGGCAAATTGACAGAAACGTTATCGTTATCCGCCGAAACGACACGGATTTTCAATGTCTTATCCGTATATGCAGTCGGTTTGGATGATGGTCCACTAGCGGATTCCCTGTCTTTTAATACTCCGATCAGCTCAGAAGCCTTTTCGGCGTCAACTTTCCCCTCTTGCACCATCGTCAACACTTTTTCAATTTCCGTTTTCATATTGAATTCCCCCTATTCATCTTTTAACAGTCGGATTGCTTCTTCCGTCGTGATTTCCCCTTTTTCCAACATGGCGACTACTTTCTTCTCATCCACCTCACTCTTCTTTTTCATTTCATACCCGAGTGAACTGACAACCTCATTCAGTTTGCCTCGAACAGTCGGATACGAAATTCCGAGTTCCTTTTCAACTTCTTTAATATTTCCCCTGCACGCCAAAAACACTTCGACAAAATGGAGCTGTTCCCCTGACAACGCAGCCAACTTGGACAATTCAAACTCATTCTCGATGGATGTATGGCATCGGGTGCAATGTAGCTTCGTAACTTTCAGCGTTTCACTGCAGACAGGGCAATGACTAATAACGGGATATGCCATAATAATCTGAATTCCCCTTTCATTTGAATCCATCATATCCCAATCATTTGGAAATAGCAAGCGTAATATTAATTATTTCAATACGTTTATTAATAATCTTAATTTCTGAGTTGAATTTCATTATTATTTTTAATTAGTGAACGAAAAATAAAAAAGGCAAGGGGATTTTCATACCCCTTTACCTTTTGTCTAGTAGAGAATTTATTATTCATTCATTTTCAATCAACCATTGCTCATAGTGGGCATTCAGTTTTTTCTGCAGTGGTTTGATCTTCCCTTCAATTGATTCGTAGTCGTTCCAGTCTGTTTCGCTCAATAACTTCTTTTCCAATTGCTCAATTTGAAGTTCCAGCGCAGCGATTTCTACTTCCACATTTGTTTCCTTATTCAGCTTAGGCTTCTTGTCGACAATCATTTTCTTTGAAGGCTCTGTAGCTTGCGATTGTTGCATTTCGTTCCATTTCTGCCTCGCCCAGTCGAAAGGGCCTTCGAACATCATCATTTCACCGTCTTCCAGCCATGCTGTGCGGGTAAATAATTTATTCAAGAAGTACCGGTCATGCGAAACGGCGAGAAGCGTACCCGAAAAATCCTCCAATGCGTCTTCCAGCACTTCCCGTGATTCAATGTCCAAATGATTCGTCGGTTCGTCCAATACGAGGAAGTTCACGTCCTGATACATCAGTTGCGCGAGCCGTAGCCGTGTACGTTCCCCACCACTCAAATCGCCGATCCGCTTGAACACATCCGGTCCGTAAAACATAAACTTCGCGAGAATATGCCACGCTTCGCCTTCATCCACGCCGACCTCTTTCCGGAATACGTCAAGCAGGCGTGCTTTCGGATCCTCAATAGCAAAATGCTGTGAGAGGAAGCCTACCTTCACATTACTTCCCAATTTGCATACTCCTGCATCAGGGGCAAGCTCGCCAAGAAGCATCTTCAGGACAGTCGATTTTCCACTTCCATTCCTGCCGACAATCGCCGTCCGGTCCTTCCAGTACACTTGCAGATTCGCTCCCTGCAACAATTCGTTTGCACCGAATGATTTCACGGCTTTTTGCATGTTTACGACTTCCTTGCCGCTTCTCGGCGCCGCCTCAAAGGACAATGCCATTTTTCTCGGATCGATCAACGGCTTACGAAGCTTCTCCATCCGTTCCAGCGCCCGCTCCATATTCCTCGCTTGCCGATGAAGTCCCGCATTCGGCGGATTCGCTTCATTCGCCCAAATCCGAAGCCGCTTGATCGCTTCATTCATCTTCTTGATCTTTTTCTGCTGTTCTTCATAGTCCTGGAATTCACGTAGAAGACGCTCTTCTTTTTCTTGGACGAATGAGCTGTAATTGCCGGTATACAGATGCAACTCCCCATCTTCAAGATCCGCTATCTTTTTCACGACGTTATCGAGAAAATAGCGGTCATGTGAAATGATGACGACCGTCCCTGCATATTCCGTCAAATAGTCCTCCAGCCATTCGACCGCGAATAAATCCAAATGGTTCGTCGGTTCATCTAACAAAAGTAACTCGGGTTGAGTGAGGAGGAGTTTGCCTAACATGATTTTAGTCTGTTCCCCGCCGCTCATCTGGCTGAATTCCTGCTCGACAAACGTCCGTAATTGAAGACCGTTAATGATTTTTTCGATTTCAGCATCCATCGCGTACCCATCGCGCCTGACGAATTCATCCTGCATTTGTCCGTATCGAAGAAGCAGGCGATCCATGTCCGCTGTATCCGGATTCGATAATTCCAATTCCATTTCAGACAGCTGCTGTTGGATGTCCTTCAATTCTGTAAACGCACTTTGGAGTACATCATAACCGGTCAGCGGCTGTTCGAATGAAGGGATTTGCGATAAATAACCTATTTTGGTTCCTTTTTTATAATGAATTCGTCCAACATCCGGTTGTTCGACGGCCGCTATGAGTTTGAATAACGTCGTTTTCCCGCTCCCGTTCCGTCCGACGACGCCTACACGATCGCCTGTTTTGATTTCCAATGAAAGATTTTCAAAGATGGTGTTGCCACCTAACATTTTGCTTACTTGTTGTATTGTACAGATCATAATTTTCCGCTTCCTCTCATTCTGTTTTCACAGCTAGAAGCGCACAAAAAAAGACTGCGTTTAAGCAGCCTTCCTCTAAAAAAATAACGCAAGGAATGATGTGCTAAACAGCTGTGTGATTACTGAAATTGTCTAAAAAAGGGCATACGTATCCCGTTGAGCGCAATTTCATGAGTAATCGCACACGAAGTGGCTAAATATTCCAATAGACTTTCACGTGCATACACAGTGTCCAACATCATTCCTCACCTCCGTCCGATAATAGTAAGAATAGTTTAGCACGATTGCTTACTTATCGCAATTACGTTTTTCTTTTCACGGTTCACTTTTTTCAGACAGATACAACATATCCCCGGAGGACCTTTCATGTTAAATGGATTGCCCGCTCTAACTTCTCCACATAGGCGCTAATCTCTTCTTTACCTGTTTTCTCGATAATGAATGGATCGCCAATCGTAATCGTCGCTTTTCGGTATTTCCAAATATCTTTCAGATTTGCTGGCCCTTCATATGTGATTGGAACAATCGGCACCTTCGCCAGACTTGCAATAGTGACAGCCCCTCGCTTTACCGGCGCATTTTCCGCTGCCCTTGTTCCGCTCGGGAAAATCCCAACAATCTCACCAGACTTCAGTAGTTTTACAGGTGTTTTAATACTGCTCGGTGATGGATTTTCACGGTCAATAGGAAAAGCTTTAATGCTCGTTAAGAAAGAGGCAATTATTTTCCTTCTGAAGAGCTCCTTCTTCGCCATAAAGTGAATTGGGCGAGGCAATGAAATGCCAAGTGCAATAATTTCCAACCAACCTCTGTGCGCACACGTAATGACATATCCCCCGTTCTCAGGCAGTTTGTATGTATTCCTCAATTCGATTTTGGCGATGAAGAAAAAGATGATCTTCGCCAATGTAGCTGTTAATTTATACATGTCACCCTCCCGTTATTACCAATATATTACACTTGCTACTAATTATAGACCATCCACACTCTTTTACAACTAACCAGGCAGGTGCTTGTCATTTTTAAATGCAACAAATTTAACTGAACAGAAACCATCACTGTGCTATGCAGAACGGTACTTCATCTCCCTCCAAGTAAAAATAGTCAGACTCATTTATATATTTGACCTTCAGCAATATTAACAAAATTAGTTGACTTTATTTTCAGCCATGGTAGAGTTATATGCAATTCAAATTTCATACAAAATTTCTTATCAAGAGAGATTGAGGGACAGGCCCTATGACATCTCGGCAACGGTTTTTTGAAAACTACGTGCCAATTCCTGCAAACAGTTATCTGTTTGGAAGATAAGAAGAGCGAAGCTTTTTTCATATTCTACAATTTTAGTAGAAACGCCTTCTTTTTTCGTATCTTCCAATAGATACGGGAAAAGAAGGCGTTTTTATTTGGAGGGGATTTTATGATTACATTCGAAAATGTATCGAAAACATTTGTTATCGGAAACAGGAAAGTAGAAGCAGTCAAAAAGGTGACATTTGACGTTGAGGAAGGCGATATTTTCGGCATTATCGGATTCAGCGGCGCCGGAAAGAGCACATTGATCCGGCTTGTCAACGGCCTTGAACGTCCGACCGAAGGGAAAATCCTTATTAAAAAAACTCCCTTGCACGAACTGAAGCCGAAACAGCTCCGGGAAGTGCGCAGGAAGATCGGGATGGTATTTCAAAACTTCAACCTCTTCTCTTCCCGCACTGTGGAACAAAATATTGAATACCCTTTGAAACTATCGAAGATACCTAAAGTGGAACGGACAGCAAAAGTGAAACAGCTCCTTCAATTCGTAGGTCTTGCGGATAAAGCGAAAAGTTATCCCGAGCAATTATCAGGGGGACAAAAACAGCGTGTCGGCATTGCCCGCGCACTTGCGACAGACCCGGAAATTCTGTTGTGCGATGAAGCAACTTCCGCACTTGATCCGAACACAACGCGCGATATTTTGAATCTATTGCAAAAGGTGAATCGGGAATTAGGGATTACAATCCTGCTCATTACACACGAAATGCAGGTGATCCAATCTGTTTGCAACCGTGTCGCAGTCATGGAGACGGGGGAAGTTATTGAGCAAGGCGAAGTGTTCGATACGTTTACCAATCCTCAGCACGCAACGACAAAGGAATTCATCTTCGCCACCGATCAAAGCTTGCCCTCCCCTCACCTTCTTGATGAATGGCGGGCAAAAGGGGGAACCGCTTTGTACCGCATCATTTTCAAAGGAGAGCGGGCAAGCGACCCGATCTTATCAACAGTTACTCGAAAGCATCAGATTGATTTCAATATCATTTACGGTTCGATCCGGGAATTGCAGCAACAGTTTTTTGGCAACCTTGTCGTTTCCTTCGAGGGAAAAGATGATGCAGTGAACGCCTGCATCCATGAATTGAAAAGCATCGTAGACATTGAGGAGGTGAATTCGAAATGAAAGTTAATTGGGAGACATTTTGGATTCGCATTGTGGAGGCGACCGGTGAAACGATTACGATGGTTTTAGGGACGTTGGTGTTTAGTTCAATTGTCGGTATGGCATTAGGCGTCCTTCTGTTTACTACAAGAGAAGGAAATATACTTGAGAATCGGTTCATTTCAGCGTTACTGAATTTCTTTATTAATATTATTCGCCCGATTCCTTTCATTATTTTGCTATTCGTCCTTTCGCCCGTTACACGCGAAGTGATTGGAACGACGATCGGGACGGCAGCTGCCATTTTCCCGATGACGATTGCCGCATCGTTTGTAGTCGCAAGGGTCGTCGAAAACAACTTGATCAGTATCGATCCGGGTGTCATCGAAGCCGCTGAAGCAATGGGAGCAAGTCCGGGCCAAATTATATTCACTGTATTGATCCCTGAAGCGCTTGGACCGCTCATCCTCGGATTGACGTTTGTCACGGTCGGTTTAATCGACTTTTCAGCTGTTGCAGGCACAGTTGGCGGAGGCGGTTTGGGCCACGTCGCAATGACACATGGCTACCAACGATTCGACAGTTCCGTCATGTTCGTTACAGTCGTCATTCTAATCATCCTTGTACAGTTGGCGCAGTGGATTGGAAACTTCTTATCTAAGAAAGTGATGCGCCGTTAACTTTCAAATTTACATTGAAGCGTTTAAAAAACAAAATATAAACAATTGGAGGAGTTACTATGAAAAACATTATTAAATCACTTGGAATACTTTTGCTGCTAACCATTCTTGCAGCTTGCGGAAAAGGTGGATCCGCTAATGATGATGTTGTAGTGATCGGTGTTACTGGATCAGATGGGGAGCAATGGAATGTCCTGAAAGAGTTGGCGAAAGAGGAAGGCATTACAATCGAGCTGAAAGAATTTGCGGACTACACGTTACCGAACAACGCGCTTGCCAATGGTGACATCGATTTAAACTCCTTTCAGCATATCGCATTTTTAAGCCAATTTGCCAAAGAGAATAATCTAGACATCGTACCGATCGGTTCAACTGTTATCGCTCCGCTCGGCATTTATTCCAATAAGCTTGACGACATTTCAGGCATTAAAGAAGGTGACAAAATCGCGGTTCCCGATGATCCTTCGAATTTGGGACGCGCTTTACGATTATTGGAAACTGCAGGCCTCATCAAATTAAAAGAAGGCACTGGACTTTTCGGAGATACGACATCCATAGAAGAGAACCCTAAAAACTTGGAAATCATCCCTATGGTTGCGCAACAAACGCCACGTGTCCTGCAAGATGTCGCAGCATCCCTCATCAACAACGGGATTGCGGGACAAGCCGGGTTCAACCCTATTGAGGATCCAATCTTTTTGGAAGATGGCGACAGTGAAAACGCCTTGCCTTATGTGAATGTCTTTGCAGCACGTGCGGAGGATGCACAAAACGAGACGTATTTAAAAATTGTCGAGCTGTACCAGTCTGAACAAGTGAAAAAAGCAATTGAAGAAGAAACGAAAGGCGGTTCAATCTTACTGGATATATCGCAAGATGAGCTGCTGAATACATTCGAACAATTGAAAGGAGAAGAGTAAAATGACGACGACAACCAATCAAATCCAGTCGTATTTAGCGGAAAACCGTGCACGCTTTGTTGAAACGAGCCTATCGATTCATGCAAAACCTGAAATCGGAAACGAAGAATATTTTGCCTGCGAGCAACTAACGACATTGCTTCGCGAGGAAGGATTCGAAGTGGAAACGAATGTCGCCGGACACGAAACCGCATTTTACGCACAGTTCTCAAGTTCGAAACCAGGACCAACAATCGCTTATACGATGCCTTGCCAGGAATCGGCCATGCTTGCGGCCATAACATTATCGGAACGACAAGTGTCGCAGCTGCAATCGCACTTTCCAAAGAACTCGATTCTACCGGCGGAAAAGTGGTCGTCTTAGGAACACCTGCCGAGGAAGGCGGTCCAAACGGTAGTGCAAAAGGAAGTTTCGTCCGCCACGGCTATTTACAAGACGTAGACGTTGCATTGATGGCCCACCCTTCGGGAAAAACAGCCGTAACATCAGATTCATTAGCCGTCGATCCATTAGACTTCCATTTTTACGGCAAGCCAGCCCACGCTTCAGGTGCTCCTGAGCATGACATTAACGCACTTGATGCAGTCATTTTACTATTCAACGGCATTAACGCATTACGGCAACAACTGCCGCAAGATGTCCGTGTGCACGGCATCATTACACATGGCGGCGAAGCGCCGAACATTATTCCCGAATATGCCTCTGCACGATTTTTCATTCGCGCGTCCACTTGGAAACGGACAGAAGAGATCGCTGCAAGAATACGGAATATTGCAGAAGGCGCTGCACTTTCCACTGGCGCTTCTGTCAAAATCGAACGCTTTCAAAATGAAGTGAAAGATCTCGTCATTACAGACGCACTTGACCAAGTAGTGAAACGCCACCTCGAATCACTCGGTGAAGTCGTCCATACTGAAAAAAGAAAAGGCCTTGGATCGACAGATGCAGGAAATATCAGTCATGAAGTGCCGACTGCCCATCCATATATTAAAATCGGCGATGATGATTTGATCGGCCATACCGTTCCGTTCCGCGAAGCAGCCAAATCCGACCGCGGAATGGAAGCCCTCCTGATCGGCGCAGAAGCACTTGCCAATACCGGCCTAGACTTACTGACCAACGCAGCACTTTTAAGCGAAGTTAAAGAAAGTCACAAGCAGGCATTGGAAACAAAATCACAGCAGTAAATAGAGCAAACCGGACAACACATTTCATTCGTGTATTGTCCGGTTTTTTTACGCATTGCGTCTTATCCTATTCAGTCAAACGGCCATTCCGGCAGCATATTACTCAACTTCTTATCTTCACGATAGCCCAATACATACTCCGCCTGCATGATCGTATGGATTTCGCGTGTGCCTTCGTAAATGACAGGGGCTTTCGAGTTCCGCAGGAAGCGGGCGACCGGGTATTCGTCCGAATAGCCGTATGCGCCGTGTATCTGGAAGGCGTCGTCCGCGGCTTTATTCGCAAAATCGCATGCTTGCCATTTGGCGAGGGACGTTTCGCGTGTGTTCCGGAGCCCTTTATTCTTCAATTCACCTGCACGGTAGACGAGAAGGCGGCTCATTTGGTAGCCCGCTTCCATATTGGCGATCATTTGCTGGACGAGCTGGTGCTTGCCGATCGGCTTGCCGAATGTTTCGCGCTCGTGGCAATACTTGACGCTTTCCTCGAGGCAGCCCATGATCAAACCGACTGCGCCTGCTGCTACAGTGAAACGGCCGTTATCAAGTGCGGACATTGCAATTTTGAACCCTTCGCCTTCTTCGCCTAGCAAGTTCGCAGCCGGGATGCGCATATCTTCAAAAAACAGCTCGCCGGTATTGCCTGCCCGAATGCCGTATTTCCCTTTGATCGCTTTCGATGAAAAGCCCGAAGTCGTGCGTTCTACGATGAATGCACTGATGCCATGGTGTTTCTTCGACTTATCCGTATATGCAAAAACGAGGAAATGATCCGCTACATCGCAAAGAGAAATCCACGTCTTCTGTCCGTTAATGACGTACTCATCCCCGTCGCGCACGGCAGTCGTCGCCATCGCCGCAACGTCGGAGCCCGCGCCAGGTTCCGTCAAACCGAATGCTCCAATTTTTTCACCCTTCGCTTGCGGCACCAAGAACTTTTGCTTCTGCTCTTCCGTTCCCCATTGCATGAGCGTCATCGAATTTAATCCGATATGGACGGAAACCGCTGTCCGGAATGCCGTATCACCTCGCTCCAGTTCTTCGCAAAGGATGGCGAGCGAGTTGTAATCCATCCCGCTCCCCCCATATTGTTCCGGCACACAGACGCCCATGAATCCTAAGTCCGCAAGCTTTTTCCAGATCGCCGGATCGAACCCGCCCTCCGCATCCCACCGTTGAATATGCGGCATAATCTCTTCATCTACGAATTGACGCGCAGTCTTGCGCAGCATTTGCTGTTCTTCTGAAAATCCAAAATCCAATTCCCACAACCCCTTTCCCTTACTAGCTATTAAACGTGAGCTTCTTGTGTTTTAATCGTTTCCTCAATGACAACGCCGCGTTTTTTCATCTCTTCAATGTATTGGGCACCCGGCACGATATTTTCAGGAGGGTGGACCCCTCGTTTCGTGATTGTGCCGTTGCCAATCATTTGCGCGACAATCGAGATCGTATTCGCTGTCGCACGGGCCATCGCCGTTTCATTCACCGTCAAATCCTTTTTCGTCACCATGTTATACTCGTATGTTGCCGGCATCCCGTGCGCTTCACCGCTAACAATAACACGGAGAAGGACGGCATCCGATTTATCCCCCAAACGTAATTTGGGGGAAAGATGCTCTCGCATGACGTCGCGCACTTTCACTTGTTTATCGCCGACTGCCACTTCATTTTCGCGGGACAATAAACCTAGATCAACAAGCAATTGGAATTTCTCGGCATGCCCTTTATAGCGGATCGTCTTATATTCGAGCGTCTGCACGTCCGGGAACGTCTTCGTCAACGTCGATGTACCGCCGGAAGTATGGAACGCCTCGAGCTCACCAAATTCATCGAAATGGATCGTTTCCACTTCGGATAACGAAGGGACTTCAAGCAGTTGCCCATTACGGATGACATGGGAAGGGTCTGTATAATGGTCAAAAACGCCTTCCAGCGAGAACACGACATTGTAATTCAGCGGAGGCTCCGGCTTTACAGGTATTCCGCCTACGTAAAGCCTGATACTCTCCACTTTGTCGAGTTTGCTTGCGCCATAGCCTGTCAAAATGTTGATCATGCCCGGCGCCACCCCGAGATCCGGAATGATCGTCACTCCTTTCGCTGACGCTTTTTCAGCCAATCCCAATACAGCGTCGGTCGCTCCGCCGATATGTCCTCCGAGGTCGATGGAATGCACCCCAATATCCACCGCAATTCGCGCAACTTTTTCATTGAATGTGTAGAACAGCGCATTGATGACGACATCTCCAAGTGCCATCACTTCCTGCAATTGGAGGTCATTTGTCGCGTCCAGCTGCAAAAGGTCCAATTTATCCGACATGAGCTGCTCCGCGAAATCTTCCGCAGGCCTCAAATTCAAGTCCGCTAAATACACTTTTGTCACGTCGTCGCTTTTCACAAGATCACGCACTGCCTCTTTCCCCATTAAGCCTGCGCCTAATACAACCACCTTCATGTGAACATCCCCTTTGTTCCGAATTATCCCGCATTAACTGGCCGTAAGCCCCTCTGCAAGGGGCAACTGCCTGTTAATGACCGATTGATTCAACTAACAATCCGTGAACCCTCCACAGATTGTAGTTTCACTTTATTCCGTGTCGATTTGCGCCCGTTGCAGTTTTCCGCTGAAATCGACGTAAATGCTCTTCCATTCCGTGAAGACATCTAGCGCCGCGACTCCGGAATCCCGATGTCCGTTGCCCGTTCCCTTCGTCCCTCCGAACGGAAGATGGATTTCTGCCCCTGTCGTTCCGGCGTTCACATAGACGATTCCCGTATCGAGATCCCGTTGCGCCCGGAATACTTTATTCACATCTTTCGAGAAGATGGAACTAGATAAGCCATAAATGACACTATTGTTCACTTCGATCGCTTCATCCAGACTGCCGACTTCAATGAGAGAAACGACCGGTCCGAAGATTTCCTCCTGCGCCAATCGGCTATCCCATTTCACGTCTGTAAATAACGTCGGTTCAAAGTAATGGCCTTTCGCAAAATCGCCTTCTGTCAGTACGCTTCCCCCTGCCAACAGTTTCGCGCCTTCCTCTTTTCCAATCTCGACGTAGCTTTGGATTTTCTCCAATGCCTTTCCGTTGATGACCGGTCCGATTTTCACAGACTCGTCCAACCCGTCCCCAATCGTCAAATGCTTCATCGATGCCAATAATTTCGTTTCCAACTCTTCCTTAACATCTTTATGCACGATGACCCGGCTGCATGCGGTGCATCGTTGCCCTGCCGTTCCAAATGCGCTCCAAAGGATCCCTTCCACCGCGAGGTCGATATCCGCATCATCCATGACGATGACCGCATTTTTCCCGCCCATTTCAAGAGACACTTTCTTCAAATGACGCCCGCCTGTTTCAGCGACATGACGCCCTGTTTCCGTCGACCCCGTAAATGAAATGACACGGACATCCGGATGCTCGATCATTGCCGTTCCGACTTCAGACCCTGAGCCGAATACGATATTGGCAACACCCGCTGGAAGTCCGACCTCTTCGAAAATACGGGCCATTTCATACGCCATCATCGGCGTTTCCGTAGCAGGCTTCCAAACGAAAGTGTTCCCCGCGACAATTGCCGGGAACGATTTCCACGTCGCAATCGCTACTGGGAAGTTCCACGGCGTGATCAAACCGACGACCCCGATCGGTGCGCGGACGCTCATCGCAAATTTATCCTGCAGCTCGGAAGGAACCGTTTCCCCAAACAATCTGCGCCCTTCTCCAGCCATATAGAACGCCATGTCGATCCCTTCCTGCACTTCCCCTCGGCCTTCTTCGATGACTTTTCCCATTTCACGAGTTAACACTTGCGCCAAATGCTCTTTTCGTTCTTTCATGAGATTGCCGATTGCATATAAATAATCCGCCCGCTTCGGTGCAGGAACGAGCGCCCATTTTTTCTGCGCTTCCTTCGCCGCCTTAACAGCCAGATCCACGTCTTCGCTTGTCGATAAACGCACTTGTGCAAGCTCTTCCCCATTTGCCGGATTCGTGACAGCGGTATATTTCGCCCCGCCGCTTTCCTGCCAAGTACCTCCGATAAAATTGTTCAATTGCATGATTCCATTTCCCCTTTCCAACACGAACTTTTTCGCAACCGCTTACAATCTATTTATTTCGACATTATCTACCTGAATTCCTTCTTCAATTAAAATAAAATGCGGAATAATCCGTAAAAGGTAAGATACAAATATAGAAAAAGGTGTAGACGAGTTGTCTACACCTTTGTAAATTATTTTATTCCTGCACAGTCTTCGTTTCTACAGAAACATCAGCAGCCGGATTTTTCACTTTTTCTAATTTCGGAGGGAGGACCCTTTTAATGAAGAGAGTTAGAATCAAAGCGGCAACAGAAATGAATGTTGCAATCAGGAAGGAGTAATTGATACCGTCCAACATTGCCTCCAAGCCGATTGCATGCTCCATAACGGCCAATTCGCCTTTATCCGTCGGCATATTACCGGCTGCAATGGCATCCTGCACTTGAGTTGCGCCTGATTTCTCCATCCGCTTCGTCATGATCGTAAGCAGAATCGCCGATCCAATCGCACCGGACACTTGCTGCAACGTATTGTTCATCGCCGTGCCGTGTGGATTAGATTTCATCGGAAGCTGGTTCAAGCCGTTTGTCATGATCGGCATCATAACCATCGACATCCCGAACATCCGGATTGTATAAAGCGCCATCAAATAGTAATACCCTGAATCTAATTCCAGCCTACTCAAGTAAAACGTCGTAACGACCGTGATGACAAGTCCGACGAGCGCAAGGACCCGCGCACCGTATTTGTCGAACAACCGGCCGGTAATCGGCGACATGATTCCCATGAGGACCGCACCTGGAAGCATCAATATTCCTGCTTCAAACGGTGAAATGCCCCGCACTTCCTGAACGTAAAGAGGCGTCAGGATCATCCCTGAGAACATTGCGACTGACAAAACAATCGAAATGACGGATGCGAGCGCGAACATCGGGTATTTGTAAATTTTGAAGTCCAGCATCGGATCTTCCATCTGTAATTGCCGGATGACGAACGCGATCAGCGCCACCGCTCCGATACCAATCGTTCCATAAACGAGCGGAGCACCCCATCCTTTATCCCCTGCTGAGCTGAATCCGTATAAAAGACCGCCGAAACCGATGCTCGATAATACGAGTGAAAAGACGTCAAGCTTCACCGACGCATTCGGCGTAATGTTCTTCAGCTTCCAGAGTGCAAAGACGATCGTCAGAATCGCAAATGGCAACACGATTTCAAACAGCGTTCGCCATGAATAATGCTCGACAATCCAACCAGACAATGTCGGCCCGATCGCAGGCGCCGTAAACATGACAAGTCCGAACATCCCCATTGCCGATCCCCTTTTTTCAATCGGGAAGGCGACAAGCATGACGTTCATGAGCAATGGCATCATCAAAGCGGAACCAGATGCTTGGATCATACGTGCCGCTACGAGCAATCCGAATGTCGGCGCAAAGATGGCAAGAGCCGTTCCGATCGTGAACAACGTCATCGCCGTCAAAAACAGCCTTCGGTTCGTAAACTTCTGCACAAAGAAGGCACTTGCCGGGATCATAATGCCGTTCACGAGCATATAACCGGTCGTCAGCCATTGGACGGATGAAGGCTTCACCTGAAACTCATTCATAATGACAGGCAAGGCAATATTCAATAATGTATTGTTCAAGATGGCGACGAACGCCCCAAAGAATAAAATCGCAATCATTCCGTAAGGAGGTTTTTCGTGCATCTTCTTAATATCCATTTCCAATGGAATTCCCCCATTCATATTCAATCTCTTTCTAACACATTTTCATATTTTATACCCCCAGTCCAAAATAATCAAATACAGAAACCGTTTTCATAGAAAATAAGTTCCCAAAGCTATCATTGCAGTATTTTATTTGATAAAATAAATTTATACTCACAGTTCAAATCAAAATCATATAGGGTGATATTAATGAATGATCGTAAACGCCAAGTCATGTTGATCGCAAAAAAGCTATTTATCGAGAAAGGATTCACATCCACTTCCGTTCAAGATATTTTGGAGGAAGCAAAAATCTCCAAAGGGACTTTCTATAATTATTTCACTTCTAAAAACGAATGCCTCATGGCCATATTGGAAGATGCGCATAACGAGTCGGTCATCCGTAGGCATGAACTGCTTGTCGGGCGTAATAAAAATGATAAAGACGTATTGGCCGAGCAGATTCTAGTCCGGATGATAGTAAACCGGGAACTGAATTTACTCCCGATTTACGAAGCTGTTTTTTATTCCAACGATGAGGAGCTCCGGAATTTTGTCAAAACGTATCATCTCAGCGAATTGAAATGGCTTGCAGGCCGCCTTGTCGACGTCTACGGCGAGGAAGCGGAGCCCCATTCATTCGATTGTTCCGTAATGACGTTAGGAATGATTCAGCAACTCCGCCATTTTTGGACGGCCGGCTCCTCCAAGGAACTGGACATCGAAAAGCTTGTCCACTTCACGTTCAGGCGGTTGGATGCCCTTATATCCGATATGATTGAACAGAAGGATGTCCTGCTTGAAAAGCATATGATTACACCTTTAGGAGTTCCTGCAGGAGATTTGAAAGAAAAAATCCATGACGGACTTCTCTCATTAAAAAGAGAGTTGGAGCTGGATGAAAGCAGTCTGGAATACACAGACTTCCTCTTAACGGAGTTGCAAGCCGAAAAACCAAGGGCAGCCCTCTTGGAAGCGGTCGGCCGTTCATTCCGCGAAGCTAGCAACGGCACGAAACTGGCCGACCGTGTGAATGAAGTCTTGTATTTACTATGGAAATATATCGATTTGATTCATACAAAATGATGAAACTTTCGAAGGAGTCCGCCGTACAATTAGTCAGCAACTAAACTTGGGGAGGCTATTTCATGAACAATCACGAAATCGATTTCAAACTGTACGGAGACGATATGCAATTTGTAGAGGTCGAACTCGATCCGGGCGAAACGGTCGTTGCGGAAGCGGGTTCCTTAATGATGATGGAAGACGGAATTGAAATGGAGACGATTTTCGGTGACGGCTCAGGAAATTCCGGCGGCGGAATTATGGGCAAGCTGATGGGAGCCGGAAAACGCTTGTTGACCGGAGAGAGTTTATTCATGACAACATTCACGAATGAAGGATCGGGCAAAAAGCACGCCTCTTTCGCGGCACCGTATCCCGGCAAAATCATCCCGATGGATTTAAGCCAACTTAACGGCAAGATCATTTGCCAAAAGGATGCGTTTTTAGCGGCAGCAAAAGGCGTTTCTGTCGGAATCGAATTCCAAAGGAAAGTCGGCGTCGGCTTTTTCGGCGGCGAAGGCTTCATCATGCAAAAGCTTGAAGGGGACGGCATGGCTTTCGTCCATGCCGGAGGAACAATCATTGAAAAGACCCTTTCCCCAGGTGAAACGCTGCGCGTCGATACGGGTTGCCTCGTCGCCATGACACAGGACGTAAATTATAATATTGAAATGGTGAAAGGCGTCAAGACGGCATTGTTCGGCGGTGAAGGGTTGTTCTTCGCAACGCTAAGAGGACCGGGCAAAGTATGGATCCAATCCTTGCCGTTCTCCAGACTCGCAAGCCGCGTCTTCGCTGCAGCACCGCAAGTTCCAGGCGGCGGATCACGTGATGAAGGCAGCATCGCAGGCGGGTTGTTCAATATGTTAGGCGGGAAATGAAAAACCAGAACGTCCTGAAATGGGCGTTCTGGTTTTTGCTTTTTAAACGTCCTGTTACCTACCAAAGGGCATTTCGGATTGACTAAAGGGCGAGTCCAAAGTCCTGAAATGACGATAATTATCGGGATTTGACCGATAACTCGCCTCAATTGACCGATAACCATCAGTAAATGACCGATAATAAAAACACCCGGGAGCGTCCCGGGTGTTTTGAACCTCACCTATAGCAATAAATACGCAATCGGCGTCACAATTACGATTGTTAAAATAACGCGTTGCACCCAAATGGCGATAAGCTGCGGAATGGAAATCGGAATTTCCGTCGACACAATACACGGCACGACCGCCGAGAAGAAAATGATCGACGAAACCGATACGACCGCAATGACGAACTTGACGACCAATGCAGATTCCACGACGAGCAACGCCGGCAGGAACATTTCCGCGATTCCGAGCGCACTTGCTTTCGCAACTAACATCGGCTCCGGCAACTGCAGCGCCCATGTGAACGGATAGAAGATGTAGCCAAGCCAGTCGAATACAGGTGTGAATTCGGCGAGCACGAGCCCCAAAAGACCGATCGACAAGATGGAAGGCAAGATTGCCATTGCCATCAATAGCCCATCTTTAACGTTGGCAACAATATTTTGCGCAAACGTCGGTGCTTTCGAGACAGTGTCCATCGCTTCATTCCAGGCAGCCGCAAAGCGTTTCCCTTCCGGCTTCAACTCCGGCTGAGGCGTCGAACCTTCATAATACTCGTTCTTGATTGAACGCAACGGCCATAAATGAACAGTGATTGCTGTGACAATAAATGTAACAACTAACGTCGTCCAGAAATACATATTCCACATGCTCATCAAGTCGAGCGTCTTTGCGACGACAACCATGAATGTTGCGGAAACTGTCGAGAACCCTGTCGCAATGATGGCGGCTTCCTTCGCCGTATATTTCCCTTCTTTATACACACGGTTTGTAATTAACAGCCCCAATGAATACGAACCGACAAATGACGTGACTGCATCGATTGCTGACCTGCCCGGCGTCTTCCAAATCGGACGCATGATCGGCTGCACGAGGACTCCGACAAATTCCAACAAGCCATACCCTACTAATAAAGCAAGGAATACAGCCCCGATCGGAACTAACAATCCTACAGGAATGACTAACTTATTCAACAGGAACGGCCCCATGCTCGGTTCAAACAGCCATGCAGGCCCCACATTGAATACGAGCATGATGCCGACTACCAAGCCGATCACTTTAAAAAATGAAAAGACCATATCAACAGTCGATTTTTTCCACGTACCTGAAACGAACGGATAAACCGCCCCGGCTAGAATGACGAGCAATGCATAATACGGCAACGCCCCTCCGAAATGCGTTTGAATCCACGTCACAATATGATCCAGCATAATGGAATTCTTTTCACCGATCGTAACTGGAACGAAAAACATGAATGCCCCAATCGCGCTAAAGACAAAAAACTTCCACATACCAGGATTCGATTGCGTTTTCACTTTCTCCCCTACTTGCGCCATGAACTTTCCCCCTTCTCCTTATGTTCCAACAACCCCCATTGAAAGAAAGCCGTGAATGAAACGCCATACTGTTCATTCACGGCAAGGCCTTATCCTACGACCCGTTCTCCCTTTTTCCAAACCTTATCGACATGATTTACACCGAATAAATATTGCAGCTCCTGGTAGTTCGAGATATTCCACATGACGACGTCCCCTTGCTTGCCAACTTCAAGCGAACCGACTTTGTCCTCCATCCGGATTGCGCAAGCGGCATTCATCGTTGCCGCAACAAGCGCTTCCGCCGGAGTGAGCCGCATCGAGATGCACGCCAAGTTCATGACGAGCGGCATTGAAGTCGTCGGAGACGAGCCTGGATTGCAGTCCGTCGAAATGGCGACTGCAACGCCTTCATCGACCATTTGGCGCCCTTTCGCAGCATCCTCGCGCAAGTACAAAGCAGTTGCCGGCAATAAGCAGGCGATCACTCCCGCTTCCGCCATCCGCTTGATCCCTTCGTCAGACGCTTTCAGCAGATGCTCTGCCGAAATGGCGCCGACTTTCGCCGCTAGCTCCGCTCCACCGTACGACTCGATTTCGTCGGCATGGATTTTTGGAATCAACCCGAGCTTTTTCCCTGCTTCCAAAATGCGTTCGGACTGTTCCGGCGTGAATACGCCGACTTCGCAAAACACATCGTTGAACACTGCAAGCTTCTCTTCCGCAACGACAGGAAGCATGTCGTTAATAATGCTATCAATATATTCATCTTCATTCCCTTTATATTCTTGCGGCACGGCATGCGCCCCCATGAATGTCGGTACAATGTCGATCGGATGGATGTCATTCAATCGCTTCGTCGCCCGCAGCTGCTTCAGTTCCGTCTCGAGATCAAGGCCATAGCCGCTCTTCCCCTCGACAGTCGTGACACCGTGCTTCAGGAATGAATTAAGCCTGCGAGAAGATTGCTCCACTAATTCATCTTCCGTCGCCTCGCGTGTCATCCGGGTTGTCGCATGGATTCCCCCGCCTGCATTCATGATTTCCATATAAGTGGCGCCTTCTAAACGCATTTCGAACTCACGCTCACGACTGCCTCCATAAACGACATGCGTATGCGGATCGACGAGACCCGGCGTCACAAGACGTCCCGTTGCGTCGATGATGTCCGCATCGGTTGCCCGGTCGCCGAATTGACGCTCCAATTCGTCCGTCGTTCCGATTGCTGTAATGACGCCATCCTCAATCCACACACTGCCGTCTTCAATGATGCCTAGTTCAGACATTTCCTTGCGCTTACGTGGCTTATTCTCTCCCGCGATCGTCGCCAGTTGTGATGCATGTTTGATCCAAATTGGTTTCAAGAATTTCCACCTTCCATCATTGGGATGTTAACCCCTTTTTCCTTCGCCGTTTGAATAGCGAGGTCATAGCCCGCGTCGACGTGACGTGCGATGCCCATTCCAGGATCCGACGTCAACACACGTTCAAGTCGCGCTTCCGCTTCTTTCGTTCCGTCCGCGACAATAACCATCCCTGCGTGCTGGGAATAGCCCATCCCGACGCCGCCGCCATGATGGACAGATACCCAAGTCGCCCCGCCGACAGCGTTGATCATCGCGTTCAAAATCGGCCAGTCCGAAACGACATCTGAGCCGTCTTTCATCGCTTCCGTCTCTCGGTTCGGTGAAGCTACTGAACCTGAATCGAGGTGGTCACGTCCGATGACGATCGGTGCACTTAATTCGCCGCTCGCAACCATGTCATTGATGATCTTTCCGAAACGTGCACGCTCGCCGTACCCTAACCAGCAAATCCGTGAAGGCAGCCCTTGGAACTGGATTTTCTCCTGCGCCATCCGGATCCAATTGCAAAGATGTGTATTGTAGCTGAATTCACATAAAATGACTTCGTCCGTCTTCCGAATATCTTCCGGGTCTCCAGAAAGCGCTACCCAGCGGAAAGGTCCTTTCCCTTCGCAGAACTGCGGGCGGATGTAAGCCGGAACGAATCCCGGGAAGTCAAATGCCCGTTCAACACCTTCATCTTTGGCCACTTGGCGAATATTGTTTCCGTAGTCGAACGTAATGGCGCCTTTATCCATCATCTCGACCATGGAGGCAACATGCTTCGCCATCGAAGCTTTGGAACGTTTCACGTACTCTTCCGGATCCGCAGCGCGGAGCTCCGCTGCCTCTGCAAGCGACATGCCGGATGGGATATAGCCATTCAACGGGTCATGTGCAGACGTCTGATCCGTCAATACGTCCGGATTGAATCCACGTGCAATCATTTCTGGCAATAGATCTGCCGCATTTCCAAGAAGTCCGATCGACAGCGCCTTCCCATCAGCCTTCGCTTCCTCAGCAAGACGAATCGCTTCATCAAGCGAATCAGTTTTGACGTCCGTGTAGCGAGTTTCAATACGACGATC
This sequence comes from Sporosarcina sp. Marseille-Q4943, assembly GCF_943736995.1. Lineage (GTDB taxonomy): Bacteria > Bacillota > Bacilli > Bacillales_A > Planococcaceae > Sporosarcina. The sequence continues at coordinate 253,771 of NZ_CALSFT010000002.1, read as the reverse complement.
GATCCGTGTCTCATCGACTTCGATGCCGATGCAGACGCCGCCCGCCATGGTGACCGCCAATGGCTGCGCACCACCCATGCCGCCAAGCCCAGCCGTCAACGTGATCGTCCCTTTCAATGAATCCCCAAAATGCTGCTTCGCTAGCTCCGCAAACGTTTCGTACGTCCCTTGCACAATCCCTTGCGACCCGATATAAATCCAGCTGCCCGCCGTCATTTGCCCGTACATCATCAAGCCCTTTTTGTCGAGCTCATGGAATGTATCCCAATTGGCGTAAGCCGGAACGATATTCGAGTTGGCAATCAACACCCGAGGCGCATCTGTATGTGATTTGAAAATCGCAACCGGCTTACCCGATTGGATCAACAATGTTTCATCATTCTCAAGCTCCTTCAAAGAACGGACAATCGCGTCAAAACTTTCCCAGTTGCGCGCCGCCTTACCGATTCCCCCATAGACGACGAGCTTCTCAGGATGCTCCGCCACATCAGGATGCAAATTGTTCATGAGCATCCGAAGTGCGGCCTCCTGCTGCCATCCCTTCGTATGCAATTCCGTGCCTGTATATTGAACGACTTTCTCCACTGTATCCGCTTTCATTTTCTAACAACCTCCCTTTCGTTACTATCATTCTATAAGGAAAGTTCAGTTAATTGTTTATGAATTAATCGTAATTTTATACTTTATTGACAATCTGAGTGTTGTTTTATGGATTATTTTGACGTTTATTAATAAAAAGCGAGCATTTCTTGATTCAATCAAGAACCTGCCCGCCTCGTTTATCGTTATAGCAACATTCTCAAAAACGATTCGAAATTCACGCCTGCCTCTCTCGGTATCTGTTCGTTCGCCGTCGCTTCGATGGCAGCGGTTAGGAAACTCTCCGCCAGCTCCATCGTCTCTGCAACATCTTGGCCGCGCATCATGCCACCCATGATGACGGATGCAAATAAATCACCCGTTCCGGAATAGCTCACCCCGTTATATTCCTGAAGACTGTGAAACGAACGGTTCACGTCGATATACATATTGCCAACTTGTCTTGATTCCGAAATGGCTGGTGGGTTCAAACCGGTAATGATGACTTTGGCGTCGGTCATTAACTGTAATTGGCGCCCCGCCTCCTCAATCGCGAGCATATAATCTTCGTTAGCTTGATAACTTTGCAACTTGTCATACGGAAGGCCCGTCAGCAAACAACACTCCGTTACGTTAGGCGTAATGATATCCGCACGCTTCACGAGTTCCTTCATATAGCCAATCAGCTCGTCCGTAAAAACGTCATACAATTCTCCGCGATCGCCCATTACCGGGTCGACTAGCAGCGTTGTCTCTTCCTTGTAAAACGTATGTAAAAATGAAAAGATATTTTCAATCTGCTCTTTTCCTGTCACAAAACCTGTATGAATGCCGTCAAAAGCAGCGCCCAATTTGCTCCACTCGTCTACGAAATGATTCATCTTCGCTGTCAAATCTTCGCAATAATAGCTCGGATACTCGGTTTGCGACGTCAAGATGGCAGTGGGCAGCGGAACTGCCTGTACACCCATGACGGACAATACCGGAATCGCTGCCGTGAGCGAGCATTTTCCGAAGGATGACATGTCTTGGATGACCGCAACTTTCTTCATTAGAATTCCCACCTAACTCGTCAATTCTTTTATATTCTACATCGTACCACAACAAGGAAGACGCAGAATCAATGACGAATCATTTTTTTACAAACTCATCTGACCCCTACTATTTATCCTGAACTGAACCTTTTGCGGTGGTCAGTCTTTTGATAAAGTGAAGTTATTCGAAAAATCCTAATTAGTGAGGAAGAGGAAGCGAACATGCAAATTACACAACGCCAAACCCATGCAAAAACGCATGCTAAAACATTCGACTTAGTGCTTACAGCCATTTTGGCAACACTGGTCCTTGTTTCAACGATGTTCATTAATATTAAACTGCCAATCGGCCAAGGCGGGTTGATCCATTTAGGGACAGCTATGCTGTTCATCATAGCTATTCTTTTCGGACCAAAAAAAGGAGCATTGGCCGGAGCCATCGGAATGGGCTTATTCGATATCTTCGGAGGCTGGCTCATTTGGGCGCCAACGACCATTGTAGCCCGTGCCTTGCAAGGCTATATCGTCGGTAAAATCGCTTGGTCGAACGGCCGCCGGGGCGATAGCATCAAGCTCAACATAGTAGGAGCTATCGCATCGATGCCAGTCATGCTGGCGGTGTACTATGTCGGGCAAGGGGTCATGTATAACAACTGGGTTGCACCAATGGCATCCATTCCGGGTGACATCATTCAGAACGTGGTCGGTCTAATGATCGCAATTCCTCTCTGTGTCGGACTGAAAAAAACACCGTTCTTCCGGAAGAAATTTTAAATTGTCAAAGCAGTGAAGACAAAGTCGTTCTTTGACTTTGTCTTCACTCAATTTTAGGGATAAATATGATTAGTAGACATATCCCTCAGCCTGATTGAAAACGCTTGTCAAGGAAGGCAACCTAAGAGCGCCACGTCCTGTGGCGACGGTTGCATGACTCGCTTCCTGCGAGCCCGCGCGAAGTGGAGCGAAGATGCGAATAGAACTAAAGTTCATGAGCGGACGAGCGACACGAGCAACAACGGATGCGAGCGTTTGTCAACAGGCTGAGCAGTGAAGAAGGGCTATGTCCTTTCTTCACTGCTTTTTCTTTACATTCATCTTTATCCGATCCTGAACTGATAAGGCGTCATGTCTGTCTCCTCTTTGAACCGCCGGCTGAAATACGTCGCATGAGTAAAGCCGGTCGAGTGGGAAACTTCGGCAATCGGCAAATCAGTCTCTTTCAACAAACGCTTCGCTTCTTCTATACGGGTTTTCAGCAATGCCACGCTGAAAGACTCGCCTGCTTCCACTGCATACTTCCGGCTCAACGTACTTTTATGAATCCTCAACTCTTCCGCACATACCTCCAAGTTCCAGGAAGCATCCCAATAATTAGCCGCAATTCGTTCTTGCACTTTATCGGCGAGTGACCTCTTGCCTTCCGCAATTCCTTCAGTACTTTGAAGCAGCTCCACAATGAAGGATAAGAAGGACCGAATGATATGATACATGATCGGCTCGCGGATAACTGACTCAAATAGCGTATGATAAGCATGTTCAATTTGTTGCGACTTCAATGATTTCGCGGTCATATACCGGCGGATTTGCGCGAGTATGCTTGTCAGCCGGACGCGGACCATTTCAGGATCCGGAAAGGGAGAATCCAATGTCAGGAAATCCTGTTCCATCCACTCCCGGATTACTGCCACTTGTCGCTTTTCAAGCATTTCCACCCATTTGCGCTGCTCGATTGGCGATAAAAACGGATCCATGTCCCGCCAATGAAGATCTTCTTGTTCAATCGTCAAAATATCATAGCCGTCATAAAAAATCCGCTCGTGATACTTGCGCATTTTTTTATAAAGTTCCCGGTACGTCCAGCTCCGGCTTTCATCCGCATGCAAATAAACTGTCAGCAAGGCGTCCGATTGGCGTTTCCACTGTGCGAAAAAGATTGAATAGGCCTCTTGTAAGACGTGCAAATCTTTCAGCTGATGGACGACGAGCACAAAATCCGAAAACGGGAAAATGTCATAGTGGAGCGGAAAATCATGCAATTCGAGTTCGCGGACAAGATGATCGAGCTCGTCCAACCGCGATGGCGCGATTAAACTGAAAAGCACAGGGGTTTCCGCCTTTGTCTCCCCGATAAGGAAATCCTCGTATGTGGCGCCTGCCTCCCGCTGTTGGACGGGTCCTTTCAGCTGCGGCCTTTCATTCCGCCAGCGGAAGCGGATCTGCTGAACTTGTTTGACGAGACGGTCGGGCTGGAACGGTCGGAAGAGGATATCTTCCGCTTTCAAGGAGAGCGCTTTGTAGACTGTTTGGAATGTCCTTTCGGAGGAGACGCCGAGCCAGATGGCGTGCGGCGGCAGCTCGAATTCCGCTGTCATGATGTAGTTCATGTCGATAATGTAGAGATACGCATCTGTTGAGGCGTCCGCGCCCTCTGCAATGTCCACTTCTACGTCATTCCACTGGGAGGTGAGCAGCCATTTGAGCCCTTGCGCTTCGAGAGGGTCTTTGATGAGCAGTTGGATGTTCATAATATCGCCTTCTTCTCAATCGGTAGTTGGAATAATCATAATCCAGCTATATACTGAAGGCAAGAAGTCTTCTTTGGGAAGGGATGAGGGTTATGAATGAATCCATTTGGACAGGAAGGATCGACGATGCCGTAAATCGCACAGCTTTCCGTTATCATCAGGTTGTCGAAACAGTAGATATACGGGCGGCGAAGGACGGATGCGTAATCATAGGATTTGAATGTGAGGAAGGCGTCCGGCGGAATAAAGGGCGGCTCGGCGCGAAAATAGCACCGGATGCATTGCGCACCGGGCTAGCAAATCTGCCGTGGAGGTTCGAGGAAACAGCTCGGCTATTCGACGTCGGCAATGTTGCTTGTACAGGCGAAGAGTTGGAAACTGCCCAGCAAGAACTCGGAAAAGCGGTAGGAATTCTGCTTTCAAACGGTGCAACGCCGATCATTCTCGGAGGCGGGCATGAAACGCTGTACGGCCATTATCTCGGCGTGCGTGAATTTTTAGGCCCGGACGCCTCTCTCGGCATCGTCAACATCGATGCCCATTTCGATTTGCGTCCTTACGACGAACAGCCTTCTTCGGGCACAATGTTCAGGCAGATTTTGGAGAGTGATGCGAATGCGAGCTATTTCGTCGCGGGCATCCAGCGGTACGGGAATACGCAGGAACTGTTCGACCGCGCAGATCTGCTTGGCGTTACATACGTGTATGAGGATGAAATGATTCCCGGCCAGCTCGAAAAGCTGATGGATTCATTGGAAGCCTTCATGGACAAGCATGATGCTGTGATGCTGACTTTGTGTACTGACGTCTTGAACGCGGCGTTTGCCCCTGGTGTAAGCGCGCCTTCCCCGTTCGGAATTGAGCCGTCGACCGTGCGTGCGATTATCCAGAAGGTCACAGGACATGCGAAGACGCATTCCTTCGACATTTGCGAAGTGAATCCCGCATTGGACGAAGATGGGAAAACCGTGAAGCTCGGCGCTTATTTTGTGAATGAAGCGATTGCGGGGTTCATGAAAAATTAATTTCATTAAGCATAAAGGCAATCTTAGGTTAATTCCCCACTAAGATTGCCTTCTTTTCTTACGCTAATTGTTCACTAAACTGAGCCAAGTCCTCAAAGCTAGTAATATCTCTCTGAAAAAGGGGGACATAAAGGATGTCTTGGTTCTTGAACGTCCTCTCTATCATCTTTACATATTTCCGCTCATGCTCTTTCCGTTCAGTCCAAAACTCACCCTCGACCTGTGCTGGGAGCATCTTATTGACGACAATCGACTTCACTTGAAGTGAATGCCGGTTCAACAAATGGATCGCTTTTTCCGTTTCCAAGATTGGCAGCCGTTCCGGGTTCATAACGAAAATAAAACCTGTCGTCTGCTGATCCATTAATAGTTCACGGACTCGGGTAAAGCGTTGCTGCCTCTCTGATAACACTTCAAAAATCGGATCTTCCACCGGCTCACCGTCATTAAGCAGACGCGAGTAATTAACATTCGCCTTTTTTCGTTTTTCCAACAAGCCATGAATCCACACACCCATCAGGTCAGGAAGCGACAGCAAGCGGATTGTATGGCCAGTTGGCGCAGTGTCGAACACAATTTTGTCAAAATGTTCGCGTTCCTCCAAAATAATCGTGACCAGTTTATCGAAAAGGGCCGCCTCGTCCGCTCCTGGCGATGCTTTTGCCGTGTCCAACTGGCGATGCACTTCCTCCATCATACTGGAATGGACGACACCCTTAATATTGTCCTTCACCCCAGTAATATACCGTTCCGTCTCAAGCTGGGGATCGATTTCCAGTGCCACTAACCGATCCGCCACCTCGACCGGCTTGCCGCCGATCGTTCTGCCGAATATGTCACCGACATTATGGGCTGGATCCGTTGATACTAAAAGTGTGCGGTTCCCGGATGCGGATAAGCGGTGTGCAATGGCCGCAGCTGTTGTCGATTTGCCCACTCCGCCCTTTCCGCCAACAAAAATGATTTGTTTCGTCAATACGTCCATCGTTTCTCCTCATTTCAGCAACAGCGGATGCCATGCATCGGAGACTTCTCCATGCCCATGCGCAAATGCCATTCGTGGAATTTTTCGATCATATGCGGATAGAGTTCCAATGTGTAATAATACGCCGGATTCGGAATGCCGATCATTTCGGAATATAGGAGGAGGAAAAAGAGATCCTCCTCATCCCTCAACTCTGAAGCAATTTCCCTGCGGTGGGGCAAACTTATGACTTCTTCGTAGTACGAAATCAGCTTTTTCAGGGCATCAATCATGGTAAACCTCCCCCTACTACTCTTCCAAGTCCGTTGAAATCTGCTGATTATTTTTGCCGGACAAGGCGGAGAATGCAGTCAATATGATCCAAACCGCAAAGACGAAAATGATTGCGCCAAAAATGAAAAGCAGCCAGTTCGAGCTTGACCCGAACCATGACCATTCATAGACCACTTGCTTAAACATCGCCAACAGTGTCATGAATAGCAGGAAGATCATCGGAATGACGACCACCAGATTATTCCTTCCAAGCCGCTTGAGCCAAACTGCGATCAGCAGTAAACTGATGCCTGCCAACAATTGATTCGCAGTTCCGAACAAAGGCCAGAGCAAATATCCGCCCGATCCGAATCCATTCGGTCCTTCCGGCAAAAGCACAAGCGCGGCACTTGATAATACTGCAACCGATGTCGCCACATGCTTCTTTGACAGCTTAGGCATGTTGTATTCCATGCCCAATTCCGCAATGATGTATCGCATTAACCGGACTGAAGTATCCAATGTTGTTGCGGCGAAGCTAATGACAATGATCGATACGATCGTCGTTGCCACTTCAGCTGGTATATACAAACTTGTCGCCAATTTACTTGCCCCTTGTACGAAAACAGTCAAACCGGAGCCATTTGCCGCACCGAAACTGCTGTAGGTTGCAAGGAATGCATCTTTATTCGGGAAGAAGGTGATGACCGCAATGATGGAGACAAGTGCTAAAATACCCTCGCCGACTGCTCCAAGATAGCCGACAAATCGCGCATCCGTCTCTTTATTCAACTGCTTCGATGAAGTTCCTGACGAAACGAGTCCGTGGAAGCCTGATATCGCTCCGCATGCAATTGTAATGAAAAGAAGCGGGAACCACGATACGTCAGATGTTGCATTCGTCATTGGAGCCGTGATCGTAGGATTTGCGAAAAGTAAGCCTAAGTAGAGAATGCCAAGTCCGACTACCAATTGGTGTGAATTGATGAAATCACGCGGCTGCAACAGTTGCCAAACCGGCAGTGTGGAAGCGAAATAGACATATACCATCAGAATGACAATCCAAATGAAGAAGGCCGTTGATACAGCACCAAGTCCGAACAGACCGGCTCCTTCCGCCCCGCCCATGTACTTCACAAGATCAATCTGCAAGAAACCCACTTTACTGGAAACAACTGCCGCTATATACATAACAGCCAAAGCGATGAGCGAAGGTACAAGCAACTTTTTCTGCCGCTTATAAACGGCTGTGCCAATCCAAATCGCCAGAGGAATTTGAATGAAAACCGGGAAAACGCTTGCTGGGAATTTAATGAACAAATTAGCGATGACCCAAGCAAATACCGCATTCACCATCAACACTAAAATGAGGATAATGAACAAGAACAGAATTTTTGCCCGTTGTCCAATGAGGCGGTTCGCTAACGTACCAACCGATTGGCCTTTATGGCGAACGGATAACACCAAAGTTCCGAAGTCATGGACGCCAGCAGCGAATACAGTTCCCAGAACGACCCATATCACAGCCGGCAACCAGCCCCAATAGACGGCAATTGCAGGTCCCACTATCGGCGCTGCGCCTGCGACCGATGTGAAATGATGTCCCCAAAGGACAAGCTTATTCGTCGGCACAAAGTCGACCCCATCTTTGTACCGATGCGCTGGCGTCACATAATTCGGATCTAATCTGAAGATCTTTTCAGCGACAAATTTTGAATAAAATCGATAACCCAACGCAAAAACAATCATCCCTGCCACTGCAACAATAATTGCACTCAATCTCCCTTTCCTCCATTCCGTTTCTATTTGCACTTCGTTCCGAGTAGCTCAAAACGAAGGTATTTCCCTTATTATCAGCTAGTACAATCTATTGTTAGGGACAACTACTTATGACCATTACAAAAAGATTGTGACGGGAATGCATATACGTAACGGATGGTTGGCAGGAACGAGCTACCTTGCAGAACTTTATTCAATTTACCCGGTTCTTCGGTTCATTTCCCTCCAAAACATCAAAGATCGCCTGTGCGTTCAATGCCATCATCGCCTTCCTCGTCCGCATGCTTGCGCTGCCGATATGCGGAACCGCTGTGACGTTTGGCAACGTGAGCAATGGATGGCGGATCGGAACCGGTTCCGTTTCATAAACGTCGAGTCCGGCCGCAAAGATTTTTTCATTTTTCAACGCGTCATATAAAGCCACTTCATCGACGATGCCTCCGCGTGACACGCTGATGAGGGTCGCCGTTTTCTTCATGAGCGACAGCTCCCGTTCACCGATCATCCCTTTTGTCTCTTCCGTGAACGGGGCGAGGATGACCACATGGTCGGAGCGTTTCAAGAGGTCGTCCAGTTCAACGAATTCGGCTCGGTAATCTTTTTCCACATCGAGTTTCCGGTTGCGGTTATGGTAGAGCACATCCATGTTAAACCCATTCGCCCTGCGCGCCACCGCCTCACCGATCCGGCCCATACCGATGATGCCGATCGTCGTCCCGTGCACATCCATTCCGGTGAACCCCATCGGCGTCCACGACAGCCAGCCACCTTGACGTAACTCCTTTTCAGCGGAGTTGAACTGGCGCGCTGTCGCAAGTAGTAGTCCGAACGCGAGATCCGCCGTCGTTTCCGTCAGCACATCGGGCGTATTCGTCACGATGATGCCTTTCTCCTTCGCCGCTTCCGTATCGATATTGTTGAAGCCGACCGCCATATTCGAAATCACTTTCAAATTCGTCGCACTTTCCAGCATGTCCCTGTCAATCACATCGGATAGCATCGTCCAAAGCGCGTCGACTTGCGCAATTTCTTCCCTCAAAACCGCTTTTGTCACCGCCACCTCTTCCGAATCCCACATCCGGACAGTAAACTTTTCTTTAAGCGGCGCAACTACTTCATCCGGCAGTTTTCTCGTAATAAACACACTCGGTTTCATTCCAGCCCCTCCCGTTTCTCTTTTTATCTATTTTAGCACAATTCAGTCGGTTCATTTCCACCTTGCAAAAAGTTATCGATCAGTTGAGCGGAGTTATCGTTCATTCATGACCTTGGACTAAGCCACTCTTGCTCTCAGCGTCATTGGCAACGCGATATCATCGTCTTGGAAAGTTACCACTTATTTCCCGGTGTATATCAATCATTTCCCGACATTTATCGATTAATTAGGCGGACATATCGATTATTTCCCCATTTATATTGATCATTTCCCGAGATATATGGTCATTTCGTGACTAAAGACCCTCACCTACAACAACAAAAAACACCCTGCAAGCCAAATAGGCGACAGGGCGTAACTTCATTCATCCACCAATATAACTCATATCGATCTTCTTCCTGTTTTTCACCGTCTGTTCCGTCCGCTCGTCGGAATAGCGGTCCGCCCTACGTTCCCACACGCCGACGATTGCGTCCCGCAGCTCTTCATCCGACATGCCGCTGCGGATCAACTCCCGTAAATCGAATCCGGATGAAGCGAACAAGCATGTATACAGCTTGCCATCCGACGACAGTCTCGCGCGCGTACAAGTCGAGCAGAACGATTCCGAAACCGATGTGATGAAACCGACTTCCGCATCAGTGTCCGCATAACGGTACCGCTTCGCCACTTCGCCGTAATAGTCCTCTTCGGTCGGCTCCAACTCGTATTCCTTACGCAGCATTTCATAGATTTCCTTCTTCGTGACAACACTGTCGAAGCTCCAGCCGTTGTCATTGCCGACGTCCATGAACTCGATGAAACGCAATGTAATGCCTCGCTCCTTGAAATACGCCGCCATCGGAAGGATTTCGCTTTCATTGACGCCTTTTTTCACGACCATATTCACTTTAATCGTAAAGCCGATGTCCTTTGCCCGGTCGATATTGGAAAGGATGAGATCGGGTTTGATTCCGCGTCCGTTCATTTCACCAAAAATGACGGGATCGAGCGCATCGAGGCTCATGTTGAGGCGACGGAGACCCGCATCGTACAGCGGCTGTGCATATTGCCCGAGCAGCACGCCGTTCGTCGTTAGTCCGATATCCTCGATCCTTTCAATCTTCGTCAGCTTCGCAATCAAATCTGGAAGGCCTCTGCGCATGAGCGGCTCGCCGCCCGTCAGACGAAGCTTTTTCACGCCGAAAGACGCAAACAGCTTCGCAAACCGCTCCATCTCTTCAAACGATAGAAGCTCTTTTTTCGGCAAAAACACATAGTCATCGCCGAAAACCTCCTTCGGCATGCAATACGTACAACGGAAATTACAGCGATCCGTCACCGAAATCCGCAAATCCCGGATCGGGCGGCCTAATTTATCTACAATCGGATTCACCTTCGTCAACTCCTTTCCAGGATATCCGGAGTATTCGCATTCATGAATATCCGATGGGCGTCATCTTCCGTCAGCAATTCCCCTTCAATCCACCGAACGCCATGTTTCTCCTGAACATCCATGACCCGCCGCTTGCCGTTCTCAAGCGCTTTTTTCAAATCCGGGCACGTAATCCCATCCCACACCGAGACGAGCGGATGGTATTTCCCGTCCAAAACGACAGCGGTCACCCCCGAACTATGGCATTCGAGCAAACGCCCTACAACATCGGCTGTCATAAAGGGCATATCACAAGGAAGGACGATATAGCGATTGGCGCGTAATTTTTCCATTCCGGACAAAATCCCTGCAATCGGCCCTTGCCCTGCAAACGTCTCCACATCAGTCGTCACTTGCAAATCCCCTGGAAACCGTCCAACCAATTCGGGACGCGTCACGATGACGATTTCTTCGCAGTATGGCGATAAAGCTGCAAGCGACCATTGATAGAAAAGGCGCCCTTCCCATTCGGCAAACGCCTTCGGGGAACCGAATCGGCTCGATAATCCGCCAGCAAGTACAATCCCTGCCGTCTTCATCAGCCACCGCTCACTGGAGGAATGAAAGCACACACATCACCCGACTTGATGACGTCGTCTTTCAACGCGTACTCTTCATTCACCGCCACTTGCACATTGTCCGCACCGAATCCCGGGTACGATTCCTCTGCCCAATCAAGCAGTTCAGCGACCGTCATCGAATCGCGGTTAAGCGTCTCTTCCCCTTTTCCAGTCAACTCACGCAATCTCGCAAAATAATTCACTTTGATCATGTCTGTTCAACCCCCTTTGCAGGATATTTCTTCTGAGCACCGATCCACTCTTCCCCGTCTTCCCAAATTTCCTTCTTCCAGATGGGCACGACTTCTTTAATACGGTCGATGGCGTATTCATTCGCCTCGTAAGCCGCTTTCCGGTGCGGCGAAGAGACCGCTATGACGACGGCAATATCCGAAATTTGCAGCTCCCCGATCCGGTGAGCCATCGCGACGCGGATCCCCGGCCACTTCGCTTTCATCTCCGCTCCGATTTCCGCCATCTTCTTTTCCGCCATCGGGACGTACGCTTCGTAGGAGAGATAGAGAGTCTTCACTCCATTCGTCCACTCCCGCACATTGCCCGTGAAAACCGTAACAGCGCCGGCTGAGGGATGAAGCACATAATCCATATATTTTTGAACCTCTATCGGTGTTTCAACGATTTCATATTGTTTCATCGCCATCTCCCTTTCCAATCCAGTGCAAAAACCATTCGTCTATCCGCTCTTCTTCCTCACGGGAATGAATATGACAGCAATTCGTCTCAATTTCAGGACACCCGATGACGAGCAGCCTACCTCCCAATTGACACAATGTGTCCCAGTCTTCCAAGTTTCTTAGCAAAACGACTTTATCCCCTGTCTCACCTTTATACCCTTCAATCAACAACACATCCGGATTGCCGATCGATGCCATTTCTTTCAGTCTAGCGAACTCCGGCTCTTCATTCCAAATGAATTGAACCGCTCCGCCGCCCGCAACGAGCGTTGTATCCGCACCATTTACCAAAAATTGCGACGTATCTGTCGAGGATTCGCCCAAGTCCGGCTTCCCGCCATGCCCATGATGCTTCAGCACAGCAACCGACAGATTGTTTTCTTTCAATAAACGGACCCATCTCGAAACCAACGTTGTCTTGCCGCTATTTTTATAGCCGACGACATGCAATGTCTTCACAACGTCCACTCGCTGACGCCTTGCTCACTGCCGACTAACAGGATATCGACTTTATCACCCTCGACGTAACCCCTCGTCCCGCTCGGCAAGACGATTAGGCAATTCCCGCGTGCGATCGACGATACCGCATTCGATTTATTGAATCCTGCAGGCACGGCGATTACCCCGTCCGTCGTCAACTTCCACGTCGCGCGGATGAAACGTGTGAACGGATTCGGCTTCGTGAAATCTTCGCCGAGTTTTGCGGTCATGTGCGGCATATAAGGGGCTTTTCCCCCCATCATCGCAAGGATTGCGGGTCTTGTAAACAGTTCGAACCCTGTGAAGCAGGCGGAAGGATTGCCGGAAAGACCGAATAAGAACTTGTCTCCGAGAACCGCAACAGTCGTCACACTGCCGGGGCGCATCGCCACTTTGTTGAATAAAACCTTCGCGCCGAGCCGCTCGTAAATCGCAGGCAAATAATCATAATCCCCAACGGATACGCCGCCCGTAGTAATAAGGAGATCTGTCTCTTCAATCGCCTTTTCAACAATTGATGTGCAAGCATCCAGATCGTCCGCCGCCATGCCGTATGACTTATAGTCAATGCCCATCCGCTTCAATTGCGCGCGAATCATCGGGCCGTTCGAATTTCGGATTTTGCCCGGTACGAGTTCATCCGCCACATCGAGCAACTCCGTACCCGTCGATAAAATCCCGGCAACTGGCCGTTTTGCGACCTTCACTTCCGCATAGCCGAATGTTGCGAGCAAAGCGATGGTTCCTGGGTGGATGAGTGAGCCCGCTTCGATAAGCAGTTCCCCTTCCTTCGCGTCCTCGCCTTTGTATGAAATGTTCTCTCCCGCTTCAAAGGACTTGCGCAACGTGAAGCCGCCGTCCGTTTCGACCGTCTGTTCGAGCATGACGACCGCATCCGCGTTTTCCGGAATTTGCGCGCCTGTCATAATCCGATATGCTTCCTTTTCACCGATCGGCTTCTCTCCGACATGACCCGCACCGATTTCCCCGACGACTGAGAAAGAAATCCGGTTGTCGCCCGCTGCACCTGCAGAATCGAGCGACCGTATCGCGAATCCGTCATAAGGCGATCGATCAAAAGGCGGTACATCGTGCTTTGCGATGATCGGTTCAGCCAACACTCTTCCGTAAGCAACCTCTAAGCTGACCATTTCCGTCCCGATCGGCGTGGCATGGTCCATCACGAACCGGACCGCCTCTGCGACAGGGATCGGTTTTCTCATTTCCACCATTGCGAACACTCTCCTATCTTCTGATATACTAAAATGTACTATGTTTGAAGGGAATGAATCCTATGTCCGAATTGACACACTTCAACGAACAGGGACGTGCCAAGATGGTCGACGTTTCCGACAAGGCGGTGACGACGAGAACCGCAATCGCCGCTTCCTCCATCATCGTGAATGAAGCCATCCACTCGCAAATTACGGAAGGGAAGAATAAAAAAGGGGATGTGTTCGCCGTCGCCCAAGTCGCTGCAATTATGGCCGCCAAGAACACGTCTTCCATCATTCCGATGTGCCATCCCCTTGCCCTTACCGGCGTAGATGTTCGCTTCGAATGGAAAATTGACGAATCTGAGCAGCATTATGAAGTGCTCATCGAAGCCGAAGTAAAGACAAAAGGCGTTACCGGCGTCGAAATGGAAGCATTGATGGCAGCCTCCGCCGCGGCCCTCACCATTTACGACATGTGCAAAGCGGCCGGCAAAGAGATGGTCATCGGCCCGACGATGCTGTTGAAAAAGACGGGCGGGAAGAACGGCGACTTCGAACGGACAGTGCGTGAATGAGAACTCTTTGACGCTGAACGAGAACTCCTACCGAGAGAACGAGAACTTTTTCGCAATTAATGAGAACTCCCACCGCGAAAACGAGAACTCTTCCACGTTAAACGAGAACTCCCACCTCGAGAACGAGAACTTTTTTGCGCTGAATGAGAACTCGCGATTCACCGATCACTTCCGATGCTTCGTCAATTCATGCACGATATGATGAAGCTCCGGAAGGATCAGTTTTTCCATCGCCAATTCCACTGCTTTAGAAGAACCCGGCAATGCGAATAATACCTTTTCATCAATCGCCCCTGCAGTTGCCCGGCTCAACAACGCCTTCGACCCGACATCTTCCGTATAGCTGAGGAACCTGAACAATTCACCAAAGCCGTCGATCGTCTTCGTGAAATACGGCTTTACGGTTTCAATCGTGATGTCCCTATATCCGATTCCCGAACCGCCCGTTATGATGATCGCCTCGACAGCCGGATTTCCGAGCCATCGATTCACGTTCCGCACGATTTGCTCCCGCTCATCAGTACAAATCTCGTATCCAGCAATATGATGGCCAGCTTGTTCCGCCATCCGGATGATCGTCGCCCCGCTCTTATCCGTTTCCTTCTCCCGCGTATCGCTCACCGTCAACACGGCAATCCCAATCGTTTTTTTCTTTTCCGCTTCTGTTAGATGTGACAACCTATCCACCCCCTATCACCCGAAAAATTGATGATACAGTTTCCTGCCTTCCTTCATATCTTTCAACCCATGAATGAGCAACCTTCCGTTTTGGAATAAAACACAGCGATACCCTTCCGCATGGAATTCCACGAAAAACGGCGTCGTCCGATATGGCGTCCCTAACCGCTCGGCTACTTGAACGCCGTCCATGACTGATAAGGTTCTTCCGCTGTCCGGAACGATTTGGACGGTCTCCCTCCCGCAAAGGACAGCATAATGGGTGCCTTCCGGTTGATTCAATGAAGGATATGTAGGTGCCTCGCCACACGTTTCACAATTTACGTTCTGGATTCGCGAAATGCCTGCTTCCGCCTGGGTATTGTTCCAAACGTCAAAATGCAATAGCTTCGTCATCATCGCGTCTTCATTGCCCGTTAGCCACTTCAACGCCTCCGCGGACTGCCTTGCCGCCACGATTTGGACAGCAGGTGCAATGATGCCAGCCGTATCGCATGTTTCATTGACCGACGGGAGGACCGGCAACAAACAACGGAAACAAGCCGACCGACCTGGGACGAACGGAAATACAGTGCCCGAACTGCCAACGCACGCTCCGTGGATCCAAGGAATCCCCTTCTTCCAGGCGACATCATTCATGAGGAGTCTCGTTTCAAAGTTGTCTGTTGCATCCATTATAAGATTGGCATCTTCCGCGAGCTCTTCAAGCAACGGACCGTCCACATGGTCGAGCACTGTCCTTATCTCGCAATCTTGCCGGATCTCTTTCAGCCTCCGCTCGGCTGCGACGACTTTCGGCACGCCGTCCATCGCGTCTTGTT
Organism: Sporosarcina sp. Marseille-Q4943; assembly: GCF_943736995.1. Classification (GTDB taxonomy): domain Bacteria; phylum Bacillota; class Bacilli; order Bacillales_A; family Planococcaceae; genus Sporosarcina. Next base: position 237,996 of record NZ_CALSFT010000002.1, on the reverse strand, counting down.
CGGTGAACAGTTTCTGCCTCTGCAAATTGGACATCTCCACGTAATCCCTATCCGCAATTGTCAGTTTGCCGATCCCCGCCCTGACAAGCGTCTCAGAAATGGGGGAACCGAGCGCCCCGCAGCCGATGACGATGACGTGTGCATTTTTCAATCGTTCTTGCCCTTCCTCGCCAATCGGCTTGAAAAGCGTCTGGCGCGAATATCTCGTTTCCACCCTGATTAGCCCCTTTCAAATTCACACTTCTAGCTTCAAAACACATTACATACATCCCTGTCGTCAAACCTCGCCTTATGTTAGAAGTTCAGAAACTTCTTCCGTAACGCATATTCCACAAGTTCCGGCCTGCTCTTCAATTTCAGCTTTTCCATGATCTTCGCTTTGTGCGCTTCGACCGTCTTGACGGAAATATATAGCATTTCAGCAATCTCTTTATTCCCATATCCTTTCGCGACTAGCGGAAGGACTTCGATTTCCCTTCGCGACAAGATTTTATACGGATCCGTCTCGACTTCATCGGCATCCTTTTTCACGAATTGTCGTACAAGGGAGGTCGCCATGGAAGGGTGGATATACGTTCCTCCGTCATAGACCGTCCGAATCGCCGACAACAATTCCTCGTCCGGGGAGTTTTTCAATACATAACCGGATGCTCCGTTTTTCAATACATGGAACAAATACTCCTCGTCATCGTACATCGTGAGGATGACGACTTTCGTTTCGGGAAAATCCTCTTTGATCTTCCCTGTAGCAATTAAACCACTCTCCCCGGGAGGCATGCTCAAATCCATGAGCAGAATGTCGGGGCGGTGCTTTGCAACTTTTTCATACGCTTCCAATCCGTCCGCGGCGGTCGCTACGACTTCCATATCATCTTGAAAGTTCAATATGTACATGAAACCGCTGCGAACGACCGCATGATCATCGGCAATGATGATCTTCAATCGTCAACTCCTCCTTTAACAACCGGGACTTCCAACTGGATGACAGTCCCTTTCCCGATTTCGGAACGGATTTGAAAACGACCGTCAACGAGTTCCGCTCGTTCTTTCATGCCATAAATGCCTAACCCCGTACCTTTCGGGTCCATATTTTTCAACTCGAACCCTTTTCCTTCATCCATGACTAGTAAATGAAGCAATCCATCTGCTTCATACAACCGGACAACCAGTTCATCGACTTCCGCATATTTCAACGCGTTGAACACCGATTCCTGACAGATACGGTAGACGACCGTCTCAATTTCGCCTTCATACCGTTTGGATTCAAGCTCAGGATGGAAATGTATCTTGAGGCCATAGTTCTTTTCAACCCATTTGAAGTGTGTGCGGAAAGCGGCTTCCAACCCGAGATCATCGAGCGTGGCAGGCCGCAGTTCGACCGATAGATGGCGGATATCATCCAATAACCGCATGAGCGAGCCTTCCGTCTGCTGCACTTTCTTCAATACGTCCTCTTCGATGTTCATATATTTCAAGACGCGTAAATCGACTAATGAACTGAGCATTTCTTGCGCCACGCTATCATGAAGCTCGCGCGAAAGTCGTTTCCGCTCGTCCTCCTGCGCTTTAATTACCCGCTTCATCATCAGCTTCTGATTCAATTCTTCTTGCGTCTTGAATTGGTGGGTCAAATCCCTCAGCATGAAGACACGGATTCCCGTCTTTGCATCAATCGTCTGGATGCTCCCGGAATAAGGGATGACGCCTCTACCTTTCGTATCGAAATATACTTGGAAGGAGCTGATGTCCTCGTCCGGGTTGGCCATATAACAAGAGAGGCATGTCAACGGTTCCTCGGAGCTCGTATAGCCTTTGCACGCTTTGCAAATCGCTCCGGTGCTACCCACCATCATCTGATCGTAGACATCTTTATCCAAGATCTCTTCCGCCGAAGAATTCATTGCTAACACTTTCCCTTGCCGATCAAAAAAGAAGATGGCTTCATCGGAATTCCCGTATAGTTTCATTAACAGATCTGACAACTGCACATTCTCAGTCCGACTCATCGTTCACCATCTCCTTATTGTAAAATGGACCGAACTCCTCTCCGATCTCCTGCTTGAATTTCTCAAACTGCACATCCGTCAGCTTCCCGCCCGTCCGGTATCCGACGAGTAATACGCCTTTTACACGATTGTATTTATAGAGGGGAATCGCACCGAAGCTCTTGAGCCCTTCCGTTGCAACAATTGGATAATTAAACAGATTGTCGCCGCTCCATTCATTATCCACATCCCCGACAAACATCGGCTTTCCCGTCTTGAAGACGAGTCCTGCCAGTCCTTTGCCCGATTGCAATGTAATGCGTCGATAGCGCTCGTTCCGATTCCCCGTCACAAACGACCATCTCAATTCAAATCCGCGTTCCGGCGATTGGACGAGCGCAATGCCGACGAAGTCGAATCCGAATAACTCTTTCAAACGCTCAATTTCTTGCTCGTAATTAAATCCCACCCGATCTTTCATCACCATTGCTCCCTATGGACAACTTTTTATCTTTACGTGTATTTACGGACAATCTTCTATACAGAAATAAGGATTAAACCTTTCTATCCTTATTCTACACGTTATCTACTAATCAGAATAGTTTTATAAGGGTTTTCCCGTAAAATCGAGGCATATTCGAAATAGTTGTCTATTTTTAATGATTGCTCATTCATATTTGAAATAACTGGTATAATACTTCTAACTAACTAGACTTATAAACGGGGGATGTTGTGTGTCACTTCAATTTATTAATGCGGAAAAACGGATTCATGATTCCGTAGTCTTTCCTGCATTTGATTTGTCGATAGAACCGGGAAAATTAGTTGCCGTTTATTCGAGTGTCAACGTCCGCGAGCAGCTAATTGAACTGTTGCTTGAAAAATCAAAGCTGTCGAATGGTGAAATTCGAATTGGGGAAAGCGGCATTTCAGAAAACAAATCAAAAATCGGCTTCTACTTTCTACACGATGGCCTCTATGAACGGTTATCCGTTGAAGAAATGATCCAATTCACGAAGCGGCTTTACCTATCAAACAAGCCAATCGGGGAAGTTATCCAAACCGTTCAATTGGATTCAAAACGCCGGGTGAAAATAAAGCATTTATCTTATTCGGAAAGAAAACGTGTCCAGCTTGCCTGCTCACTCATGCAGAATGCAGCAATCCATATCTTTGAAGAACCTGACCAAAATCTTGATTTGGAATCAAAACGGATCCTCCTTTCCGTACTGCAACGGCTGAAACAAGAGGGCCGCAGCGCATTCATATTAACGGGAAATATGGAAAGCGCAGTCACAGCTGCCGATCACATCTTCCGCTTGGACGAAAATGGGCTGCATACCGTCCAAATCGAAGCGGATGAAGAATCAAATAGGGAGATTGAAAACTCTTCTCCCGTTGCAGAATCCATATCACCTGTCCGTTTCGAAAAGATTCCTACGAAGGTCAATGAAAAAATCGTCTTATTCGAGCCGCCGGAAATAGATTATATTGAAAGCAATGAAGGACAATCCTTTTTACATATTAAGGGGGAATCCTTCCCTTCCCCTTCTACGTTGAATGAATTGGAAGCGCGTTTACTCCCCTTCGGCTTCTTTCGCTGCCACCGATCGTACATCGTGAATTTGCAAAAAGTTCGGGAGGTAATCACTTGGACGAGAAACAGTTACAGCCTTGTTTTGGATAACAGTGAAAAATCGACAATTCCTTTATCGAAAACAAAGATGGTAGAGCTAAAAGAGATGCTTGGACTCTGACTTTGTAGAAAATTGTATTATTTCCTCGGAAATATACTGACAGAATCCGACGATTCATCCTGGGGAATGCTCCGTTCATTATTTGCACCGGGAAATCTACTACCATTCACGATCCATTCACCTGGAATATCGCTCTATTCGCCCTCTACTAGACTCTTTTCATCCGAGAATTGATGTTGTTAATTTTATTTTCACTTATTCTGAAGGTACAAATAAGAAATAGGAGGATGGGAATGGATAGCATTATTGAGGTGAACAGTTTAGCAAAAGTCTTTGCAAACCAAACAGCAATTGAAAGTGTCGACTTCCAAGTGAAGAAAGGGGAAATTTTCGGTTTTCTAGGACCAAGTGGATCGGGAAAAACGACGACGATTAAAATTTTGACCGGCCAATTAACACCTACTAGCGGTATTGCGAAAGTGTTCGGAGAACCCGTTTCGCAGCTTAAGAAATCAGAGTACCGCAGGCGGTTCGGGGTGCTGACAGATACTAGCGGCTTATATGGAAGGCTATCGATCTACGATAACCTAAAACTGTATTGCGATTTATATGAGGTGCCACACTCAAAAATTGATGAGGTGCTTGACACTGTCAATTTGAAACAAGAGAAATCGAAGAAAGTGTCGACTTTATCAAAAGGAATGACGCAACGTGTGACACTTGCAAGGACTTTGATTCACGAACCGGAATTGCTATTCCTCGACGAGCCGACGTCCGCGCTCGACCCGACGAATTCTCTTCATATCCATGAAGGTTTGCGGGCTCTGAATGAAAAAGGAACGACGATTTTCCTGACGACGCATGATATGCATGAAGCAGAATCTCTCTGTGACAGGGTCGCCTTCCTAAATAAAGGGAAAATCCAGCTTCTGGGCACACCGGATAAATTGAAAAAGAGCTACTCCGATTCGACAATTACAGTAGAATTGACAAATGAAGAAAAAGTGATCTTGCCCGCAGGCTCTGAAGGTGCAAATCAATTATTTGAGTATATGAATACGAATCAAGTCGTTACAATCCATTCGAACGAACCGACATTAGGTGATATTTTCGTACAAGTGACAGGGAGGAAATTGGCATGATGATTTCATTGAAACGCATGAATGCGATATTTCAGAAAGACTTTAAGGATTTTTCACGGAACTTTGCGGTATCGACGGTCATCTTCGTCCCCCTGTTTTTAGCCGCTTTTTACGGTCGAATGGGAGTTGACTCGATTGAATCTCATTACATGCTTATCAATATGACGTTTGGAATGGTAGCCGCATTTGTCCAATGTTGTTTGATTGCTGAGGAGAAAGAAAAAAACACATTGCGCGGTCTCATGCTATCCCCAGCTAGCACGGCCGAAATCCTCGGCGGAAAAAGCTTGTTGACATTCATTTTTACGATGGTTATCGTCTTTTTCACTGCCTATTTAGCAGAATATAAACCTGCTAACATTGCAGTCATTGTCGTGGCGGTCGTCTTATCTTCATTCTTCTATATTGCATTAGGGACGCTGCTCGGCCTCTATTCGAAGTCGGTTTTGGAGGCGTCTGTCATCGTCATGCCGGTTATCCTCATCTTTTCGCTTGGCTCGTTCATTCCAATGATTGTGGCGGAATATCCGTTTTTAAAAGCGGCTACTTATTTGCCGAACTTGCAATTAATTGAATTGGCGACAAAAGTGGAGGCGGGGGCTGGCTTCTCGGGCGTGCTTGTCGAATTAGCTATCATTTTAGGATGGGTCATTGCAGCTATTATATCGACGGTTGTCATCTATCGAAAACGAATGGTCGATTGAGTTGAAGCAAGCACTTAGGTTTTTTATAGGAGTCTGTATCGGGGCGATTGTCATCTTTGCCTACAAAATATTTTTCACTTGATTGAATAGAATATTTATATAAAGGAGTGAATAACTCATGCAGAAAATCGAAATCCATTCATTGAATGTCGGCAAACCGCAAGATGTGCAATTCGGGAAAAAGGAAATAACGACCGGAATTCATAAAAAGCCGGTTTCGGAGCCCGTTTTATTATCCACACTGAATTTTACCGGAGACGGGCAAGGCGATCTCGTCAATCATGGCGGGAAAGATAAGGCTGTTTGTGTATATCAGTTCGAGCATTATTCGTATTGGGAAAAAGAGTTAGGAAAGCAGTTGCAACCTGGTGCATTCGGCGAAAATTTGACACTTCAAGGATTGACGGAGGACGAAGTATGCATTGGGGATTCATTCCAAATCGGGGAAGCCATCGTCCAAGTGAGCCAACCGCGTCAGCCTTGTTTCAAGCTGTCTCTTATCCATGAACGCAAAGACATGCCTTTACTCGTACAAAACACAGGCTATACAGGTTATTATTTCCGTGTGTTGAAGGAAGGAATCGTCTCCCCTTCCGACGAGTTGGTTCATGTTTCGCGGCCCACTTTAGCCATAACCGTGACCGAGGCAAATCGTCTCATGTATCATGATAAAGATGACTTGGATGGAATCAGGCCTCTCTTGAAGTTGGAAGAGTTGTCAGAGAGCTGGAGAAAAACATTTCTGAAGCGGCTGGATGGCATTGAAGCCGTAGCGAACGAAAATTGAAGAGGAAAAAGTAAGAACGCGGGTTACTAAAATTAATGGGTTCGGTACAGGGTGAGAAAGGGGCGTAAAAAATGAAGATACTTTCACATTCCGAGTGGAGATTAAGTAAACTCGCTTTAATGGCACTTCTTGGGACTTTTTTTGGAATCCTTGTTGTTAGACGCGAGCTGAACCTAACATTTGCGATAGGGTATCTGTCCATTTTTGCATTAGTAGTTGCAGGTAATGCAATTTACGTGTTCTATAAAAGAAAGAAAACGCTAAACCCTTAACGGGATGCTGACAATAAAAAATGGCAAGTAAAAACGCACAGATGCAATGTACTGTGCGTTTATGTGTTTTCTCCACTTCAACCGAAACCGTTATACTAATTATAAATCATCAAACCCGTTCAAATCACTCGTTTTCACATATTGCCTCGACGTCTGTTCGAAGAAATCCGTTTTCGTGTCGTCGAAGTTGTCGACATATGCACGGATCCATTTCATCGGATTGTCGGTAAACTCCGGATAAATTTCACTCAATCCAAGCATTCTAAGCATTTTATTCGCACGATATTTCACATAGCCCGCCATTTCGTCAAGGTCGATTCCATCGATCTCCCCTAGCACATACCGGCTCCATATGATTTCTTGCTCGACTGAATGGCGGAATTGATCGTAAATCCACTCCGTAAAAGCTTCGGTATTGTACTCCGGGTTTTCTGCAAGGGCAGCGCGAAAAATGTCGCTGATCGCCTTGCCGTGCTGCAATTCGTCCCGATTGATGTATGAAATCATCGTCGATGTGCCGACCATTTTCTGATGGCGCGCAAGATTATAGAAAAACGCAAAGCCGCTGTAGAAGAACAATCCTTCCAGCAATGTCGTGTACACCATCGCTTTCAACACCGTTTCAATCGTCGGGTTCTCGGCGAATTCGTTATAGATGTCGACGATTCGCTCGTTCCGCTTCATAAGAACTTCATCGGTGCGGCCCATTTCAAATGAAGCCATTTGCTTGTCCAACGTCGTTACCGATGACAGAACGTACGCGTAGCTGTGGTTATGCTCGCTTTCCTGATCGGCGATCGTTGCCATAATTGATTTTACCGAAGGATCTGTTGCGAAATCCGCGATTTTCATCGCAATGACGGTTTGAGGGCCATCCAATGTCGCAAGCAATCCGATAATCTTAAGGAAAGCCTCTTGCTCCGCTTTCGACAAGTTTGCAAATTGTTTCACGTCCTGCGTCATATCGACTTCATTCGCCGTCCAAAAAAGGGAGCGGATTTTTTGTCGCAATGTGTAGAAATGAGGGTGGGCAAGGTCGTTCCAATTCAGGATGCCGCTCGCTTTCCCACCGAATATCGCTGTTGATTTGTTCGGATGTGCCGGGTTCAGCACTTTAACGCGTGTAAGTGTCGCCAATGTTGAAAAACTCCTTTCGACCATTCGATGACTTTCTTTTCTTGCGTGCCACGAGGGCTTTGCTCGATTGTAAGAGGTTCAATTGCTGACTCATAAAACCGCGCCAGTTTAACAGCGGCATGGCAAAAGAGCTCATCCCCTCCAAACTGCGTATCTCCAGTCCCGAAGACGTAGACGTTTCTTGGTTTGTAGCCGATGTCCGCAACAAAATCCTTCACTTCGTCAGGCGTTGCCCCCTTATCCCATGTGAATGAACCGATAATCATCGCATCGAATCTTCGCAGCTCAGGTATCGGGCCGATTCCAATCCGATGCATAGTCACGTCCATTCCTTCTGAAAGCAGCGTCTCCTCCACAATTTCCGCCACTTCCTCCGTATTGCCGCTCCACGATGCATAGGCAATCAGGAATGACACCATTCGCACTCCTCGATATCGGACGCAGTCGACCGCATGTAATACGTCGTTTTCATCCCAGATTTCCATGCCTGCAAATGCAAATCAAGGAGGACGGATGCGCGGATATTGTTCGGTACGTAGACGTTGAACGAAATGGCTTGGTCAATATGACGCTGTCTTGCCGCGTTCTGCTTAATGGACCAGCGCTGATCGACAATATACGCGGAGCGGCGGTACACATCGTATGTGTTATGGTCCAAATCCGGTGCAATGACCGGCAACTTGTAGTCTTTCTTTTCCTCGTGATAAAACGGTTTGAAAATAGGATCGATGGAAGCTGTAGATCCTGCGATGACGGACGTCGAGCTATTCGGCGCAACTGCCATTAGATATCCGTTCCGGATGCCATTCGTCGCCACATCGATCCGCAGTTCACGCCATTCCTTCGAGTCGTACCCACGTTGTTCGAAATAAACCCCGTTCTGCCAATCCGAACCTTCGAATAAAGGATACGCTCCCTTTTCGCTCGCTAATTCCATCGAAGCTTTAATCGTTAAATAGGCGATTTTCTCATAGAGTTCATCCGCAAATTCGACCGCCTCACCCGATTCCCATTGGATGTTTTTCAAGGCGAGCAGATGGTGCCAACCGAACGTCCCGAGCCCAATGCCACGGTATCGGCCATTCGTCCGTTGCGCCTGGACGACCGGAATTTTATTCAAATCGATGACGTTGTCGAGCATGCGGACTTGGATGGTAATAAGTCGCTCTAATACATCTGCGGGTACGGCACGTCCAAGATTGATGGACGACAAGTTACAAACGACGAAGTCTCCCGGTTTGGAGCGTGTTACGACAATATCGTCTTCAAGCGTTACAGATTCAAACTCAGTCGGACTCATATTTTGCATGATTTCTGTGCAAAGGTTACTCGAATACACCATCCCTTCATGCTTATTCGGATTGGCGCGGTTTACTTCATCACGGTAAAACATAAATGGCGTCCCTGTTTCAAGCTGGCTGCGCATGATTCGTTTCATGATTTCAATCGCCGGGACGGTTTCCTTCGTCAATTCAGGGTGATTGACACATTCCTCGTATTTCTCGCGGAATGAACCACTTCCCTTCGTTTCATCATAATGATCCTCAAGCGAATACCCCATCACAGTCCGCACCTCATGCGGGTCGAATAAATGCCATTCGCCGCGTGCTTCGACTTGCTCCATGAAAAGATCCGGCAAGCAGACTCCGGTGAAAATATCATGCGCACGCAAGCGATCATCCCCGTTGTTCAACTTGAGATCGAGGAATGTGAAGATATCCTTATGCCATACATCGAGATAAACCGCGATCGCCCCTTGTCGTTGCCCGAGCTGATCAACGCTTACCGCCGTGTTGTTCAGTTGCTTGATCCACGGAAGGACACCGCTTGACGCCCCTTTGAAACCTCTTATTGAAGAGCCGCGCGAACGGACTTTGCCCATGTAAACGCCGATGCCGCCACCATATTTCGATAGATTGGCAATGTCGGTATTGCTGTCATAGATACCTTGAAGGGAATCATCGACGGTATCAATGAAGCAACTGGAGAGCTGTCCATGCGGCTTGCCCGCGTTCGCAAGCGTCGGCGTCGCAACGGTCATATAGAGATTGCTCATCGCCCAATACGCTTCCGCCACTTTATCAAGTCGGTGCTCCGTTTCATTTTGCATAAGTGTCATCGCAATAATGAGCCAACGTTCCTGCGGGAGTTCGACCGGCCGTTTATTGAAATCAACCGCAACGTACCGATCCATTAACGTCTTCAGACCAATATAAGTGAATTGATTATCCCGCTCCGGCTCTAGGAATTCGCCGAGCTGCTTCAATTCTTCCCGCGAATATTTTTCAATCAAAACAGATGTATACAAGCCTTTCTTGACGAGCCGCTCTACATTGTCTGCAAAATCCGTATAAGCTTTTGCACCTCGCAACTGTTCCTGGCGGGAATAAACTTCCTGCAAATAAATCCGCGCTGCGACAAACGTCCAATACGTCTCCAATTCGTCGATACGGCTAAGCGATTCCAAGATCATCGCCTTCGCCCAATCTGATTTGCTACCGTCTGGATGGCGTTCTAGCCATTTATCGCTGGATTCTTCCAGTGCGACTAATCGTGATTTCCCGAACTCCGCCTTCAAGTTCTCCAGTATGCCAGCCACATTCATCTTTTCACGAATTAATGTCATCAAAACAATTCCTCCTTTGTTGCACAATACAAAAAAGCGATGATTCCACCTCTTCGGTAGAGTCATCGCTCATGGATTTTGATGTAGGAAACAGATCGGGTCCCGCCTGAAAAATGAAAGCAAAAAACCCGCTCGCTTCCACCTCTCAACCCCCGAAGAAAGTGTCGCTTGACGATGGATGGCAGGTCTACTGGCTAACGCTTCCTTCTTCCGTCTCCCCTTCCCGCAAGCATTACGCTGCAGTGGTTTTTGAGACGGTCGTCTGCGTTTACAGTTGCGGGGACAGCTCCGATTTGCGGATTCCCTATTAAACCGATAACGGTACCATTCCATCGTTCGATACTATATATTGTGCCTTATGTACATCTACTACCCTAACATGTTGTGTTTTAATCGTAAATAGGTAGAAAGATATTTTATGAGTTTTAATTAATTTTTGGATGACCAAAGGAATTTACGGCATTGCTGGTTCTCCCAACACTATCGCTTTGGTCCCAGTCTTTCGACTCAATCCTACAAAAGTAAACTAATTTACAATTCACTCTATACTTCCATAGACTAGTATGTAATGATACACATAAAAAGGAGGTATCGATGATGGCTGATTTAACTGCAATGATGGCTTGGACGTTTACGGAAGAAGTTGCTGTTCCCGACGAGATTACGGATTTGCTTATTGACGGTGAAGTGGCGGAGGTTGCCTATAAAACAATCCGTGACGTTGCGGTCGTGACAAACAAACGATTTATCATCGCGGACAAGCAAGGGTTAACAGGTAAAAAGGTGGAGATCTACACAATTCCATTCAAGTCGATCAATATGTATTCCACAGAAAACGCAGGACGAATCGATCTTAATGCCGAAATTGAATTGTGGACGAAGGCAGGAAAACTCAAATTGAATCTAAATAAAAAAGTCGATGTCCGTAAACTCGATAAAATCATAGCGAATGCCATACTTTAAGGAAAGAGCCGTGCAATTGGATTCACGGGATTATTTGTTGGGGGAAAAAATCAAATCAAATAACAAACTATTCGGAGACACAATTCAAAAATAAATTAGTGTCTCCTTTTTATTACTACATCATTACTTCAATAGATTAAGTAGTACATTAAATTGGAGAAGGAGTTTGTTACAAAAAATAAACTGAAACAAAAGGTCGGGTATGTATGATAAAAATGCGAATAATGACTGGGGCCTATCTTTTTTGTGACAATAAACTTTTGATGTTGAAACGTTCCAAAGATAGAGCATTAGCATCTAATTTATGGACTGGAATTGGTGGACATGTCGAAGCTAACGAACATAATAATCCTGAAGAGTCTTGTTTAAGAGAGATTTTCGAAGAGACGGGAATAGGAAGGAATGAAATAGAGCAACTTAAGCTCCGTTATATATTAATGCGAAGAAGTCAAGATGAAATTCGCCAACACTATATTTATTTCGGAAATACTACGAAAATAAATTTTATAAATTCAGATGAAGGTGCTCTGCATTGGATAGACCTTTCGAAGATTTTAAACTTAGAAATGCCTTTGACCGTTAGTCATATGCTTAATCATTATTTCAATCATCAGAATGAACAATCGGTGTATATAGGGTCAGTTAATCACTCGAAGATGGAATGGTCTTGTCTCGCTGAATAGCTTTACTTTTTTATTTAATAAAGAGGTAGGTTAGTGGAAATAATGGAGGCTATATATGAAGAATGCATTAGCTGTGTTTTTTTTATTAATTATACTAATTCTCTCTGCATGTAATGATGTAGTCGATAATGAACCAGAAGAAAGTATTGATGCTTCAACTGATCAAATTCACGGTAGAGACAATAAGGCTCGAATCCTAATGGTTGATACAGATTTAGAAGTGAAAAACGGATGGCATATTGCTCCGGAAGGTGTCAGTACAATGACTATCTCTGTGGAAGCAGAAAATGTGGAAACAATACTATTTTGGATAACCCCAACAGGAACAGGGACTTGGGGGGAAAGAACTCTTATTGGCCACGACATAGATGGAAATGATGGATGGTCTATTGAATGGGAGTTTGGCGATAGGATATTCCACGACCATATTACTGTTCAGGCTTTAGGTAGTGATTTCACAACACTAGCAAGCGAGACATTGAATGTTCATTCTGTTAATGAGGCGGATGGGGAATAATTTAATATGATATTCATTTATTATTGAAGAACGTTGAGCTGCTAGCAGCCGAAAGTTTATCATCAAATTGTCATAGAAGAACTGCACCTCCAACTGTCAGACCGGTGTCCAACAATTAGGGTGCAGTTCGATTTCTGAGCGTTTTTAATTTCTATTGGTTAGTTTCTGTTGTAGTAGAAACGATTAGGGTCCTATTTACACTCAAATAGCGAGTTTCTCCCTGTCAACCGAACCCGTTACAACCGGATGCCCTTCTCTCATTTATTCAAATCAATTGGTGTTAATGCCTTTGTTTCTCTAATAAAAACAAAACCATCATACCGGCTGCCAACTCGCGACGATACATAATTTCCATACGCCTCAAACTCCGGATTATAGACAACCCCGATGGCTCGATGGCCGATCCATTCGTTGAATAAATGACGGTTTACCTTTGTGAAAAGAATGACTTGATCCTCTGCTTTTGCCGCATGCATCTGCCCTTCCCATGAATTGAACTTCGCGGGTGGCACATTCATCTTTTGAAACGGTTCTCCCCAGCTTTCGCCGGCAATGACGGTCCCTTCATACGTCCCAAAGCCGATGGCAAATGTGTCTTCCACTCCATATTTCTCCCGGACGAGCTGCCCGACGTTAATCATATCGTGGTCGGCCATCGATGTTTCCGACGCATCGCCGACATGGGTATTATGCTCCCAAATGATGATCTTGGCGTCCTCTCCGTGATAATTCAGGATTTCACTGATCGCCTCCACCATATGCATATCGCGGATGTTCCACGAGATGGCGTCGTCCTGCATCATGGCGCGATAATACGATTCCGCATTTTTCGCAACCAATGCATTCATCGTCACATTCAAGTCCTTCTCCTGTTCATTCGAATAAAGGTCTTCATGACTGCGGATTGTCGTCAGCAAGTTTGTAACTTCCCGGATGCATTCCTCCGTGAAATGGGCGGTCGAGAGCGCATAGTGCTCCGGCATCCGGTTGTACGGCTCGAAACAGGAGAATGCCTTTTTCGCCAACTCTAGATCCATTTCATACTGTGGATTCTCCCGGAGAAAGCGAAGCACTTCATCGATGGATTCATACAAGCTATACATATCGATGCCGTAAAACCCTGTTTTTTCGGCTTCTTCCTTGCCGTCATTATCGGCTTTCAACCATTCAACAAGCTCCTCGACTTCTTCATTCGCCCACATCCACGTCGGCCAGCGATTGAAGGACTCCGTCAAAACTTGACGAGCAGATCTCCCTTCTTCATCAAACCCTTTCACATATCGATTGACTGACTGAGCAGATGGCCAATCGCCCTCCACCGCAATGATGGTAAATCCTTTTTCCTGAATCAGACGTTTGGATAAAGCCGCGCGAACTTTGTAAAACTCTGAAGTTCCATGCGTCGCTTCACCTAGCATGACAATTCGGGCATCTCCAATCGCGTCCAAAATAGTATCAAGCGCTTTATCATTTAACGGGAATGAATGCTCCTGTATCGCAGAAATCAGTTTTTTCGACAAATCAATCCCTCCTTCATCCATAGCATACCCATGGGGTCTTGTTGGAAACCGGGGGAGTGTTCATCGCAGCGCAAAATGGTAATCACCGACTTGCGGCGGTTTATCACCGACTCTCGCGCTGTTATCACCGACTCTCGGGCCATTATCACCGACTCGGGGCACTTTATCACCGACTCTCGTGAAATTTATCACCGTTTGACTACAATACGAGGTGTTTTTGAATGAATCTGCTCATCGTTTGCGCATTTTTTCCATGCCAAAAAGGTTTATCACCGGTCAAGCATACTTTATCACCACTCAGATGCACTTTATCACCGCTTAAGCGACGTTTATCACCGCTTATCACCGCTCAAGCGAACTTAATCACCACTCGCCCGATTTTCCACGTAAAAAAACAACCGCCCTATAAAGACGGTTGCCTAAACTTCTATTGATCCTCAACTTCCAGCGTCCCTTCCCCATCATCCGGCAGAAGCTCGAAAATCCACTTCCCTTCACTCTCATCAAATGAAATTTCATTGATGACAACATAGCCATTCGATAATCTCTCACCCGCGATTTTCAATGCTTTCTCGACGGCCTGTGACTCGGAAAGCTTTGCGTTCGCTGGCTTATAGTCCGGCAAGACCTCTACAAACTTTGCGGTCCCTTGTCCAGGATACGATTCAAGAATTGGACCTGATCGTTCCACATTCACACGTTGACCGACTTTCAGCTTGTCGGCTTCTGGGAATTTATAATACACAGCGCTTTTAGTTCCGCCCGCTACGAATATTGTCCCTTCACCAGCGGACAATATGAATCCACCTTCTTCCACCGGAGTATCTGTATACGTTTGTTCAGGAGGTATGATTCTAGATTCCCCCGGCTCCGGGACCATCCTTCCATCTTGCTCGAAAATAATCGTATGATCGGCGAATAACTTCCGCAGCTCCTCTTGTTGCTCCGGTTTTAGAAAATCATGTGTGACTTCAATATCACCTGTGATGATATTGACGTAAAGGCCGAAAGATCCCTGTTCCGATTCCATGCTTTTCAATGCTTCCGTTACTTCCTCCTGTTGATCATAAAGTTCCTTTTCCGTATGAGGGCTACGGAAGATATAGATCGGTTCCGCTAGGATCTCGCCCGCATCCACTTTCGGCTGTAGCAGATCAAGCAATTGCTGAACGCGTTCATCCGGCTCCTTCAGCCCGATCCACACGCCGGATTGCGCAGCACCCTTCGTCTGAAGTTCGAAGAAGATGACGCCTTCATGATGAATGCCACCCTCGCCGTAAACTTTTTCCACCGCCTGGAAGACAGCGGGTCCCTCAATTGTATTGACATTCAAATCCTCCACCGTTTCTTTCGTAGGCTCCTCAAACTCAGGGGGCGTTTCTATAGTGGCCCTCTTGTCCCGTATAGGCGTCTCTTCAACGGTTTGCTTCAGTTCGGCAATAATTTCGCGTCCACTCACTTTTTTCAACGTTGGCCATCCGCTATCTACAACAAAGCTATTTTGCGGGGACGCATCCGTTCCACAGCCTCCCAATATCAAAGCAGCACCCAATAGTATTGACACGCTATATTTCATTCCAAAACCTCCCATTCACTAAGTTAGACGGATGATTTGTTTAAAAGTTACGACTAAAACTCATTGACACCCTTTCTATGATTTGATACATTCAACTACAATATCGATGACGAAGAGAGTAGTGAGTCTGTACTTCCGTAGCGAGCCGGGGTTGGTGGGAGCCTGGCGGGGTGGATTCGTGAAGCGCACTTCGGAGATGCTTGTCTGAATGAAGTAGGAGAAGCCGGTGTCTCGCCGTTAGGAGAAAGGGGCCTCTATCCAAACCATGACAGGGGCAAATTGAGTGGTACCGCGGAACAAGCTTTCGTCTCATTTATTGAGATCGAAGGCTTTTTATTTTTCCTGAAAAGGGGTTCGTATAAATGAAAAAGGATATTTTACAAGCTTTACAGACAGTCAGCCCAATGCAATTGGAGGAGCATATGCTGGAGCGCCCAGCAAATTCAAAGTTAGGCGATTTTGCATTACCTTGTTTTCCATTCGCAAAAACCTTGCGGAAGTCACCTGTCACCATCGCGGAAGAAATCGCAGCTGCCGTTAAGCATCCATTAATCAGTAAAGTTGAAGCAGTGAATGGGTACGTTAATCTTTTCGTAAACCGAAAAGCCGTTGCAGATACGCTACTTCCAACGGTCCTGGAGCAATGCGCCAATTACGGTTCCTCCAATGAAGGCAACGGCGGTGTTGTGACGATTGACTTGTCCTCGCCAAACATTGCGAAGCCGTTCTCGATGGGCCATCTACGTTCCACGGTCATCGGGAATTCCATCGCCTTATTGCTCGAAAAGAATGGCTACCAACCGATGAAAATCAATCACATCGGCGATTGGGGCACGCAATTCGGAAAGCTACTCACCGCCTACCGGAAATGGGGCATCGAGGAAGAGGTCCGTCAAGCACCGATCGAGACATTGCTGAAGCTATACATCCGTTTCCATGAAGAAGCAGAGGCAGATCCTTCCTTGAACGATGAAGGGCGCGCGGCATTCAAGGCGCTTGAAGACGGAAATTCCGAAGCACTCGCCCTGTGGGACTGGTTCAAAACCGAGTCGTTGAAGGAATTCCAACGGATCTATGATCTGATCGGAGTCACCTTTGATTCTTATAATGGTGAAGCGTATTACAACGACAAAATGGAGCCAGTCGTTCAAGAACTCGAAGACAAAGGACTATTGGTCGAATCGGACGGCGCCATGGTCGTGGAACTTGAAGAAGGCATGCCGCCATGTCTCATCAAGAAATCGGACGGAGCGACGTTGTACGCGACAAGGGATTTGGCAGCTGCCATTTATCGAAAAAACAAGTACGACTTCGTCAAATCCATTTACGTCGTCGGGAATGAACAAAGCCTTCACTTTACACAAGTGAAGCAAGTGCTTTGCAAAATGGGGCATGACTGGGCAAGCGACATCGTACACGTACCATTCGGGCTCATCTTGCAAGACGGCAAGAAGATGTCGACGCGTAAAGGAAAGATCGTCTTGCTCGAGGAAGTATTGAAAGAGGCGATCGAACTTGCACAGAAAAACATCGAGGAAAAGAACCCGACGCTCGCGAAAAAATCCGAAGTGGCGGAAGCCGTCGGTGTCGGCGCCATCCTTTTCAGCGACTTGAAGCAGCACCGGAAACATGATATCGAATTCGATCTCGAGACGATGCTCCAGACAGAAGGCGAAACTGGGCCATACGTTCAATATGCACATGCGCGGGCGAACTCCATCTTGCGTAAAGCGAAGGCAACCAACACGTTCGCGATTGACGAAGTGAATGATCACGAATGGGAAACGATCAAACAACTTGAGCAATTTCCACAAGCCGTTAAACGTGCAGCGGAAGAACTGGACCCATCCGTCATCGCAAAATATGCGATTGATCTTGCCCAAGCGTTCAACTCGTTTTACGGGAATGTGCAAGTCCTATCCGACGAAACAAACAAGCATTACCGCATTGCGCTTACCGAATGCGTCGTCATCGTATTGAAGGAATCATTGCGCCTACTCGGCATGAAGGCGCCTGAGGAGATGTAAACTCAAAAGCGGAGGGCGCTTGCTCAGATGCGACAGGCATAAGGCGGATCCACGAAACGGCGCTCTTTGCCGTAAAGTGGAACTGACTTATGACCCGAGAATCTAGCGCTCGCAGCTAGACGAAAAAAAGCAATCGCCCCACTGCAGCGGGACGATTGCTTTTTTTCATTCATTTTTCCAACAGTCAGCACCCTTTAAACTAGGATCCGCTTTAAACACGGGGTTTTTCCCTTGTTTCCGTTGCTTCGTATAATCATCCAACACATGGAATGCGACTTTCCCGAGTGCCAAGATGACGA
Source organism: Sporosarcina sp. Marseille-Q4943 (assembly GCF_943736995.1). Classification (GTDB taxonomy): domain Bacteria; phylum Bacillota; class Bacilli; order Bacillales_A; family Planococcaceae; genus Sporosarcina. Next base: position 220,061 of record NZ_CALSFT010000002.1, on the reverse strand, counting down.
GGAGATTTATAATTGCCATCAATCCCATGAACAAGTCCGCCATGCTCCAGACGATATCCACTTTTGCGAGAGCACCGAACATGACCATGCCGAGGACGAGAATTCGGTAAAGCGTCATCCACGACTTATGTGTGTTGATGAATTCGATATTCGTTTCACCGTAATAGTAATTTCCAACGATTGAGCTAAACGCGAAGAACATAATCGCGATTGCGACAAAATATGGCGCCCATGAACCAACGTGAACAGCCATCGAAGATTGTGTCAGCAAAATGCCGCTCTCTTCCCCTTTATCATACAGACCTGCAAGGATGATGATGAAGGCTGTCGCAGAACAAATGATGATCGTATCGAAAAATACGCCAAGGCTTTGAACAAGCCCTTGTTTCGCCGGATGCGTCGCACTCGCCGTCGCCGCAGCGTTCGGCACACTTCCCATTCCAGCTTCATTGGAGAATAAACCACGTCGAATACCTTGCAACATGGCAGCGCCTATACCGCCGCCAGCCATTTCCTTAATGCCGAAAGCATGTTCAAAAATGAGTGCAATCATTGCGGGTACTTCTGTAATATTAATGGCAACAACGTAAAGTGCAATAAGCAAATAAAACACTGCCATAATCGGAACTATTGATTGTGTCACTTTAACAATCCGCTGCACGCCGCCGAAGATAATAATTCCTGTCAGCACGACAAGAAACAGTCCGACAACCCAATACGGAAGATTGAATACATCATGGAACGATTGACTGATTGTGTTCGACTGAACTGAGTTGAAGATGAAACCGAAACACATTGTGAGAAGAATCGCGAAAACGATGCCGAGCTTCCGAAGGCCTAGCGCCTTCTCCATATAATAAGCCGGCCCTCCGCGGAATGTATCGCCGTCCCGGACTTTGTAAACTTGTGCAAGCGCACTTTCAATAAACGCTGTCGCCATGCCAATAATGGCGATGACCCACATCCAGAAGACCGCGCCTGGCCCGCCAATCCCGATCGCCAGCGCAACCCCAGTTACGTTCCCTGTACCGACCCGAGACGCCGCACTAATTGTAAACGCCTGGAACGCCGAAACCCCACGGTTGCCCTCTTTTTTCTCAAAAATGAGTCTGAACATCTCTCCAAATAAACGGAATTGGACAAACTTCGTCCGAATCGTAAAATATAGACCGATGAACAATAAAAGTCCGATTAATATGTATGTCCAAATAAAATCATTCGCCGGTCCGACGAGCCACTCCACTACTCCCACACTATCCACTCCTTCTCATCCTCGTAACTCACTTACTATCATTACCCAGTCGCGCGAAAAAAACTCACATTTCAAAAATAGAAAAACCGCTGAGCCATCAGGGACTCAGACGGCCTAGAAGCTATCGTCCACTTTTCGTGAAAGCGCTTCATATTTTATTCTGACTTGACTATTTTATCATCGACTTTGTATTTTTCAACATATTTTTCGAAAAAAATCATCGAATATTGCCAGAAAATATTGGCTATCACCTTGAACCCGTTTACCACCGACTCGCTAGTTTCCCAAAAGTTGAATAGGTCAAAAGAATTATTTCTATAGGTGTTTTCCTTCATCACCGAGTTTCGGTACTTTATCACCGACTCGGACGATTTTTCCACCGACTTTCAGCACTATATCACCGACTCAGACTGGGTTATCACTGACTCGCAAGTTTTCATCAAACTACGTCCAACAAGGACTTAAGAACCACCAAAAATATACACTAACAACCTACTGAATATCCAGTTTTCCAATACTTCCATCTGCGAAGTATGCTATAATAAGTATCAAGGCATTGCTCCTGCTCGTTCAGGAGATAAAAATGTCTTGTTTTTTTTAGCCGTTGTTTTATATTTTCATCCCAGATTCAACGGCATACAGTTTTGTAAAAAAACATAGGAGGTACGTATGTTAAAGTTTGAAAACGTTAGCAAGGTGTATGAAGACGGGTTCAAGGCTGTTGATTCTGTCAGCTTTGAGATTCCGAAAGGCGAGCTGCTCGTTCTCATCGGTCCGAGTGGTTCAGGTAAATCAACTACGATGAAAATGATTAATCGGATGGAACCGCATACAAGCGGGAAGATTTCGATTAATGGAAAGGATAACAAATCATATGTCGCTTCCGACCTTCGAAGAGGTATCGGTTATGTGATTCAACAGATCGGTTTATTCCCCCACTATACGATTGAAAAAAACATCTCCATCGTTCCCGAGTTAAACGGGTGGAGCGCGGATAAAATCAAACCCCGCGTAAACGAACTGCTTGAAATGGTTGGGCTGGATCCAAAAATCTACGCAAACCGCTATCCGAAAGAACTTTCCGGGGGGCAACAGCAGCGCGTCGGAATCGCTCGCGCACTAGCATCCGATCCCGAAATCATTTTGATGGATGAACCGTTCAGCGCATTGGATCCGATTACAAGAGAGCAATTGCAGGGCGAACTCATTTCATTACAAAAAAAACTGAATAAGACAATCATTTTTGTTACTCATGACATGGATGAAGCACTCAAAATGGGTGACCGCATCGCAATTATGAAAGACGGCAAGCTACTTCAGTTGGACACTCCAGAAAAATTACTTCATGAACCTGCCCACGGTTTTGTCGAGGAGTTCATTGGCAAGCATCGAATTATTCAAAACCCTGAACTGATGCCGGTGCTCGACATTATGTCCGAATCGGTCGTCACGTCTCTTCCTCAAAGTTCTCCTGAAAAGGCAATCTCCCTTATCCGTCAGAGGAAAATTACGGATCTCATCATCGTGGATGATTCAAAATCTTTGTTAGGCATCGTGTCCGCCTATGATGTCATCAAAAGTGTAAACAACATCCGCACCATTGAAGAACTTATGCAGCCTGTCGGACACTTCTTACAAGACACAGCTTCCGCAAAAGACGCCATCATCATGATGGATGAATCACCGTTCGGCTTGATTCCTATCGTGGATGAAAAACATAAGGTCGTCGGTCTCGTAACACGCGGTTCGTTGCTATCTGCATTGTCCAGCCAGTGGACGGAAACGGTAGCGGAGGTGGTTGCCATATGAATAATTTATCAATCTGGCAACAATTGACCGAACAATCACAGATGCGCTGGAGAGAAGTTCTTGAAGCGACATCCGTCCATATCCAACTCGTGTTCTTCTCGATGTTGATCGCCATCATTCTCGGCGTTTCACTCGGAATCCTCGTCACGCGTGTTCCAAAACTGACGACACTCGTACTCGGCGGCGCAGGCGTCATGCAGACGATTCCAAGCCTTGCCTTGCTCGGCTTCATGATTCCTATTTTCGGAATCGGCGTAAAAACTGCGATCGCTGCTCTATTCCTTTATTCGTTGTTGCCGATTGCCCGAAACACATATGCAGGAATCATCGACGTCGACCCTGCTACGCGGGAAGCTGCTAAAGGAATGGGCATGACAAGTGCACAAATTCTTTTTAAAGTGGAGCTGCCACTCGCGATTCCCGTCATCATGGCCGGAATTCGGACAGCTGCTGTCATTAACGTCGGAAACGCTACCCTCGCCGCATTCATTGGCGCAGGCGGACTTGGAGATTTCATTTTCCTCGGAATTACGCGCGGAATCGATGGATTGATTCTTCTTGGCGCAATCCCTGCAGCATTGCTTGCCATCATTCTCGAAGTGTTCTTCGGCTCGGTTGAGCGCTGGACGACACCGAAAGGATTGAAGGCTGAATGAGGAAGAAGTTTATTTCATTGCTGCTCATTGCAATTGTCGCAAGCATGCTTTCCGGCTGTATCTTCATTGAAGAGGACTCATTGACGCTCGGTTCACGGAACAATACGGAAAGCATCATCTTGTCGCACGTCATGGGACAGTTGATTGAGAATAAAACAGACATCAAAGTCATCTATAAAGAAAACCTCGGCGGCTCGAACGTCGTGTGGAACGCGATGCTGAACGGCAATATTGACGTCGTTCCTGATTATACAGGGACAATTGTCGTCAACTATTACCACGAAGAGCCAGGTAACGCCGAAGAGACGTTGGAAATGACAAGACGACTCGTCGGTGAAGACGGCATCATCGCTTTCAACACATTCGGCTTCAACAACACGTACACCCTCGCGTTGGATGAATCAAAAGCGGAAGAACTTGGGGTCGTCACATTCAGTGACTTCGCTGCATATTCGGAAGACTTTACATTAGGCGCGGTCTTCGAATTCATCGACCGCCCCGACGGACTGCCCGGCTTCCAGAAGGAATACGGGTTGAAATTCAAGAACGTCCGAGGCATGGACCACGGCATCATGTACCGTTCGATTAACGCCGGCGAAGTTGACGTCATCAACTCCTACACGACAGACGGCCAATTGCAGGAATTCGACTTGCGTGTGTTGGAAGACGACAAATCCTACTTCCCTCCGTATCATGCGCTCCCGCTCGTGCGGAAAGAAACGTTGAAGGAGTATCCTGAAATCGAAGCGGTTCTGAAGCAGCTCGAAGGTATGATCGACGAAGAGGCGATGCAAAAGATGAACGCCAAAGTCGACAACGACGGCATGATGGTTGAAAGGGTTGCAGAGGAGTTTTTGGTGGAGAGTGGGTTGATCGAGGCGGAGTGATGGGGTGTGCCTGGGAGCGGTTATCACCGCTCGGACGAACTTTATCACCGACTCTCAACGTGTTATCACCGACTTGAACTAGTTTATCACCGACTTCCAGCACTTTATCACCGACTCTCGCCGTGTTATCACCGACTCTCGGCACTTTATCACCGACTTGGCTTGTTACCATCAAAAAGCGCACAGTTCTGAAGTGACCCCAAAAAGTTGGACAGTGTATTTATTTAAGCTGCGCGTTGGGCAAGAGTCCGGTATTGTACAGGGCTCTTGCCTTTTAATTTAGACTTGATACGCTTGTCATTATAGTAATTCATATATTCTTCAAGTTCTTTTTTAAAATGATCAACACTTTCAAATTCATTTAAATAAAGAAATTCAGACTTCAAGATCCCGAAGAAGTTCTCAATCACAGCGTTGTCATAACAGTTTCCCTTACGGGACATACTCTGTGTTATTCCGTTTTTTTTCAAGGCATGGCGATACTGTTTCATTTGGTAATGCCATCCCTGGTCTGAATGAAGAATCAGTTCATCCTCATCCGTCAATCGCTCAAAAGACTTCTCTAACATATCTGATACCAGTGAGTAAGTTGGCCTGGAACCCAGAGTGTATGTGATGATTTCACCATTAAATAAATCAAGAATAGGAGATAGATAGAGCTTCTCACTGAATAACTTAAACTCTGTAATATCTGTTACCCATTTTTGATTTGGCTTATCGGAATTGAAATCACGATCTAACACATTTGGTGCTATCTTCCCAACCTGCCCTTTATATGAACGATATTTCTTCATACGGACAACACATTTCAAACCTAATTCCTTCATTAATCGCTGCACTTTTTTATGATTCACATTATATCCTTTGTTTTCTAATTCGTCCTTGATACGACGATAGCCGTAACGGCCTTTGTGTTCATGATATATTGACTGTATCATTTCCTTTAACTCCGCATCCTTGTCAGGACGATTGAATTGATCAATCCAGTAATAATAGGTGCTGCGGGGTATACCAGCCAACTTTATAAGTGCTTTAACCGGGAATTTTAGCCTTAGTTCATAGATTACTTTCGCTTTATCTTGTTTGGTGATTTTCCCTTGTTCTGAACTAAGGCATTCAACTTTTTTAGATACTCATTCTCCATACGTAATTGTGCCACTTCGGCATGTAAAGATGCGACAGTATCATCTTTTGGAGACTCGTTATTTCGTTTCTCTTGGGATTCTTTTTTCATGGATGGACGCCCCTTTTTCTTAGAAGTGAGGGCGTCTATTCCACCTTTTTCAAAAAGGATCCTCCAAGCTCTTATCGTTGCTGGAGAGGAAATGTTGAAAATCACAGCTGTTTCATTTGGTGACGTCCCATTATCACTCATGTAATTAAGTACATCCAGTTTAAACTGTAAGGAGTAATTTGTGTAGCTTTTCTTTATTAAACCATCTATCCCATGAGCTTGATATTGCTTTACCCAGTTCATCACTACGCTTACAGGTGTTCTAATTGACCTTTCAATTGAAATATAACTTTCTCCGCCTTCCAAATACCGATTAACAGCAGCTAGTTTATATTCAAGCGTATATTTTGCCATAGTAAAACTGCACCTCCAATTGTTAGAATGTGTCCAACAATTGGGGGGCAGTTCATTCATGTGCGCTTTTTGCGTTCCATATGAAAACTCATGTAATAAGACCTGTTTCTCTTAGCCCCCACCACCTCTAAATCCATAGAAGCCAATAGCCGATGTGCAGTCTGCTGTTTATCAACTCTTAAAAACTCCCGACAATCTTTATTCCTCATTCCACCGCCAAACAATAGAAACCAGTCACGAATGGCCTTCTTATGCGCATCCCGGCTTGTTCCGCCGCAAGCTAAACAACGCCACCCGCCCATATATTTTTCCATGCCAATAAACCCACATCCCGGACAAATCACACCTGTCCGTATGTCATTGCGTGGAATCGAATAAGTTTCACAAATAGGAGAAGGAATAAAGTCGCGATGGGAGCTGCTTAGCTGCGATAGTAGGTCGGCGAAAGTTTCGTCATCCAACAATGGGGAGGTTGTTGGGAGTTTGCGGATGAATGTGGGGACCGCACTTGGAAAAAGAATAGGGGTATTCGTGTCGAATACTTCGATGCGTTGCCTTGCATACGCGAGGACGACGGCGCCGTATACCGGCAATGAGATGTTTCGGCTATAGAGCCAGTCTTGAAACAGTTCACAGTTGCTCTCCAGCTGGGCGATTGGGCTTTTGAACCCGCTCACTTGGCCTGAATCGAGCACGCGGATCATTTGAGGCGGATTTTGTGTCACCGTCAGTTCGCCCGCAATATTCTTCACTTCGAACAAAACCGCATACGACGGGGTGATGAAGAGCGTGTCCACTTGAAAATATGTACTGGAGGCTAGCGATAGATCGTTAAAAATGCCATGCTTCATTGAAAAAGCATAGCCCTCTAACACTTTGTCCAATTCCTGCTCGCCGCCAAATCCTGCTTGGACCGTCGCTTGCTTCGAGCGCAAAGAAGGAATCGCTTCATGTTGACTCGGCAATCTCCTTATCGCCGCCTCCAGCCCTTCCAGCAAAAGTGGCGCTTGTCTTTCTTTATTAATGAATCATCTCATCTCCTCTATTTTTTATTCCGCTTGCTCATAGTTTATCATATTCACCAATGAGAAAACTAATAATACTGACTACTATTCAATGAACTGCAAATACTCCCACACATTCCCGAACGGATCCTTAAAACTAATATATTTTCCTGGCGGGCAGTCTGCGGGTTCCGCGATAATCAATTCCACATCGTGTTCTTTGAGCACTTCAAGAGATTGGTGGATGTCGTCACTCTTCAACGTGAGTACAACTCCAGAAGAACTTGCATTGCGTGCCGCATGCTCCGACTCCTCCAAAACGATGGGCAGCTCTCCGTGGACAAGCGTTATAATTTTCGGTCCATACTCTTTGTTCACTTCAAACCCCAATACTTCCGTATAAAATTGGATGGCCTCCTTCATATTCGGCACATGAATGCTAATCACGCAAACTTGCGTCATACCTCTTCCCCCTGCCTTTCATATTTATTAATCATCCTCCACAAAAACCGCATCTGCTGACTTTCTTCGTTCCACTGCAACCGGATCCACTCATACTCGCGATCTAGCAATCGGCTAATCAAAACAGCTGCCTGTTCATGCTTTCCAGGCGTGATGAACTCCAGTATTTCAGTCAATTCCGCTACAACTGACTCAGGCAATGAAAGCTCAATCGTCTTCAACCCCAGCTTTGCGCGTTCCGGTGCATATCGAAACAAGAGCACCCTCCCCAAATGATGCACGACGTTCGTCAGCATCCTCACCGACCAAATGTCATTCCCCCTGGCCGCTGACTGTGAGTACTGGTATAAAAACCACCCTACGTCCAGGACATTATCCCGATATTCATTCTCCGAAAGCGTCAATCCTTGCGTCTCCACAAATTCATTCATCAAACGATAAGGATCATAAAGCACCTTGAAATGGTCGCCTTCAACAAACGATTCCTTCGTCACCGTAAATAAATCGATATGCAACAGATCGTCAAACACCGCAATGATCTGAGGGGCGACAATGAAAATATCGTCCATTAAAATAATATCCCGATACGCCCGTAAATGCTCCACCCGGTTCGCGAGGAATTCCTTCTTATCCTCCTCGTTCACTAAGCAATACAGATCGACGTCTGAATGCTCGTCATGCTCTCCTCTTCCCATTGACCCTTTCAGAAAAACTGCCTGCACAAGCGGGTCCTTCTCCAAACTGGCAGTAATTTTTTCAACAGCCAACTCCTGCGGTAACATGATCTTCCCCCCTTACTTGTACAGCAGCCCTTCATTAGCATTCTCGAACTCTTTAACGCTGCCCAGCTGGTTCCCATATCCTTCTCCATCCTATGCTGGTTCTCCTTCATTACACACAAATAAAAAAGAGTAGCCCAACTAAGTACCCCTTAAGTAGTAATTCTTCTCCAATTGAAACTTTATACCGCTTTCATTCGTATTCACAATGAAAATAGGTAAAGGTTTATTGGCAATAGACCATACCTAAATGCGATAGGCGAACGAGAGGTTGATGTTTATGAGGAAGAAATCCTTAAAGTTAGATAATGAACAGAATGAAAAACAGAATAAAAAACGACTACGAATCATTATTCTCTTTCTAATGGTCATTATGGTTTTGGTTATAATAGGTGGCAGTTTTATGACGTTTAATAGGTTCGGGACGGATCTTTATAAAGCGTTCGTCTATCACTTTATTGGAACGTCCTTTTTGTTTGCTGCTGGTTTGACATTCTTTATATTTATTCTGTATCACGTCTTTTTGATTACTGTTTATAATCCTCAGAGGATCAAAAAATCATCGGTCATCAAATTTGCATGTGGTGGGCTATTCACCTTAATTATTACTATATCTTTATTAATTTTCGGTGGAACTGAAGCTAAAAAGTCTATCCAGAGTATGAAGGATTATGAGAATGGCGAGTGGCAAGTCGAAGACGTATTAGTTTTGGATATTTATAGAGGATCTCGTGGACATAAAGGATCTTTTCGTTCTAATATTGTACTAATTGACACCGATAAAGGTGAAATGACACTCTATTTTGAGGATTTTCTAATATATAAAGGAGAGAAGTATCGTTTCACTTATTTAGATGCAGCAAACACGATTATAAAAGTTGAAAAAATCATAGATTAAGTATTCCAAAGTCTATTTTCTCCAGTGACTTCAATCTCCGGGATGAGTAATTGAATTTCTTATTTAATCAAAATATAAAACAGCCACCTTCTTAATCGACTCGGTGGCTGTTTATTTACTGTAAAAGCTGTTCCTTAAATCATTTTAAATTGGATGACCCTGCATGATTCATCCACTAAAGGGTATTCTATTCTGCTAGGAGGGTGATAAAAGTGACGTCATTTCGCCCAGAAAGTTGGCCGGAAGATCCGACGCCTGCAAGCCAGATTCATTGCGAGGATTGTGGACTTTATCGGCAAGGAACACGGATGGTGTGGGGAGAAGGAAATCCAAAGGCACCGATCATGGTGATTCTCGATAATCCAGGGGCGCGTGAAGATCGTGAAGGAAACTCGATCGTATGCGGCACACGGCAAACTTTGCAGCAAGCCGTTCATGAAGTTGGTTTGAATAAAGAACATATCTATGTCACTTACGTTTTAAAAAGACGGCCAGTTCGTGCGTATGACAAAGAATCGACCCGCCAAATCTGCATGCACCGACATTTGGATGAACAAATACAGTTACAACAACCATCCGTCATTGTATGTTTAGGAAATGTAGCCGTCCAATCCTTCTTCCAAAACTCCGAAGTAGATGTAAAGAGTTTGCGTGGAAGCTGGCATGACGTTAAGGGATATCCTACCACCGTCGCCTACCACCCACTTGCCGTCAGACGCAGGCCGAATTTATATAAATACTTCTTAGAAGATATGAGGCTAGTGAAGTCGAAGTTCGAAAAGAGCGATAAACATGCCGACCATTGAACATGAAATATCCATCAATGCCCCTATCCAAATCTGTTTCGATATTGCGAGAACGGTAGAAGTGCACGAAGGGAAAACGATGCTGACGAAACAAATAGCCATCGGCGGGGTTACAGCCGGTTTGATGGAATATGGCGATTCCGTCACTTGGCAATCGACTCATTTAGGAATAAAACAAACATTAACATCTCGAATTATTGAAATGGTAAGACCATATCATTTCACCGATGCCATGGTCCAAGGAGCCTTTCAATCCTTTACACACAAGCACGAATTCTTTCAAAGCGATACGGGAACGATCATGAAAGACACCTTTTCCTATCAATCCCCTTTTGGCATTGTAGGGAAAGCAGCGGATCGATTGTTTTTGGAAAAGTATATGATACGCTTTATCGCAAGTCATGCCGAAAAGGTAAAAAGGGCCGCTGAAGCGGAAATTGCAGCACATCAAAACAGGTTAAGTTGACCATAGTAAGTATGCAAATACAATTTGGGAGGTTTTCATAATGAAACAAGGTGCGCATAGCAATTTATATTCCAATCCGAAGACACCGGGAAATCGCAGAGAAGTAAAAGAAGAAATTTCAATGGAATTGGCTGAGCTCGGCAATCTTCAACCGAATCATGAGAAGATGACACCAAATCATCGAGAGACAGCAGAGCGAGATAAATACAAAGGCTGAGTGAAAATAGCCATGTCTTTGATTAAATTCAGACATGGCTATACCTGATTCGTTGTTCATCTGTAACTTTTAGTAATCAGGCCGCCTTGCTCTTTTAGGTCACAAATAGCGTCAGAGAGCGACTGATTACTCGCCGGATCATCCCTAACAATTATCAACTTATCCAAATAAGGTCGAAGGATCCCATCCAACTCTCCCCGCTTCCCTTCAAACTGCTTCGTCCATTTATACATGTTCCGCAACATTTGAAAATCCGGTTCATACGCACATACTTCTATTCCAACTACTTGCTTCACATGCCTGCTCAAAATCCGTAATTTCCGTTTCCATAAAGGCGGATCCAGCCAAATGATGATGTCAGCCAAGTCCAATAGGAGGTGATAAGACGGGCGGTATACCCCTTCCGCAATCCAACTTCCTGCGGCATCCATTTGGTGAATGACTTGCATTTGTTCATCGGGTGGCCGCTTCACCCGGACACCGTTCTTGTTGCAATAAACAACCGCATCCAATTCAACGAATGGCAAGTCCATTTGCTTCGACAATTCTTTTGCATATGTCGTTTTCCCGCTTGCAACAATCCCCATTATGAAGATTTTCATATTCAACATTCCCGTTCTTGAAATATCAATTTATGAACTGCAATACTCCAATAACCTCTTCGATTCTATAAATGTCTTTAGCTTCGACAGGTACCTCTACGTTAATTCCAAAACCGACTATATCAATTCGAATAGCTAATTCCATATCCACAAGCGAGTCGCCTATTATGAAGGACTCATTTAAATCGATTGCAGGGTACTTATCAATCGCCTGCCGAATCATTCCCGTTTGAGGTTTGCAACAATCGCAGCCTTCCCGCCGCCCATGCGGACAGTAGAAAACGTCTAAAATGTCTACGTCATGTCTAGTCAATACTTCCAACATTTCTCTATTTATCTCTTCATATTGCTCTAAAGAAATATAGCCTTCATTAATCAAATATTGATTGGTGATAATAATGATTTTGAATCCTTTTTGCATAACTTGTTGCAACGTTTCAATGGCACCGGGAAGAAACTCCGGTTGGGTAATGGCGGACCAATTTTCATCAGGATAGTCTTTAATAATCGTTCCATCCCTATCGAAAAATGCTATCTTCAACAGTCGCTCTCCTGTTCATAATTTACAATATGCTCAGAAACACTCCTCCAAAAGAAACCAATCGTCTGTTGCCATGAATCCCTACTCGCTTGAGCTGTATCATATTTAGTTCCGCCGGTAAATTGATTGGCAGCTACAGGAATGAAAGGGATGCCCATCTCATGTCCCGCCCCTTTATATACTAAATGATTGTATTCATACTCAAATTTAGACCGCCGGAGCCTCTCCATTGCCATTTCATTCAATTGAACAGAATCAAAACAAGCATCATCCGTTCCGGATATCAATAATACCGAACCATTTATCTTTTCAACTGGAATGGTCGCCTGTTCCGTTATTTGAGGATCAGAAGAAAGATAGTCATACCAAATTCGAAGCGGATTCTCCCCCGCTTTCCGCATTGCAAGACATCTATTCGATATCTCAACGGAACTGTCCGGACGGGCATAGGGGATTGCTTTACCATTGTACGTCCATGAAGGAGGCAATTCTTTTTGGTCTGTCCATGGAGCAATGCCGCAAAATACGACAGGTGAGCCACTTAACGAGACGACGGCTTTTATGTCTTCAAAGTGAGCAGCGGCTAATAATGCAAGTTCTCCACCTTTAGACGTTCCATGTATCCCTAGCCATCCTTTTTCGACATCCGGTCGGGACTGAAGCCAACGAATAGCCCCTTCTATATACTCTAGTGGTATTTCAACGAGTTGTTTCGGAAGAGGCTCTTGCCCCCAATATCCTAAGGCAAGTACGTTGAACCCATGGGATGCCAATAAGGAAGCAGGAAATTCATAGATTCCACCTTCAGATCCACCGACAACGATGATCGTAGGTCTAGGAATGGAATTTCTAGTATGAAAAAATGTTCCCACTACTCCTTTTTCATTCACCGGCGTCCTCATTATGTCATCAGCGATCCACTTGCGAGTAATGACTTTCGTGTCGACAACCTTTCCATCACATTCGAGCAAAATCGTAAGGGATTGAAGCTGCAGTTTATTAAATGCCTCCTCAGAGTTTTCCTCTGTACGTTGAACTTGCATAGACCAAAATAGGCCCATTCCATCTACGCCTTCATAAGTTCCCTCAATAGGAGCAGCTTGCTGAAGATCAACGATACCTTCTTCATCCGCCAAATATGACCCATGAGATTCCATATAATATATTGTTTTTCCCCAAAAGGATTTTCGTTGGAATCTCACCGTCACCTTCTGCCCGTTGCTTAGCCCTATCACCCGAATTCCAACTGACCGGTCAATCAATGGCAATCCCATATCAATCAACAATCGAGGCTGCCCTTTCATTAATCTATCCCCTTTCCCATCACTTCCCTATGCCATACGACTGCTTCCCGTTCAATCTGCAAAGCAAGTTGTTCCTTCCCTTTTATGTACGATTCAATATCATAAGGATATTGCTGAGCTAACCTTTCTTTCAAATCCCCATAACGCTTTGCCATTTTCGGATATGCCCGTAAATAATCCCGGAATGCAAGATGGCGATCGATTTCCGGAGAACCTTTCTCGTAAATATGAACATGATGCGTTCGCTCGTTCCCACCTTTTTGAAAATAGCAACGCCCCGCAATACCATTCTCGCCCTTCGCCTCATACCCGATTTCCGCCATACTTACGTTGTACTGCTTGATTCGCAAAATATCTTTCACGACAGGCATGATGTCGATTATCGGTTTTGCAGATAATCCTTGTACAGAAGTGCTACCGATATGGTGAATTTCAATTATTTCGGCCCCAAACATCTCCTGCAATACCGCTGCTTCCTTTTGGTAAGCAAGACTCCATCTTTCGGAAAAAGGCATCACTTCTACTTTTCGCATTGCACCCTCCTTCCATCTACTTATGTCTGCCCTATTGTTAGTCCCTCAATTGTCTCGTACTTATTTCTCCGAAGTGCCCATCAATTTTTTAATCACCCGAATTTGCCCGCGGTGATTCAATTCATCCTCAAACACATGAAACCATTTGAAGTAATTATTCATTGGCTGCCCTCCCCAATACGGGGCTTGTTCGAATAGCCATGAATCGGGCAATGTCCCGAATGTATCGATTGTCTTTATCCTCGTTTGTTCCAGTTCTTCAAGGTAGTATTCAATTGGATTTCCTTTAATTTGTTCGCGTGCTGCCTTGCCAAGTTCTATTGCAGGGTTCAGCATTTGGATATCCTCTTCCGTAAAATCACGCTTTTCAAATGTCTCGATTTGATATGCTCTTTCAATTGACACCATATGGGCGAGCAACATGCCGATGGAGTTGGCCTCGTCGTTAATGAGAAAATCCAATTGGTCAACTGTTAAACCTCTCACTTCCACCAACGTTGTCACCCTCGTATATTCCATCATGGATGCCAGCTTGCTAAACTCCAAGCTTAGACCATCTTTTTGGTCAATTAAAAATAAGCCTTGATTTTCCATTATGATTTCCTCCTCTGTTTAGTCTTCACTGTTGCTAGTACTAACAATCGCCTCCAGTACTCCCACGCCTTTCTTGTTTAATACTCCATCTATTGTTATAATAATCGCATAATTAAAGCGAGGAGGATGGACATGGAGTTTGAATTAAGCTTTAAGAATCCTGTAGTTCGTGCCTGGGTAATCATCATGGTGCTTTCTTTCATTCTTGCGACGCTTCTCATATTTTTAACTGATATCCCTAGAACTTATATTTCTTTATCCCAATCTATAGGGTCATGGGCAATTTTTATTGCTTGGTTTCTATTTCATAAAAGAAAGAAAAAATTAGCTCAAGGCTGATTCCTTTGCTTCTTTTCCAATCTCCGAAATTTACAATGCCCATCCGCCGTCGTTCCGAAGAGTGAAAAACCATTCTCTTCATAGTACGTACATAACTTAAGGTTATGCGCAACGCAATCAAGCCTGATCGTTTTATATATGTTTTCATCTATCCAACTCAAAATGTCTCTTCCAATCCCCTTTTTCATATATTCAGGGCGCACTGCCAACCGATGAAGATAAAGAACCTCCGAATTTTCTTCCTGCCCCCAAACATGCTGATCCCACTCACTTTGCTTTGAGTAAAGCGTAAAAGTACCAACGACTTCATCGTCCTGACAGGCGACATAAGTGGCGCTATCTTTTATCGCTTGCCTTATCTCCTCATCCTCTCCACCTTCCAATAGGTACCCCCATTGGTTAATGCCATTCTTTTTCAGACAAGCAGCGACTTCTTTTAATAAGGCGATAATAATCGGAGCTTCCTGCTCGGTTGCCTTTCGGATCTCATATGTATTCACCCTATCTCCCCTCCCCATTCACTTAATTCTCTTTATTGATTGTGAATTCCTTCATTTTAAATAAAGGAGATGAAGATTAAATGTCGAATGTATATTCCCATGGAGGGATGGACATGGGAAATGAATCATTATTATTGAATAAAAAAAGTTGGGATGAGGTAGCGCCACGGTTTTTCGGGCGGAATCCACTGCCTGAATACGGACCGCTTGCTCCTCGGGAAGAGGATTTGAATTTACTTGGCGATGTGGCTGGCCTGAAGGTATTGGATATTGGCTGCGGAAGCGGACATTCTTTGCAATATATGGACTCTCGGGGTGCTGCGGAACTATGGGGAATGGACCTTTCAAAAACACAGATTGAAACGGCAAAGGAGTTGCTGAAGGGCTGCAACGCACCTGTTCATTTATTCGAATCGCCAATGGAGGAAAACCCGGGGCTGCCTCTAGCATATTTTGATATTGTCTATTCCATCTTTGCGTTAGGTTGGACGACCAATTTGCGCCAAACACTCAAAAATATCAATGACTATTTGAAACCGGGCGGCATTTTCGTTTTCAGCTGGGAGCATCCACTGCACAGCCGGGCAAGCTGGGTCGGAGAAGAACTTCATTTCAATAAATCCTATCACGAAGAAGGCGCTTATGACCACGAAGCTTGGCACGCGCCCGCGATCATGCAGCAGTATAAAGTGAGTACATATATTAATACACTAATTGAATGTGGATTCGAAATCGAAAAGGTCGTCGAGGATGTTTCATTGACGGAAGAGGATCGGGAAAGACATGCGAATCGATGGTATTCGTATGAGAAAGCGAAGATGATGCCGACTACGTTGATTATGAAGAGTCGAAAGAAAGGGTAATCGCCTCAGCTGTAATAAGAAGTAGCGCCCGATTTTTAAAAAAAGGCTATGGAGTGATTCAAGATGAGAGAATTTATAGGTATATTTTTGGCTTGTCTAGTTATTTGTTATGCAGCAATGCTTTTCTTTGGCGGCCTTTTTCTAGATAACATTTGGGGCATTGTTACTGTCTTCTCATTCGTACTGGCAGTGTTTATTACACTGTTCATTAAACAGGAATCAAGAATTGAAGAATTAGAAAAGAAAGTGGAAAATTTATTACATAACAAATCGGAGTGATGAGAAAAACAAATTTGGTCGTAACGAAATGCCTGAATTTCCGTCTTATGGATAAAGGGAGCGATGTCAATGAAGAAAAGGAGTATGCTAACTTTCATTTTGATTTTGCTATTATTATCGGGTTGCCGGCTATCAGCTTTTGGTGGTCAGGTTGTAATTGATTGGGTTGATTTTATTCATTTAGACGGAAAAGAATACAACGGAATCCATTCCGGAGTTTTAGCCGACGAAAGTTTTATTGGAGAAAAGGTTGGCACGGTTAAATTTAAAGTGGCTGACAATGTGAAAAATCCAAGTTATAAAATCAGAGACGGTGATGCTGCCTTCCATGAGAAGGGAACTGAGATTTTTCAAATAAAGGATCATCCGCATTTAATAGCCGTCAAGGATACTCATTCCGTAAATGGATACAGGGTTTACTTTTCTAGAGATGATATTAAATACCAATGGCATTTTAGAGATATGCCTTTGGAAAAAGTCGAGAGGATCGAGGTTTACCAAACTGATCCCCCAGCAGGCAATCAATTGATTTTTGAATTGACTAAGAGCGAAGATATCAAAGGCTTCCTTCAATTATTAGTAGATAGTGAAGAAAATCCCAATTTCCGGCCGAACAATGCAAGCGTGGATCCTCTTTTTTATGAAATGTTTTTTTATACTGATGAGCCAATCGCCTATAAATATTATTTGCAGTTCGATGGAGACACTTATTTTTGGAATCCATGGGATACATCAATCATATCTGATGAGATTCAAATGTTTATTGGCAGAAACTAATCATAGCTTTAAATAACGGGCGCATATCCACACCATGGATTCGCGCTTTTTTTGATTAAGGATAGCTGTTACCGATGTGGGCAAAATAAGACTTAAATCTTTAAGGAGGGGTTGACGTTGAAAATACGCATTTTATTACTACTCACTCTCGTCTGTTTTCACTTTTCGTCAATCGCAAGTGCAGAAGCCCCGTTAACAGCTGCATTTATCCGTGATCATCAGTTATGGATGAAAAAGGATGGGCAAGAAATACAACTTACAAAGGACCGTTATGTTTATGGTCCTAAGTGGTCCTATGACGGGCACTTCATCGGCTATATTGACGGCGATGAAAAGGGGGAGAAATCGGATTTATTCATTTACGACACAAAGGAAAAGGAAAGTTACCAGCACTATGTAAATTCCGTCACGTCGGACTTTAAATGGGCTCCGGATAAAAATCAGATTGCTTACACGGATCATGGTCTATTAAATGTGACAAAAATGAAGAATGGCCGACCGTATGGATTTGAAAATGTTTCGTTAGGCGTTAGCGGCTTTGAATGGTTTCCGAATGGCAAAGAATTTATTGTTTCCGCATCCTCCAACTTACTCCCAACTGGTTGGGGCCCTATCCCACTTTTTAGAATTCCGGTAGATGCGAATCTTGATAAAGATAAAATGAAACCTTTTTATACGATTCAAACTGAAATGCATGATTTATTCGGGATTAATGCCAACTATTTTAAGTGGAGTTCTGACGGGAAATGGGTTAGTTTTTTAGTGATTCCTACCGCTTCTTTTGCCATGGACAGTAATACATTGAGTGTTTTATCATCGAGAGGAAAACAATTTCAAGTAGTTGGGAAAATGTTACGATTTAAAGATTGGTTTAAGTGGGCTCCTTCCGCAAATGAACTAGCCTATATATCCGGCGAGGGAAGATTTTTTGTTGAAAACAAGAAAACGACGATTACCGAAATCCCGATACTTAAAGAGCAAAAAGAATATACACCTAATGGATTTGTAGACCTTGATTTGGAATGGTACTCAAAAGACATGGTAATTGTGGCGCGTGCGATAGAGAATAAAGAGTGGAAAGAAGGACCTGTCCCGACGATGTTCACATCACTTTACTCCATAAACATAAGAACGGGAGAGCAAAAACAAATCACATTTCCAGGGACGAATGAACTTGACGAAAACCCTCAAGTTGTCGGACCTTACCTTACTTGGTTTCGAAGGACAGCTGGGCAAGCTACGGGTGATGTGTGGGTGAAAAATACGTTAGACGGACAAGAGCAGATATGGCTTGAAAATGTGGATTATCCTCCAACATTTTTTATTCCAAAGGAAAACCCTTAACGTTCAGCGTTCAATAAATTGTACATTCGTTTTCCCCTTGAATTTCTTTCACAGAATCAGCAATCCGCGCCAGCTTGTCGGGCATCTCCACGTCAGAGGCCTTTAATGGAACGCTTAGCAAGTATTGCAAGTTGTTTTTTTCGAAAACATAAAAATGAAAGTTATGTGCTTCAATATAGATGCCTTTGCCGCCATATTGAAGCACATACTCTTTTCCATCGAAAATTAATTTATTATGAACTGGCCGAATATCAATTGTGAACATGTTTCTTCTCTGGTCTTCATTTACAAACATAATTCTAAGATTGTGATTCAACTTGTAGCGTTTATCTTCATAAAACCTTCCGAATTGATGAGTGAATGAAATCGGTGGAGTCATTTCAGGCAACTCCACCTTACAGTGGAAATGGTTTTCAAATTCGTTAACTGCCTCTTCAATGGATGTATATCCGAATTCTTTATATAATTCATCGAAAGAAGGCGGTGAATTTTGTTCAGCAGCGTAGATTTCTTTATTCGAAATAAAAATAACGATAGCTGTTATCAAAAGATAATTTTTTTTGGTCATTGTATAAATTCCCTCCTCTACTCTGCTTAGGGTTGCTAATAGGAGGAAAAGTATGCAATATAAAAAAGCACCCTAATTTGGATGCTATTTCTATTGAAGCAGCCACTCCACCGCGTCCAACAAGTTTTCAGCGATGTAATCCGGCTCTATGTCTGCCCATTTATGTCGATAATGGGTTAACGAACTTGGACCCCACCCAGTTAAAACTAAAATCTTCTTCGCACCAACTGCGTGAGCTGCTAACATGTCTGTCGACCCGACATCACCAATGAAAGCCGTTTTCGAAAGATCTACTCCATGTTCTTTCGCAGCTTCCCGAAGTAGACCGGGGCTTGGTTTATGGCATTCGCATCCTTCCGAAGAGCCGTGTGGACATATAAATGCATCATCAAAACCAAACGCCATGAATTCATCAAAAAAATCTTTGATATTCGCCTCGCCTTTGCTGATTCGGTGCTGGTTTGTGCAGGCGAATGTCTTGATTCCGTTTTCTTTCAATAGTTGAAGAGCTTCTTTGCTAAAAGGATAAGGAGTGAAATCTCTCGGGTGAATAAAGTGTCCAGTTCCCCCTATTGTTCCGTCACGGTCGATAAAAACCGCTTGCAGCTTATCCACTTGGCACGCCCCTTTCAAATGACTTCCATTACTGCACCGTCTGCCCATACGGAACAGTCCTCAGATCCACCTCCAGATGTTGGCCATCCCTCAATACTTTCAGCTTAATCATTTTGTTAGGCTCTGTTTCTGAAACGATGATTTCCAAATCGTCATAAGAGAGAGTTTCGAAGCTGTTGACATGAGTTATAACATCACCAACTTCAATTAATCCATCTGCAGGGGTATTCGCCTGGATTTTGACTACTTTTGCCCCAGGAATGCCGCTTGGATTCGTCCGATGCAAAACTCCAATCCAACTTCTCCAAAAGTGCGAGCGCAAATCTTCATTTCCTTCATAGACACTCTTCAAATTTCTCATGAACTGATACGTGCCGAACGCCATATTATCCGCTTGCATCATTTCAAAATCACCCGACCAAGAACCCGTATACTCAATCGCCACTACGGATCCGCCGTCTTGCGGTGTAATTGCCCAAGTGGTTAACCCCTCATCTTCCCCTTTAAGGACAAGTTTCCGATGCTCCTCAAGTTCGACAATCGTGCCAACATAGCTGACCCCCCAGCCGTAATCGAGACTAACCGTTCCGCCAACACGAATATCAAGCACGCAATTCCGCGTTTCCCAACGATTCCGTTCTTCCGGTACCGTCAGCGCTTTCCAGACTTTTTCCGGCGGTACTTTCACAAAAATCTCCCGTTTTACCGAATCAATGACTTTCTCCATCGCTTTCTCCCTCCAAATACGTTTTCAACTTCATCAATTTATTGTCCAATACACTTCCGATTTCCTGTTGAAGCTTTTCGTACTGGTCTTGGAAATTGTCTCTTTTTAAACTGTAAACACGATACCTCCCCTCTCTCCTCTCCGCTACCAAATCCTCTTCCAATAAAATTGCAAGATGCTTTTTCAAGGCAGGCTGCGAAATGGTAAATCGCTCAACCAATTCAGACTGCGTATATTCATTCCTAGACAATAAAGTTAGTATTTTTCTTCGAGTCGGATCTGCAATTGCCCGATAAATATCCGTCATGTCTATGCCTCCAAGTCATATAACCATTTCGTTATATATAAAACATAGCAAATCGCACATCCGAACGTCAACAAAAATCAGACTATTTATTAAAAATTCCTTCCAACGGCTCCCACGGATAGATAGTTGCTTCGAATTTCTCTTCAATCACCGCAGGATCATTGTCAGCAAAGTGCTGTGCATCTTCCAAGCTATTAACTTCTAGAATGATCAATCCACCCGTATGATCCATGAATGGCCCGCCCGCAATCAAAATACCTTGAGCCACTGCTTTCCTCACATATTCCCGATGTGGAACGAGACCCTGCTCCCAATGCGGCTTCCCCTCTTTCCACGCCTTTCCTGTTGTGAAATGAATGACAAATTTCATAACTACCCCCTCCTGTCTGCCTGCTTACTTCGACGTGACTTAAACCAATACCTCCCGGGCGAAATGGTAGAGGGACGAATGTGGCATATTGTATTCGTTCTACTGTGTATCTTGCAAGCTCCTCGGCCTTTTTTGGATTCCCTAAGTGATAGTGGCAAAGTGCTTCATAACTGTTCGATATAACTCGCAGCGTAACGTCAATCGGGTTTAGTTGGATGCGTTCAGGAAGGACAATCGGATTTTCTTCAAATATAGATAGCGCCTCCTCATATCGTTCCAATCTCTTCAACACTCTAGCCAATAAACTTTTAGGCAGCGTAATAAATTCACCCTTGGCATCTTTCGGGAACATGGCGGAAGCTTCTATTTTCCCAATCAGCTGTTCAGCTATCGCCAGCGCATTTACATAATCCTTTTCGTAGAACTCCTCCCTGAACACCTGATTCAATTCATGTTCTAACGAAAAGCCCTCTCGCTTGATCAACTGGACAAACAATGAACACTCTTCAACATACTCGCGCGCTTTCTCTGGCTGTTGGCTGTCGTAATAAAGGAAGACCCTCGCATTCAGCAAATTATAATACTGATCCATCACCAACTGTTCACGCGCAAAATGGATTGCTTCATCCAACTGCTATGCGCTTCTTCGTACTGGCCCAATGATTCCAATAAGATAACGGGAGATAAGGTCATTATTAAAGAGGCACGGCCTTTTATCGGAATTTCAAAAGAAGACACTGTGATAAATTTCCGGAAGCAAGAAGAAGAGAAATCATTGTATTTAAGCGATCTCCAGTACGTTCCTAAGTTCATCGAGTCCTTTTACGCATGGGAGCATTTTTACCTAATTCAAGAATATATCGAAGGAGAGACCTTGAGGAATTTTTCATACAAGTATAGTCCAGTAGTTTTCCATGAAACATTAGAAAGTAAATTAAAAGAAAACTAAAAAGTTATAGGGACTGTTATTGACAATCTCCTAGAGGCGTTATTTGATTTACATTCAAGGGGGGTAGCATTGGTAGATATATCCCCTGATAATGTCATGGTTGATGGTGACTTGAATGTTTATTTTATAGACCTGGAAGATTGTTTTATTGAAGCATTTCAAAATAAAGCTTCATACAGCATTCCTAACGCCTATTTTAGTAATAGTGATCTTTTAGATTTAGATATATTCAATCAGGACAAACACAAAGTGGGCTACCTAATCATGAGCGTTCTTTGCAGTGCAAACGAGATGTTATCGATGGATAAGACAGGTGCCATAACATTAAAAATTTTCAATGAATTTTCTAGACGATATTCAATACCGAATAAAATGTATCAAACAATATTAAATTTGATATGCAATCCGAGTTTTAGCCTCTTAAATAGGAAAGAATATACCTATCCAACCGACCAAACTATTTACTCAGTTTCCGAAGATTATAAAATACTTTTAAAGAGCCTAAAGACAGCTAAGAAAGATTGCCTGTCACCGGAAGAATTCTGTGGTCTAATATACATTGAACATGATGCTGCAACAAATATTAATGTTGAAGAGCTATCGCTAGTGAACCAATGTCTCTATCTAATAAAGGAAGTTTCTCACACCAATAATCTATTAATACTGGAAAGGATAATGTCTAAAGAAAGGGAGCTAAAGGAGAATTTGAATCGGTTTATGGAAGAAGCAAATTATAGTTTAACTGATGGTGCACTAGCAGTTGCCTACTTTTATTTAAAGTTGTACGAAGTAACTTTGGAAAAAGAGTTCTTATCAAATACTTTACACATTTTGCTGGAGATAAATGAAGAGGGTAAATATATAAGCCATGGAAAACTAATACCAAATAGTAAATTTACTTGTTCTCCTTATATGAAATATACTTCTGGTTACATCAGACTAGGATTAATGTATTTGAGACATAAAGACAACGATAAACTAAAGACCATTCTAAAGGATTACTTAAAGGGTATTGATAATAACTTCCCCAAAAATCCGTCCTACCTTAATGGGCTTTCGGGAATTGCAGATACTTTTATTGATGCCTATAAATTCTATGGGGATGCAAGTTACTTAAATAGTGCCTTAGATAAATACACAGTCATTAGGCTATTCAAGCTCGATAACGATACTTATCCTTGCAACGACTTAGAAAAGGTCAGTCTTGGTTTTAATAATGGTATGTTAGGTATTCTCCATTTCTTTAATAATCTATTCTCTGAAGTTGAGGTTGGTATATGAAAGACAATGATAAAGAAAGCCGTAGTAGAAAGGAACTCAATTCTATAATAAGACTGTTGATCAATAAGTTCTGGTGGATGAAAAAAGGATGAACATATCAACAACATAAAAAAATGGCTCCGTTGCCGAACGAAGCCATTTTTTTATTGGCTAGTACATTCGTTTGAAATAGCCTCATAAAATGAGCGGAAGTTTTCCTCCATCTTATATGCTTCTGCGAGA
Source organism: Sporosarcina sp. Marseille-Q4943 (assembly GCF_943736995.1). Classification (GTDB taxonomy): domain Bacteria; phylum Bacillota; class Bacilli; order Bacillales_A; family Planococcaceae; genus Sporosarcina. The sequence goes on along the minus strand of NZ_CALSFT010000002.1, from coordinate 196,522 downwards.
ATCATTGCTTGTAATGCCTCGGAAACCATCTTTTCACCTTCAACTTTTTGCCCTTCCTTGAATAAATATACGCCTTTAACAAATTTCAGCATGATCTTTTCCAAAAAAAACGTCTCATCAATGGCGAATACACTCATTTTTTTTATGAATATACCGGCTTCGGATATTCGCTCACTTCGGAGACAAACCATAATCATATTTATGATCGTATTAATTACTGTCTCGAATACTTGTCTATCATTATGAAAGATGCTCGTCTTTTTTATTAGTTCCTTAGAAAGTACAATCGATGTTTCGATTGGAAGATAAGCAATTGAGTTCCCAAATAGAACTAAATCAAATTGTGTCCAAATATCACATTGGAATAGATAATCGGTCAGATAATTAATGTGCTCTTGATTTACTTCCTCTTTAAGTAGACTTCTATAGTGCATTTCCAATACAATAGCAGCTAATTTCGAATAATTGCTCTCCCCTTCTTCAAATTGTGACCACTCTTCTTCAACTAATTCTTTTAGCATTTGGACATCTTTCTCAAGTACAGCCTTAGATAAAAATTCTAAAGATGTTTTAAATGTAGAGATGTTGGATAAGAACACAAACTCTCTCATAGAAATCTTAACCTTATTTAGTAAGAGAATTAATTTTTCTAAGGTAATATCTGCCTCGCTTCTTTCAAATCTGGAGATGGTTGATTTGGATATATATTCATCAGATAAATTTTCTATTGTAAGACCTCTTCCTCTCCTAACCTTTTTAAATGTTTTGCCAAAGTTCATTTCTATTACCACCTCATAATCCCTTATAAGGGAATTTTGATTTCTTCATTTATATATATGTGATGATTTACTTAACAAAAACAAGGAGGGAGATTAATTTGAAAGTCTTTTCAGTCTCTTGATTAAATTATATCCTATCTAGAAACAGCTTGGCTAATAATAAAAAGGAATTTATTCTCATGAGCAACACCATAAGCTCTAGGGAATTAACAATGGGAGGTTGCCAAAATGAAAAAATACATGCTTCAGAATCTCTATAGTAATGCTTTAGTATTCACAATGGTATTCGGTTTATCACTACTGGGAGTTGCCACTGCTGTCATTTTGACTTTCGCTACGAACGCTTTGTTGGCTGGTGATTTTAAAACGTTTATCACATGGTCCCTTATCAACCTTCTCGCCTGGGGACTAATGCTTTTATTGAACTATTTTACGTCTGTTTATCAACAAAAAGTCATCCAAAAGATGAGTACACAGATAAGGGTCGATTTTGCAACTGGATTAGAGAATATTGACTACGAGGCTTATCATGAACGTTCCAACGGTCAGTATATCTCTTGGATGACCAACGACCTTAAAACGATAGAAGACGTCGGCTTTAGGAATGTATATGCCTTTGCAGGAAGTTTGTTTAGCATTACATTATCTTCAATTGCATTATTTAGTTACCACTACGCTTTGTTGATTTTAACTATAGTCCTTGCTGTTATTATGTTTTACTTACCAGACAAATTTACCCATCATGTTCAGAAGGCAACATTGAAACTTTCTAAATCAAATGAGAATCTAACGAATAAAATTAAAGGATACTTGGATGGGTTTGATGTTCTATACTTTGCTCAAAAAAGAAATAAACTGAGAGAAAGATTCATGCAAGTAAGTCAAGACTTCGGAAAAGAAAAAGTTAACTATGAAAAAACAAATGGTAAACTCAACAATGGAATCGGGTTGCTAAATATTCTGAGCCAACTACTCGTCGATCTCGCAACTGGCCTACTTGTAATTGCTAAAAGTATTACGTTTGGAGCCATTAGTACTACCGGTAATTTGGCCTCTACAATTTTCAATTCCTTAGCCCAACTTAGTGGTCAAAGAATTCAGATTAAATCATCTCGAGCAATTTTCGAAAAACTTAATAAAGTTATTGATATGGAATATTCATCAGAAAATCATGATATGTCTCAGAATGAGTACCTGGAAGAGCTGGTTTTGGATGATATATCCTTTTCATACGATGGTAAAAAGGTACTTGATAACTTTAATATGGTTATAAAGAAGGGTTGTAAATATGCTATTATCGGTGAGAGCGGGTCTGGGAAAAGTACGCTTCTAAAGATCATAGCTGGTCAGATCAAGGATTTTAAAGGACATTTTTCAGTAAACGGCATTGTAAATAATGGCGATCTTATGCAGATGGCTCAATATATTGACCAAAACGTTTATTTATTCCAAGATAGTTTTCGAAATAATATCACCCTTTGGGATAATTACGCCGATGATCTAATTGAATCATGCATGAAGAAGGCGCACGTTAACTTTTTGAAAGATATTGATGAAATAGCTGAAGAAAACGGAAGAAACTTATCTGGGGGGCAAAGACAAAGAATAGCATTGGCAAGGAGCTTCATTCAAAATAAAAAATTTTTACTTATCGATGAGGGCACTTCTTCATTAGACAGAAAATCTGCAAAGTTTATTGAAGAGGCACTGTTAAAAGACCCAGCATTAACAGTCGTCATGGTTACACATAGACTAGAGCCAGAAAGTCTCGAACTTTTCGACGAAGTTATTGATTTAACACCGAATAATGAGTTTATCCCAACTGCGTAACGTTGGTTAATCACAGTCTTGAAATTGAAAAAGATGGCAGATTAAATAGATAAAACTAATAAGAGGATATTATGTGCAATATTTGAGCATATATCCTCTTTTTTTAATCTTGATACGTATCATACTATCTTTGAAATCGTCTAACAGAAGGTTTTATATCATACGTAAAAGAACATCTATCAGCTGCTTGATGGAGGTTGAATCTAATTATTTCTTTTTTGTTTCCTTCTTCAAAGGAATACCATACTTGACGGCATTTACCCGCATTGCTTAAGGATGTTCTTTAACTTATCCCCCATTTCCACACACTGTTTTTATCAGATGCCAACTCGTGCCAAATGCCCTTCGCTAATCAACAAGGACACTCGTCGAAAGTTTTGCTCGAGCCCGAGTGGTTTTTGCGCCAGTTTGGGCAATTTATGCTCGAGTTCGGACTAGTTTTGCTCGTTCCGTGACTAAAACCCACTCACTTCACAATAAAAACAATGCACACAGCCACCCCCGCTGTGTGCATCGCTTTCCAATCTATCAACTATAAACAGGCTTATCCTGTAGGCGTAGCTTGAAATCCAAATGGGCTGTGTAGAAGTCAGCATCCAACCCTTTTTCCGCCCCGTCATGCTTCTCCAATTTCGTAATAAGCGTTCCGCGCACCCCATTCGCAACGTCGTTGTCCAAGTATTGATTCCCTTCGAAGAATACTTGGGAGATCAATGGATCGCCGTTTTGTGGTCTGAATAGGAAGTGGAGATGGGCTGGTCGGAATGGATGGGAGTCGATCCATGTCAGGAATTTGCCTGTCGGTCCGCCCGTCGGAATCGAGTAGTCGCCTGGGACGATTGTTTGCACTTCGAATTTTCCATTCTCGTCCGTGAACAGCACCGCCCGCAAGTTTTCTGCCGGAATTCCTTCCGCAAATCCTGAGTACTCTCCATTCGAATCCGCCTGCCAAATGTCCACTTTCGTATTCGCCAGCGGGTTGCCGTCTACGTCGGTGACGGTTCCACTGAAGAAAAACACGTCGCCCTTCTCCTCATCGCGCATCGGCATGACGCCTGGATTTTCGATTTCTGTCGCGTTTTCAAGATAGAATGGCCCGAGGATCGTCGGCTCCGTCCCTTCTACGTTTTTAAACATTTCCTGCAGGGCGTGCGTTTCAAAGAAAACATCCATGAATAGCGGAATTTCACCAGCACGTCCAAGTTCGTCCGCCCAATTGACGAGAGCCTGGTAATCATTATGGTCAAGCTCATGCTCCCGAATTAATTCCTTAAATTTAACGACCATTCCATTATAAACATCCACCACTTTTTGATTCATCTCTTCATCCTTTCGTTTTTTGGTTTATTAGTAATCCCTTGCGTAATGGAAAATCTTCTCCACATCCATCTCCATGCCATAGCCTGGTCCGCTCGGGACTTTCAACTGAAAATCTTCATATCTAATCGCATTTAATGTAATTGTGTCTGTGAATAATAGCGGGCCGAACAGCTCCGTGCCGTACTTCATTTCAGGGATTGTCGAATAGAGATGCGCGGAAATGGCTGTCCCAAGCGACGATTCGATCATCGTTCCGCCGTATAGCGAAATGCCTGCCGCTTCCGCAATGGCCGCCGCCTTTTTCGTCGCGGTAAGGCCACCGACATTCGCGGGCTTGATGGAAAAAACATTTCCCGCACGGTTCTTCGCCACTTGATATACCTCTTCCAACGAACTTAGCGATTCATCCGCCATGATTGGAACTTTGAATCTTGACGTCAGGCGCGCCATCCCTTCTTTATTCCAAGCGGGCAATGGCTGTTCAATCAAGTCGATGCAGCCATCCTCCAACGCTTCGATGCAATACATCGCGGTCGTCTCGTCCCAAGCTTGATTGACATCGACCCGGACACTCGCCTCGTCACCGACAGCTTCCTTGATCTTCAGCACGTGGGCGACATTCCGCTTCGGATCACCCATGCCGATTTTCAACTTGAAAATGTTATGCCGTTTCGCATGCAAGCTTTCCTTCGCCTCTTCAATATCCCTTCGCGTATCCCCGCTCGCGAGCGTCCAAGCGACGGGCAATGATGCGTGGATTTGCCCACCGAATAATTCATGGACAGGCATTCCCTTTTCCTTCGCCGCAAGCTCGACAATCGCCGCTTCCACCGCCGCCTTCGCAAACGTGTTGCCGACGACATGCTTGTTGACGGTATGCGAAATCGCATTGAAATGGGCTGCCTTCCGTCCGATGACGAGAGGCTTTATATACTTTTCGATATTCATTTTGATTGCTTCCGGTGTTTCGGCACAATACGAAGCACCGCCGATCGTCGCAACTTCCCCCCAGCCTTCCAGCCCGCCCTCCCCGGTCACCCGGACGAGGATGATCGTCTGCATGACAATCGTATGCATCGCAAGCTGATGCGGCCGGATCGTCGGAAGGTCGACAATGAGGACATCAAGCGTTTGAATGTTCATAGCTCAAACCCTCCCTCGACGAAATCGGCCTCCGTACTTTCCCGAACTTTCTCGATTGTGGCGCCAGGCATGAGTTCCGTGAGCACTAGCTGTTCATTCACGACAGCGAACACGGCCAACTCGGTAATGATCATATCGACGCTGCGGGTTGACGTGAGCGGGAATGTGCATGTTTTCATCAGCTTGCTTTTGCCGTCCTTCGTCAAATGGGAAGTCGTCACGATCACTTTCTTGGCACCTACGAGCAGATCCATCGCGCCGCCAACCCCGATGATGTTTTTTCCGGGAATGGCCCAGTTGGCAATGCGTCCGGTTTCATCGACTTGCAAGGCGCCGAGGATCGCAACATCGACATGCCCGCCGCGGATCATCCCGAACGATTCTGCACTGCTGAAAAACGAAGCACCTACCCGTTCGCCGACCGGCAATTTGCCTGCGTTCACTAAGTTCGGATCCTCTTCCTCCACATCCGTTACGCCTAACAAACCGTTTTCCGTATGAAAGTGGACAAGCTCATCTTCAACGTACTTCGCGACGAGTGTCGGGATGCCGATGCCCAAGTTCACGACAGAAGGGCCTTTCAGTTCATTGGCAGCACGCCTCGCAATCAGCTCTTGCACATTGTTTTCGATGGACGACACCTTCCTTCGTCAGGATTTTCTTTGCAACGATCAGCCTGTCGACGAATAGATGGGGCGTGATGATTTCTTCAGCGGATAGCTCTCCGGCTGCAACAATTTCATCCACCTCTGCAATGACTAGATCCGCGGCAGTCGCCATGACCGGGTTGAAATTCCGGGCGGTCTTATAATAGATGAGATTGCCGAGCGTGTCCGCCTTATGCGCACGGATGAGCGCCACATCCGCTTTCAAGGCCTGTTCGAAAAGATATGGATCCCCATTGATTTCCCGTACCTCTTTCCCTTGCGCGAGCTCCGTTCCGACTCCGGTCTTCGTATAGAATCCGCCGATTCCAGCACCACCTGCACGCATCGCTTCTGCCAATGTCCCTTGAGGCAGCAGCTGCAGTTCAATTTCCCCGCGCTGAAACGCTTCGCCGACTTCCCGGTTGCTCGTAAAGTAGGAGCCGATCGCTCTTCGGATTTTCCGCTGACGGAGCAGCACGCCGAGCCCTTCGCCCGCTTCACCAAGATTATTGCTAATGATTGTCAGCCCATCGACGTCTTTCCCCGTGAGACCTTCAATCAATGTGAGCGGCGCGCCGACGAGCCCGAAGCCCCCTACCATGATTGTCATCCCGCTTTTGATTGCCGAAAGAGCATTTTCAACTCGTTCATAGACGATGGCCATATTAGTCGCCCCCTTCACGCAAGGAATCGCTCGCCTCGAACCAAGCGGGGATACCCGCGGTCAACAGGCAGATGAGTCCAACTTCCGCCAACTCTCCTTCAGTCGCCCCATTCGCCCGAGCCTTCTCCATCCATTTCCCAGCTTCCGTTCCTTGCAGGCAAGTACTATGGATGCCGACCATCAGCAGAGATTTCATCTTCGCACTGACGTTTCCATTTACTAACAGCAAATCGTTACACAGTTCCTCCGGCGCCTTCAATATGTTCGATACAAACCATGCATCCTCATCATCTAAGATGGAGATAAAATAACTTAAAATATGCTCGTTACAAACACCATAAGGCAGCTGTCCTTCCGGCAATCCATTCAATGAACGTGCGTACTTCACGGATTGGATGCCGGTTTGCATCGACTTGAGCCCTCCATACCGGTACGCGACGAGTAAGTACTCGATCAGCTCTGGAATGGTGGCACCCCCATCTATGGCACCTTTCGTATGATAGAGCATGCTCCGCTCGTAGCATCTCGCTGCATTGATTCCAACGAGAAGGAGGTCTTTTTCCTTTCCGGATAAAAGCCCGTCCCCCATGATGGCGCTTCGCAAGCTTGTGTAATGATCAAGCGCATCTGGTCGGTAGGCATGCATTTTTTCGACCCATCCAGGAACTGCGCCATATACTTCCTTGAAGTAAGCCAATCCTTCACTCATCCAAGATCACCCCAGCCAAGAAATCGCGGATTGCCGTCAAGATGTCATCCTGTTTTTCAAAGACCATCGTGTAATGATTGCTATCCGAATTGAACGTTACCAGTTTCGATGTGTGTATTTTCGTCTCTTCGTAATCGGCATCCGTGAAGAACGGAGGGAGCGGTCCGATTCCCCCGTCCGCCTGGATAAGCAACGTTTCGCAAGCGATTTTTCCCATCACTTCAATCGGGTTGAAAAAATCAAAGCTCGCAAAGTCCTCTTCTATATTTTCATACGCCGATTTATGCATCCACCCGTTGCCCGTTCCATGAATTTCATACTCCACAATTTCTTGTACGGCATCAGTCCACTTGATGCCGAGTCGTTTGTAAAGTTGCCGCAGCTCCTCGACATACGCCCGTTTGGATTCATACGTCTTCCGGAGCCTCCCGAGCGACGGCCTGACAATATCGTGCTGGCGTCCCGACATCCGCGCGGCGCCGTCCAGCAAGACAAGCCCTTTCACCGATGGCATTTCGCTAGCCACGAGTGCGGAAATGAAAGCACCCATGGAATGGCCGAGCAAAATCGGGTCTTTTATTCCCAAAATGGCAATCAGTTCCTTTATGTCCTCGGCATGAGAAAAGATGGAGGCGACATCCATCCCCGAACTGTCGCCCCTTCCCCGCAGATCGCAGGCGATGACTCGATAATCGCCCTGCAAGCTTTGCGCATAATGAAGCATGTTCTTATGTGTGCCGGTAAGACCATGAAGCGCGATGATCGTCCCCTTTTCGCCTGGGTAATCGACGACTTGCAAATAACGCCCTTCCAGTTCCACTTTGTATTGTCGTTTTGTCATTCTTTAAAATAGCTCACATCGTCCGGATTGATCCACGTATCGTTCGTCCAACCGTTCAGATCGTAGTCATTCAAGCACTCCTCGGCGAACTTCTCGAACTGGTCGGCTTGCCCGCTCATATTGGCGACGACCAAGTTTTCGAGACGGATGTTTTCGTGGTTGCCGGAGTAGTTGCGCTCATACAGTTCGTGCCTGCCGCCATATTCCGTCCCGATGGCATCCCACAGTAATTTGATGAGCTTGATCTTCTCTTCTGCCCCTACGCCGTATGAACCGCGATATAGTTTATCCAACAGCGGACGCAGCTCCGGATTTTGGAAGTCTCTTGAGCTGGACGGCTGCGCGATTAAGCTTCCCGCGACGACGTTCTCGATAATTTCCTTCACCCGCGGCCACCCTTCGGACATGAACATCCGGTACGCAAGCCCGTAATTCAAATTCGGCAGCTTCGTCCCGTTCCGCCCTTCGTCCGGGTTCAATGCCATTGCGTCGCTTAGCGCCCAGAACATGTTCTTCCAGGCAAGCACCTCGCCGACATTCACTTGGACGCCGCGGAATTGGTCGGAACCGTTCATCTTGACGGCTTTCAGCAATAAACCTGAAACGAAGTCAAGCTTGACCGCAAGCCTCGTCACGCCGTGGAACGTGAATCTGTGGAGGAAACCGCTGTCCGCGAAAAAGCTGTTTGCTTTCTCCACGTCTTTATAAATGATGATGTTCTCCCATGGAATGAGCGCGTTATCGAAAATAAGGACCGAGTCGTTTTCATCGAACCGGCTGCTCAATGGATAGTCGAACGGGCTTCCCATGACGGCGGCGTTCATTTCATACGACGCACGACTGACAAGCTTCACGCCCGGTGTATCCATCGCCGCCACGAACACGAGTGCGAACTCCTCCTTCGTGATCGGCGCAGCGCCGTAATGGGCGACAAAGTTATAATTCGTCAATGCGGACCCCGTCGCGACCATCTTCGCTCCGCTGACGATGACCCCCTGCTCCGTCTCCCCGACTGCCCTGACGAAAATGTCAGCCACGGCATCGAGCGGCTTATGCCTGTCCACTGGCGGATTGATGATTGCATGGTTGAAGAACCAATTCCGCTCCTGCGCTTCTTTGTACCACCTCCGCGCATTATCCGCGTACTTCCCGTAGTAATCCGGGTCCGCGCCGAGCGTCGCGAGGAATGCCGCCTTATAATCCGGCGACCTTCCCATCTGCCCATATGTCAGGCGCGCCCATTGCGCAATTGCGTCGCGGGACTCCAACAAGTCTTGCGCACTCTTGTCCACACGGAAATACTTCTGCGTGAAGCCGCCATTCCCCGTATCCGTCTCGACCGTCAAAACATCCTTCATCTTCTCGTCATGCAACGCATCATACAGCCGTGCAATCGACCTCGCAGCATTCCGGAAAGCCGGATGTGTCGTCACATCTTTCACTTTCTCGCCATGCAGCCAAATTTCCCGTCCGTCCTTCAAGCTCTCCAAATACTCCTTGCCTGTCAATGGCAATACCGTCTTCTTTTCCTGTTCAACTGGCATGAATTCACTCCTCCTTGTCCCATTACACCTATACGTATGCCTGTCTCATAGGAAAAATGCCGAAGCGAGACAAAATGGCCGGATTTCATGCCGAAATAAAAAACGACCGGCTACCAGGGAATGCATCCTCTAGAAAGCCAGTCATTTAATCATATCTCCACTTTTGAAAACTTACCGCCGTAAAAAGCTAGTGGTGTTCCATCTTCATATGCAAACCGTTTCACTTTCCCGACTACTAGCACATGGTCGCCGCCATCATACTCCGCCCACGGTTCACATTCAATAAAGGCGAGCGAGCCTTTAATCTCAATGCCATCCCATTCAAACGGTGCGGGATCTTGGGCTCTGCCCGCAAAATGCATTGCCGTGCCCTGCTGGCTCTCCCGTAAAATATTGACCGTAAAATGATTATTCTTCAAATACGGCAACGCTTTCGCACGCCAATCCACCGACACGAGCACAAGCGGCGGATCAAGCGAAACCGAAGTGAAGGAATTGGCCGTCATCCCATGCTTCCCTTGCTCATGCGCACACGTCACGACCGTCACACCCGTCGCAAACCGGCCGTAACAGTTGCGCAGCTCCCGTATATCCATCATCGATTCACCCATCCGTTCATCTCCTTTCAAATGTTGTATGCTGAAATTGCTCAAATGGACAACTCTTACATTTACTATATGCATGGGATTGACCGGCATATGCTGATGGGGGTTATCACCGAGTTTCCGAGGTTTATCACCGACTCTCAGCGCTTTATCACCGACTTGGGGGAGTTTATCACCGACTCTCGGAGGTTTATCACCGACTCGGGCGACTTTATCACCGTTCGACCATTAATTACCACCTAAGTTTGGTCATGTCGACTGGTTTACCACCGCTTCGGACGTGTTTACCACCGTTGCTCAGCACATTACCACCGACTTTCGATGATTTACCACCGACTCTCAGCACGTTACCACCGCTTCCCAACGCTTTACCACCGTTGCCCGGCACGTTACCACCGATTCGGCCATGCCACATACAAAAAAACGCCGATTCCCCAAAAGGAATCAGCGTTTTCATCAAACTAATATCATCCAAAGAACCATCGTGACGACAATCGTTGTCACACCTTGCAGCAAAGTAGCCATCGTCTGCGCCTTATACGCATCCGTCACTTTCATACCGCTAAACTCCGTGACGACCCAGAAGAAGCTGTCGTTCACATGGCTCACCGTCATTGCGCCCGCACCGACCGCCATGACAACGAGCGCAAGTGGAATCGCACCTTCGATCCCCATTGCCGGAAGCAACGGAGCGACAAGCGTCGACGTAATGACCAACGCCGCAGTAGACGAACCTTGTGCCGTTTTCAGAGCTGCTGCAATGAAAAACGGAACGAGAAGGAAGAATGCGCCGCCAGCTAGCGCTGAGAAATTCATCTCACCGATCAATTCAGCGACACCTGAATTCGAAATGACTCTTCCGAACGCGCCGCCCGCTCCTGTGATGAGCAATATCGGCGCCGCTTCTTTCAGCCCCTCCCCGATCCACTTCGTCAACGTCTCTTCATTCCATTTCGGCAGCAGCAGGAACGCTGCAAGAACACCTAATAATAGGGCCACTGAAGGCGCCCCTAAAAATTGAAGAAAATTGTTGAAGCCGCCTTCCGCCAAAGTCAGTTTCGCAACGGATCCAACCCCGATGAGAACGATTGGCAAGACAATAGGCAGAAACGCTTTGAACGTCGACGGCATTTGGCCGAACGACTTGACGATTTCATCATAATCCAGACCTTCATCCTCGACATCTTCCGGCACGGAAATTTTCGATCCGACCTTCACTGCCCATAAATATCCGACAATGACCGCCGGGATGGCGACGATAAGGCCGATCAAAATAATCGTGCCCAAATAATCTTCAGCCTTAATATTACCAGCCGCCGCAATTGGACCCGGCGTCGGAGGCACTAATGTATGCGTTGCATAAAGCCCTGTCGCGAGCGCAACAGCCATCGACGCTATCGCCACTTTCGCCCGCTTCGCCAACGCTTTTTTCAAGCTGGATAAAATAATGAATCCCGAATCACAGAAAACTGGAATCGAAACGATATATCCGATAATGGACATTGCCAATTGAGGGCGTTTCTCCCCGATCAGGCGCAACACGACTTCCGCCATTCGAAACGCAGCTCCCGATTTCTCGAGAATGACGCCGATGATTGTACCCGCGACAATGACGAGCCCGATTCCCTTCATCAACCCTCCGAAGCCTTCATTCACATTATCAACAACGGTCAACAGCGGCATGCCGGACGTGATGCCGACGAAAAACGCTCCCGCTAACAATGATAAAAACGGATGAACCTTGAACACAGCTGTCAGTACTACGATGAGGACAACACTCAACGCAATCATTGCAAACAACATTCCCTACACCCCTTTTTCTGTAATGAATTCCATCACCTTTTTTGTCTTCTTGCGCAAATAATTGAAAGCATCTGCAATTGCTTCTTCCACGGACACATTTTCATCCACGATCGCGTGGACTTCCGTAAACAGCGGCGTCAATGCATCGCGGTTTTCTTCATCCACAGCACCCGAAATGAGTATGACAGGCTTCCCTTCACGATGCGCCGCCTTCGCAATGCCGAACGGCGTTTTTCCAGAAAACGTCTGCACATCCGTCTTCCCTTCCCCCGTGATGATCAGATCCGCATCTTTCACATGCTGGTCAAAATCAATCGCTTCAAGCACGACATCGATCCCTTGCCGCATTTCACAATTGAAGAACGCTTGGAACGCACCTCCCGCTCCTCCGGCGGCACCTGCACCCTCTTTCGAATGAAGGGCAATTCCCGTTTCTTTTTCAATCGCGTCGGCGAATTTTTGCAAATTCCGGTCAAGACTGTCCACGTCAGCGGGAGTCGCCCCTTTCTGAGGCCCAAAAACAGCCGAGGCACCGTCGCTGCCGACAAATGGATTTTTCACATCACTTGCGATCAAGAATTCACTTTCCGCAATGCGAACATCCCATTTTTCACGATCAATGGAATGAATATGCTCGAGTCCGCCTCCCCCTTTCGGCAGTTCAATCCCTTCTTTATTTAACAGACGCATGCCGAGTGCTTGGAGAATTCCCGCTCCTCCGTCATTCGTTGCGCTTCCTCCAAGGCCGATGATGAATTTTCGATAACCGTTGTCCAATGCGTGTTTGATCAATTCACCTGTGCCGTAGGAAGACGCGGCAAGCGGATTCTTTTCATTTTCCTGTAGCCTCATCAGTCCCGACGCTTCAGCGATTTCAATTGCGCACGTCTCACCGTCTCCGAGAACTCCATATGTGGCGTTAATCGGTCTGCCTAGCGGGTCTTCCACACTTACCGACACATATGTCCCTTTTGTCGCATCGACCAAGCTTCTCATCGTGCCTTCACCGCCGTCTGCAGCCGGCAGCAGAACCGTCTGGATATCCGGATCGACGTCACGTATACCTGCAGCCATCGCCTCGGCGGCTTCGATAGCTGTCAAACTTCCTTTAAACGAATCAGGTGCTACAATCACCTTCATGCAAAGCACCTCCAAAATATTTAATAAAACGCTTTCATTTAATTATATGTTTTGAAAACAAAAATACATTATACTTGATGTATATGTTTCACGTGAAAATGAAGGTTCTTTTTATACATGGGGGTGAATTTTTGATTACGAAGAAGCTGGCAGAGGAAATCGTGGAAAAGACGATGTTCGGGTTGCTTCTTCGATAGCTGTCAAACTTCCTTTAAACGAATCAGGTGCCAAACTCACCTTTATGGGAAGCACCTCGAAATTGATTGATTAAGTTAAAATGCTTTCATTTTATTATATGTTTCGAAAACAAAAATACATTATACTTGATGTATAAGTTTCACGTGAAAATGAAGTTGTTTCTTATACATGGGGGTGAATTTTTGATTACGAAGAAGCTGGCAGAGGAAATCGTGGAGCAGACGATGTTCAGGTTGGACAGGAATTTGAATGTGATGGATACGAATGGAATGATTTTGGCTTCCGGGGAAAAAGAGCGCATCGACCGCATCCATGAAGGCGCCGCGCATGTTGCTAAAACGAGACGACCGCTTTGGATAGATGATGGGAATACATCGGATTGGCAAGGAGCAAAGCCTGGCGTGAACATGCCCATCTATTATAAGGACCGATTGATCGGCGTCATCGGCATTACCGGCAATCCTGAAGAATTGAAAGATATTGCAACGCTCGTACAATTGACGACCGAAATGATGGTCCATCAGGCACTCATTACATCAGAGGCTGAATGGAAACGGAAGATCAAGGAGCTCGTTTTTGAAGAGCTGATTGATAGCGGCCCGCTTACACCGATTGTCATCGACCGGCTTGCCTTATTGGAATTCAACATGACCGGACCTTATTTGACGCTATTAGTGCAAACAAATAATTTGCCTGAATCTCCTCAGCGATTAATTGAAACGATGGAAGAGCAGTTCGAGAGAAACACAGCTCTAATCGGTCACTCACAGTTGAATGAGTTGTTCATCGTTCTGTCCGACGTGAAAATGTCCGTGCTTGAGTTGAAGCTGCAGACAATCCTTGCTTTATTCCAAAAGGATTCCTCCGTCGAAATCGGCGTCGGGTTACCTGTCAAAAACTTGGAAGGCATCTCCCATTCGTATGAAACAGCAAAGTACGCAATTGAATACGGGCATTCGAATGAGCAAATCCATTACTACTATGATGACATTGAACTGATTGCCCTCTTGAAAAGCCGCCCATCCCAATCGAAGGAACGCTTTGCCAGGCGGATCCTTGCCGGATTGAACGAGCAGCTCATTGAAACGTTGGAAGCATTTTTCGAACATGATCAAGCGATTGGTGAAACGGCGGCTGCCCTCGCCATCCATCGCCATACATTGACCTATCGATTGCGGAAAGTGAAGGAGCTGACGTCATTGGACCCGACCCGATTCCGCGACGCGATTTTATTTCACATTGCATTGCTAGTGAGGAGAGAGTGAAGAGGGATTTTTCACGGTTATCACCGCTTAACAAGGGTTTATCACCGCTCAGATGGACTTTATCACCGTTTGACAACAATTAACCTTCAAAAAGGAAAAGCAATGCGCCCGGTAATCGGTGCATTGCTTTAACCAATCATTCCATTGCCGTTTCCGTTAATCAAAATATCCCGTCATCCATCGATATGCGAAAAGAGCAGCTATGACGATGGCAGACCGACCAAGACTTTTAGTAGAAATCTTTTCTTCCTTCTTTCCCTGTGCAATTAAAAGACCAATGATTAACAAAAGCACAGGCATCAATGTAATAAAAATGATTGGTTTATATACTGCTTCCAAAAGGGGATAGGTGACCCCTACATGATCGGAATAAAATAGCATTGCAGTCGTCGCTATAGCAATGACAGACAGTATGCCAATCAGCCATTTTGCGGTTGAGTAGTTCATTGTAGTTACCTCTCATTCACTGCGCATGCAGGGCTTCAAATATTTCCTTTCGGGTGTTTTCAATGAGTTCGAGCTTCTCTTTCTTAATGGATTCGCCGTATTCCCGCATCGTTTTACGGCGTTCATCAATCAAATCCGACAAGGCGAACTGCGTCTCGTTGTCGATTAGATCCTCATCGCGCAACACCTTTACAGCCATTCTCAAGTTGCTGTTTTCCTCTGCTGCAAAGTCAAAGAAGCTAGAATGAAGTTTAAGAACTTGGTCATTCAGGCGAATTGTATGATTGTTAATTTTGATTCCATGTACTGCTTTTTGGTTCAATTCGCGAACGACCGCATTCGCTTCGGCTAGCATCGATTGGAATGTTTTTTGAAAGTCGACTCTCGATTTGACGTTGGCATATTTCCCATTGCCCTCTTCCGCCACTTTCTTCAATTGCTTTTGTCCTTCACTATCCAAGTTGAAACCGAGGACATTCACTTCAACGTTCAGGTCGGATGCCGCTAATTTTTTAGCTTCCTCCACTGGATTTCCTCCACACGTTTCCACTCCGTCGCTAATGACAAAAATCATATTCTGTGTCTTGGCAGAAGCCTTGACTCGTAAATCTTCCCCGCCAGCTTTAATGGCAGCGGCAAGCGGCGTCCATCCAGCAGCATCGAATTTGGACAAAGCTTCATTAAATGATTTCTCCTCGTAAAAATCAGGGCTGTATAAAAGCTCATTGCTTGCGCATGACATCGCTTTGTCTGCAGAAGAACCTGTTCCTTCATGCCCGTAAACACGGAGGGACACGATGGATTCTTCCGGCAGGCCCGCACCGAAACGTTTAACCGCATCCTTCGCAAGAGCCATCATCTGCTCTCCGCCAACATAGGCTTTCATGCTGCCGCTCGCGTCGATCAACACTGAAATGTTCAATTGCTTCATTTCCTGTTTATCGATTCCATATTCCCCGTAGTCCGGCTCAAAATTGACAAGAGGATCGTGGACGCTTGAATAATCCATTGCATACCAATCGACGATGCCATTATAAATTTCTTCAACAGTCATATTCTCGACCGGTAAATCCTTCATTGCCGCAAAGTCTTCTATCGTCAATTTCCCCTTTGCCGCCGCTTGGATTTCCTTCATCTTTTCTCCGGCACCTAGGGAGATAATGTCACTAGCTTCAGTAGGTGCTGGGGGAAACTCCGGTACACTCTTCGTCTCCTCGGCACCAACTTCCTTATCCTCCGGTGAATTTATTTCCTCTGCAGATCCCTCAATATCCTTTATTGATTTTTCGCCACTATTGCATCCTGCAATTATAATTAATAAAGAAGCCATTGCAGATAGTACTAACTTTTTCATCGTAAGTTACCTCCAACTTCATCGTGCAAGATTCATAGGCAATTGACACTATATGTATATGATTACCATTTCAAATTTTCGTTGTCAAAAAAGGTATGAGCACTTCGTACATCAAACAGGATAATAGGCATTAGGTATAAAGGCACCACCTTTCTTGTATGTACATCTATTGATTGCTTATCTGCTAATCCCAAGTAAAAAAGCGTGATAAATAGCACACTAATCATGGCCACAGCCCCTTTGGCTGGGTCTTTTTATTCTTTTTTTAGGGCTCACGTCTAAATATCTCGGACTAAGACTATTGGGTATCCACTTCTCAAACTTTCATTTGATTTGTTTATAAAGTCTTTTGTACTCAATTTCTTCAAAAAAAAATCCCTCATTGACATTTTTCACGTCAATGAGGGTAAATTTAGTTCGTCAGCTCTATGATCACAAGAAAAACTCCTGTGAGGAAGAGCGCAACATGGCCGATGCAGATTTTCGGATATTTACGTCCAGAAGTGTTGATTGAGCACGGTCTGGAAATGAGAAAGGCCTTTTTCAAACTGCTTACCCTTTCAATGCTGCCTGCACAGCTTGCGTATCAAAGCCTAAAATCCATTGGCCGTTCAATTCGGTTTGCGGTACTCCCATTTGCCCTGTCGTTTCGACGAGCTTCCGACCTGCTTCTTCGTCCTCTTGCACGTTCACTTCACGGTATGGGATATTTTGTTCATCCAAATAATTTTTCATCATTGTGCAGTATGGGCATGTGTTCGTAGTGTACACTGTAGCTGTAGCTGTCGTCATTTTCATCTCTCCTTTTAGGTTTAGATTTCATTTTAATGATATACCCCGTTAGGTATAAAAGCAAACATATGGATTATATGGAGGTTCGGTAAATATGAACGTAATTCCGGTCGGGATTTGGGGTGGCTATCCGAAAGCGAATGGGGCCACTTCGGCATTTTTAATTGAGCATGAAGGCTTCCATTGCCTCGTCGACTGCGGAAGCGGCGTGCTCGCTTCCGCGCAAAATTATGTACCATTGGAAAAGTTGGATGCAGTCGTCATCAGCCATTATCATGCGGATCATATCGCGGACATCGGCAACCTCCAATATAGCAGGCTCATCAATTATTATCTCGGACAACCGTCGCCTGCATTGCCGATTTACGGACATGATCGGGACAAGGAGAATTTTGAAAAGCTGTCTTATAAAGAGCAGACCATTGGCGTCGCCATACAGGAAACGGACATTGTCCATATCGGACCTTTTGAGGTTTCATTCTGTGAAACGATTCACCCCGTCTATTGTTTAGCATTGAAATTCACGGTTGACGGCCGTTCCGTCACGTTGACAGCGGATACGGAATGGCATGACAAACTAGTGGAATTTGCAAGCGGAACAGATTTATTGATCAGCGAAGCGAATTTATACGAGGAGCATCTCGGCAAAGCGCCGGGACATATGGCAGGAAGCGAGGCAGGACGACTTGCGAAGCTGGCGGGCGCGAACCGGCTCGTATTGACACATCTGCCCTTACACGGCGATCCGACGGATATTTTGAGAGCGGCAAAGGGAGTTTATGATGGTGACGCCGAATTGGCGGTCGTCGGGAAGGTGTACGAAGTTTAATGATAGGATTATTCGCAGGAGCTACGGTATTTTCTTATCGGAGAGCTCCTGCTTGTAATCTTAATCTGCCAAGTGGATACTAACAGTATGGTACTATTATTTACATAATAATTGAATATGTGAGGTACTCGTTTATATGGATTTGATTTCAGATGTATTGCGAAAAAAAGGAGTTAAACGGTTCATTATCTTCGCTTTGATCATCATCATTCTGTTTAGCGTAAGAAGCATGATGAATTTAATCTTATTGACCTTTATTTTTTCATTTTTAATGAATCGGCTTGTCTGTTTTACAACCAAGTATGTTCGACTTAATCATAAACTGATTGTAATATTCCTCTACACATTGATTGTCGGTTTGTTGACGATCAGCCTCGTCAAATATTTACCGATCATCACACTTGAAATCAGCCAACTCATTAGGCAAATTAGTAACTTCTCCACCCAGTCACATGACAACCGATTGCTCGGATTTCTTGAGTCTGTCATTTCCAGTGAACAAATTAAGAGTTATGTAGAAAACGGATTCTCATATTTACTTAAATCTTTTACTGACATTAGTAAAACTAGTATCCAGGTACTTCTGGCAATCATATTAAGTTTGTTTTTCCTTCTTGAAAAACCTCGGTTAATTGAATTCACAGGTAAGTTTAAAAACAGTAAGATCGCCCCGTTTTATTATGAAATTGAATTTTTCGGCAAGAAATTTTCTCGTACATTCGGCAAAGTAATCGAAGCACAGTTCATTATCGCACTCGTCAATACGTTTCTGTCTGTCATCGTCTTGATGATCCTCGGTTTCCCGCAAATTATCGGATTGGCCATCATGATTTTCTTCTTAGGGCTCATTCCTGTCGCCGGCGTCATCATTTCACTCGTACCACTGACGATTATCGGTTTTACGATTGGCGGCATTCTAACAGTCGTCTATTTGCTTGTAGCTATAATGGTTATTCATGCAGTGGAAGCTTATATATTAAATCCGAAGCTAATGTCTTCCAAAACGGATTTGCCGGTATTTTATACGTTCATCGTCCTCATCTTTTCGCAGAACTTCTTTGGCGTCTGGGGATTGATCATCGGGATTCCAGTGTTTGTCTTCCTGCTAGACATACTCGATGTGACAGACAAAGAACCGGAACAGACTACCTAAACAGACATCTATTGTTGGAAAAATAAGCACAGAAAAAGCGGGCAGTATGGCAGCTGCCCGCTTTGTTTTTATGTTTTGACGAATTTTTTCAGTTACTCAATCTTCATCCCGTTCGAATGAAAGGATGGCGCCTGAGTAGGCATGGATATCCAGCTCATATTCGATGTCGCCGTCTTCCATTTCAATTTCATAGACATTGTCGTCCAGCTCGAAATCAGTTACAACGCCGCTTGCATGTTGCTTCGCAATGGCAAGCGCCTGCTCTTTCGTAAGCATTGTATTATTGTTTGATCTCTTGTTATCTACCGGTTTTACAGCTTGCTTTTGCGTTGTCTGTTCGACGACGTTCAACGTAGAAGCTGCAACTTTTTCCGTCTGCGCCTTCACTTCTTTTTTAGCGCTACGGTAACGGTCTTTTTCAAATTTCAAAAACTCGCCAGTGACAGCATCCAGCTCGATTTCGTATTTGAATTGATCATCTTTCATTTCGATCTCGTATTCTTTACGACCGTCATCGGTATCCAGCTCAATCTCTTTCACTGTACCCGCTGCCTTCTTTTTAGCAATGGATATCGCTTCCTCTTTCGTCAGCAGATTGCCAGATGTAGCTTGCTTACGGCCCTTCTCCACTTCTTTTTCAAACTTGATGATTTCTCCTGTGTACGCGTCCACTTCTAAGTCATACTCATACTTTCCGTCTTTCAAATCGACGTCGAAATGGTAACGGCCGTCGTCTTTATCCAACTCGATTTCCGTCACGATGCCACCTTTCACTTTCTCGGTAGCAACCTGTTTTGCTTCCTTCAAAGTGATCAGGTTTTCTGCTTTATTAGAAGTACTCGGAACCGAGTCCTCCGCCATTGCAACACTTCCGACAGCTACGACTCCTGCCATTGCAGGGATCAACATCCATTTTTTCATGTTTGTTTTCCTCCTTTTTTCTTCTATCTTCATACTACCTCGTGAAGATGAGAGGATATTGAGAGGAATATTAGAAATTGATGAGAATCAATTTCTTAATTTAATCATCCCAAGTGACAGTCATCACTTTTCCTGATATCGCATGGATTTGATACGTAACTTCGTCCATATCATCATCCGTGTCGATTTCAATCTGCACTAAATAATAGCCACCGTCTTCCGAATTCACAAAATCCACATCATCAACTTCGCCAATCGCTCCGGCCGGCAATTGGGCCATTCCAATCTTTTTTGCCTTTTGCTCGGAGATGAGAACGGTTTTTCGCTGCTTTTCCTTATTCGCCGGCTTGCTAGCTGGTTTGGATTGCTCGGGTGTTTTGTTGGCACTCGGCTTCGGAACTTCGGTTTTGCTTTCCGTCTGATCTGCCGCGCTGCTATCTGTTGCTTTGTTATCTGGCTCTTTCTTTATCTCACTATCTGTTTTAGCCGTTTCGTCAGACGAATTTTCAACTGGCGTCGCCGTTTCGTCCGTATTTCCGGCTTTTTCTCCTTCATCTGTCTCCATGACGATATCGGGCTTTGATGTTTCTTTCGTCTGAATGAGTGAAAGAACTTTGCCCGATCCTGCGTCGACTTCCACAGCGTATTCCGCCCCTGCTCTTGAAACTTTCGCTTTATACACAGATCCATCCAACATGAGATCTTTCACTTCTCCATCGTAAATCATCGCTAATTGGGAGCTGATCTCCTCTTTCGGCAAGGTTTCGGCCTTCGTCAGCTTTCCTGCCGTATACAGCTGCCCTGCGATGACAATGATGATCGTCAAGACAATCGGGATGAACCAAGGTTTTTTCCATATATTCATGCAAAAATCCTCCTTTCTTTCATCTTACCGCCCTAACATTAAAATTCCCTGAGAGCCTTTCTCTTTCTCGGAATCAAAACCCGGATAACAGTTCCCATGTCCACAACACTTTCTATCGTCAAGGTAGCGCCAAGTCCGTCGGCTATCTCCTTCGCAATGGATAGCCCCAACCCGGTTCCTCCTGTCTTACGGCTACGGTCCGACTCCACCCGGTAAAAACGATCGAAAATATGCGGCAAGTCGGATTGCGGAATCCCTTTGCCATAATCCTTCACAGTGATTTCTACTACGTCCTGCTGGTCTTGTATAGAAGTGAAGATTTCCCGATCGCTATATTTCCGTGCATTGTCGAGAAGAATGAACAACAACTGCTTCACGAATTTCCCATCCGTTTCGACAATTGCCGGCCCATCCGCATCAATAATGATTTCCCTATCGTATGCTTGCCTCAACGGCATCACAGCAGCTTCCAGCAAGGGAGTCAAATCGACTTCTGCAAATTCGAACGCATGAGAACCGCTGCTCTTCGCCAAATCAAGCATTTGTGCAATCATTTCTTTCATCCGGCCCGTTTCAGAGATAATGGCATTCAACGCCTCATCGACGACTTCCCGATTTTCTAACCCACGCCTCGCCAACAATCGGGAGTAGCTTTCGATTACAGTCAAAGGCGTTTTTAATTCATGGGATGCGTTTGAGACAAATTGCTCCTGCTTCATATAGTTCTGTTCCAATTGTTCCATCATTTCATTAAACGTCCGTTCCATTTGTGCAAGCTCGTCATTTCCATTTACAACGCCAGTCAACTTTTCATACGTCCCCGATTGCCGGCTTCTGTTCATCGCCGTTATGAGATTCTCGATCGGCCGAGTGACAATTCTGCCGAGCGTCATGCTGGAAAGTGTGATCGGAATCATCGCAAACGTTGTAACACCGATCAGGACATACTTCAGGACCCGCATATTTTTCTCAACATCTGTCAGCAGTTGGGTCATTTTCATTGTAACAACTTCACCTGTTGGCCAAATGATCGGCATTGAGATCGATAACGCTTCCGTACCTTCGAATCGGTCAATCGTATAAGAATTGCCCGGATTCACATGGCCGTCGACTTTCCCGAGCCCAGCCAAAGATTGAACATTGATGAGTGGTTTATCGTCGCTGTTAATGATGGAGATGGCACCATTCGCTGGAATGAATGCGCGCAATACCATGCCGGCATCCGCTTCCGTCTCCAATATGCTCAACTCTGCGGTCAGCTCTTTTGCACGGCCGAGCAGTTGCTCATATTCCGTGTTATGAGACATCCTTTCGAAAAGGAAATAGATGAGGATGTTCGCGAGCACAAGAAGAATGAACATCAATAGGGTCGAAAAAACATGGATCTTCTTTTTAAGCTTCATGGACCGGTTCCTTTAACGCATATCCGACGCCCCGTACTGTTTGGATGAGGGAAGGTTCGTTCCGGCGATCGATTTTTTTCCGGACATATCGGATATAGACATCAACTACGTTCGTGTCGCCATAATAGTCAAAGCCCCATACCGCATCGAGTAACTGTTCACGCGAAAGCACCTGATTCGGATGCCGGATCAAATGAAGCAATAAGTCATATTCCCGCGGTGTTAAATCGATGGAGTCACCATCCCGTGTCACTTCACGGGACTGCTCATGGATCGATAATCCGGCGAATTCATGAAGAAATTCATCTTTCACGACGGACTTCTTTTGCGAAGTACGTATAGCCGACCTGATGCGGGCAAGCAATTCATCGATTACGAACGGTTTGGTGACGTAATCATTCGCTCCCAAGTCGAGCCCTGTCACTTTGTCTTCCACATCGCTTTTCGCCGTCAATAAAATAACGGGCGTACCGTCTTCCGCCGCCCGGATTCGCCGCAGCACATCCAACCCATTCATACCAGGCAGCATGAGATCCAACAAAACAAGATTCCACTCCTGCTCCCTGAACTTAATAAGGCCGTCCGTCCCCGAATGTGCGACGCCGACCGAATATCCTTCAAACTCAAGCTCCAATTGAAGAACGCGCGCTATCGCTTCTTCATCTTCAATAATTAGTACTTGCTCACTCAAGTTCCTCACCGCCGTTTTTTCTTAAGTGTAGCAGAAGACTGTTTTAGAGAATAAAAAAACGACCCGTAAACGAGTCGTCAACATGATTATAAAAATACGATTGCTGCTAAGACGATTGCTAGAAAAATTCTATACAACGCAAACGGCACAAGTTTGATTCTCGATACAAGCTTCAGGAAGAAGCGGATCGAAACGAGCGCAAAGACAAAAGCGCTTATAAAGCCGACGATATAAAATGAAAGGTAATCCATCGACATATCTTCCCAGTTTTTCAGGACCGACACGAGGCTTGCACCCGCCATGATCGGCACCGCCATGATGAACGTGAAGTCAGCCGCGGTTCTATGGTTCATTCCGAACAGGACACCACCGGAAATCGTTGCACCCGAACGTGAGAAACCTGGCCATAATGATAAACATTGGACAAGACCCACCGTAAATGCCTGCCGATATGTAATCTGATCCAATGATTGGACTTTCGGTCTCTTCGGTCCGAATTTGTCTGCGGCAATCATGAGAATTGCTCCTGCGACGAGTGCAAAAATGACCGTCTCGACGCCGAATAAATAATCATCGATTAAATCTTTGAATGCAAATCCAAGAATGACTGCTGGCAACATGCCGACAATAACGTGCATAAGATTAAAACGACTCGTCATCTTTTTCCCGTCGATCTTATACAGACCGACCAAACTGAGTAACCTCTTCCAAAACACGACGACAACCGCTAATATCGATCCAAGCTGGATGACGATCTTAAATGTGTTGGCCGGATATTTTCCAAGAAACTCCTCCGTCTTCAACCACATATCGTCTACGATAATGAGATGCCCTGTCGAGGAGACTGGCGCAAACTCTGTCATCCCTTCCACAAAGCCAAGGATCAACGCCTTGAGTAATTCAAATAAATCCATCCACTAAGCCCTCTTTCTGCGGAATCGGATGTAACCAATACAAACCGCTATTCCACCAATTGCTAACAACACATAAACAATGTTCGAATAGACGTCCATATAATGGACGATCGACTCCCAATTTTCACCGACATTAAACCCTATTGTAACAAGAATTGTGTTCCAAATGAAGCTCCCGAGAGTTGTCAATAACAGAAACAGCGGAAAGTTCATATTCGACATTCCCGCAGGCACCGAAATCAGACTACGGACGAGCGGAACGAGACGGCAAAAAAACACAGTCCATGGACCGTATTTATCAAACCATTCATCTGCTCTCCTCAGATCCTTCTTCGATAGGCGCAGCCAGCGTCCCCGCCGCTCCACAAATTTCTCAAGTCGCTCCACATCAATGAGCAAACCGATACTATATAGAATCATCGCACCGACGACCGAACCAATTGTAGCAGCGATGATGACGCCTGTTTTCGTCATCGTTGTAAACCCAGTTGCAAATCCACTGAAGGTCAAGATGATTTCAGATGGAATCGGTGGAAATATATTTTCAATCAACAACAGAAAGCACACTCCAAAATATCCGTGCTCACTTATGAATTCAGTTATCCAATTATCCATGACACTCTCCCTGGTCGTAAAAATTCAATTATGTCCATCTTATCAGACGCCGGTATCCACTTGGAAGTTCCAACCTGTCCTGATGGATTGTACGTTTGAAAAAGGAAGAGTATGAATGTGAATGTAGTGGATAAGTATGCGCGAAATGGACTTATACACCGAAAACTGTGGGTAAGATTGTTTATATGTTTATAATTTCTGAATTATGGGGTGGTTTTGAATGAATATTATCCACATGTGAATAAAAAAACACCCGAATGCCGATTTTATCCCCAGCGTCGGGTGCAATTCCACATTATTTCGATATAAGCATAGTTAAAAATGTTATGCTTTAGAAACCAATTGTCCTTCTCGCAGAGCGATCGTGGCGGATTGTAAACTTCACCTTTTCCTCGACATTGACAGGAACATGAACAGGCAGCACAATCTTGTCACGTTTCTTCTGCCATTCATGCGTCGATTCATCCACCGTCCATAAATGTCCGGGAACTTGTTGACGGATGACGGCTTCGACCGGGGTGCCTTTCGTATTGCAAATACTGTATTCGTATTCGGTATACTCGTATCCGCCTTCTTTATATTTACCGGCCTTTTTCGCCTTCACTTCAATGTCACATGCTTCTCCTGATTTCAAACGGACTTTTTCATTCACTTCCGTATGCTTAATTGCATATTCGCCAATGAATTCCGCACTGCCATCATCCGGGTTCGTCCGGTACATTTTAAAAACTCCAGCTGGCAACGGAAAACCGAGACCGTTCTCCACCGTATTGTCGAATTCGATGAAGATATCCGGATTCGAAGTCTGTTCGTTGATTTCATAGATAATGCGTGCTTTTGAATTGGAGGATGATAGAAGCCGAAGCTGCTTTTGTTGTCGGTCTTCCAAATCGATTGTCTTTGGGAACGTGTACGTATGGAAATCGGAAAAAGCTTCTGTCTTCTGCTTTTCCCGCCTCGACAGCTCCGCGCTTTTCTCTTCGTTTTCATTGCCCGCCTTGCTCAGCTTACCTGATATGAGACGAAGTTGAGCATCGTTGAAAGAGACGCCGGAGTAGTTTTTCATCGATAGCCAACCCGACAAGTCGAAACGGTCGCCGTGCATGGAAATGACATAATCCGCCTCCCACGATACCCCGCCTGTCAAATATGAGACACACACTTCATCGCTTCGCTGCTCGGCGACTTTCCAGACGAGTGTCGGCTCTACATGATTCCCGCCTTCAATTTCCGGAAAACGCAATTCGCCCTTCGGATTGATAATAAGCTCTTTCGTTTCGACATCCTGCATGACGATCGGGCCATTTGCACGTAGCAATGTGTATGCCCGATCTTGTTTTGTGAACGGATCTTTGATTAAAATTTGACGGCCTAAATATCTCTCAAATATCCTCAATTCATCCATCAGGTCATATTCATAGACAAGCTCCAACAAGTCCACCCCTTCAACAATGATGGAATCGGGCTTCAGCTTCTTCGCCACTCCGACAAAATGGACAGAATCATTTTCGTTGAATTGCGGAATGGAACGTGTATCTTTCACAAGCGCAAAGCCATCATTGTATACAGTAAGGGAACAAGCTGTCGTCTCGGATTTCGGAATTCTGTTCAGCATGCTAATACCTCCTATGTGATTGAACACTTCTTCCATTAAATATGCTCCCTATACGCTATTCCCTTTTCTGATGGAATTAATGCGAGGGAGAGCGAATAAAGTTTCTCACCGACATTCGGGGTGTTATCACCGACTTGCTGGAGGTTATCACCGTCCATGGCAACTTTATCACCGCTTAGGGAGAGTTTATCACCACTTAGGGGCGTTTATTACCGACTTGGCGGAGTTTACCACCGACTCTGGGCACTTTACCACCGATTCTTGGGAGTTTACCACCGATTCTCCCGCATTTACCACCGACTTGCCATAAACATGGCGATTCCCCAAAGAAAACTCCATAAAAAACCACCCGCTGCAAGAGCGGGTGGCATCCATTCACACTTCCAATACATGGCCCTTCAATTGTTCGCGCAAAGCGGTTTTCAGGAATTTCCCGACGGATGTTTTCGGTATTTCGTCCAAGAAGACGACATCGTCCGGAACCCATAGCTTCGCGAATTGGCCTTCCAAATAAGTGAGCAGTTCGGCTTTCAACGCATCGTCCGCGGTTTTGCCCTCTTTCAATACGACACAGGCCAGCGGGCGTTCCACCCATTTTTCATGCGGAACAGCAATGACGGCCGCTTCGAACACCGCTTCATGCGTCATCAAAGCGTTCTCCAAATCGACGGAAGAGATCCATTCACCGCCGCTTTTAATCAAATCCTTCGTTCTATCCATCAGCTTCAAATAACCGATATCCGTCATGACGGCGATGTCGCCCGTGTAGAGCCAGCCGTCCTTGAATGCCTCCGCCGTCCGGTCGTCCTTGTAATATTCGCTCGCAATCCAAGGACCACGCACCGCAAGTTCGCCCATCGTCTTACCATCCCAAGGCACTTCGCCGTCTTCATTCACGACTTTCACTTCAAGCCCCGGCATGATCAACCCTTGCAATGCACGGATATCAATCCGTTCATCCATCGGCAAATCCTCCATGCCGGACGTGTAGACCGATAAGCTGACGAGCGGCGAAGTTTCGGTCATGCCATATCCGACGTAGAACGGTACTCCGAGTTTCTCTTCAAATGCCCGGATCAGCCCTTTCGGAGATGCCGAGCCGCCACTCACGATGCCGCGAAGCGAGGAGAGCTCCCTCGGATTTTGTTCCTGCTCTTTCAAAACCGCCAGCCAAATCGTCGGCACGCCTGCCGTCAGCGTCACTTTCTCCTGTTCAATCAAGTCAAGCAACAGCTGCGGGTTGAAGCCCGGTCCCGGCAGCACTTGCGTTGAGCCATAGAAAACCGCCGCAAACGGCATCCCCCATGCATTGACGTGGAACATCGGCACGATCGGCATGATGACGTCGCTTTCACGCAGTCCCATCGCATCCGCCAACCCAAGCGCAAAGCTGTGAAGCACGATGCCGCGGTGTGTGTAGACAACCCCTTTCGGATTGCCTGTCGTAGCGGATGTGTAGCACATTCCGGCAGGCGTGTTTTCATCCAAGTCCTCCGGATAGTCATACTGATCCGATGCCTCCGCAAGCAACGCTTCATAAGAATGAACATTTTGAAGTGTCGTCTCAGGCACTTCTGCGCTATCGCCCATGATGACGTAATGCTTCACCGTCTTGAGCATCGGTGCCAGCTTTTCAAGATGTGGGAAAAGGTTATCATCGACGAGCAGGATTTCATCTTCCGCATGATTGATGACGTAGGCGATATGCTCCGGCGCCAAGCGGATATTTACCATATGAAGGATAGCGCCTGTACTCGGCACGCCGAAGTACGCTTCCAAATGCCGGTGATGGTTCCAGCCAAACGTCCCCACTTTCGTTCCATGCTTCATCCCGAGCTTCGTCAAGGCATTCGACAGCTTCCTCGTCCGCTTCGCAAATTCACGGTATGGAATCCGATGAATCATGTCTGGCCCTGTACGGGAGATGATCAGTTTGTTCGGAAAAAACTGCTCTGCCCTTTTAATAAACGATGACAGTAATAATGGTGTTTGCATCATTTGAATCGCTCCCCTTTTGCGCTTTTATAGTGTTAAGCATTTACAACCGTTCCCGGCAGTCGCTTGCGCCCACACAATCATATGCGGACAAGCTTCCTGCTATTCCCTCCTATAGCCCCATATTCTTCGCAATGATCATCTTCATGATTTCATTCGTCCCCGCATAAATCGAAGCGACCGGGATGTCGCGGTATCTCCGTGCAATCTTATATTCCTCCATATAGCCGTATCCCCCGTGCAGCTGCATGCATTCCACGGAAATTTCACGCGCCGTTTCGGTGATCCAGTATTTCGCCATCGACACTTTCGTCACGACGTCCTTGCCGGCCAAATGATCTTCAATGAGCGATTCGAGAAACGCTTTGCCGAGCTCCACCTTCGTCGCGATTTCCGCAAGCTTGAACTGCGTATTTTGGAATGAACCAATCGGCTTTCCGAACGCTTCCCGTGATTTCACGTAGTCGAGCGTCATTTCGAGCATATCTTCCGAAGCGGTCTGTGCGGATAATGCGACGAGCAGCCTTTCTTGCTGGAGCTTTTCCATCAGATAGCTGAACCCTTTCCCTTCCCCGCCAATCAGATTGCCGACAGGCACACGGCAATCTTCGAAGTAGAGTTCGGCTGTATCTTGCGAATGCATGCCGACCTTGTCGAGCTTCCGCCCTTTCGTAAAGCCAGGCGTCCCCTCCTCGATCATGAGCAGGCTGATGCCCCGATGCTTCGGTTCCGCGTGCGAATCTGTCTTCACGACGACGAGGAACAGATTTCCGTTCACGCCGTTTGTAATGAACGTCTTTTGCCCATTCACGACATAATGGTCCCCGTCTTTAATGGCAGTCGTCCGGATGTTGGCAAGGTCCGAACCGGTTCCGGGCTCTGTCATCGCAACACCTGTAATGAAATCCGCGGTGATGCACCCCGGCAACCAACGCTTCTTCTGTTCTTCCGTCCCGTACGATTCGATGTACGGAACAACAATGTCATTATGCAGGCCGACCCCCGTCAAGCCCGCTCCAACCCGTTCCATCTCTTCCCCAATAATGACTCCGTAGCTGAAGTCGAGACCGAGACCGCCGTATTGTTCTTCAACCTGCGGACAAAGGAACCCCATTTCCCCGAGCTTCCGCCAAAAACTGACGGGAATGAGCCGGTCTTTTTCCCATTCATCATAATGGGGAACTGCTTCCTTCAATAGGAATTTCCGGAGCGTCTCCCGGAACAGGACATGTTCATCTGTTTCAAAACGATATCGTGCCATATGATTTCCCCCTCTTATCCCGCTTCAACTGGCTGTAAGACCCCTAGCGGGGGTCAACAGCCAGTAAAAGCCCGATTGGTTCAACTAACAATCAGTGGTAGACCACCACTGATTGAAGTTTCACTTTATCTCGGCTGCATCCGGATGGCTCCGTCCAGCCTGATCGTTTCTCCGTTCAAGAGCGGATTCGTGAAGATGCTTTCGACGAGCCGCGCGTA
Organism: Sporosarcina sp. Marseille-Q4943; assembly: GCF_943736995.1. Classification (GTDB taxonomy): domain Bacteria; phylum Bacillota; class Bacilli; order Bacillales_A; family Planococcaceae; genus Sporosarcina. Next base: position 166,961 of record NZ_CALSFT010000002.1, on the reverse strand, counting down.
TTCTTCCGGACGGCCGAGCCGTTTCGGGTATAACGTCAACTCCTCGAGCGCATTTCGCGCAGGTTCCGGAAGTCCGGCGAAGAGCGGCGTTTCAACGAGGCCGGGCGCAATTGTCATGACGCGGATGCCAAATCCCGCAAATTCCCTTGCAATCGGCAACGTCATCCCGACGACGCCGCCTTTCGATGCGCTATAGGCAGCCTGCCCGATCTGCCCTTCGAATGCCGCCACGGAAGCGGTGTTCACGATAACGCCGCGCTCGCCTTCCGCATTCGGTTCGTTATCCATCATGGCCGCAGCCGCCACACGGATGACATTGAAAGTACCGGACAAATTGACGCGGATCACTTGCTCGAAGCGGTCAAGCAACATCGGACCGCCTTTCGATACGACTTTCCCGGGCGTTGCGATGCCAGCGCAGTTGACGACGGCATTCACCTTCCCGAATGCAGATACGGCTTCCGCTACATTCGCTTCCACATTTTCAGCGTTCGCAACGTCCGTCTTCATGAATAAAACATGGTCTTGCCCTAGCTCATCGACCAACGCCTTGCCACGTTCTTCATTCATGTCAAAAACGGCGACTTTTCCTCCCGCTGCGACAATCCGCCGCGTCGTTGCCTCCCCAAGACCGGAAGCCCCTCCGGTGACAATCGCTATAATTTCAGGCATTTCCATCTGTTAGACCCCCTTTATGTAAAACGTTATATCCTTTCAATAATCGTTGCGTTCGCCATTCCCATCCCTTCACAAATGGCGAGCAGACCGTACCGACCGTTCGTGCGCTGCAGCTCTTTCACCATCGACACGAGCAATTTCGTACCCGTCGCGCCAAGCGGATGACCGAGCGCAATCGCTCCTCCGTTCGGGTTCAATTTTTCCGGATCCGCCCCGGTATCCTTCAACCAGGCGAGTGGAACGGGAGCAAATGCTTCATTCACTTCGTACACATCCATATCTGCTATGGAAAGTCCAGCCTTCAAGAGAACCTTCCTTGTCGCTTCAATCGGACCGGTTAACATCAATGTCGGGTCGGAACCGACAACCGTACGGGCGACGATCCGCGCAAGCGGCTTCAATCCGAGTTCCTCCGCCTTCTCCTTCGACATGAGCAGGACAGCGGACGCGCCGTCGCTCATTTGACTCGCGTTTCCTGCGGTGATGACGCCGTTTTCGTCAAACACCGTTTTCAGGCCGGCAAGCACTTCTAGTGTTGAATCTGGACGCGGGCCTTCATCCCTTGTGACGGTTTCCACTTCACCATCGACGCGATTGACCACAACCGGCACAATTTCGTCATCGAATTTGCCCTCTTCAATGGCTTGGATAGCCTTCTGATGGCTTTCGTAGGCGAAACGGTCGAGCTCTTCACGGGACAAGCCCCATTGGTCCGCAATTCGCTCCGCTGATAATCCTTGGTTGATGATTTCATGTTTCTCCATCAGCTTCGGACTCGGTTCGGCGTCCCTCATGTTGGAAAACATCGGCTCCCGCGTCATGCTTTCAACGCCGCCAGCAATGACGATGTCCATATCCCCTGACGCTATCGCTTGCGCTGCGAAATGGACTGCCTGTTGGCTTGAGCCGCATTGGCGATCAATCGTGACGCCTGGGACATGGACCGGAAACCCAGCAATCAAAGCGGCGGTCCGTGCAATATTCCCTCCTTGTTCACCCGATTGCGTGACGCAGCCTAAAATGACATCTTCCACATCACCTTTATCGATTCCCGCTCGCGAAATCAGTTCCTCAAGTACAACAGCTGCAAGTTCGTCCGGACGATATTCCGAAAAACCGCCTTTTCGTCTTGCGACCGCGGTCCGCACCCCTTCGACAATGACAACATCCTTCATATTCTGCACCTCATTCTCTGAATTTATTGATAGTTCGTATAGTTATAGCTTACATGAAAGCGTTCCCAATATCTACAGCATTTTTGAGTGTACCTAGCTCAGAATCGGTCTCAAGTCGTAGAGTGAAATCCGCTTTGCGGCCGTTTGGATGAAGTGAGACCCATTGTAAGATGTAAATACAACGAAAGGAGGAACAACAATATGAAAAAATTTGGTCTAGCAATTCTCGGCATAGTGGCGGCGATCGTTGTTCTCGCAAACTTAGGGTCGATTTTGGCACTTGCCATTTCCGGTGCAATCGCTTTTGCAGGATTCCACTATTACAGGAAGAGTGATTCTACATTCCTGAAGCTGTTCTGGGGGATCGTTTTACTCATCGGATTGGTCACAGCCGTTTCAAACGTGCCGGCATTCATCGGCATCATCGCATTACTCGGTGTCTACTATGTATGGCGCAAATGGAATGAACGTACAAACGACAATGTAATCGACGCGAAGTATTCGGACGATCCGTTCGTCAACTTCGAACGTCAATGGGATGAAATTACAAAATAAGGAGGACACTACGATGAACACATTATGGAACAGATTGAAATACACGGTGCAAGCGGACTTGCATTCAGCGCTCGATAAAAAGGAATCAAAAAATCCGATTGCCATGTTGAACCAATACATCAAGGAAGCGGAGAAACAAACTGATTCTGTCGGCAAGCTTTTGGAGCGCCAAGGGAAGTTGAAAGTTGAGCTTGAGAAGGAGTTCGCGGAAGCGGAAACGATGCTCGAAAAACGCCGCCGTCAATTGGAGCTCGCCCAGTCGACAGGTGAAGAGGATTTGGTCGCGTTCGCTCAAGACGAGATTCAAGCTTATGAGACGCGTGCAAACGAGTTGGCGACAAGCATTACACAATCAGAGCAGGAAATGATTGCGCTGGAACGTAAATTCGAGGAAATGAAGCATAAAGTGAAAGACATGAAAGTCCGCCAGTTGCAATTGATGGGGAAAGAAAACGTCACACGCGCCCATCGCCGTATGGATCAATTCATCTCTCCTGAAAACGGCGACAAGCACGTTTCAAGCGTTGAGGAAATGAATGCGTATATCGAAAATCTCGGTGGTAAGATTAATCGCGAGTATGAAGTGTCATCAATGGAACGTCGATTGGAAATGCTTGAAAAAAATTCCGCAAGTAAGTCGGAAATTGTGTAAACTAGAGGAAGAGATTTCATATTGAGAAGTTTTCGGGCTTGAACGAGAACTTTTCTTTGGAAAACGAGAACTCCATGGGCTTGATTGAGAACTCTTCACGGAGTAACGAGAACTTAACGATTTGCAATGAACGGGAAGGTATCCACCTTCCCTCTTTAATCTGACATCAAGAAGGGGGCATTACAATGAAACCAATGGACACGAATAAGATGACTTTTTGGATTGTCGCATTTTTTGCGCTCTTTTTCATAGAAGCCACTTTCCTAACGAATGGGAATATCATCTTCCTCCTTCTCGGTGCCGGATTTACGTATTTCGGCTTCAAAAAGCGTTCAAAATGGATGGTTTTCCTTGGACTCTTCTTCATCGTGATGGCGTTAATGACATTATGGAGCTTGCGCATGTTGCTGCTATGCGTATTCATCTATGTTTTATTCCACTTGTGGAAAGGGATGCCCGCTGAGCAGATGATGCGCCCGCTGAAAGAGTTTCAAAAGGAGACTCCTAACGGGATTTGGAAAAACAAGTGGTTTTCCGTACAGTCTTCCCCCTTCTCTTCATATGAATGGGAAGATGTGCAGATTCAAGGCTTTTTCGGAGATATCCATGTAGATGTGACCGACACAGTTCTTCCAAAAGGGACGTCTTTCATTGCCATACGACAAGGATTCGGACGGATTAAGGTCGACTTGCCTTACGAAATTCCAGTACGCATCCATTACAATACATTGTTCGGAGAAGCGAAAATTCTCGATATTAGTCCAAAGCGGATGATCAATGAAACGCTTCATTTTAAAGATGGATACGATGCAGATATCGGAGACCGAGCAGAGCTGATCATCTCCCTTTCTACGTGGATCGGGGATATCGAGGTGGTGCGGAAATGAAGAACTTTTTCGGTCGCAGCCTCTTTTTATCGTTCATCTTTACAGGAATTGCGGCATTGTACTTTTACACGCTCGTCGATGTTCCGTTGAGAGAAAGTTGGTTGTTCTTCTATGAAATCCAATATGCAAATGTACCGTTAGGCGCCTGGATCATTTTCACTTGCATCGCGCTCGGCACGGGCATTGCAGGCTGGATGGGCGGCATCGGACGTTCAAAAGTGAAGGCGATTGAACAGCAACTGACGGGGTTGATTCAGCATGATGAGGTTGTGAAGATTTCTAAATCGTTTTCTCCGAAGATTGATAGAACGCTTGAAGACGTGTCCAATATTTTGACGACCCAGCGGAAGAGCTTGCAGCGGATTACGGATGAACGCGCAGAGGCGCAAGATAAATTGATACAGGAACGGATTGTCCAGGAACGGCAACGTCTCGCCCGGGAGCTGCATGATTCCGTTTCCCAGCAGCTGTTTGCCGCTTCGATGCTCATGTCAGCCATCAATGAGCAGGAGCATGAACCGGCGACGCAAAAACCACTTTTGCAAGTAGAGCGGATGGTGCAGCAAGCACAGCTCGAAATGCGGGCTTTGCTCCTTCATTTACGCCCAGCTGCATTGAATGATAAATCGCTCGCAGAAGGTCTTGAAGAGCTATTAGTCGAATTAAAAGAGAAAGTGTCATTCGATATCCGCTATCGATTGGAGGAAGTGTCTTTGTCGAAAGGCGCGGAGGACCATCTATTCCGGATTGCGCAGGAAACGCTATCAAACACGTTACGGCATGCGCAAGCGACCGAAGTCGATGTCCTTTTCGTCGAACGCGACGGACTCGCCATTTTCCGCGTGCAAGATAACGGCATCGGCTTCGAGGAGTCGGACGGCAAAGGCGGTTCGTACGGATTGCAAAACGTGAAGGAACGGGCGATAGAAATCGGCGGTACATGTAAAATCGTTTCGGTCCCTTCGCAAGGAACGATTGTAGAAGTGAAATTGCCGACAAAAAAGGGGGATGAGATGGATGATTCGGATTCTATTGGCGGATGATCATGAAATGGTGCGGATCGGCGTGTCCGCCTACTTGCAGACGCAGCCCGATATGGAAGTCATCGACGAAGCGGTCAACGGGAAGGAAGCGGTCGAAAAGGCGCTCGCATTGCGGCCCGACATCATTTTGATGGATATGGTTATGCCGGAAATGAACGGTGCAGAGGCGACTGCTGCGATCATCAAGCAATGGCCAGAAGCGAAGATCGTCATCGTCACGAGTTTCCTCGATGACGACAAAGTATACCCTGCACTCGAAGCCGGCGCCATCAGCTACATATTGAAAACTTCGAATGCCAAACGGATCGCGGAAGCTATTCGAGAGACGTTGAAGGGGCAAACCGTCCTGGAGCCTGAAGTGACGTCGAAAATGATGCAGAAAATGCGGTCCGGCAACGGTCACCGGCTTCATGATGAGCTGACGGAGCGAGAATTGGAGATCCTCCTTTTATTGGCGAAGGGGAAAACGAATCAGGAAATCGCCGATGACTTGTTCATTGCGTTGAAGACGGTGAAAACACATGTGAGCAATTTGTTATCGAAGCTGGAAGTGCAAGACCGGACGCAAGCAGTTATTTATGCGTTTAAAAATGATCTTGTTGAATGAAGAATGGCCGCATGCTCCGAAATGGGCGTGCGGCTTTTTTGTGTAAACGAGAACTTGGTGCGCATGAATGAGAAGTTGCCGGCTAAGAACGGGAACTCTTTGTACAGGAACGAGAAATTTACATCGAACAAAGAGAACTCCTTGCCTAGAAACGAGAACTTGCGCATCTTTCCCTGCCTTCATGCAATAAAAAAACTGACCCACCACCGCATTCGCGATGGATGGGGCAGTTCTATGTTTATTTATTTCCGCGGTTCGGATCGAATGGATAGTCTTCGCCCGGATACGTCGTATTGTATCCGTCTTTGTTCGTTTGGTTGTACCTAGACGGATCATTTTCATCGAAAGCCTCTGTCATATTCGAATCTGCCGGGTCGGATGGTGGCAGCTCATCCGATGGCAAGTTGCCTGTTCGAGGTTCATAGTCCCGACCAGTTGGATATTCTCCGCTTTCTCCAACAGGAGGCATATGATTTTCATTTGCCGTCTGATCCACGGCCTGTTGAGCTTTATTCACGGATTGCTTCGCCTCACGCTTCATCTCGCTCTTCTCCTGCTCCCACTTCTCTTTGGAAACATCCGCATTTTGCAAGCTGCTTTCCATTTTCGACAAATAGCGGGACGCATGTTCACGTCCACCTAAACCAAATGCAAGTCCGAACGCCAATGCGACGCCCCCAAGGATGAGGATGAATGCCGCGTTAATGATAGCTGGAGCAATGCCGAGCTGGCTCAATGCCATGAAGAACGCGAAGGCGAGAATCGCATATTTCGCTACGTAGCGCAATACGTGAGGAGCACCAGATTGTGTCGTCATGATGCTTCCGACAAATTTCTCAGCAAGGTTCGCGAGCCAGAAGCCGATTGCCAAAATAACAACAGCTGCAACGACCATCGGCAAGTATGCGAAGATACCCGTTGCGAGCGTCACCATGAAGTTCAAGTTGAGTATTTGAAGCGCTTCAACGACGAACAGTAGAATGACAACAATTTGTACTATCGCGCCGATAATTTGAGAAAACGTTGGCATCGTTGCGCTCGAACGCACGCCGATCTTTCCGGAGATTGAATTGATGCCGAGATTATCCAATAAGGATACGACAATCCCCCTGAGCCATTTCGCCAAGTAGATACCGACCAAAACGAGGACAATGGCAACCGCAATTTTCGGCAGCATCGTCATAATGTCATTCAACATGGCGATGGCCGGTTGCGAAATCCCTTCAAGATCCAATACTTCCAAAGCAGAAATTGTTACCGGCAGCATGATGAGGACAAAAACGATCGTGCCGATAATTCCTGAGATGCTTGTCCCTTTTGCGTTCGAAGATGATTTCAGCTTATGTGCAAACCGATCGACACCAACCGATTCAAGCAACTTCGTGACAATTGTACGGACGATTTTTGCGATAACCCAACCAACTGCAAAAATCAATGCTGCTCCGACAAGTTTCGGAATGAAGTTCATGAAGCTTTCCAACATGCCTTCAAACGGTCCACTAATGCCGCTCAAGCCAAGCGCGTGAAGGACAGCCGGAACAAATAGCAGCAAGACGACATAGAACGCAATATTTGCAGCCGTCTCGACCCATTTCGACTTGTCGATTTCATCGGGGGAACCCCCTACTTTCGCAACGTACTTGTTGAGCTTCATCTTTCCGCCGACTGCCAAAATGACTTTCTTGACAATCAATGCAAGAACCCATGCGAGAAGCAGGATGAGCGCCGCTTTCAAGATGCTGAGAACCGCTCCGCCGATTCCCGAATACATTGTCATGAACGGTGTTGCAATCATCGATGCGTTCATGATGTTAAAGAAGAGAAGGAATGCTAATAGAAGAATACCGAAGAAGAAGACTTTGCTGATGATCTTTTCCACATTCCATTTTCCTTCTTTTACATCGAGCCTTTCATTGACCCTCGATTTCCTCAAACGTTTGTGTACCGCATTTTCCACGGCTTTGGCAATGAAAAACCCGATCAGCAATACGAGTAGTCCGAGAATCAATTCGGGCAGCCAGCTTAGCATATTGGCAAAATACATATCTCTGAACATTCCGTGTCCTCCATTCAGTTAAGTAGTCTATTAGTGACTATTCCTATAAACGTGGAGGGTTAAACCTATTTATCTATTGGTATTGAACGCGGGCGGCGTATCTTTGGGCGTGGGGGCTGTCGCTTTGAGCGCGGAGAGCCACACTTTGAGCGCGGGAGCCACCGCTTTGAGCGCGGAGAGCCACCGCTTTGAGCGTGGAGAGCCACGCTTTGAGCGCGGGAGCCGACACTTTGAGCGCGGGAGCCACCGCTTTGAGCGCGGGAGCCGACGCTTTGAGCGTGGAGAGCCACGCTTTGAGCGCGGGAGCCGACGCTTTGAGCGTGGAGAGCCACGCTTTGAGCGCGGGAGCCTTCTTATTGGACGCGGGTGAGTTTTCCCTTCGCGATTCCACAAAAAAACAGAAGAAGGAACAAGTTTCTGCTCCTTCTTCTGCTCTACCTATTAATCCTCTTCCAAATCCAAACGGTTCTTCTTGAACATTTTCGACAAGATTTCGTACACGATCGGCACGACGATCAGCGTCAACAATGTGGAACTGATCAAACCGCCGATAACCGTGATGCCGAGACCCTTCGAAATCAATCCGCTGCCTGCGCCATTTCCGAGTGCTAATGGAATGAGGGCGCCGATTGTGGCGATCGCTGTCATAAGGATCGGACGTAAACGTGTCGCGCCCGCTTCGAGTACTGCTTCGCGCATTTTCAGTCCGGTCCGTTCCATGCGGATGATGCGGTCGACGAGTACGATCGCATTCGTGACGACGATACCGATCAACATCAGCAGACCCATCATGACCGGAACGGAAATCGTTTCGCCTGCGATGAGCAAGCCGACGAATGAACCAATGACGGCAAATGGCAGCGAGAAGAGAATCGCAAACGGTGCAACACCTTCACGGAACGTCACAACAAGGATGAAGTAAACAATCGCAATCGCTGCAAGCATCGCAATTCCGAGCTGTGTAAATGCTTCCTCCATGTCGGCAGCGACACCAGCCGTATCGACCGCCACACCTTTCGGCAGTTTCAATTCAGCAATCGCCTTATCGACTTCGGAAGTTGCTTTAGAAATGTCCGCGTCAACAAGCTTACCGGAAACCGAAGCGTAATATTGTCCTTTGCTTCGGGACAGCGTATTGAATGTAGATCCTTCTTCAACTTTCACGAGATCTGAAAGTTTCATTGTCGTTCCTAGCGCAGTCGGAATTTCCCGTTCCAGCATTTCATCGATTGATGTCGGCTGTTCAGCTGCCTTCTGCTTCACGACAACTTCTAATTCATTGCGGTCTTTGCCGATTGTCGTGACGACTTCCTGCGTCCTCGACGGGTTTAGCATCATGACAATCTGCCCAGTCGTCAACCCATACTGCAGCAGTTCATCCTGCGTTGCTTTCAATGTGTACTGAACGTATGCATCTTCGGCACTTGAAGAGACATCTTCAATGCCTTTGTTTGCATCCATGACTTTTTCAACCTGTTGGACAGCTTCCTTCAGGCTGCTTAAATCTTCACTATATAGCGTGTAACTAATTTCATTTGTGGACATCCCCATGGAACTGAAATCTTGGCTCTTCCATTCTCCGGACTGGCCGATGTTGAATACATAGTCTTCAACTTCTGCACGGGCTCCTTGGAAGTCTTCCATGTCCTTGTCAAAGATGAGATACATAAGCGCGCCATTCGAGCCGCCACCCATCATCGCGGTCATCGGGTCAGCGCTGTCCATGATGGATAATTGAACGATTTCAATATCATCGCGTTTCAGCATTTCCTTCTCGACAACTTCGACGTTTGCCAACATTTCTTCCTGAAGCTCACCTGTTGCAGGTGTATACGTAATATACATCACTTTTTCTTCATCGCTTCCTAAGAAACTGAAGCCGATCAGCGGCATGAGCCCCAAGCTGCCTGCCAATAGAACGACAGAAATGATCGATGTGATGACTTTATGATTCAATGACCAATTTAAAACGCCTTTGTACCAATTCGCCATTTTACCTGCTTCTTTATGCTGGCTTTCCGACTTTTCCCCATACAGTTTTTTCTTGAATAAAAAATGGGACAATGCCGGCACGATTGTAATCGCGACGAGCAATGAAGCACCGAGTGCAAACGACATCGTCAACGCGAACGGCAAAAATAGCTCCCCTACCATGCCGCCTACAAAGATGAGCGGCGCGAATACCGCAACTGTGACGAGCGTTGACGACATGATTGGCTTGAACATCTCGATCGTCGCTTCGCGAATCAATGCACGCCCTGATAGCTTCTCAGTCTTCAAATGAAGTCGCCGGTATATATTTTCGACGACGACGATGGAGTCATCGATGACACGGCCAATTGCAACGGTTATCGCACCGAGCGTCATAATATTAAGCGTAATATCCTTCCAGTGAAGGATCATGAGCGCCATAAAAATGGATACTGGAATTGAAACGATCGAAATGATCGTCGATTTGAAATCACGCAAGAAGAGTAGAATGATCAATACGGCAATTAAACCACCGAAAAGCGCTTTTTCGACCATCGTCGAAACGGATGTCTCAATCGGCTCTCCTTGGTCGAGCGATACGTCGACGACGAGGCCATCAATCGCTTTTTCTTCATCTTTCATTAACTTCTTCACGTCATTAACGACATCGACCGTGTTGGCACGCTGTCCTTTAATGATTTGGATGGCAATCGCATTTTCACCGTTCGTACGGGAAACAGACTGCACCTTGCCTACTTTTTCGATCGTTGCAATATCGCCAAGCTTAACGAACGGCGATGGATTCGCTTCTGACGGCGTCACAGGAATGAGCATGCCTTTCAGCTCATCAATCGTCATGAACTTGCCGTCGACAGCGACTGCTTGCTCGCCTTCCTCAAACTCAAACAGACCTAGTGAAACTTCCATATTGCTCGCTTGAATCATTTGCTTGACTGAATCGACCTGCAATCCAAGCTTAGCCATTTTTTCCTCGTCGTACGTCAGCTCCACTTCCTCGATATGCTGACCGGAAATGGTCGCGGAAGCAACCCCGTCAATTTTATCGATTTTCGGCAGCAAAATATCTTCAACAGTGGAAGTCAGTTCAATGATATCCTCGGATGTACTGCTCACGCTTAGCGCTACAACAGGCATCATATTCATGCTGATTGCTGTAATAACCGGTTCCTGCGCGCCTTCCGGCAAGGATAAAGAATCCATTGCGGACGCCAATTCTCGCTTCGCTTCGTCCATATCAATACCGTAATCATATTCAACTTGAATGCTAGACATATTGGAATAGGAATTGGAGTAGACCGATTTCACGTGATCTAAGTTCTCTACCGCCCTCTCGATAGGTATCGAGACTTCCTCCATCACTTGCTCCGGAGTTGCACCGGGATAGACGCCCATCACCATTAAGTACGGAATCGAAATATCCGGCAGCGTCTCCGTTTTCATCTGCGTTGCCGAATAAACCCCCGACACTGTTATAATAATGGTGAGCAACCATACTGCTAATTTATTCTTTAGAACAAAATTGACTAACCCTTTCACCCTTACACCTTCCCCTACATTGACAGTTTTGACTCAGGTATTTATACTAATGACTATGCGGTCAATTGTCAAGAAATAACAAGGAGCGATTTGAATATATGTCAAAAAAACAACTAATTATGGAGAAAGCTTTGGAACTCTTTGCAAAGCAAGGATTTGAAGCGACGTCTGTCCAACAAATAACGGACCATTGCGGCATTTCCAAAGGAGCTTTCTATTTATCGTTCAAGTCAAAAGACGAGTTGATTGTTGCGTTGATCGACCACTTCATGAGACAGTTCACCGCAGATATTGACTACGTGGTCAACCATGAGAAAAATGACGCGGATTTATTATATAATTTTTATTACACAACGTTTCAATCGTTCAATAAACACTCTGATTTTGCCAAGATCCTAATGAAGGAACCGACACAATCGTTCAATGAGGAGCTATTCACGAAGCTCCATAATTACAACAAATCTCTTGAAAAAGTGATCTTATCAATGATTGAACGACTATATGGCGAACAAGCCAATGACTTAAAATATGATTTAGCGTTTTGCATTAAAGGTTTCATGAACACCTATTCCGAGTTGTTTTTGCTGTATAAATTACCGATTGATTTGGATTTGCTCTCCCGATCACTTGTTGAAAAGACGAATCTGCTTGCTGAAAACATGTCGATTTCCTTTATTTCCGATGATTTAATCCAGATGATTGATCGGCCTTTGCATGAAGAGTACACACTGGAACAAATTGTCGAAATCGTGGAAAAGAATATTGAGGATATGGAGGATTCAATCGAAAAAGAGTCGTTGATCCTGTTAAGGCAAGAGCTGTTAGAGCCAGCGCTGCATCCAGCGATTGTAAAGGGATTATTGGAGAATATCCGACAACATCCGCATTGCAAATGGGCCGCTTATTTATTGCGGAAGCATTTTGGAATAAATTAAGCAAAAAAACGCTTTGTCGGCTAATTAAGCTTTCAAAGCGTTCTTACTTTTATTCTTATTCTCCAATCGCCCGGTTCAATCCATGGATGACGCCTGCATGCAGTCCTTCGTGCCATATAGCAAACTGCATGACCGCATCGACCGTTCCCATCGTTAACATATCACCTATTTTGAGAGGTTCAGGCAGAGTTTGGCCTAGATTGCCTTCCAATGCTTGTACGACACGCGGCAACTGTTCCTGTAATGCTACAAGCAATTCCTCTTTTGAAGGGGCTTGACCTTCCCACTTCGCAGGGCTCGTCCCCATTCCAAAAAATGCATCCCACTCATTGTGTTGTGGCTCATAGGATGGCAGAACTCTCGTTGCAAACTGTTCCAACGAAATGTAAATATGACCGACATTCCAACGGATTGTATTATTGAACCCCGTCGGTTGCTTATCCCATGCGTCTTCCTTCGCCTGTGATAAACGCCCCATCGTATACATCCTTGCAAATTTCAACTGTTCAATTGTCGCCATTTCCAATTCCCCCTTTTCTTCATCATACTATAAAAGGGATTGGAAAAGGAAAAGCGGACATCCGCAGTACGGAGTCCACTTTATGTTAGATCTATCGGTTTGTCGTTTCTCTTTTGGCTGTTCCATTTTTCACGGGCCACGCTGTTGAATTCTCGATTCTCTTTTGACTGCAACTTCACAGGTGAATCATCATCCATCAATTGGAACTCATTGACAAGCGGCTTATTTTCACTATAAGCGGATGGATTGTCCATACCCGTTTTATCTTGTGCGTTTTTGCGGAATTCATGTGTCCAGTTCGAGTCGGCAGGGTCCGCTAAAGGCAGTTCATACGTAGGTCCTACCCCTTTTCCGGGATGCAGGATTTTCGGCTCCAAGTCCTTTTTATTCGGATATTTACCATCAACGATCGTCATATGGATTCCTCCTTGTTCTCTCATCAAACACGGAAATCCCGCGCGTGGCGAGAGATAGTTCTTATCTATACCCTACGATAATTAGCCATAAACCTCTTTTTTTAAAATAATTTGTAAAGGGAACATCATTCTATATTTATTCGTCAAAGTTACATAGAGTTTGACGGAGAAAACTGCGGGGGTATCTATATGCAAAAATGGTTTGGAGCTCTCTTTCCTATTTTGAGCATTTTACTGTTGTTATGGATTGAGCAAAGTGTAGGCGTGTCCTATGGAGTCAAAACGGTCGCGAAGGTCATACTATTTCTTGCGATCCCTTTGATGCTTTTCCGTGCGACGAAGTTTCCATACCTCCGGTTCCGGAAAGCTGATCAAAAGAGCGTTCGACTCGCCTTCATTTTAGGTATTTCGATTATGGCGCTCATCATTGGAGCCTTCCTTTTATTGCAACAGGTCATCGACATCGCTTCCTTGCGGGACGACTTGCTGCAATCCGGCATCACGCCTGCCGTCTTCCCGTTCATCGCGCTTTACATTTTGATTGGAAACTCGGTCATTGAGGAATTCTTTTTTCGTGGACTGCTGCCTAACATCTTTGACGAATCAAGAGTGCGGTTCATCTTGCCGCCATTCTTTTTCGCCGTTTACCATATCGCCATCTTCTTGCCTTGGTTTACATTGCCGATTTTATTGTTAGCTGTCGGAGGGCTTTGGGCAGGCGGGCTAATTTTTCAGCTTGTGAATGAAAAATGCCGTACCATCCTGCCATCTTGGATCATCCATATGTTTGCGGATTTAGGCATATTACTTATCGGGGTGTATATCCTTTATTTTTATTAACACGGAAATGCTCGATTTTTTTCGGATTGCCGATGACGATCAACGTATCTCCCTTCTGGAATTTCTCACTCAGATCCGGATTACTGAGCAATTCTTCATTTCGTAAAATCGCGACGAGGGTGATTTCGAAGTGTTTCTGCAAGTTCGCATCCTCGATTGTCATGCCGATAAACGGTTCCGTATCTTCCAGGGCGACTTCCCCTACCATGAACTCTTTTTCCTCCGAACGGAGCAGGTCATTTATGAAGTCGGTGCCATTCGGTTTTATGACAGACATCGCCAACTCCCTTCCTCCAATGATGGAAGGGTTAATGACACTAGTGGCACCCGCTTTTTCCAATATATCTTCCGAGTCATCCCGTTCTGCCCGAGCGGCTATGGCAATGTCCTCGTTGATGCTTTTTGCAGTCAAAGTGATGAAAACATTATCTGCGTCATTTGAAAGTGCAGTGATAAGAGCTCGCGCTTGATCTACACGGGCTTTCATCAAGACGGCTTTGTCGGTCGGATCGCCGATGATTCGGAGTGTACCGGGTTCAACGACTTCCATTAGATCGCTTTCATTGTCATGAATGAATAAGATCTGAACACCTTCCTCCTTCAGCTGCTTATATACTTGCTTCCCGACGCGTCCGAAACCGCAGACGATTATATGGTCGTTTAAATTAGATATTTGTTTTTCCATCCTTCTCACCCACACCCTATTCGATAATTGCTGTTCAATGAAATAGGAAGCCCCGATGCCGAGTGCATATGTCACGACTCCTGCTCCTAACGGTACAAGGAATAAGGCAAACCACCGGCCTTCCTCCGTCGTCGGGTAAATGTCCCCATAACCGATCGTCATGACTGAAATGACCGTCATCCACAATGCATTAAATGGGGATAAATGTTCAAAATACATAAATCCAGCCGTCGCCACGACGAGCAAAAGCGCTGTTGTTCCGATCAAGAAAATGACCCGCTTATATCGCCTATCCAAATCCATCCATCGGCTATACAAACCGGCCACCTCCACACAAAAGTTTTTCTATCTGTATTCCTTTGGTTGGTCGGTTGTAAACCTTCACTTGATGCTCACAATAAAAAATTCGCAGGCATGCCGATTTCTTGGCAATGCATGCGAATTGTTTATTTTGTCGGTACAGTCACGGTCACTTTAAATAGATCGCCATCCAAATCGATTTTCATTTTTCCACCGTGCATGTCGACGATTGATTGCGCGATGGCTAAGCCAAGTCCCGAGCCGTCGGTATGGCGCGATGTATCGGCCCGTTTAAAACGTTCGAACAATTCATCGACATTTTCACCGAGTTCATATTTTGTAATGTTTTTCACGACGAACTCCGCGGACTCCCCTACTTTACGTAGTGTTACGTACACACGAGTGCCCGGCAATGAATACTTGATCGCATTGACAATCAGGTTGTCGAGAACGCGCCACCATCTTTGACCGTCTACATAAGCGATAAGCATATCTTCCGGAAGTGTCGTCCGGAAATCGAGCCCCGATTCGGCGATTTCTTCGGCATGCTCCGCAAGTGCTTGCTGAAGCAACTGCGTCAAATCAACACGTTGCTTGTGCAGTTCCAGATTGCCGCTTGCCATTTTCGACACTTCGAATAAATCTTCGATGAGCGTCTTCAGCCTTTGAGATTTTTTATCCAATATGTCGACATATTTCGCACGTTCTTCCGGTGTAATCGTTTCATCCTTTAACAGGTCGGTGTATGTGATGATCGATGTCAACGGCGTCCGTAGGTCATGGCTAACATTCGTAATCAATTCCGTTTTCAACCGCTCGCTTTTCGCCTGCTCACTCATGGAAACCCGCACACCTTCTCGGAGATTGTTCAAGTTTTTCGCGTGCTCCGCAAGTGGTGAGCGACCTTTAATTTTAATATCTTCATTCAAACGTCCTGCAGCCATTTGTTCCGTCGCAATGATAATTCGGTTCAAGTATGCGGAACGTCGGACGAAAATATAGAGGGCGGGAAGGCCAAGGAAAAGGACGCAAAAGACGTAGATGATGAATAAAGCCCCATTCATAAGACCGACTATGAATCCGATTCCCGCTAAGAAAAATCCGATAAGCAGGATGAACGACTGAACACCGATCGACTTTTTCAGGAACATTTCACGCCACGCCTTAAAGAATCGGAGTGTGTAACTATTTTTTACGTCCTTTACAAATACCCCTTCCCGCCTCCATCGTTCCACACCATTTACAAGCTGGAATGCAATCAGGGCAGTCATGACGACGCCCCCGACAAAGAAGGACCCGAGCCAAATAATCCACCTCTCCAGTCCTTGGACCGTAAAGAAGTTCAACAGATTGTAGGATTCGCTGTTAATGTATCCAACTAAAATTAGCGCTGACATGAAAAATGCAGCCGCCTTTGCATCGATTTTCACATCGGCATACCAATCTGCAATTGCTGTCCCCGTCACCCATTCCTTCTGAAACTTCATGGCAGTCAATAAGGCGATTAGTGCTACGATGCCAAGCAACCAAAAGATGTACATGGCAAATTTCCCTTTATTGAAATCCTTGTATTGCGAATGTAAGGCACCGCCTTTTGCGACTGCCGTTTTCGGAACGATGACTACGCCTTCGAACGTTTTCACGGAATTCATGATTGTGACCTCTGTATCCGGAAACATAATATCTTTTTGAGTATAGGAAGTCTTTACCCAGCCATTTGAGTTTCCATAGTTTCCGGGCAACGAATTCGCCTTGAAATACCCTTTTGCTGCATCGAATTGCTTTTTATAAACTGCTGGCTGTGAGACATCTCCGGAAGAAACCGTCTCCCCCGTCTCAACATCGGTGAATTCATAGGCAACCGGCAATGAAAATGAATTGGCTTTGACTTCATTCACATATTGGACTAACGCCTTCTCTTTTTCTTTGCGTATTTTCGCCTCCACGTGATCGTCGCTCTCGAAGTTCTTTCGGATGTCATCAAGTTTCATATCCCGCTCTTCAGTCAACGTACTCATCAATACTTCATTACCAGCATTTTTCGCGTCCGCTATTCTCTGTTCATACTGCTCATGGATATTGGAAAGCTGGTCTGCCATCGTTCCGTACCGGGTCCGATGATCCTCAATTTCACTGTCGGATACGGTAATATTTTTCTTCGCCTCTTCCACGTCAATCGGGTTGAGCACTGTCGGTCCGAGCGTATTGTAAAACTCGTCTAACCGCCACTTCATATCATCCGAATCGGTAAAATCCTTTCCAATCAGCCCCGTTGCCTGTCTTGCGAATGATAGGCTGGCAAGAAGCACAATCGTAACAAGCGAAGCCCATAAGAATAGTAAAATTTTATTTTTCATCATGCCGCGCCTCCTCTAATAATGCGTAAAAAATAGGCGATGGCACGTGTTGATCGTTCCCATCCGCTTTCAAGCATATCGATGATGTGGGGTGAGCAAAGGACGATGCTAACTACCGCAATTCCAATAGCGATGACTGATAACATGAGTGAACCCCACTCACTTCTCGATTTTGTACCCAATGCCCCACACCACCTTTACATATCTCGGATTTTTCGGGTCCGCTTCGATCTTCTCACGAATTTTGCGGATATGGACCGCAACAATATTTTCCGCATTATACGCTTCTTCATTCCACACTCGTTCGTAAATCTCATTTATTGAAAACACACGCCCCGCGTTTTTCATGAGCAATTCCGTAATCTTATATTCAATCGGCGTCAGCTTCACCGGTTTCCCATCAACCGATAACTCTTTTGCATCTTCATCGAGCGTCAACCCGTCAATTTCAATCTTTTTCTGGCCGTCATATGTGCCAAATTGGACATACCGTCGCAGCTGCGATTTGACGCGCGCCATCAACTCAAGCGGATGGAACGGTTTCGTCACATAATCATCCGCGCCGACTGACAACCCATGAATTTTATCCGTATCCTCCGCCTTCGCGCTGAGCATGATGATCGGGATATTTTGCGCCTCCCGGATTTTGAACGTCGCCGTAATCCCATCCATATTCGGCATCATAATGTCGAGGATGAGCAGGTGGACTTCATTCGTTTGAATCAAATCAAGCGCCTCTTTCCCGTCCGCTGCTTTCAACACGCTGTATCCTTCATTTTTTAAATAAATCTCGATCCCATCGCGGATTTCTTTATCATCATCCGCCACGAGAACTGTGAACTTCGCCATCATCCGCACCTCACTTTCCTCTATGATACCAATTGTAGTGGGTAAATCTTAACATTCGATAAGGGGAATTATGAAGAAATTCTTAAGATGGGTGAATGTCGGCTTTAGATTCATGCCTAATAAATGGTTGAGCGGTGATAAAGATCCTTTAAGTTGTGATAAACTCTTGCAGGCATGAAAATTTGGCGGGTTTGAATTGATTTCACTAAGGAAAATGCCTGAATTATAGAGAGTCGGTGGTAATTCGGGGAGAGTCGGTGGTAAAGTCAGCTAAGTCGGTGATAATTAGCCGAGAGTCGGTGGTAAGCTGTTGCATTCGCAGAAAATGCTTGGACACCACCATAGAAATTACTCAAATTGCAGCAAAGCGGTGATAAACCGGTGAAAGTCGGTGATAACTGCCCGAGAGTCGGTGATAAACTCTGCTAAGTCGGTGATAACGTCGTGCACGCCGGTGGTAAACTTCTCCCCACGCAAAAAAGCCGCTCATCCTCATCCCCCGATGAGCAGCTACATTCAATTCCTACCGTGTAAATCGATAGTGCACTACCGACACAACAGCAATCACTATCCAAACGAGTACACTCGCGACTCCCAACACAATCAAACCATTCGAGAAAGAGAATGCAAAGTTTTTTGCAGTGACTGCAAGTTCATTCGTCACGACTTTCGGAACGGCGAAGTATTGGAATGGCTGGTAAGGCGCCCAAGGGGACGCAACCGATTGCTCGGACATTTTCACTCCGGCGAATAAAACAATGAGCATCAGCCCGATAGCGATCGCTGTTTTTCGCGCGACAAGCGAGAATAAAAAGAGCAATGAATAACAGAAAACAAGCACCAAGAAGAAGAGAGCTCCTGACTTCAGAAGGAATGTGTCCATATCCATAAAAGAGAAGCCGTTTGCATCACCATAAATGAGCACCGGATAATTCAACTCTCCGAATCTGTCAAACACAGTTCCAAGCAGCAAAGCTAGCCCGCTGAATAATGCGAGCAACAGAAAGGTGGCGCCCAAAACCATGATGAATTTGCTAATTATGACTTGATACCAACGGATTGGTTGTGTCCGAAGCAGATGGATCGGGCCATTCGCCCCAACCCCTTCCCTCGTCACGACATCCCCGAACAAGAAGATGAATATTCCTGCACCGAACACACTAAACAGAAGGGTCAACAGACGATTCGCAAAATGGACTCCATCTGACGAATATTTCGTGCTCAATTTTTTTATAAACTTGTCCCAACCAGCCTCGCCAAAATACTGATCATATACCGTCAGATCCGAAAACATTGTCAACGGCAAAAGAGGGCGAATCTCCCTTTCCCGCAGCAATTTCAACTGTTCATAACTCGTTTGTTCCGTGAATAATGTGCGCCACTCCCTCGACCAAAAGTCTCCATAAGCAAGCCTTGGTAGAAAGAATTGAGTCCTATGCTCGATTTCCATATCCAGCATCCGATTGTAATCTTCCGACCGATATACCTCCACTTCTTTGCTATACATCGGCAACCAGAAATCCTCCAAGTCACTTTTCCGATCTTTATATTCCCTGCTGTCCTTGTCCAACTTACCGGAAGCTACCGAAGCCGCCAATTCCTCTAACTCACTTTGAACCCTGAAAAGACTATCTTCCGATTCCGTCAGCAAATCCTCCACCCGCGTTGTATTCATGTAGACATATGCAAAATAGCCGATAATAAAAATAGTGAAAGCCAATAAGATCACTTTGAAAAACACCGACTTGAACGCCTTTATCGCCTCAAATTGAATAAGCCGTAACATTTCTTCCCCTCCAAACCTGTTCTGTCTCTGCCCCTTGCCTTCAACGTAGAACTTCCCTCAATTGACCCGACTCGTTTCAATCTTCATCCTCGCAATAAAAAACAAAACGACGGTCACAAGCAAAATGACAGGGATTCCCTGGTACCAATCGGTTCCATTCCGTACAAGCAGGCGCTCTTCCGGCAGTAAGTATTGGAATGGGTTCAGCCAGAAAAAGAATGGCCATTTAATGAAAGCGGACAATCCATAGCCCGCCACTAACGTCGCGAGCAAGGCAAAAATGGTGGATAAAGTATGTTTGAACAGCAGGCTATACACCAATAAGAGGGCGATTACCATGATTGCGGTTACGCTGATGACCGTCAATCCTTGGCCCACATACTGCACAATCGTAATAAAATCGATTTCGCCATTCCTTTCAATCATGATCGGATAATGATACTTCCCTTTAAATCCGAACAACCCGACGAGCACTGTTGCCGTTAGTAAAACAATAACTGTTAGGAAATAGACAAGAATTGAACTGAAAAACTTGCCTGTTATGATATTCCCTTTGTTCACCGGCTGCGTGTACAAGAAATTGATGGAATGGGTTTCAAACTCGCTCGTCATGATCTCCCCTATCAAAATGACGAGAATGATGATCGCCCCGAAGTTCATAAACAGATCTACGACAAGCTTCAAGAAATTCGGCAAGGCGATGCCATATGTCGCATGACGTGGTTTGACATTTTCGGAAAGATGCTTATGGTTCTTCGCAAGCATTTTATTGATTTCCCCGACAGGGAGATCGTATTCTCCCCCCTGCTCCTTGAAATGGAGCGTTTCCTCTAAAAATGCATTTTCAATCGGCAATTTGTTTTTCCATTTTTCCATGTCAATGGCCCGGATTTCGTACAATTTCGTCAGCATAGAAGAGTTGATGAGCCGCAACTTATTCGTCTCCTCGTCGTCCGGGTTATTTTCCAGCGCAGCGGTATACATCCGATTCAGACTTTGCGATTGTTGAATGAGTGCACCAATCCGTTCATTTTCCTCTTTTTCAATATACGGCTGGAACGTCACATTCCGAATGAAGAGAAGCGCGACACCCAAGAAGATGAACAAGTATACATACAGCAGTTTCTTGCTGAAGATGACCTTCCTCAGCTCAAAAGCAAACTGCATCATACTGTTGCCCTCTCTTCAAACAACTCACGATACCGCTTTTCCGCTCCGGCTTTATGATTTTCGATATGTTGGATGTCAATTCCATTCCCGTACAATAAACCGATGATTGTTTGCAACGGGACATCCGTCTCCTTGAAGCCCAATTGACCTTCCTCATTTATCGTGAAAGTCAGTCCGACTTCTTCCAAAATTTCTTTCGCCTTCGCCAGATCACTGACGGTCAGCTCGTAATGAATGACGGTGATCTCTTCCAGCGACTCCTTCAATAAAGCACCGTCCTTCATGAAGTAGATCGTATTCGTCAACCGGTCGATTTCATCAAGATTATGCGACGAGATGATAATTGTCGTCCCTTCCTTGAACAATTCCAATAAAATAGTTCGCATATTGATGGCGCTTGTCGGATCAAGGCCATTCAACGGCTCGTCCATGAGCAGCAGCTTCGGTTTGTTTAGAATGACCATTGCGAGCAATAAATGTTGTTTCATTCCGAGCGAAAAATTGCGGACACGCCTCTTTAAATAACTTGTCATCCCTACCCTTTCAGCAACTTCTTGGATGCGGGACACCGGCAGTTTTTGCACACGGCAAATGAACTTCAAATGATCGTATGCCGTCAAATTCCCGTAGAGGATCCGGTTGTCCTGCAAATAGGAAATCTCATAGAAGAGGGACGGATCCTTGTTTGATTTCCCAAGAATTTCGACTCTACCTTCATTGAACGACAATAGATTTGTCATGCAGTTCAAGAGCGTCGTCTTCCCCGAGCCATTCGGCCCGACAAGCGCTATTATTTGCGGCTCCTCAATTTTGATATCAATTCCCTTCAACACCCAATCCTTCTTATATCGTTTTTTCAAACCGTCTACTTGGACAATCATTCCCCCACACCCTTTCATTTTCGACAAACTTACACCGCTTTACAAATTCTCCCTTCTTTCTTACTACCACATAGACCGTGGAAACCCTTCATTTATTCTAATTATTCTCATTGTTTATGAATTGTATGAATGATAGACTGTGGATAGAAATGGATAACGACAACGGTAAAAACGGGTAAAGGAGAGGATTTCAATAAAGAAATGGTTGCTGGTATATGTGCTGCTAATCAGCACATTGTTGGTCGGCTGTGTCGATGATGAAAAGGATGAGGAAGAAGTAGCGGCTCCTTTATCTCAAACGACCAAGGTGGAGAATGAAGAGGAAACTGTAATCACATTGAAACCTAATATTCAAGTGACCTATGACAGAGACGGTATTCAGGCATTCTACGACAAGCACTGCTGGGAAACTGCAGAGAAAAAGTGCTCACTGGAGCCGACGCCTGCGCAGGAGATTTTAGAACATGCACGTGCCAATCAAGTGAAGCCAGGGGCTGAAATCAACTTCAGACTTTCTGCTGCTGATGAATGGGCAGATTTTCCGCAACCTGATGCATATGAAGTACTCATCCATAGAGACGGCGAAACAACAGCCGCAGATCTGGAGAACAAAGTATTAAAAGTGCCCATGGCTGAAGGAAGGTATTTCATGTCCGTCAAAGCGATATGGAGCGGCGATGTGAAGGGAGAAGCGGTTTATGCGTTTTTATTGTCGGTGAAAGAGGAATAAGCAAAATGAATAATCATCTCCCAGTTGTCCATCCTTCCCGTATACCGGGAGGTGAATTGACATGGCTAAAGAGAAGAAAATTAAAAAAGACAACACGCTGGACCGCGAGGAATTCGGTTATGGGTATGACATCAGCCCAGATGACTTGGGCGTAATAGGGAAGAATGATGACGTGAAAAATAAAAATAACAAAACAAGTGAAGACAGGAACGACCAAAAACGCCCGCCTACCAATTGGTAAACACTATTGATTTTTCTGAATCAAACGCCTATAATATTCTCAATTACATCTTACAAAAGGCAATGAGAGGGAAAATTAGAAAGAGGATGTCGCCTAGAGAGCTTCTGATGGTGGAAATGAAGCGGACAAATCTTTTGAACATGATCCTTGAGCCGCGCACTGAACGTCTTCGGGCCAGTAGGATGCGCCGAGGTTGGCGCTTGTTATCCACGTCAAAGTATAACGCTTTTTTAGCGCGTACTTTTGGAGACGTTCAGCGTGAGCTGGTCGTGAAGTAAGGTGGTACCACGGGTTATAGACCCCGTCCTTATCGATTTTTATCGATAGGGGCGGGGTTTTTTCATTTTATTTTGAGGAGGATGGAAAATGAGTGTGTTTATCGGAGGGGCTTGGCCGTATGCGAATGGGTCGCTGCATCTTGGCCATATTGCGGCGTTGCTGCCGGGTGATATTTTGGCGAGGTATTACCGGTTGAAAGGTGAAAAGGTCCTTTATGCTTCGGGAAGTGATTGCAACGGGACCCCTATTTCAATCCGGGCGAATGCCGAAGGAGTGTCTGTCAAAGAAATTGCAGACCGTTATCACACGGAATTTATCGTTTGTTTTTCAAGATTAGGATTCTCGTATGACATATACACGCGGACAGATGGGAGGTTTCATCATCAAGTTGTCCGCAATGTATTTTTAACGTTATTGGACCGCGGATTAATTTTCAAAAAGGAAGTGGAACAGACGTATTGCGAGTTTGACGCGCGTTTTCTTCCGGATCGATTCGTCGAGGGGATTTGTCCGCATTGCGGAAGCCGGGCACGAGGCGATCAATGCGACAACTGCGGTTCCATTTTAGATCCACTTGATTTGACGGAGCGCACATGCAAGCTTTGTGGGAATGAACCGACTGTACGGAAGACGGAGCATTTTTATTTCAAACTAAGTGCTTTTCAAGATGAACTTGATAAATATGTTGCGAGCGCAAAGTCTGAAAAGAGATGGCGTGACAATGCGATTCACCAATCCGAACGTTATTTACGAGAAGGACTTCGTGACCGGGCAGCTTCAAGGGATTTGGCGAACGGCGTCGGAATACCTGTCAGAGGTTATGAGGATAAGAAAGTGTATGTATGGATTGAGGCAGTTACGGGATATTATTCCGCGAGCCAGGAATGGGCCGCTTTGAACCGTGTCGATTTCGAGGAGTTTTGGAATGTAGATACGATTTCCTATTACGTGCATGGCAAAGACAACATCCCTTTCCATACGATCATTTGGCCCGCCATCCTTATGGGCATTGGAAAGGAGGACGCATTGCCGACCCGTGTCATTTCAAATGAATATTTGACGTTGGAGAAGCGGAAATTGTCGACGAGCCAAAACTGGGCGGTTTGGGTGCCGGATATTCTTG
Source organism: Sporosarcina sp. Marseille-Q4943 (assembly GCF_943736995.1). Lineage (GTDB taxonomy): Bacteria > Bacillota > Bacilli > Bacillales_A > Planococcaceae > Sporosarcina. The sequence goes on along the minus strand of NZ_CALSFT010000002.1, from coordinate 142,668 downwards.
ACCGTTATCATCCCGATTCGGTGCGATATTTTTTAACCGCAAATGCGCCAGAAAACCGGGATGCCGATTTCTCATGGCGCGAGTTCATTTATAGCCATAACTCGGAGCTGTTAGGCGCTTACGGGAATTTCGTAAATCGAACATTGAAATTTATCGAGAAGTCGTATGGCGGGGTTGTGCCGGATGGCGAGATTAATGGGGATATTAAAAAGACTGTTGTGGAGCTATACCGTATTGTCGGCGAGCGCATCGAGACGGGGCATTTTAAAGAAGCGATCGAAACGATATTCGATTTCATCCGCCGGGCTAATAAATACTTTGATGATGAAAAGCCTTGGATACAGATCAAGGAGAACGAGGCAGCATGCGAGCAGACAATGGCGACATGTGTCTATATCATTGCCAATCTGGCACAACTCCTCTCCCCTTTCCTGCCGTTTTCAAGCGAGGACGTGGGGAGGATGTTGGGAGTGAGGAAATTTGAATGGAGAGAAATTCAGCTTGGCGGTGGAGCTTTGGTTGATGTAAAACCATTGTTTGAACGGATTGATGTCGGGCAGATTGAGGTGGAATTGAAAAGTTTGAAGGAACGATCTGTAGGTGTGAATTAAATTTTGGCCTTCTCGGCATTTGAGAGGGCTTTTTCTTTTGAAATTAGGGGCAGATTGTTGGGAGTCGGTGATAACGGGGCGAAAGTCGGTGATAAACATGGCCAAGTCGGTGATAACCGGCTGAGAGTCGGTGATAAACCCACTCTGAGTGGTGATAATCCCCTTCTAAGCGGTGATAACAGCGGTGTAAGTGGTGATAAACATGGCCAAGTCGGTGATAAATTTTCAAGTCGGTGGTAATTGGTCGAGAATCGGTGGTAAAGTCGCTCAAGTCGGTGGTAAACTCCTCCTCCCCAAATAATTGATGCAATACCACATCTGATTTGAGACAATAGACAGATAAAGGGAAATTCCGGAAGGGGGATAACGTGTGAGAGAACGATATTTTTGGGCGGTGCTCGGACTGATTGTAATCAGCTGGATTGCAAATTCATTATACGCCTACTCAAAACAGTTGAAAGAACCTGTTTTTCTAGTTCATTATATTGAAGCGGTGATGGGCCATCAAAGCAATGTCACTTTTTATTACTTGGCAAATAAAAATGATCAATCCTACATCAATTACATAGTACTAGGGGATGTCGAAGGACTGCCGCAGCATGAATTTATCTATCCGGAGGCCAGCCCTCAAGCAGTGGACACTTCTAAACATCAAGAGCTCAGAAGTATAACAGTCGAATTAAGACAATTAAATGAGAGTGATAATGATCGTTCATTTAATGAAATGCAAGTATTCTATTCTGACGGGAAAGCATCCACCGTTTCAATCGGTGAAGTCATCATTCATCCCGCGGGATACTTTACATCGGACGATCCGATTCCACTGAAGTTAACGTCAGGCGGTGGAAGTGATGACGGTCGGAGTTCGCACTCGTTTTTGGCAACCGAACCGCTTTCCATCCAAAAAATATCTACACCATTCAGCAGCGCATTCGAGGACCAGCTCACCGTATCCATTACTGGAAACCCAAATCAAAAGGACAAAGCTTTGGATGGCATTGAGCTTCCCATCCACTTAAGTGAAGGTGAACATATAACGGTTGCAATGCAATTGAATCATACCGCCGCCTCAATCCCTTCATCTTTCCGTATCAATCTATCGGGAACGACAGCAGCAGGCACGCCTTTCACGAGCAACGGCGGCTACAATTGGCAACACCCTTATTTAAAACAGGCGGATGTGAACAGGATCATACGGGAAAAAACAGGGAGGGATTCGTATGAATAAAGCATTGCGGCAAATCTTCTGGGGGTATGTATTCATCTTTTTCCGACTCCATGTCGGCATAGATCTATTAGCGGATCCGATCGGCTATATCTTACTTTTATCCGGGTGTTCCAAGCTCATTGACGCGTATCCTGGAGCGAAAAAAGCGAGGATTGTCGCACTGGTCGGTATCTTCATTTCGATTCCTTCCGTCTTCGTGAACCTTTCGGAAACGTCCCTTTCAATCGGATGGTCGTCATACTCTATCTTGCTACTTGTCCTTAAAACAATTATGGGATATTACATGTTCGTCGTGTTGAAGGATGTAGCGGAAGCTTTTGGCGATCAAGCGTTACAAGGGCGAACGGTAAATACATTCAAATTTTACATGGCGATCCATCTATTCGCCTTAGCCCTCCTCTCCTTTTCGATGAATGTACCGGGAGACGGATGGGTCGCCCTTTCCATAATTTCATTCATCGGTGCGCTAGTCATGGATATTCTGCTTCTATTATTAATCGGAGCCATCCGGCGTATCAGCCCTGAGCAACTTCGTGTTAACACGCACATTTAAACCTTATTTTCAGCATAAAGTTAGAAGCATAGGGGGTTATCATTTGTTCAAAAACGAAGCAAACCAAGTTCGTGCTGGATGGCTGATTTTTTTGGCGTTCGTTGCGATGTTCATTGCCCAGCAAATTTTCGCCTTGCCCGGCGCAGTCTTGTTGGCATTCATTGATTTCCCGTTTCAAGATGGAAATTACGATATGGATATCATGGCCGCTTTTGACAGGCATCCATGGATTTTCCTTTTGACGCAAGGCGGCGGGACAGTTGGCGGAATGCTTGCGACGGTGTTGCTATGGCGTTTTGTGAATAAAGGGACGTTGAAAGAATTGGGATTCAGGGGTCCACTAAAAGATTTAGGTTTCGGCCTCCTGCTTGGAGCGGCGTCGATTGCAATCATTTTCTTTATTCTATTGGCTACCGGAAATATAACGTTACTTAATTCACTCACTAAACCCGAGTTTTCCGTGTTCTCATTATCATTTCTTGTCATGTTCATCTTTGTCGGCTTTTCTGAGGAGATTTTTTTCCGAGGGTATGTCATGTCGACGATGGAAAGTCGTGGAAATCCGAAGTGGCTTATTTACGTCGTATCAGCTGTCGTTTTCAGTTTGGCGCACGGCATGAATCCGAACGTCAGCGTGTTAGGACTGATCAACATTGCATTGGTCGGGATTTTATTCGCCTATATGTTTGACGCGACGAAAAGCTTATGGCTGCCGATTGGCTATCATATTACATGGAATTACTTTCAAGGGAATGTCTTCGGATTTGCGGTGAGCGGACTGACTCCGCATGGGATGTATACTGTTTCGGTGGAAGATGGCAATGCATGGCTCACAGGCGGAGCGTTCGGGTTGGAAGGCGGCTTACTAGCGACGCTGCTTATTATTCTCGGGTATTTCGCGACGAGGATGTATGTGAAGATGAAGTCGGAGTAAGACGGTTATGCGCGTTTGCAGCGATTTATGCGTAATTGGAGAAGTTTATGCGTACTTTTCTTGATTTATGAGCTGATTTAGCGTTTTATGCGCTTTTGCGGCGGTTTATGCGTAAATACGGCAATTTATGCGGAATTTGAAAGTTTATGCGTTTGTAAGGCTGCCTATTGAACGGCAGCCTTTCCTTTTCTTCCGCTTAACGTCAAAACGAGGATTCCGCCTAAGAGAAGCGCGATTCCTGTCCACGAAACTAGATCCAATCTTTCCCCGACGACGAGCACGCTTAAAATCGCGGCAGTGAGCGGTTCGGCTAGCGAGAGCGTAACCGCGGATGACGAGGGGATGTGACGTAACCCGGTGGAAAACAAGATATATGCCACACTTGTCGTCGCGATGCCGAGATAAATCATTGTCGAGATACCAGGAACAGTGAGCAACCCTTCCGTTTCGAAGATGAACAAAAATGGCATAAGCATGATTGCACTCACCGAGAAAATGACGGCAACGGTTGGAATAGCGTCCACTTTTTCTAACACTTCTTTATTAAATAAAGTATAAAAGGCAAATAAAAGTCCGGCAATTAATGAAAGTGAGACGCCGATCGGATTGACGACGAGCCCCTCTTTATTCGAAAATAATAATACACAGCCGACAATGGCAAGGGATGTGGCAGTTGCCCATATTTTTGTCGGGCGCTTCTTCAAGATTAACCATTCAATAATCCCTGAAAACATCGGTGCACTTCCAATCGTAACTACGGTTCCGATGGCGATGCCCGTCAACCGGATTGACGTGAAAAAGCAATATTGGAAGATTGCCATCGCCAATGCCGAAAGGAGCGTCGCTTTCCACGGCCAGTTCCGAAAGTCGATTTTTCGAAGAGCAAGCATGAGTATGAGCAAAGTGAAACCGCCGACCGCAAGCCTTGAGGCACCGACCGCCAACGGGTGAACCGTTTGCGGCATGAATGTTTGCGCGGTGCCCGTCGTTCCCCAAAGCACCGCTCCTAATAAGACAACTATGAATGCAATTCGTTGTGACAAAGAAATCCCCTCCCCCGATATTATGAATATATCATGATATCGAAGAAGGGTGTATGAATTCTCTCAATTATTCGGCTGTCGATCCGATTACATTTTTAAGCTTCGCCAAAAGTCCATTCCAACCCTCGGACATACGCGGTCGAACGACGTCGTGCGATTCACCGAACTCCGTCTGTTTACCTTCTTCCCAGCCAGCGTGGATGAACGTCAACTCGGTTTGGCCATCAATTTCCTTCAATTGAAAATGAACATGCCAATCCTTTCCCCAGTCGAACGACAAACTGTTCGGCGGTTGGACTTGCGTCACTTTACATGGAGATTTTCCCCAGGGACCCGCTTGCAAGGTGAACTCCTTCCCTTCGACCGGTTCCAGATCGTTCGGCATGAACCAAGCACCAATTCCTTCTGCTGTTGACACATACGGCCAAATCGTTTCAATAGGGGATTCAATAAGTATCGTTTTCCTAATTTCGTTCGCAGACATATGGTATCCTCCTGTACTGTTGTAACTGTTTCCTTCAGTTTATCATACAAGCCTCAATTCCTCTTGAAATTAATGGCTATTGAACGACCAATAGCTCTATGGTACACTAATAGGCAGGCTTTTTTGCCGCGTGGTTCGTAACCATCCCACGAAAAAAAACTAAGGAGAAATGAATATGAAAGTAAAAACGATGGCAACGAGCGGTATTATCGCTGCGTTGTATGTTGCTGTGACGTTTTTGATTGCCCCGTTCGGATTCACAAACATTCAGTTTCGCTTGTCAGAGATGTTCAATCATCTCGTCGTGTTCAATAAAAAATATATCGTCGGCGTCGTATTAGGCGTTTTTGTTGCCAATCTGCTTTTTTCAGAATTGGGACCGATCGATCTCGTATTCGGAGTTGGGCAATCCGTCCTCGCTCTATCAATTACAATCCTATCCGCGAAATTCATTAAAGGGATTTACCGACGGATGTTTTTCAATACAATTGTATTCACATTCACGATGTTCCTTATCGCTTGGGAGTTGAACATCGTTCTGGAACTGCCTTTCCTACTGACTTGGCTTTTCGTCGCTGTTGGCGAATTTGTCGTCATGGCAATCGGCATTCCTGTAATGGTTGCATTGGATAAACGACTTAATTTCAGCAAACTCATATAAGATTAAAAAACAGAGAGTGGCATTGAACGCCGCTCTCTGTTTTCTTTTACTCATACATAAGTGTTGCCGTATTGTGTTTTTAATAGCCAAGAGTGAAAAAAGTATTCCCCGACAGCGAGAATAGCTCCTGCCAGAAATGCTTCTCCCATAGCTTCCGAATAGCCAAGCAAATTCAAGCCACCCCATAGAACGATAAATGCTAACGCCAAGTCTCCAATCGTCGCGGTCATATTGCCCACTCTTGGGAAGATCATCAAATCTCCCAGGTAGGAAATTAACAGTAAAGCGACACCTAAAATAGTCGAGTGCCAAAAAGAAACACCATTAAAGACCGTTAACACAATCCATAGAACCGGAAAAATCAATATTGCTTTGATCAGAAGCGACCTTCCGTGGTTCACGTTTGTTTCCTCATTCATTGTTGTTGCCTCCATTCATATACTTCTTTTAACATTGCCCAAGTACAATCAAAATATGTAGGAGGAGCATCGTTGCATTATAATGAAATAAAGAAGGAGGTTTTTTTGATGTATATGACGATTGAAGAAACAGCAGAATATTTAGGTATGCCTGCCGAGCAAGTCAGAAAGTATGTATGGGAAGGACGCATCCGTGCCGTCCATGACGGCGAACAGTTTTTCATCAACCAAAATCAGTTCAGCAACTATTTCACCCAACTCGAAACGTTGAAAAGGCAAATTGAGGACTACTTAAATGAACCAATTCCTCCAGATCGGGATATCAAAGACGAGGATTAAATTCTCTTACAGAGGGTAAACTGAAATCAGGGATGTGCCATAGTCAGAAAGACACAATTTTTTCATTCAATCCAATCGAATTTTTCAATTCTAAAGTTTCTTTTTACTTCTAGCCAGCACCTTAAGTATGCATTCTGTACATGTTAATAAAAAAATCAAATGATTCATTTGTGTAAGTGTTTACATTTTCACTGCCTTTGCATTCCCGCTTCATGATTGGTATAGTGTGTAGTCGTTTCAAAAAACCATTATTCATAGGGGGAAACATGCGAAAAATATCAAACGTATTTTATATCACAATTGGTCTAATTATATTAGCCGTTGGATATGGAGTTGCTGCGGCGGAAAGTTTTGAAGCCGTTACAACATCCATCAAATCCTTCGTTTCATCTTCATTTGGATGGTATTACATGCTTCTGCTCTCATTTCTTCTTGTGCTTAGCATATTCTTCATTTTCAGCCCTTTCGGCAAAGTGCGTTTAGGGCAAGATGCGGACCGCCCGACGTTTTCAACAATCACTTGGATTGCCATGCTATTTTCTGCTGGGATGGGAATTGGATTAGTGTTTTACGGAGCCGCCGAACCACTCTCCCACTATGCCATTAATCCTGCAACTGCAGAGCCCAATACGGACGCTGCTTTTAAAGAGGCGATGCGACAGACATTTTTCCATTGGGGATTGCATGTATGGGCCATGTACGGGATTGTTGGGCTTGCTTTGGCATATTTCCAATTCCGCAAAGAGGAGCCAGGGTTAATTTCAGCAACATTGAAGCCGATTTTCGGTAAAAAGATGGAAGGGCCTTGGGGCGTTCTCGTCGATGTGCTTGCCGTATTTGCAACAGCTTTTGGCGTTGCCACTTCTCTCGGCTTCGGTGCTGTTCAAATTAACGCAGGGCTGAATTATCTATTCGGCTTTACGATCGGATTCACTTCACAACTGATCATCATTGCAGTCGTGACCGTTCTTTTTGTTATGTCGGCCTGGTCAGGACTTAGCAAAGGCATCAAATATTTATCGAACACAAACTTAATATTGGCGATCGCCCTATTAGGTTTTGTCCTCATCTTAGGACCGACTTTACTCATTTTCAATGTTTTCACTGATTCCATCGGGGGCTATCTCGCCAATCTTGTTTCGATGAGTTTCCGTACTGCACCTTTGAATGATATTCATCGTGGCTGGTTAGAAGATTGGACGATCTTCTATTGGGCATGGTGGATTTCATGGGCACCGTTCGTCAGCATGTTCATCGCACGGGTATCGAAAGGCAGAACAATCCGGGAATTCATGGTTGTTGTCATGTTGGCGCCAACCGTCCTTAGCGCCATCTGGTTTTCAGCTTTTGGAACGACCGCCATCAATATGCAACGTGAAGGGATTGTAGATTTAGCGAAGACGGACACTGAGTTGACGATTTTTGAAATGTTCCATGCGATGCCTTTGTCAATTATCATTTCAATTGTAGCTGTTTTGCTCATTGCATCCTTTTTCATTACGTCCGCAGACTCGGCGACATTTGTGTTAGGCATGCAGTCCACGTACGGATCATTGACCCCACCGAATAGTGTGAAAATCATTTGGGGTGTCATCCAATCGACCATTGCGATTATTTTATTGTCCGTAAATGGATTGACTGCACTGCAAAACACGATCATCATTGCCGCATTGCCTTTCTCTTTCATCATTTTGCTAATGATTATTTCATTACTCAAAGCGTTGAAGAGCGAACTGCCAAAGAGTGAACGGCCGAGAAGAAGGAAAGCGAAAGACAACGTTTGAACGACATAAAAAAGTGTAGATAAAGTCATTTTTCGACTTTGTCTACACTCTTTTTTAAGGAAAGCTATGATGCGCAAGAAACTCCTCAGCCTGATTGAAAACGCTTGTCAAGGAAGGCAACCTAAGAGCACCACGTCCTGTGGCGACGGTTGCATGACTCGCATCCTGCGAGCCCGCGCGACGTCGAGCGAAGACGCGAATAGAACTTAAGTTCATGAGCGGAAGAGCGAGACGAGCAACAACGGATGCGAGCGTTTACCAACAGGCTGAGTGGAGGACGGAATTAAAAATTCCCCCTCCACTTTTTCAATTCGGTACCATGACCGCTTTGTGTTGACGAATGATATGCAGCAGGTCGGCAACCATCGCACTTCCTGTCGGGTACATTCCCGCACCAGGGCCAACCAAAGTCAATGAACCAAGGTACTCGGTATCTAGAATGATTGCATTGTCGACACCGTCAATGCTGAACAGCGGATGATCGGCGCCAATCAAAACCGGACCTACAGTCGCTTGCAACTTCCCTTTTTCGTCTTTCCAAATATCCGCCACGTGACGATAACGGAGATCGCCTTTCGATGCATCAATAATATCGATCGACTTAAGATGATCGATTCCGACGACAGGGACGTCCTCCCAATCGGGCTGTTGACCGAAAGCGAGCGAGCTCAAAATCATCAGTTTACGGAAGGCGTCCGTGCCATCCACGTCATCTGCAGGATCCGCTTCAGCGAACCCGTTTTGCTGCGCATCAGAAAGTGCTTGTTTGAATGAAGATCCTTCATCGCGCATTTTCGTCAAAATGAAATTTGACGTCCCATTTAAAATGCCTTGGATCCGTTTGATACGATCACTTGCCAGCAAATTGGACACCGTCCGGATGACCGGGACGCCGCCAGCTGTCGTCGCTTCGAACCCAACTTGCACATCCCGGAACTCGGCATGTTTCATTAACGCAGGTCCGTGTTTTGCAAACATCTTTTTGTTCGCGGTAATGATGTGGCAACCCTTCTCGATCGCATCCGACAAATACGTATACGCAGGTTCTTCCCCGACAATCGCTTCGAGAACGATATCGATTTCGGGATTCCCCAATATTTCCTGAATGTCATCTGTAAATTTTGCGCCTGTAATCGGCATACGTTCTTTTGCCTTGTCTTTTACAAGGATGGATACGACATCAACGGTGAAACCAGTGCTTCTTTTAATCTCTTCCCGCTTTTCCTGCAGGATTCTGTAAACACCTTCACCGACCGTACCGAAACCGAGTATGGCCACTTTAATTGACGGCATGAAACCACCCTTTCCTTTCTAAAGCGGAGGGCGTTTAGCCAGTGCTCGTAACGCTTCGCTTTTACTCGCAAAAGCCGTTCTATGTGACGGCTTTCGCAGCTAGTTGTTATTCTGTTTAGCGGACTGCGACCGGCGCGGCTTTTTCGATTGCCTGCTGCAGGTCTGCAATGATATCTTCCGTAGACTCAAGTCCGACAGACAGACGGATCAATTCTTCCGGCGTCCCCGTCTTTTTCAAGTCTTCCGCAGACAATTGTTGATGTGTCGTTGATGCAGGATGGATGATCAGAGATTTAGCATCCCCCACATTCGCCACATGTGACCATAGCGTAATATTATCGATCACTTTGCGCCCCGCTTCACGTCCGCCTTTAATGCCGAAGACGATGATGGAGCCGAAGCCGTTTTTCAAATATTTCTTAGCATTTTCATACGTCGGATGATCTTCCAGTCCTGTGTAAGTAATCCATTCAACAGACGGATGAGCCTGTAGGAATTCAGCGACTTTCACGGCATTTTCGTTATGGCGTGTCACACGCAAATGAAGCGTCTCCAGCCCTTGTAGGAAGTTGAAAGCACTGTCCGGATCTAGGCAAGGTCCGAAGTCACGCAGCAATTGGACGCGGAGCTTCGTAGCGAATGCCGCTGCCGCAGTGTCAACGCCGTAGCGTAGGCCGTTGTACGTTTCGTCCGGCTCTGTAAAGCCTGGGAACTTGCCGCGCGTCCAGTCAAATTTCCCTGCGTCGACGACGACACCCCCAATTGTCGTTCCGTGGCCGCCAATCCATTTCGTTGCGGAATGAATGACGACGTCTGCTCCAAACTCGATTGGATTCGATCCGTATGGGGATGCGAATGTGTTATCGATGAGGAACGGAATTTCATTCTCATGAGCGATATTTGCGACTGCTTCGATATCGAGCACTTGTAAGCTCGGGTTCCCAATCGTTTCAGCGAAGATCGCTTTCGTTTTGTCCGTAATTGCCGCGCGGAAGTTTTCAGGGTCTTCTGCATCGACGAATTTCACATTGATGCCGTAGCGAGGAAGCGTGACGGCGAATAGATTATACGTACCACCGTATAGATTGCCGGCAGCGACGATTTCGTCCCCTGCTCCCGCAATGTTCAAAATGGAGAAAGCGATAGCGGCCATCCCGGAGGAAAGAGCGACTGCAGCTGTTCCACCTTCTAGTAGCGCAACCCTTTCTTCAAAGACAGCAACGGTAGGATTCGTGATTCGTGTGTAAATATTGCCTGCTTCTTGCAAGCCGAATAAGTTTTGGGCATGTTCAGTGTCGCGGAAAACGAATGCAGTAGTACGGTGGATCGGTACAGCACGAGAACCTGTAATAGGATCCGGCTTTTGGCCTCCGTGTAAGAGAAGAGTTTCTGGTTGAAGTTGTTTGTTTGTCATTTTTATTACCTCCAGTGGATTTTTTAAGATGAAAAGGCAATGCGGAGGCGTTGGGGGTTTTTGGAATAAAAAAATAACCCCTTTCGCTAAGAGAAGGGTTACGCTTTCGCTTATTCCTCCTCTTATCTTTCAGACCGTTTGCACGAATCTGTAGGAAGTAGCACCTTTGCAAGTTCGTCACTTGCCGGTTGCCGGGCATCGCAGGGCCTAGTCCCTCCGCCGCTCTTGATAAGAGTTTGGGTATTCAGTTTTTCATCTTGTTGAACAGTATAGGAGACTATTTTTTAAAAGTCAAGGGGTGAATTTATTTTTTTCTGAAACTTGCGTTTAGCGACAATGGTATGATAGATGTATATTCTTTTTGGAGGAGTACTTATGATTTTGTGGAGTATCGGGATTATTCTATTTGGCTATTTGATCGGTTGCCTGCATGGATCGACTGTAGCGCAGTGGCTTTCAGGTGTAAATTTGAAAGAATCCGGAGTGAAAAATGCAGGCGCTTCGAATGCGACAATGGTGTTAGGTAAACGGTATGGGGCGCTCGTTGCTTTGATAGATATCGGGAAAGGGATTGTCGCCGTCCTGGCTGTACGATTTGCTGCTGAGCGCTTCGGTCTTGCACCGGAACATGTGACAGCATTTCTCTTTTTAGTAGGTGCAGCTGTTGTTTTTGGACATAATTTTCCTTTTCATATGAAGTTCAATGGAGGGAAAGGAACGGCAAGTGTTATAGGAGTTCTTTTCGCCATTGATTGGCGCTTCGGCATTGCAGGTCTTCTATTGTTCGTCATTGTTGCTATTGTGACGGATATACTCGTCTTCGGCGTATTCATGCTCTATGGCACATTTCTTGCAGCTGCTATTTGGATGGTTGGATATTGGCCAATTCTCATTACCATTCTTCTTTTCATTATGGCAGTATGGAAACACCTCGAAAACGTCAAGCGCATTATGAACCGGACCGAGCCACGGATTCGTGCAGAGTTAAAAAAGAAAAAACAGGATAGATAATAGACTGAATAATAAAAAGCTGTCCCAGAAGCCAAATATATATTGCTACTGGGACAACTAACCGTCTTATTTATTTTCGTTAAACACTTTCTTCAATACAGCAACAATAAAATCAAAATCTTCATCAGTACATGATAATGGTGGACTCAACGCCAAAATATTGTTGTAGCCAGCTACAGTATCTCCATTCCGTCCAACAATGAGCCCGTTCGCTTTGCAATCTCCCATGATTTTCGCCATCCGAGCGTTTGTAGCGGGTTCTTTCGTCTTTTTATCCTCCACGAGTTCAATGCCTAGCAAAAAGCCTTTGCCCCGGATATCACCGACATACGGATGATTCTTCAACTCTTCAAGTTCTTTGAGGAGACGCTCTCCCAATTCCGCGGAGCGTTCGACAAGCTGTTCACGTTCGATAATTTCGATGTTCTTCAATGCCAACGCACAAGCTGCAGGGTTGCCGCCAAATGTATTCACATGACGGAAGTGGCTGTTCTCTTGCCCCGTGTCAAATTTGTCATAGATATCCTTCCGAATCGCTGTGACAGACAAAGGCAAATAGGCACTCGTCAAACCTTTTGCCATTGTAATGATGTCTGGTTTGCAATTGAAGTGCTGATGCCCGAACATTTTGCCCGTACGGCCGAATCCGCAAATGACTTCGTCAATTATGAGCAGCACACCATGACGTCTGCAGATTTCTTGCACCTTTTCTACGTACACCGGATGCGGAATGAGAATGCCGCCGCCTGTAATGAGCGGCTCCATGATGATTCCGGCTATCGTCTCTTTCTGCTCCCAAATAACTTTCTCCTCAAATTCTTGGGCCCGTTGAATATTATAATCTTCCACCGATTGCCCCGCAGGTCTCCGATAATTATCCGGAGGCGCAATATGAAGGAATCCAGGCGCTAATGGTTCGTATTTATATTTACGCAGCGCTTGCCCCGTTGCCGCAAGGGCCCCCATGGAACTGCCATGATATGCACGGTAGCGGGAAATGAATTTATAACGGGACGACTCCCCATTTTGCTGATGATATTGGCGCGCCAATTTGAACGCCACCTCATTCGCGTCAGAACCGGAGTTGGAATAAAAGATTTTATAATCGCCACCAAGCAGTTCATTGATCTTCTCCGCCAGTTCAATTGCAGGTCCATGGCTTTGCATCATCGGGACGTAAGCGAGTTTCTTCATCTGTTCGAAGGCCGCCTGCGCCATCTCTTCTCGTCCATAGCCTACGTTTACAGCCCATAAGCCGGCCATCCCATCTAAATAGCGATTGCCTTTATGATCCGTAATCCATGCACCTTCCCCTTTCTCAACGACCATCGGGGGGTTCTTTTCGTTATAGGCCGAAATATGATGCCAAATATTATCCCGATCCTTGTCCACTACTGACTTTGTTTGTTCATGTACTGTTGTCATCTTCATCATCTCTCCCTTCTTTTAATACGAATGACGTGCTGTCAACATTTTCTTGCGTGTATAGAATTCCACTCCATCGCGGCCGTTTGCATGAAGGTCTCCATAGAATGATTTTTTATAACCTGAAAATGGGAAAAAGGCCATTGGTGCCGGAACCCCTAAATTGACGCCGAGCATACCCGCGTCGATTTCTTCACGGAATTGACGGATTGCTTTTGCGCTATCCGTAAATAAACAAGCACCATTCGCAAATTCGGATTTGTTGGCGTACGCAATCGCCTCATCCAACGTATCGACACGAACGATGGATAGAACCGGAGCGAAGATTTCATCTTTCCAAATCTTCATTTCCTGTGTAACATTGTCGAAAATTGTCGGCCCGACAAAGTATCCGCCCTCCGAAGACGTCTCGTCCTTTCGACCGTCACGTATCAACTTAGCCCCTTCCTCTATGCCCGACTCAATATACGCGAGCGTCCGGTCTTTATGGGAATCACGGATGACCGGTCCTAGGAAGATCCCTTCTTCCAACCCATTTCCGATTGTCAGCTTGTCAGACTCTTCGACTAAACGATTGACGAGCTGATCTGCAATGTCGCCAACTGCAACGACAACCGAACAAGCCATGCAACGTTCACCCGCGGATCCGAATGCTGCATTGATGATATCTTTTACAGCCAAATCCATATTTGCATCCGGCATGACGATCGTGTGGTTTTTCGCACCCGCAAGCGCTTGAACACGTTTACCATTCGCGGCGCCAGTTTTGTATACATATTCAGCAACCGGTTGGGATCCAACAAACGAAATTGCAGGAATGTCAGGATGGCTCAAGATTCCGTTGACGATATCATGTGCCCCGTGGACGATATTGAAGACACCGTCGGGAAGTCCAGCTTCCTTCAATAGCTCTGCAAGACGGTTGGCCAGCAACGGCGTACGTTCCGATGGCTTCAAGATGAATGTGTTGCCAGTCGCAATCGCCATCGGGAACATCCAGCAAGGAACCATCATAGGGAAGTTGAACGGTGTAATTCCGCCGATGACGCCGATTGGATAACGGTATGCACCCGACTCGATATTTGTCGCGATGTCCGGAAGCTGATACCCCATCATCAAAGTCGGAGCCCCTGCCGCGAACTCGACACATTCAATGCCACGTTGCACCTCGCCATAGGCTTCGTTATAGTTTTTACCGTTTTCAATCGTAATCAATTTTGCCAGCTCATCCCAATGCTTCACGAGCAATTGTTGATAGTTGAATAAGATACGTGAACGTTGGGGCACCGGTGTCTTTTTCCATTTCGCAAATGCTTCCTTTGCCGCTGCTACCGCCACTTCCAAATCTTCTGTCGTGGAGATCGGCACTTCCGCTAGAATCTCTCCAGTTGCAGGATTCGGAACTTCTTCGTATTTATCTGTCCTTGATTTTACCCATTGTCCATTCACAAAATTTGAAAGCGTTTTCTTTTCTGTCGCCACTGTTTGCATATAATCTCCTCCTACTATAGTCTCGTTGCGATAACTATCGATTTTCTGATACACTACAATTTATACTTTACAAACAATTCTAATACTTAGCACTTTACACTTCGTAAAATGATTACCATTCTTTTTTTACGTTATGGAGGGATTCCCATTGGGAGAATTGCAAATAGCAGTTTCAGATATCCTGAAGCGACCATTATTCAAAGATGCTAAAGTAGTTGCAGGCGAAGAAGGAATCGGACGCCAAGTGAAATGGGCTCATGTTTTGGAAATACAAGAATTTGAATCGTTGATCAATGGTGGGGAATTGATTTTAACGACTGGCGTAGGCTTACAGCTAGATTTACCAACTCAACTGAAATATGTAAAACGGTTGATCGAAAAAAACGTAGCTTGTATTTGTATTGAGTTGGGGCCATATTTCATTGAAATCCCTCATGAAATTATCCAATTGGCGAATGAACACCGTTTTCCGATCATTGTTTTTGAAAAGACCGTAAAATTTGTAGATATTACGCAGGATTTACATACTGCGATCATTAATCGACACCATCAAATGCTTTCACAGCTTGACGCCTTATCAAGGAAATTTATCGACCTGTCCCTTGCTCCAAATGGAATTTTAAAAATCCTGCAAGAGCTTCATCTCTTTTTTAAACAAGGCATCATGTTTATAGGCAATCATGAAAAGTCCTACTACTATCCATCTGAAATGAAGGAAGTCGAGTCTGTGCTTCAACAGAATACTAACCTTTTTTCATCGCCCCAGAAGGAAGAGCATATCATCTCCATCCAGGAGAGATCTTTCGCTTGCATGCCGGTACGCGGATTAGGTCAGCTTCTAGGTTTTGCATGCATGGAAATTACTGCTCCACGAACAGATGATATGACTTTTTTGATTTTGGATCGTGCTGCTCTTGCTATTGCCCAAATTTTGTTGCGCAGCCGGACGATTGCTGAGCGAAAACAAAAAAGTGAAGGTGAGTTTGTACGTAACCTACTGAACGGGAGAGCTGTCGATCAAGACGAAATCCACGCTTATCTTCCGACACCAAGTAGCAATATGTATTACCGGATTTTCACCATACACATAGATGACCTAGCTTTGGATATAGCGGATGAAGATTGGGAGGAGATCCGGATCCAACGCTCCATGACGATACGCACATTGTTTAATCGGCATGGCTTTTTTCCCGCCGTTTCGAGTGTAAAAAATGAAATAGTTATCATCGCTTTCTTTCTATCAGCTTCTGAACATAAAAAAGAGACTGATCGTTACTTGCAAGTCCTCCATCTAATTGAACGATTTAATCATTCCGACTACTTATTGGGAAGCAAATGCCGGTTTGGCATCGGCACCGTCTATCAAGATATCAAAGATATAAAAAAAGGTTATGAGGAATCGAGAAAAGTGTTGACTTTGCATAAGTCAGGACTTGTCACAACCTATTTCTATGAACAATTGGGGATTTACCGATTGCTATCTGAATTGACTGCATCAAATCAGTTGCAGTCTTTTGTAGATGAACACATCTCTTCCGTCATTGCTTATGACAAAGAAAATGACAGTGAACTGTATGAGACATTGTGCGTCTACTTGGAATGTAGCGGCGCAAAAAAAGAAACTGCAGATCGCCTCTTCATTGTCCGTCAAACTCTGTATCATCGACTTGAAAAATTAGAAGTTCTTTTAGGGAACAATTTTATGGAGTCTCAAAAACGTTTGGCGATAGAAATAGCTATCCATGCCTATCAGTTTTTAAAGCATAGTCAGTCTACATAAACAAGCCTTCTCTTTAGGGAGGCTTATTTATTTAACGCTTCGTGAAATCCAATGATATATATGCTTACAGTTTGTCTAAGACCCCTCCTTCTCAATTCGTGTAAGATAAAATTTGAGAAGTCCGAAAAATCATTCATTAATTGTAATCGCTTACAAACAAAAGATGAACATTCTAATTCGATGAGGGGGATTAACAGATGTCAACAGAACAAGATCAGCAATTAAACCCGGATTTAAAAATACGTCATATTAGTATGATTTCGATTGCGGGTGTCATTGGGGCGGGCTTATTCGTCGGAAGTGGAGCTGTTATTAACGCAACAGGCCCCGGAGCCATTTTGTCCTATGCATTAGCAGGTTTTTTGGTCGTTTTAGTCATGCGGATGTTGGGGGAAATGGCTGCAGCCAAACCGACAAGCGGCTCGTTTTCCACATATGCAAGTGAAGCAATCGGTCCTTGGGCGGGTTATACAATCGGGTGGTTATACTGGTTTTTCTGGGTGGTCGTCATAGCGATCGAGGCGATTGCGGGTGCTGCTATCATTCAATATTGGATGCCCGGCATTCCAGTGTGGTTTATGAGTTTGGTGCTAACGATTTTATTAACAATGACAAATCTATTCTCCGTGAAATCGTTTGGCGAGTTCGAGTATTGGTTCTCATTTATTAAAGTGGTCAGTATTGCATTGTTCCTAATACTTGGGCTTTCCGTCATCCTTGGATGGTTTCCGAATGTCGAAACACCAGGTGCGGCCAATCTATTAGGAGAAGGCGGATTTATGCCATCCGGATTTGGAGCTGTCTTACTCGGAATTACAATCGTTATTTTCTCATTTATGGGGACTGAAATTGTCGCGATCGCAGCAGGTGAATCCGACCATCCGACAAAAGCGGTGCGCATTGCGACAAATAGTGTCGTCTGGCGTATTCTTGTGTTCTATATCGGATCAATTGCAATCGTCGTCACTTTACTGCCTTGGAATTCCGCCAACATCCTTGTCAGCCCCTTCGTCGCAGTGCTTGACTATGTCGGCATCCCGGCAGCAGCTCAGATCATGAATTTCGTCGTGCTCACTGCAGTATTATCTTGTCTGAATTCCGCACTTTACGCAAATTCACGGATGCTATTCGGAATGGCGAAAAAGGGCGACGCACCTAAAGCATTCATGAAACTAAGCAAAAAAGGCGTCCCTGTACGCGCCATCCTATTCAGTACTGTATTTTCCTATATAGCGGTCATTTTTAGCTATACATCTCCCGACAAGATTTTTCTATTTTTAATCAACTCTTCGGGCGCAGTCGCATTGCTTGTATATCTTGTAATCGCGTTTTCACAATTACGCATGCGTCGGAAATTGGAACGTGAACATCCAGAAGCCTTGGAAGTCAAAATGTGGCTATACCCGTACTTGACTTATTTCTCGATCATTTGCATTGTTGGCATTTATGTCGCCATGCTCATTATCGATTCACTACGAACACAAGCTTTACTCACGTTGTTGATCGCTGGGTTGACGATTGCTTCGTATTTCGTCTTTGCAAGGAAAAAAGAATCTGTACAGAATGTGAAGAAAGGAATCCTCCAAGCAACTTCCCGCACGTTGCGCTAATATTCAAAGGCAGAGCTGGACGAGACAAAAAGGCGATGTACAGGGACTCTCCCCTCTACATCGCCTTTTTCAATTCATCAAAAATCCAACCAAATTTTAATAGCCGTTCCTAGAATCAATACAGCTAATATGCCTTGCAATACTTTCGTATTCATTTTTTGCCCCGCTTTTGCCCCTAATGGAGCGGCAAGGATGCTCGCTACGATCATGACAGCTGCTGGCCAATATAGAACTTGGTCCGTCACGATCTTCCCTACAGTCGATCCGATTGATGATATGAACGTGATGGCAAGTGAAGTTGCAATCGTCATACGTGTCGGGATTTTTAAGACGACGAGCATGATTGGAACTAAGATGAAGGCTCCTGCAGCTCCGACAATGCCAGCTGCAATTCCTACGATGAAAGCTAACACAGCCGCAAGCCATTTATTGAAGCTCACCTGATCGGCAGGGACATCATCCAATCCTTTTTTCGGAATGAACATCATGATAGCCGCAATCGTTGCCAAAATCCCGTACACAAGGTTGATAGACCCTTCTGAAATCATATTGGAGCCATAGCCCCCGATAAAGCTACCAAGCAAAATCGCGCTGCCCATATAGATGATTAGCGTTTTATTGAGATATCCGCCTTTCCGATACGCCCACACACCGGAAATTGTCGCGAAGAACACTTGGATTGCACTGATTCCGGAAACTTCGTGTGCGGAAAAAGCGGCAATTCCGAGCAATGGCGGAATGTATAACAACATAGGATATTTAATGATCGATCCGCCGATTCCAACCATACCTGAAACGAAGGACCCCACAAATCCAATCAGGAAAATCGTTATAAGAAATGACATATCCATAAATTCACCCTCCTTTTAAATAAGGAAAGTGTATCTGATCAGATACCCCCAAAGTGTAGACAAAGTCGTTTTTTGACTTTGTCTACACTCAATTTTAGGGAAAATATAATAACCAGGCATATCCTCAGCCTGATTGAAAACGCTTGTCATCCTAGGCGCGAAGTGGAGCGAAGACGCGAATAGAACTAAAGTTCATGAGCGGACGAGCGACACGAGCAACAACGGATGCGAGCGTTTGTCAACAGGCTGAGGGGGCTGATCAGATACCCCCTCCCCTACAATCAGCCTTTCTTAATCCAGAACGTGAAGACACCTGCATCTTCTTTTTGGTCGACCATTTCGTGCCCGCTTGATTTTGCCCAAGCTGTCATATCAGCCATTGAGCCTTTGTCTGTCGCTTGGATTTCAAGGATTTCACCTGTCTCCATTTCTTTCATTGTCTTTCTTGCACGTACAACCGGCATTGGGCATGCCAATCCTTTTGCGTCCAATACTTTTGATACATTCATTTATAAATCGCTCCTTTTTATTGTTGTATGATTTACCGAACCGCACAGCGGTTTGGTCCGATTTCCATTTCACGTTGCGTTTCCTCGTCAGGCGTGATTTTCCCCATGTTCGTTTGTCGGATTTCTTGATATGCGTTCGGTTGAGGAGGTAAGTTTCCTGTCACCATTTGACGGAAATCCTGTTCATCCTCGATATTCAAACCGTGGTTTTCCGCAAAAAGCTTCCCTAACTTCTCAGACACGCTTCCGTCATCATTCAGCTCTTCGATGACCATGAAGTGGGCTGGAAGAACGAGTAGATCCTCCGCCAACTCACGGTAGCGGCTATACAAAGTTTCCCGTAAATCGCCGACCCAATCCTCTGCTAATCCTGCGAGGTCTGGACGTCCGATCGAATCGATGAATAAAATATCTCCTGACAATAAATAAGCATCGTCTACGATAAACGAAGTGGAACCGATTGTATGACCAGGTGAATAGAGCGCTTTAATATCGATTTTCGATGTTCCTACTTGTATGACTCGGCCATCTTCCAACGGTTCGTAATCAAATGTCACTTCTGTTGCATCTTTTGGCGGTAGCCAGTACGTTCCGTTCACAGCTTCGGCAATTTGACGTCCTCCGGAAATATGATCCGCATGCAAATGTGTATCGAGGACATTCGTAATGTTCACGTTCAATTGTTTAGCGAAATCCAGGAAGACATCTGTCATTCTTGTCGCATCTACAATGGCCGCTTCTCCGTTTGAAACGATCATGTAAGAGAGGCATCCTTTTCCGATTCTGACAAATTGATAAATCGCGCCGCCACCTTTCAAGTCACCGACTTTCACTGGCTCCAAATATTCGCTCCATGCCCTCATTCCACCTTGCAAGTAGTGAACGTCACGTCCTGCCTCAGCAAGCATTTCTGCGACGAAGATAGAAGAGCCTTCCTTCGCACAGACGACAACAACGTCTTGATCGGCCGGAATTTGATCAAGGATTTCCTCTACGCCATCGAGTAAATCGAAATAAGGGATATTCAAATATTGAATGTTTTCCCCTTCAATTTTCCAATCTGCAAACGCATCTTCATTCCGGACATCCAAAATAAAGAACGCCTCTTTAGAGATCACTTTTTTTGCGACTTCTCCAGCCGTCATCGGTGTAATTGCAACGTCCCCCTCAGTGCCCCTTGGGGTATTATTATTTGTAAAAAAATCTTCAGTCGGACCTTCCCATGCCAACATGCCGCCCGCCATGTTCACCGCTTTGTATCCGTAACTTTCCAAGAACTTCGTCGCCTGTACGCTGCGTCCTCCAGAACGGCAAACCATAGTGTACTCAACGTTTTTATCTAATTCATTCATACGGAACTCCAACAATCCAAGAGGGATATTGATGGCGCCAGGAATTTTTCCTTCAGCGACTTCATCCACCTCACGGACGTCTATAAGATTGAGCGTTTGTCCCGCGGATAGTTTTGCTTCAATTTCTTTTGCTGTCACTTCATTCATTGTGATTTCCTCCTTTTTTAGATAAATAAATTCACATTGCCCTCTTGTGCATCAGCTAAATAAGCGGCTACGCCCGCATAGTCAACGCCGTCCAGTAACTCTGCTTGATCAAGACCTAATAAATCCATCGTCATTGTACACGCGACAAGTTTAATGTCCTGTTCTTGTGCCATATCAATCAGCTGAGGAAGCGTCATCGCATTATGCTTTTTCATGACATGCTTAATCATTTTAGGGCCCATTCCAGCCATATTCATTTTTGAGATACCCATCTTATCAGCACCACGCGGCATCATTTTGCCGAACATCTTTTCAAGGAATCCTTTTTTCACAGGAACGTGCTCTTCTTTCCGGAGTGCATTCAACCCCCAAAACGTATGGAAGATTGTCACTTCATGGTCATAAGCCGCAGCTCCATTTGCAATGATGTACGCAGCCATCGCTTTATCGTAGTCGCCACTGAATAGAACAATGGTCGTCTTTTTCGTTTCAGACAAATTTAATCACCCTTTCATACATTACCTCTACCCCTAGGGGTATATTAAACCGTTAAAAGAAAAGAGTCAACTGTTTAGCGACTCTTTACAAGAAGATCTACCGCTTGCTTCACGATATCCTCTTGGGACATCGAATTGTTCTCGTCAATGTTCTGCATACATGCAATGATATTTGAGCTGACAATGACACCTATCGTACGGTCAATCGCTGAACGGGAAGCTGACAGTTGAGTCACGACCTCTTTGCAGTCTTTTCCTTCTTCAATCATTCGTAAAATCCCTTTGATCTGGCCTTCGATCCTTTTTAAACGATTAACGACTTTCTCATCGTAGTGCAATTACGTTCAGCTCCTTTCACGTTGATTACAATATCGATTGTATACCCCTCTAGGTATAATGTCAAGCGGTTGTTCTTCTTCGATTCAGCATTCTGCAAAGTTCGACAATTTATGGTATACTAGTTATAGACAACTTGATAGGGATCGGTTTCAACTAGTTGTTTTCCATCATGATTCGATTGCTTAGGACGTGCCTAAGCAATTTTTCTTTAGAAATCATGATGAGAATAAACAGTAGGAGTGATTCGTTTGGCATTTCCACGCAGAGAGAAACCTGTTTCAGATTTTGTCGCAGCTCGTCATATCGATGAGGAGATTTCATTCGTCCGCAATGATCATGAGGTGAACGGGACGATTCATAAAATTCTTGAAAACTCGGTCATCGTTAAAATTTCGGAGGACGACGCCGACCGTATCGGCGCCGCATCCAATCTCACCGTTGTTTCTCATAAGAACTACTCTGTAGATTAATTTATACGAAAAGGGCATCTCCATCAAGGAGTGCCCTTTTTTTATATTATGAAATACACCAACACAGACAAGCAGATCGATGTGATTGTCACCGCAATCAACGGACGCATCGCGCGTTCACGCAAGTCTTTCAAGCTGACGTTCAGGCCGAGTCCGACCATGGCGGCTGTCAAAAGCCACGTCGTTGTGGTGCTGATTCCTGTCATTACGCTGTCAGATACCGGAATCGAGTGTCCTAGCACATAGCTTCCGAATAAGCTCATAGCAATGAACCCGACGAGGAACCAAGGGAATTCGATTTTGTTCTGCCCCTCTTCTTCCCCCTTGCTTTTGCGTTTCATGAAATAAATAAAAATGAAGCATAACGGCACTAATAAAAATACCCTGCCGAGTTTCGCAAGCAGTGCAATTGCGAGCGCATCTTCTCCTGCAGGAGCCGCTGCTATTGCAACATGCGCCAATTCGTGGAGACTCATTCCCGACCAGATGCCATACTCAGTCGGAAGCAACGGCACAATCGGTCGCAATACTGTATAACCGATTGCAAACACGGTCCCGAGCATGGCGATGATGCCGACCCCGATTGCAGTATCTTCATCCTTCGCCTTAATGATCGGTGCAACCGCCGCGATAGCTGCAGCCCCGCAAACCCCCGTCCCTACCCCAAGCAGCATAGAGATGCTTTTATCCGCCTTCAGCCATTTCGCAAGAAGGACCATAAGTCCGATGGCAAATGCAATGACGAGTACATCGCGCGCCAGCAATCCGAGTCCGTCGCGGAAAACGACATCAATGTTTAATTTTAATCCGTATAAAATAATCGCTAGCCTCAGAAGCTTTTTCGAGGAGAATGTGATTCCGCTGCGAAGCGCTTCAGGATAACCGAATAATTGCCGATATGCGACAGCAATGATGATGGCACTTGCCAATTGTCCGACATGGTTGAATCCAGGTACTTTCGCTAATAAAAAACCTAATAATGCAATAAAAAATGTAAAAGCAATCCCTGCGATCCACATCCCGTTGTCCATGGTGCCCTTCTTTTCTTTCATATATAACACCTCCTGTACAAGCGTAATACGCCGCCTTTCATAAGTAAAATAAATTATAATAATAACTATGATAAGTAAATTGTTATAATTGGTGACAAGGAGTGATGGAGATGGACCAAAAACTTAAAGTGTTCGTTACGGTAGCGGAAAAAGAGAGCTTTTCACGCGCCGCTGAAGAGCTTCATATGACCCAGCCGGCAGTGAGCCAATATATCCGCCAATTCGAAGAGCAGATTGGGGCAAGACTGCTGGAGCGCACGAATAAATACGTCCGTCTGAACAAGGCAGGGGAAATCGTTTATCATCATGCGAAGGAAATTCTGGCTTTATATACGAAAATGCAAAGTCTTGTCGATGACCTGACGAATAAGGCGAGCGGTCCGCTGTCGATTGGTGCGAGTTATACATTTGGAGAATACGTGCTGCCACGCATTATCGCCAATTTGCAACAGACTTATCCCGATATCCAACCGACAGTTACAATCGGCAATACAGCGACTGTTGCCGATCTTGTCGCAAGCCATCAGCTCGATATCGGCATCGTGGAAGGAAAATTCAATGCGGCGAGACTCATCGTTGAGGATTTTGCAGAAGACGCCATGGTAATTGTCAGTGCAGTCGACCATCCACTTGCAAGTAGGAACGATCCGCTTGAAATGTCAGATTTGGAGAAAGACACTTGGATTGTCCGTGAGCATGGCTCCGGCACACGGGAAGCGATGGATAATTTATTCGAGCAACATGAGATCTCACCAATGAAGCTCATGAATTTCAGCAGTACACAACCAATTAAAGAATCGGTTGAGGCGGGGCTTGGAATAAGCCTGCTCTCTCATTGGTCGATTAAAAAAGAATTGAAAAACGGGGATTTACGAGTGCTCGATGTGAAAGGACTCCCCTACCGCCGCCAATTTTCCATAGTGACAAACACACCGTTCCAAACGAAGGCACTCGAAGTTTTCATTGACATACTGCGGACAAAAAAACTGTTGACGACGCTCAAATAGAAGGAATTCCGTGACCATTTATCGAAATGATAATGGGAGCGGAGTTATCATGTATTCCGCAACCCGAAATAGTCTGATAAGATAAATGAAATAACGCTTTTCATCAACTGGAGGTATTTGGAATGAAAGAAAAACTGATCGAACGTCTGACACGCTATGCGAAAATCGATACACAATCGGATGCAAATAGTACATCCACACCATCCACACCGGGCCAATGGGATCTACTGCATGTACTTGAAAAAGAACTTGCTGAAATCGGTATGGAAGAAATCACTCTAGATGAGAACGGCTACCTATTCGCCACTCTCCCTGCCAATACGGATAAAGAGATCCCGACAATCGGTTTTTTGGCGCACGTCGACACTGCGACAGACTATACAGGCAAAAACGTCAATCCACAGCGAGTGGACAATTATGACGGCAACGACATTCAGTTGAATGCGACTACGACAATGTCCGTCTCCACATTCCCCGAGCTGAAAAACTATGTTGGTCATACGCTCATCACGACGGACGGCACAACATTGCTAGGAGCGGACAATAAAGCTGGTATCGCTGAAATCGTGACAGCGATGGAGTATTTGATTCAGCATCCTGAAATTAAACACGGAAAACTGCGTGTCGCTTTCACGCCTGACGAAGAAATCGGGCGCGGTCCTCATAAATTCGATGTGGAAGCATTCGGCGCTAAATACGCCTATACGATGGATGGCGGACCTCTTGGCGAACTTCAATATGAAAGCTTCAATGCGGCAGGAGCGAAAGTGACGTTTCACGGCACGAATGTGCATCCTGGATCCGCAAAGGACAAAATGGTGAACTCGATTTTGATTGCGAACCAATTCCAAGCGGCAATGCCTGCGGACGAAATCCCGCAAGTGACGGATGGATATGAAGGGTTCGTTCACTTAATGGAAGTGAAAGGTTCTGTCGAGAAGACCGAGTTGCATTATATTATCCGCTACTTTGACCGTGAGACGTTTGAAGCAAGAAAGCAATTGTTCGTCGATACAGCGGCGCAATTAAAAAAAGAGCATGGCGATCATGCCGTGGAGCTTGATCTCCACGACCAATATTTCAATATGGGCGAGCAAATTGAGCCGGTCATGGAAATCGTCGATATTATTTCGGATGCATTCAAAGCGCTCGACATCAAGCCGAATATCGTGCCGGTGCGTGGGGGTACGGACGGATCGCAGCTTTCCTATATGGGCATGCCAACGCCAAACATCTTCACGGGCGGAGAGAATTACCATGGCAAATATGAATATATTTCCGTCGACAATATGGAAAAGGCTACGAATGTCATTATCGAGGCTGTGAAGCTTTTCGAGCAGCGCGCATAAGGAGGGGCTCTCACTGTGAAAGCCATTTGGATCGGGATCCTGTCATCTTTGTTTTTCGCGGTGACGTTCGTCTTGAACAGATCGATGGAGATTTCGGGAGGCAGCTGGTTATGGAGCGCCTCCCTCCGTTATTTTTTCATGGTTCCGTTTTTAATTGCCATCGTTGCTTATCGTAAAGGGCTTCGAGATACAGGCAAGGCAATGGCCACAAACCCCCTCCCCTTTTTCGGGTGGAGTGTCGTCGCATTCGTCCTCTTCTACGCCCCTTTAACCTTTTCGGCAGCGTATAGTCCTGGATGGTTGCTTGCCGGGACATGGCAATTGACGATTGTGGCAGGTGTTTTATTGGCCCCATTCTTTGTTATTGTCGTAAAGACCGGGAATGGTGAAAAGAAGATTCGACAAAAGATCCCGTTGATTTCATTAGCCATTTCATTAATCATTTTGGTTGGCGTCGTCCTGATTCAAATTCCGAATGCGAAAAGTGTCGATATGCGAACTTTGTCGCTCGGCATCTTTCCGGTGCTGATCGCCGCCTTTGCCTATCCATTAGGGAACCGGAAAATGATGGATTTATTGCAAGGCAGACTTGATACTTTCCAACGTGTCCTTGCAATGACGTTGATGACGATTCCGGTCTGGATTGGATTTGCTGTTTATGCGACGGTGACTGTCGGCTTGCCATCCGGGAATCAAGTGATCCAATCATTGATTGTTGCTGTCAGCTCGGGCGTCATAGCGACGACACTATTCTTCATGGCAACTGACCTTGTCCAGCATGACCAAGGCAAGCTCGCTGCCGTAGAGGCGACGCAATCGACCGAGCTCATTTTCGCGATGATCGGTGAAATGCTCATTTTACATATTGCGTTGCCCGGCCCGCTCTCACTTTTCGGAATCGCCGTCATCATTGTCGGCATGGGAATGCACAGTTATCATACTTCGATTGCAATGAAAAAAATGCCCGTTGCATAGGGCATTTTTTCTTTTATTCATACGTTCCGATAATCTCCACGGCTTCTTCTGCTAATGAAGTATCAACGGCTTTATCAAAATCAATATCGCCCAAGATAGCGCCGTTCGCTTTATACGTTTCATATTGTTTTTTAATGTCATCGACGAACATTTTACCGTTCGGATCGAGACCGGTGACATTCACTTTATCCCATAGCTCCGGATCTTTCAATGCGGTATGCTTCACCATGATATCAACAATCTCGTCTTTGCCTTCCCCTTTAAAGAACGCGTCGTTGTAGTCCCGGACACCCTTCAAATAGGCTGCCATGAAACGGAGTGAAATTTCTTCCTCACCCATGAATTTCGGGGAAGCGAGAACCATCGCAATCTGCGATTCCGGGGCATAATCGGTTGCATCTTTAAATCGGACGTGGAAGCCTTTTGCGACCCCTTGGGCAATGAGTGGTTCAATATTCAATGCTGCGTCGATCGTTCCTGCTTCTATCGCGCCAAGCATCGCACCAAAATCCGCGATATGGACATACTCGACGTCCTCCTCTGTCAATCCCGCATGTTTCAACATTTCCTCGTAAATATACCCATCAATCGAGTTTCTGGAAGAGACGGCAATCTTCTTTCCACGGAAATCAGGATAATCCTTAATTTCATCCACCATATGGTTGCCGATAACGAAAGTGAAATACGATTTACCTGGCATATTATGTCCTTTATCCGCAATGATCCGAACGTCGATGCCTTGCGCGATGGCGTTGAAGAATGATGCGGTCGAAACTCCTCCAGCTATATCGACTTCCCCAGCAGCAAGTGCCGGCAGCATGTCGTCACTATTGGCGAAATCAGCAAATTCCACTTCAATATTATAGTCCTCAAAATACCCTTTTTCCTTCGCGATGTAGAACCCTGCCCCAGAAGCCGCACCGTCTTCGGCAATCAACACCTTCACCCTTTTGTCTAGCGGCGCTAAATCCCCGGATGGCGGCTCAACGACTGAATCGACAGGCGGTGTTTCCACTTTCGTCTGCGGAGCGGGCTCTTTTTTGGCACATGCTCCAGCAAGTAAGAGCATGGCAGCCAAAATCATCATCCAACCATATTTGAACCCTTTCACCTTTTCTCCCCATTTCATCTATTCTCTTTCCTTGACCGTTGCACTTCATCTTGCAAATGTTTCCAAATGTCAACAAATTGCTCGGCGAGCTTCGGATCTTTCCGGATATCTTCTATTGTCCGAGGCCGCGGAGTGTCGATTCTGATTTGCTGTATGATCTTACCGGGCTGTGCACTCATGAGCAGGATTCGATCGCTCAGCAATAACGCTTCATCGATGCTATGCGTAATGAAAATGACTGTTTTTCTCGTCTCTGACCAGATAGAAAGTAATTCTTCCTGTAGGATGAATTTGTTCTGTTCATCGAGCGCGGCGAACGGCTCATCCATCAGCAGGATTTCCGGATCGTTTGCGAACGCACGGGCAATGCTCACCCGCTGTTTCATCCCCCCAGAAAGTTCTTTCGGATAAAGATGTGCAAACCGGTCAAGTCCCGTCTTTTGTAAGTAATAGTCCGTCCTCTCCTGAATGACATCCTTCGGCATTTTGCGCATTTTTAATCCGAAAGCGACATTTTCCTTCACAGTCAACCAGGGGATGACGCCCCTTTCCTGAAATACCATCGATTGGAGAGGGCGTCCTTCCTGTTCCGAACGGATTTCGAATTCACCGACGCTCGGCTGTTCGAGCCCCGCCAGTATACGCAGTAATGTTGTTTTACCACAGCCGCTCGGCCCGACAATGCAGACAAATTCCCCTTCTCCGATTGAAAGGGAAATATCGTCGAGCGCTGTCACACTTGATTGTTTTTTGTAAAATGCTTTCGTCAAATTCCTAATTTCGATTTTCGCTTTCTTCCTCACCCAATCACCTCCAAGGGAGCAACTTTTTCTGAAGACCGCGAAGCATCAAGGAGAAGAGATAGCCAAAAAATGAAATGAGGATGAGTCCGACAAACATTTCCTTCAACAGAAATGCCTTATACGATGTCCAGATTAAATATCCGATTCCCGAAGTCGCCCCCATCATTTCCGCAGCGACAATCGTCAACAAGGCGATTGCCTGCCCCATCTGAATCCCTTCCAGCATGACCGGCAATGCGCCAGGCAATGCAATTTTGAAAAAGAACTGCAGTTTACCTGCTCCATAATTATTCGCAACGTCCAAATAAATCCGATCGATGTTTAAGACGCCAGCCGCTGTATTGATGACGACCGGGAAAAACACACTTCCCGCAATCGTGACAACTTTCGACAGATCACCAATTCCAAAAAGGATGATGATAATCGGTAGCAACGCAAGCGTCGGAATCGGCATAAGCGCCATGACGATTGGCTGAACAAAATGCCGGATTGGCGAATAAAGCCCCATTAGCAAACCGATGACTACCCCGGGTATGACTCCCGCGAGGAAACCAACAAAAATCCGGTACAACGAAACCCCGATATGATCCGCCATCACCCCGCTCGCAATCATTTTGACAAATGTGTCTAAAATGGCGGAAGGCGGAGGGAAAAACCGGATATCCATTATCCCCGTTCTCGACATCACTTCCCACAACAACAACAGGAAGATTGGCGAAGCGATCGTCAATAGCTGCTTATATCGTTCTTTCGATTGTCTCTGCTTCCATTCCCGCTGTTCCACCTCATACGGATCGCGTCCAATAGTCGCCTTATCTTTTTTCAACGTTCACCACCTCTTCATAACAATAATATGTGTACGCCTATAGGTTTGGTTGGGCAAATGGCGCGGTTTTTAGCGAACGGGCGAGGTTTGGCGAGTGGGATGCGAGGGTTTGGACGCGGGATGGATTACTTTGGACGCGGAACGGCTTGCTTTGGACGCAAAAAAACACCCGCCGCGATTTCAACAGCCGATGCTTTTGTGTTTTATTACCTTATCCGCGCCAAGCGCTCATGCCGCCCCTCACGTTAGTTACATTCGTGAATCCCGACTTTTTTAAGATGCCCGTAGCTTGCGAACTGCGCATGCCACTCTGGCAAATAACGACAACTTCCTTAGTCTTATCGAGTTTATCCAACTTAGACTTCAACAAGTTCAAAGGGATATTCTTGAATTCATTGATATGGCGCCCTTTATATTCCGCAGGTGTTCGGACGTCGATGAATTGCTTCGACTTATCTTTCAACATCGGTTTCAATTCGTCGGTCGATATCGATTTTACACCTTTCGACGGCATCATTCGCCATGCAAAGAATGCGACAATTACTATGATGATGACCCATTCCATCGGTTTACACTCCTTATGTTAATCGTGTCTTATTATTGCACGTATACCCTTGGTGGTATTTTATTCACAAATAAAATATACCACCGCCGGTATAACGAATGCAACAATCTTGTTTATCACCGACTCGAATGAATTCATCACCGTTCGACACAGTTCAAATTGAAAGCAGTCCGCCAAATCAAAAAAGAGAAGCCACATTCGGCTCCTCCTCTTACTCTATCAATCCATACTCTTTTGCTTCATGCCATAATTCTTCCCTGAATTTCGGGTGTGCGATGTTAATTAATGCTTTCGCCCGCTCAGACAGCGACTTTCCGTGCAATCTGGCAATCCCATACTCCGTCACGATATTGTCCACATAGTTTTTCGAAGTCGTCACGACTGAACCCGGTGCCAAATGGAGTTTGATCCTGGAAATCGTATCGTCCTTCGCCGTTGAATGCATGCACACATACCCTTTGCCGTATTTCGACAATTGTGCACCTCTCGCAAAGTCGGCCTGTCCTCCGGTTGAAGAATAATATCTCCCCGCCACTGTTTCCGATGCACATTGCCCATACAAATCGACTTCCGTCGTCGCATTAATCGACACCATATGATCTTCTTTCGCAATTTCATATGCGTCATTTACGACGCTTACAGGCAAAAACACCACGGAAGGATTGTTATCGAGAAAGTCATACAGGCGTTGTGAACCGAAAGCGAACGTGGCAATAATCTTCCCTTTATTGGACGACTTTTTCATCCCATCCACTGCCCCAGCCTCAACTAGATCGACAATGCCGTCCGTCAGCATTTCCGTATGGATGCCTAAATGCCTGCGATCCTTCAGCATCTTCATGACTGCATTCGGGACAGCGCCGATGCCGATTTGCAGCGTATCGCCATCTTGGATGTCCTCCGTGATATACTCCGCGATTTTCTGATCATTCTCTGTAATCACCGGCGATACCTCTTCAGTCAACGGCAAATCATTTTCAATAAATCCGGCAATTTGACTAATATGGATTTGATTCGCTCCGAATGTGCGCGGCATATGCTTATTCACTTCCAAAACGAACGGAACTTCACCGATAAATTCTGCCGCGTAATCCGCGTTCGTACCAAGCGAAAAGTAGCCATGCTCGTCCATCGGCGAAGCAACTGCCATGACGATCGGCTTCTTCGTCGTTTTCCGAAGCAACCTATACACTTCTTGGAACACGTTAGGGATTAATTCAACATGACCTCCCCAATAGGCCTTCCTTGTCGCGCCGCTTAGAAAATACGAAATATGTGAGAGGTGACCTTTCATCTTACCATTTATATAATCACGATTTCGCAAAGCTAGCATTTGATGCACTTTGACGTTGTCCAACTTCTCATGATGCGCCTCAAGTACATCCAACAAACCGTGTGGCTCGCCATTCGCCAGAGGAATGATAATGTCCATCTCTTTATCAATTAGTTCGATGAACTCCAACGGACTCAAACGCTTTGTCATATGTCACACTTCCCTGCTGTTGTTTTATTCAGTATATTACAGACCGAGCGCTCGCTCAACTTGTTGAAAAGTGTGACAATACGTATAATAAAAATATGACAAAATTAACAAGCGATCAAATTAGGCAATTAAATAGTTATAGTGTTTACATTGATTTACCCAAGCACCCCTTGTTTACTCTTCAGGATCTTTTAGATGAGCAGAAGACAGAGGCTTGTTTAGTAGCCGTACAAACGGTGAGCAGTAGCCCAAATAAGACTGTCGCAGCTTCTTTTTTCATGCGTAGGTTAGGGATGTTTATTAATACGCAACTATACAATTTGGCTGTCTATGATGACATTTGGGACGGCAATGATGAGAGGCTTTCATTCGGAGCAATTGAGGAATACGGAAATCGGACCGTCAGTATATTTGCAAATGAATTGGACTGGTACCCTATTGATGATAACGAACGACAGGTAGTCATTCGGAGAATTCTTATGTTCGCGGACAAGGTCATCTGTCAACTACGCACTGTCGCCTCTATATCACCATTGACGCTATGGGAAAATATATTTGGTTTCTTATTATGGCAATATCATGTTCTGCTTTCAAACCCAGGAACGAGAGAAGAAGCTCAGTATGATTTCAACATCTTACGAGATGACCATACATGGAATGGAATTGCACCACGGTCACTATTCTCGACGTTTTTAAAAGGAAGAAAGCCATCCGATCTTTTAAACACGACAGTCCGGACGACATGCTGCTTATCGAAGGATGTGCCTGGTTTAATGCAATGCGGGTTTTGTCCGTTGAAATAATTAACCCGAGCGATACGCCAGAAAGCTCTGCTTTACGGAATAAAGGACGCCAATCGCTGCCCCGGAATAAAAAAAGCCCATGAAAATTCCTGCGGACAAATTGCCGCGGTGGCTGATAAAAATGGATAAGAGCAATGCAGCTATCGTCGCAACCGTGGACAGCCAGCTTGACCGCACGCCGAACAACCATTTGGCGGCCAACACAATTATCAAAACAACCGGAACTGCCCAAACTGCATCCCAAATGTTTGTGTGGATAATTGGATATTCATTCAGCATAAAATCAGTCCTTTTTAAGTAAGGATGTGCAATTCGCGCTATAATACACGAACATTGGAGGAATAAATGAAAGAGATCAAAGTCTCGGGAAACGTCATCGATGAGGAAACGAGATGTACACATTACCATTCAGAACTCGATATTATAGCGATTAAGTTTTATTGCTGCCAAACTTATTATCCTTGCTTTTCTTGCCACGAGGAATCAGGATGCGGCGATCATAAAGTATGGCCGAAAGATAATTTTAATGAATTGGCAGTGCTTTGTGGAAAATGTAAATATGAATTGACGGTTCATCAATACAAGAATAGCGGATATAAATGTCCTTCTTGCGAGGCAAAATTCAATTCCGGATGCGGGTTGCATTGGGAGTTGTATTTTGAAAGTAAAACGAAGTGAAAACTCAATAAATGAGTTCTCACTTTTTTATTTACAAAGAGCACAACAACTCTTGAGCTCCGAATACATTTTGTCGTCTTGTTCCCCAAGTAGTTGAATAGTATACTCGTAATGTATTAAAAATTTTAATAATTACATAAAGGGGGAATTCGACAATGTTTTCATCGACATGGGACCGGTTGTGGCATATGCATGATCAGGTGAAAGACCTGTTTCGTTTCTTTTTCCGTCCGGATTCGTCAGAGATGGCGTCCGGCGGCGGAGGCGGACAGAAGGTCGGTGTGGGAAATGAAGGCGGCGGGCGGGATCCGAGGAGCTATTCTCCTGCACAGTTGGTCGGGTTGGCGTTGGGACCGCTATTATTCTTTCTAACTCTATTATTTTTCAAGCCGGAAGGACTTTCACCGGAGGGTGTCGCCATCCTGGCTAGTACGTTGTGGATTGCAACGTGGTGGATTACGGAAGCGATTCCGATCCCGGTCACTTCGTTATTGCCGCTCGTGCTGTTTCCTTTATCGGGTGGAATGGAAGTGAAATCGACCGCTTCAGCATACGGGGATGAAACGATCTTTTTATTCATGGGAGGCTTCATGATTGCGCTTGCCATGGAAAAATGGAATTTGCATCGCCGGATCGCATTGACGATCATTTCCGCCATCGGAACGAATATGGACCGCATCATTTTAGGTTTCATGGTCGCGACCGGATTCCTCTCCATGTGGATTTCCAATACGGCGACAGCAATGATGATGGTGCCGATCGGACTAGCAATCATCTACCAAATTTCAGACGCGCTGAAGGATGACCCTTCCATCGACACGTCGAAAGAGAACTTCGGATTCGGCAAGGCTCTCATGTTGGGGATTGCTTATTCGGCTTCATTGGGCGGCATTGCAACATTGATTGGAACACCGCCGAATACATTGCTAGCAGGTGCAATCAATAAAATGTATGGCATCGAGCTGTCTTTCGCGAAATGGATGATGTTCGGTGTACCGCTTGCTTGGAGTTTCATATTAATCACTTGGTTCTATCTTGTGAAATTCGCTTATCCGTCAAAAATTAAGACGTTGCCTGGCGGACGAGGCATCATTGATACCGAAAAGCAGAAACTGGGCAAAGCTTCTACGGAAGAAAAAATTGTGCTGACCGTTTTTGTATTGGCCGCCTTCTCTTGGATTACTCGGACTTTCCTGCTTTCCAAGTTCATCGATGGGTTAAGTGATGGTGTTATCGCAATGCTGTTTGCCATTATTTTATTCATCATCCCGTCGGTCAATAAAAAAGGCGATCATCTATTAGATTGGAACACGGCTGTCAAATTGCCGTGGGGCATTCTCTTGCTATTTGGGGGCGGTCTTGCAATTGCAGCCGGATTCGTCAGCTCGGAACTGTCCGTTTGGATTGGATCGCAATTGTCAGGTTTGAGCGGCGTACATGTACTCGTCGTCATTATTATCGTTGCGACACTCGTCATCTTCTTGACGGAAATTACATCTAACACGGCAACAGCATCCATGATGTATCCAATCATGGCTTCACTTGCCGTCGCATTAGGATTCCATCCGTTCGCACTCATGATCGCTGCAGGCGTTGCCGCTTCTTGTGCATTCATGCTGCCGGTCGCCACTCCGCCGAACGCCGTCGTATTCGGTTCCGGCTATTTACGGATTCCCGATATGGCGAAGGCAGGATTTGCACTCAATATTATTGGTATTGTCCTTGTGACAGCTTCCATTTACTTCTTGCTGCCGCTGCTATGGGGAATCGATCTTACTACTATTCCAGAATCGTTTAAATGAATGAATTGAAAACAGGGCTAGCCGCATTTCTCCGGCTGCCCTGTTTTTATTCGTTTACGACCTCTTCGCTCGTCGATACCGGATCATCCCCACATAAGCTACCGGCAAGATCGCCGCGAGTGCAATGAGGCCGGCCCAGCCGAACGTCTCATATAGCGGGCTAAGCAACGTGCTACCCATCGCCACGCCGATGTAATAAGAAACTAAATAAAGGCTTGACGCACTGCCCTTATGATGGGTCGCTTCCTTGCTGACAGATGCCGCCGTCAAAGAATGGGCGGTGAAAAATCCTAAGCAGACAATACAGAGACCTATAATGATAAGGATGAGCGGTGAAAGTGCTGTCAGACCAATCCCAAAGGCTAGTAAAACAACCCCTGCAAACCTGACGTTGCGCAGACCGAACTTTCCCGCAAGCCACCCTGCGAGTGGAGCACCGACGACTCCAAACCCATACGCCAAATATAAGTATGAAATCGTTTCGAGTGAAAGGAAATACGGTGGATCAATTAGATGGAACGGTAAATATGTCCACACTCCTGTAAAAGATAATTGAAGGACGATTCCTAAACCGAATACGATGAGCAAAGCGGGATTTTTTAGATGAAAAACGATTCCCTTAATATCTTTCGCAAATGTCGTATCGGTCGGCACGAAATTCCTTGATTTCGGCAGTGTTAATAGCAGGATGATGAATAGAAACGTTCCGAAAATCGACAGTATGTATAAAGACATTTGCCATGAAGCCTGTTCGGCAATGAACCCCGTCATGAAACGGCCGATCATGCCTCCCAATCCATTAAAAGATATGTAGAGCGCCGTTGCGACACTTGTAAACTGCCTATGTATTTCCTCACTAATATACGCAAGCGCGGCAGCCGGCACGCCAGCGAGTGCAAACCCTTGCACGAACCGGAGGATGACGATGAGCAGGAATGAATCCGTATTTGCGATAATGAGAAATGGAATGACCGAGCCGATCAAGGAAAGGTATATGTATACATTCCGTCCGTTCCGATCCGAAAAGAAACCGAGTACAATGAGGCCGACAATGAGGCCAATCGTCGTCATCGACATTGCCGTACTTGCATATGAAACCGATATGCCGAATTCTGTCGTGAATAAAGGCAGGAGCGGTTGCATCGCGTACATCGAGGCAAAAATGAAAATAGAAGCGAATCCCAGGCCGATTACGATTTTCCAAAATTGAAGATTTCTTAACGTATAGCCGTCATGTTGCATCGTCCCACATCCAGTCGTCAGCCTATTTGTTCTTATTATATCATTTGAAATTTTTCATGCTTAAGGAAATGAAAAAGCCGGTATTGGCTTATTCCAATACCGGCAATCATTATAGTTACCCCTACACATTTTTCGTAGCGGCATGTTTGATTTTTCTTCGTTGCTCATAAATATTCCGTACAATGACTTTTCCGACCGCATACACTGGCACACCGACGATAATGCCAACGAAGCCGGCGATGTTGCCCGCTGCCAGGATGATTGTAATGACAGTGAGCGGGTGGATGTCTAGCGATTTGCCCATGACGTTCGGCGTGATGAGGTTGCTGTCAATTTGCTGGGCGACGAGCGTGACGATCGCGACACCAATGACAAGTTTAGGGCTATCCATATATGCAATGATGAGTGCCGGTGCGACAGCAATCCATGGCCCGATGAATGGCACCAAGTTCATGAAAAGCGCGAAAATCGCTAGCAATAATGCGTATTGCAGACCGAGGATCAAATACCCGACAAAAATGATAGCTGCCAATATTGCACTGATCAGAAACTGGCCCTGAATATAAGAGCGCAACACATTGTCGATGTCACTCAATGTCTTCTTCACCCAATCACGACGTTCGCCGCTGAAGAAGTTATAAATGAGGGGGGCGAATTTTTCATGATCCTTCAACATGAAGATGAAGAAGAATGGCACCAATACGAGCAGGAATATCGCTTGGAAAAAGGATTGCAAAAATTGGACGACCCATTTGCTGAAATTCACGGCAATCGTCTGAAGCGAATCCGCAGCACTGTCAATCGAATCCTGGAGTTTTTCCGGCAAATATTCTTTCTGTTGCGACAACATATCTCTCATGGCGTCGAAGTCCTTTGCCAAAGTCGGCGCATTTTCGACAAGATTATTCACCTGTTTCGTCACATGGGGTCCTATGATGGAAATGAAAATCCCAAGTACGAGGGCAAGACCCGCCAAGATGAACAAAATGCTACCCCAGCGCGGAATATTTCGATCTTCCAGGAAACGCTGGATCGGTTCAGTCATGTAATAGAGCACGCCGCCGAGCAGCAGCGGTAAAATGATCGCTTTAATAATAATGATGACCGGCGCAAATATGAAACTGATCTCCATGAAATATTTAATGATTAATATGGCAAGCAAAATGCCGACACCAACTTGGAACCAGAGCTTCTTCGTCAATTTCCCACGTCCTTTACCGTTCGATAACTAGTAAGTACAAGTATACGGTTTTTTACGTTTCGTGTCGAAAGAAGTTTCAATTTTATTGGTTACACTATCTTTTATTATTTTTATCCGTGGATTCGAAAAATAATTCCATTCCCTGCCGGATCTTCCGTCACAAATTGTCCTGCTCTTGATTCCACCGTTGCGCCAAGCCCTTCAATTCTTGCAATTGCAGCAGCCAACGTCTCTTCGTCAGGATAAACAAGTGTGTATGCTTTGAGTCCGGCACTTTCTTCGGATGGTCGAGGTGCGCCCGCTCCGTTCCACGTATTCAGTCCTAGGTGATGGTGATAATTTCCCGTCGACATGAACAAAGCTTGCGGGTAGTGAGTGACGACTCTGAACCCTAACGCTTCATAGAAAGCCTGCGTCTCGGGAAGGCTAGCGACGTGGAGATGGACGTGCCCCATGATCGTCCCTTCGGGTAAGCCGTTCCATTCTTCATTTCCACTTGCTTCAACAATTGCTCTTGCGTCAAGCGGATCGGTGCTCATCGCGACAAAATCATTTTGCCATTTCCAAGATTCCGGTTCCCGATCACGGTAGATTTCGATGCCATTTCCATCAGGGTCCGATAGGTACAACGCTTCGCTCACGAGGTGATCTGACGCCCCGAGAGGTATTTGGTTCTTCGAAAAATGTTTGATCGCTTTTCCAAGATCCGCTCGTGTCGGCAATAAAAGCGCGAAATGATAAAGCCCCGTGCGTCTCGGCTCTTTCGGAAGTATATGTTCCGGTTGTTCCAATACGAGCAACGGATTTTTGCCATCCGCTGTCAACACAATGCGGTTATCCTCCTTTTCCAACACGCGAAATCCGATCATTTCCGTATAGAAGCTTGTCAATTTGTCGAGGTCAGTCACTTTCAAAACGACTTCCCCTGTATATATTTGTGGTGGTTGATGAAAATTCATATTTTATTCCTCCCGGTAAGTTACTTACTTTATGTAACTAACTTTATATGCTATACTATGATTTGTCAACAAACAATGATTTTCACGTGAAAGGATTTTGGCATATGAATGAATTTGAACTTTGCCCACGCTTCGAAAAGGCTGTTTCGATCTTGAGCCAAAGATGGACTGCATTGATTTTATATCAGCTCATGTCTGGTCCACAGCGCTTCTGCACGATGACCGACAAATTGGGAGTAAGCGGAAAAACATTGACGGAACGGTTGAAGGATTTGGAGCAGCGCGGATACGTCGTCCGTGAAGTATACCCAGAAACACCGGTGCGTATCGAGTATTCATTGACGGAGAAAGGAAAATCTTTGACGCCGATTATGAAAGAGATTGAAGATTGGTCGAGGAAATGGATTACAGTCGAAGAATAGGAGGCTTGGAGCCCGTTTTAGGGCGGTGGGACCTCTCGCTTTGGACGCGGGAGCACCGACTTTGGATGCGGGACCGCACGCTTTGGGCGCGCTGCCCTTTATCAGCAAAAAGCCGATTGCTAACTAAGCAACCGGCTTTTCATCTATGTTCTCATTTATGGATGACGACCGTTGTCCCTATCAGCACTTCCTTGGATAGCGCCAGGACATCTTTGTTATGCATCCGGATACAGCCGCGTGACACGTTTTTCCCGATGGATGAAGGATTATTTGTTCCATGGATTCCATAATGGGGTTTAGACAGACCCATCCAATATGCGCCGAACGGACCGCCCGGGTTCAGCTGTTTGTTAATGATTTTAAATGTACCGATTGGCGTAGCCGTCACCATCCTCCCTACCGCAATCGGATACTTTTTAAGCAAGCGATCTCCATCAAATAGTTTTAACTCATGCTTTCCAACGGAGATGTCAATCCAACGCACCATTGCCTTCCCGCCTTCGCAGATGTCTTTGTTAGTATAAGATACGGAGGATGTTTATTACGGGCTGGGCTGATAATCGGAAATAGAAAAACGAGTCTGCATGCTAGACCCGTTGGAGATGTATATTTACTTTCATTCGCTAAATCGTATTTCGCTCGTTTTCCTTACATGCGAAAACCATCTCAACAATCCATTATGGTGATTGATGATTTGTTGGGCGGATAGGCTCCCGGAATTCCACGTACTATGTGCATCCGCAACCAACGTGACGTCATAGCCCATACTGAACGCTCTCCTGCACGTCGTATCTACGCAAATATCCGTTTGAATCCCAGCCAGGACGAGATGCTCAATCTTTCGTTGTTTCAGTTGCTCTTCAAAGTCCGTTTTGTGGAATGAATCCGGCGTTGTCTTTTGAATGATTGTATCCTGTTCAGCGGGCGCTAATTCAGGATGTATTTTCCACCCGAAACTCCCCTTTTCCAATGGTTGACCCACTGCTTCATTATGCTGAATGAAAAAGATTGGTGTTTTATTGGACCGGGCCTCGGCTAGTAGATCTTTGATGTTACGAATCAATACTTCCCCTTGATATACCGGATCTTCTTCCATAAACATTGCATTTTGAACGTCAATTACGACAAGTGCTGTCTTCTTCATTGTCCTTTCCCCCTTGAAAACTTGATGCCTTCTTGCAAATGAGAAATCCACGGGTGACCGGGCACGTGAATTTTAAATGCATTACAAAGCCATTGCTGGTCTTCATTACTTAACAGGTCCTTCACAGAAAGAAAATCAGCATGGTCCTTCTCTCGCGAATTTTTTGCTTTGTACAGAACGACGACAGCCGGATGCAAATAAGGAATGCCATCCTCGGTAATTAAGAAAAGTCTAGAGCTTGGAAACGTGATTGCCGGATCCCGTCTAAATATCCATTGGGCATTTTCCACTTCATTCAACAACACTTCCAAGCGCTCTCCCATTCGATTAACGCCGTGCAATTCATGGATCGGCAGCTCCAACATCTCCGATTGCCACGCAACGAGTTCACCGCGTACCGCTTTTTGAAAGGACCAATCAGCTAAGATGGTTTTTATCCTATGTTGGTCTTCCCGAAGAATGGCGATTTCGATGTCCGAGTGTTCCCGTGTTTTATTCCCAACAAAGAGATCGATCGCCCAACCACCCGCAATCCCCCAAGGACGATCATATCCTTCGATCCAGTCCACCACTTTTCGGCATGAGCGCAGCATGAATTCCCCCTTGTACTTTCACACTAAAAAGGAGCGACAATGTCACTCCTTTGAAAACCTCACTCTCATTTTATCCGAACATTACCACTCTAACAAACAGTTTTTACAATTTTCCAATATAAATTAGATTATCAATCCCTTGCGAATCAAATGAACCGTCCAATATGGTCTGTACATCTTTCAATGTATCCTGAAGATTAACTGATTGACCCTTTTGTCCGGTGTATTCTTCCGCTACATAGAACGGTTGGGTTAAATAGGCTTCCAAACGTTCTCCACGTTTATACGTCTGCACTTCGGATGGCGGTAGCTTCTCTTCTCCTCCTACGTTAACGAGTGAACGCAACTCCCGGTACCGTCGCAATAACTTTTGTGCTCTTTGTTGAATGAAAAAATGATTTTGATCCATATGTGACCCTTCGAGTACAGATGAAGTGGAGGCAATTGGGTTGACTGCAGGGTATCGGTGCCTTGCCGACAAGTCGGCGTCGAATTGCCAAAGCGTTTCAAGTGGCCCATATGGAAGTTCTTCATCCACTGCCTCTCCCGTTAAATCCAATAGGAAAGTCGTGA
Organism: Sporosarcina sp. Marseille-Q4943; assembly: GCF_943736995.1. Taxonomy (GTDB): domain Bacteria; phylum Bacillota; class Bacilli; order Bacillales_A; family Planococcaceae; genus Sporosarcina. The sequence continues at coordinate 101,835 of NZ_CALSFT010000002.1, read as the reverse complement.
CCTCGTCCATTCCAATTTGCTGTAAACGCTCTTGCAATTCGTAGATTCCACCAGCGACTACATGACTTTTATCCGCTGCAAACGCAATTTCCTTTTCATGGCCAAGGGCTGCCATTTTCTCATACGTTTCGTCAATGGTTTTCGTTGTAATGTCGACGTTTTCCAATATATCTTGGAGCTCAGGGTAATTTCCCTCGGGCATTAAGAGAAATGTTGTATAGCCTTCATGCTTCAACCGATAGAATAATTCACTCAGGACAACGAGTTGGCCCATTTGTTTCCGAGCGACTAGACCGACTGTCCCCCCTTTTGCCAACGGTGCGAATAAATCCAATACTTTGATCTTCGTTTCAATCATCTCAATCCTCTCCCCCCGGATTATCAATTCGTCCAAACTGCACCCCGCCAAATCCGCAAGTGCTACAAGCGTCCTCACTTCCGATTTACCAACTGAAATCTTTCCTGTACATAGATTCGAAACTGTCGCTGGCCGAAGACCGACTGATTTAGCTGCACTCGTCAAATTCGGTACTCTTCTCCTCAACAACGAAACATTCAACCGAAGATTATCTTTTTCCATATTTTTCACCCCTTACTTTGTATCGTAATTTATTTTATGCTGTAACGCAATAAAAAGTTACTCCACAAAGTAATTTATTTTACATATCGGGGGCTTCCCAACAGAACTCCCTATTATTAATAAAAATCCGGATAGAAATGACGAAGAAGGGAATCTTAACAATGATCCAAAATCCAATGTGAGGAAGGTGACGTTTTTATGAATAAAATGGCGATAGCAGCATTAGGGATCGGAGCGGCGTTTTTAATGAGAAATAAAAATGTCCGTGGCAAGCTGATGAAGCAGTTTGAATCGCTCGCAGAACCATTCACCTCAAGAAATGGATCATCCAATTCATAAAAATCTTTCTCACGGGAGAATCGGCATCCTTTTGGGTGCCGATTTTAATGTTGTTTAGACTCTTTCAAATCGGGAAAGTATCGTATAAGCAAAAAATTAGGAGGCAATGATGATGAATAAAAAAATGGCATTGGCCGCTCTAGGTTTAGGCGCAGCATATTTGATGAGAAACAAGGACGCTAGAAATAAATTATCGAAGCAGTTCGATTCATTCGGATCTACGCCGATGAGAGGCGATAAAAGCTCCCGCACTGCCCCTTCTTCCGGTCGGAATAAAGGATTGTTGGGCGGCATATTCGGTTGAGGAAAGTAAAATAAAGGAGAGTGTGCATGAATGGATGCACGCTCTCCTTTTATTCTTGTACCGCGACATTGCGTCTCTCCGTGTAGAGAACGATGAAGATGCTCGCCTCGTATAGCAAGATCATCGGAATGAGGACGATGAGCTGGCTGACGAAGTCGGGAGGCGTAATGAGCGCAGATAAAACTGCCAAAATAAGATACGACCACTTTCTCACTTTCCGTAATGTATCGGCGGTCAAAACACCGATTGCAGCTAGAAATAAGGCGACAATTGGCAGTTCGAACAGGAGTCCGATCGGCATCGTCGTCATGAGCAGGAACTTCGCATATTCCTGCGCGGACACCATCACTGTGAAGTTCATCGCACCTAATGATATAAGGAAACGGTAGCTCAATGGATTGACGACGAAATAGCCGAACGCCAATCCTGCTAGGAATAATAGGAACATGACGGGCGAATATAAGCTGAGAAACTGCCTTTCCTTCGGGTGCAGCCCCGGCTTCACGAATTGCCATAAAAAGTGGCAGAGGAATGGGAGCGACAATCCGAATGCCAAAGCGGTCGAGATGGACATATAAAACACGACGACTTCCATCGGTCCGAGGACAATCAGTTCGTGGCCTCTTGTAACAACCGGAAACCACAGATTAACAGTCGCAAATACACCGATGAAAAAAGTCACAAAGACGACTGCGCTTTTAATGAGCTGTTTGCGCAAATCGGTCAGGTGCTCGACTAGCGGAGGGTCTCCAACAATTGAATCTTCCGCTGCTTTCTCCGCCACTTCCTCTACGCCTTTTGCCGTTCCCTCATCTTTCACCGCTATCAGTTTTTCCGGCATGTCCTTTTTATCGAGCGGGCTTAAGACTTTCCTACGGTAATCACCATAAGGATCCATTTCTCCACCTACTTATGAATGATCCGTCTTATTCGGTAGTTCCTTCTTCACTTCATCTTCGTCCAAAATGTCACGTGCCGACTTCTTGAACTCCGCCAATGTCTTGCCGACCGCCGAACCGACTTCCGGCAACTTGCGCGGACCAAAAAGAATAAGGACGATCACTAAGATGATAATTAAGCCCGGTACGCCGATGCTCGCTAAACTCATGGTGACATTCTCCCTTCTATTATTTACGCCTTGGCGAAATTAAGCTAAGTTTTTTATGCATTTGTCTGCACTTCCTTAAACAAGAGAACCTCCCGTTTTGCTGTATTTCACAATGGCTTCCGATGTGCGATATGCCAATGCCCCGACCGTCCCCGTCGGGTTATATCCGCCGTTATGCGGGAAATTCCCTGCACCGACAACGAAGAGGTTCTCTGCGTCCCAATGTTGCAAGTATGTGTTGACAACACTGTTGCCGGGATCCGTGCCCATAATCGTTCCACCTGTATTATGTGTAGTTTGGTAAGGAACTATGTCATAATCGGAAATCGGATTTCCTGGAACCACCGTCTTCGCGCCCATCTCCTTCATAATTTCCGCAATCCGGTCCGTCAGATATTGATGCAATTTCCGGTCCTGTTCTGTAAAATTGTACGTCAGCTGCAAAAGCGGTACGCCATAGACATCCCGATAGTCAGGGTCGAGCGACATGAAGTTTTCCCGATGCGGCATGGAAGCCCCTTGTCCGCCAACTGATAACGTACGCGTATAATTTTCAATGGATGCCTTCTTGAACTCAGCTCCCCAGGCTGGCACGTCCGGTGGAATCGGATTCGTCTGGATCGGCCTGTATCCTGTCTGTACGATTGAAATACTCGCGCCATGGATGAAGTCGAGATCGGAATGATCAAAGCTGTCGCCATTGAAATCATCAATCGTCATGCCCAAGGCTCCTGCACCCATGAACACATTCATCTGCTCATCAAAGAATCCGGTTGCTCCCGGCAAAATTTGATATGCATAATTCTTCCCAAGAGTTCCTCTGCCTGTATCAGGATTGTATTGCTCTCCGATTTTGGACACCATAAGGAGTTTTGCATTGTTCATTACATAACTAGTCAGTACGACGACTTCGGCAGGCTGGATGAACTCCTCCCCTGATTCTGTATCGATATATCTGACACCCGTCACTTTGTTCCCCGACTTGAGCACCTCGACGACATTCGCATGAAACTGGACTTCAAAATTTCCCGTTTTCATGGCCGTTGGAATGACAGTGATCTCAGCGGACGACTTGGCGCCATATTCACAGCCGAAACGTTCGCAAAATGCGCAATACTGGCATTGACCGATTGCCTCGCCATCCGGGTTTGTGTATGCCTCTGACAGGTTTGCGGACGGTAGCATGTATGGGTGGTAGCCCAACGACGTAGTGGCATTTTCGAATTTCTTCAGAATTGGGGTCCTCTTCATCGGCGGCGTTGGAAAATCAGAAGAACGTTTCCCCCAGAACGGGTTTACATCTTCTCCCGATATGCCTGCCGTCTTTTCGTACTTGTCGAAATACGGCTCGAGTTCATCGTAAGTGACTCCCCAATCTTGAAGTAAGTAGTCTTTCGACAATTTATTCTTCCCGTACTTCTGCTCAGTCATTGTCTTAATTTCAAAGTCGTACGGCAGGAAGCGAAAAGTGTGGCCATTCCAGTGCGTTCCGGCACCGCCGAGCCCTTCCCCCAAGAGAAATGATCCCATTTGACGCATCGGGAGCGCCCTCATTTTACGATGGTTGCGGAATGTAATCGTTTCCTTTGATAAGTCTTGCATGAGCTCATAACGGATTGCATACCGGTATTCGTCATGCACCATCAAATAATCCGCAGTGCCCCTCGATTTTCCACGCTCTAATCCACGTACCTTCAATCCCGCCTTGGCGCACTCGGCAGCAATTATCCCTCCTGCCCAACCTACGCCGACTACTACTACATCAACCTTGTCCAATGTTTTAGCCATAATTCTTCCCTCCGTCAATGTTGCATGCTGCTGATTGATTTTGGTTCAATCTTTTGAAACTTCTCTTCTTCAATTACATTGATATATGCCATTTGGTGGCCAGGGAATCCTTTCATCCTCCAGCCATCCATATTCGCATTGCCGTTATAGATTGGATCGGCGTAAGCTCCATCCAACGTCGCTTGGCGAAGTAGCCGGAAGAAGAATTCCGAAGTAACTCCCTTCATTTCCACTTCGTTTTTTTGGAATGACGTGAGAATCTCGTCCATTTGGCCGCCATCCAGCTCGGCAAATCCTTTTTGATAGCGTTTCTGCGCCTCTTCTTCCATTCTTGCGATCCCTTGTCGAAAAATTTCCGCACGTGTCAACCTACTTTGATAGCCTTGCGTTGCTTCACCCGCGAAAAATGGGCCTTGCATATATTCGCGTGCGTTGCTGCCGTAATTTCCCGCCAACTGGTTATCTATGAAATAAGGAACGCCGAGACCGATTGCTCCGGGCCCAAGATCATCCTCTGGAAAAATCCGTTCAACAGCTTGGGAAAGTACATGGAAGTCCTGCTGATTTGTGAAGAACATCAACCCTTTGACTGATGACGCTTCATGTCCTCCTATGGCATTTGCATCATTTGTCGTTTTTCCGTCTTTTTTGGCGTTGTATCCAATTAGACCGCCAATCACTCCCCCGCCGACCAACGCTCCAGTTGCAATTCCTGTCGTTTTCAGGAAATCACGTCTCGATAATCCTTTTTGCTCGTTTGTCATATTTCATCCTCCTCCCGTAGTTAGTACAAAGCATGTCCGTTTTACCATTCATTTCATACAAATTCGTCAAACATTGTTCGAATGCGGTATATTATGATTAAATGGAATACTTTTGGAAGGAGTGTAGTATGAAACGGCTTGTATTATTGATCATCATCCTGTGTCTTGTTGGGTGTTCATCATCAACGGGCGAATGGGACAGCGGTATGTACACTGTGTCTAGAGTAGCAACAAATTTGGAATCCCCTTGGTCCATCGCTTCTGACGCACAAACATTCTTCATATCGGAACGGAACGGGACAATCGTGCGGATTGAAAAGGATGGAAAGATGACTCGGGAAGAAGTTATCCTATCGGAGCCATTATCGTCTGCAGCGGAAGCGGGGTTGTTAGGATTCGTCCTTCGTAAGGACTTCAGTGAATCTTCTCTTGCCTATGCCTACTACACGTACGACCTTGACGGGCGGCCTGTCAATCGGATTGTGACACTGTTCCGCGAAGGTGGGGAATGGCACGAGAAAGAGATACTACTGGATCATATTGAATCGGGGCGTGTCCATCATGGAGGGCGGCTTGCGCTATCTCCTGATGAGACTCTTTTTGCTACGATTGGTGACGGAGCGTCCCCTGAAAATGCTCAAAATCCTCGTTCATTTAACGGAAAGATTGTGAAACTACAGGAGGATGGCAGTTTCAGTATTGTCAGTTTGGGTCATCGGAATCCACAAGGACTGGCATGGAATTCAGCAGGAGAACTTTATTCATCGGAACATGGACAATCTGCAAACGATGAAATCAACATGATTGAGCAAGGCGGGAACTATGGGTGGCCGGAAATCGAAGGGAATGAGAGCAAGGAAGGCATGCGATCCCCTTTGCTTACTTCCGGGGCAAACGAAACGTGGGCGCCGTCCGGTATGACATTTCACAACGGTTTGCTATATGTCGCGGCACTTAGAGGGGAAGCCATTTTAGTCATTGACTCAAGAGAGATGAGGATTGCAGGAAAAATCGAAGGCTACGGCCGTATACGAGATGTCTATTCGGACGGGGAGTCACTTTACTTCATTTCCAATAACACGGACGGACGGGGGACTCCTTCCGAATTTGACGACGTTTTGTATAGACTAACGGTTATCAATAAAATAATATATGAGGAAAAGTAGAAGATTCTAAATGGCCAGGAAAGACGTCTCCCGCGAAATGGGAGCCATTCTGGCCATTTTCGTTTATTACAGACAGCGTTGATTCATTCTTCAAATCCTAGTATAGGAATACGGTCTTCCAAGATTGTAACTTCGCCGACCGGAAGATCAATTCGAAACCCATCTTTGCCGTAAGGGCTGACAGCAACTTTCTTTTGGGCAAAAGGGTTATTCGTCACAAACGTCACCATGCCGGTCTCCTTCTCAAAGCTCTCCACCGCAAAGCGATAACCTGACAGCATGGCATATGGGAACACTTCGTAGGCGTCTTCCAACTCTTCCATATCCACTTCCTTGAATAAATGACCACTCGTGCCCATTTCAACAAATCCAATTTCCTTATCTTCCGGACTCCCAGACTGCAAATAATAGTTACGTCGTTGGGATACGATGGGATATTCTTTACCGTTCCAAACTGCAAAACGACCTTTTCTTATCATTCCATCTCCTCCAAGAAATGCATATGTATACATCTATTATATAAAGCACTCAAATACGAAAACAGGTAAGTTTATCCAAAGTTTCGACATAATTTTTAAGGACTTTCCCCTCTTGCCACGTTGGAATTTTGGGCTGACCAAGTCTATACGTTTGTCTTTTTTCCCTATGGGGTATTGAAAAACTACTACTCTTCGAGGAGGTTTTATTATGAAAGAACGAGGATACTCTGAAAAGTTGAAAGGTGCCGTAAATAAAGTCAAAGGTGAAGCAAAAGACCAATTCGGCAATGCTACGGACGATGCAATGCTGCAGGCGGAAGGTAAATTGGATAAATTGAAAGGCGAAGCACAACAGGAAGTCGGTGAATTCAAAGATCGTTTCGGCAACTATAAGAATGAGCGCCGCTGAGCGTTGAGAAAAGGTGGGCTGTCTCCGAGGAGGCAGCCTTCCCTTCATTATAAATTGTCGGTGTTGAGCCGCGGGACTGTTCCAGCATTGTCATCCCTTGGCTGCAAGATGTCGTCACCTGATAAAACTTCACCGCTGTCCGTCATTTGTGCCCTACTATCCCTCTCCGTATCTTCACCCTCTCTAGCTTCTACGTCTTCGCGCCTACCGACATATCTCTTCTCCATGTAAACACTCCTTTTTCATTTGTTTTCATTACTCTACCCCTACACTGAACTGAAAACACATATTAGTGCCATGAAGGCTATGTTTAGTCTCTAGAAATCATGTGAATAGAATAATAACAGAAAGGAAGTGCTTTCATGAAAAAAAAGAAACCATTTACGGAAGAAGATCGGAAAGACGCCAAAGGCCCTTTCATGGACAACCCGGAAAACTTGCCGACTGACAAGGAAAGCATCTATGATATGCACGAAGATATGCAAAACGTCGATTCGATCCCGTTGGAGGATGTAAGATTGGAAGAACATGAAGAAGAGCATCACCGTGAAACGAAAAGCAGTTCTTCCAGCGAAGAAAAATATAAGTAAACGTGAAAAAGTAGAGGTGGGTTAAAAACTCCAAGCCTCTACTTTTTTCATTCGTGTCGTCCCCTGTCGATATTCCCCGGGAAATGTCAGATATTGATCAGACGAGTGTCTTGGCTGCATTCCTTTTAGCCATATACATACCAAATAGGACAAGCAAAGCGATGAGGGCGACTGTAAGCCCGACACTCATCCAATAGGCTGATTGCTCTGCGAATGTGCCGAATGCATTCGGCGCATATGCGCTTAATTTCCATGGTGACACTGTCCAGTACGTGCCGACTACGCCGTCTATGATTTGGAAAACGATCAAGACTAAGATGGAAAGCCCTGCAACCGCTCCTGTTGGCAACCAAGCGCTTAACGCAAGGACAACAGTCACAGCAAAAACCAACCACAAACTATAAATCCCTACAAACGCAAAGACTTCCCCTGCTGCCACCGAATTGAACAGAATGCGGATATAATACCATGCCGCCAAAAAACCTAACCAAACACTCCCTAATACAATCCCATTGACGACAATCCATTTACTGAGGAAATATTGACCGAATGACATGGGTCGCACGTATAGAAGCGTTGCTGTTCCGTTTTTCCGCTCACCTGAAATGGAACCCATGAAAGCTAGGATGATGACAAGGATGCCGATCATCTGGTATTGGCTCATCAATGAGACGAAAATGTCTTCCCCTCGGAATTCCGGCCAGGCGAATTCCGATCCCTCAGGCAAGTTGCCGATACTTTTCATAATTTCGGGAAGGTAATGGTTCGTAATCGGTTCAAGAGCCCCAAAGATGATAAAAACTATTGGGATCCAATACAATTTGAAACTACGAATGTTTTCACGCCATTCCTTGCGCAATAATACATTGAGGTTGCTCATTCCTCCATCACCACTTTCATGAAGATCTCTTCCAAACTTGCAGTCTGCAATTCCACCTTCCGAATATGGAGGGATTCCTTATGCAGCAACGCGATGACTTCAGGTGTGCCAACACTTTCATTCAGAGCGTCAATGGATACTTGTTTCTTCTCTTTTTCAGCTGCCCATGGTGAAATAGCGGTAAACCTCTCCACTTCCTCGACCGACTGGAACTCAATTAGAATACGGGGATTAGCGTATTTTTCACGGATCGTCTCAAGCGACCCATTTTCGACAAGGACACCTTTTCGCAAGAATAACAGCTGGTCTGTCATCTCTTCCGCGTCATTCAATATATGAGTCGAGTATAAAATTGTCGTTTTCTGTTGAAGCTCCTTTAATAAATTCATCACTTGCCGCCGCCCGACCGGGTCAAGCGCCGATACAGGCTCATCTAACAATAACAGTTCCGGTTCATGGACAATCGCCTGTGCCAAACCAAGCCGTTGTTTCATCCCTCCTGAAAATGTTCCCGTTCTTTTCTTCATCGCGTCACCTAGGCCGACAAATTCGAGAGTCTTTTTAGCTTCGGACAACGCTTGCCTCTTTTCGACGCCACTCAACACCGCAGCCATCTCCGTAAATTCAAGTGCCGTCAGCCAAGGGAAGAACTTCGGGTATTGAGGAAGGTATCCGATGGAGGCCCGGATATCCGGTTTTGGTTTTCCTCGGAATAAAATGGTTCCGCTCGTCGGGGTGACAAGACCTGCAAGCATGGACAAGGTTGTCGTCTTCCCTGCCCCATTCGGCCCGATTAATGCAGTCGACGTGCCTTCCGCCAATTCGAATGTGATCGAATCCGCAGCTTTGTGACTCCCATAAATCTTCAAAAGTTCGCTCACTTGCAGCAATTGCGTCATGCTTGCTTCCTCCCGAAGATAAAATACAAAATCGGCCCAATGAGACCGAGGAGCAATATGATGAAAATCCACATGATGAATGGCCCATTCGTCCGTTGATGACGGATGACATCAACTAAAGCGACAACCATCAGGATCAATTGAAGTACAAGTACCGGTAAAATGAGGCTCCAAGGTATGCTTGCTAGCTCAGACATGAACGACACAACCTCTCTTTTTGTTATAGATATAATATAACACACTTGTTATACGTTGTATATAACAAGTTAATGTTTTTTCAAATAAAATACATTTCTTTCAATTATGGGCGGCTTGCTTTGTGAGCACCCCCATGCAGGTCGCCTCCCCGTCCGGATTCTTCCTGTCCGTGTTATACTATTGCTTGTACTGGAGGACGTAAGATGAAACCATGGATGTATCCACTGTTCGTCATTCTTGGGGCGTGCAGCTATGGAATTCTTTCAACGATTATTAAATTGGCTATTGCGGACGGGTTTACAGCACCCCAAGCAGTGACGAGTCAATACTATACTGGCTTTCTATTAGCCGCACTCATTTATCTATTCACCCGTCGGACGCTTCCGAAGTTCGGCGGGGGTTTTACGCTTGTGGTTGCCGGTACGCTAACAGCAATCACAGGAACTGTTTATGGGAAAGCGGTCAGTTTGATGCCTGCTTCCCTCGCCGTCGTCATGCTTTTTCAATTCACTTGGATTGGCATGCTTTTCGATTGTATCGCCCGTCGGCGTTTGCCAAAACGGATTGAAATCATTTCATTACTATTTTTATTCGGAGGCACAATCTTTGCAGCGGGTGTCATCGACGCCGATTTAAGCGGTATCCCTTGGCAAGGATGGGCTTGGGGAATGGTTTCGGCAGTCAGTTTCTCGGCATTCCTCATGGTGAATCAGCGCCAAGTGGAAGGGATGGATATGCTCACAAGGCTATTGTTCATGTCTTTCTTCGCCGCTGTCGCCATCAGCTTCTTCCAAGAGCCGCAAATCGTCTGGGACGGAACATTGCTAAACGGCTTATGGATATATGGCTTGATATTAGGAGTGTTCGGCATCATCTTGCCAATCCTGCTCTTCTCCATCGGCATTCCAAAAGTCGGTACGGGAACGGCTTCAATTTTAAGCGCGATCGAACTGCCAGTCGCGGTCACTGTCTCAATGCTTTTATTGCATGAGCATATGACCCTATTGCAGATTGCAGGCATTATGATCATCTTGGTCGGAATGATGTTGCCAAGCATAGCCAACAGAAGAATCCGATTAAAAAAAGCGTAAGGCTATACCCACATCACGCAAATTAGTGATGTGGTTTTTTGTTTCCCCGAAAACTTTTCGGCAAAACTGAGGGTATATATAGTGAGAGCAACAAACTAGGTTGTTCTGAAAGGAGTGTGCCGCGTGCAGCAGGAAAAGTGGGTTCGGAACATACGGGCGGGCGACCAAGCCGCGTTCCGTCAGTTTTATGAAGCGTATGCGGGTCCGGCAATCCGGACGGCAAGCGCAATCACCCGCAACCGAGAGATGGCGAAAGATGCGGTGCAGGAAACGTTCATCCGAGTGTATCGGCAAATCGGAAACTACAATCCGACATTGCCATTCGATCCTTGGTTTTATCGGATATTGACGAATGAATGTCTTCGTTTAATGAAAAGGGAATCCCCCCTTTCGAATATCGAAACGTTTGAAAACGATCCTTCCCTTGCAGAGGAATCGTTCGATCAATTGAGGGAGCTTTACGATATTATTCAAGCATTGGATGATTCCCATCGTATTCCGCTGATCTTGAAGTATATTAAAGGATTTTCCGAAAAAGAGATCGCGGACATTTTAGGGTTGAATCAAAACACCGTAAAGTCGCGATTGTTCAAAGGAAGAAAACGGTTGAAAGAGCAACTGGAGCCCACTCGAGAGGAGGATATGTCCTGATGAGCAAATTTGACGATCGGATAAAGACGGAGCTTGAACAACGTACCGATGCAGATGTGCATGAACTGAAGGATGACATTTGGAATGAAATCAACAAAGAATTATTCGAAGGAAGGCAATCAAAAATGAAAAGAAAAAAACGATGGATGCCTGCAATGCTCACTGCAGCGGCGGCACTCGTCCTAGCGTTCACCTTACAGACGGACCCTGGCCTAGCGTTGATCAAAGGCATCAAGGATATGTTCGTCCCTGAAAAGGAGATTATCCAAAGCATTGAAGGGCAAGACGAGCCCACGGAAGTCCATCTGAATGAAGGGAAAGATTCCGAGTACATCATCTACGTGGATGAATCCCGCTATAAAATGATCAAAGGGGAAGAAGCCGACATTATTACGACCATTGAACCTCTTCCAGAGAAATATCCGGAAGTGAGTATGGAAATTAAGCAATATCCATCCGATAAACCGGAAACGCTTGTGAAGGAGATTGAGGAAAAGTTAAAGGTCGAATTCCCGGATCTGCGGGATGTGGAAACTGTGTCAGAACCGGCGGAAGGCTTCTGGCTGCACGGTTTGACCAAATCGACGTGGGACGGAAAGGTCATTGATGTGTACGTCATCAGTAACGGCAAAGATGGGAGCTTTGTCATTACCGAGAAGTATTTTCTTGAAGCGGCAGAAGGCCATGGCGCAAGGTTCTATCATATGCTACAGAGCTTTGAAATTATCGAATGAACGGAGTGTTAGAGGGGGATTCTTTAATCCCCTTCTTTTTTTATAGGTATAAAAGTAGATTCGCCCGCTCTTATGCATATGTTATAAGAATATAGGGTATAGATTGCATTAGTAGATAGCAAGGGGGACACTGAACATGGATATTTTTATGATCGTCATCGATACGCTGATCGTTTTATTATATATAACTCTGATTGCATTCATTACGCCGTTCACGATGAAATTTCTTAAGAAGAAAAACTGTGATATATTTATCCAGCTGCTGCCTGTCTGTTTGATAATTTTCGCAAGTAGTATACTCATTGCCATGGGACTTGGCGGATTCAAAGAAATGATATTCTTTCAAATAACGAGTATCGTTTCATTGGTTCTCTTAGGTTTTCTATTGTTCCTGACATTGGCGATGAGAGTATTGTGGAAAGACAAATACGATTTGTTAGTTGAAAGGATCCTCTCCTTTCGCGAAAAAAATGAACGGAGCTTCTCACTGAAATAAGTGGGAAGCCTTTTTCTATTTGTTGTACACTATTGATAAACTATTCACGCTAGGAGACGGTAATATGTTGAAGGACCGTATTTATTATCAAAATGCCTATAAAAAGACGTTCAAAGCACGGATTAACGGGAACGGGGTAGATTCTGAGGGGCGCCCATATGTCCTATTGAGCAACACGGCGTTCTATCCGACCGGCGGCGGGCAGCCGCATGATACGGGAACGATTGAAGGAGTTCGAGTGATCGATGTAGAGGAAGTTGACGGTGAAGTCCGCCATTTCCTTAGCGAAGAACTTCATTCCAAAAAGGATGTGGAAGGGGCAATCGATTGGGAACGCCGCTTTGATCACATGCAGCAGCATACGGGGCAGCATATTTTGACAGCAGCTTTTGTCGGGCTCTTCGGATTCCAGACAATCAGTTTCCATCTCGGCAAAGGGCTTGTTTCCATCGACTTGGACATAGAAGACGTGACAGCTGAGCAATTGACTGCTGCGGAAAAACTTGCGAACGAGATCATTTTGGAGAACCGCCCGGTTGAAACGAAATGGGTGACGGAGGATGAGCTTTCCCAGTTTTCATTGCGTAAGCAATTGGCTGTGACGGATGAAATCAGGCTTGTCATCATCCCGGATTTCGATTTTAACGGATGCGGAGGCACCCACCCATCTTCAACCGGACAAGTTGGATTGCTGAAAATCATCTCTACGGAAAAACAGAAACGGAAAGTCCGAGTCCATTTCGCTTGCGGAGGCCGAGTTCTACAGCAGCTGCATTGGAAGCATGAAGAGTTGTCAGCCGCCTCCAAATTGCTGAGCGCCCCTGAAGATGGTGTCAGCAATGCGATCGAGCGGCTTTTGACTTCGCATCACACATTGGAAAAATCATTGGAAAAGGCAAAGGAAGATTTGCTCTCGTTCGAGATGAAAAACTTGTTGATCAATAAAAATGGCAGCATTGTAAAAGCTTCATTCACCGATAGAACTGTGCAAGAGCTGCAAAAATTGGCACGGATGATTGTAGCCGAAGATGATTCGGCCATCGCCCTTTTCGTCGCCGAGAGTGAAGATCGCCTTCAGTTCGTCGCGGCGCGGGGTGTATCCGCAGGGACAAGCATGAAACTCATCTCGGCGAAAGTATTGCCACTTCTCCACGGTAAAGGTGGCGGAAATGATGCATTTGTCCAAGGCGGCGGCGAGCGGACAATGGCTTCGGAAGAATTATTGAGCGTTATGGAAAACACAATTTCAAACTAACAAATGTAAACTCCTCCTGATCTCAGACTCAGGAGGAGTTTATTATTTCATCAATATTACTAACTAACTTATGTTTACTATCTCACAGCACGGGTAAATAAAAACATTAGATACCATCATACTTCTGACATCTTCGAAGGGGAGATAAATATGAAGAAAAAAATAGTATTCATTTCTGACCACGGTGATCCACTTGCACAGCTCGGAGGCAAACAGGCAGGTGGACAAAATAATTACGTTAAGCAATTGGCACTTTCATTGGATAAAAGAGGGCATACAGTGGATGTCATTACCCATTGGGCGGATGCGAAAGCTCCTGCGACTGAACAATTCGGTTCACGCTGTCGGGTAATCCGCGTTGCAGCAGGTGTGAAGGGCTATGTGCCGAAGAGCGACCTATACGGCATGTTGTTCGATTTTTATGATGAAATACGTTCTTGCATTGATTTGTCGTCTTACGACGCAATGCACACCCATTATTGGTTGTCTGGACTCCTCGGAGCGAAAGTGGCTGAGAATTATGGAATACCTTGGATACACACTTCACACTCCTTGGCCGTTGCGAAAGAGGAAGCGACCGGTATCCGCGAAGAAAAGCGAATGGCGGCTGAACAATTGATTTTGCAGTTAGCCGACAGTGTAGTCGCTACGACTACTTCTGAAAGAAAATTGATTCATAGCTTCGTTGCAGACCCTTCCCCCATTAAAGTCATTCCCATTGGGGTTGACAAAAACTTCAAGCCATCTCTCCAAGAAGAGAAGGTGCAGCCTTATTTCGCATTTGCCGGAAGGCTTGAACAGACTAAAGGGATCTACACTCTTCTTAAAGCCTTCAGACTATTAGTGGAACGGCATGAGTTGCCGCCATCCGCGAAGCTCGTCATTGCAGGAGGAGACCCGGATAAAATTGATAGGCAAAAGAAACTGCCGACTGATCCGAAATTGAAAAAGGCGGTTAAGGGATTGGAACGGCATGTCGAATTCATCGGAGCCCGTTCCCAACGCCAATTGGCTCAACTTTTCAATGAAGCGACCGCTGTCATTGTCCCTTCTACGTACGAATCGTTCGGAATGGTCGCTGCGGAAGCGCAAGCATGTGGCAGCCCTGTCATCGCTTCGAAAGTAGGAGGTTTACAGGATGTTGTCCGCCATCGGGAGACGGGCATCCATATTGAAAAGGCAAACCATGAACATTTGGCATTCGCCATGAAACTGCTTGCGGCGAACCGTGAATTTGCTCGTTCCCTCGGACGGCGTGCTGCTGCCTATGCACGACGGGAATTCGATTGGGACACTGTCGCAAAGAAAATGGATGGATTGTATGAGGTGGTCATGTTTGAAAAACAAAAAATACTTGTTGGCGACTGATTTGGATGGAACGTTTGTCGGTGATAAGGAAGCTCTAGGACGGTTGCTTCAGTTCTTTGATAACTCACCGGATGAAGTTGGGCTCGTCTATGTGACCGGAAGACATCTCTCTTCTGCCCAATCACTCATCCCTGAAGAAGGGCTGCCGATACCCGATCTGCTCATAGCGGATGTCGGTACGTCCATTTATCAGTCTGACGAGCTGGTGGAAGATCCTGATTGGAAGGCACGCATGCAGATCGATTGGCAACCCGATAAAATTGCCGAGATTGCCGCCTCCTTTCCTTCATTGAAGAGGCAGAAACTTCCCGATGCTCGGCGCGTTTCATTCACTGTGTCAGAAGACATAGGATCAGTGAATGAATTCAAGAAGACTCTTGAAGATGAAGAGGTTGCTCATACGTTCATCTTCAGCTCGAATCGTGATATCGACGTTCTTCCTTTTGGGGCAGGCAAAGGGAATGCATTGGAATATGTACTTGAAAGATATGCGATGGATGGCGTCCGGTTGCTGATCGCAGGCGATTCTGGCAATGACCGAGACATGCTTTCCCTCGGCTACCCTTCCGTCATCGTCGGCAACGCCCAGCCGGAGTTGTTGGAGATGGAACCGTGTGAAAATCTCTTCCGTGCAAAACAAAACTGTGCGGGAGGCATCCACGAAGCGTGGGTGCACTTTTATGGGGACCGTCGGGAGTCTTTAGCATAAGTTATCACCGCTTCTCGGGGGCATATCACCGACTCGGGGGAGTATACCACCGATTTGCAACCCATAACCACCGATTCGCGCGACTTTACCACCGATTTTCGGCCTGTTACCACCGACTCTCCGGCCTTTACCACCGACTTGCGTGAAATTACCAAAGGCTTGGAGAGTTATCACCGATCGTGTCGGGTTTATCACCGCTTTAGACTGCTTTATCACCACTCGGGAGGAGTTTATCACCGCTCAGAGGCAATTTATCACCACTCAAGGAAAATTGATCATCGTTTGCCTACAATCCAGCGGCAACATTCCAATAAACGGTTGAACTAGATATTGAATTCCAACACAAAAAAGCTGCGGCCCCGAAGAATTCTCCAGGGCGGCAGCTTAATTCATGCAATCGGATTAATATGCTCTCGCAAACCAAACCGTATGTTTCGATTCCTTACCACAATTGATGCAAGTCGATTTTTCAGCCGGTGGATTGAAAGGAATGTTTCGTGTCGTGAACATCGTTTCATCCTTCACATGCTCCTCACACGCGTCATCGCCGCACCAGCCCGCAAGGATCCACCCAGGGATTTCACCTTTTTCCGCTGAATCTGCGATATGCTTCTTCAGTTCTTCAATCGTATCGATATGCGTGTGGGAATGCTCAGCACGGAATGCACGCGCTTTTTCAAGGAGGCGTGTCTGCATCGTGTTCAGCGCACCTTCAATGCAATCAACAATCGTCGGCAAATCGACAGCTACTTTCTCATCCTCGTCACGTGCCTTAATAAGCGCCTGATTGTTTTCCAAATCACGTGGCCCTAGCTCAACACGGACCGGTACACCTTTCAGCTCCCACTCGTTGAACTTGAAGCCAGGCGACTGGTCGGAGTCATCCAAACGGACACGGATGCCTTTCGCTTTCAACTCGGCAAACACTTCATCCAACTTCTCCATAATTGCAGGGTTCTTCTTCCAAGGACCTACCGGAATCAGGACAACTTGCGTCGGTGCGATACGAGGAGGCAATACAAGCCCTTGCTCGTCGCCGTGAACCATGATGACTGAGCCGATCAAGCGTGTCGAAGTTCCCCATGACGTCGTATGGACAAACTCATGACGGTTCTCCTTCGTCAAATATTTGATGTCGAATGCTTCCGCGAATTTCGTTCCTAAATAGTGGGATGTACCCGCTTGCACCGCTTTCCCGTCCTTCATCATCGCTTCGATCGAATACGTATCGACCGCGCCTGCAAAACGCTCGGATGGCGTTTTTTGTCCGTCGTAGACAGGAATGGCTAATAGCCCTTCCACGACTTCTTTGTAAATGTTCAGCATTTGCATCGTCTCTTCGCGCGCCTCTTCTTCATCAGCATGCGCCGTGTGCCCTTCCTGCCATAAAAACTCGGATGTACGAATGAAAGGCAATGTTCTCTTCTCCCAACGGAAGACGTTCGCCCATTGGTTAATCAACACCGGAAGGTCACGGTAGCTTTTGATCCAATCGGAATACAAGTGGCCGATCATCGTCTCAGATGTCGGACGCAATGCAAGACGCTCTTCCAATTTTTCGCCGGCGGCTTCCGTCACAAATGGAAGCTCAGGAGAGAACCCTTCGATATGATCTTTCTCCTTCTGGAAGAACGACTCAGGAATCAACATCGGGAAGTATGCATTACGGTGTCCCGTCTCCTTGAAACGCTTGTCCATTTCGGCTTGTATATGCTCCCAAATTTCGTAGCCGTCCGGTTTGAATGCGATACATCCACGCACTGGTGTATAATCCATCAAATCCGCCTTTTGGATCGTGTCGATATACCATTTTGAAAAATCGTTCTTCTGATTGCTCATCTTGATTTCCTCCCTATACATAATAAAAAGCGCAAAGCTGTCCTAAATACAAGGACGTCTTTGCGCTGGATAGACGTGGTACCACCTTCATTCGGCCTAGCTGAGCTAAGCCCTCGAACGTTTGATAACGAAAACGACCCGGTCATGTTTGCATGACATCTCCGTGGTAGGGTTCAATGAAAAGCGGTGGTACGGCTCTCAGCAAGTCGCCATACTTTCTGTTTCACAATTTTCATCTACTTGGCCACATCAGTGATTCCATATTGCTTATAATATAGCAAATACTTGTGATTTATACAAATCGTTCTTCACCGTCTCCCTATGTGGGTTGGATTAATCCTGTTCTCTGCTATAGTATGATTGATACTAACAGATGGAGGAATCAAGTCATGAACAATTTACCAAACTGCCCAAAATGTAATTCCGAATACACATATGAAGATGGAAATCTGTTCGTTTGCCCTGAATGTGCGCACGAGTGGACGTTGGAATCCCAGGAGGAGGAAGCTGAAGCGGCTGTCGTGCGTGATGCGAATGGCAATGAATTGAACGATGGCGATACGATTACGGTCATTAAAGACTTGAAAGTGAAAGGGAGCTCAAACGTCGTCAAAATGGGGACGACGGTGAAAAACATCAAGCTGGTCGAAGGCGATCACGATATTGATTGCAAAATCCCTGGATTCGGCGCAATGCAATTGAAGTCGGAGTTCGTGAAGAAAATCTGACTATTAAAAATAGGGCTGTTCCAGCTTAATTCCTGGAACAGCCCCTTTCTAGCTTACAATTTAAATTGAAGGACGTGTCGATTAAGTTCTTCAGCGTATTTCGATAGTTGTTCTGAGCTCATTGCCACTTCTTCCATTGAGCTATTTGTCTGTTGGGCTGAAGCAGATGTTTGTTCAATGCCTGCAGACGTTTCCTCAGTGATAGCAGCAATTTCTTCTACAGAGCCGCGCATTTCCTGACTGCGGGAAACCATTTCTGATAAATTGTTTGAAATGGTTGTAATATGCGTAGCCACTTCAGTCACTGCATCATTAATATCGTTGAAAGTTTGGCTCGTCTGCGTAATTTGCTCTGTTCCTTTTTCCACTTCCCCGTAGCCTTCCAATAAGGATGTTGCCACAGAACTGGATTCAGATTGTATGTCACCTACAATTTTTGTAATGTCAGTGACTGAGTGAGAAACCTGTTCTGCCAAGTTTCTTACTTCTTCGGCAACAACTGCGAATCCTTTTCCATGTTCGCCCGCTCTTGCCGCTTCGATCGCTGCATTTAGAGCCAATAAATTCGTTTGGTCGGCAATATCTTTAATGACGACGACCAATTTCGATATTTCCTGTGATTGTGCGTCCAAGCCTTGGATTTTTTCAACAGAGAATTGGACGATTTTATCGATTCTACTCATTTGCTCATTGGAAAGATCCATTAGACGACGGCCTTCCGAAGTCATATCCAACACTTTTGTCGAAGCGGCTTGAATATGCCCTCCTTTTTCGTCCGCCTCTTCCACTCTTTGAACGAACGAATCCATCAAGTCCGATAAATGACCCGCTTGTGTCGCTTGCGACTCTGCACCTTCCGCCAGATCATACATCGTCATTGCAACCTGGTCTGTAGCAGACTTCACTTCGTTCGCGGATTGCGTCAGCTCTTCACTTTGGGCTGTTACAGAGCTTGAAATATCATTAATCGTATTCAATAAATTGCGAGTGTTATGGCTCATCTCATTTGCCGCATGGACAAGCTGGCCAATTTCATCCTTGGCTTTTGTCTTCATATTTTCACCGCTTAAATCGCCTTTAGCCATCTCCGACATGCGGTTCATTACCATCTTAATCGGTTTTGTAATTTGATCGGCAGTGAAAAGTGCTGCTGCAATGCTTAATAAAATGACTAAAACCGTCACAACGCTCACAATCTTGAGCGTCATTTCCCCGCCTGCGATTATCTTCGCTTCTGCCGCATTAATATTCGCTTCATAATCCGCTGCCAATTTTTCATAGCCTGCCATAATTTCACGAACCATCGGAGTTGACCGCTCCAAGTTTCGTAGCGCCAGCTCCTGGTTGCCTTTGTCATACTCAGCAAACACGTCTTCACTGATGATTGTTCTCCAAGCTATCGTTTGCTCGATCAGGCGGTCGAACTCTTCCGTTTCATGGATTTCACGGATGATGTTTTCATTTTGCTTTCCACTTTCGGTATACTCGTTGAATCTTTCCTTAAAATCTCCCCCGTATAAGACATACCCGCGGGCTGTCGAAATACGGTTAGCCATCGTTAACGCCATCTTGTCATGGGCAATTAACAATGGAAGCTCTTTCTCCACTATATTCCTTGCTTGTTCGTTACTTTGCATCACTACGTAAATATTATAAATGCCGTATACGAGCACTAATAAAATCACTAATGAAAAAGAGAACAACAATTTACTTTTAATACTTTTAAACATGCCTTCCATCTCCTATTAATTATTGATAGCCGATTCCACTACGATTCATTTATCGGATAGATAGAAGACATTTAAAGTAATTAATTATTTATTCAATAGTAATTATTTATCAGCCGCTTGCAACTTAAATAGCGCGCCCCATCCGACTTAACCGGAGTGAGGCGCGCTCCCAAGAGTTGCATTTTAAAGTCACCTTCATTATAATCATTACACAAATTCGAGTGGGCTGAATGCATTCGATGAATGAAAAGAGGCGATTTGAACGATGTTAAAAACAACTGTGTTCGAACAACTGATACAAGCAATGAAAGAGAAGGACGTCCTTTCGAAAGGTGTGCTGACGCTGTTGAAGTCCGCACTTGACTCAGCTGAAAAAGAAAAAGGCTCCGCTTTGACGGAGGAAGAAGAAATCGCGATTGTAAACCGTGAAATCAAACAAACGAACCAAGCGTTGGAAGGCGCAGAGAAAGCGCAACGTGAGGATTTAATTGAACAGGAAAAGGCTAAATTGGTATTGCTCAAATCATTCTTGCCGAAGCAATTAAGCGAGGAAGAAGTGAAATCTTTACTCACAGAGGCAGGTGTTACTCAAGGAATGAACATGGGCGACGCGATGAAAATCGCTAAACCGCTCCTTGCAGGGAAAACGGACGGCGCAACGATGTCGAAAGCTGTGAAGAGTCTTATTCAATAGCATATTAATGAAGCCCGTCCGATAATGGATGGGCTTCATGCTTTATATAATCTCCAGACGTGACTTCTCGAATTAGCACAAAATTCATTTACTGTCTTGATTTAATTCTAAAGTGATTTTCTTATTCCCTAAACGGGATGCAAATGGTATAAAAATCACAAGGGCCATTACTATCATTACCCCCGCCATCAAACCTATGATTGTGAAATTGATGTGCAGCTTACCTGGATCAATTAAGGAAATAACAAAAGTTAATAATATGCCAGTCAGGAGCCCTAACGATAATCCAATTAGGAGATACAGAATGATTTGCGTTAGAATGACGTTAATTATTCCGCCTTTGCTCAATGAAATGGTCCTTAATATTGCAAACTCTTTCCTTTTTGAATTAATGTTGTTAATTAGCGTATTAAATACCCCGATGATGACGCTTATTAACATAACAGAAATAACAACAATAAAAATGGACCATCTTTGATAAAACATGTCTTTAGATTTTTTTAGGGATTCCTCATAACTATTAATTTGAATTTCAGGAAAACGTTGCCTTAATTGCTCGAGTTCATCAATTACTTGACCTACATTTTTCCCTTCGACATATAGTTTATTAAAAACAGTAAAATCAGATCTGAAATCGTCCTCATACCAGTCTATATAGACATCAGATTCTTTAAGTGTAGTGACGATTGCTGCGATTTTATAATTCCCCGAACTGCTTACCCTTTGTTCTCTTTCTGAGTATTGTCCAATCTCGAAGATATCCCCAGTTTTTAAATTATGTTTCTTTGAAAACCTCTCTGATACTGCAATAAACTTTTCGCCATCGTCCTGCAATACAGGAAGCAATCCCATTTCCTCCATAGATTGAAGGTCTCCTAAAGTGTAATCAAATGAGATATTTTGATGTCCGCTAATCATTTCAGCTCCAGCTTTGGTGCTTATTGAGCTAGTCTTGTCAATTCCATCAATTCTCTCTGCCTCTGATTGCAATTCGATAGGGTCAATAGTTGAGTTTAGCCCAAGACGGCTCTTCAAAACAATACTTGTAGGAAACTGTTCTTTTAAATACTTTTCCTCATTTTTTTGGACTGTATTTAGCATGATGGAACCAAACACAGCAATAATCATCATAGTACTGATGGTTAAAATCACAAAAGTATTCTTTTTGACTTGAGGTAGAAGATTTTTGATTGCAATATAGGAAGCGTTGCCCAAACATCTTTTAATTAATGGTGCCAGTCGCATTAGTATAGGTGACAAATAGATTGGGAACAGGATGAATATTCCTGCTACTAATAAAATGGCAGCCAGTAATATGCTCATTACCTGGTTGTCTTCTTCACTTGCTAGGAATTTCCCTAACGCTATAATAATTAAGCTACTTACAAGAAATACCTTTCCCCAAAACCTATTATATTTGAACGTTTTAAAATTACTTTCCTCATTGTCCTGAATGACCTTAAGTGGTAGAACTTTCGTAATTCTAATTGCTGGAACCACCAAGAATAATTGAATAATTAACATACATATCAATGTTATTAACAATCCTAATTTAAAATTAAAGTCAACATGAGATATAGTAAATGAGAATATTTTTTCAAGCCATTCATGAAGATAATTGTTACTAAAGATCGCTACGCTTAGTCCGAGAATTGAACCGATCACTGTTATAAAAGAGCTTTGAACCAAAACAATTAAAAATAATTGCTTAGTAGTTGCACCGATTGACCTCATAATCGCAAATTGATTCTTATACTTGTACAGAAAAACTTCAAAGTTTGAAATAATTAATAGTGACGTCACTATGATAATTAAAAAGGACAATACTACTATAAATATATTCAAGGATTCAAAATTACTTTTAAGGAAGGGGTCTTCTTCTGCAATTTCAATTCTTAAGTCTTTATCAATCTCTATAATTTCGTTAGCTAAAGATAATTTATCCACGTCTTCCTTTGCTTTTATCAATAAGTAAGTTGCCTCAATATCTTGATTGTTTTTTTTAGACATAATTTCTTGGAGTGTTTGATGCGAAACCAAAATGATATCAGGAGTGAGTCCTGTTGAGTTAAGGTCTTCTAAAGTTTCAACCAGTTTGAAACTTTTCCCTTCAACTTCTAAACTGCTTCCAGTCTCTTTACCTAATGCGTCAGCTAATCCTTCATTCACAATGATTTCATTTTCGTCTACGTTTTGCTTAAAGTGATACCTACTTTTCGATAAGTCGTCATTCTTTACTCCGACTGTGTAAAAATCAGCTTTTGACTCACTCGTATCTAGCGTGAGTTGTGAAATCAAAACACTTGATACCTGTTCTATATTGTCATTTGATTTTATAGCACTCAAAAAGGTTTTATCAATAAACTTTTCACTGCCGTTTTCATAACCAACAGATATATCCATATTGCCATACATTTTCGTAACTTCATTCTGCAAAGTTTGTTTTGCATTCAAAGAGAACAGCGTCATTGAAATGATCAAAGATACAGATAAAATAATACCAATTATAGAGGTGATAGTAATTAATATATTCGTTCTGAAAAAACGCATGGGTAAGCCGAATTTCGAATAAATCATTGGCCTATCTCCATTATTCTTTGGAATTTCTTTAAAATGTTTTGTAAATTATTGTTACCCTGACACTTGTATTCATCGACGATTTTCCCATCATGGAAAAAAAGGACCCTATCCGAATACATTGCAACGTTTGGATCATGAGTGACTACAATAATGCTTTTATTTAAACGATTTTTCATATCAACTAGAACATTTAAAATATCCTTAGTGGTATTGAAATCCAAATTCCCAGTGAGCTCATCCGCCAATACGATCGGGGGTGAAGTGATCAGAGCCCTACTGATAGCTACTCTTTGTTGTTGTCCTCCTGAGAGTTGGATAGGTCTATGTAATTTCCATTTTGCGAGTCCAACAAGACTCAGCATTTCATCTACCTTTTGTTCCACTTCTTTTTTTTCCATGCCTTTTAAAATGAGTGGTAACCCTACATTCTCTGCAACCGTCAAATCCTTAAGTAGATTGAAGGATTGGAAAATAAACCCGATATTATCCCTTCTATAGAGAGTAGCTTTTGGTTCCTTAAAAAAGTCCTTCGTTTCTTTTCCATTTAGAAACACTTTCCCACTAGACGGCTCGTCAAGTGCCCCCAATATGTTCAATAGCGTACTCTTACCTGAACCGCTTGTCCCCATAATAGCAAGAAGTTCTCCGGTATACAGCTCAAAAGAGACCTTGTTTAGGGCAGTCACTTCATATTCTGCTCCTTTATAGATCTTAGATAAATCATTAACTTCTAATACTTTATTAGCCATTTTTCACCTCAGTGTTCACGTTTTCTTCTTTATACTAGTTTGACTGAGCCCCCGCTGTCTGAAAGGCCGACACTCTCCACATAATCATCTCTTTTATCTCCCCTGTTTTCACACCCTATTATTAAATTTCAAGGCTATGTTAAAGGTAAAGTTTGTTGTGACACCTTCCCTACATCCAATTAAATAAAAATCGTCCCTACTGGTTATTTATGTTAAAATAGAAACAAGTTTGTGATAGTAGAAAAGGGGTGAATGATATGGAAAGCTTAGAAGTTCCAATGAAGGCGGCTGAACTGAAAAAAATTTTAATGGAAATTAAGAGCGGGAGAAGAACTTGGGAAGAAGAAAGTATAGTTTGTATTGTCCAATCTATGGTTGAGCACATCGGGTCAACTGATAGTGAACTAAGAGACCAATTAATCTATAGTTCTTTTTATCAATTAATTAGAGAAAAAAATCAACTTGAGCATGAGTTATTAGATGAACTATTAGAATTGTGTTTAGGTGACTTGTTATTTAAAGGTATCGGGGAAAATGGAACTGATTCTGTTTTTACAAGGTCATTTACTACGCTATTAATAGCGCTTATTCTATATAGGGATAATGAGGACAATTTTCTTCCCCAAGATATGATGTTAAAAATAAAAGATAAATTAATCGATTATATTAACTTGGAGAATGATTTACGAGGATATATCTCTGTAAAAGGTTGGGCTCATAGTATAGCTCATGTAACCGACGCTTTTGAGGAACTCGTAAAAAGTCCAAAATTAGACAGGAAATATTACTTAGAAATATTAAAAGTATTATGGAGTAAGGTATTGGTTTCGACTAGTGTTTATATCCACAATGAAGATGAAAGGATATTAATTCCTATACTAGAAATGATAAATAACGGATTGAAACAAGCAGATGTAATAACATTATTACAACATATACCAATAGAACTTAAAACTCAAAAAGAACTGATCGAGGAAGAAGAGTATTGGTTCCTGTATTTTAACTGTAAGGCATTCTTAAAAAGTTTTTATATAAAGGTTAATACGAATCGTGAATTAATACCTTTAAAGACGAGTATTGAAAAGTGTCTATTGGAAATTTCTTTATAGTAGAAGCTAAGAATTAAATAACTAGCCGAGTGTTAATCTTAGTGGAAAAAGAGGAATCCTTCGGAGATTCATTTTTTCAGACCATATTTCAAAGGAAGAGTTAACATTCGCACCCGAATTTTTCCCAATGAACTTGTAAAATCATTAAAAACAAAAAAGTCGAGCCTCCCCAGGTATCCCTTGAGGAGGCTCGACTCTTTACAACTTCACTCGTTGCAGCCTAAGCGCATTCAGTACGACTGATACTGAGCTGAATGCCATTGCAGCGCCCGCAACCCATGGGGCTAACAGGCCAACTGCGGCTACTGGTATGCCGATCGTATTGTAGAAGAAGGCGAAAAACAAGTTCTGCTTAATGTTGCGCATCGTTTTCCGACTCATGATAAATGCATCTGCTACACTGTTCAGATCGCCGCGCATGAGCGTAACGTCAGCCGCTTCAATCGCAATATCCGTCCCTGTCCCAACAGCCATACCGATATCCGCCATAGCAAGTGCCGGTGCGTCATTGATGCCGTCGCCGACCATCGCGACTTTCTTCCCTTCGGCTTGCAATTGCTGGATTTTATCGCTTTTCTGGTCAGGAAGAACTTCTGCAATAATATGCGTCAATCCAACTTGCCGCCCGATGGCTTCTGCAGTATGTTGGTTGTCTCCCGTTAGCATAATGACGTCGAGACCGAGCTCCTGCATTCTTCGGATCGCCTCTTTGGACGTTTCCTTCACAGTATCCGCAACCGCGACAACACCCGCGAGTTTCCCGTCGACTGCGATGAGCATCGCCGTTTTCCCTTCGTTCTCCATCTTCACCATTATGGATTCACTATCGTGAAGGGCTACGTCGCGGCTGCGCATTAATCTTCGCGTTCCTACAAACAGTTGCTTTCCGGCAACTTCCGCCTCAATTCCGTATCCAGGAAGCGCTTTGAAAGCTTCTGGTTCAATCAGTTCAATGCCTTTTTCTTTGGCACCCGTTACAATCGCCTGTGCCAATGGATGCTCAGATTGGTTCTCTGCTGATGCAACCCATTGCAATACATCTTGTTCAGCAAATCCTTCAGACACGATGATATCCGTTAATGCTGGTTGACCTTTTGTAACAGTTCCTGTTTTATCTAAGACAACTGTGTCAATGGAGCGTGTATTTTCAAGGTGCTCGCCGCCTTTGAAGAGCAATCCCATTTCAGCAGCTCGACCCGAACCAGCCATGATCGACGTCGGTGTTGCTAAACCGAGCGCACACGGACATGCAATAACTAAAATGGAAATGGTCGGAATGAGTGATGATCGGAAATCACCTGGTGTTACGACAAAATACCAGATGAGGAACGTCAGAATTGCGATTCCGACAACGATAGGAACGAAGATGCCCGATATTTTATCCGCCAACCTCTGAATTTCCGCTTTTGAGCCTTGCGCTTCCTCGACCACTTTGACAATTTGCGATAATGCGCTATCTTTCCCGACTTTCGTCGCTTTAATTTGCAACGATCCGTTCTTATTAATGGTAGCGCCAATGACAGAGTCTCCAACAACCTTATCGACTGGAATACTTTCACCCGTAATCATCGATTCATCAATCGCCGATTCACCAGAGATGATTGCTCCATCGACAGGTATTTTTTCACCTGGTTTGACGAGGATGATGTCCCCGGTCACCACTTCTTCGATGGGAATCTCTTGTTCGACGCCATCTTTCAGAATTCGTGCAGTTTTTGCCTGCAAGCCGAGAAGTTTTTGAATCGCCTGGCTCGTTTTCCCCTTGGCACGCACTTCAAATAATTTACCGAGAACGATGAGTGTAATAATGACAGCGGATGCTTCAAAGTACAGCTCCGGATGACCGACACTGCCCGCGTTCAACCATTCGAAGGTTAAATAAAGACTGTAAAAATAGGCAGCACTCGTTCCAAGCGCAACTAGCACATCCATATTCGCACTTAAGTTTCTCAATGAGTTATAGGCACCTTTATAAAACTGTGCGCCAACGATAAATTGGACAGGCGTCGCAAGTGCCAGCTGTACCCATGGATTCATAAGGATTGCCGGCAAGTAAAGGAAAGATAGGAATTCAAAATGCGCCACCATCGTCCATAATAACGGCAAGGTAAGAATTGCGGAGAAGATGACTTTCCGGTATTGATTCTTGATTTCTTGTTCCTTATGGTCCAACTTTTCCTTGCCATCAGATTTCGGAATCAATTCATAACCCATTTTCTTCACATTTGCCATCATTTCGGTAGGGCTTGTTTGCCCACTGTCATAATCGACAGTCAGTGTCTCAAGTGCAAAATTGACCGTAGCATTTGAAACTCCATCCATTTTATTGATGCGCCTTTCAATTTTCGTTGCGCAAGCCGCACATGTCATGCCTGACACATCAAATTCAGTCTTATCCGGGGTAACACTATAACCTAATTTTTCAATCCTTGACTTGAATTCATCGACATTCGTTTTATCTGGATCAAAAACGATTGTGGAGTTCTCCATTGCAAAGTTGACATTCGCCTTTTCGACGCCTTCTATTTTAGATAAACCCTTTTCAATCCGGTTCGCACATGCCGCACAAGTCATCCCGTTAATTTTTAAGGTTTTTTCTGTTGTTGCCATTTATATCCCTCCCATACATGGCGGGGGTATATTTATTTGAAAAAAGAAGGATTATACGATTGACGCATAACCCCTTCTCCAACCGCTCAATACCCCCACGTGGTGTAAGCGGAATGCTTTCAATCAAGCGATGTCATAGCCTTGATCTTCAATCGTTTCTTTGATTTGCTGCAACGTCGCTTCGTTTTCAAACTCGACAGATACTTCCTTTTTGCCTAAATCAACTGCAACCGCAGAAACGCCAGTTAAGCTTCCTACGCTTTTTTCAATTGAATTGACGCAATGATTGCATGACATTCCTTCTACTTTTAGCACTTCTTTCATGTTGAACAAACCTCCCTACACATTATATTTTTCAATATACCATACCCCTCGAAGGTATGCCAAGAAATTGGTTTTGCGACTATTTGGTCATCGTTTTCATGACGCTCATCAGTTCTTGGATCGCCGCCTCGCCATCCTGCCCTTTTATCGCTTTCACGACGCAATGATGCGTATGATCTTCCAATAGGGCTAGCGAAACCTTGTTCATGGCAGACTGGATAGCACTGATTTGGTGCAGGATATCTACACAATATCGGTCATTCTCGATCATTTGATGGACGCCTCTCACTTGCCCTTCGATCCGTTTCAGTCGATTTAATAACTGTTGTTTATTCGGTTGAACCGTTTTCTTTATCGTTTCGGACATACGTATCACCCCCGATTCGCTTACATACCCTATACCCCTATAATATTGGATTTTTCAATAATAAGCAAGTATTCATCGACCGTTACCTCGAAACAAAAAACAAACGTGATATGACTCACGTTTGCTAGAAGAGCTTTATTTATTTGTTTTGTCATCAAATTCTATTTTCGTTCCATCATTAAATGTGATTTCCAGATCAAATTTTGTATAGTCAGTCGGCAGGTTGAAGGTTTTCAATACTTCTGCAATCGCTTCATCCTTGTTCGTTTGCTGTGTGATTGTCAACTTTTGAACAAGAGGATACAACTCATCGAATGCCTCTGTTCCATCTTTCCTGACATGATTCAATTCATCTTCAATTTTAGCTATAACAGTGCCTACGCTTTTCGTCTCGAGTTCCGCTTCGTACTCGTGATCGCCTGCATATTCAACTTCCAATTCAAATTCTACATAATCTAGTTCATCCATATTTTGCAGCATGTCCGCAGGAGTCTCCTCTTTTATAGTCTCTTCTTTTACATCCACAGGAGTCTCCTCTTTTGCGGTTGGCTCTTCTTTTTGGCCATCCGCACCACAGCCGATCAACATGAGAGATAGCGCACCGGCAAATGATAATGTACCAATTTTTTTCATTCAAATGACCTCCGATCTATTTGATTCTTTACCCCTTCCTTATCACTTTTAATCAACGCAAGCGGTACGCAGCATATCTTTTACATCTAGATAGAAGGTATAATAAGCACAATGACAAGGCTAGAAGGAGGTTTAGCATATGGAGCAAAACAATGAAGATATCGTCTATTGGATGCTGTTGAACTATGGGAAGTGGAATATATACATGGCTGCAACGAAGGAAGGGCTTTGCTATGCCGGCCCGCACGATGCACCATTCGATGAGCTTGCTGATTGGACGAAGAAACGACTTCCTACGCATCGTCTGCTTGAAGACACGAATGTCATGGAGCCGTATGCAGGAGAACTCATTGACTACATGGAAGGTAAACGGAAAGAGTTTACAATACCACTGGATCTGCATGGGACCCCGTTTCAACGATCCGTCTGGAAAGCTTTGCTTGAAATACCGTATGGACAGACGGTTTCCTATTCGGATATAGCGGAAAGGATCCAAAATCCGAAATCTGTACGCGCAGTCGGAGCCGCAATTGGAGCTAATCCGCTTTTGATCACCGTTCCTTGCCATCGCGTCGTCGGGAAAGATGGGAGTTTGACCGGCTTTCGGGGTGGTTTGGAAATGAAGAAGCAATTATTGAATCTTGAAAAATAGGTCGGGACAGAAAACTGTAAGAAGTGTGCAAGTTGTGACCCGGCACACTTCTTTTATTCCTTCTACCTTTTTAACCGCTTCCTCTCCTTCCTCATGATTGCTGCTACCTTAGAATTCCCCTCCCATTTCGAAAAAAACGGAAGTGCTAAATCATAACAAAAGCGGCATCCTGTTGAGGAGCCGCTTTTAGTATTATGTTAGATGAATGTATTTTTCGCCAAGAATCTCACTAACGTTGTAAGTATCTTGCGGCAATTGTTTCTGTGCAAATGTCTCTACTTCACTTTTATCAATCGAATAAAATTCTTCGATTTCGCGTGAGAACAATAATTTTTCCTCTTGAAGCAATTGACCTAACCCCGAAAGTCGTTCCGGTTCGATCGTTTCATCTGGCAGCAATCGTTGTAGTGCATTCGAGTAATCTTCCAAAGTGCGTGCACCGACAATCCGAACGCCTTTTTTCTCTTCATTCATCATGACGATTGTCGGAAATCCACGGACACCTAACTGGCGGACGAGCTGGAAGTCTTCATGTAATTTAGTGTCTGCTTCCGGAAGCTTGGATTGCGAAACGATTGCCTCCCCATCCAGCCCAACTTGATTGACAATATCGATTAAGACATCGTCTTGTGCAATGTTTTTATTGAATGCGAAAAGTTCCTCCCTCGCCCGGCGTAAAAATGTATTAGCTAGCTCAGGATGGTTGCCTTGAATCACCTTGTAGACCCGAGAAGGAATAAAAGAAGATGAGATCGGGTTATCATACCAAACGGTTCCATCGATCGGCATGCGCGAATGTTCACCGACTTCCCTCCAGTGACCAGCGACATCAGACGGTCCTGATATCCCGTTTGCAGAATCGACCGGATCATCCCCCCATTTCTCAAGTAATCCACCCATAAGCGCGTGCATATTGAAGTAATGTCCGTATTGATGGACAAATTTTCGGAGTACCGGTTCCAATGCCCAACAATGCGAGCAGATCGGATCGGTTACATAATAAAGGTCAATCGTTTTTTTCGGTGCTGACAAATCGATGAATTCCATTGTACCCGCGTCGTCCCCAGCTGGCCCACATATACCTGTTGCCATATCACATATCATAGGATTGTTTTTTTCCATTTTACTTCCCCTTTTCTTTTGTTTGATCGGATACATCAAGTTCAATATGCTGCTGTGCCCAAGCGTGAATTGGCTCCAAAGCGAGGGCGAGTTGTTGTCCTTTCTCGGACAAATGATACGAAATGATGACAGGAGTTCCTTCTGTCACTTTCTTTACGACTAAGCCATGTTCACCGAGTTCGGTCAATTTCATTGAAAGCGACCGAGGGGTAATATCAGGCAAGTCACGCTTCATATCGGAAAAATGAGCAGTGAACTCGGGGCAAATCGACAAATAATGAATAATGAGCCCGTTCCAACGCCTTCCCAAAATTTCGAAACACGATTCTAAATAGGGACATACTTTAATGGGTACCACCTCCATTGATTAATTTCAGTATATATCGATATAAAAAGTATATCAAGTATAAAGATTATACAACGGTGGGTTATATAAAATTTTAAAAGCCGCCACTTGTTGGCAGCACTCTGTCATTCTAACGCCAATGCAATACCAGGGTGCTTGCTTTGAGCCCAGGATAGCTCACTTTGGACGCGGATGCGCTTGCTTTGGACGTAGGTGCAGGTAGTATAAAAAGTGGACACAATCTAATGAGCATGTTTGGATTAAGATAACAATAATATGCGAACGGAGAGTGTCCAAAATGGGTAAAAGAATTGACGATGACCTTAAGAAGCATTTAGTCAAACTTGTGTTGGAGGAAGGGAAAAAGCAGACTGATGTCTCCAGGGAAATGGGAATTCCCTTGGGCTCCTTACGAAGATGGGTCAGCGAGCATAGACAGAAAATCCAAGCGGAGCGAGACGGTGTTGAATATCTTACCCCGACTGAACAAATGAAACGCCAAAGAGACATGGAGAAACAAATTCGTGATCTGCAAGAAGAGAATGAAATCCTAAAAAAGGCTATGCACATCTTTTCAAGAAACCCGCAGTAATCTATGAGTTCATTGAAGATCATCGGGAGGAATACAGCGTGACAAAGATGTGCCAAGTACTCCAGGTTTCTAGGACCGGTTACTATAAATGGCGCGAGAAAGAAAAAAGCCCTTCCCAAGAGAAAAAGGAAGAGGCGCAAGTACTCATTAGTAAGATTTTTTACGAGAAGAGACAAGTTTATGGCAGCCCGCGAATCAAAAAAGAGTTGGAGAAGAAAGAGGTTTTTCTAGCTGAGAAGACCGTGGCCAACTATATGCGGGACCTTGGATTGTGTGCGTTGGTGCCATCAAAGTACAAGACGACGACAAACTCCAATCACAACCACCCAATCTACCCTAATCTACTGATGCGCAACTTCAGCGCAGACACCCCTAACAGGGTGTGGGTCGCCGATATCACCTATATCTGGACGATTGAAGGTTGGCTTTACCTGGCGACTGTCATGGATCTTTTTTCTCGGAAGATTGTCGGCTTTAATATTCAGACAGACCTATCCAAGGAACTGCCGAAACTGGCGCTTGAAAGAGCTCTAAACTTCCGCTCTCCTGCAGAAGGACTGATTCACCATTCCGATCAGGGGAGCCAGTATGCATCGGCTGATTACGTCGATCTTCTTAAGGAAAAGAAATGCAAAATCAGCATGAGCCGCAAAGGCGACTGTTACGACAATGCCTGTATAGAATCCTTTCATTCAACGATTAAGAAGGAGCTCATCTACCGTACAAAATTCACAACACGCGAAGAAGCTAGAATGGCTGTGCTGGACTATATCATCTCTTTCTATAATGAAAAACGAAGCCATTCCACTTTGAACTATGTATCACCGAACGATTATGAGAAGGCCTATCAGACTGAAAAGGAGAAAAACGCTCAACAACCACCCGCAACTTTCGTGGAAGAGCAGTTGTCTTTTTAACTGCTCTTTTACGAAAGTACACCAAGCGCAGCGCGGTAGGCTTTTGAAAATAAACGCTCATTGTATCGTGTCCACTTTCTTGACAGAAGACCATAGGATTTCTCACTTTGGACGCGGACGCGCTTGCTTTGGGCGCAGGATAGCTCACTTTGGACGCGGGCGCGCTTGCTTTGGGCGCAGGATAGCTCACTTTGGACGCGGACGCGCTTGCTTTGGGCGCAGGATAGCTCACTTTGGACGCGGACGCGCTTGCTTTGGGCGCAGGATAGCTCACTTTGGACGCGGGCGCGCTTGCTTTGGGCGCAGGATAGCTCACTTTGGACGCGGACGCGAGTCAAGTCCATTATCTTGTGTAAATTCCTTGTCAATGTTTTCACTATGTCTTAAAAAATATACTCGGCAATAAATCAATACGCCTAGGATCCGTTTGCTCGCAACTTTACTTGGAGAGGCGGGCATGATAGCCTTTGCGGAAAAAGCCAGCCCTTTGAGCCGTGATTTCCTGGCTTGGGACTCATGCCCGCAGAGGCTCCATGTCAAGTTGCTTATAGATGATCAAGTCTTACGACTTATTAGCTGGAAACAATCTTTTTCCCCAGTGTTTAGATGATTCCACATAACTTATCAGGACGGCGCCGATCAACCTGAAGGCGGACTGGGTGTTCGGGAAGATTCGGATCACTTTTTCACGCCTGCGAATTTCTCCATTCAATCTTTCCACGCTGTTAGTGCTTCGAATGGATTTTCGGTGCGAAATGGGAAAGTTCATATATTGGATTGAATCCTCGAATCCTTCATCGAGTATCCTCAATGCTTTTTGGTACTTGGGATTCTCCTCATATTTTTCAAAGAACAGGTCTTTCAGGTTTCGAAGAGTGTCCATCTCTTCTGCGGCAAATATGCTTTTCAGTAAGCTGATGGCTTCCTGGCTATCTTTCTTCGGCATTGCTTCAACGATATTGCGTTTGAAGTGGACATTGCATCGTTGCCAGGATGTTCCCACAAAGTCTTGTTGAATCGCCTTTTTGAGACCTTCATGGGCATCGGAGACGACTAGTTTCGGCGATTGTAGCCCCCTTGAGATGAGGTGTTGAAAAAAGGCAGACCAACTTTTGAAGCTTTCATTGTGATCCACTTTCAAGCCAAGGATCTCCCGGCGTCCCTCTTTGTCAATCCCAAGGGCGAGGTATGCAGCCTTGGAGACGACACGGTTGTGCTCTCTGACTTTAATGTACATGGCGTCCACAAATAAATAGGGAAAGTATTTTGTATTCAATGGCCGGTTTGCCCATTCGTTGACGATGGGATCCAGTTTGGACGTTAGGGAAGAGACGAAGGATTTAGAAACCCTCTTACCGCATAGCTGTTCCACAACGTTGGATACCTTTCGTGTCGACACGCCATTCACCACCATTTCAAGCATGGAGAGGACGAGGGCCTGGTCACATCTTGCATACCTTTCAAAGACTGAAGGCGCGAAGTCACCTTGACGGGTGCGGGGAACTTTCAATGTGATTTTTCCAATACTCATGGTTAAATCTCTTTCATAGTAGCCGTTGCGATAGTCGATACGTTCGTTAGAACGTTCATAGGAGGCAGCCTGCAGGTACTCGTCCCGCTCCATTTCCATGTATTCGTTCAACACGAGAACGATAGTCGATTTGACAACAGCATCGATGTTAGAATTCATCACAGAGTCTTTTAAAATATCCATATCTAGGTTAAAATTAAGTTGGGCCATTTTCCATTCCTCCAAATGTTTATCGTGGTTGAAAACATTTTATCACAAGGGATGGAAAAGGCCTTTTTCCTATTTACACAATTATATGGACTCAACCCGGACGCGCTTGCTTTGGGCGCAGGATAGCTCACTTTGGACGCGGACGCGCTTGCTTTGGGCGCAGGATAGCTCACTTTGGACGCGGACGCGCTTGCTTTGAGCCCAGGATAGCTCACTTTGGACGCGGGCGCCCTACCTTTGAGCGCGGTATTGGTCTTCTGTCAAGAAAGTGGACACGATACAATGAGCGTTTATTTTCAAAAGCCTACCGCGCTGCGCTTGGTGTACTTTCGTAAAAGAGCAGTTAAAAAGACAACTGCTCTTCCACGAAAGTTGCGGGTGGTTGTTGAGCGTTTTTCTCCTTTTCAGT
This sequence comes from Sporosarcina sp. Marseille-Q4943, assembly GCF_943736995.1. Lineage (GTDB taxonomy): Bacteria > Bacillota > Bacilli > Bacillales_A > Planococcaceae > Sporosarcina. Next base: position 66,885 of record NZ_CALSFT010000002.1, on the reverse strand, counting down.
CTGATAGGCCTTCTCATAATCGTTCGGTGATACATAGTTCAAAGTGGAATGGCTTCGTTTTTCATTATAGAAAGAGATGATATAGTCCAGCACAGCCATTCTAGCTTCTTCGCGTGTTGTGAATTTTGTACGGTAGATGAGCTCCTTCTTAATCGTTGAATGAAAGGATTCTATACAGGCATTGTCGTAACAGTCGCCTTTGCGGCTCATGCTGATTTTGCATTTCTTTTCCTTAAGAAGATCGACGTAATCAGCCGATGCATACTGGCTCCCCTGATCGGAATGGTGAATCAGTCCTTCTGCAGGAGAGCGGAAGTTTAGAGCTCTTTCAAGCGCCAGTTTCGGCAGTTCCTTGGATAGGTCTGTCTGAATATTAAAGCCGACAATCTTCCGAGAAAAAAGATCCATGACAGTCGCCAGGTAAAGCCAACCTTCAATCGTCCAGATATAGGTGATATCGGCGACCCACACCCTGTTAGGGGTGTCTGCGCTGAAGTTGCGCATCAGTAGATTAGGGTAGATTGGGTGGTTGTGATTGGAGTTTGTCGTCGTCTTGTACTTTGATGGCACCAACGCACACAATCCAAGGTCCCGCATATAGTTGGCCACGGTCTTCTCAGCTAGAAAAACCTCTTTCTTCTCCAACTCTTTTTTGATTCGCGGGCTGCCATAAACTTGTCTCTTCTCGTAAAAAATCTTACTAATGAGTACTTGCGCCTCTTCCTTTTTCTCTTGGGAAGGGCTTTTTTCTTTCTCGCGCCATTTATAGTAACCGGTCCTAGAAACCTGGAGTACTTGGCACATCTTTGTCACGCTGTATTCCTCCCGATGATCTTCAATGAACTCATAGATTACTGCGGGTTTCTTGAAAAGATGTGCATAGCCTTTTTTAGGATTTCATTCTCTTCTTGCAGATCACGAATTTGTTTCTCCATGTCTCTTTGGCGTTTCATTTGTTCAGTCGGGGTAAGATATTCAACACCGTCTCGCTCCGCTTGGATTTTCTGTCTATGCTCGCTGACCCATCTTCGTAAGGAGCCCAAGGGAATTCCCATTTCCCTGGAGACATCAGTCTGCTTTTTCCCTTCCTCCAACACAAGTTTGACTAAATGCTTCTTAAGGTCATCGTCAATTCTTTTACCCATTTTGGACACTCTCCGTTCGCATATTATTGTTATCTTAATCCAAACATGCTCATTAGATTGTGTCCACTTTTTATACTACCTGCAGTATGACTCACTTTGAGCGTTGACATAAAAAGGGGTTGTCCAAATTTGGACAACCCCTTTCAATAAGATCTTATTGATTTCCTTTTTTAACCCACTCTGCAACTGTAACTGTACGTTTTGCTTGGTGTTTAACAGCAGCTTGCACATCCTCAATCATTTTACCGTCTTGATCGACTGTTACGCTTGTTCCATATGGATTTCCGCCCGCGCCGAAAATAACTGGATCTGTGTAGCCAGGAGTTGCAATAATCGCACCCCAGTGCATCATAGAAGTGTACAAGGATAATAGTGTAGCTTCTTGGCCACCATGAGGATTTTGTGCAGAAGTCATGGCACTCACCACTTTATTGACCGTCTTTCCACTCGCCCATAGACCGCCTTGGGTATCAAGGAATTGCTTCATTTGTGATGGCATATTTCCAAATCTGGTCGGGACACTGAATATAATGGCATCCGCCCATTCAAGATCCTCCGATGTAGCTACCGGGACGTCTTTTGTCGCTTCGACAGTCGATTTCCAAACTTCATTGCCCTCGATGACCGATTGTGGAGCTAACTCTTGTACTTTTAATACTCTAACTTCAGCACCTGCTTCTGTCGCTCCCGCTTCTGCCCATTGTGCTAATTGATAGTTTGTACCACCCATACTGTAAAAAACTACAGCTACATTTACATTTGTCATTTTTTCCATCTCCTTTGCTTTCCCAAATAACTTAGCTAAAAAGCCCATCGTTGCACCTGCTTCTTCGGAATTTGAACCATACTGTTCTACTTATTCCCCTATAGGATGAGTTTTATTCTTATAATTGACGTCTTTATTCATCTAGTTCCCTCACCTGAATCGGTATAAGCCTCCGTTCAAGCTGCTCCCGATACTGTTCATATTGGACAGGCAACATTAATTTCTCTCCCATTGTTTCATATGTTTCATCATGGGAAAATCCTGGTGGATCTGTTGCAATTTCAAATAGGATTTCACCATGTTCCCTAAAATAAATGGCGTTAAAATAGTTTCTATCTTGAACAGGGGTTACACCATATCCAAATTCTTCGACATGCTCTTTCCATTCCAACTGATCTTGGTCATCGTCAGCCCTCCAAGCAATATGGTGAACGGTGCCAACCCCCATTCGGCCGCTTCCCTTGGTTGTCATTTTCAGATCGATTACATTGCCTATATCGCTGGATGAACGAAAACGAACAATGTCTCCTTCTTCTCCAACTTTTTCAAGCCCCATCACTTTTTCTAAGAGTTCAGCTGTCTTTTCAGGTTGTTTGGATAGAAGCGTTGCTCCTCCAAACCCCCTAATTGCAACATCCGCAGTAATTCCGCCGAATTCCCAATTGTTTTTTGCTCCTCCTGCTCTTTCCACAATTTCGAGGTGAAGGCCATGAGGATCATCAAACGTCAAATAGTCCTCTCCAAAACGTTGTGATTTGGTAAAAGGGACGCTATATTTCTTCAACCTGTTTTCCCAAAATACGAGAGCACCTTCAGGAATGACATATGAAGTAACCCCTACTTGACCATCACCGATTACTCCTTGGCGGGCTCCTGCCCATGGAAAGAATGTGATAATTGTACCTGGATGACCTCCTTCATCACCAAAGTAGAGGTGATACGTTCCCGGATCATCGAAGTTAACTGTTTTCTTCACTAAACGTAACCCTAGAACCCCTGCATAAAAATCCACATTCTCTTGAGGATGCCCGACAATCGCCGTGATATGGTGGATTCCACTTGTTTTTTTCATTGTGTATTTCCACTCCTTTTAAATTTATTCCTCAGTTTTATTATCTTGAATTCGAGATAATAATATGGTGTATATTACTGTTTGTCAACAACTTAAACTTAGACGTACAAAAATGTTAAATAGTAGTTACAGGATAAAGGTTTCCGTTTATAGCAAATGAGACTTTCCCCGTCTCCTCAGATACAACGAGTATGAGGGCATCACTTTGTTCAGATAAACCTAAAGCGGCCCGATGTCGAGTGCCAAGTTTTTTGTCATCTATATTTCTTCCTGACAACGGAAGGACATTGGCTGCAGAAACAATCCGATTACCATTAACCAATACAGCACCGTCATGAAGAGGGTTTCCAGGGAAAAAAATTGATTCCAGTAAAGAATGGGTCAGTTCAGCCTCTATTTGTATACCCGGTTTGATCAAAGGATCAAGTGAGTCTTCCCGTTGAATTACAATTAATCCTCCATGCTTCAACTTTGCTAAATTTTGTACGCAAACTGACAACTCCGAGTATTTGTCAGTAAAAGGAGATAAATAACAATTTAAATAGAATGTAGCGGCTTTCATTTCGATGTTCAAAAAATCTTCTTTAATTTTCTCAAAGGTACTAAGGAGACAGTTATTATCGTTATCAATTGCTTCAAAATTGTTTTGTAAGGCTGTTATGATTTCATGAATATCCTCTTTCAACGTTTGTTTCAGTGGTGAGAAATCACAATTCACTTTTTTCACGATGCATCTCCTTTTCCATTACTCTGTCCTTAAATTGTTCCCAATCCATTGCACTTATTCATTTAGCTAAGGACATTCAGGCTTCAAAATTCATCACTATTAAAAAGAAGGTGCAGAAAAATCAATGGCTTTTCTGCACCTTCTTCGGAAATCACTTATACTTATTTTGGTAGTATCCTCTTTTTTGTGGTTGTTATTCCTTATAAGCCAATGCATACAAAGAGTTCATCAATGCTTGAACACCCACCGCCAACTGTTCCGGACTTGTATATTCCAAAGGATTATGGCTAATCCCCTCCCGGCTTGGTACAAATATCATTGCTGTTGGCAGGACTGGCGCAATGATTTGTGAATCATGGCCCGCACCACTGTGCATCATCTTATAATTAAAGCCATTTTCTTTCGTTTGCTTCTCAATGGCTGCAACGATTTGTTTATCCATAGGAATTGGATCCTCATCCATCCACATATCAATAGTTGTTTCCACGTCAGACTCGGCAGCAATCTTTTGGATGATTGCTGTCAGTTCCTCTGTGAATTTTACAAGAACCTCTTTTTCCGTGTGTCGAACGTCCAACGTAAATAATGCTTCCCCTGGAACGACGTTTACAGTATTCGGTTTGACCTCGATTTTTCCTACCGTCGCAACGAGCGGATCGCCATATTCTTTTGCCCTGCTGATGACGCTGTTGATCATTTGGCTTGCGGCAAATAAAGCATCTTTGCGATACCCCATCGGCGTAGTCCCTGCATGGTTCGCAACGCCTGTCACCTCAACCGTAAAACGTCTCTGCCCGACAATGCTATGGACAACTCCAATATCTTTTCCTTCCTTCTCCAATACATTACCTTGTTCAATATGGATTTCAACAAATCCCTTCAAGTCATTCCGGAACGGTTTTGATTCATCCCTGAAATCAAAACCTGCTTCCCTCATCGCCTCAACAAAAGGAACGTCGTTAAAATCCGTAATGTTTTCAACGTCCTCTTTTTTGGCGATGCCGACAAAGTTCTTGGAACCCCAGAATGCATATGGGAAACGACTTCCTTCTTCCTCGGCAAATGACACGACCTCTAGATTACGTAGTGGCTGGCCATATTTCTCTTTTAAAAGGCGAATGGCTAAAATGCCAGCTAAAATCCCGAATGCACCGTCCAATTTACCGCCGTTTTTCACTGTATCTACGTGAGAGCCGGTTAAAATTGTTTCATCTTTATACGTACTGCCTTCTAAACGGCCGAATAAATTTCCGATATCGTCATATCGGGTAGTCAATCCATCTTCTTGCATCATTTGTTCCAACGCTTTCTGCGCCTCAACCCACTCTTTTGAATACAGTAACCGGGTAACCCCACCTTCAGGATCCTTACCGAATTCACCTAGCCACTCTTCAAGGTGAGCAATTTCACGTGTTACATCATTCACATTCATCTGCCCCTTTTTTATTTTAATTATAATGAGCCCTTACTTTTTGCTGATTTTTATGCAATTGGCACTTTTGCTTTTGGACGTTCTTTAAAGAACATCATTAATACGAACCCGACTGCTAGAACAATGACCGCGGAGTAAAATCCTGCAGTCATGCTACCTGTTTTATCCGCGAGAAAACCGACAAACCAAGGGGCGATAACCGATGAAATCATGCCTACAAAATTAAAGAGACCGAAAGCAATTCCATACACTGATTTATCGACGTTTTCGGATATGGATGCGAGAAGAATCGGATCCAGTGCAATTTTGCCAAATAACCCGTAAATTAATAATGCTGTAATGAGCAATGCGGTACTTTGAACATAGACAGTTGCCCATAATGCAATCGCTGCGATTGGAATGAGCACGAAAGCGAAAGGCTTCTTCCGACCTAAGCGATCCGATATATAACTGGCGACAAGCGCCCCTGGTATAGAAGCTAATGGAACTAAAGCCGATATTAAACCAACTTGACTACCTTGGAATCCTCTTTCCGTTTCCAAAAACTTCGGCAACCACGTAACAACGACCGTAAACCCGTAAAGAGAACAAAATAAGACGAGGAACGTAATCAGCAGATTACGGTTTTTAAGTAATGAAAGGATCGAAACTTTTCCTCCGCTCTCTAGCGGTTTTTCTTGTCGTTGATTTAGTGTTTCCGGTCTTTTTTCTTTGACCAATACCGTAATTACAATTCCGACAAGAATTGTCAGCACGCCAAAGATATAAAAAGGTACCGTCCAATTCATTCCTTTTTCTAACACCAATGTGCTCGACAGGATAAAGCCGAAGGCAATTCCTATCCCTGACCCACTGTTAATGATCGCACTCCCAACGGTTCTATTTTTTTCCGGTATCGCTTCAGACGATAGGGCGAATTGGGGACTAAAATAGGTTGCAGATGAAAGCCCTGCAAGAGCACGAGCGACCAAAAAGCCTGTGAAACCAGCCATGAGGCCACTGACACCGGTTAAAACCCCGTATAAGATAAAACCGATGACAAGTAATTTCTTCCTGCCAAATTTATCACTGAAAGCTCCTACAGGAATTTGGGCAATCGTGTACGTTAGAAAGAATATACTATTGACCAGTCCGAGCTGGGAATTATTCAAGTCATACTCCAAACCAATATGTCCCAAAATAGGATTCAAGAAATATTTATTGGCATTAATAAACATCCATCCTAGTGAGAATGCAAAAACCACTTTCCACCAATAGGGAATCGTGAATTTCTTTTTCTGTTTCATTTGAGGTTGCGCTCCCTTTGATGTCATATAAGAAATCCCCCTCCCCTCTATAACAATTTTGGTGTACGGGTATCATTATCCATTCCAACGTCATTTCTTATTTTGTTATTGGTTGTCCGTTTTCAAACACTATTTCCCCGCCGACAATGGTCTTCTTCACTGCCCCTTTATATGTCATGCCGATATAAGGCGAGTGTTGGTGACGGTAAAACAGATCTTCCTTCTTCAATTCAAAGCTTTCATTCAAGTCGACGATTGTCAGATCAGCATCATAATCGGCTGCGATATTCCCTTTCGTTGTCAGACCAAATATCTTTGCCGGGTTCGTTGCTGTCAATTCAACTATTTTCTCCAACGTAATATTCCGTTTGAAATGCCCTTCAGTCAAAAGAATATTCAACATGGACTGGGCTCCTGAAATCCCTCCCCATCCATCAAAAATATTATCCGATATGACTTTCATCGATGCCGGCGCAGGGGAATGGTCGGAGCCGATTGTGTCGATTTCTCCGTTTGCGACTGCGGTCCATAATTCATCCACTTCTTCTTGATCTCTTAATGGAGGGGCACATTTTGCGATGACTCCTTGTTCCTCCAAATCTTTTACAGTCAGTGATAAATAATGGGGACATGTTTCAACAGTAATGTCGACGCCTCTTCGCTTCGCATCATTGATCACTTCCACGACTTTCCGGCTGCTTGCATGTACGATATGAAGTTTACAGCCCGTCAGTTCTGCATAGGAAAGAATTCTTCGGACCGCTTCAATTTCCGAAATGACCGGGCGCGACTCTACATAATCTCTCGCCGACACTTTGCCTTGACCGATTCGTTCCTCTGCAAGCTGTTCACACATGACCGTACTTTCAGCGTGAACGGCTAAAAGAGAACCTAAAGAGGCAATTTCTCGCATTCCTTTATAGATTGTTTCGTCATCTACATTGTGGAAGTCGTCAATTCCACTCGGAGACATAAATGCTTTGAATCCGATTACGCCGCCTTCGTGCAGATCTTTTAAATCAGCTAAGTTTTCCGGGACAAGCCCGCCCCAATAATATGGATTCACTATGGATTTTTTCTCTGCCAATTCACGTTTCATTAGCAAATTGGCTTTATTGATTGTCGGGGGCGTACTATTCAGCGGCATATCGAAAAACGATGTCGCCCCGCCGGCAGCTAAGCTTCTGCTCCCTGTCTCCAATCCTTCCCACTCTGTTCTGCCCGGCTCATTGAAATGGACATGAGAATCGATTACACCCGGAAGAACATGAAGCCCTTCAGCATTTATCTCCCGAGCTGCCGTTGCTTCGATCGGATTGCCGACAGACACTTCCCTGATCTTTCCGTTCTTGACGGCGATATCACCTTGAACTGTTGAATCTGCCGTCACAATCGTTCCGTTTTTAATGATCAAATCGTATTTTTCCATCGTAAATCCCTCCATATTTTTTCATTCAATTCAATGTGCCTTCTTTGTTCTGCGCTTTTCCAGCAAGCTGTAAAGGATGAAGGCCGATATAATTCCTACAAACCAAGACATTTCATATAACGGTTCAAAGAACGAGACAACATTGCCGATTAAGCAAAGAACCCCAGAAACAGCTAATGTGATTAGGGCATTTCCATTAAAACCGTTTTTATAATTATATTTTCCGTTCTTTGAATACAATTCCCCCAAGTCTATTTCTGTTTTTGAAACGACAAAATAATGGGCGAGCATAACACCTGCGATGGGAGCCAATAATCCGCCAATAATACTTAAGAATGTAAAGATACTTGTCGCATTCTCCATCAATTTCCACGGCATGACGAGTACGCCAATGACCGCGGCAATCGTTGCACCTGATTTAAACGTCAGCTTTTTCGGGAATAGCGATGCCAATTGATAACCGGCGGGAACAATATTACCTGTCACGTTCACGGATAATGTCGTCAAACAAAGGGTTAGGACAGATACCGCAATTGCAAAAGTACTGTCAAATCGGGCAACTACGTCAAGCACATTCCAAATCGGAGTTCCAAAGGCAATTTCAGACCCTACAATAATCGAAATACTTGCGATAGCAAACAATAAATAAGTAACAACTAACCCGACTGTTTGACCGATCGCCTGACTTTTCGTGGAGACGGCCAATCTTGTGAAGTCCGATACACTTACTATCGGAGCCGCCCAAGCAGCAATGACAGCAGTGATTGCTGCAATAAAGATGACCACTGGATTACCGCTGACTCCAGCACCTGTGTAAGCTAAGATCGGGCCAATCCCACCGGCTAATTTAATTGCCCAAATTGCCATACCGCCAAAAACAACATAGACAATCGGAGAGAGGATGTTTGTAAACTTCCCCAGAAATTTCATTCCCCCATAAATTAAAGCAACGTTGAACAGCCAAAATAGTAAGAATGAAATTAACGCGGGCAACGACAACCCTAAAAGACTCCAATTCCCGCCTAATGTCAGGAACGGCGGCCACATCTTCGCGATGAGAATGGACAAGGCTTGGCTTCCTGCATATGTTTGAAAACCAAACCACATAATTGCGGCAATTACCCCTCTCAATATCCCTGGAACCATTGCACCCTTCGTTCCGAAAGATGAGCGGATTAGCATAGCGAAGGGCAAACCATATTTAGATCCAGCCTGCCCATTCAACACCATTACTACCGATATAATAATCGATGCAACCATGATGGCAGCGAAAACTTGTCCAACTGACAACCCTAAAGCAAAAAGTCCGCCGATGGCAATGTAGTTCGGAATATTATGTACGGAACCCATCCATACAGACGCATAATTTCCGATACTCCAGCTTCGTTCCTCTGGCCTCGTCGGCAGGATATCGTCGTTAAAACCTTCTTTTCTTAAATGCTCTCGATTGAGTTCCTCCAATCGGATCGACCCCCTGGTTAGGATTGAATTTGCATGTATGCAATACACAAAGTCTTTATCACACTTGTATGTTCGACTAATCCGCTCTCATTATTCATCGTTGTGCGAACTCGGTTTTCCCTATTATGCGTCTCATCTTACTTCTATATCCAATAAGCTTTGCATTACAAACATACAAGTGCAAAATCCGCCGAGAACAGGAGGTTCGTATGATGAAAACACTCAACTTCTATACAAAGAGTGCTGATTAAGCTATGATGGAATATCAGCTCATAAATGAAGGAGGAATTATGATGGCAAGAAAAGCTTATGAGGTAAAGGGCTCAACAGCATCAGGTCCATACTCGGCTGCGGTAGACGCGGGCGATTTAGTTTATTTATCCGGGCAAACCGCAATGAACTCCGCTTCGGCAGAAAACATTTCAGGTGACATCGGCAAACAAACTGAGCTTTGCTTTGATCATTTATTCGAGGCGTTGGAAGCAGCTAACCTCACACCTGATGATGTTGTAAAAGTTAATGTGTATTTAACAGATATGAAGTATTTTTCCGCAATGAACGAGGTATATGCAACGAAGTTTTCCAAACCTTATCCCGCAAGAACGTGTGTTGCAGTTTTAGCACTGCCACTCGGAGCAGACGTGGAAATCGAAGCGATTGCAAAAAAGCCTAATTAAACTGAAATTCAACTAGTGCAAAACAATATAGAAGGCGTCTGGAAAGAAGTATAACTACCTTTCCGGATGCTTTTTTCATTCTCCAAAACGAAATTATTGACGAGGAGTTATAGGCATGTTATTATTATCTTGAATTAAAGATAAATTAATTCAAACGAAAGTAATAGAACTAAATAAAGTTAGTTGATAATCTAATATTTTTTTACTTATATATCTCGAATTCAAGATAAAGTATAGGAGGCCGATGCAAATGAACGAATTAAAAGGCATACACCACGTAACTGCCATTACGAGCAGTGCAGAGAAGATCTATGATTTCTTTACGTATACATTAGGTTTACGCCTCGTCAAGAAAACAGTGAACCAAGATGATATTCAAACGTATCATCTATTTTTCGCAGACGATGAAGGCAATCCAGGAACGGATATGACATTTTTTGATTTCCCTGGAATTCAAAAAGGAGTACATGGAACAAACGAGATTTCCAAAACTTCCTTCCGTGTACCAAGCGATGCAGCACTGGAGTATTGGGTGAAACGCTTCGACAAATTTGACGTGAAGCACGAAGGCATTCAGGAGCAATTTGGTAAAAAGATCCTGTCATTTGTGGACTTTGACGATCAGCGATACGAACTCATTTCTGATGAGTTCAATAAAGGAGTAGAATCAGGAACTCCATGGCAAAAAGGACCAATCCCCTTGGAGTTTGCCATTACAGGACTTGGACCTGTCCATATCCGCACATCATTTTTCGATCATGTGAAAGAAATCTTGGAGAAAGTATTTGTGATGAAGGAAATTGCACATGAAGGTGCATTCCATTTATTTGAAATGGGCGAGGGCGGCAACGGTGCTCAAATTGTTGTTGAATATAATGCCGTTCTACCTCAAGCACGACAAGGTTTTGGCACCGTCCATCATACGGCGTTCCGTGTAAATGACCGCGCGGACATAGATGCATGGCAAAAACGCCTGCATAGCTTTCAATTGCCGAACTCGGGCTATGTAGAACGTTATTACTTCGGCTCCTTATATACGAGAATCACGCCTTCTATTCTGTTTGAATTGGCAACGGACGGTCCTGGCTTCATGGGAGATGAGCCGTATGAAACACTTGGGGAAAAGCTATCATTACCGCCATTCTTTGAAAGCAAACGCGAAGAAATCGAGGGCCTTGTACGACCAATCGACACTGTTCGCAGTACAAAGAAATTTGATAAAGAATATTTATGAGGAGGTGAAATTGTAAAGATGGGACTTTTCGACAAATTATTTGGATCTAACAAACAGGAGGAACAAACAATGACAAATTTAAATATCGGTATTATTTTAGGATCAACTCGTGATGGCCGTGTGAGCCCTCAAGTAGGTGCTTGGGTAAAAGAATTGGCAGATCAACGCGGAGACGCTACTTATACAGTAATTGACATCGCAGATTACAAATTGCCGTTGCTCGGTGAGCCAGGAAGCGACGCATCAGGAGCAGCTGCATGGTCAGAGATCGTTGGGAAACAAGACGGCTTCGTATTCATCGTTCAAGAATACAACCACTCCATTACTGGAGCACTGAAAAACGCACTAGACTTCCTGCGTGAAGAATGGAACAACAAAGCAGCTGGTATCGTATCTTACGGTTCAGTAGGCGGTGCTCGTGCAGCAGAACATTTACGCGGCATCCTAGGTGAACTATCCGTAGCGGACGTTCGTGTCCACCCTGCACTATCACTATTTACTGACTTTGAAAACGGAACGGATTTCAAACCACAAGAAGTACAAGCCTCATCCGTTAACCAAATGCTCGACCAAGTCATCCCTTGGGCAACAGCATTGAAAACAATTCGATAATAAAAAAGAGTAACCATTCCTTGCTACCGGACAGCAAAAGGATGGTTACTCTTTTTTCATTTTTGGACTTCCCCCTTGAATTTATCCATCCCATAACCAACCGCTGCAGCAACAAATGCAGGCAAGATCCAGCCGAGTCCGTGCTCAAAGAATGGCACAACACCTAGCACTCCCGTTAAGACTTCCATCTTATAACCAATGTTCGTCAATACCTCGTATAATGCAAAAACCGCTGTCACGGATACTGAAAGCCGATACATCATCTTCCCTCCACCTGCAAAATGCTGGAACAAGGAAAGGATCACCAACACAATGGAAATCGGGTAAATGAAAACTAACAATGGCACTGCCAAACTAAGAATCGTATTTAACCCCAAATTAGACACCAACAAGCCGATTAATACAAAAATAGCGACATAAGAACGGTAATGAATTTTCGGATAAATTTCATTGAAAAATCTGGAACAGGCATTGATCAAGCCGACACAAGTCGTCAGACATGCCAAAGTGACAATTACACCGAACAGAAGCCCCCCACCACTACCGAATAAAATGTCGGAAGCGACAGTCAAGATCTCTGCACCATTGGCAAAGTCGTTTTCCCTCGGTATTACTCTTCCAATCCATCCTAAGGAGACGTAAACAACGGCAAGTCCAAGACCCGCTATGACACCTGCTCCCAACGTCCCTTTCACGAGCTCCGATTTGGATGTTGCACCTTTATCTTTCAGGGCGTTGATAACGACAATCCCGAACGCCAGCGCCGCCACAGCATCCATCGTGAAATACCCTTCGACGAATCCTTTGACGAATGGGGATGATGCATAATTTCCTACCGCAGGTGAAGCGATGTCCTCGAATTTAATGAAGGCACGGATTACAAGCAAAGCCAAGACTAGCAATAAAATAGGTGTTAAGAGCTGTCCGATGTGATCGACGATTTTCTTCGGATTCAAACTTATGAAATAGGTCACACCAAAAAATAGTAAAGAGAATAGAAATAGGGCAAGCCAGCCATCGACATCTACGATCTGTTTAACGCCTAATTCGTATGCGACGTTTGAAGCTCTTGGAATACCATATAAAGCACCAATCGACATGTAAATGATAATTGCAAAAATCAAGCCGAACAGTCCATGCACCCGGCTGCCAATAGATATTAGCCCGTTTTCAGACAGCGAGATGGCCATAACTGCCATGAATGGCAGCAGGACACCTGTAATAAGAAAACCGGTAATCGCCGGGCCAAAGTTATTCCCTGATTCCAAACCTAGAAGGGGCGGAAAGATCAGATTACCAGCCCCGAAAAATAATGAAAAGAGCATAAGCCCTGAAAACAACACATTTTTTCTACTCATCGTAAATCCTCCTAATTCTTAGCAAAAACACCGTCAACTTCAACAGTCTCAAATATATTAATGAATGCAGTCTCATCATAATCACGGACAATCTTTTTCACTTGTAACATTTCGTAACGTGTTACGACCGTCATTAAAATATGTTTCTTCTCTTGGGTGTAGCCACCATAACCCTCTGTAATCGTAATGCCCCGGTAGATGGATTTCAATAAATCTTCCCGTATTGCCTCCCCTTTCGAAGTGACAATCTGCATCGTTAGTTTAATGTGATTCGTATGAATGCTATCAATCATTTTACCGGTCAAATAGATAGACAAAAGTGTGTATAAAGCGATATTCCAGTTGAAGGCAGCACCGGAAATAAGAACGATGATGCCATTCATGCCCGTCAGAAGAAGTCCGATACTTACATTACTCGTTCGGGAAAGGATGATTGCAATAATATCCAAACCACCCGAAGTGCCGGAGTATTTTAATATAAAGCCAACACCAATCCCACTTACGACTCCTCCAAAGATCGTCGCCAATAAGATATTATCTGTCAAAGGGACAACTGGCAACATATATAAGAAAACGGAAAGTGATACAACACAAATCAATGTATTGAAAGTAATCAGTCTTCCGAGTTTATAGTACCCTAAAATGAGCAAAGGCAAATTAAGCAAGAGATTCATTAGACCAATATCAAATGGAGTGATCAATCCGATTAATATAGCTATCCCACTAATTCCACTACTAAGTATCCCATAGGGGACGAGAAAGAAATTGAAAGCAAATGCGACAATTAACGAACCTGCGACGACAACTAAATTTTTCACAACGATTGAACCTCCTTATTAATTTGTAACCTAACTCTTCAATTTTCCGCATAAAAAAACTCGCCCCTAAAGTAGGGACGAGTTTGTGCTCGCGATACCACCCATATTCCGCAAGTTTCCCCAAAGAAGAAACAGAGCGGCTCTCAGTCAACGTACGATCATACGTGTTCCATATAACGGCGGAATTCCGGCAAAGCTTACTTTTTTCAGCTTTGCATCTCGGAGATGATTTTCGGATAAGACCTGTCCATCGACTTTCACCAAACGTCGACTCTCTAGAGAACAGCATTCTTCTCTTACTATTTCTCGTCACTGATTATTATTATTACAACTTAATCTAGCAGAGAGTGATTAGAAAAGTCAATACGCTTTAGTCATTTCATAATATTTGAAACACTCAACCAACTAAAGCTGCCGATTCGACAGGTCGGATTCTTCTACCGGTGTTTTGATCAAAAAAATGGGCGCAGTTCATATCGAACGTCAAATAGACATCTTCACCCGGGGACACATTTGTCCGTGATTCGACTTCGGCTATCAATTCTTGCGTGCCGAGCATTGAATAAAGGAGTGTATCAGCCCCGGTCAGTTCGGACACGATGATTTTTGACAGGATTGGATTTGCCCCTCCCGCCTCCTTCTCGTCTGTTTGTAGGTGGATATGCTCAGGACGGATTCCCATCGTCAATTCCTTACCTGTATAACCTTGCTCCCGCAAATACGCCATCTTATCTTCAGGCACATTGATGCGGACAGTTTCCGTCACGAATTGGTCACCCTCGATTTTCCCATTAAAAAAGTTCATGGAAGGAGAACCGATGAATCCGCCGACGAACGTGTTTTCCGGATTATCGTACACGTCTTTCGGCGTCCCGATCTGTTGAATGACGCCTTCTTTCATGATGATGATCCGGCTCGCCATCGTCATCGCTTCCGTCTGGTCATGTGTGACGTAAATTGATGTCGTTTTCAGCCGCTGATGCAGCTTTGCGATTTCCGCGCGCATTTGGAAGCGTAGCTTTGCATCAAGATTCGAAAGCGGTTCATCCATAAGGAACAGCTTGGCATCCCTGACGATCGATCGTCCGAGTGCTACACGTTGTCTCTGACCGCCTGACAACGCCTTAGGTTTCCGATGAAGCAGCTCCTCAAGTCCTAAAATTTCAGCCGCCTCTTCTACACGCTTCTTTATTTCATCCTTTTTGAACTTCCTTATTTTCAATCCAAAAGCCATATTGTCATAGACTGTCATATGCGGGTAAAGCGCATAGTTTTGGAAGACCATCGCGATATCCCTGCTTTTCGGAGGAACATCGTTCATCAGCTTCCCGTCGATGTAAAACTCACCTGATGAAATCTCTTCCAATCCTGCGATCATCCGCAGGACGGTCGACTTGCCACATCCGGAAGGTCCGACAAGAACGATGAATTCACCGTCTTCCACGGTCAAATTGAAATCGGAGACAGCAGTCACCTTTTTATCGAAGTGCTTATATACGTTTTTTAATACAATTTTCGACATGCGGATACCCTCTTTCGTTATTGATGAACAGCTGCTGTTCACTTCCCTCCAGACTGCAAGTTAATGCCTTGAATGAAGTATTTCTGGAAGAAGAAGAACAGGATAATGACCGGAAGGAGTACGAGGAGCGACCCCGCCATTAAATAGTTCCATTGTGTATTCATTTCCCCTTTGAACACTTGCAAGCCGAGCTGGAGCGTATATAGGCTCTCATCGTTCAAGTAGAGAAGTGGGCCTAAAAAGTCGTTCCATGCGCCATTGAATGAAAAGATTGCCACAGTTGCAAGTGCCGGTTTCGTAAGCGGAAGACCGATTGTCCACCAAATACGGAAATGACTCGCCCCTTCCATTTTCGCAGCCTCAATGAGTTCGTTCGGAATCGTCATGTAAAACTGCCGCAATAGGAAGATGAAAAATGCACTCCCGAAAAAGGCAGGAACGACGAGCGGATAATATGTATTGATCCATTGCAATTTTGAAAACAGAACATATTGTGGAATGAGCGTTACAAAGCCTGGAATCATCATCGTCGATAAGACGATAGCAAATAGGATATTCCTTCCCTTGAACGGAACTTTGGCAAAACCGTACGCGATAAAAGAGTTGACAAGGACACTGCCAATGACGACGAGTAGCGTAATTGTGATCGTATTGATCGCATACGTGTCGAATGGGGCTGCTTTCCACGTTTTGATGTAGTTGTCCCAATTCCATTCATGAGGGTAAAATGTCGGCGGATACGTCATCACTTCCGCCATCGATTTTAGAGAAGTGGAAATCATCCACCAGATCGGCGACAAGATGAGCAGACTGCCTGCTGCAAGCAAGATGAAATTAATAAGCGACAACAGCTTCCTTTTCGTATGTATATTGTCGAAATAAGCCGGATTTGAATTTGTTTTTTCAAGCCTTTTCGCCTCTTCAGTTTTAACGACTTCTTCCATCATCTCTCCTCCCCTTCGTAATGAACCCAGCGTGGCGCAAGTTTCAAGTTGATGATTGTAATGATGAAAACGATGATGAAGAGGATCCATGACATCGCCATCGCATAGCCCATGTCGAACGCTTCGAACGCCTTCTTCCACATGTATAAATTATAAAAGAGCATCGAATTCACCGGCCCGCCCTCTCCATTCGACATGACATATGCTTCCTGGAAAATTTGAAACCCGCCTATCAGGCTTGTGACGATATCGAAGAAAATGACAGGCGTAATCATCGGGATTGTAATAAACCGGAATTGCTGCCAACTGCTTGCACCGTCAATTTTTGCAGCTTCATACAGCGACTTCGATACCCCTTGCATGCTTGCAAGGTATAGAAGCATTCCTCCCCCAACACTCCACATTTTCATGAAAATAAGTGCCGGCTTCGTCCAATCGGGATCAAACAGCCAATTGGGTCCTGGAATGCCGAACCATCCAAGGACGGTGTTCACTAAACCGGTTCCCGGATCGAGCAGTTGCATCCAAAGAAGGTAAACCCCCACCCCGGAAAGCACTGCCGGCAAATAATAGATTGTCCTGAAGAAACGGATGCCCGGTACGTCTTGATTGAGCAATGCCGATAAAAAGATTGCTCCAGCAGTCGTTAACGGAATGGAAAACAGTACGTAATAGAATGTGTTATATAAGGATGTCCAAAACAGATTATCGGCAGCAAAAAGATTTTCATAGTTTTCAAATCCGATAAAATCCATCTGAGACGTAATATTGTAGTTCGTGAAACTTGCCGCAAAAGAAAAGATGAGTGGTCCTGCTGTGAAGACGAGGAATCCGATAATCCAAGGAAGTATGAATACATACCCTTGCAGCCCTTCCATCCGTTTATAATTCAATTTTTTCCGCATTCGGTTCCCTCCCTTGCATCGACTTTTTTATGTAGTAAAAACAGGGAGAGCAATTTTGCTCTCCCCACACTTCCGTTCATTTGCTTTTCTCGACCAGTTTTTCAACGGATTGCTGTGCGTCCTTTAATCCTTGTTCAACAGATTTTTTCCCGAGAAGAATCGAATCCAATTCAGGATTGATCAAGTTCACGAAATCCGGCGCGTGCACAGGCACTGGCGTCAGGAGAGTATTTTCCATATTATCAATTGCCATTTGGTAAACCACTTTGTCCCTGTCCGGCATCTCTTTGTTTTTCGCTGCTCTTTCGGCCGCTTCGATATTCGCGACGTTGTCAAAGTTTTTTACAGCCCAGTATTCCTGTGCTTCTACATCCGTCAGGTGCTTGATGAATTCCCATGCTTCTTCCGGATGCTTCGACCCTTGTGGAATTTCAGCGACGAATCCGCCGCCCCAACTCGTATTGCCACTCCCCTGCTCACGTTCAGGCAGCATTGCTACGCCAAAATCAAGGTCCGGCGCATAGTCACGGATTTGCGTGTAAAATGTAGGTGTGTTTACATACATCGCAAGCTTGCCGTTGAAAAACGGATTCCCTTGCTGGCTATCAATTTGCGACTTATAGGAATTGATCGTGTTGGCACCGTATTTTTCGTGCCAATCCAATACCCATTCAAGTGTTTCCCGGTTCGCTTCCGTATCGATGATCGGAACGCCATCCTCATCAAAGAAGTTTTTCCCGTCCGAATTGAGCATCCACACATCCGAATTCACTCCCCAGAGCGGATAAAATCCGATCCGGTCATATGTATCTCCGTTCTTCACATCAAGCTTTGCCGCGTACTCCCAAAGCTCGTCCCAAGTGGCAGGTGGTTTTTCCGGATCCAGTCCAGCCTCTTTGAACGCTGTTTTATTGTAAAAAAGGATTCTCGTGTCCGTATTGAATGGAATGCCGTATGAATCCCCTTCGTAAAGGGTCGCATTCCAAAGCTCCTCATAGAACCTACCCGAAATATCATCCTTTTCAAGGAACTTCGATAGGTTCATCGCCTGGTTCTTCTGTCCGCGGAGCGCCGTCGCATTAATATCGTTTATGACGACATCGGGCGGATTTTTTGCCGCGATTGCCGCCAGCTCCTTCGTCCAAATGTCCCCCCATGGAACGAATGTATGCTTCACTTCAATCCTGTCTTGCGATTTGTTGAAATCCTCTACGATTTTATCAATGACCGGACGCCTGATCTCAGACCCCCAAAAACTCCAAAAATCAATGACGACTTTATCCCCGCTATCTGCGCTCGTGCTGTCGCCCGTCTTGAAACCTGCACATCCCGACAAGACAAGCAGCATGGCAAAAAACAACGGAATAAGTTTTTTCCTGAGCACTTTCTCATCCCCTCCTAAAAAATACGAAGAAATCCATACTATTTCCTTCCTACCTATCTACTTACCCAGTTAGCCTAACTATAAACCTATTAAAATAAAATTATTGTAAATTGCCTCTTAATATTTTCCACCTATTGCTTTGTAATTGTGAAGAAGTGATTATGTTTCAAGTGTGTCCGTAACATCGAAACAGTCATTTAAACCTATCTGGTGAATAACATAGTAGTAATTAGGGTGAGAGTAATGGAAAAAATTGTTGCCGATTTAAATACGTTTGGATATGATAATTCTAAAGGGATGGTGAATTTTCAATGAAAAATGATATTGAAGATTTATTTGACAGGGAGAATCGAAGTGAACCAAAGATGAAAGTGGAAAGAAAAGATGGGGAACCAACTGCCGCTTTCAAAGGGGCTTCCTGGGCAGCGCTGTTAATCGGGGCCTCGGCTTATCTAATAGGTTTGTTCAACGCAACAATGGAGCTGAATGAAAAAGGGTATTACTTTGCAATACTAATTTTCGGTCTCTATTCATCTGTATCTTTACAAAAAGCCGTAAGAGATAAAGATGAAGGAATTCCCGTAACGAATATTTACTACGGCATTAGCTGGCTTGCACTTCTTATTTCGATATTACTCATGGGCATCGGCCTGTACAATGCAGGGAGCATCGTTTTAAGTGAAAAAGGGTTTTACGGCATGGCTTTTGTTCTAAGTGTATTTGCAGCCATTACAGTTCAGAAAAACATCCGGGACACACAGAAAGCTAGAGAGATGGATTGAGTTTTAATCTATTTTAAATAAAGCATGACCCCGTTCTGCATGCAGAACGGGGTCATGCTTTGTTATTTTTATCGTTTATTGCTCGAAATAGCACAAATTCATTGTCCACCCATTGAACAACATGAGATCTTATGGTAAATTTATAAGGATAGACTTTGTATAATTAAAATGAATGTATTATCCCTATTTTAATTGTACAACACAACTTATTCATCAGTCAACCCTTTTACTCATTTTTTAAGGAGTGTGCGCTATGAAATCAACTTTTCAGCAAGAGCAGCAACGAGTAGACAATGTAGTGGAAGTCATTACGGGACGAATTCGCAAATTGGAGGAAGACACAACCCGGCAGCGGAATGAGGTCGTTACTATTCGCAGGCATTTTTGGGATGAGGTCAAGGTCAATGTAGATACGTTTGACGATTATCTTGAAACGATTATCGGTCTAAGGCAAGAAGCGCAAGCATTGGCAGTCAACCAGACCACTCATCGACACGCGTCCAAAAGGTTGTCAACGCTGCGACGGATGAAGGAAGTGCCCTATTTCGGGCGAATTGATTTCATTGAGGAAGGCGATTCGACTGCAGAACAAATCTATATTGGTATTTCAACACTATCTGATGACAGTGGTGAAGATTTTCTGATCTACGACTGGAGGGCTCCGATTTCGAGTGTCTATTACGATTATCAGCCCGGAGTCGCCTCTTATGCAACACCCGTTGGCCTCATCCATGGAAAACTGGAGAAGAAATGGCAGTATTTGATTCGCGGTGGCGTTCTCCAATCGATGTTCGATACGAGCGTCACAATCGGGGATGAGATTTTACAAATCGTATTAGGCAAAGGTACCGACAAGCATATGCAAAGCATCGTAGCGACGATTCAGCAGGAGCAAAACCGGATCATCCGCCACGACAAAGGAAAGCTTCTGATTGTTCACGGAGCCGCCGGCAGCGGGAAGACGTCAGCCGCCTTGCAGCGAATCGCTTATTTGCTGTACAAATACCGGGATAGCTTGAATGCCAATCAAATCATCCTATTTTCCCCGAATACGCTGTTTAACAGCTATGTATCCAATGTGCTGCCAGAGCTAGGCGAAGAAAATATGCAACAAGTGACATTTCAGGAATACTTGAATCATCGGTTAAGCAAGAACTTTCAAGTTGAGAACCCTTATGATCAATTGGAATACGTTTTAACTGCAACAGACTCCCCTTCCTATCAATCGAGGGTTGAAAGCATCCGCTTCAAAGCATCACCACTTTTCTTTGGAGCAATCGAATCGTATAGAGAGTCGTTAGAGGTTTCAGGAATGCTGTTCAAAGACTTGCTGTTTAGAGGAAAGCCGATTGTGACTGCAGAACAAATGGCGGAAAGGTTTTATAGTACAGACATATCACTCCGCTTCCATAATCGTCTTGAAAAGTTGAAAGATTGGCTGCTGAAGAGAATAAATGAAACGCAAAGGGCTGAGTGGGATGAACCGTGGGTGCAGGAGAGAATCGAGCTGCTTAGCGACGAGGAATACCATAAGGCACATGCGCACTTAGCGAAAAAGCATGGCTTTACAAAAGAGGCGAGCGCAGATTATGAGATGGAGCCAAAAGAGCTTGCTAAATTGATTGTGCAACAGAGGTTGAGGCCGTTACGGAAACTAGTCCAGGCATTTGAGTTCATCGACATAAAGGGAATCTATCAGCAGCTTTTTGCTAATCCTTTAGAAATCAATCAATGGATGACTGGGGACACACCAGCGGAATGGCCGACAATCTGTCAAGCAACACTCAACATGTTAGATGAAGATCTTCTGTCTTATGAAGACGCTACCCCATTTCTACTTTTGAACGAGCTCATCCAAGGCTTTCAGGCGAATCGAACAATAAAACATATCGTCGTTGACGAGGCGCAAGATTATTCACCTTTCCAATTCGAGTTTTTGAGACGATTGTTTCCATCGGCAAAAATGACTGTGTTAGGAGACTTTCATCAGGCGATATTCGCCCATGCGAGCGAAACGGTTGATTTTGACATGCTTACAAGCCTATACGGACCCAATGAAACAGAAGTGATCAATATGGCAAGAAGCTACCGTTCCACAAAGCCGATCATCGAATTTACTCGAAAATTAGTGCCCAACGGCGAGCAGATCATCCCTTTTGACCGAGAAGGCGAGCTTCCTGAGCTAAAACAAGTGGCTGATTACCTAGAGCTTCATCGTTGCATCGCCTCCAAAGTAGCAGATTTTCAAGTCGCCGGATACAACACAATTGCAATCATATGCAAATCAGCCGAGGAAAGCAGAAGTGCATATGAAGCCTTGTCTACCATCGACGACATTAAACTATTGAGAATCGGTTCAATGGAGTACGAGCAAGGAGTTGTCGTCGTGCCTTCGTATTTGGCTAAAGGCATTGAATTTGACGCCGTCATCATTTATGATGCATCGAAGCAAGTTTACGGTACAGAGAGCCTGCGAAGAATCTACTATACAGCGTGCACAAGAGCGATGCATGATTTGCAATTGTTTAGCGTCGGAGAACCGACTCCGTTATTACAAAACGTTTCGGAGGAAAGTCTCGTCCGAGCATAATGTAATTGGCTGTAAACAAGCAGCATTATGTAAATTTCAGGGGCTGTCTCAGAAAGCCAGTGAAAACTGATTTTCTGAGACAGCCCCTTCGTCATGCTTATGTTTCTAGGACTCTTCCTTTGAACTGCTTTTTCGGTTCCCTTCTATCCTGATGTAGCCTAATGAAAACATTGTTTAGTAGCAAGGATATGATAATGAAAATTGTACCTATATAATCATAAGCGGTGATGCTTACACCTTGCAGTATTTGAATGACTAACGTCGTGACGGGTACAAAATTAAGAAATAATAATCCATTTAACGGTGTAATGACACTCACACCATAATTCCACCCCACTAGCGCAATAACACCCGGGAAAATTACCATAAAAGCGATATGAGGGCTCGTAACGACCATCGTTTCAACGGTTGGAAACGAGACAAATCCGGTAAGCGTAGCACCGAAAACGACAATCGCTGCGGTAGCTGTTCCGAGCAAACAGCTTAACGTAGAATAACGCAATGCAGACCAACCATCGTTACTAAATCGACTTCCACCCATCGTGTACACAACCCACCCAACAACTGCGATAAAGATCAATAAAGATGGGACGATGGCATTTGACGCTGTGAAAAAGGAACCCAAATCGCCTTTTGTTACAACTAACGATGCACCGACAAACCCAAGAAACACACAAAACATTGTAAATGCATGAGGACGTTGCCTTATAAACACCCAAGCAATAATGATGGATATCATAGGCATCAACGATTCCATAATGGAAGCGATCATTGTACCTGGATTGCCCAATAAGTCCTGTCCCCAGAAAACGAGCAAATTATAAACCGTAAAGGCCATCGTTCCAAAAAACCAGAGGTGCCTGCCTTTTCCTTCAAAGCGGAAAGCTTTCTTACCTTCCTTCCATAGAAGCCACACAACTAAAATCATCGTTACAAAGCCATAACGAAAAAGCGTAAAATAAAAAGGGTCTATATGGTGAAATGCATGATTCGCAACCGGAAACATTGCTCCCCAGGATATTGCGGAAATCAAGCATAAAATAGCGCCCCATAATACGTTGTTCTTCAAGAATTTCTGTCCCCTTCTATTATCTACTCTCTATTCATTAAATCACAGGCTCGGTATCTCTCAAAATGAACATTATTGATGCCTACTATCTCATTTGGTGATACCATAGGAAAAGAGTCAGTTAGATGGAGTGATTAAATGGAATTCAAGGATCTGAAGATTTTTCAAATGGTTGCACAAAAAGGTACGATTACCGAAGCTGCAAAAGAACTAAGTTATGTCCAATCCAATATCACCTCAAGAATTAAAAAGCTTGAGGCTGAAATGAATACAGCTCTCTTCAACCGTCACAATCGCGGGATGACACTAACACCGGAAGGCAAAAAACTGCTTGTCTATGCCGAGAAGATTTTAGCGTTAACTAATGAAATGAAGAAAGTTGTTCAAAGTAAAACGGAACCTGCAGGCAAGCTAGAAATCGGAACCGTTGAAACGGTCATTAAATTGCCTGTTATATTATCTTCCTATAGCAAAAAATATAAAAACGTCGACTTATCACTTCTCACAGGTGTGACCGATCAACTCCAAAACGATGTGTTACACCATCGTTTGGACGGTGCATTCGTGACAGAACTCGAGCAACATCCTGAACTCGTCTCTCATGACGTTTTCCAAGAAGAACTTGTCTTACTATCAGATAAGACAAAAACGTCACTTGAGCAAATAAAAGAGGAGCCAATTCTTTGCTTTAGCGAAGGATGCGGCTACCGGGCAAGACTCGCAAGGTGGTATAAAGATCAAAATATAACACCACAAAAACTGATGGAGTTCGGCACCTTAGAAACGATATTGGGGAGTGTGACGATGGGACTCGGCATTACGTTCGTTCCGAAATCAGCCGTTTCCCATTTGGAAGAAAGAGGGCTCGTCCACTGTCATTACTTGCCTGAGAAGTATAGTAAAGTCAATACCGTATTCATTAGACGAAAGGATGCTTATTTAACTTCTACACTTGAAAAGTTTATCGAAACGTTTGAACAGATCGAAGGCGAACCAGCTTATCCGCTGGCGTATTAATCGTTGTATAGTAAAAGCCTAATTTCTCTTGTGCAAGTGAGAAATTAGGCTTTAGTTATTTTTTATGCGCTAATCTTTTCTTTTGCGGAACCGAATAGCTTGTTTTCTAAAGCAAACAAGCGGCTTCCACTAATCAATAACACAACTGCGATTGTTAATAAAGCTATATCCAATTCGTACCCGGCAGTTTCAGCACCCATGAAGCCTACAGACAGTTTCGCTGTAAAGATAGCCCCAAGCATGACAATTGCAATCATTGCCGAGAATAGTCTAGTTCCAATACCCAAAATTAATGCAAGCCCTCCAAGCAGTTCGATAAAAGCAATCACATAACCTAGGAAACCCAGAATGCCTATACTTTCGAACCAACCTGCCACATTCCCTAGACCCATTTGGAATTTTGCAACTCCATGAATTAAGAAAGTAATCCCTAAAACGACTCGAAGAATCAATAAACTCCATTCATACTTTTTCATTATTCATATTCCCTCACTTATCATTTTTTGTTATTTTCCTTAAACGCCTACTAATACGTTTTCTTTCCTTGTTGCCTTCCTGACGACCGGCGCCACTTCTGTCGCTAATAATTCAATGCTCTTCGCCACTTTTTCAAACGGCAAACCACCTATATCAAGCTGCGCCATAAAGCGTCGGTGTCCAAATAGTTCATGTTGATGAAGGATCTTCTCAACAATTTGTTGAGGACTGCCTACGAACAAAGCAGTGTCAGAAGCCGCCACTTTTTCAAATTCGAATCGTGACATCCTTCCCTCTCCATGACCGAGCTGCTGACTTACGATTGACTTATAGTTCGAATAATAAGGATAGAACTCTTCTTTTGCTTGTTGAGTTGTCTCGGCAATATATCCATGACCCGTTACCCCAACTTTAAGATTTTCCAAAGCATGTCCAGCTTTTAGACCTGCTTCACGGTATACTTCAACCAATGGTTTAAATCGAGCAGGATCGCCGCCTAGAATCGCCATTGCCATTCCGGCACCGAGTCTGCCTGCACGGGCTGCACTATTCGGAGTCCCTCCAACACCAACCCAAACTGGTAACTTCTGCTGTAGTGGACGAGGTGCAATATCCGCATTCCTTAATGACGAGCGGAATTGACCATCCCATGTGATCTTCTCGTTTTCATTAAGCTTCAGCAGTAATTCGATGTTTTCCGAGAATAAGGCAGCAGAGTCACCAGTGTCATAACCAAAGAGCGGGAATGATTCAACAAACGCACCACGCCCCGTAATAATTTCCGCACGTCCGTCGGATAGCAAATCCAATGTTGCAAAGTCTTCAAATAAACGAACTGGATCTACCGTGCTTAACACTGACGTTGCGCTTGTCAATTTAATTTGCTTCGTCATCTGGGCAATTGCGGCCAAGACGACAGATGGTGATGTGATGGCATAATCCAATC
Organism: Sporosarcina sp. Marseille-Q4943; assembly: GCF_943736995.1. Lineage (GTDB taxonomy): Bacteria > Bacillota > Bacilli > Bacillales_A > Planococcaceae > Sporosarcina. The sequence goes on along the minus strand of NZ_CALSFT010000002.1, from coordinate 41,232 downwards.
GATGATGTTCCCCTACTCCGAAAATATCCAGTCCAGCCTCGTCAGCGAGTTTAGCCGCTTCCGTAATTTCCTTCATTCTTTGCCTAGCACTAATTGTTTTACCGCTAAACGGATCTGGCACCAAATCACCTAGTGTATAAAGGCCGATTTCAAACCCTGTATTCGCAAATCCTTCTTCGTTTCTCATAAGATCATGATCCCCCACCTAAGATGTCAGTTTAAATAGTAATGAGTTTCGATTACTAGTTACTTTACGTAAGTAAGTATATTATCGTAATATCAGTTAGTCAAGTAACTAATTTACAAAAACATATTTAATTATTTATCGTTACGAGCTATACTATAATTAGGGAGCTGATTACATTGGATACATCGATTTGTCCTAGGTTTGAAAAGTCAATGGAGTTATTGGGTCAAAGGTGGATGGGGTTAATTATTTACAAGCTATTAGAGGGACCGCAACGCTTTTGCAGTATCGAATCCACGATCGGCGTAAGTGGCAGAGTCTTATCGGAGAGGTTAAAAATTCTTGAACACCAAGGTGTTGTGCATAGAGAAGTCTTTCCGGAGACACCGGTTCGAATCGAATATTCATTAACAGATAAAGGGTTCGCCCTCGAACCTCTTATACGGGAATTGGAAAAATGGTCACAAAATTGGATGGACGCATAACATTTCCCTTTTCATGCGCTAGAAACATCAGATGCTACGTTTAACTAATTTATATAAAAGGAATGATTTTATGGTACATGCAAAACTAGAAGCAACAGTTGTTGATACTTTAAAGGAAAAAATTCAATTGATTGAGACAGATAAAGGTGCCACCTATTTGGTCGGCCCCATTCAACTGCCCGTGAATCTTTATGGAGAAACGGTTATTTTCCAATGGTATTGCTGGCTGAATCAATGTGAAGTGACAGATGATTTTCAAGAGATTATTGACCGCCTGTCTTCTGCTAATCTTGCAGAGCATCAACAATCGAGCGTGCTTGTATATGGTGATTTTAAAAATGCGGATGATGCGCAAATCCGGATGCACTCGATTTGTCATACAGGCGATATCTTTGGAAGTAAAAGATGCGACTGCGGTTATCAATTGAAGCAATCGATGAAGAATATTGTAGAACATGGGACGGGCGCACTGTTTTACTTGGCCAATCATGAAGGCCGTGGGATTGGTTTATTCAGCAAGGCAATGGCATATGTCCTTCAGGAGAATGGGTACGATACAGTAGAAGCAAATGAAGGTCTTGGCTTCGTCGATGATTCGAGAAATTACGAAGATGCCATGCATGTATTAAAAGCATTACGAACCAAGCCTGTGACACTGATGACGAATAATCCGAAGAAAGTGGAAGCGATGCGGAATGCGGGTCTTCCGATTTCAGGGAGAGAGCCTTTGTGGGGCGATAAATCCGAGTTCAATGAAAAATACTTGCAAACAAAGATTCAACGGTCCGGACATATAGATGTGGAAGGGGCTCATATCATTGACTAACCATGAGTTCTATATGAATTTGGCTCTGCAAAATGCACAAGCAACAAAAGGCCAAACGGATCCAAATCCACTAGTAGGATCGGTCATTGTGAATGAAAATCGAATCGTAGGGATAGGTACGCATTTGAAAGCTGGTGAGCCGCATGCTGAAATTCATGCGATTCGGATGGCTGGTGAACAGGCTAAAGGCGGAACTATATACGTCACCCTTGAGCCATGCTCTCATTATGGACGTACCGGCCCTTGTGCAGTAGCGATTGTTGAAGCAGGCATTAAGAAAGTCGTCATCGCTACTCTCGACCCAAACCCGGTCGTTGCCGGAAACGGAGTTAGGATTTTGGAGGATGCAGGGATTGAAGTTGTCATCGGCGTACTGGAAGACCAATCCCGACAGATGAACGAAGTGTTCAATAAATTCATCGTAGAACAAAGGCCCTTCATCACAATGAAAGCCGGAAGCACATTGGACGGGAAAATCGCTACGCATACTGCAGACAGTAAATGGATTACGTCCGCCGAAGCAAGACACGATGTACACGTATTGAGAAATCAAAACATGGCCATTTTAGTCGGTGTCAATACAGTCATCGAAGATGATCCCGAATTGACAACAAGGATTCCAGACGGCCGGAATCCGATTCGCGTCATTTTAGATTCCTCTTTACGCACACCGCTCGATTCGAAGGTCGTGACAGATGGACAGGCGGAAACATGGATTTTCACTGCAAAAACGTATAATAAAGAAGCAAAGAAAAAGTTGGTGGAACGAGGAATTTCGATTTTCCACACTTCAGGCAATCACCAAGTCGATCCACATGATGTCGTTCGAATCCTCGGTGAAAAACTTGTTTCTTCTGTTCTAATTGAAGGCGGAGGATCGATTCACGCTGCCTTCCTCGAGAAGCAGCTCGTCGACAAAGTTGAGATTTATATCGCGCCAAAACTAGTTGGAGGCACACAAGCGCCGACATTCCTTGAAGGTACAGGTGTTGAACTAATGTGTAATGCTGTGGAATTGGAGAATCTCAACATTACTCATATCGGAAAAGATTTTAAGTTTACAGGCTATCCAAAATATATGACTACACAAACTGAGGGTAATTAATATGAAATTTGGTTTTGATATCGATGATACGTTAATTAATTTAAGAGAACATGCTTTTCATATATACAATGAGAAACTGAATCAGAATGTGGATATAGAACTTTTTCACGCATTGGACAAAGTTGAAATTCACGAGCTCTTCGGCATGACAGCTGAAGAAGGCGGCAAGATGTGGAATGGTTCGTTAGAAGAAATTTATTTCACATCGTGCCCTACCTATCCTGATGCAGTTGAAACGTTGCAAAAGCTGGAGAACGACGGACATGAAATCTATTATATTACCGCAAGACCTAAAGAACATGGCGAGCGTACAATGGAATGGATGATTGAACAAGGTTTCCCGGTCCATAAAGATCGATTTTTTTACGGCATGAATGACGAGGACAAGGTTCACATTATTAAAGAGTTGGAACTCGACTATTATTTCGACGACAAGCCGGCGGTTCTTGAAACATTGAGTGATTGTAAGGTAAATCTATTCGCGAAAACTCAATCATATAATCAACATTTGGAGATTCCACGAATTGCAAACTGGTCTGAACTATTCGATCTGCTACTTTAGAAAAAAATACTTCCCATTAAAGCCTAATCCTTTTGTATAAAGGGTTGGGCTTTTTGTATGAGTTAACAACGCACCAAAGAGCTATCCACAGTTAATTACATCTTGTCTTACAGGTATGTGTTGTATTTAAAAAAACGATAGTATATAATTTACTTCTAAATGATAACGATTATCAGTATCATTTATAATTAAACTAAATTTGACAAAGGAGTGGCATCACGTGTCTGCAGTTACATACACAGTAGGAAACAACAAGAAAGTTTTTTCTTTATTTGCAGTCCTATTTTCGTTTGTATTATTTTTAGCGGGTTGTGGAACTCAGCAAGGAAAAGACCAAACGGAGAAGCAAAATGAATCAGGACAATCTGAGCAGGCAGCGGATTCGAATGATATCCGTGAAATCACCCACGCAATGGGGACGACAACAATTGAAGGGACACCGAAACGAATCGTCACATTGTATCAAGGTGCGACAGACGTTGCCGTCGCTTTAGGCGTTCAACCAGTAGGAGCCGTTGAATCTTGGGTTGAGAAGCCTATGTATAACTATCTGAAAGATGACTTGGAAGACACCGTAATTGTAGGGGAAGAAACTCAACCAAATTTAGAGGAAATTGCAAAACTTAAACCTGATTTGATCATCGCCTCGAAATTACGCCATGAGAAGATTTATGATCAGCTTTCCCAAATTGCACCGACGGTTACCCATGACACAGTCTTTAAATTCAAGGACACTGTTGAATTGATGGGGAAAGCAATGAACAAGGAGGACCAAGCAAGTGAACTACTTTCGGATTGGGAACATCGAGTAGATGATTTCAAAACGAAAATCTCTGCTAAATTGGGTGACGAATGGCCGATTGAGGCATCTGTTCTCAACTTCAGGGCCGACCATGCTCGTATTTATGTAACCGGTTATGCTGGTGATATTTTGGATGAGCTAGGGTTTGTACGTTCTGCCTACCAACAGGAAGAGGCTGAAAAAGGGACAGTCGTGCTTAAACTGACAGATAAAGAAGGCATTCCGAGCATGAATGCCGATGTTTTCTTCTACTTCTTATCCGATCCTGGTCAAGAAGAAGCTGTCCAAAAAACGTATGACGAGTGGACGAATCATCCTTTATGGAAAAATCTCGATGCTGTGAAAAAAGGCCAAGTGTATCAGATTGACGAAGTCGCCTGGAACATGGCCGGTGGTATTCTTTCTGCCAATGACATGCTAGATCAGCTTTATGAGCATTTTGATTTAGAAAAATAATTGGCCATGGCAATGCGGCAATCTGAACAGTGGTGTGCAGGATTCTTACTGCACCCACTTTTCTTGGTGCCCATCAAAATACTGTAGTGGAAGAGGGAGAAAATGACGTATTTATTTTCTCGCACATCATCTAAATGGGTAGGCTTGGCCGTCGGAATCGTCCTATTAATGGCATCGTTTCTTTCAAGCATCGCTTTTGGTCAAACACCAATTTCATTCAATACGGCAATTGAGGCCTTTTTCAATTTCGACGAACATTCGACCGAGCATATCATTATTGCGACGACGCGAGTTTCACGTGCAGTAATTGCCACCGTGATCGGGGCGAGCCTTGCGATTGCAGGAGCCCTTATGCAAGCATTGACGAGGAATCCGCTTGCTTCCCCGAGCATTTTCGGCATCAATTCAGGTGCCGTTTTCTTTGTAGTGTTAGCAGTTACCTTCTTTTCCTTCTCTTCATTGACCCAATACATGTGGATTGCTTTCCTTGGTGCAGGAATTGCAGCCATCATGGTTTACTTATTAGGTTCGTTTGGAAGAGACGGATTGTCCCCTATTAAAATCGTATTAGCCGGTGCGGCGATCACTGCCCTATTTGTGTCGTTAACACAAGGGCTCCTCGTCATTAACGGACAAAATTTGGAAGGGGTATTATTTTGGTTAGCCGGTTCAGTTGCGGGGAGAACACTGGATATGCTGGAACCCATTTTACCGTTCATGATAGGCGGATGGGTCGTTGCCCTATTGTTAGGGCGTTCCGTTAATATCCTTGCCTCCGGCGATGATGTTGCAAAGGGATTGGGGCAACGTACGGTTTTAGTGAAGACGGTAATGGCGATTGTTATTATCGTCCTTGCAGGTGGGTCTGTAGCGGTTGGAGGTTCAATCGGTTTTGTCGGATTGATTACACCACATATTGTTCGTGGACTTGTAGGATTTGATTATCGGTGGGTCCTCCCTTATTGTGCGTTGTATGGTGCAAGTTTGTTGTTGTTGGCGGATATAGCCGCAAGGTTCATAATGATGCCACAAGAGGTGCCGATCGGTGTCATGACCGCTATAATCGGAACTCCGTTTTTCATCTATATTGCACGGAAGGGGTTCAGTAAGGAATGAGTAAATATATTTCATTTCGAAATCGGTCGGATACTTTTTCATTCCAATTGGAGAAGCGGGCTATTGCGGTCTTCTTCGCATTGGCTTGTTTGTTTCTCCTGGTGTTCGTAGTTGGACTTTCAATAGGCAGCACATTTATTCACCCCGTAGATGTCATTAAACATTTACTTGGCTTCGGAACGGGTGAATATACTTTCGTTATTCAAACGTTGCGACTCCCAAGGATGGTTCTTTCAATCCTCGTTGGCGCTGCACTAGGCGTTGCAGGGTTAATCCTGCAAGGGATCGTTCGAAATCCGCTCGGTTCGCCGGATATTATTGGCATTACGGGCGGGGCTTCTTTTGCGGCGGTTTTTTTCATTACATACTTTGCGGATACGGTAAGTATTATATGGCTGCCATTCGTGGCCATTTTAGGTGCTGGAATTGTTTCTCTCGTTATTTTTGCATTAGCTTGGAAAAATGGGATATCTCCCTTTCGTCTCATCCTCATCGGGATCGGAATGTCATCCATACTCGGTGCAATGACGACAATGATGATCGTTTTTGGCAATACGTACACGACTTCCCAAGCGTACGTCTGGATGACGGGCAGCGTTTACGGAGCAAACTGGGAGAACGTCACAGCGATGCTGCCATGGGTTCTAATTTTGATTCCGTTGACATTGTTTTTTTCGAAGTCAGCCAACGCCCAAGCATTAGGAGATTTGGTTGCATTAGGGTTAGGTGTTCGACTTCAACTACATCGCTTTAGTCTTCTACTCATCAGTGTCGCCTTGGCGGGTTCCGCCGTTGCCTATGCGGGAGGAATCGGATTCGTCGGTTTAATGGCCCCCCATATTGCAAGAATGCTCGTCGGCCAATCGTTCGGCAACTTAGTGCCAATAGCCGCCATGACGGGAGGGCTCATTGTCATGTTGGCTGATGTAGTTGCCCGAACAGCCTTTTTGCCGCTCGATCTTCCAGCGGGAGTGTTCGTTTCCGGAATCGGAGCGCCATTTTTCATTTATTTATTGTATAGAAATCGCAATGCGTAAAGGTAAGCTGCATATGCGTTTTCCTGGAGGGTGATAATGATGAACAATGCTGTACTAAACGAACTGAAAACGTTTGATATCCATTTTACTCATGAGCATGCTAAGGAGATTGCGATATCGGATTTGCTGGATGAAGAGAAATGTCGATCATTTTCAGAAAAACAGATGGTTGAGATGAAGGCGCCGAATTTAGTAGTCACTGCTTCAATGATTTCCAAAAGATATGCGCATCTCGTCGTGTCATCTACCCTATACAGTATGATTGAATTCAATTGTGCGTTGAATTTACCGGTAACAGCCTGTGCACTGAGCAAAGAGCGCAAATTATGTATCCAAGCGGATTTATGCAACTGGCAAATGGTTGAAGCGCTAGGAAGAGAGGAATGGCGTGAAAATGTATTGCATGGTCTTTTCTCGGGTCATATTACGCCCGTTTTAGAATCATTGAGAAAAACGACGCGCCTTCCGTCATCGATCATGTGGGAAAACGTTGCCATCCGCATCAACTCCATTTATCGAAAAATGCTCGCAAACAATTTGGATCCGGTTACAAGGGAAAGAGTTTACAGCGATTTTAATTTCTTGAAAAACGCGAGCGGCGAAATGTTTGGTTTACAAGACAATCCAATTCAACAATATTTAAAGATAGGGGAAGCACTTACGTTAAACCCTAATCGGAAAACATGCTGTATGTATTACAAATTGGAGAAAGACGTTGAAGGAATCGGTTATTGCAGCAATTGCCCGCTTAAAAAGAAGCAGATCGAAAAGAAAAAGCTTTAACCTGTTGAATACCTACTTGCTAAAAGAGGCCAAATTAGTAATTCTTTTTTTTCGAAAACCGACTGAGCGTTGACCCACTCAGTCGGACTTTGTCTACTTTTTAAATGATAACCCATTTGTCTTCAAAGCATCTCTAAGCTTTGGCAAAGAAGCTGGCCCCATGCCGTGAAATTGTAATATCTCTTTTTCACTAAATGTCGCGAGCCGTTGCAAAGAAGTAATCCCGTTGTTTTCCAATGCTCTTCTTGCCGGTGCTGATAGTAATGAAAGAAATCCATTGGCAGGTTTGCGTTCCTGTTCACAAATCGGACATGTCGGGCAGTCGCTACTTTTATAGTAGTTATGTCCTTTGCTACAAGTCCTTAGAGTTTTCTTTGAAGTTGTCATTGGTACTATCTCCTATTCAAACAAAAACAGTTTTCAACTTTTACTAACATCTTACATTGTGTTCACTGACATTCAATATTGTGTGATTAGTTCTCCAACCACTTGTTTTCGTGCTTGTTTAGCAGGATGGTCTTCTTTCAATTGATCATAACCAAATAAATTATTTCGGAATGTGCCCTCTTCATATTCTGTACGCACTAAACCTCGCTCTTGTAAAACTGGAACGACTAGCTCAACGAAGTCTTCGAAGGAGCCTGGTGTAATTGAATAAACAATATTAAAACCATCAATATCGGCATAGTCCATCCATTCCTCTAACGTGTCTGCAATTTGTTCAGGGTCACCGACAATTAGTTCACCAAGACCGCCAAGTGCAACTTTTTCAGCGATTTCATTCACAGTCATGCCCGCAAAGCCTTGTAAGATTGAGCGCATTGCATCATTTTCAATATACTCTACCTTTTGATTTGGATCTAATTCCGCCAGGTCAATCCCTGTCCAACCGCTCACTAACGCAAGCGCTCCCTCATGATCGATATACTGCTTGTAATCTTCCAGCTTTGCTTCCGCTTCTTCTAACGTCGAGGCGACAATTGGCGTAACGGTCGTTAGCACTTTAACATCATCTGCCGGTCTTCCGGATTTTATAACATCCTCCCTAAACGTTGCAACGATGTTTTTTGTTTTCTCTAAAGACGGGGATGATACAAAAATAAGTTCAGCATGATTTGCCGCAAACGCACGGCCCCTTGAAGATGCGCCTGCTTGGAATATAACCGGTGTTCGTTGTGGTGACGGCTCACAGAGATGGTTACCCGGAACTTGATAGTACTTGCCGTTATGGTTAATGTCGTGAACTTTAGAAGGATCTGTATATACTCCTTTCGCTTTATCGATTACAACTGCATCATCTTCCCAACTTGCTTCCCATAGCTTATAGACGACTTCCATATATTCATCCGCCCGCTCGTACCGCTCATCATGCGGGGTCTGAGAATCTAACCCAATGTTTTTTGCCGCAGTATTCAAATAAGATGTAACAACGTTCCAACCAATTCTTCCCTTCGTCAAATGATCTAATGTTGTCATTTTCCGGGCAAATGTATACGGATGATCGAATGTTGTGGAAGCAGTTAATCCGAACCCAAGATATTTAGTTACAGATGCCATAATGGGAACAATAAAAGCTGGATCATTGGCCGGCACTTGCATACCAGACCTTAATGCTGGATCCCTTGAACCTTTATATACATCGTAAACCCCTAATACATCTGCTATGAACACAGCGTCAAAGTTACCTTTTTCCAAAACTTTCGCAAGATGCGTCCAATATTCAATGTCTTTATAGCCGGGTGTATTGTCATCGGGATGTCTCCATAGTGCGTGCGACTGAAACGCTGCACAACTCATTTCAAAGGCATTTAAATACATTCTTTTTTTAGTTTTACTCATTTTTTCAACCTTCTTTCCTCGTAGTTGTATTTTCATAAAACTTTAAAAGTAAAAGCCCTCTTTTCGATAGAAAAGAGGGCTTAGTGAATATAGCATTGTCTCTTATCTTCCAAGAGTTTCCCCTTGCTGGATTTAGCACCTTCCTGCGACGCAGAGGTTGCTGAAGCTTCATCGGGCCAGTCCCTTAGCTTCTCTTGATAAGTTTATTTAGTTATGGAAATAATAATAATATACAAAAATTTAATTGTCAATAGATGAAACATTCTTTCTACTCAAAAGAACGAAGGATAATATTTTAATATCGGAAGTCCAATATATATAATGGCTTTTTCAACTAAAAAACTGATCATAATAACGAACTTACAATTGTCCAATCAAAAAGGAGACCGAACCTATCGATCAACAAACTGATAGGTTCGGTCCTTATCCTTGTTAGTTCAGGATATCCGCACGTAGTATAAATTGTGCCAACGCTTCTATTTCATCCGAAATTGCTCGATCGCCTTTCAATGGCGGGCAAATTTCTCTAATTCTCTCCAAGTATTCTTTTGTCGCTGGAGCCAATTGGTTTTCTGCCCCTTCTAAATAAATAGCCTGCGATGCGCAAATCATTTCAATTGCAATTACTCTAGCAGAATTATGGATAATTTCCCGCGCTTGGCGAGACCCTATTGTGCCCATGCTGACATGGTCTTCTTGGTTAGCCGACGTAGGGATGGAATCGACACTTGCGGGATGTGCAAGCACCTTATTCTCAGAAACGAGTGAAGCCGCCGCATATTGCGGAACCATCAATCCACACTCCAATCCTGGGTCAACTGCTAAGAATGGGGACAGGCCACTCAATTGAGGATTGACAAGTCTCTCCGTTCTTCGTTCGGAAATATTCGCCCATTCTGCTGCACCGACTTTGAGGAAATCCATCGCGAGTGCAATTGGCTGGCCATGGAAATGTCCGCCTGAAAGCACTTCACCATTTTCTAAAATAATAGGATTATCCGTTGTTGAATTGATCTCAATCTTCAGTCTCTCTTCAGCGTAATTAAATGCCTGCCAGGAAGCTCCGTGAACTTGCGGGATACAGCGAATGGAGTAGGCGTCTTGCATTCGAAGTTCACCTTGATGTGTGATCCGTTTACTTCCCTCCAGCCAGTTCCGCATTCGTGAAGCGACAAATTCCAGTTCCGGATGTGGTCGAACGGCCAATAAATCACTATCGAAAGCCGATATAATTCCTTGAAGGGCTTCCATCGTTAAACAGGCTGCCATATCCGCTGCTAATCCGACACGCTCAGCTTCATTCAGAGCAACAACGCCCACACCAGTCATTGCCTGCGTTCCATTAATAAGCGCCAGTCCTTCTTTCGCTTCCAATGTAACCGGTTGCAAACCTGCTCGTTTTAGCGCCTCCCCGCCGGAAAGGATTTTTCCCTCATATTCTGCTTTTCCTTCTCCGACTAAAACAATTGCGACATGTGAAAGTGGTGCCAAGTCGCCGCTCGCTCCAACTGAACCTTTACAAGGTACTACTGGGTGCACGCCTTTATTAATCATATCGACTAATAAGGATAATGTATCTTCTTTAATGCCCGAAAACCCTTTTGCAAGCGCATTGGCACGCAGCACCATCATCGCTCTGACAACCGGTTTGGGCAACGGATCGCCAACACCGACGACATCCGCGCGCAGTAAGTTCAATTGTAACTTTGCAATGTCTTCTTTTTCAATTTCAATATCACTTAATTTACCAAACCCGGTATTGACGCCATAGATCACTCTCCCATCTTTCAATTGTTTTTCAATTCGATCTCTACTTGCGCGCACTCTTTCTAATGCTGTTTCAGGTATGACGACTTTTGCCTGTCCGTACGCAACTCTTTCTATCTGTTGCCGATCTACTGTAAATCCATCCAATTCAACTAGATCGTTCAAGATCGGACGATCCCTCTCCACTAATTTCCCACTCTTCATGCCTGACCACCCCTTCTACATTTAAGAAAATTGTAACGTGTCTTACAAAATCATCGCTGCCAATATCCCAAAAGCGAATAAGGGGATGTTGTAATGGATGAACGTCGGTACACATGTATCCCAAATGTGATTATGTTTACCGTCCGCATTTAACCCTGCTGTCGGTCCAAGCGTACTATCTGACGCGGGTGATCCCGCATCTCCCAATGCCCCTGCCGTTCCAAGCAATGCGATGGTTGCCAATGGGCTAAAGCCCATTAACATACATAACGGAACAAAAATTGTAGCTAAAATTGGAATCGTTCCGAATGATGTACCAATTCCCATTGTAACCAAAAGTCCAATCAGCAGTAAAACCACAGCCCCCAATAATTTACTATCTCCAAGCACAGAGTCTACTGCATTCACTAAATCTACAACAGCCCCAGTTTCTTTCAGGATCGTTGCGTATCCCGAAGCGATGAGCATGACAAATGCGATTGCTCCCATCAGTTTCACTCCGTCTTGTACGACAGCTTCTCCGTCTGCTAATGTGACAATTCGTCCAGCAAACATGACGATAATTCCTGCCATTGCACCCACTACGAGCGATCCGGCAGCAACTTGTGTAATCAGTGCTACAGCGATCGCTGCAATCGTAACAAAGTCTTTTGGCTGAAATTTGCGTGGCATTTCCTCGCTCGATGCACTAATTTCAGCTAAGGCCTCTCCTACACCTACTTTTTGTTCTTGCCCTTGCCCTTCATCATAATCTCTCGGTTTTCGATAGGTGATGAAGATTGCAATCGCTAAGCCCACAAACATTCCAAGCGCAGGAATGGCCATTGCTAAAGGGATTTGAGCCATGGAGACCGGCATGCCATTCGCCTGCATCTCATTTGCTATAATGCCATGGAAAATGAGTCCGTAACCAGCCGGAATCAAAATATACGGCATTTTTAGTCCAAATGTTAATGCACACGCCACCGCTCTTCTATCAATCTTTAAATAATTAAAGAACATCAATAGCGGCGGGATCAATATGGGGATAAAAGCAATGTGAACAGGAATCAGATTTCCTGACAAACAAGTAAGCGCTGCAATAATTAATAGTAGGACATACTTATTTGTCTTTTTCATTGCTAATAGCTTGTTTATTAAGATCGTTGTGATTCCAGAGTAAGCGATCATCGCTGCAAATACCCCGAGTAAAATATAACTCAATGCCGTTTCCGATTGCCCGCCCATCCCGCCAATAAATGTAGAAACCGTATCTGTTAAAGATAGATTCGCTGTTAGTCCCGCGACAACGGTAGCCATTAACAAAGCAAAAATTACATGTACCCTAGCCAAACTTAAAACCGTCAGTACAATGACGGAAATTACTACTGGGTTTGTGAGCATTAAAAACCTTCTCCTTTGTATTAGGATGGATACAACGCCTGCTCTATTCAATTTTCCGCCAATTATTTTGCTTGTTTATGGTTTTCATACCATTGTTCAATTAATCCCGCTGTGAGTCTGCCAGTATTAGTTAAGTTTTCTATACTAATACACTCTCTAAATGAATGGATATTTTGAAAACCAAGCCCTAATGTGAGGCATGTTAGTCCATTTTCATTTAGCACATTCGTATCGGCACCGCCCAATGTTTCGGTTAGATAAGGTTGTACTTGTATGTTTCGAGCCGCTGCTTCGACTGTTTTCGTTAATATATGATCCTTTGGGATATCAAATCCACTATACTTTTTCTCAACTCTCACCTGTACGCTGCCGTCATTTTTCTCTGCTGCTTTTTGCATCGTTTCCTGCATATGCTGCAATTGCTGATCAAGCTTTTCTTTTGAGAAACTGCGCACTTCCCCCGCAACCGTTATGGAGCCCGGTATAATGGATGTTAACTCTCCTCCTTCCATTATTCCGATATTCGCAAGCGTCTCTTCGTCAATTGTACCTAGTTTCATATTTAACAACCCTTCGGCGGCAATTAGAAACGCACTATTCCCTTCTTCCGCGTTAAGCGCAATATGCGCGGAATTCCCTTTAACTTCCATCCAAATCCGACTGCTGTATGGGCCTTTTAAAATAATTTGACCGACGTCGCCGCTGCTATCGAAAATATACCCTGTTTTACTTTTCGCTTTCGTATAATCCATATAAGTTGCGCCTACAAGCCCGGGTTGTTCATTGACCGTTAAGATCAATTCAATCGGCCCGTGTGGTGCCCCGCTTTCAATAATCGCGCGGATCGCTTCTAGATACGCAGCCAGTGCAGCGCGATCATCTGCCCCTAAAATCGTTGTCCCGTCGGAATAAATGACGCCATCTTTAATCACTGGTTGAAGGCCTTCTGTCGGCAGCACGGTATCCATATGGGTTGAAAAGAAAAGCGGAGGAATGGTAGAATCCGTCCCTTCTTTCCATGCAATCAAGTTGCCGACTTCACCGTTAAAATTTTTATGGGCATCATCAAACTCAAATGTAAACCCGAGCTCAGGCAGCACGTTCACCAAATAATCAGCGACGAGCTGTTCTTTCGTACTCGGTCCATTAATTTTTGCCAATTCAAGAAATAAGTTTAATAACCGTTCCTCATTTATTTTAGATGCAGCAATAGATGTCTGAATCGACATTGCGGATCCCTCCCTAAAAGTTTGTATTCTTACCGCGTCACGACTACTTTTCCTTTTTTAATAACCGTTTCAACGAGATTGGTTCCAAGTTCATAGGCGATGTGTTTATAGGAAGGCACATCCCAAATTTGAAGGTCGGCTAATTTGCCTTCTTGGATTACACCCCGATCATCCAAATCAAGCGCTTGTGCGCCTCCAAATGTAGCGGCTTTGATCGCTTCCTCTACTGAAAATTTGTATAGACGACAAGCTAAGTTGATGACAAACTGCATAGATTCGGTATAGCAAGCTGGACAAAGATCGGTAGCCAGCGCAACTTTTACACCCGCATCCAACATTTTACGCGCGTCAAATGGCCGCTGATGTCCAACCGCAAAGTCCAATGCCGGCATAAGAACAGCTGTTACTTCCGATGCCGCAAGCTTTTCAATCACGTCATCCGGCGTATAATTCATATGGTCCACAGATACCATATTCATCTTCACAGCTAAGTCAGACCCGCCAATATAGGAATACGCATCCGCATGTAATTTGGGCTTCATACCATACGCCAACCCTGCTTCCAATATGCGTTCCGATTCTTCCGCCGTAAAATAGCCATCATCGCACCACGCATCACAAAATTCCGCTAGTTTCTTTTCCCCGACTTCTGGAATCATTTCATTGATGATCACGTCTACATATTGACTTTTCGTCATGCCTTCGGGAATTCCATGCGCGCCAAGAAATGTGTTCAGTACATCTACAGGCGTTTCGGCGTTCAGTCTTCTTCCTACTTCTAGAATCTTCACTTCACTTTCTGTCGTCAATCCGTATCCACTTTTACTTTCGACCGTTGTGATTCCGAATTCCAGCATTGCCATCATTCGTTTTTTTGCTTGTTGAAATAATTCCTCTTCAGTCGCATCACGCGTCAATTCAATTGTCCGATTCGGCCCAGTTGTGATCCCAAGTTCTTTTGGATCTTTCCCTATTACTTTTGCTGCATATTCCTCGACACGCGAACCATTGAAAACAAGATGCGTATGGCTGTCGACAAAACCTGGGGCAACGACTTTTCCGGTCGCATCGATCACCCGCGTTTCATCCATCAAAAATTTTTCGGTGATCTCCTCTTCACAGCCAACGCCAATAATCGTTTCTCCTTTTAATGCAACCCAGGCATTCGTCAGCACACCGAGATTGCCCGTTCCATCTCCAATGCATGTAATGACTTCAGCTGCATTTGAAATGACCGTATCTGCTTTCAACTTCTCTTTGACATTCACCATATCTAAAGCCTCCATCTCCCCTTCTACAAATGCATTTCTTCATAAAATAAACAACGCAATCGGGGTCATAATAAGTAGTGACAAAACTGTTCTTATAAACCAGATCGACAAAATATGACTCATCTTAATCGGTATTTCGGTTGATAAAATACACGGAATGAGCGCAGAGAAAAACAAAATCGTCGAAATGGACAATGAACCGATAATGAACCGTGTCTCCAAACTTGCCTCCAGTACAACGAGAGAAGGTAAAAACATATCCACAAGATTAATCGCCGCTGCCTTCGCTGCAAGAAAAGGTTCTGGTATCTGCAGTAATGTTGTGAGCGGATAAAACAAATAACCAAAATAATCGAATACCGGCGTATGGTTGGCCAATAGTAAACCAATTAACCCAATGGACATAATGGAAGGCAAAATGCCCATCGCCATGACAAAACCGTCCTTCACATTGTCAATGATATTGCGCCTCAATGACGGAGCACGATCTGCTGTTTGCATTGCTAATTCCCATGCGCTTTTGACTCGTTTTTTTCGAATGATCTCTTCCGGAAATCCAACTTCGGTATAGTAGTCATCCGTCATTTTATTAATCGGCCAGATGCGAACGGTAATGGCGGTTACAACAAAGGTAACGAAGAAAGTTAACCAAAAATACAGATTCCAAATATGCATCAAGTCTAACGTTTTCGCCACCACAATCATGAATGTCGCTGATACAGTTGAAAATCCGGTAGCAATAATGATCGCTTCTCTTTTCGTATACTTTCCTTCCTTATAAATTCGGTTCGTAATTAATAGACCGATGGAATAACTTCCTACGAAGGATGCCACTGCGTCGATAGCAGATCGCCCGGGCGTTCTCCAAAGCGGACGCATAACCGGTTGCATGAAAACACCAATGAATTCAAGTATTCCATACCCAACGAGCATGGCAAGGAAAATGGCACCTATTGGAACGAGCATGCCAATTGGCGTCAATAACTGATGAAACCAGTACGGACCCATATCTTCGGCAAGCAGCCAAGCAGGACCCCTGTTGAATAACACGAGAAATGCGGAGATGGCTCCGAACACTTTAAACAAGCTGATGACAAGATTGACTTTGTCTTTCTTCCACGATCTTGTGTAAAACGGATAGATGGCTCCTAACAACACAATGATCATCGTATAATAGGCTGCGCCGCTTCCAATTGACCCGCGAATCCACGTAACTAAGTGATCTAATGGAATGGAGTTTTTCCCGTTCACATCAATTGGAATGAAAAACATAAAAATTCCAATGGCACTAAAGATACTAAACTTGGATAGATTCTTAACGGAATAAATCGTAGTCCTCTGATCATTTTCATGGTAAACATTTCCTAAGTCCTCTTGTTCATGAATATTGCTCATTGCTTTCACCTCATCATCCGCGTATTCCTTAAGTCTTCAATCCAATTTATCCCGTAAAGAAATGTAGAGATCCATGGATGCATATGGATCTCTACAGTTTTCATGCCTCCAATAATTATCTTTATTTATGCTTTCACTTTATCTTTCTTTAAATCCTTCGGTCCAAATGTCGCTTCAGGTGTCCACCATAGCGGAATTTGAATGCTTTCATCCGTCAGTTTTCCTTTTCCGTTGGCAACATCCCGGGCAATTTCATAACCGGCCTGCGCATGTCGAACGACCCCAATACCTGAGTCAACCGTCATCGCAACTTCAAGTCTCATATCCGATTCCGCCGTTCCATCCGCCACCATTGTGACGCCTGTATGCACCGCTTCACCCATTGAATAGTTTGCTTGGATTGCGATCAAATCACACATTCCGACTGCGTTTAATAGACCGTTCAACATCGGCCAGTCAGAGATCAAATCACTGCCATCCTTCATATCTTCCGATTCGAATGTCGGGTTGACGATGGAACCAGAATCCAGGTTGTCACGGGAGAACGCGACGGGACCGGACAATTCGCCGCGGCGGATCATGTCGTTGACTTCCAGCGCAAACGCTTTCCGCTGACCGAAGCCCATGTAACAAATGCGTGCCGGCAACGCTTCAATTGGAATATGCTCTTTTGCGAGCTTAATCCAACGTGTGACAAGGTAATCATCGCTAAATTTTTCTAAAATCATATCGTCAATTTTACGAAGATCTTCCGGATCACCCGATAGACACACCCAACGGAAAGGCCCGCGGCCTTCACAGAATAGTGGTCGAATGTATTCTGCAACGAATCCTGGCAGGCGTTTCGCTTCTACTGGGTCCATGCCTGCATCGACACATTCTTTTCGGTGACTTGTCCCATATTCAAACGAATGCACGCCTAGATCCATAAATTTAATAAGCGCTTTCAATTCACGGATCATCGTTTCACGTGCTTTTTCTAAATACAATTCACGGTTCGTATCCCTCAGCTCTTCCGCTTCTTGCACGGTATACCCCGCCGGCAAGTACGAAATCGGGTCATGTCCCGGTGTCATTGAAGTCGTGATATCCGGTAGCCACCCTTTTTCAAGCACTTCTTCAAACACATCCGCTGCGTTACCAACGACAGCGATGCCAAGCGGTTTTCCTGCCGCGGCATAATCTTTCGCTTTCGCAATTGCTTCGTCTAATGACCCTGCGAGCTCATCAATGAAACCTTTTTCGATACGGCGCTGGATGATTTCCACATTTGAGTCACACAAAATAGCTACGCCGCCGTGCATCGTCATCGCACGCGTCTGGTTACCACCCATTCCACCCGCTCCAGCC
Source organism: Sporosarcina sp. Marseille-Q4943 (assembly GCF_943736995.1). GTDB lineage: Bacteria > Bacillota > Bacilli > Bacillales_A > Planococcaceae > Sporosarcina. The sequence goes on along the minus strand of NZ_CALSFT010000002.1, from coordinate 23,435 downwards.
GTTAATAAGATTTTCCCGACAAGGGAGTCATTATAATGAAGGCGCGCAATCGCAGAAAGTGTTTCAAATGTCCCTTGGATGACCCCTTGCGTTCCGATATACTCCCAAGGAGCCGCCGTATAATTCGCATAAATCGTCAAGTTTTTATCTTGCAAATCATAGAATGTCGGCCAATCCGCTTTCATAATATTCGTCGTCGCCATTACTACGGTTGGCGCATATTTATGTGTTTTGAACACCGCAACCGGCATTCCCGATTGGACCACGAGTGTCTCGTCATCTTCCAGCTCTTTCAACGATTTCACAATCGCATGGTACGATTCCCAGTTACGAGCGGCTTTCCCGATTCCGCCGTAAATAACAAGCTCTTCCGGTTTCTCTGCGTTTTCCATATTATTTTCAAGCATGCGCAGGATCGATTCTTGTCTCCAACCTTTACAACGCAATTTCGGACCTCTTTGAGCTTTTACTGAATACAAGATTTCTGGTGTTGTCATGGATGATTCCTCCTAAAATAATATAGTTGTCTTTCCTACTCTAGTAATATTGCAAGTGTCGTGCCAAAGTTATCAAATTAGATCGAATGATTTTATTTCAATTCAAGAAACGCCTCATCTTAACGTTTTCTTCATTATTTTCAAGCTGCTATATACTTTTTTATATTGAAATCAGCCGGAAATGAAATTAAAAAATGCAGATAAATTTTGCAGGTACAGTGCATATGAAACAAAGCTAAAAGCCTGTAAAACCGCATGATTCAATGTTTTCCGGCTATGCAGAAAAGAAAAGGACAGGCGCAGATATACTCTACAAAATTCCCAACAATCCAAATTGTGATATACTACGATTATTCATTAAATTAAGGGGGAAGAGTTCCTTGAGGGTTGAAACAATTGGGGCAATTATACGAACATTTCTAGACGGAGTAATTGTTTTAAACGAGAAATACGAAATCATTTGGCACGACATAATTGACAACTTCCCTATAGAAGTCACAAAGGGTATTCCTATCTCTACTTTTTCAGATTTTGAGAATCTAGATTTCTCGAATAATGAAACAACTTTTATCACTAAAAATAGAAGCCATTTTTCAATAGAAGTAAAACTCTTTTCTGCGGCACATCATTCCATCTTCTTATGCATAAAAGAGATTACACATACAATGACCGATTCTGAAGATCGACTGTTTTGTTTGGAGAAAATCATTGATTCCCTAGACGAGGGTGTGATGATGAGCAACCAAGAAGGAAAAATCGTGTTATATAATCATGCACAAGAAAAAATGGAAGGTTTAAATAGTCAAGACATCATCGGTAAACATTTATGGTCCGCTTACAATTACAATCCGCAATACTCAGAACACAAGCATACGTTTAAAACCGGAAAACCTATTTTCTCAAGATATCGAGCACACTCTACGGTAAATGGCGTGCCTAAATATGTGAACTATAGTACCTTTCCTATTCAAAAAAACGGTAAAACCATTGCTGTTTTTTCAATTAGCACAAATGAATCAAAGCTAAAAGAACGACTTCATCAAACCATCGAAATTAAACGACAAGCAGATTCTTTAAATCAAGAAGAAGTTGACTCGAAAAATGGAACCGTTTTCATGTTCAAAGATATTAAAGGCAAAAGCCTTGCACTCAAGAATCTAATCCACGAAGCTCAAAATGTTGCATTACACAATGCTGACACATTAATTGTCGGAGAAACAGGAACTGGTAAAGAATTATTTGCACAAAGTATGCATAATCATAGTCCAAGAGCTGAGCAGCCTTTCGTTGCAATCAACTGTGCTGCAATACCTGAAAACCTGTTGGAAAGCACATTATTTGGAACTGTAAAAGGTGCATTTACAGGTGCAACAGACCAAATCGGATTGTTTGAATACGCGCAAAACGGTACCCTGTTTTTAGATGAAATTAACTCCATGCCTATGACATTGCAAGCAAAGTTAATGCGGGTTTTACAAGAAAGAATCGTTCGAAAAGTAGGGTCGAATGAAGTAACACCTGTAAATTGTACAGTTATAAGTGCATCTAACGAGGATCCGGAGATATTGATTGAAGAAGGGAAAATGCGACTTGACTTATTTTATCGAATCGCGCACACAAGTCTGCATATACCACCTTTACGGGAAAGAACGGAAGACGTTCATTACTATATAAACTACTTCCTTCAAACATATCAAAAAAAGCTAAACAAACGTGTTCCCAAGTTCTCCGAAGCGTTACAGACGACCTTGCTTCATTATCAATGGCCTGGTAATACACGGGAACTTGAGCATTTAATCGAGAATATAGTCATTCGTGTTTCCGAAACGGATGAAGCGATTGATGTAGAACATCTTCCTTCTTATATGCAAAGGAAATTATTTGCGGGACGGGAGAACGTGCAAGCTGAACAACAAGAGACCAATAAGAGACCCCTCAAACAAATCTTTACAAATTCAAAAAAGAATTTTATCGAAATGACGTTAAATCAAACAAATTGGAATGTTTCACAAGCCGCAAAAAACCTTGGAATCACTCGGCAAAGCCTACAATACCACATGAAAAAGCATGGTCTAAAAAAGCCTAGTGAATAAAATATGAATAGAAAAGGGCTACAATGAGTAGCCCACAGAGTGTAGACAAAGTCGTTCTTTGACTTTGTCTACACTTAATTTTAGGGAAAAACACGATAAATAGACATATCCTCAGCCTGATTGAAAACGCTTGTCAAGGAAGGCAACCTAAGAGCGCCACGTCCTGTGGCGACGGTTGCATGACTCGCATCCTGCGAGCCCGCGCGAAGTGGAGCGAAGACGCGAATAGAACTAAAGTTCATGAGCGGACGAGCGACACGAGCAACAACGGATGCGAGCGTTTGTCAACAGGCTGAGGGCTACAATGAGTAGCCCTGGCTGTTATTGGTGGAAATCCTCAATGACTTATTAGGACGTATTATGCTTTTACCTTTTCTTTCTTCAAGTCCTTCGGTCCAAATGTCGCTTCAGGTGTCCACCATAGCGGAATTTGAATGCTTTCATCCGTCAGTTTTCCTTTTCCGTTGGCAACATCTCGGGCAATTTCATAACCGGCCTGCGCATGTCGAACGACCCCAATACCTGAGTCAACCGTCATCGCAACTTCAAGTCTCATATCCGATTCCGCCGTTCCATCCGCCACCATCGTGACGCCTGTATGCACCGCTTCACCCATTGAATAGTTTGCTTGGATTGCGATCAAATCACACATTCCGACTGCATTCAATAGACCGTTCAACATCGGCCAGTCAGAGATCAAATCACTGCCGTCTTTCATATCTTCCGATTCGAATGTCGGGTTGACGATGGAACCAGAATCCAGGTTGTCACGGGAGAACGCGACGGGACCGGACAATTCGCCGCGGCGGATCATGTCGTTGACTTCCAGCGCAAATGCTTTCCGCTGACCGAAGCCCATGTAACAAATGCGTGCCGGCAACGCTTCAATTGGAATATGCTCTTTTGCGAGCTTAATCCAACGTGTGACAAGGTAATCATCGCTAAATTTTTCTAATATCATATCGTCAATTTTTCGAAGATCTTCCGGATCACCCGATAGACACACCCAACGGAAAGGCCCGCGGCCTTCACAGAATAGTGGTCGAATGTATTCTGCAACGAATCCTGGCAGGCGTTTCGCTTCTACTGGGTCCATGCCTGCATCGACACATTCTTTTCGGTGACTTGTCCCATATTCAAACGAATGCACGCCTAGATCCATAAATTTAATAAGCGCTTTCAATTCACGGATCATCGTTTCACGTGCTTTTTCTAAATACAATTCACGGTTCGTATCCCTCAGCTCTTCCGCTTCTTGCACGGTATACCCCGCCGGCAAGTACGAAATCGGGTCATGTCCCGGTGTCATTGAAGTCGTGATATCCGGTAGCCACCCTTTTTCAAGCACTTCTTCAAACACATCCGCTGCGTTACCAACGACAGCGATGCCAAGCGGTTTTCCTGCCGCGGCATAATCTTTCGCTTTCGCAATTGCTTCGTCTAATGACCCTGCGAGCTCATCAATGAAACCTTTTTCGATACGGCGCTGGATGATTTCCACATTTGAGTCACACAAAATAGCTACGCCGCCGTGCATCGTCATCGCACGCGTCTGGTTACCACCCATTCCACCCGCTCCAGCCGTTAATAAGATTTTCCCGACAAGGGAGTCATTATAATGAAGGCGCGCAATCGCAGAAAGTGTTTCAAATGTCCCTTGGATGACCCCTTGCGTTCCGATATACTCCCAAGGAGCCGCCGTATAATTCGCATAAATCGTCAAGTTTTTATCTTGCAAATCATAGAATGTCGGCCAATCCGCTTTCATAATATTCGTCGTCGCCATTACTACGGTTGGCGCATATTTATGTGTTTTGAACACCGCAACCGGCATTCCCGATTGGACCACGAGTGTCTCGTCATCTTCCAGCTCTTTCAACGATTTCACAATCGCATGGTACGATTCCCAGTTACGAGCGGCTTTCCCGATTCCGCCGTAAATAACAAGCTCTTCCGGTTTCTCTGCGTTTTCCATATTATTTTCAAGCATGCGCAGGATCGATTCTTGTCTCCAACCTTTACAACGCAATTTCGGACCTCTCTGAGCTTTTACTGAATACAAGATTTCTGGTGTTGTCATGGACATTGCCCTCCTATAAAATTGTTCTATCACTTTTCTAATAATGCAACTCCCGTGCCAACTTCGGCGTATTCGTCGTAAAATGTCGGCTTTTATTTATAAACCGTAATAATTCAGTGATTGTGGAGGTGAATTATATTATCACAAATATGCTCTTATCTATTTTTCTCCATTTTAAAACGAGTTTACTGCAGATAAACTTTGCGGTTAATCCGATAAAATAGTTCCCTACTCATGTAAATCCCCAAACAATAATAGAGGGGCAGGTGCATATAAACTCTTCAGTCTGCAATTAGACATGCAATCGCTACTGCAAGTTAGAAAATTTACTCCAGATATGCAATAATAAAAGAACAAATGTTTCACTGTTCAGGAAAAGAGGTGTGCTCATGAAACCTGTCATCTTAGCTAAAAAACCATCCCAAGATGCTTGTGACTGCGACTTATCTTCATAAAATCATGTGTACATAATAAACAATCTTATCCTTATTTAAGTACTACTAGATATCTCGCTATTTTCATTTGTACATAAATAAAAAATGCGCAAAATCAGATGTAACATCTAGATTTATGTGCATTTTCAAGTTTCTTTTATCTTTAACTCTCTAAATTGTTGCCATTTAATTTGCACGAGTGCTTAACCATTTCCGGTTAGTTGCCCCAAACCTTATCCTTTATGTTTTTATTAATTGTACAAGTATTTATATAAGTAGATTTAACAAAATCAAAATCGAAAAGTTCCAATACTTTCAAACAGATGAATGATGTGCTTATAGATAGTTTTAGTAACTGTTCAATTTCCTCAAAAAGTGGTTGGTTTATATAACCCTTAATTGGATGGTTCTCGAAAATGTTTTATATTATAAAATTATAACGTATAGAATAAAAAATAATTATAAAAAGGAGTAAGGCATGAAGGTAGCTCTCATAGTTTCATTCATTTTTGTATTTATTGTTTTAGCTGTCGGACTAATTTTGACCATATCCGCAGCTAATTCTATGAATAAAGATTACAAGGGGGAAAACAGTTTTTCTTCTCTGCTATGGGCTTATGTTCTAGCAATCCCATTTATTATTATAGTAGTTCTTGTAGGTATATTTATATTATATTAACAACAGAGGACGGTTCGGAACCAGTGAAATAGTACATATCGTTCTCGTGTCTCAGGAACCGTCTAAGATTGCTTAAAAATGGGGGAACTAAAAAGTTATTGGAGTTCTTTAGAATTCAGACACTTTCAAACATTCCCCTGTTATTTCTTAGCGCGTAGACAAACCTAGAAATGCCTTCTTTTATTGAAGCTTCGTTCCCTTTGCCATAAGTAAATCGAACGTATCCATTTTTTGAGCCCATTATTCTCCCAGGTACAAATGAAACGCCTTTTTTCATGGATTCTTCAAGTAACTTATATTCATCAATTTCGTGATTTATTTTACACCATAAATGAATTCCGCCTTGTGGCACTAAATATGTAACCTCATCTTTAGATAAGCTGTCCAATGCCAAAATCAACGCATTCCTTCGCTCCCTCAGTTGAATCCTTAAATCTGAAACGTGTTCGTCAAATTGGGGGGAATCTAGAAATTGATTCGCTATCCATTGCGGAAAAACACTATGGCCAAAGTCAATTTGCTGTTTGCCGTCTGACAAGCGTTTAATCACTTTTTCCGGACCAATAATCCAACCAATGCGCAGTCCTGATGCAACCACTTTTGATAACGAACTAATGTATAAAACATTATCATTATCGTCCATTGACTTTAACGTAGGTCCAATGCACCCGTCGAATGACGTCAAATTATAAGGATCATCCTCTATTATGGGGAAACCGTGCTTTGATGATAATTCCAATATTCTCTTTCGGCGTTCCAGCGACATTTTCGTGCCAGTAGGATTTTGATAATCAGGATTTAAGAAGAGCATACGAATTCGATGTTTTCTTTGTAAAGCTTCAATATCATCAGGATTTACACCATGTTGATCAACTGGGAGTAAGAGCGTTTTAACACCAAATGATTGAAAGATCTGTAAAGAGAATGCATAGGATGGGTCTTCAATCGCTACTGTATCCCCTGGTTTTAACAAGCATTGAACGATTAGGTGTATTGCTTGCTGAGCACCCGATGTAATCAATATGGAGTCTGGCTCAACTACCATACTTTTATACGTTTTCATATGTTTACAAATGGTCTCCCGTAATCCCGCATCGCCTAAAGGATGATCGTAACCTAAATGCTCATCAAACGCATGCTCCTTAAGAATCCTAGCGAATTGGACGTTAGGTAGTAAATCTGCTGCAAGTTCCCCGCTTGATAGGTTAATCATTCCTTTTTGCTCAGTTTCATTACGAAGTTTCTGTACCAACGGAAGATTCGGAAGAAATGAGCCATCCTCTACATATCTCCCCCAATTGGGAACCCTTTTATGAGTTAGCCCCCATATATCCGTATTTATATACGTGCCGCTCCCTATCTTTCTGACAATTAATCCGACTGCCTCTAGCTCATCATAAGCAGTCACCACCGTACTCCTATTAATCTGTAAGTTTTTTGCCAACTCACGTTCAGATGGTAATGGCTGGTCCTGAGATAAATCTCCCGATATAATTGCATTCTCTATTTGTTCTACAAGTTGCCTATACATAGGTTTTTTTATTGAACGGTCTAGCATAAATTGCATTATACTCCACCCTTTATTTGTAAGTTTTCATATAACAAATTATGTATTATGCTCCTAATGATACAGTAAATGCTATTATAGCATCCCCTGACATCAGTATCCTGAAGTAGTGTAGTGTTAAAGATGACCTTGGCCATGAATCGGATGACAGTCACTCAAACAAAGGACACAAACGTGAATTTCCCCATTTGTTCAACCTTTCATGAAGATTAATCTCACTTTAGATCCTTGCTCCCAACTCGTAAACTTCTTCCATTTATGCGATAATAACAGAACGAACGTTTCATCATATAATGAAAGGAGGGGCTAGTGTGAAGCCAGTCATCCTAGCCGAAAAACCATCCCAAGCGAAAGCGTATGCGGACGCTTTTTCCGTGCGGAAGCATGAAGGATTCCTTGAGATTAACCCGTGTCCAATCTTCCCCGAAGGTGCCTATATCACATGGGGCGTCGGACACTTAGTTGAACTTAAGGAACCGCATGCCTACAATCCCGCTTGGAAACGTTGGTCGCTCGGCAGTCTACCGATCTTGCCGGACCGATACGAGTTTCAAGTGGCGAAGGGAAAGTTCAAGCAGTTTCAAATTGTAAAGAAGCTCATTCGTGGGACGGATACGGTTATCAATGCTTGTGACGTAGACCGGGAAGGGTCAAACATCTTCTACAGCATTTATTATCAAACAGGGGCTCGCAACCAGACGATCAAGCGGCTTTGGATCAATTCACTTGAAGTCGATGAAGTGCGGAAGGGGTTTGCGAATTTGCGTGATAACCGCAAGGATTTGCAGCTCTATGAAGAAGCGAAAGCCCGGCAGATCAGCGACTGGCTCGTCGGTATGAACGCCTCCCGCTTGTATACACTTTTATTGAAAGCGAAAGGGGTTCAGGAAGTGTTTCCGATCGGACGTGTGCAGTCTCCAACGGTCTACTTGATCTATCAACGGCAGCGTGAGATTGAGACATTTATCTCGGAACCGTTTTTCGAAGTGGAAGCGACCTTTAAAGCAGAACACGGTACGTATAAAGGGAAGGCGAAAGCGAAGGAACCGAAACGGGAGATCATTCAGGAACTCCTTGCAAAACATGGAATCCAACCGAATTCGCCTGGCGTGATCACCTCTGTCACCCATACCGATAAGCGGACGCCGCCACCTCAGCTGCATTCACTGTCAACGTTGCAGGCGACAGCGAACCGGCGTTGGAAGATGAGCCCGGCGAACGTGCTGAAGACGATGCAAGGCTTGTATGAGAAGAAGCTTGTCACCTATCCAAGGACGGACGCGCGTCATATTACGCCGAATGAATTTGCGTACTTGAAGGACCAAGTCGGCGATTACCAACAGCTGATCGGTCATCCCTTCCCTGTCGCTTCGCTTGCTCCAAAGAAACGGTATGTCGACAGTTCGAAGGTGCAGGAGCACTACGCCATCATCCCGACGAAGAAAGTGCCGACACAAGCAGTTCTTGGCAGAATGTCGCCGCTCGAGCGGAATCTATACGAAGAAGTCGTCCGCACGACGCTCGCCATGTTCCACACAGATTATTTATATACGGAGACGAAAGTGACGACGGATGTGAACGGCCTTCCGTTTTTCACTACAGGCAAGACAGAAAGAGATTTAGGGTGGAAGGCTTTATTCCAACGATCAAAGGATGAAAAGGACGAACCCGCTTTGCCGCCACTTCGTATGCAAGAGACCGTCCAATCCGATATTGGCATCAAGGAAGGCAAAACACAGCCTCCGAAGCCTTACACGGAAGGTCAGCTCATTGCGATGATGAAAACATGCGGAAAGCTTGTCGAGGACAAAGAGGAAACGGATATTTTGAAAGAAATCGAGGGACTTGGGACGGAAGCGACCCGAAGCGGCATTATCGAAACGATTAAAAAGCACGGGTACATAACCGTGTCTAAAAACATCGTGTCGATTACTGAGAAAGGTCGTGTGCTTTGCCAGGCGATTGAAGGGAATCTGCTCGCCAGTCCTTCCATGACAGCGAAGTGGGAAACGTATTTGCGGAAAATCGGAAATGGTGAAGGAAGCGGACAGCATTTCCTCGATAATATTTCGAAGTTCATTGCGAAGCTATTGGATGATGTCCCGAAACAGCTGGAGGCTAAGCCAATCGATGCGACGAAAGTTCCGCCGCGGCAATCAAAATCGCGCGGCTCTTATCAAGCAACAGAAGTTGCCCCATGCCCAGTGTGTAAGACAGGGATGATTTTAGCCCGCAAAGAATTTTATGGCTGCAGCAATTATAAAAACGGATGTAAACAGACTTTTCCAGGCATGTTCCTGAAGAAGAAGCTGACACCCGCGCAAGTGAAACTCCTTTGCACAAAAGGCAAAACGAATACGATCAAAGGATTCACCGCCAATAACGGCAATAAATTCGATGCGAGCCTTGCGTTGGAGAATGGAAAACTAAACTTGGTGTTTCAGTAAAGAAGAATTTGGCTGATGTGAAAACGGTATTGAACCGGACTCACATCAGCCTATTTCTGTTTGGATCCGATTGGTTCCAACCCCCTCCCCCGCTCACCTATGGTATTATTAAAAGGTTCCAAAAAGAGGTTCGCAAACTCCCTCTCTAAAAAACTAAGGAGATATGTACAATGAAAAATGAAAAAGCGGTGGTCGTCTTTAGTGGCGGTCAAGACAGTACGACATGCCTGTTTTGGGCATTGAAAAACTTCCGGGAAGTAGCAACGGTAACGTTCGACTACGGACAACGGCATTCGGATGAAATCGAATGTGCCCGAAACATTGCGGAAGAACTTGGTGTATCGTTCAAAGTGCTGGATATGAATTTGATTAACCAATTGTCAGCTAATGCGCTCACACGAGATGACATTGAAGTGACCGAAGTGGATGGCGAACTACCGTCAACATTCGTACCTGGACGAAATCACCTGTTTCTATCTTTCGCGGCGGTTTACGCGGATGCGATTGGCGCACGGCACTTGATCACCGGTGTGAGTGAAACGGATTTTAGCGGTTATCCTGATTGCCGCGACAATTTTATTAAATCATTAAATGTGACGTTGAATTTAGCCATGGATGGAAACTTTGTCATCCATACGCCGTTAATGTGGCTTGATAAGTCCGAAGTGTGGGAGCTGGCCGATGAACTGGGCGCAATTGATTTTGTGCAGGAGAAAACACTCACTTGCTACAACGGCGTTCCAAGTACAGGATGCGGAGAATGCCCTGCGTGTGCGCTGCGCAATGAAGGGCTTGCGGCATATCAAGCCCGGAAGACTGCAGGTGCAGCTAAATGATGCAGCAATATTATCCGCAAGTTCAACATGACTATCGATTCGAATTAAATAAAGACATGCATTTTTCGGCTGCTCATTTCATTCCTCATGAAGATGCTGGGAAATGCCAAGTAATGCATGGGCATACGTATTTTATTAATGTCACCATCGGAGGAAACGAGCTAGATCCGCTCGGTTTTTTAATAGATTTCAAGCAACTGAAAGATCTCATTCACAAGAAATATGATCACTCCGTGTTGAATGATCATCCTGAGTTCCAACATACCTTTCCGACGACTGAACGGTTGGCAGAACAAATTTGGAATTCCATTCAGGACGTTCTCCGTAAAAAAGACAATCGTCCTGTTTGCCTCCAAGTGATTGTTCGGGAATCTCCAACGAGCTATGTTGTTTATCGTCCATTACGGGAGGAATTACAATGAAGATTCCTGTAATGGAAGTGTTCGGCCCTACAATCCAAGGGGAAGGAATGGTCATCGGACAAAAGACGATGTTTGTCCGGACGGCAGGTTGCGATTATTCTTGTGCTTGGTGCGATTCCAGTTTTACATGGGACGGAACAGGCAAAAGCGTTTCGAAACGCCCGCAAGACATTATTGATGAGCTGAAAGCAATCGGCGGACAGACATTTTCACACGTGACAATTTCAGGGGGAAACCCTGCCTTGCATAAAGGGATCGGAGAACTGGTCGATCTTTGCCATGCAGAAGGTTGGAAAGTTGCCGTCGAAACGCAAGCTACGTTTTGGCAAGATTGGTTGTTGAATATCGACGACATCACGCTTTCTCCAAAACCACCGAGTTCAAAAATGATAACCGATTTCAGCAAACTTGATCATTTCATGGAGAAACTGACTGGTGCAAATGCAAGTCTGAAAATCGTTGTTTTTGATGAAATGGATTTCAAATTTGCGGAAGAAGTCCATCTCCGCTACCCATCAGTTCCTTTCTATTTACAAGTGGGTAACGATGATACAATAACAACAGATGACACCTATCTTGTATCCAACTTATTGAAACGGTTTGAATGGCTCATCGATTTGGCTGTCGCTTCCCCGGTTATGAACGACGCGAAGGTGTTGCCGCAATTACATGCCCTTGTGTGGGGCAATAAAAGAGGCGTTTAGAACATCACCACAAAGTATTAAGATAAATAAAAAGGTCGATTTTCATTTTTGTGAATCGGCCTTTTTATTATATTTTATATATTATTTGTTGACTCTCACGCTACAACACTTTATATTAAGAATGAGATTGAGAATCGTTATCAATCATAAACATAAGTTGGGAGAGGAAATAATATATGAAGAAAAGTTTAATGGTCCTGCTTGCCTCTTTGCTACTCGTTCTCGCGGCATGTGGGAATAGTGCGAATCAAAGCAGCGACGCAGGAGATAACGAGAAGCAAAAGAAAAACGAAAAATCCGAAGTGAATTTGTATACGAGCAGACATTATGACGTTGATAATGAGCTGTACAAAAAGTTTGAGGACGAAACAGGCATCAAGGTGAACGTCATTAAAGGTGAAGCCGATGAGTTGATCGAGCGGATCAAACGTGAAGGAACAGCTACGAAAGCCGATCTTTTCTTAACAGCAGACGTTGGCAGACTATACCGTGCCAAAGAGCAAGGATTGCTTCAAGCTGTGTCAAGTGACATTTTGTCGAAACAAGTGCCAGAAAAATTCCGTGATTCTGATGACATGTGGGTAGGTTTGACGAAACGTGCACGTATTCTCGTATATAATAAAGATAAAGTGAAACCCGAAGAGTTATCAACTTATGAAGCGCTCACAGAAGATGCATGGAAAGGACGTTTTCTTGTTCGTTCATCCGAAAGCGTCTATAACCAGTCTCTATTAGCTTCATTCATCGAAATCGACGGTGAAGAAAAAGCGAAAGAATGGGCACAAGGCATTGTGAACAATATGGCACGCAGTCCGGAAGGCGGGGATCGTGACCAAGCGAAGGCCATTGCTGCAGGCATTGGTGACATTGCAATCATGAACACCTATTACTTAGGACAAATGCTGAACTCTCAAGACCCGGAAGAGGTCAAAGTAGCAGAACAGCTAGGTATTTTCTTCCCGAACCAGGAAACGACAGGAACACACGTCAACATTAGCGGTGCTGGGGTTGTCAATGGTTCGAAAAACGCGGACAATGCGTTGAAACTTCTTGAATTCCTAACTGGTGAAGAAGCACAATTTACATTTGCAGAAGCAAATTACGAATATCCTGTAAACCAAGACGTAGAACCAGCAGAACTTTTAAAATCTTGGGGTGAGTTCAAGGAACAGGAAATTCCACTCACAGTTCTAGGAGAAAATAACGCAAAAGCGATTATGATTTTTAACGAAGTAGGTTGGAAATAATAGTTTGCCCCCTGCCGCTTTTGCGGTAGGGGTTTATTGCGGAAAAGGCAAAGGATGGGTTTGGTCATGAATAGGCGAATTGTAAACGTGAATGGTTGGACAATCGGTGCAATACTCATTATTACTTTACTGTTTGTTCCTAATTTATCAATTGTCACAGGCGTTTTTACTCCTGCAAGCGAAAATTGGGGGCATATTCGCGAATTCATGCTTGTAAACTATATTAAGTCTTCACTCACACTTGTATTGTTCACAGCAATATTCACCATCGCAATTGGTCTTAGCCTTGCTTGGCTTATTGCACAATATGACTTTCCACTTCGTAATTTCATGAAATGGTCACTCATCTTACCTTTATCAATACCGCCATTCATCGGTGCATATACGTACCATGGCATCCTCAATTACACGGGCATCATTCAAAAGACGCTTCGAAATCATTTTGATGTAACGGTGAATCAAGCCTATTTCGATATTATGAATGTCCCGGGTGCCATTTTCATTTATACGATTTTCTTATATCCGTATGTTTATATGATCACGAGAATTTTCTTGTCCAATCAAGCTGCTTCTCTCGTTGAAAGTGCACGGACACTTGGGAAAGGCCCTATTGAAATCTTCCTGAAGGTTGTACTTCCCATTTCACGTGTGTCAGTCATAGGCGGGGCTAGCCTTGTCATATTAGAAGTGTTAAATGACTATGGCGTAGTTAAGTATTTTGGCATTCAAACGTTCAGTACTGCAATTTTCCAGACGTGGTTCGGCCTAGGAGACTTGGATTCTTCCATAAAACTTGCGGCTTGCCTGATGGGCATCGTCATCTTCATCCTCGTAATTGAGTGGGTTCTCCGTGGCGGAAAGAAATACAGTTTCTCTTCAACGAAACTTAGACCGCTGCCACTCGTCAAATTGACCGGAAAAAAGGCAGCTTTGGCAACAGCGTATACGCTAATTATTTTTACGATTGCCTTCCTCATTCCAGTTCTCCAGTTGTTGGACTGGGTTGTCCTCACATTCGGCAAAGTTCCGATGGAGGAAGTGTTGACATACACGAAAAACTCGATCATTGTTGCGGGAACAGCCTCAATGCTCATCATTTTGTTCTCGCTCATTATTGGGAATTTTAGTCGAATTACGAAACACAAGTTTGCAAAAGTGGTTCCTAAATTAACAATTCTTGGCTATTCCATACCAGGTGCAGTCATCGCTGTAGCAGTCGTCACAACTTTTATTGCCATTGACCGGCAACTAGCACCTGTATATCTATTTTTAGGATTGGATTCCGCACTCGTCTTAAGTGTTAGTTTAGTTATGCTAATTAGTGCATACATCATACGGTTTTTCGCAATCGGGTACAATTCGATTGAATCTGGATACACGAAAATCGGTACGGACTTTCGTGATGCCTCGCGTATGCTAGGCGTTAGCAGCATGCGAACATTTTTCAAGATCGATATTCCGATGATGAAAGGCGCAATTATTAGCGGATTCATCCTTACATTTGTCGACATTTTAAAAGAAATCCCATTGACTCTCATTTTGAGACCATTCAACTATGATACACTTGCAACAAAGGCGTTCCAATATGCTAGTGATGAAAAAATTATGGAAGCGTCACAAGCTTCCTTACTCATAGTCGGTGTAAGTGCAATAGCAATATTCGTTTTTAACAAACTGCTTAGAGAGGGGTCGGATTAATATGTTTATCGATATTCAAAATATGAGCTTCTCTTATTCGAATTCACCTGCCAATGCAGTCGAAGACTTCACACTTACGGTAAACAAAGGTGAAATCATCTCTATACTTGGGCGAAGTGGAAGTGGGAAAAGCACAATTCTTCGACTGATTGCCGGACTTGAGATGCCGAAAGGCGGTTCATTTACGTTAGGCGATAAAACAATATTTAACACCCACACATTCGTCCAACCCGAAAAGCGCGGAATTGGTATGGTATTTCAAGATTATGCGCTATTCCCTCATATGAGTGTAAAGGATAACGTATTATTCGGACTCCCTAAAATGGGCCGTAACGATAAATTGAAACGTCTGAAGGAAGTATTGGAACTCGTGGAACTTGAAGGTTATGAAAAGCGGTACCCGCATCAGCTGAGCGGTGGTCAGCAACAGCGCGTATCACTTGCACGTGCAATTGCACCAAAACCTGAGCTCATTCTTTTGGATGAACCTTTCAGTAATCTGGACACCGAACTCCTAGTTAAAATTCGTGAAGATCTTCGCCGGATATTAAAAAAAGCGAACATTACCGCAATCTTCGTTACACACAATCAAAACGATGCCCACGTACTTGCGGATCGGATCGTGAAGATCAAAGATGGCGTGATTGACCAAGTCGGCCGACCTTGCGATTTGCTGGGCAGTTCAACAGATGAAAAAGGCAATATCGAGTTATTGCCTGAAAAAGAACTCGTAAGTGTATGAAGTAGAGATTGAAGGATAACAAATAAACGTCGTGAAATACAAATCATTTCTCTAAAAGCCGTAGAAATCCGTAGAAAGGGGCCGTCCGGAAAGTCAGTGATAACTGATTCTCTGTGACGACCCCTTTTTAACTTATATCATGTACTGTGGATCTTCTCTCCAGATTAACGCATTAATGATTTTAATATTGACAATAAACTAATAACACATTACAATTTATTTGAACAGTGGTTAAATGAGGAGGTACTATGTCATCTCGAAAATTTGCGCAACGTGATCTAACTAAGGAGATGATCATGGATGCTGCAAGAGATTTATTCATCGTAAAAGGATACGAGCACGTTTCGATGCGTCAAATAGCAAAAGAGCTTGGTTATAGCCACGGAGCCATTTATTATCACTTCACAAATAAAGCAGAGCTGTTTTATGCACTCGTGGAAGAGCATTTCGGCATGTTAGAACATAAGCTTCTAGAGCTCGCGCAAGCCCCTCTCGCACCACGGGAAAAGCTTGAAGCCATCTTGCTTGGCTATATTGAATTTGGTTTAAACCATCAAAGTCATTATGAAATCATGTTTTTGATTAAAGACGAGGAAGTGCGTGACTGTCTCAATCAAAGCCCGAACGATACTTATGAATTGTTTGCACAAACCGTGCATAGTTTGAGCAAGAAGCAGCTTTCCATTCAAGAGATCTGGTCTATTTTCTTATCCTTGCATGGGTTTGTCACACACTATTTGCGACATGTCCTTCATTATGAAGAGGTTAGAGACATGGCGAAGGCACATGTCCAATTTTTGTTGAAAGATAGATATTAAAGTTAGCCATCAATTGGCTTCCTTTTTTCACCTCATTTGAACAGTGGTTAAATAATAAATTGGGGGTTATTAAATGAAGAGAGCACTTGTTTTAGGAGCTTCGGGCGGAATGGGATATTCAATTGTGAATGAATTGATCAGCAGAGGCGCGGAAGTCATTGCATTCGCCCGGACGGAGCAAAAACTGAAGAAATTGTATGATGAGCGACAGGAAATCACCATTCAAACCGGGGATGTCTTCAACCTCCAAGATCTTATTGCCGCGTCTGAAAATGTAGATGTCATTTATCAAGCGGCTAATATCCCTTACCCGGAATGGGAGGAAAAACTAGTCCCTTTCATCGGAAATGTCATAAAGGCGGCCGAAATCCAAAAAACAAAGCTTGTATTGATTGAGAATATTTATGCGTATGGCAGATCGACTGGGATTAAGGTGACGGAAAATACTCCGAAACAACCGACTACGAAAAAGGGAAAAATTCGTTTACAAGTAGAGCATCTTGTCAAACAATCAAACGTTCCGACAATCATTGCCCACTTTCCAGATTTCTATGGTCCGAATGCCGAAAATACGGTATTGCACTATACCTTAAAGGACGCCGTTCAACATAAAAAAGCGATGTTCGTCGGAAACCAAACGATTGCAAGAGAATTCATTTATACACCAGACGGAGCTAAGGCCGTAGTCAACCTATCAATGCACGACAATGCCTATGGCCAAAACTACAATATTCCTGCTTATGATGTCATTACCGGGAAAGAACTCGTTCAGATTATCCATGAACTTTCCGGGTACGACAAACCAGTCAGGACAGTTTCCAAAAATCTAATTCGGTTCCTAGGTATTTTCAACGCCAACATGCGTGAAGTGGTTGAAATGTTTTATTTGAATGAAGAACCAGTTGTGTTAGATGGCACTAAATATATAACTGAAATTGGCCCGCTTCCTCGCACCTCCTATCAGGAAGGATTAAAACGTACAATAGAATACATGGTCCGTGCAAAGTGAATAACCAACAAAAAACGCCACTCCCAAACAGAGGAAGTGACGTTTTTCATTTATTGCATACGTTTCGGCCAAAAGCTCCATTTGCCAAGCAACACTAGAACTGCTGGGATCAATAGTGGCCGGACGATGAATGTGTCAATCAAGATTCCTAACGCCATAATGAACCCGAATAGCTTCAATTCATAAATCGGCATTGTCGCAAGCACTAAGAATGTCGCAGCTAAGATCAGCCCTGCGGAACTGATGACTCCCCCGGTACGCTCTACTCCTTTTCGCACCGCTTCGTCGAACGGCATCACTTTCAACTCCTCACGGATCCTTGCAATGAGCATGATGGAATAATCGACGCCTAATGCAACAAGGAAGACAAATGCATAGAGCGGAATGCGGTAGTTAATTCCTTCTAAATTCAAAAACACTTCAAATAAGTAGTAGGATAACCCTAGTGTTGCCGCAAATGAAAGCAAAATACTCCCGATCATGTAAAGCGGCGCAACAATGGACCTCGTTTGTAAGCCTAGCATTATCGTTATCAAAACGGTCATTAAGATTATAACAATCCACGTATCCCGATCATTAATATCCCGTACATCGGCATTGACCGCCGTCTCACCGGAAATATACATAGACGTGTCTGACAGGTTCGCATACTTCAAGATCTTCTCGCTGTCTTTCCGGAGCTTTAACACCGCATCAAAGGCTTCCTCATCATAAGGATTACCTTCAAATGTTATGGAGAATTTTGCTGCTTTTCCATCTTCACTTATAGGATTGCCTTGTGTCGTCACACTGGCTATGGAAGGATATTCTTCAATTCGTTCAATCACTGTTCTCATTTCTTCCATGCCAAACTCACTTTCAGTGACAAATAGCAATGTCCCCGGTGCCAAGCTACCCTTCGAGAAGTCCTCTCCTAATCGCTCATAACCTTCTCTGGATGAAAGGTCTTCCGGAAATGACGCGATTAAATCATATGACTCTTTCATATTGGTCATATTCCAAGCACCTAACGCAAGAAGCAATAGGATTGGAACCATGAATTGCCACGGCCTTTTCGTAACGACAGCCGCCACTTTTCCCCAGATCGTTTTCTTTTCGACTGTCTCCTCACCGTACTTCGGAATTAACGGCCAGAATGCCTTTCTGCCAATTACCGCAAACAAGGCAGGCAATAACGTCAAGCCCGCAATTAGCATTGCACCTGCCGCAATTGCAAATACTGGTGCGAAATTACGGTACGGCTCATAAAGGGCAAAAAACAATGTCGCAACACCCAACAAGATTGTGCTGCCGCTAAAGAAAATCGGTTCTTTTACGTGGCGCATCGTTTCCCTCATCGCTACATTTGCATCCTCATGCATTTTTAATTCTTCTCGATAACGAGAGAAAATAAGCAATGAATAATCCGTAACGACTGCAAACAAAAGAATCGTCATAATCGACAGCGCCTGGCTATCAACGCCGAACCACCCTTGTGCAGTTGTAAAGCCGATCAACCGGTCGACAACTGCGTAAACGATTCCCGCGCCTACTAACGGAATCAACGTCAATAGTGGCGAACGGTAAATGATTAAAAGCAAAACTAGAATCAGCCCTACCGTTGACAGCAACAAGACAATATCTGCTTGGCTAAACAGCTCCACCGCGTCTGATGCAATTCCGGCCGGCCCCGTCCAAGACAGTTCAATTGCATCGTCAATTTTACCGCCCACCGATTCTTTAATGGATTGAACTAATTTGTTCAGATCTTTTCCTTCAAGGGTTTCTGGTAATGTTAACGGAATGAAAAACGTCTTTTTATTTTCCGATAGAAATGACGCGCGCTGCTCTGCTTGTAATTTGGATAAAGGGATGACATCCACTTCATCAAACGCTTTGTCCTCCTTCAAAGATTCAATTGCTAGCGCGAAACTGAGAATTTCTTCATCTGACAGCTCGCCATCCTTATGGAATACTCCAAAAAGTGGAATGCCTCCGTCATTCGGAAAATGCTTTTCCAACTCATATCCCGCTACGATGGAAGGAGAGTCAGATGGCAAGCCGAAGTCTTTATTGGCTATGACATTTTCGTTACTGCCCGGTGCAAATACGGAAGACAAAATTGTGATCATCAGCCAAATCCCTATGGATAACCACCAAAGACGTCTACCTCTTAATTTTCCTTTTTGCACTAGCGTCTTCCCTCTTTCTCTATTAAGAATGTCACCAAAATAAATAGCGCAAAGCTAATGAGCAGGACACTGCCACCGACGATATAGAAGATGAGCGAGAACGTTTCATTCACACCGAATGGTTTCATAAA
This sequence comes from Sporosarcina sp. Marseille-Q4943, assembly GCF_943736995.1. Classification (GTDB taxonomy): domain Bacteria; phylum Bacillota; class Bacilli; order Bacillales_A; family Planococcaceae; genus Sporosarcina. Next base: position 3,860 of record NZ_CALSFT010000002.1, on the reverse strand, counting down.
TTGGAACCACATACCTGCAGTTAAACCGATTGATCCGATGATTGCCGTCCAACTATGTGCGGCAACCAACTTTTTCGCGCGGACTTTATAGATTTTGTAGAAGACACCCCAAGCGAAAACTGATAACCAACCGACGACGAGGATGTGAGCATGGATTGGGCGAAAAGCATATGATCCCGCCCCCGCCATATGGGACCCTAAAAACGCTCCGATCATCCCAAATATCGCTGAAATACGAATTAGCCGTAAACTCCATTTCTCTTGCATGTCATTTCCTCCTAATTATTCATGTTATACTCTCATAGTAAATGGCTAACATGAACGGAACATGAACAAGAGATTACAATTTAGGAAGTATGACTGTAAATGTAGTGCCTTCCCCTTCTACACTAGCAATTTCCACCCTACCTCCATGAAGCTTTACGACTTGGTCCACGATGGAAAGCCCGAGCCCCGTCCCTTCGACTTCGTGCGTCCTGGAATGATCGACCCGGTAAAACCGGTCAAACAACCTATTCAAATGCTCTGTAGCAATCCCTGCCCCGTTATCCCGGACTGCAACTTCCACATCATCAAATCCGCCTGACAGACGAATATCAATCTCGCCGCCCGACTCTGTATATTTCAATGCATTGGAAAGCAAGTTCTCCCATACTTTTTCAAGAAAAGAAGGGTCTCCTGTTATCGCGACTTCGTCCAACTCCATGACAAGTGACATTTGTTTCTCCTCCAGCAGCCATCTTTGTTTGCGGATAACTTCTTTGAGTTGCTCATCCAAGCGAAAATTGATCGGCTTCAAGGGAGACTCCAGCTGATCGAGTGACGTCAACAGCAATAACTGCTTCGTCAATGAAGACAGCCGTTCCGTCTCGGACTGAATAACTTTCGCATAGTTTCTCCGCTCCTGTTCGGGCAGCTCACTATCCATCAATAAATTGGCGTATCCTTTAATATTGAGCAATGGGGATTGGAAGTCATGTGAAACATCATTGATGAACTCCTTGCGCATCCGGTCATTTTCACTGAGTTTCTCGGTCATCCGCTGAAAGCTCTGCGCCAGCTGGCCAATTTCATCTCTACGGTTTATATCAAGGGTTCCCGTGAACCTCTCTTCACCTACTCTTTTCGCCGCCGCGGTCAACTTCGTGATCGGTTCAATCAATTTCTTCGCCACAATCAACATCGACAGCAAACTGACAATCGCCATGACGACGACCATGCCACCCAATAGAAAATGGACTTCCGTGAACAGCATTTTGATATCCGGTCTCATGAAAAGCGCATATGTTTCCCCATTGTATGTAAACGGGACACCTACCGTGTTCGCAAGTTCATCCGAAAAGAAACCCGTCATGAACGTCTCGGTCTTCAAATCACGCATGCCGTGGTACAGTTGACCATCGAGCACCCGATCGACAGAAACTGTTCTTAAATTCTCCTTACGAAACGGCACTCCATACATGTGGGCCTCCCGGTTTTCATTCACAACGAATAACTTGTAGCCCGAGGCGGCCTGCGTCCTGAAATAGCTCTCCAAATCGGCAGGCTCTTCCGTCTCGATATAATCCGCCATCGCGAGTGCGATATTCATGTTTTTGGCGTCATTCTGCCCTTTCAATTGCTGGTGGTAATATGTATTTACGACGAGAAATGCAATGACAGCACTCGTCATCATTATGCCCGTTGTGAAGGAAAGGAATTTTCCATAGAGGGATCTCATGTATCCGACACCTCGAGCTTGTAGCCGACCCCGCGGACTGTCGTTATGCAAATGCCCTCCGGCAGCCCATCAAGCTTATCTCGCAGCCGTTTGATATGGACGTTCAGCGTTTGCTCATCCCCTTCATAATCGAAGCCCCATACGCGTTCAATAAGGAAATCACGTTCAAACACTTGATTCGGCTTAGAGGCAAGCACAGATAACAGCTCAAATTCCTTCAATGGCAGCAACAGCACTTTTTTCCCTATGGACACTTCATAGCTTTGCCTGTTGATTTTAAGCGGCCCTGCCTGTATGAACATATCGACAGCTTTATCATATCTCCGTAAGATGGCATTGATTCTGAATAACAGCTCCTTCGGCTCAAACGGCTTGACGACATAATCGTCGGAACCAGCCAAAAAGCCTTTCTCCTTATCTTCCATCTCCCCTTTTGCGGTCAGCAATAAAACGGGAATATCCGCTTCGGCCCGCAGCCTCTTCGTCAATTCAAATCCGTCCATACCGGGCATCATGACATCGACAACTGCTAAGTCGGGAAGCTGCTCCTCCAGACTCTCGAGTGCCTGTGCACCATTTGCCGCCTTGATCACTTCATAGCCCGCCTGAAATAAATGGATATTCACTAGCTCCAATATATTCGGATCATCATCCACTACGAGTATTTTCATATTCATCTTCCCTTCCTTTTCAAAAAGGACCGCAACTCTGCATTTAGCAATCCTGAAACCATTAGGATGACTGCAGTCAAATAAAACCAGAGGACGAGCAGGATGATTCCTGATAGCTGTCCATAAAGTCTCGTATAATCGACATTTGCCACATAGCTCCCGAAGAAAAGCGAGAACAGCTGCCAACCGATTGCAGAAAAAACTGCGCCCGGCCACACTTCCTTCACTTTCATTTTACCTGTCGGAACAACTTTGTAAAACAATAGGAAAAACAGGAACAAGAACAGCGTTCCAAGGCCCCATCTTACCATCGGCCACACAGTCTGCCAGCCGCGCCATTGCTCAACCGTATCGTAATAGGTCACCACTTCGTGCAACGCCCTTTCGATTAACGGAAGAAACAAAGACAAGGATAGGATCAACATGAATAATAACGTGACACCTAAATCTCGGATCAACACTTTCCAAAAAGCATATCTTCTGACATACCCATAAGCCTGATCCAACGAACGCGCCAACGATTGCACAGCAACTGATGACAGCCAGAAAGCCGCAGCCAAGCTTGTGTATAAAACGTTCCCCTGCACCTTAAAAATAATCGCCCGCACATTCTGCTCAATGATCACATACGCCTCACTCGGCGCAAATGGCCGAAGGAACGCTAAAAACATCTCTTCATTCACGGGTAAATAACTCAACAAGGAGAACAAGAAAATGAGAAAAGGAAACATCGATAACAGTAAATAATAAGCCGTCTGCGCCGCCTGATCAAAAAATCGCTCCTTGAAAAACCTCTTCGCCACATTGAGCAAGATCACCTTCTCTCACCTCCTCCCTACAATATACCCTATTCTTCCAGAAGAAATGGAATGCAAAGCAAAGAATTTATGCATATTAATTGAAGCGAAAATTAAAGGTGTAGTGACATGCGGCGATTATCAGTAAATCAATAAGTTAGTGCCCAGATACGCATAAAACACAAATATCACGCATAAATAGAAGCAAATACGCATAAACCTGATTAATTACGCATAAGTCTGCCTAAAAACGCATAAATGTATTTAAAAGCGCATAAATAGTGATTGATCATAACCTAGATATTCTAATAGGCGGGCTAGTTCGGAAACGAATGGCTTTCTTTGGGCGCGGAGCGGGTCTCTTTGGACGCGGGAGGGCTTCCTTTGGGCGCGGGGTGGGTCTCTTTGGACGCGGGAGGACTTCCTTTGGGCGCGGGGTGGGTCTCTTTGGACGCGGAAGAACACTGAGTTCCCATACTGAACGAAATCGCGCCGAATGTCTTTGACAAATTAAGCACTATCTGTCGATATGGATTTATAAACACAAAAAAAACCATCCCCCACAGGGGATGGCCTTTGCCCGGCGACGTCCTACTCTCACAGGGGGAAGCCCCCTACTACCATCGGCGCTGAAGAGCTTAACTTCCGTGTTCGGTATGGGAACGGGTGTGA